>CBDANC010000001.1:0-12026 GCA_965197425.1 Bdellovibrionales bacterium
AAGTTGATCAATCAATCTACGTAGTTCCGCAATGCCCTGTTGATTCCCTAAAATAATAATAGAATTTGTCCTTTCATCAGGCAGTACAAGTGAAAAAGCAGAACCTTTTTTCTGGTCTGCACCTTTTTGTTGTCTTCTAAATCGAGGAATATTAGCCCGGCCACCCCTAGGTGCTGGCTGTCCTTTGTTAACGATCTTTTCTAATAGGTCAGCAATATCTTTAGCTTTTGCAAATCGGATAGGTATAACAGCCATTTGCTCATTTACACTAGATTCGTCAATCTGTTGAATAATTTTCATAAAATTATTTATTTTGGAGCCAAAATCTGTAATCACAAGTGTGTTAGTGGGCTCATAACTTTGAAGATTACCTTGTGGTGAAACAGCCTTATTGATGAACTGACTAACTTGTGCGACATTTGAATGCTTTAGTTGAATGATACGAGTGATCATCTGGTCTGTATCAGGCGTATAAGCACCTGAAAATACTTCACTACTTCCTTTGGCTTTGATAAGAGTTGTGACTTTTAGAAACTTACCCGCAGGAACTACTGTCAGATTATTGATAGCCAGCGCAGATAAAAAAGCTTTATAAGCCTCTGCAACTGTGATGCGAGAGGGTGCAATGATAGTGATTGTCCCATTAACCGCCGAATCTATAATAAAATTCCTTCCTGTCAATTTTGAAATAGCTTCAGTAACAACCCTTATATTTGCATTTTTAAAGTCGAAGCTCTCTACAAGATCAGGAAAGTTCTCATTAGTAATATCTTCAGGATAGGCATTAGCAAAATCTTGCTTACCCATTTCTTCACTTTTTGCTTTGGAAGAAGATGGTGACTGATCAGGGGTAACACCTCTACCACGTGGTGAAATAATAGGAGTTTCTTTAGAAACCTGTGCAAATACTTTTTGATAGAACCCCGACTCCAAACCATCACTATCAAAATGACTTGCATTAAAAAGATTCAATAATATGATGGCTAATATAAAAACAATAAATTGAAGAGATTTCATGACCATTCTTTGCCTGTTTCATTTAAAAATTATTACTTAGGTTATATATTATAATAAATCTCTTTTGTTTCAGACACGAATGAGCAAATATATTTACTTTACTTAAGTCTTGAAGTAGAAGGTCAATAACACACTTATCATCAAAAGATAATGAAAAAAAAGAAAGCTCGGAAGATGCATTGTTTTTTTAGAAAAAACAAAGAAAAGCCTCTAAAGTTACGGTTTGATGCATAAGTTAGAAAAGAAAAATAGGAGATATGGCAGGGAAATAAAATGATTTCCCTAACATTATGTTAAAAAACGAAGAGAGTCTCCTCCCTAAAAATAACTCTTGCCTTAAGCTGTAAAAGATATTTTAGGGAAACGGCAAGGAAATGATATGGAACTTTCAACGTCTGTACAGTATTTAAAAGGTGTTGGGCCTCAGCTAGCTAAGATATTAGAAAGAAGAGGTATTAAAACTGTAGAGGATGTTTTACAAACCTATCCTCGAAATTATCGAGATTATAGAGCCTATCAATCCATCAGAGATGTAAGAGAAGGAGAAGATGTAAGCCTCGTAGCTTATGTAGTGTCTGTTAATTTTTATAGACGTTCTAGAATATGGGATGTGATTTTAAAAGACGACTTTGGGTATATCAGTTGTAAATACTTCAAACAGCCTTACAAAGGATACTTTGATAGATTCAAGCCAGATATGAAAGTGTGTGTTGAAGGACGAGTCAACCTCTACCAAGGCAAAAAAGAATTTCGTCATCCTGATATTCTCGACTACACAGAAGAAGAGAACTTTGATCAAATTGTCCCTCTTTATCCAGACATGGATCCCATTAGTCATAAGAAATTATTACGTATAATAGAAACAGCTTTAAAAGCTACACAAGGAAAAGTTCAAGATCTTCTCCCAGAATGGTTAAAACATAAATATCAACTCATTTCAAAAGAAACAGCATTGCAAAATCTCCATCAGCCTAAAAGTAATATGATCAATGCTCTACATGCAGGAAACTCTCAAGCTCAAAGAAGAATTAAATTTGAAGAATTCTTTTGGATGCAACTGACAGCTCTTGCTAGAAAATCCTTAAGTCCACAAACAAGATCTTTTGCTATGGATAAAGATAGCCAAAGCTTCCAAGAAAAAGCACTCAACATACTGGGCTTATCTTTGACCTCAGCTCAAATGCGTGTTTTTGAAGACATTCAACAAGACCTAAAACTTGCAAGACCTATGCATCGCTTAATTCAAGGGGATGTAGGAAGTGGTAAAACAGTAGTGGCTTTTTTGGCTGCTCTTCATACCATTGTTAATGGATATCAGGTTGCTTTTATGGTGCCAACAGAGGTCTTAGCAGAACAACATTATCAAAATGCAAAAAAACTATTTCCTCAACTTGGCATTGGTATTACATTACTGACAGGACAAATCAAAAAATCAGAAAGATCAGAAAAATTATTACAAATACAAAACTCAGAAGTTCAATTATGCATTGGTACTCATGCTTTAATACAAGAGGATGTAAGGTTTAAAAACCTAGCTTTATCTATTATAGATGAACAGCACCGATTTGGCGTCCATCAAAGAAGACAATTAAAAGTTAAGGGCTCACATTTGTTGGTTATGACAGCTACACCCATCCCTAGGTCACTTTCACTCACATTATACGGAGATTTAGACGTATCTATTATAGATCAAATGCCTTCTGGGAGAGTGCCTATCGTGACGAGAATGGTAAAAGAGCATCAAAGAAGAAAAGTTATGGAGTTTATAAGACAACAGTTAAATCAAGGTCGCCAGGCATATATTGTTTATCCTCTAGTTGAAGAAAGCGAAAAAAGAGATTTTTTAAAAGATGCTGTCTCAGAATTTGAAAATCTAAAAAAAGAGTTTCAAGAGTTTTCCTTAGGACTTATACATGGAAAGTTAAAGCCTCTAGAAAAAGAGTCTATTATGAATGCTTTTAAAAAAGCTGAGATTCAAGCTCTAGTTTCTACAACAGTGATAGAGGTAGGTATGGATGTTTCTAATGTCAATTTGATCCTAATAGAACATGCAGAGTGTTTTGGATTGTCTCAACTTCATCAATTAAGAGGAAGAGTAGGTAGAGGACTTTATAAGAGTTATTGTATCTTGATGCTAGGACAAAGGGTATCCAGAGAAAGTATGCAGCGCATTCGTATTTTAGAACAAACAACTGATGGATTTCAAATAGCTGATAAAGATCTAGAACTTAGAGGGCCTGGTGATGTTTTAGGAACACGTCAATCTGGGATTGATGGTTTTAAAATGGCAAATATCATAAGAGATAAAGACATTCTCCTACAAGCTCATAGAGCAGCTCACGAGCTTTTTCAAAAAGATCCTCATCTATCTCAACATAGAACACTAAAGTCAGAACTTTCAAAGAAAGACGGACGACTTGCCCTTGCCACCTCTGGTTAAGTTCTCAATTCATCTCAATTTATAATAAGGAATGGCCTTGTTGCAAAAAGATTTAAGGAATATGTATGTAAAAACTAGAGAATTATGGCAGGTATCTTCCATAGGCCTTAGAAGGCCCCCGTACCTTGTATTTCTGTTATTTTATGAAGTTACAATAGAATAAAATAGTTTAAGAAAATTTTATTTCCTGAGCCGCTAGCCTCTCGCCACAACTAGATCAAAAGCCTACTATAGGCTCTATCTCTATAAATTCAAATTTGATGTTTATGCAACAAACCCATAAGTAGTTATAAAAAACGGTGTTTATGTAGGATTTCCCTAACATATTGTTAATAATGAGAAGAGTTTCCTTACTAAAAATGAACAATTTTTTTGAGGCAGTCAGCATTTTCTTGAAGATGTAAGTCTTCAGGCTGGCTGCCCAAAAATAGCCAGAGGCTATTTCATTTTTAGTGGAAAAAAGAAGTTTATTTCAAAATGTACTTGATTTTATCATCAATTTAATGTATATAATCCTCATAATTACTTATTGAGGGTTTATCTTTTTTGTGTTGTATAAATATATAATTTCTAAAAAATCCAAATTTAATTCTTCAACTTCTCAAGTTTCAGTATTTTTTATTCATCTTTTTCTTAAAACAGCCGATAGCTAATAAAATCATCTCTATAAGTATACATAATATAGTTTCTAATTAATATTTATGTAAAGTTATTAAACGTTTTATTTTAAGGAGTATTATAATGAAATCAAAATTTAAAAGAATAACTAACATAGTGTTTTTTTCTTCTCTTTTAGTCTTTCCATTAACCAATAGTTTTGGTGGTGCTACTGTTGATGTTCATGGAAAGGTCAAGTCTTATAATGAGGGGGTCTATCAGATTCAGACAGATCAAACCCTTATAAGTGTTGAGTGTTCAAAGCTGCTTCAAGCTTATCAACAAATTACCACAGGAAAGCAAGTAGACATAACTATACCTGCATCTGCAATTCTATCTTATAATAGAGTTAATAGAGTGATAAATCCAAACAGAACTCCAGTTAGAGCTCCTGCTAGTGTTATTCATCAAAAAGTTGGAATAGGAAGGTAAGATGTTTGCTTTCGCATCTTTTGATTTTTGAGTATAACATATACACATGTACTTTATCACTAAAAATAAACTGGTCTCTCGAGGCGAGCCTCTGACCACTTTTGGGTAGTCAGCCTGAAGACTCACGTCTTCAAGAAAACGCTGACTACCTCATTTATCCACATGGGCAATCCTCAAAGAGGCTTGCCATCTGTTTATTTTTTAGGAAGGAGATACTTTTCGTTGTTTAACACCATGTTAAGGAAAATTTCATCCTTTATAAAACCCGTTAGGGCTTAGAATTGGAAGAAAAAATATTTTTCCCTAACATGATATAAAAATAAGGAGTATCTACCCTACTCAAAATAAATGAATTTTTGAGGCAGCCAGCATTTTATTGACGATGTCAATCGTCAAGCTGGCTGTCCAAAAACAACCAGAGGTTCACCTCGAGAGGTTGATTTATTTTGAGTGAAATAAGATTAAGGTGCAAAAATTAAAATTACAGGTGCCAGACAGTTTGATTCCGGGTACGGTTTGCCAGAGTGCCAGTTTGCCGGATCCCGGAAAAAAGAGAGCTTGTTATGAACCATATTTTAGTTGTGCTTTAGATCTTTATCTTCAAAGATTTTAGATCCTGTGGCCTTGGTTTGTCCTTGATATTTTCCTTTATAAGGTGCTTGAGAAGGCAGGTCCATTTTACAAAAAACAAGCTGGCAAATACGTCGACCTGCCGTAAGTCTTATAGGTAAATTATTTGCATTATAAAGCTCTAAAGTAATATGCCCCTTAAATCCAGGGTCAATCCATCCTGCGTTTTGAATAAACAATCCAATACGTCCTATAGAACTTCTACCTTCCACAAAAGACGTAATATAGTTAGGTAATCCAATATATTCCATTGTTGTAGCCAGCAAAAAGGAATGGGGTTCTATTATGATTGATTGTGCTTGCACTTCTTCATATTCACATTTGTCTGATAAACCAATAACTGATTGATTTTTTTTAAATTTCAAAAAGTGGTTTCCTAAACGGCAATCTAAAGACGCCGACTGCAAAGACTCCTTGCAGAGAGGCTCAGCAATAAGCTCCTTATTTTCAATCATCTTTTTTATAGTTCTATCAGATAGAATCATAATATATCCCTTAAGATATGATCTTTTATTTGTTTCATTGACAATGCATAGCATTATTTATGATAAATGAAATAAAACTTATACATAAACCAAAAAACAATGTAAATACATTTTCCCTCAAAAGACAATAATATGACTCAAAAAACTATTAACATATATAATGAGCCTATAAAATGGCAAAATAAGATCCACAATGGTGATTGTCTTGATATTATGCGCAGGATGCCAAAGGATTGCGTTGATCTTATTGTAACATCACCTCCTTACGCAGATGCTCGCCGGCACACTTATGGAGGTATCTCTCCTGATGATTATTCAGATTGGTTTGTTCAAAGAGCAAAAGAAATGCACCGCATTTTAAAACCTTCTGGATCTTTTGTGTTAAATATCAAAGAAAAAGCTGTAGAAGGAGAAAGGCATCCTTACGTGATTGAACTGATTTTAGCACTTAAAAGACAGGTTGGATTTAGATGGGTAGAAGAGTATATATGGCATAAAACAACAGCCGCACCAGGTAAGTGGAAGTACCGCTTCCGTGATTCATGGGAAAGGCTACTTCATTTTAGTAAGACCAAAGATTTTAAAATGAGACAGAATGCCGTACGTATACCTATTGGTGGTTGGACAAATGCTCGTTTAAAAAACATGAGCCAAAATGATAGACGTCGCATGGATTCTGCAACTCAATCAAAAATTGGCCGTCGCATCTCTGCATGGGAGGGTAAAGACTCTGTTTATCCTTCAAATGTCTTACATAAACCACCTGTCTGTCACAATACAGGGCATAGTGCTGCCTTTCCAGAATGGCTGCCAGAGTTTTTTATCAAACTTTTTACCGATAAAGGTGATGTAGTTTTAGATCCTTTTTCTGGCAGTGGAACAACATTTAAAGTTGCATCCAGCTTGCAGCGCATCCCCATTGCCATTGAAATCAACCCTGATTATATAATCTCTCAAGAGAGGGGAAAAAATGAACAGCTTACAATGGATTTCTGAAAAAGATCTCGATAGTGCTATAGACACTCTTTGTAAGAGAACAAAAAAGGCATTGAAAAATGTCAAAGCCAATCAAGAAAAGAATAAAATTGATCCTTTTCATTCCTTACTAATTACAAACACTTTTGAAATAAAACAAAAATCAGATCTATTAGAACTGCAAGATAAAAATTCAGCACTTAGAGGAATGTCTAATGCAATTGGAACTTTTCATCAAAATATTTTGGGCTCTGTTAGTGGGTGGGAAAATTATGATTCAGGTTATGATCTTGAAAACCTAGAAAAAAAAATATTAGCAGAGATCAAAAATAAGCACAACACAATGAATAAAGATAATAAAGATAACGTTTATAATAAGTTAAAAACAGCACTTGAACTAAAAAGAGGTTGTTGGAAAGGTTACCTTGTAGTAATTCTTCCTAAAAAAACTGAAAGCTATAAAGAATCTCTGAAAAAATTAGGAAGTAAGAAAGAATTGTATAAAATAGATGGTATGTCTTTTTATGAAATGGTTACTGGAGATAAAAATGCATTAAATAATCTACTTAATGTATTATGTGATAAACTAAATGTTAATAAGGAAATTACATCATATTGCAAAGAAATAATGACAAGTAATTATAGATCATAATAGTGTATGTATTAGTAAGGGAAATTTTCATAGAGGTTTGTGGCAGAAATTTGAGCTAGCCTTCAGGCCAGAGCATTATGAGGTAGAGGTTCTAAGAAAATGTTTGATTCTATAATAAGTTCATAAAATTACTAAAGGTGCAATGCTCGGGGGTGCCTGCTAGCTAGCAAGAACTTCTGCCATAAACCCTTGGTAATAATTTTAAAAACAGATAACAGTATTTATCTTTAAAGCACCAAGGTCATAAAACTACTAATAGAGGTGGGTATGAAAAAAGTAACAAAAACAAAACAAGTGATTGGCTTAATTTTAATTGTAGTTTTTGGCCTTGTAATATGGGATATCTTTATAATTCCTGATAAATCTGATCTATTCTTTAAACTTTGGGCAGATGACGTTCAACTATTACAAGAAAATAAAAATTTACCTGATGAATTGAAAAATGTAAAAACTGTCTCCATACAACCTCTTAATCAAGAGGCAACAGATCTTATAGAAGGAGGTAGACCTCCTTTTAATACAAATTCAAAGGGTAATTTGAAATTAGAAGTTTTATTAGATGTTTGGCAAGAAGATGGATTTGAAAACACAGAAAAACAAGAAGGGGTTTATATTCAATATAATCTTATGTCTGACAATGGAAACACAATTTGGGAACTTTCAAGAACTATTTTGCTTCCAGAAAGTTCTTCTTTAATCTCGTCTTGGTTTCCAGAATTCTTTGAAGAAAGTCCAGACGACACAACAGAAGATAACTTAATGGAAAACTAAAATTTAAGTTCTGCAAGTGGTAAATTACTATTTGTTTTCATAGATAAAGCTTGAACCGACTCCACTTTATTATCCAATAACTTAGTAGAAGCCATCTCTTTTGATACGTTTGCTGTATAAGATATGGCAATATTAAAAGCTATTCCTACTATAGAAAGGGAGAGAAATCGGAAAACCTTCTCAGTAATATACATGTTTTTATTCATGATACACGCTCCTTGAATTAACGTTCTACTTCAATATGCTTTATTACTAGCAAGTTCCTTGCCAACTTGAATAACTCTTAAGATACTTGCCAAAACCTGTTTTATTTCTATTTTATATTTATTTTTACAATATATTATTCTCTAAAAGAGACATTTTCTGTAAAAATACTGACGGATTTTGTCGTTACACTTCACTAAAAACCCTTGCGCTTAATCTTCTTATTAAGTGAACTTTGTTGTCCAAGAAATTAACAACCTTAGTTTTGTGCGAAAATAAGACATTTTCCCTAATGTTATTTAAGAGTTTAACCGAAGAACTACTATAAGATTCATATATCAAAAACAAACAAAAAAGAATGTTAGGGATTTAAGGCTTTGAAGAAGTTTCGATATTCTAAGATTCATAATAAGCTAAAAAAAAATGTATTTCTTTTTTTTAGAAATACAAATCCTACATATTTAAACATCCTATACATTTTAACCGCTTTTATCCCTATCTTTCTACTTTCTTTTCAAAATTGTAGAACAACCGATATAGATATATCATCAGGAGACTCAAACTCTGCAGAAGTCACCTATAAAACAGGACAAATCATTGAAATAGACTCTACAGATGGTTCCGCTAAAGAAGACCGTCTCCTTCCGGCTGATACAGATATAAAACTACAATTCCTCAATGCTGATCCAGTTTCCGACAATTACAAGTGGTCGATCCAAAGAGGCTTTGATCCTATCGTAACAACCTCAACAACAGCAGATAAATATCAAACAAAGTTTTCCTCAGGATTGGGGGCTTATGATGTATCTGCCAACGCCTATCAATCAAATGCCTTTAAAACAAGAGCTAGTAAAAGATTTGTAGTTGGAGATTCTTGCTCACTCAATGATATTTTAGAAATAGAACTCTCATCAGATAGCGCAGCTTCTTTCAAAGCTGGTGCATCCGACGCTATTACATTTGCCTTGAAAGATAGCACAAACTTCTCTTCTATCCAATGGAAAGCTAAACTTCCTTCAGGAGAAACTGCAACAAACGAGACAGATGTAGATACATTAGAAATAGACCTCTCTGAAGAAAGCTCTGGAACATTGCTAATTGAAGTTTCTGCTGTAAGCTCTGATGCTGAAAAGGCTGGATGTCTAACTTATAGAAAAAAAGAAGTCACTATCTCTTCAAACCTAATACCTTATTTCAATCCATTAAATTTCACAGATGGTACAAATAACATACCCGTAATATTAGAAAACAATCACATTTATAAATATGAAAGATCAGATACAACTCGTTTTGTACAAATAGAAGTGCTTAATGCAGATACTTGCCAATATCGAGCTAATAATAGTAGTAAAGTTAATTTTAATTGTAGTGGAGAGATGATAGAAATCCCTGCAAGCTCAGGTACAGATTGTATAAAAGGAACAATCACTCTTTTTGCATCTAACAGTCAAGGTCAATCTTCTTTACAAATTTATTATTATTATTGCGAAGAAGATAGTGATTATTGCTACTTTGGACCTATTAATGAGAGAGTTGGATCACATGTATGTCCAGTCGCAAGTGAAGGTGAACAAGGATCTCAAGAATCCAGAAGTGAGTTTGAATTTGATCCAGTGGCTACAACTACAACTACAACGCCATTAGTCACAGCTACATCAGTTACAACTCCTTCAGTTACAACTCCTTCAGTTACACAACCAACTACAAGTTCTCCTCCAGTTAATGGAGTCTGTAATAATACTGTTAGAAATGGATGCTCTAAAGGAACCGCAAATGACAATGCTATCGCAGATACAAGCACTCTTTACAAATGGCACTGTGTAGGTTCAAACGGTGGCAACACTGTTACAAATTGTCAATCAGTTACAACTCCTTCAGTTACACAACCAACTACAAGTTCTCCTCCAGTTAATGGAGTCTGTAATAATGCTGTTAGAAATGGATGCTCTAAAGGAACCGCAAATGACAATGCTATCGCAGATACAAGCACTCTTTACAAATGGCACTGTGTAGGTTCAAACGGTGGCAACACTGTTACAAATTGTCAAAAAACAAAATCAGTTAATGGAGTCTGTAATAATGCTGTTAGAAATGGTTGCTCCACTGGAACTGCAAACTCCAATGCCATAGCAGACACAAACACTCTTTACAAATGGCACTGTGTAGGTTCAGACGGAGGCAATACTGCTACAAATTGTCAAAAAGCAAAATCCACAACAGAAAATGGTCAGTGTAATAATAATGTGAAATATGATTGTTCATCATCAACAGCAGCTACTAATAAAACTGCTAGTGGTGGGTTTGATCGTTGGCATTGCCCAGGATCTGGCACACCTACCGGCAACACTGTTACAAATTGTCAAAAAGCAATACCTAATTGTTCTACTTCTACTTCATGTAATAGCAGTAACCCTACAAACTCAACGTGTCGAGTAGACAGTAATGGATGTTATAGCTGGTCTTGTGACATAGGGTACTCAAAAAGTGGCAATTCATGTGTTCCCCCTTCTCCATCAAGCTGTACTTGTAACAACTCTGTAGTTAATGGATGTGGCAACACTTGCAGTGCCAGCCAAACACCAAGTGATACTCCAACCCTTCATCGGTGGACTTGGACTACTAAAAGTGGTTACACATCATCAGACACTTGTAGTAGCTCATGTCTAAGTAGGCAGTACACTTCATCAAGTGCATGCAATAGTGGCAAACCAGCATATCAAACCTGTCAACAGCAAACTAATGGATGTTATCAAAGAACAGGCTCGTGTCCAAGTGGGCAGTATACTTCATCAAGCGCATGCAACAGTGGCAAACCAGCATATCAAACCTAGTCAACAGCAAACTAATGGATGTTATCAAAGGACAGGCTCTTGTCCAAGTGGACAGTATACTTCATCAAGCGCATGTAACTCTGCGAATCCTAATAACTCAACATGTAGCTCACAAGGCAATGGATGTTATGCTTGGACATGTGATACTGATTATCGCAAAAGTGTTAATAATTGTGTACTCTGTACAACTTCTAATTCATGTGATAACAGTAAACCAGCAAACTCTACTTGTAGCACAGATAGTAATGGATGTTATAGCTGGTCTTGTAACAGCGGTTACCGAAAAAGTGGTAATAGCTGCGTAGCTTGTACAACTTCCAGTTCATGTGATAGCAGTAAACCGACAAACTCAACATGTAGTGCAGATAGTAACGCATGTTATAGCTGGGCTTGTAACACAGGTTACCAAAGAAGTGGTAATTCATGTGTCCGAGCACCAGGACCAGTTTGTGGTACAAATCGAAACACTTGTAACCCCGGTACTGCTAATGACTCAGCTGTTACTGATACCACAAGTACATATAAATGGAGATGTTCTCATAATGGACAAAGTATAAATACCTGCTTCTCCTGCCAATCTGGCTACAGAAAGAGTGGTAATAGCTGTCTAGCCTGTACAACTTTTAGTTCATGTGACAGGTCTAATCCTAGTAACTCAACATGTAGTGCTGATAGTAATGGATGTTATAGCTGGGCTTGTAATAGTGGCTATACACAAAGTAGTAACTCATGTGTCCGAACACAAGGACCAGTTTGTGGTACAAATCGAAACACTTGTAACCCCGGTACTGCTAATGACTCAGCTGTTACTGATACCACAAGTACATATAAATGGAGATGTTCTCATAATGGACAAAGTATAAATACCTGCTTCTCCTGCCAATCTGGCTACAGAAAGAGTGGTAATAGCTGTCTAGCCTGTACAACTTTTA
>CBDANC010000002.1:0-2226 GCA_965197425.1 Bdellovibrionales bacterium
ATAATAATAATTATCATAATCCACTTCTTCGCCCAGGTTTTCTCTGAGTGTACTGAAGCGGTCGCTACATCACTTATACCACTAGTTACCAATTTTCCTGGGATTTGATCTTTGATAATTGGCTTTAGCTTTACTGTGTGGACTAAAAAGTCCGCGAAAACAATTCGGAAACAAGTAAGAGGATGCTTACAAAATTTGTATCAATCGGTAGCTATTCACCTGAAGTACGTACTTTTGGTACTCTTATAACGTCTACCAAAGTGTTTATCTTATAATAATCTGCAAAAGTCTTTGACAAAACGATCCTTTACCTAGTGATTTTAGACTATGTACCCAGAGATTTGACGATCCTTTACCTAGAAATTGTAGACTCATACATAAACAAGTAAGAGGATGCTTACAAAATTTGTATCAATCGGTAGCTATTCACCTGAAGTACGTACTTTTGGTACTCTTATAACGTCTACCAAAGTGTTTAGTCTTATAATAATCTGCAAAAGTCTTTGACAAAACGATCCTTTACCTAGAGATTTTAGACTATGTACCCAGAGATTTGACGATCCTTTACCTAGAAATTGTAGACTCCATACATAATAATCGCAGTCTCATTCAAGTATAGTTAGCTTACTATTCTAGCTATTACCCGGGCAGCTATTAGAGTATCGTACGCAGCACTAAGTTTGAGCGCCTATAGAGGGATCCTGTGAATTCCAGGATAACTTGGTGACATTTTAAGGAAAACTGAAGTAAGTTTTGTTTGTAAAGTTGGTAATAGTTTGTTTGTTTTTTAATGGAATGTAAGAATTTTAGTTAGTGTTAGTACTAAAAGTAAATACAGCATACTAAAATATATTTGTAGTCTTAGTTTTGGTTACCTAAAACAACATTGTTGCATGGGTATAACTTTATTAACAAAAGAAATAACACCCAAAAATATTTTCTATCGAAATGAAATTCAATATAGGGATGATGTGCCTACAAAAAGGAAGGTAGGGATGTGAGGTTACTAAGCTTATAACTTGCCTTACCTGCAACATCAATATCAATTTTCCTTTGTCATGATTCCAAATTGTTACCTGTGTACATCTAATGGATAACTCTGTAACAGTTAGCTAAAAAAATGTACGGAAACAAGTAACAGAAAAACCATTTACTAGTAAATGAAAAAGAGAGATGTAGGGATGGCTAAACACTTCTCTAAAAAGTACGGGAACAAGGGATGAGCTTTCGATTACCCTGTATCTGCAATCTGAAATAAATTTCTGTTCTGTCAGGATGCCTGTCAATGCCTGATGCTACATCCCTACATCACTGCCTCAAAAACAAGTAGCTAAAATTAAATTCTTTCAGCTGTAAGGGTCCAGCATAATCAGTATTTAATATTATGCACACTTAGTAGGATTGTGGCTAATACTTCCATATGACTGACCACACACCCATGCAGCTTTAAAAGTACTACACTTGCTATATAGAAAGGAGATTACATATACCTTACAACCCCGCTTCTGCAAGGTTGACTTAATGTTGAATGCCCTAATTCAACTCAAGATAATACAATATTGATGATGGTTCTGGAGGCAGTGATGTAGGGATGTAGCATCAGGCATTGACAGGCATCCTGACAGAACAGAAATTTATTTCAGATTGCAGATACAGGGTAATCGAAAGCTCATCCCTTGTTCCCGTACTTTTTAGAGAAGTGTTTAGCCATCCCTACATCTCTCTTTTTCATTTAAAGTAGAAGCCGTCGTCAAATAGCCGCTCCTAGAGTCTGTGGCCAAGTAGGTAGCTTTCTCGATCTCTTTCACTAAACGTTCCTTTTGTAAACAAAATTAGGCCTTAGCAACCGCCTCCATGTGGTTCTAAAATTATTTTTCCTAACTTCTAGAAGGTCTGAGCACGTACATACCAACAATTAGAGAGCTAACATATATGACTGATTTTTTTAAAAATCACTAAGTCCATAGTGGTCCATTTTGCGCATATATGCGCTTACGGCATCAAAACGGTTAAAGTGAATGGAACCTGATTTTATAAGACATCCATTTTTAAAAGTGCTGGATTTGCATATAGCTCCTACTCAAGAAACATTCAGACATAAGGTAACTGTGTCAGTAGAAAAAGGAAACATAACTTTTAGCTTCTCTAGCAAGAATCTATAAGTTCCAAAAAATTACTGTCCCAAAAAAACAGAAACAAAACACCTGACAAAATAAAGCTAAAAAT
>CBDANC010000003.1:0-3827 GCA_965197425.1 Bdellovibrionales bacterium
AACGGAAACAAGTAACAGAATGCTTACAAAATTTGTATCAATCGGTAGCTATTCACCTGAAGTACGTACTTTTGGTACTCTTATAACGTCTACCAAAGTATTTAGTCTTATAATCTGCAAAACTCTTTGCCAAAACGATCCTTTACCTAGAGATTTTAGACTCTGTACCTAGAGATTTGAGACTCCGTACCTAACTAATTGCAGGCTCATTCAAGTATAGCTAGCTTACTATTCCAGCTACTACCATGGCAGCCATTAGAGTATCGTAGGCAGCCCTAAGTCTGAGCGCCTATAGAGGGATCCTTGTGAATTCCAGGATAAATTGGGTGACATTTTAAGGAAAACAAAAGTAAGTTTTGTTATTGTGGCAATGCACAACTTGGGCACAACTTGGTCCCACTGAAATTTTAGTTAGTTTAAGTTTTTCCTATTTGAAATTTTAGTTTTTTTTTAGAGACTAATCTTAGATTTTAGTTGGTTTTAGTTGTTTTTTAAATGGACTGTATGAATTTTAGTTAGTTTAATTTCTGGTAACTAAATATAAATACAGCATACTAAAATACATTTTTCTTATAGTTTTGGTTAACCAGTGTTTTGGTTTGTGATAGAACTTCTACTATTAGTTATAGTATGTTCTTCAAGGCTATTCTGAAATTTTTAGTTTTTTTAGAGACTAATCTGAAATTTTAGTTGGTAATAGTTTGTTTGTTTTTTAATGGACTGTAAGAATTTTAGTTAGTGTTAGTACTAAAAATAAATACAGCATACTAAAATATATTTCTAGTCTCTTAGTTTTGGATAACCAAAACAACATTGTTGCATGGGTATAACTTTATTAACAAAAGAAATAAAACCCAAAAATATTTTCTATCGAAATGAAGTGCAATATAGGGATGATGTGCCTACAAAAAGGAAGGTAGGGATGTGAGGTTACTAAGCTTATAACTTGCCTTACCTGCAACATCAATATCAATTTTTCTTTGTCCTAATTATCCAAATTGTTACCTGTGTACATGAAGAATTACAATACTAATGGATAACTCGGTAACAGTTAGCTAAAAAAAGTACGGAAACAAGTAACAGAAAAACCATTTACTAGTAAATGAAAAAAGGAGATGTAGGGATGGCTAAACACTTCTCTAAAAAGTACGGGAACAAGGGATGAGCTTTCGATTACCCTGTATCTGCAATCTGAAATCAATTTCTGTTCTGTCAGGATGCCTGTCAATGCCTGATGCTACATCCCTACATCACTGCCTCAAAAACAAGTAGCTAAAATTAAATTCTTTCAGCTGTAAGGGTCCAGCAAAATGAGTATTTAATATTATGCACACTTAGTAGGGTTGTGGCTAATACTTGCATATGACTGACCACACACCCATGCAGCTTTAAAAGTACTACACTTGCTATATTACAACAACCCCGCTTCTGCAAGGTTGACTATAGGTCTGTTAATGTTCAATGCCCTAATTCAACTCAAGATAATACAATATTGATGATGGTTCTGGAGGCAGTGATGTAGGGATGTAGCATCAGGCATTGACAGGCATCCTGACAGAACAGAAATTGATTTCAGATTGCAGATACAGGGTAATCGAAAGCTCATCCCTTGTTCCCGTACTTTTTAGAGAAGTGTTTAGCCATCCCTACATCTCCTTTTTTCATTTACTAGTAAATGGTTTTTCTGTTACTTGTAATAATAATAATTATCATAATAAGATTCTTCAGACGGGTTTTCTCGGAGTGTACTGAAGCGATCGCTACATCACTTATACATTAGTTACCAATTTTCCTGAGATTGTGCCCTTTATTATTGGCTTTTGCTTTACTGTGTGGACTAAAAAGTCCGCGAAAAAAATACGGAAACAAGTAAGAGGATGCTTACAAAATTTGTATCAATCGGTAGCTATTCACCTGAAGTACGTACTTTTGGTACTCTTATAACGTCTATAACCAAAAGGACCCTCCGAGAAAGGGACACTGTATTAAATACCTCTCCACAATGGACAAAACCAAATCCCCAAATTTATCCCTCCCTATCAATATAATGCGAAACCTCTTAAAAGAGGACAACCTCTATAAAGGGGACAAACCACTTGAATTTATATTGGTCCCAAAGTGTCCCTTTCTAGGTTCCACTAGCGATTTTAGACTCTGTACCTAGAGATTTGAGACTCCGTACCTAACTAATTGCAGGCTCATTCAAGTATAGCTAGCTTACTATTCCAGCTACTACCATGGCAGCCATTAGAGTATCATAGGCAGCCCTAAGTCCTAGCGCCTATAGCGGGATCGTTGTGAATTCCAGGATGAATTGGGTGACATTTTGAAGTAAGTTTTGTGTTTGTGGCAATGCACAACTTTTTTCTATTCATGAAATTTAGTTAGTTAGAGATTAATTTGAAATTTTAGTTGGTTTTAGTTGATGGACTGTGTGAATTTTATGAATTTTAGCTAGTTAGTTTAATTTCTGGTAACTAAATATAAATACAGCATACTAAAATACATTTTTCTTATAGTTTTGGTTAACCAGTGTTTTGGTTTGTGATAGAACTTCTACTATTAGTTATAGTATGTTCTTCAAGGCTATTCTGAAATTTTTAGTTTTTTTAGAGACTAATCTGAAATTTTAGTCTAGAGATTTTAGACTATGTACCCAGAGATTTGACGATCCTTTACCTAGAAATTGTAGACTCCATACATAAACAAGTAGAAGGATGCTTACAAAATTTTTATCAATCGGTAGCTATTCACCTGAAGTACGTAGTTTTGGTACTCTTATAACGTCTACCAAAGTATTTAGTCTTATAATCTGGCAAACTCTTTGACAAAACGATCCTTTACCTAGAGATTTTAGACTCTGTACCTAGAGATTTGACGATCCTTTACCTAGATATTGTAGACTCCATACATAAATAATCGCAGTCTCATTCAAGTATAGTTAGCTTACTATTCTAGCTATCACCCGGGCAGCTATTAGAGTATCGTACGCAGCACTAAGTCTGAGCGCCTATAGAGGGATCCTGTGAATTCCAGGATGAACTGGGTGACATTTTAAGGAAAACTGAAGTAAGTTTTGTGTGTAAAGTTGGTAATAGTTTGTTTGTTTTTTAATGGACTGTAAGAATTTTAGTTAGTGTTAGAACTAAAAGTAAATACAGCATACTAAAATATATTTCTAGTCTTAGTTTTGGTTAACCAAAATAACTTTATTAACAAAAGAAATAACACCCAAAAATATTTTCTATCGAAATGAAGTTCAATATAGGGATGATGTGCCTACAAAAAGGAAGGTAGGGATGTGAGGTTACTAAGCTTATAACTTGCCTTACCTGCAACATCAATTTTCCTTTGTCATAATTATCCAAATTGTTACCTGTGTACCTCTAATGGATAACTCAGTAACGGTTAGCAAAAAAAAGTACGGAAACAAGTAACAAAAAAACCATTTACTAGTAAATGAAAAAAAGAGATGTAGGGATGGCTAAACACTTCTCTAAAAAGTACGGGAACAAGGGATGAGCTTTCGATTACCCTGTATCTGCAATCTGAAATAAATTTCTGTTCTGTCAGGATGCTTGTCAATGCCTGATGCTACATCCCTACATCACTGCCTCAAAAACAAGTAGCTAAAATTAAATTCTTTCAGCTGTAAGGGTCCAGCATAATCAGTATTTAATATTATGCACACTTAGTAGGGTTGTGGCTAAAACTTGCATATGACTGACCACACACCCATGCAGCTTGAAAAGTACTACACTTGCTATATAGAAAGGAGATTACATATACCTTACAACCCCGCTTCTGCAAGGTTGACTACAGGCTTG
>CBDANC010000004.1:0-15070 GCA_965197425.1 Bdellovibrionales bacterium
CACCAGGAGAATTAACTTCTTGTGATACTGATGACCCCAATCTTTTTGATGATATTACTGTCACAGTAGATTTTAATCCTATAGAGGAGAGTCAGCAGATAGGCACAGTGATTTTATGTCAGGTAAATTCTTATTGCAGGTCTTTTGGAAATGACAGTTACGGTGGTTGTTCTTCGGTAGTAGGTCGTTGGCAAAGGTGTCATAATATTCAACCTACAGGTTCACAAAATTGGGCATACGCGCCAGAGCTAACAAGTAGTCAGGTTCTTGCGATGAAATTACTGATATGACAGTGGATAGAAGATATGAATTGAATGTGGCTGAATTTTCTATGGCTGGCTATAAATTAAGAGAGCAATTAACAGTTTCTAAATTTTATATTGATGCTAAAAGGCCTGAGATAAAAAGTAGTATGATTATCAATGATGCTGTGGGAACACCTGATGACGGCGGTGTAGGCAATCGTAATTACACAGTGCCTCGTACCAATTGGGTAATACCTCCTGATGCAGATCCTGATAAATGGATTCAGTGCAATCAAGACACAGTAGAATTTAAATCTGATGTAGATGATCAGTTTATTCATAATTTATTAGAGGAGTGTGATGTCACAGGCCAAAAAGAAGATGGAATTGGTGTATCTTCTACATCTCCTACAGCTAGCACTTCATTTTGTGGAGGGGAATTGACTGCGCCTGATCAAGGTCGACAAACTATTACAGTTACTCCCAAAGATAGTTGCGGCATAAGTACCAACACTGACGATTTAGTGTGGGATACAGATTTACCCAGCTTGTTTGAAACTAAGGATTTTCAGGATGACCCTCGTAAGTGGTTTACAAATACAAGTGGAAGTGCTTACACTATTCAAACAGAGCTACCTGCAAGGACAACTGCAGGAGAATTTCCAAAACATTATTCTGTCGATTGTAATGATAATTTTATGGACAATAGAGAGAGAGAAGATGGTGATGGTGGTCAGTTGGATTGCCAGCTGTTAAGTAGCAATCCTGATCATGATGATGGTTGTAATCCGATTGAGATGTCCAGTAAGTATTACCATGTTTGTGGTGGAGCTGGAACTTGTGAAGATTTGGAGTGGGCTGTTTATACTCCACTGACAGAAGACTGCACTAATGTTCAATGTGAGCCAGGAGATATCTGTTGTGAGAATCATCCAGATAAGATTTGTGCTATAAATCGTTGTTATGCACCAGTTAGCTCTCCAGGATGTACAAATCCTAAGGGTGGTAGCAGTCAAGATGGAGCCTCTGGTTGTTCTGATCTAGGACTCTACAATTGCCATTATGACCTTCCTTGTAACGCAACTAATCCGGGTCCTTTGACGGGCGCTAGTAGTTATTGCATAGGTAAAAGACAAGGACTTCCTGATACTTGTAGTTTTTCAGTAACAGGAACATGTACTCCTAATTCAAACACCAGTTGGCAATTTTCTACGATCAATAACTCTGGAGCTGGAACTTGTAGTTTTAGTGGAACAAGTTACACAGAAGCATGTAATCCTACTATAGATACCCAATGTGTGGGTATTGATGAATACAGAGCTGTTGCTGTTCCTTGTAGTGGGACTAACACAGGAACATGTCAACTAGTTGGTGGTAATAAGAGGTGTAGTGTTGGTAACGGGCCTTGCGCTACAGTTGGCTCGTCTTGTACAACAACAGTCAATGGAACATGTAATCCCAATGCAGGTACAAGCTGGCAAAGCTTTCAACCAAGTACAGCTGGAACTTGCAGTGTTAATAACTCATCGTGTACAGTTAATATAGATACTCGATGCACAGATGAATATAGGCTTGTCTCAAATGATTGTCCTAGGACTTTTTCTGGGACGTGTGGAGTGCCAGTTGGAGGTTGCAGCGCAAAGGACGAAGGTGGAGGGAACTTATCTCAGGAGCAATGTGATCCTAGAGGGTCTTCATGCAATCCTTCTCCTATTTGTTTATCAGCTGAAAGATGCTGTGACCATCTTGGTGATACTTTTCAAACAAATCCAACTCATTGCCCTTCTGATTGTGTTAATAGGCATGGGAAGGCTTGTTGTACAGCCACAGATGGAGGAAACTGTACAGGGCAGCTTTGTTGCCAAGCTGTAGGATCATGTCAATTTAGAGAGCTTGCTGGTGATGGGACTTGTAGACCCACTTGTGAATATTTAGCAAAAGAAAGCGGATATGGTTATGGAGCTGATGGTCAAAAAGGTACAGATGATGATACTTTTATATGGACAACAAATACTTGCGCATATCTCAATACGCAACAACTTTGGGGTTCTGATAATTGGATTACAATCCCTCTTATAGGTGGCAAAGAGACTCAAGAATTTGTTAGTAATGGTAATACAGGAGAATGCTGTGGAAGACCACCACCTGGACCTGACTGTAAACCAGGTGATGAACATCCAGACTTAGGAAGAGGAGGAACCAACGATAAATGTCCAGTGAATGGAGAATGTGGTAGCGGTACTGATCCTCGTATCCCTCCATGTGATCTTGGAGATGAAGCTCCAGATCCTGATAACCCTACTGATCCTAATAAATGGATATGTGAAGGTAAAAATGATGGAGATGATAGTGAGATTTGTGGTGATTGCGATCCGACCAGTGGTGAATGTTGTCAGGGTGATAAGCATTCACAAAATGGAGGAAGTAATGATAACTGTCCTCTAGATGGAAAATGTGGCGATGGTGATGGTGGGAATTGGTGCACTAAGGGAAGTCTAGATCCAAACACTCCAATGAGTGCGGCTACTCTTGCTACTCAAAAATGGAATTGTTTAGGTATAGATGGAGAGTCGGCTGAAGGTTGTTGTCATTCTTCAAATCTCTCTTGTGTTCCAAGACCTATAGTTGGAAAGTGCGGCAAACCGTGTGAAGAAGGAACTGAGAAAAAGAATAATGATGGCACACATATATGTGAAGGTGAAGGAGGTGATAGCCCCATTTGTCCACTCGATGGAGAGTGCAGCAAGACTGGATGTTCTAGTGGCACTTCAAATCCAGCTAAGATTCCACTTACTAGTCCTGAAGGAAAATGGAGATGCTTAGGTATAGGAGGAGGAAAAAGTGCTCCTGATGATAGTGATCCTAATAAACCTTGTCCAAGAAAAGGAAAGTGCAGTGATAGTGGATGTGAAGTTGGAAAGAAAACAGAACCATCTCCTCCAGATGGAACGTGGATATGTGAAGGTATAGGCGATGGAGGTCGTAGTGGCACTTGCGGAGGTTGTGGTCCTGCTCCTGTAGATGGAGCTTGTAGTGCCACTGGATGTGCTGCTGGAGAGCAAGAGCCACCTGGAGGAACAACATGGATATGTAAAGGTGAAAACGGTTACAGTCTAGACAGTAATGGAGCATGTAATTCAGCTACAGGCAGTGATAGTGGAAGCTGTGGAGAGTGTTCACCACCAGCACTCAAAGGAGTGTGTGGTGATGGTAATGGGAATTGGTGTAAGCAAGGGGACGAAGACCCATCAACTCCTCCTAGAGCTGATGGAACATGGACATGTAAAGGCACTACTGGTCAAGAGAAACAAGGTGGGGTATGTGCTTCAGCTACAGGAAGTGATGATTCATGCCCTGCTCCTCCAATTAAGGGAAAGTGTGGTGACAATACAGGTCATGTAGGAGATACAGATCCACGCTGCGCTCCAGGAACTCCAGAGCCTTCAAGCCTTACAAATCCTGCAACATGGATATGTAAGGGTGAAAACAACGGGGGTGATAGTCCAACTTGCGGATGTAATCCAAGTAGTGACTGTTGTGGTCAAACTTATGCAGATAACCCTGATCATTGTCGTCGTCATGTTACAGACGGAAAGTGTGCAGGTGGATCTTATGATCATGATACAAATGCAGGTACTTGTGGAGAAGGTACTCCTCATCAACTTGCTAGTACATCAGAAAAACATTGCTGGGAATGTAGAGGTACAAATGAAGGGAAAACAGATCGAAATGGATGTTGTCATGATATATGCGCATGTGGAACCTGTAGAGTTGGAAATTCAACTTGCCCTACACCAGCATGTAATACAGGTGCTGGATGTAATAATTGTGCTGGTAATGGCAGCGGTAATGATACAGATTGTTGCAGTAAGGGTGTTTTCATCCCTGGTCCACCAGATGGTACTAATCAATGCAATTGGACCTGTAGAAAATCCAGTGCTGATAGTTCTGACCAAGCTTCATGCACAGCTCCAATAGAACAACCAGAATGCGGTACTGCTGATGGTGCTGATGATGGATGTAATAACTGTGCTCGCTCAGGTAGCAATGGTGCTGCAGGTTGTTGTGCTCCAGGTAGTTTTTTCCACGGTCATCCAGGAGATGATCCTAAAGGAACATCAAATAGACAATGCAATTGGACTTGTAGAAAGTCTCCCAGTAGTTCTACTGGCGCAGCCGAGTGCTCGGCTCCATTTCCTGTTGATCCACCACCTAAATGCGCTTGCGCTTCTTCTCCTACTCCTTCCTGTGGCGGTAACTCTTTACATAATACCCAAAATACAACATGTTGCGCAAAGGGTTACATCGATTCCTCTCCAGCAGATACAACATCAGAATATAACTGGACTTGTGCAGAAGAGCCTTCAGGAGGAGGAACTAAGGTTTGTGAAACTAATGACAGCTGTTCTTTGGGGATACAAACATGTACTGGCGATACTGAGTTTGCAACTAAGGCTGAATGTGAGGCAGTCATGCCTGATCAATATTATTGTTATCATCATAGTAGTGGTTGTTACAGATGGAAAAATCAGTGTGAAGAACCTGAGTTTCCTACTCAGACTTGTAATGTCGCAGCTGGTCTTCATTATAGGCTTCATAGAACTGATGACGAATGTTACAACGATCATCAAGGTAGTTGTCCTCCGGGTTCAGATCCTGCATGTGGCGGCAATGGGGAGTGTTTTGAAATGATAGCATGTGGTAGTGCAGGTCAGCGTGTTACTAATTTTATTTGTGGTCAGTGTGCTACAAGAGCAAATGGTTGTATAGAAGGAATTTTCAGTGATAATCCACCAGATACATCAACACATTATAAATGGAGGTGTTATAACGAACCACGTACTGGATCGAGTCAATATTGTAATGGTACACTATGGGATGACTGTAATGCAGCCAAATAATGAAACTTTCTAAATTAAGATCATTTCCACGCTGGTATTCTCGTGCCATTTCTAATATAAGCTATTTGTTGAGAAGGTTTAGGTTTCATTCTCAAATGCAAAAGTCTTTAGGTTTCATTCTCAAATGCAAAAGTCTTTAGGTTTCATTCTCAAATGCAAAAGTCTTTAGGTTTCATTCTCAAATGCAAAAGTCTTTAGGTTTCATTCTCAAATGCAAAAGTCTTTAGGTTTCATTCTCAAATGCAAAAGTCTTTAGGTTTCATTCTCAAATGCAAAAGTCTTTAGGTTTCATTCTCAAATGCAAAAGTCTTTAGGTTTCATTCTCAAATGCAAAAGTCTTTAGGTTTCATTCTCAAATGCAAAAGTCTTTAGGTTTCATTCTCAAATGCAAAAGTCTTTAGGTTTCATTCTCAAATGCAAAAGTCATAACCTCAATAGACTTTAAGGTTAAGGTTAAATAACAAAAATAGGTTAATTATAATATCTTTTACTCAGTTACAGTATATAATCTTACTATTTTGAGTTAATAGAGAAGCTTGTATACACTTATAAGTTATCACTCATAAAACCTGTCATGGAAAAAAGTATTTGATAGGTATTGTCTTTTAAAGTGAATTACAATGCATTAAAAAAAAAGAAGATGACTGTATTCCAATTGCCTAATATTGAGCTTTTAGCAAAACTTTTCTTCCAAAGAACACAGTCACCTCTTTACTCATTGCTTTATCTAAGAATAAGGGTATTTTCATCAAATGTCATTAGACCAAACGTAGGTATTTTACTTAATTACTTAAAATAGATTAGGGCTCATATTACCTAAAATAAACTGGCTTTTTAAGATGAGCCTCTGACCATTTTTATTTCTCTGGGATTTTGGCAGCCAAGGCAATCTTAGGATCAGTTCCCTTAAACTGATTCCAGTTTGTTAAGTTACTAGATTTTATAAAAAAATAGAAAATAAGAGTATTCTTCATTTTTCTGAGTATAAAGGTAAGGAAGTCATGCTTTTAAAAATTTAAAAAATAAGAATTGAGATGAGGAGCAATTTATGGTAAAAGTTAGCGTTCTTTATGGATGTATCATATAATAAAAGTAAGTAAAAATGGTCTAATAAAATAAGTTTTTGCATTATACAACACATTAAGAGCTGAAATGGTAAATTTTCGTTGCTTAAGAAACCTGGCAGTTTGGCAACTATTTCAAGGGCTTTGTTGCTTGTTTGCCTGAAAAAGCAGTTATTTATAACAATTTAAGATTTTGTCAGATGGCTTTTAGATAAGGACTTTAAAGTATGAAAAAAGATGAAGTGACAATTCAAATACAAGGCACACCAAATCCTCAGGCTAAAAAGTTTATTTTTAATACACAGCTTGTTGAAGAGCCTGTGGAGTTTGTGGATGGTCTGTCAGCAAATGCCTCTCCTCTAGCTTCTAAAATATTTGGATTTCCATGGGCAAGCTGTGTTTATATTGGAGAAAACTTTGTTTCTATCACAAAACAGGATTGGGTAGACTGGGAGTTGTTACAAGAACCTATCTCTCAATTGCTTTTAGATCATATAAAGTCGGAAGAGCCTATTATCATAAAAGAATCTGTGTTTAATGGGACGTCAGATATCTTAGATTCAGATACAGAGGAAGTCCAAAAAATCAAAACGATTATTAATAGAGATATTCGTCCTTTTGTAGCTATGGATGGAGGAGATATTACTTTTAGTAAATACGAGGATCACATTGTGTATGTTGCGATGAGAGGTGCTTGTAGTGGATGTCCTAGCTCTCAAGCAACTCTTAAGAGCGGAGTAGAAAAGCTTTTAAAGCAAGCTCTCCCTGAAATCCAAGGAGTGGTTGCTACTTAAACTTAATACTTGCTGGATGAGAGGGTAGCCTTATAACTGCTTGTTTTCAGTTGTTTGGTCCCATGCAAAAGATCGAATAATATTATTACATTCTCTTAGAGAGTTTTGGAATGAACTGACATTATCAATACAAGTTAGGATAACAGCTTTCTCCCTTCTTTTGAAAAATACAACTTGTCGCACTTGTTTTTCAGTTTTTGTATTTTTGACATCTATAACATAGCTAACTTCTTTTTTGTGTTGAAAGGGTCTTGATCCTAAAACGCGGTAGCCTAACTTTGCATAGTCTCCCATCCATTGCTCGACATATTCCTTAATGTTTTTAGCTGTGCCGACATTTTTATCTACTCTTACTGTCATGATAGGTTGAAAGCCGTTTGTAACAACTGGAGACCTAAATAAGAGATGGATATTTTTTTTATCCTCTGGTGTGGGAGAGTTAAACCATGAGGTATCTAATTGGCTGAAAAGAAACCCTTCATCACTCCTCAGTGTTTGAAATGTTTTAGATTCTGGATCAGAGGGTTTAGGTGCATCTGGTGCTGCAGAAGCGACTGCAGAGATTAAGATAAATGATGTGAATAAATATGTACAAGCTTTTAGGTAATGTTGTGATTGTTTTTTATTTTCCATTGTTCTCCCTCAGTTTTTGATGTTTTTTGTATTGAGTTTATTTCATTTAAGCAAATTTTATAGACTTTGGAAAGTACAATTTGATGTAAAATATTTATAAAATCCGAAGAAAATGAAAAAAATGGATATAACCAGTAGATATAATCAGAAAAAACCCTATTTAATAAGAGTTGAGTGGATTTAAAATGGTCTAAAATCCAGTAAACAGAAGATTGTTTTTTTAGAAAAAACAGAGAAAAAATCTTTGAAGCAATGACTTTGATGTTTTAAGCCAATCCTCGAAGTCCTCGATTAATCGCTTTGTAAGCGATCAATCTGCGGAAGATCTCGTCTTTGGCTTAAAATATCAACTCTTAACTCTAAACTCTCAGCGATTTCCTTGCTCTATAAATCACTAAAAATGCTCTAGCCTCTGGCCACTTTTTGGCAGCCAGCCGAAGGCTATCGCCTTCTCAAATGCTGGCTACCTAAAAAGCCTGAGCATTTTTAGTAAGGAGGATCTTCTCATCTCTTAATACCATGTTAAGGAAATCGTAAGAAATTGTATGTTGAGTACATCTAAGATGATTTATGTAGGAAGCGGCGCAAGCGAAGCTTGCGTGGGAATTAACATTTTGTTAAACGACGAGGGGTATCTGTTCTACTAAAAATAAACGGATGGCAAGCCTCTTTGAGGATTGCCCATGTGGATAAATGAGGCAATGACCATTTTCCTTAACATTATATTAAAGAACGAAGGCATCCTGCCTACTAAAATGCATCCTGCTTTCTAGGCATTGCCTTATTTGCCAAACGGCGTGAGCCAGTTTGGAGGCAATGCCAGAAAGTCGCCAGAGGCGAGAGGCATTTTAGTGATACAGAGGCTGGTTTATTTTGAGTGAAACAACGTCTTTGCAATAAGACTTGTTGGACTGTATTTTTTAATTTGAGAGAGATCAATCCATTGTTTGTGGGTAGTATCAAAGTCAAAATCGTCTGATTGAGAGTATTTTTTTTGCATTTGCACATAAATATTATGATGAGTGATGGTGTGCTTGAAATCAAAAACTTCAGGAGGATTTTTTAGTTTTTGAATTTGTCCAGGCCATATCCATTGTCCTTTTAAAAAAGCAGAATGATGATTTTTTACTAGTAAGACTTTGCTTTTATAGCGATGGTGGTAGTAGATTAGAGGTCTCCAAAGCCATGGCTCAGATTTACGTCGCAATCTCATTAAAGGCACGGATCCTATTTGATGATGTTGATAGCTTTTACATGTTTTTTGTAGAGGGCAAAGGTGGCAGGTTGGAGATTTTGGCAAGCATACTTTTGCGCCTATTTCTATGAGCGCTTGATTGATATCTGCTACTTGATTGTCTTTTGCCCATTGATCAGCAAGGGATTGAAAGTGAGAACGTCCTTGTGTAGTCCACCACTTTTCTTTGATGAGATGGTAACGAGCTAAAAAGCGAATCACATTACCGTCTAGGACTCCTATTTTTTGTCCAAAAGTAAAACTTGCAATAGCTCTGCTTGTGTAGGGGCCTATTCCTGGTAGCGCGATAAGTTCTTGCCATGTCTTTGGAAAATGACCTTTATATTTTTTAAAGATAATTTGAGCTGTTTTATGAATATTTTTAGCTCGTGTATAATAACCTAAACCGCTCCAAGCTTCTAAAACATCACTTTCATTGGCTGTGGCAAGGCTTTGGAGTAAAGGAAACTTCTTGAAGAATGTTTCATAGTAGGGAATAACAGTCACAGAAGTTGTTTGTTGCAACATGATTTCTGATATCCAGATTTTATAAGGGTCTAGAGCTTTTTTTTGTGTTTCTCTCCATGGCAACTTGCGTCTATTTTGAAAATACCAATTTAAAAGCAATTTTTTTTTATTCAGCATTTTTAAAAATCCAATTTATATAAAACTTTACATTATTAAAATAAATGTAATAAAGTACTTAGGTTTATAGACAGTGAAATCTAAAAGTATCCATAGGAAAATAAATGTTGAGGGTTATTACAGTCTATTTACCAAGAAACTTCTCATTTACACCTGTAAGTGTAAAGGCATTTTTTCATCTTTTGTTGAAGCTAGCCGTCAGATTTCATAGATCATTAAAATGAGGTGAGATAGTGGAGCATATCTCTGATCCTACAGAGCTTTCTTTTATTATGATTCTACTCTTAGGGCTTTCCTTATCTGTTCTTAGTGGTGCTGTGGGACCTTTTGTATTGGCAAGTAGGACAAGCTCCTTAATTGGTAGTGTTTCTCATGCTATATTGGCAGCCGTGGGTATTGCTGTTTATTTTGATTGGAATCAATTTATTTGTATTCTTGTTTTTGGGATTTTTGTTGGCATTGTTATAGGTATTATCAGCATCAAAGATATTGAAAACAAGGAATTGATTATGAACATTATTTGGTCCATAGGGATGGCCTTAGGAGTGATCCTTCTCTATCAAAAAGGATATGATGGAGAAGAGATCATGCATGTTTTGTTTGGCAACATAAAACATCTTAATGAACAAGATATTGTTATTTTATGTATAGGCAGTTTGAGTGTAGTAGGATTTATTATCTATTATTTTAAGAAATTTTCTAATATGGTTTTTGATCTTGACCGGTTAAAGCATCTAGCGCGTTCATCTCATTTGACATATTTATTTCTTTTAGGATTGATCTCTTTCACTGTGATACTGATGGTGAAGTTTGTAGGTATTGTTTTGGTTTTATCTTTACTTTCTCTGCCAGCAGCAATAGCTAAACGATTGACTCAAAAAATGCATCAACAGATCTTTTATGGAATTGCTTTAGCAATGATCATGACACTTGGAGGATTAGAATTATCCTTTTTACTTTATTGGCCTATAGGGGCTACAATCACATTATTTAGTGGAATTTGTTATTTACCATTTTTATTTAATAGAAAAAATAAAACTATTTGAAATATGGACATAATCATAGTAAGAATAATCTTTATAAGGATGTATTTGTGAAAGAGATCATATCGAGATTTTATCAAGTCACTATTATTATTGTTTTTATTGTGATTTTTGTATCTTGTTCTTCATCATTAAAACAAAATAACAAAGTGTCTGCTCAAAGTTCAGAAGGGCAAGTGAAAGAATTAAAACCAGAATGGTCAGAATGTGAAGTAAGTACAGATTGTGTAAAAATAAAGAGTTTTTGCGGGTTGCCAGCAATAGCTCATAAAAAGTACGAAGATGACTTCTTAGCTTTTGTTAAACAAAATAAAAGATCTGTTGATTGTAGTAAATATAAAGATATGAATTATGGCTCTATTGTAGAGGTTGTTTGTGAAAGTAAAAGGTGTAGATTAGTTATACCTTGACCTTAAAACCATGTCTTTATTTATACTTTTTAAAGACAGCTTTTTCAAGTTTTCTAACTTTTATCTCAAGATTTTTTATTAAGGTAATTATCAATAAGGAGGATACAGGAGTACTTGCTCATAAGACTATAAAATGATAGAGGCTTTTTAGGAGTGGATTCCGAGATAGTCTAGTCTTTTTAGGAATGATATCCGAAGTAGTCTTGACAGTCCTAAATAAATAAATTACTATTAAAGCAGCCTAAATATTATTTTTATGATACGGGACTTATCAAGGATCGTGGTGCTGCATTTGAAAATCTTATAGCTTGTAGTCTTTTAAAAGAAAATCATTTTCGTGAAGATTGTTATGGCGAAACGCGAGGGCTTTATTATTTCGTAACTTCAAATCGCAAGTGCAACTCTTTTGTGTTTATAGATATTTTTAAAAGTTGTATCATTTTAAGGTTAATATTCAAGTTTTAATTGTTATGAAAGATTAAGTAAATTATTTTATTTAAAGAGATATGCTTTGATGTTTATGGCAAAGTCTCGTAGTCCTCGAGCTAAAGCTCTGCGGAAGAACGATCCTTTGCCATAAACATCAAGCTTTAGTTATTAAAGACTGTTGTTGTTATATTATAGAAGATCAAGTCACATTGGAAGAATGAAGACTTCAATGAACCATCTTCTGTCTATGAAACTCATTAGGACTTAGAAATCCTAAACTTTTTCGAGTTAAAGCTCAAAGTGAACCTTTTTTAAACCTATTTTTATTTGATTTAAGATCCGTAAAATAGAGTCTTGTGTCCAAATGTTAGGACAATATCCAGCCTTAAACTTTTAAAAGTCTATTTATTTGGTGTTTTAGCCTTAAAAATATTGGTACATATTTTGCATATATTATTTTCAGTCATCAGTAATGTGATAGGTGGGAAAAAGCATGACTTGCAAAGTCATTTTTGGATGAACTTTGCAATTGATTGCGAAAGGTTAGGGGTATTTTTTAATGTCAGTTCATCGCAATAACAATGATCAACAAAGGAGTTTTTCAAGAGAACATCCTCATGATTTATTTTTTAGAAGATTTTTTTCTGGTAACAAGGAGGTAATAGCATTATTAGAAACAATTTTACCTCAATCTATCTTACACCTTCTTGATCTATCTACTCTGAAGATTGAGAATAGTATTGTTGTTAAAGATTTAGAGATAAGAGTTGATTTAGTGTTAAATGTAAAACTTAAAAAATCTAAAAAGAAAGCTAAGATCTTTTTTATCATAGATCATAAGAGTTGGCCAGAGAGAAAAGTCATACAACAGTTACTAAAGTACCAATTCATGATAATGGAGAAGCATTATGATGAAAGGGAAGATTTTTTATCTCCAGTTTTAACTATTATTTTCTATCATGGTCATAAAAAATGGAACCCGTCATTTTCTTTACATAAGGATTGGGTCTCTAGAGGAGTTTTTTCAAAGAAAGATTTAGGGAGAATTTCTGAATATCTTATAAACTTCACTCCTTATTTTTTTAATTTATCTGAATTTGATATAGAAAATAATGCGATAAAGAGGATAAAGCCAATTTTATACACATTTGAGCAGATTTGGTCTTTAAATAAGCTTAAGAGTTTGGATGAGAAGAAAGCCGCATTATATAAGATTTTGCTATCAGTAAAAAAGGACTTACAAGGAGAGGAAAAAGAATATATAATAAATGTGCTATTATGTATAAAGAGTTACCTTCTTCAATACAACCCAGAGTTAGCAAAGGGATTATTAGAGGAAGTTTCAAAAGATGTCATGGAAGAGTTAGGAGGAGAGAATATCATGAAAGAACTTGATTTAACTATAGCAGAAATCGTTCGTAAAAACTACGAAACATGGAAACAAGAAGGCCTACAGAAGGGTCGACAAGAAGGCAGGCAAGAGGGAAGACAAGAAGGAAGGCAAGAGGTGGTATTAAAGCTGCTTAAAGCTGATATGAGTGTGGAAAAAGTATCTAGAATTACTGGTTTTTCAAAAGAAAAAATCCGTAATTTTCAAAAAGACTCTAAATAAAGATTTATTTTATGAGTCACATTTCATAAAACTATGTAAAAGTTTCATATTTATTTTGTCTTGAGTTCATGGATAAGGAATTTAGGATTTGTGTAAGGGGTTATTAGAGGAAGTTTCAAAAGATGTCATGGAAGAGTTAGGAGGAGAGAATATCATGAAAGAACTTGATTTAACTATAGCAGAAATCGTTCGTAAAAACTACGAAACATGGAAACAAGAAGGCCTACAGAAGGGTCGACAAGAAGGCAGGCAAGAGGTGGTATTAAAGCTGCTTAAAGCTGATATGAGTGTGGAAAAAGTATCTAGAATTACTGGTTTTTCAAAAGAAAAAATCCGTAATTTTCAAAAAGACTCTAAATAAAGATTTATTTTATGAGTCACATTTCATAAAACCATGTAAAATTTCATACCTATTATGTTGTTTTTTCATAAATTTGGTCTACTTGGACAGTAAGTGTCACTTTTTTTTTAACTCTAGCCTTCTTATAAGCTATTAAAGTTATTTATGTTTTATAATCTTCTATTTTTTGGCATTTATTGGACATAATTTATCACAAGTAGATACAATAAATAAACTGAATAAGGAGAAGAGTTATAAAATTTATTTTACCTTTGTTATGTGTAACTATCTGGACTGGATATAAAGTGTCAGCTTACCAAGATAACAATTCTTCATCTCGGGCTGATAATCAAACATCACTAGAAATTTTTTATCAAGATGTCCGTTCTTTTTTTAATGTTGTTACTAAATCTGATAATGATCAATGTCAAGCTTATATTTCTGAGAGATCTAGGACTACAGATTTATTTAGATTCTATGAAGATAAGAGTTTATTTGAACTAACTGTTTCTAGATTTGATATTAGTCCTTCTGCAGAAGTTTTTTTTATGCTGGACAGAGCTCAATATTCTCTAGAGAGAACTATAAGTGAAATCTCATTAGAAGATGTTAGAGAAGAGTTAGAGGTATTACAAGCGCAATTAGATTCTTGTCTAGAAAATGGTGTAGATGGTTAAATATCTTAAGGCTACTATAAATATAGGAGGGGTTTTGTTGCGCAAATCTCTAGCAGATAAACTAAAGAGTACTTGTATCAGCTATAGCTGAGTCATTTGCTCTGCCAACAGAGCAGCTATTTCGTTGACTGTTATTTTCGTTTGGAACATTTTACTGTTTTGCCGCCATTTGAACCTTCACAAAGCCATACATAATGGTTATTTATCTCATCATCTGGCTGTGGCTTTGGAGTGCCAGCAGAGCAATCATTCCTTTGCCCCAGATTACAAGAACCATTTATTCGTGGTTTTGCTTTTTGGCAATCTGTAGCAGTAGCGCCGCCATTTACGCCTATGCAATGCCATGTATAATGTGTATTTGTATCGGCTATGGCTGCATCATTTGCCGTGCCGGCAGAGCAGCCATTTCTTTGAGCATTATTACAAACACCGTTAACAGGTTTTGCTTTTTGACAATTTGTAGCAGTAGCACCGCCATTTGCGCCCATACAGAGCCATGTATAATGTGTATCTGTATCATCTATTGCGCCATCGTCTGGAGTCCCAGAGCTGCAGCCATTTCGTTGGCTGTTATCACAAACTCCTTCGATGATACTTTTTAATCTGGTACAATTTTGATTTTTACCTCCATGCAAACCTTCACAAACCCATAGATAAAGGGTGGAATGTGTATTATCTGGCGATGCCTTTGCAGTGCCCGCAAAACAACCATTTCTTTGATTCTGATCACAAACGCCATCGATAGGTATCAGTTTTTGACAATTTGTAGCAGTAGTGCCGCCATTTGCACCTACGCAGTACCATCTATAATGAGTATTTGTATCTGCAATAGCGTTGTCATTAGCAGTACCAGCAGAGCAGCCATTTTGCTGGTTGTTATCACAAGCACCGTTAATAGGTTTTGCCTTTTGACAATTTGTAGCAGTAGCGCCGCCATTTGCGCCTACGCAGTGCCATGTATAATGTGTATTTGTATCGGCTATTGCGCCATCATTAGCAGTACCAGCAGAGCAGCCATTTTGTTGGTTGTTATCACAAGTGCC
>CBDANC010000005.1:0-2036 GCA_965197425.1 Bdellovibrionales bacterium
AGTATTGTAATTCTTCATGTACACAGGTAACAATTTGGATAATTAGGACAAAGAAAATATTGATATTGATGTTGCAGGTAAGGCAAGTTATAAGCTTAGTAACCTCACATCCCTACCTTCCTTTTTGTAGGCACATCATCCCTATATTGCACTTCATTTCGATAGAAAATATTTTTGGGTTTTATTTCTTTTGTTAATAAAGTTATACCCATGCAACAATGTTGTTTTGGTTATCCAAAACTAAGAGACTAGAAATATATTTTAGTATGCTGTATTTATTTTTAGTACTAACACTAACTAAAATTCTTACAGTCCATTAAAAAACAAACAAACTATTACCAACTAAAATTTCAGATTAGTCTCTAAAAAAACTAAAAAATTCAGAATAGCCTTGAAGAACATACTTATAACTAATAGTAGAAGTTCTATCACAAACCAAAACACTGGTTAACCAAAACTATAAGAAAAATGTATTTTAGTATGCTGTATTTATATTTAGTTACCAGAAATTAAACTAACTAAAATTCATACAGTCCATTTAAAAAACAACTAAAACCAACTAAAATCTAAGATTAGTCTCTAAAGTCTTTCAGAATAGGAAAAAACTAACTAAAATTTCAGTGGGACCAAGTTGTGCCCAAGTTGTGCATTGCTACAATAGAGTACATGACAAGACACAAAACTTACTTCTGTTTTCCTTAAAATGTCACCCAATTTATCCTGGAATTCACAAGGATCCCTCTATAGGCGCTCAGACTTAGGGCTGCCTACGATACTCTAATGGCTGCCGTGGTAATAGCTGGAATAGTAAGCTAGCTATACTTGAATGAGCCTGCAATTATTTAGGTACGGAGTCTCAAATCTCTAGGTACAGAGTCTAAAATATCTAGGTAAAGGATCGTTTTGGGGAGTGTGGTCAAAGAGTTTTGCAGATTATAAGACTAAATACTTTGGTAGACGTTATAAGAGTACCAAAAGTACGTACTTCAGGTGAATAGCTACCGATTGATACAAATTTTGTAAGCATCCTCTTACTTGTTTATGTATGAAGTCTACAATTTCTAGGTAAAGGATCGTCAAATCTCTGGGTACATAGTCTAAAATCACTAGGTAAAGAAGGATCGTTTTGTCAAAGACTTTTGCAGATTATTATAAGATAAACACTTTGGTAGACAATATAAGAGTACCAAAAGTACGTACTTCAGGTGAATAGCTACCGATTGATACAAATTTTGTAAGCATCCTCTTACTTGTTTCCGAATTGTTTTCGCGGACTTAGTCCACACAGTAGAGCTAAAGCCAATTATAAAGGCACAAATCCCTGGAAAATTGGTAACAAAGTAAAACAAAGAAACTATTACCAACTAAATTTTCAGTCTCTAATAAAACTAAAAATTTCATAATAGCCTTGAAGAACATACTATAACTAATAGTAGAAGTTCTATCACAAACCAAAACACTGGTTAACCAAAACTATAAGAAAAATGTATTTTAGTATGCTGTATTTATATTTAGTTACCAGAAATTAAACTAACTAGCTAAATTCAAAAATTTCATACAGTCCATCAACTAAAACCAACTAAAATTTCAAATTAATCTCTAACTAACTAAATTTCATGAATAGAAAAAAGTTGTGCATTGCCACAAACACAAAACTTACTTCAAAATGTCACCCAATTCATCCTGGAATTCACAACGATCCCGCTATGGGCGCTAGGACTTAGGGCTGCCTATGATACTCTAATGGCTGCCATGGTAGTAGCTGGAAGAGTAAGCTAGCTATACTTGAATGAGCCTGCAATTAGTTAGGTACGGAGTCTCAAATATCTAGGTACAGAGTCTAAAATCTCTAGGTAAAGGATTTTTTTGGCAAAGAGTTTTGCTGATTATAAGACTAAATTGTTTGGTAGACGTTATAAGAGTACCAAAAGTACATACTTCAGGTAAATAGCTACCGATTGATACAAATTTTGTAAGCATCCTCTTACTTGTTTCCGTATTTTTTTCACGAACTTTTTTGTCCACACAGTAAAGCT
>CBDANC010000006.1:0-56862 GCA_965197425.1 Bdellovibrionales bacterium
CATGAGAGCCTCTATATCCTTGATAAGCTCTTCTCAAATCCATATGTGCATCGAGCTGTAAAACAGAGTAGTCACCATACCTACTTTGAGTATTTTTAAATCCACCAAGAGATATGGAGTGCTCCCCTCCTAACAAGATTACAAAAGACTTCTGACTTTTACACAGTTCGAAAACACAAGTTTCTAGTTTGTCACTTAATTCATTTAAGTTTTCCTTATCTGTTGCTTTCTTATTTAATTCCCTTATCAATACATCTTCATCTAGATAATTTATACCTAAATGTTCTAGGCTCCCAAAGTCATAGTCATAGAGATCAATTTGAAAGCTTGCTTGTCTTATAGCTTCAGGAGCTTTGCTTGTTCCGGTACCGTATGAAATAGTACCTTCCCAAGGCACAGGAATAATAACAAACTTAGGGTTATTAGAATATTTAAGGTCAAAAATATTATTTAAAGAAGTAATAACAAAAAACTCCCAAAATAATTAAAGCCCCAATTATTAAGGTTGCTTTTTCGAAATGTTTTTCTATATAAACCTTTACACTTTGGCCAAAGATAAAAAATAAAAAACCTATCAAAAAGTATCTAAGGCTTCTACCTACAATTGATCCTAATATGAAAGGAACTAAGGGCACACCCAGGGTACCACCTATAATAGTAAACGCCTTAAATGGTATTGGAGTAAATGCAGCTAAGAGTACTGCGGTGAATGTATTTTTATGAAATAACTCTTTTACCAATTCAACATTTTCTTTGGAAAATAAAAATGTGTAAACATATCCTTCTATATAGTTCCAAACAAATGCTCCCAATACATATCCAAGCAATGCCCCTATCACAGAAAAAAGAGTGCAGTAAAATGCATATCTCAAAGCTTTTTTAGGTCTCTCAGCCCCCATAGCAATAAGTAGAACATCTGGTGGTATCAAAAAAACACTGGCCTCTGTTAGAGATACAACACATAGCGCTGGTAGTGCAAACCTATGGCTTGCTAGGCTTAATACCCAGTCATATAGTTTTTTGGTCCATTTGCTAAAGAAACTTATGGGATTCATTCTAAAGTAATCCCTTCTAGATCTCTGGTAATATTTTTTTGATGTGCTTCTATGGTACCACCACCAATTTCTAAAAGTTTGGCATCTCTCCAAAGTCTTTCTACAACATACTCCCCTACATAACCATAGCCACCTAATACTTGAATGGCTCTATCTGCAATATTTTTTGATACTGTTGTGGCAAATAGTTTAACTCCATCAGAATCAAGACGATTGTTTTTATTTACATCAAAATTAGTAGAAGCAGAATAAAGGTAAGTTTTAGCTGCCATATACTGGGCATAGCTATCTGATATATGTTTTTGTATTTGTCCAAAGTGTCTAAGTTCATGATCAAATGATTTTCTTTCGCTGGCATACTTGTTCATAATGTTGATACATCTTTTAGAAATTCCTATTGCCTGTGCTGCTAGGGTGAGCCTTTCAATTTCTAGATTACGCATCATATGAGTTATTGAATCCCCTTCTGTACCTATTAAATTTTCTTTAGGAACCCTGCAGTTTTCAAAAACTAGTTCTGCTGTGTTAGAAGATCTCATACCTAATTTATCTTTTATTTTTTGCCCTACATAGTAACCTGGAATTCCTTTTGTCACTACAAATGTACAAATTTTATTCTGGTCATTTATTGCATAAAGTAACACGCAATCTGCAGCATTTTTGTCTTCATCAATACAACCATTTGTGATCCACATTTTTGTTCCATTGATTATGTAATTATCTCCATTGCTTGTGCACCTTGTTTTCATGGCCAAAACATCTGTACCCATATCTGGCTCTGACATAGCCATTGCTCCTACCCACTCACCAGAGCAGAGTTTGGGTAAAAACCTCTGCTTTTGTTCATGACTTGCATTTACAGCAATATTATTTACACATAACATTGAGTGCGCTAGATAGGCTAAGCATAATCCAGGATCACTTACAGATAATTCTTCATGTGCTATTACCGCACTTATAGCATCCATACCTGATCCACCATATTGCTCTGGAGCTGTGATACCTAACAGACCGAGGCTACCCAGCTTTCTAAACAAAGGAAGGTTAAATTCTTCTTTTCTGTCATACTCCAAGGCCTGTGGTTCTACTTCGTTTTTGTTAAAATCAAATACGGTACTTCTTAAAAGTTTATGTTCTTCTTTTGGATTAAATAAAAATTCCATGGCCGGTAGAATAACACAACCAACAACAGTTATGTCAAAGAGATCGGGTAGTCTGGTAGCCGAGTAACTGATTAAATAAAAAAATCCCTGATCCTGGATTGCAGATGTCGGATGCAGATAACAGCTCCCTGTCTCTCAGATCCCCGATTATGTATTTTTCCATAGTTTGTATAGAAAAGCTCCCAGTATATCTGCTTCTTTTATAAGTTCTTTGTGTTCTATTAGGTCCAGTATAGCTTGTGTTTCTCTAAGCAATCCTAAACTTATTGCGTAAAATCTTTTTCTGTCTTTTGCTGTTGGTTGGTTCAATTGGCTCACGGGATAAACCTTTATATTTTCCAATTGAAATAAACTCCCTGCGGTCGTTTTTGCACTTCCCTCTGCAATATTTAGCACAATGCTTAAGGTAGCTCTTTGAAATTGATTTTTGAGTGGTCCTCTTAGGCATAACACTTTAGAGTTGTTGTAGAATGTTTTAGCTATTTGGTATGTTTTTAATTTTTTCATAAAAAATTTCCTCCTTACAATCATTTGATGGGAGGAAATTTTTTGGAAAATTAAAAACACAGCAGGTGTCGGATCCTTTACGCCTGATACAGATATCAGTTCCCTGAGTGGCAGATCCCGGATCTGATCAGGCAAGTGTAGGGTGACAGATGAAAGTAGCTAAGAGGTGTTAGTGTTTACTCTGGCTTGGATTGATAGTACTATGTCTTTCATGCAAAAAAGGCCACTTAGAGTTTTGATGGCAAAGCCCGGTTTAGATGGACATGATAGAGGTGCAAAAGTCGTGGCGCGTGCATTAAGGGACGCTGGATTTGAGGTTATTTATACTGGGTTACACCAGACCCCAGATGATATTGCCAATGCTGCTATGCAAGAGGATGTGGATGTGGTGGGTATTTCAATTCACTCTGGTTCTCATATGCCTCTAGTTAGTGCTGTACAAGCGGAAATGAAAAAGATTAAATTAAAAAAACCTATCTTTGTGGGTGGCATTATCCCTAATGAGGACAAAAAAGAACTCTTGAACACAGGGATTAAGGCAGTTTTTGGGCCTGGTACCAATCTAAAAGATATTATAGAAACTGTAAAAAAAGAAGCTAAGGGAGCCTGATAGCGATGGAGATTATGGTTAAGTATGGCCTTTTTATGGTCCCGTTTTTATTTGCACTATCATTTCATGAGTGTGCACATGCTCTGGTGGCTAGAAAAAAGGGGGATAACACTGCATATATGTTGGGTAGACTCACTTTAAACCCCACTGCTCATATTGATATAGTGGGTACTATAGTAATGCCAACTTTGGCTATTTTGTTAAACTGGCCTTTGCTGGGATGGGCAAAACCCGTACCCGTAAACTCTAGAAACTTGCAGGATGTAAAAAATGATATGTTTTGGATAGCGCTAGCAGGCCCTTTGTCTAATGTGTTTCTAGCTCTTGTTGGATCTGTGATGATGTATACAATTCTGCCTATGAATTTATCCTTTGCGACACCTATTTTTGTGATGCTCAAATATTTTATTATTATAAATCTATTTCTAGCTATATTTAACCTGATCCCTGTCCATCCACTTGATGGAGGGAAAATACTTGGAAGGTTTTTGCCTTATAGGGTGAATATGTTTTTGGAACAAAATCAATTTGCAACTCAAATGTTACTTTTTCTATTGGTAATTACAAAAGGACTTACTATCCTAACTGTCCCTGTTAATTGGGCATCTGGTTTTTTAATCCCAATTGGTTGAGGTTTTATGAAACGAGTTATGAGTGGAATGCGTAGTACTGGCCGAATGCACATTGGGAATTATTTTGGTGCTTTAAAAAATTGGATAGAATTACAGGACACACACCAATGTTTTTTTGGTGCAATGGACTGGCATGCAATGACAGATTCCTATCAAACATCTGATACCATAGATAACAACATAAGAGTGATGTTTGCTGAATGGATAGCAATGGGACTTGACCCAACTAAATCTGTACTATTTGTTCAAAGCAGAGTGCCGGAGCATCTGGAACTTTTTATGATCCTAGCAAACCTTACTCCTATGGGATGGCTTGAAAGGGTGACTACTTGGAAAGATTCAATAGAAGAACTTAAAGCTAAAGATGCACATAACCTAGGTAGATTCTCTTACCCTGTTCTTCAGACCGTTGATATTGCCATCTATAAGGGAGAATTGGTACCTGTTGGCAGAGACCAAGTCCCCCACCTTGAAATTTCAAGGCAAATAATAAGAAGATTTAATAGAATTTATAAAACCAATATTTTAAAAGAACCAAAACCCCTTCTGACCACAAGCCCCCTACTTTTAGGAACTGATGGAAACAAAATGTCTAAATCTAAAAACAACTTTTTTCCTCTAATACCAGAAAAATCAGAGACTACCAAACTATGTAACCAGATGGTCACAGATCCTCAAAGGGTTTATAGAAAAGACCCAGGAAACCCAGATGTATGCTCTGTTTTTAGCCTTCACAAACTATTTTCCCAAAACTCAATAGGTAAGATAAATACAGAGTGCAGAAAAGCACAAATTGGATGTTCAGATTGCAAAAAAATACTGGCCTCTAACATAGAGAAGTTTATAGAAAAACCCAGAGAAATAAAAAAGCAAATGTTGCATAGCAGTAAGCTTGATGAAATCATTACAGACGGTTGTAATAAAGCTAGAGATGTAGCAAGCCAAACTTTAAAAGAGGTAAAATCTGCTATGTCATTTTCATCTGGAGTAGTTAAATGAGACCTTTAGAAACAAAATTAGATGTAAAAATCAAATTGGATCAATTTGAAGGTCCTCTTAGTCTTTTGCTCTATCTAATAAAAAAAGAAGAAATGAATATCTATGACATACCCATTCAAAAAATAACCAGTCAGTATATGGAAGAGTTAAAAACTATAGAGGGCCTAAACCTGGATATAGCTGGTGATTTTGTGGCTATGGCAGCAACTTTAATACAAATAAAATCTAAAATGCTACTTCCAAACCCTCCTGATGACGAAGAATATGAAGATCCTAGAGCTCAGCTTGTACAACAGTTATTAGATTACAAAAAGTACAAACAAGCAGCGACAGAACTTAGAAAGCTAGACATTGTAGGAAGAGATTTTTTTCTAAGAGGCACAAAAGAAGAGTTTTGTAGAAAAGCAGAGATGGATATAGACGAAGGAAGTTTATTTAATCTAACTAAGTCGTATAAAAAACTTTTAAACTCAGTTAAAAACAAGGTTCATGTAATAGCAAAGTCAGGTCAGAGCATATATTCTAGAATCATGGAGTTAAAATCAAAATTTGTATCTGGCATGAGCTTGACTTTTAGCGAACTCCATAAACCTGAAGGTGAATCTAAGTTGATAATAACATTTCTTTCTGTTTTAGAGTTAAGTAAACTTGGATTTGTATCTTTATTTCAAAGAAACAATAACTCTGATATACACATAAAGACAAAAAAAGTACCAAGTAGTAGTATTATATCTCATTTAGACAGATATAAGGGGGTTCAAGCTGATGGATAGTGATAAATTGAAAGAGACCAAGGCTCTCTCTGTTATAGAGAGCATTCTATTTTCATCTGATAAACCCACTTCTTTCGATGTATTAAAAAAGGCAGTACTCTTAATTGATCCTGAACTAGATACCAAAAATTTAATCGAAAAGTATGATTTAATTTTACAACAAGAAGATCGTGGCGTTTTTTTAGGTAATGTATCCGGTAAATACCAACTTAGAACCAAAAAAGGTAACAGCGAGATTCTAAAAAACATAAACAAAACCAAGCAATTTAAATTGTCAACTCAAGCTATGGAAGTTTTAGCTGTAATAGCTTACGAAGGACCCTGTATAAAAGCCAGAATTGATGAGGTAAGGTCTGTGGATTCAGGTCATTTGATAAAGGTACTTATGGATAAAGGCCTGGTTGTGTTTGGTGGAAAGAGCGACCTCCCAGGAAAACCCATGTTATATAAAACCACCAGCAAATTTTTAGAAATATTCGGGCTAAATAATATAAAAAATCTTCCATCTCTTAGTGAAGTAGAAGAGCTTGTTCCAGATGGAGTAGAACAAGAAAACCTATCAGACTTAAACTTTAGAATGGATAGCACAGATGACGAGAATATAAAAAAAGATTTAGATCAAATAGGAGATGCTCTATCTAAAATAAAAGTACCTGATATAGAACAGTAAATATGCGTACAAGCGAACTTGAACAAGTTAGAATGATTCAATTATATTCATCAAGGTCTTCCAATGAGGCCAACAAAAGTTGATTGGCGTAGCGGCGTGCAAAGCACAAAGAGAAGCAAAGAAACTTTTTTGGCCGAGTGGTTGCCCAGCTATGGAACTCACAGCTCATTCCATCACAAATACTCACACCAACTCTACTATAAATTACACCGTATCATAAATGTAAGGATATAGGTGAGGGGCAATAGCTTTAACGAGGGGTTCAAGCGAAGCGTCCCCAAGTTAAAGCTGTTGCCACGAACCTTCCTAAAATAATAATAAACGGTGAAGCCGATAGGATTCAAAGCCTCCCGCAGGGAAAAACTCACAGCTCATTCTATTACAATATTTGCATCACTACCACCATTCACTAATCTTATCAGCGTAATTTCTTCCATTTCTATCAATTCTTCTAAAAGCAATGGTAGTGCAAACACAGTTTGTACATAAAAATCATGTAGTAGTAGTATTGAACCTCTATCTTTTCTCTTTATTGATCTTATGATAGAGTCCTTCATTTCTCTTGGATTCAAAGTGTTCCAATCCCTTGAATCAATATTCCAAAAAAATGTACTAAAGCCAGCATCTGAAACTTTTCTTTGTAGTTCAGGCGTAGTTAATCCATATGGAAATCTAAAGATATTTTTAAAAAATTCTGGAGTAGCTATCAAAGCCTCTTTTATTAAATTGTGGCCATTTATTATATTTTCAAAAGCTAAATCTGTACTAACTTCTGATAAATGCTGGTGATCAAGTGAATGAGACCCTACCATGTTCCCCTTCTCAGCAACTACCTGAACTATCTCTTTATGTTTATCTACTCTATTTCCTACCATGAAAAATGAGCCTTTGGCTCCATAAGCCTCCAAGATACCAACCACAATTTCAGTGTAAATATGATGAGGGCCATCATCAAAAGTTAGAGCAAGATGATTTTTTGGAAATTCATGACCATAAAATATCTTTTGTTTGTTATCTATACTCTTAATTGTTTTTATTTTTTTATCTTCATCTATACTATTTGGATTAATTTTAATATTCCCATTCAAATCTATATCCAGTAGTTGGCCTTCAAACTCCCTTAAGTAAGTCGCTTGATTTGAAATCAAACTTCTCCTGCAGGGTCCTTCCGATAAAACTTCTCTTATAAAAAAATCATAAAGCACTAATTGTTCGTTACTTTCTTGAAGAAGAGCTTCGCAGATTAGTGTTTCTTTGTTTTCTAGGTTTACTATCTTCCCAAATTGAATCAATTTTTCTTTTGCAATAACATGTTCTTTATAGGATTTAGCAGATTTTAAGTCAGCACTAAAGGATTCAACCAGTCTAAGTGCATGATCACCTTCCAATTTATCGTTGGTATTCAAAATAGAAGATATATCATTAAACGCATCGTCACTAATATTCAGTTTGGCAGTAAAGCCAAGTAGTGCAAAAACTCCTAAATAAATTAAAACTCTAGGCATATCGCGTTCGATATTACTACTGTTATAATAAATTTACAATTAAAGGTGAGGTTAATGAGGCCAATAAGGTGAACTTGTTTGCCTTTTGGCCGAGTGCCTGTTTCCACCAGGGTGAGGCTAACGAGCCAAAAAATAAGGCAGCTTTTGCTGACCTTGTTTTAGCCGAGTTCGGAAGACCTTGGTTATTGCCTAAATCTAAATTTTTGTTTTATTTTTTCAGATCCCTCACTTGCAGAGGCTTTAATTACGGGAGTAATAAATACAACAAATTGACTTTGGTCTCTGTTAAACTCTTTTGAAGCATACAATGAGAACAGTGGGTTGTTTCCACCTTTTGGAGCTTTGTTATATCCAGTATTACTCTGCGAGGTAACCAAACCTCCAATAGCTGCACTTTCTCTACTTCTCACAACGACTATTGTATTAATAGTTCTTTCTGAAATTAGTGGCCCTGCTTGAGTTACGCCCATTAGATTACTAACTTTAAAGTTTATAGCAAGTTTTATACTATCGGATTTTCCACCCATAAGGTTTGGGGTGATATGTGACACCAATCCTGCTTTAGCAAAGTTGGTTCCAGGGACACCGTTCGCACCTAATACTTGATATGGTACTTGGGTTACAGATTCTACGACACCTTTTTTTCCGTCTTGTACTATTACACTTGAACTCTGTAAAACTCTTGCATAACCGTGTTGTTTTGCCCAATTTAATTTTGGAAATAGGTTACTTATTGTACCTGTTATCGATGAGATTATACCGGAAATTCCAGAGCTTGCATTGGCTGTATTACCAAACCGCATTCCTGAGTTATCCCCTATTTCTGGTGACCAGTTAAATCGAAAACCTTTTTGGTACTCTTTTTTTAGCTCAACAAAATGAACAACTAGTTGAATCATTTTTCCAGGCTTTTTCTTAGGAGCTTTTTTTATACCCAACAAGTTGATTACTTGGCTAATTTTTACTTTTTTTATCAAACCATCAGACTCTGCTTTATTCACCACTATATCAGGCGTATATGTTTTTGCTATAATCTCTGATCTTTGTTTTTCAGCCTTGCTATTTGCAACCCCTTCGATAATAAATTTTCCATTTACACTTCTGACATGAATTGCAGGATTGTTTATGTCACGCTCTATGTACTCTGCATATTTTTTTTGAGCAATAGGACTTAAAGTTACTATGGAAGAAGCTTTGTTTCCGTATTGTGAAATTACATTATAAACTCTATTTACATCTTTACTTAAAAGCACCTGTCCATCTACAACAACTTTGTTGTTTAATATTTTTATATCTATACCCTCTATATCTGCTAATACAGCTTTTATCTCTTGAGCTATTTTATTCAAACTACTTGTTCTAACAGTTAAAAAGAGCTCTGCTATTACTCTGTTTCTTTGATCTTGTATGGTTAAAGTTGCAGTTCCAGGTTTTTTTGGGTTAAATCTAAGTGTCTTAATATCAGCAGCGTACCTTAATGAAGCCACATTTTTGAAGTTACCCTCAAATTTTGGTTTAGACGGCATGTAAGGAAGTTTGAAGTCCTGCGTAAGCCCCACAACCAAGTTTATATACTGTCTTTTTTTTGTCTTGTATCTAGTATGAGCCAGATCAGGAGTACAAAGTAGTAGAATTAAAAGTAGTAAAGTAAATCCTTTTTTCATTTCACCTCTCTAAATAACCCAGCAACCATTATGTTTTTCGCAAGATTTGTTTTAGGTTTAAGTGGAACTTTTTTTGTGTTCATGGCAGTAGGTCTTCTTACACTTGATCTACCTAAAATGGAATCCACAGTACTAGGTGAGGTTACTCTCTTAGATCTATCAGCCCTATTACGTAGAGCCAAAAATACTCCAGAGTGTATTTGCAGCAAAATAATATCCTGAGCTTGTTTGGGGGTAACTTCCACGGTCACAGTGCTAAACGAAGTGTCTCCATTTAAGTTTCTGAATGCTTGTGCATTACCTAAAGAATCTAGTTCCAAAGTTCTAGGTATATTGTTTGTTATATTTAATCCTGTTGCCAGCACAACGATATCTTGAAGAATTGTTTTTACTTCTGTTCTTCTGTTTCGTTCTATTGCAGCTAGAATATCAACTCTATCCCCAGGACGAAGTAGTTTTGCAACACCTCTTACATCATCTATGGGTATGGTGATTGCTCTTTTTTCTGGTGCAATTTGATTTGATAATCCTGTTATAGGCCCTGGTGTTAAAAGCTTAGTTGATAAAATTTGTTCACCTTCTTGTATTGGTGCTCCAGCTATCATACTGATTACTTCCTCAGGATTTGTCATTGCTCCTGGTTGAACAAAGTTTACCGGCACTTCCATATACTCTATCATGGTATCATTGATTGTACTCATTTCTAAGATTGGTTTAGAGGCCACAACAATTCTTTTAGTTGTTCCGTATAATTTGTCATATTCGGCCTTATGTTCTTGCAAGTAACTATAGACCAAGAACATTGCAAATACCCCTGCCCCTATGGAAATAGCTAATGTTCTAGTAGGATTAGAGTTCATATTCCCTCCTCATTCTTTTTTTCGCCACAGTCTGCGTTAAGACATATTCCATATGCCGTTCTTACCCACACCAATCTTACTCCATCATCTGACTTAATTTTGGTATTATAATCATAAGTTAATTCTTCTGTTTCATGATTAGCTGGTTTATCTTTTGCTAGTTTTTGATTTATACTTTGGGTTACCGAAATATTTCTAGCAGGTGTAATATATAAAGCTTCATCACTTTCATCTGTTATAGTATGTAACCTAAATCCAAAAGGCGTATATTTTGGGTTTTGTGATGGTTCTGTGGTAAGCTCATTTCTATGATATGTAAGATTCGATCTATTAGTAAATGTGTTAAAAGCATACTGTCTTGCTGAAATGGAATTCACTATACCAGTGTGGATTACTCCGAAAAATCCAAGTCCAAAACTTGTTAGAACTATAAAGACAACCGTTAAAATGACGGCTTCTATTGTAGCAAGACCCTGTTGATTATATTTCATATCTAACACCCATTATCCCAAATACTAGTAGCCTTGAAACTTTCAAGCTCTCCATACAAACCCTGTATTAGCTCTGCCTTTTTATTTATAGCAGACATACACTCTTCCATAGATGGCTCCCTTCCTAGTAGAGATACAACTGTTGTTTGAAAATCATCTTCACTTCCAGCAGAGCCTAGTAGAGGTAGTGCTTTGGATAGTACTTTGACTGAAACACTTGTCTTTGTCCCTATTAAATTTTTGTTGTTGCCACTACCAGCGGTGTTTCCGCTACCAGTGGAGTTTCCATCTTCGAAGTGAGCTGAATGATCTCCATGTGTACTTGATATGGCAAATAAATTTTTGTTTAATAAATTTTTTAAGATGTTTTGTTCTCTTAGACTTTCAAATTTAGCAGTAGCAGAATTTTTCTGCTCTTCTTCTGAGATATCAGATGCATAGTAACTTCTAGATGAAGCAAAGGTCATGTATTGTACAACTTCCATCATAGATAGGGTATAGTTTGTAATCAAAAGTAGCATAGACATGCCTATGACTATTAAGAACGCAAACATAAAATCAAATACTAAAAAACCCCTGTTATTCAAAGGTCTTCCAAACGAGGCAGAAAAGGGAAGCTTTGCTTTCCTTGTTGCCGAGTGGTTGCCCAGCTCTACACATGTCATTGATTTCATTTTCATTCGAAGGTTCCTCTTAGTGATACTCTTCGTTTCATATTAAAGTTTGGGTGAAGTTTTCTAGCTTCGGCTGGACCTTTTTTTTCCCAAACACCACTTTCAACCATCCCAGACACCTTGCCCCACGGTTCTTTTATCATCATACCTGGCCAGGATGAGCTTCTTAAACTTTGGGATACAAACACAATTACGCCGGCAATTATGGTACCTATTAAAACTGTCTCTACTGTTACCTGCCCACTTTGTGCTTTTAGTTTTCTTCTTACCATGACAGGACACCTCTGTGATCTAGAAACGAGTGGGTTATAAAAGCCAGGAAAAAACAAACTGTATAGGGTATGAAGGATAAATTTTGTTTTTCTGGTTTTACATTGTAGATAATCAGGTTCTTCATATTTAAAACAAGTTGTTTCAGCTTACCGTGAAATAGAGCCGACACTAGCCCCAGTATTCCACCCCAAATAATGGATAAAATTAAAACATCAATTATCTTGCCTGGTATAAAAATAGAAAGTACAAACAAGAGCTTTACATCACCAGCTCCTAACGCGCCTATATAGCAAAGCACAAGGCCCAAAGCGGACATAGTGACTAAACTAGCTAAAGATGCACCTAGGCCGACTGCGAGTCCAGACACATAAACTTGTGAACAGAATGCTATTATAAAAAAAGTTATAAACAAATAGTTTGGAAACTTTTTGTAAAAAAGATCAAACACCACCGCAACCATTAGCACAATTGATGGAAATATTACTGTCACCGCAAGTTCCATTAGTCAAAATCCCCTTTTGTGGGCTTGCTCCAGCCCAATCCATCGCCTTCACCTGTGTGATTTTTAGCTTTGGTTTGAAATAAGCTGCCTGTATCTAGTTGCCTTTCAATTCTAGTAGCCAATACTGGCCCAGAATTTATAAAAGCACTTTTAAAAGGACCATCTCCACCTAGAAATCCCGTTAAAATAAATGTAGCCAACAAAAGTAGTATTACAAGCTCTGTAGTCATACAACATTACCTTATAAAGCCATTACCATTCACCAAATTTACTCATTTGATTTTCTAAATCACCCATCACCAAATTTACCCATTTGATTTTCTAGATCACCCATTTTACCCTTTAACAGCCCCATGATTTTATCTTTAAAAATCACTAACACTGCTACCACGGCAACCAAGAGTAAAATATATTCAGTAGCTCCCTGAGCTTCTTCATTTTTTATAAAATCCTTTAAAAAGGCTTTTATCTTTTTCATCTTTTTACCTCACATAAAAAAATTATACTCACCTGTCATATCTATCGGTAAACCCACAAAGATAAGTAAACCAAAACTTGCAAGTGTTCCCAAAACTTGCAAGCATTTTAGGTGTACAAACCTTGGTCCAGTTATAGCTTGTTTGGATGTGGCGGTGTTATTGAGAGGGGATCAGCTGTGAGGTTCACCAGGAAACAGCCATTCGGCAAAAAAACCGACCGCAGGGAGGTTATTTCAATTGGAAAGTATAAAGATTTATCCCGTGAGCCAATTGAACCAAAGTAGGCGAAGCCTCCTTATTTTTTGCCTCGTTCGGAAGACCTTGTGGGGCGGGATCAGTATCTTGTTCCAGCGCTGGGCAACTCTAATACTGAAAGTACCTTGGCTACATTTGTGCTTTGCACTGCATTTCGCCTAGGCAACTTTCAGTTTTAGCGAAGACCTTGATGTGTGTTATTTTGAGAATTACCAATTTTATAGTCTAGTTTAAGGTAGAAATTACCGTTTTTTATATTCTATGACACTAGATAATTACGAATGGTCAGACAGATTCCCATTAAGTGAAACTCAACTAGAGGAATGGAAAAAAGATCCAAAAAAACTTCCCTTACTCATTTGGGCGTTAAATACAGGAAACATTGATCCAGAGCAATTTAAAAATTGGGCGTCCAAATACTATAACCTTCCCAAACTGAAATCTAAATTTTTGGAGCAAATAGAAAAACCACTTGTTAGAGAATACAAACACCTATTGGATCTAAATGTTATACCTATGAGAAAAAATGAAGGGGTGTTGTATGCAGCATGTATCGAACCTGTAAAAAATCTCCCTATAAAAGAACAAGTTCAGTTTTTAGTAGCATGTGCAGATGCCTTACAAGCTACAATACAAAATACCAAAGATAACCTGGATAAACCAGATGAAGAAGAAATTACGGAAAATTCACTTACCCCTCCGGATGGCATTGCTATTCCAAAAAATATAAAAGTGGGTACTCCACTGGCAACTGATGCTACTAATTTGCCTGACGGTTTAAACATAAAGCTTACAAAAAATATCAAACCAAATAAAAACTCAAATGAAGCACCAGAAGGCTTGAACATTAAACCTACAAGCAAACTAAAAAAGAAACAATCTGTGAATCTCCTACAAGCGGAGTTTCCGCCAGATGGATTAGCTATAAAACCAAAATTTAAAAAGCCAGATCCTAAACTAGATACACCGGACATGCCAGACAACATAGACATAAAGAAACTCAAAAATACCAAGTCATTTGTAAAAGATGATGTACCAGATTTTTCAGCAAAACAAAAAAATCCATCTAAAAAAGCAGCACCTAAGATAACGCCTAAAGTGTCCTCTGATAATTTAAAAACAGCAACTAGCAAGCCTATCAAATTAAAACCTAAAACCAAAGATACAGAAAAAAATAGTCAGGCCTCACACACCACAAAAGGTAACCCCACCCTAACTTCAGCACCAAAGATTGAAGGTCAAAAGATACCACCAGAGCCTGGTCAAGAAACAATAAAACCTATAAAACCAAAACAAACCTTGGGTGATGTTCCTAAAAAAGATATTGAATCTAATGTGGTGCCATTAAAACCAAAGCAAGCATCAGAAGCGGAGACTCCGCCGGTAGTGGATACTCCACCGGTAGTGGAGACTCCACTGGTAAAAGATTTAAATCTTGAAGATAGAAAGGTGGAGGATGCTATAGAACAGAATCTGCCAAAAGTACCTGAAAACAATGTTCAAAGAATAAAACCAATTTCTAAAAAAAGTGACACAGAAGAAGTTAATCTGGAAAATCTTGATCCTGTGTTTTTGGAGAATATTTTAAGATCATTAGATAGTATATTTGATAACAAAGTTTTATTCTTTGTAAAAGAAGGTAAGCTTACGCCAGCACATTGGGATAAAAGCTTTGTGCCAAAAAGTACCAACCCTTTGAATACATTAGATAAACCTAGCATTTTTAGAATAGCGTTTAAAAGTAGAGATAAATACTTTGGAGAAATATACAAAAACGAGGTAAACGATTTGTTCTTTGACAATTGGATGGGCGGACAATATCCGGACAGGGTTACAATTTTAGCACTTCTAAATAGTGATAGGGTTTTTGGTTTATTTCTAGGTGTCCACAAAGTGGTTGATACTACACTTGATACATTAGATGTTATATCCAAAGAAATCGGACAGAAACTAGTAAGCCAGCTTAAAGCATCATAAACTTAATCTCTTTATAAAAAACTTATATACCAAAGCAGTGTTGCACTGCAAAACCAAATTAAAGTGACAATATTTGCTTTTAAATTTAAAAATTAGTAAACCTCTAGAGAGGAGTCTTAAGATGACAATTGGGTTTTCTGATCTTTCCAACAAAAAATTTACACGAAGTGTTTTAGGGTATGATCCCGTAGAGGTTACCAATTTTTTAAGAGATATGTCTTTAGAGATTGATAGGCTTTACAAAGAAAGAACCATGCTAAAAGAAATGATAAGAGAAAGGGATGTTTCCTTGTTAAATTACAAAGAGAAAGACAAAACCCTAAAAGATACTCTTGAAGTAGCAAAAGAGATGAGCAAAAAATTAAAAAGCGACACTAATAGAGAGGCCAGACTTATTATCAATGATGCTGAACAAAAGGCAGACATAATAATGAGAGAGGCCAGAGATTCTCTAAAGGATATTTATAGAGAAATAAACACTCTGAGAAAAAGCAAGATCCAAATAGAAACAAACTTAAGAGCTCTCTTACACGCACATCTTAGTCTTTTGGACGAACAAATCACAACAGATGTGGCAAACACAGACAACAAAAGCTTTGATAATGCTGCTGAAAACAGTAGCTACAATGAACAGGCTAACAAAGCATCCGTTTCTCCAATCAGCTCATAAAACAAAAAAATATCCCAATAGAGCTGGGCAACTCTAATACTGAAAGTACCTTGGCTACATTTGTGCTTTGCACTGCATTTCGCCTAGGCAACTTTCAGTTTTAGCGAAGACCTTTATGTAACGGAATCAGCATCGTGTCCAGAGCTGGGCAACTCTAATACTGAAAGTACCTTGGCTACATTTGTGCTTTGGCACTGCATTTCGCCTAGGCAACTTTCAGTTTTAGCGAAGACCTTGAGAAATAAATTCAAAAGTGTGTTACTAAAAGTCTAGGATTATAAAAACTGTGGACATATGAGAAAACATATGTATATTAGGGCCAATCTTGACAATCTAGAAGCAATAAGTCTTAGGCATTTTTTTAACATTTAAATTTTAGGTATTTTTGTGAAACGCAAATTCTGGCATTTCAAATGTCGAGTACCCCTAATACACCTTTTGTGCTTTAGCATTGTATTAAATGGGAATGTCGGTTTCTCAAGCTCTACCCCGCACTACCATCAGGAAGAATTACCAAGTGATTTAGATGAAGAAAAAGTTCAATACCTAGAAGTTGACACTTGGAGCTTACTTCCACAAGAGCTAAAAGCTCATTCACATGCAGGATCAATAAAGCCAGAAGATGTTGTTATATCTTTAATAAGCAAAGCTGGAAAATTTGAGCAATATGATATAATTAGACCAAGACCATATATAAATGCACCAACTAACCCCGAAGTAACATTTGATGCTCCTGTATTTTCAGAAGCTGAGCAAGTTCATATAGAGCTACAGTTTAGAAATAAACCATTTTGGGTATTTCACAAACCCATACTAAGCATAGCTAGATATGGCAACTACATTGTCTTTATTGAAGCAGGAGATGTGGCAGAAGACAATACAGCTCTTTCGTTTATCGATCTTAGTTACTTCCAATCCACACTTGGATCTGAAGAAGGATATTTACCCATATTTAAGATGGATATCCCAGCATTCAGTCATAATATAAGTATATCTATTCAAAACAAAAGCTTGTTAGTTAACAACTTCCCTATAACAAGATATATATTAGATGAGTTTGGTCTGGTTTTAACAACCACATGGAACATTCAAGCAAATCTACTGTCTCATGAAACATATCAAGAACAAGTACCTATAATAGAAAGTTTACTTGAAGATCTAGAAAATGGAATGCAGTCCACATCATCTCTATTTTTTTCTAGAATAGATGCTCTAGAAGATACTAGTGAATTACAAATAGACTCTGTAAAAAATAGACTCAAGAACGCACTGGAGTCAGCACAAAACTACAGAACTAGAGATGAAGCATTAGAAGCATCAAAAAATATAACAAAAGAATTTGTAATAGAAAGTCCCAAAGCTAAACAGAGAATTGAAAATGCCTTAAAAATATATAGCAGTGAAAGAGGTGTCATCAACAAGTCCCAGTTAATGATGAGAAGATTAATGTTTCCACGCCCAAAGGCAGGCGGCACAATCAGGGAAGCGTTGGGTTTTGTCGTAGGAAGTTTAACAGGACCATCTGGCGAAAGAGCATGGCAAATCAAAGAAGGTACTTTTATAATTTTAAATAAACCATCAGCAGTTATTGGAGCATCTTTGGCAGGTGCTTTGACGCTTGGATATATTCAACCAGATGCAGTTCAAGATTTTTTCTATCAGATTATAGACTGGGGCGGAACCGCACAAGAAATACTTAACAATAAATTTAGAAGTCTATTTACTATTATTAAAGAAGCCCTCTTTTCTAATGGAACTCTAAAAATTCCAAATATGAGAGTATACTTTAGTGAACAGTGGATAGGTAAATGGATATATGCTAATTTACATATTCTAACTATACTTGCAATGTCATTTGGTGTTCCTCATCTAGCCATTAACTTATTTCACCTTAGAAAGGCTAAAATAAATGCTAGAAATCAAAGCCAAAATTTTTCCCTTGATGGACATATAAAACAAAGAGAAGACGATTATTATCGTGCACAACCTGATGACTATATAGGTTCAAATCCCACTGAATTTACAAAAGAGGAAAATGAACAAGTAAAAGAAATTATAGCCGAAATTAAAAGACCAAAAAGTCGTATAGAAACGTTTCTATCTAATACAAAAAAGCTTGCATCTGAAATTAAGGATAGACTTCCATCGATTCCATCGATTCCATCAAGTTCGCTAAGCAAATTTCTGTTTAGTTGGAGTGCACTACAAAATACATACGTAGCGTTTACTTATTTTTGGTGGAAGTATGTATATCAATTACAGGTAACTGCTCTTTTTAAACCCCATGTATTATCAACACTGCTTTACTATCCCAATGCATTTAATATAGGTACAAAAGACGCGGATCTTGATCACTACAAAACACCACACCCAATCACAAATCTAAATGGAGGCCGCAGACCCTTCTGGAGACAACACCCACTTAAGTTAGCAAGTCTTTTAAACAAAACCTATAAAAACAAATATGATGCTTATAAACAATGGGAAGATCATATTCTCAATATTGAGAAAATGGTGTTAGAAAAATCCCAAATTAAGGCATTAGAACTAACTACACAAAACTTAGAAGAAAACCAACAACTTCATCTTATAAGAGATCTCACCGAAAATTCTCGGCTGTATGAAATGATAGAAAAACTTAATGAAGAGCAAACAAAAAAATATCAAAATGACTCTAATTATATTTTTAACAAATCTATACAAAAAATACTAAAACCAGTAATTGATAAAATAAAAAACTCTTCGTGGCCTAACTGTGACATGTCTTATGACGATTGCATAAGTGAAATAGATGAACACAAACCAGGTACACTAAAAACTGTACTTGACATTAAACCTACCTTACAAGAAGTAGATGAAATAATAAATGAAGTTATAACTAGCAATGAATTTGATAGATACGATCCTTCGAGCCAAAAAGTTAAGATTAGCTCTAGCACTGTGTTCGTGAATAATATTCTATACAAATCATTGAACCCGCACAAAAACAAACAAGTCGAAAGATGGATTATGACAAGGGAGCAGCTAGAAGATCCTAACGCAGTTAGAAGAAATACCCCAAAAACTTTTTATAAGTTTTTGCAAGGGATCCCTGAGTATTTTTTGTATTGGGTAGGAGCTTCAGGAATAATGACCATGGCATCTCAAGGGAGAATACCACTTGACGATATACTTGTTCCTCTAACTGATTCTCCGCCCTACTGGTCCGCTTATTTGTTTGGAATGATGTTCTTTGTGGATTTTATGGAAAAGATGTTTAACGATTTTGGTCTTAAGATGCAAGAAGAATACAGACACAATAAGAAAGGTTTTTTTGATGTATCTGTACCTGCAAAAGAAACTTCTTTTTTAAAATGGTACTGGCAAAAAATATGGGACAAAGATAAGAAGAATACCTGGTGGAAAAATACAAAGCACTTTGTGGGGAAAATGTTAGTTCCTAATTTTCCAGCATACACAACAATGTATTTAATTACATCAAGGTTGATACTAAAACGGGTTGATCTGGATTCATATGTTATGGGTTATATGATATACCTCTTATTTCCAACAAGGGGACTTATCATGAAACTTACTCAAGGCTTTGAGGCAGCCATGACTGGATATTGGTATAAATATATACCACAAGGAATGGAAAAACTTAGAGATCATCCTAATTTACAAATACAGATTGATAAGGAAAAAAATAAAAATAGATTTAGATTTCAATTCTTTTATTTTATTCTTTACACAAACTTTGTAAGCCAAACACTTGGGACTGTAAAGCTTATTGGCTTTGACAAGTCTAGAGAACTTGCAAGATGGTTACCATTTTTTGGCTCCCCTCCCACAGTATTAGCTGTAAACTTTTTGGAACAAATAAAGGAAATGACAGGCCTAGATAAAGCAGTAACCTGGTGCCAAAAAGCTCTATCCAATGGATACGATGGGTGGATGCCTTCTGACGATGGACCAATACCTGAATGGCTTAAAAAACCCTGGCAAAAACCCTAAACTCAACAACCGTCAATAACCTGGTATTTTTTAATACCTTTGTTCATATATTGCATATAATTTTGGCACGACCTTCCACAAACTTTAATCCTAACTGAAAAAAATAATTTAACAATTCTAAGATTTTATCCTCATCTTATTTTTTGGCACAACTGTTGCTCTATTAAGAACAGGTGGGCACAGCACCACCCAAGGAGCAAGCAATTTTGTCAACGTCAAAGACATTTATATTTGGAGTACTATTACCCTTTAGCCTAGTGGTCTATGTTAATGGCTTTTGTGATGTAGGAAGCTTCCACAAAATTAACTTTCAAGAAATTTATCAATCAGACTTAAGTAGCGAGGGCGAAGCTCATAAGTTTGTTATAGATTTAGATCCAATTCTTATAAACATTCCAGGTGATAAACAAAATCAAATAGTAGAAGCACTTGTTCAGTTGGAAACTCTCGAAGTAAAAGAAATTACCTCAAAGCAATCTCAGATAACAGATATTGCCACTTTAATTTTAACAAGCCAAGAGCATCAATTACTTATGGAAAAAAGCTTCAGGAATGAAGTTGCAAGTGAGATCAGATCAACAATCAATTCAATTCTAACTAAAGATTCAATTCTAAAAATTAATTTGGATTGCAGTTACAACATCTGAAAAGGAAGAGACAAGTGAAAAAAGAAAACAGTGCACTATTAAAAAAATATAAAGAAAACCCTAACAATCTTACAAGAGAACAAAAAGATAAGTTGATAAAAGATTACGCTCCTTTAATAAAATATATTGCACGTAAAATTGCACTAAGACTTCCTTCAAGTATAGATTTAGATGATCTTATTTCAAGTGGAGTTATGGGATTGATGGATGCTTTAGAAAAATATGATATGAGCAGAGAAAATACTTTTAAGACATATGCAGAATTTAGAATAAGAGGAAGTATTTTGGACGAACTCAGATCACAAGACTGGGCACCTAGGAGTATCAGAGATAAAGCAAAGCTAATGGAGCGTGCCCAAACTCAGTTAGAAAATAAATTGGGCAGAAAACCCACAGCATCTGAAGTTGCTCAAAAACTTGGAATAAGTAAAACAAAATATCACAAACTAGAGAATAATGTACGACCTGTTAGCATGCTATCTATAGATGAACAATCTTCATTTAGTAGCTTTGATAAAAAATCAATACTTAGTATTATTCATGGATCTAGCATTGGAAACCCTTCGGTTGATATAGATGTAAAGGATCTTAAAGAAAAAAATAGCGAACTGTATAAAACAACTCCCTGAGAAACAGAGAGTGGTCATGACTCTTTATTACTATGAAGATCTAAACTTAAAAGAAATAGGTGATATGTTAAAGGTTACAGAAAGTAGAATCTCTCAACTAAGAGCACAAGCTCTACTGAAGCTAAAAGAAAGACTTTCTCCTTACATATATCAAAAAAGTGAGATTGCTAAAGCAAGTTAGTCTAAAGGTCTTCCGAATCAAGTTAAAAGATGGATTGGTGAAATGTAAGACGAAGTCCAAATGTAACCAAGACATCTTTTAGCTTGATGGTTGCCCAGCTCTGGAACACGATGCTGATCCCGTCCCACAAGGTCTTCCGAACGAGGCAAATAAGGGAAGTTCGCTTTCCTTGGTTCAATTGGCTTACGGGATAAACCTTTATATTATCCAATTGAAATAACCTCCCTGCGGTCGGTTTTTGCCGAGTGGTTGCCCAGCTTTGTAGGTGTAATATGATAACAGTTAATCATAATTAACTTTTATTATTGAGTCTTTCTGCAATTTTATAGTAGCGTCGCTTAGATCAATTATTTGAGACAAACTATTCTTTTTGTTGGTAGCATCTTGTCTGCTTTCGAAAAGCCCAATATTTACCTGATACATTGGTTGATCTTCTTCTTCTTCAACTTTTACATAAAAACTCTCTATAAAGCCCTGACTTCTTAACTCTTCTACATGAATTATAGCCATGTCTCTTTTTTCATATTGCGTAATAGCTATTGTGTATTTGTCTACACTATCTGTTGCACCATCTGAATAGCTGTCATCTACTGAAGCTATCTTTCTGCTGGTACCTTTAAAAGATGAGGGCGGTTTTTTTTCCTACTATCACAACCTGTCCCCCGGTTTCAGCACTTGCTAAACTTCTTTTATTGGGTTCAGCTGCTCCCTCCTGCTTACTATTTTGAATTTCTTCGGAATTATAAGAGTCTTGTTTATCTCCAAAATACCTTCCAACAAAAGCTCCCAACACAAAACAAGACATCGCCACAATAGATACCGATATTACTTTTATCAAACTTCCATACGTCTGCTTACTTTTATTTTGATTAATCATAAGCTCCTGCTAATTTAAACCCATCAATATAATCTGATTTACAAAAAACCACACACCCCACTCAAAGCTAGAATTGTCAATCCAGGTTCTTTGTTTTCAAGCAAACCACTGGACCTTAACAAACCAGCTTTATAGTAATTATTCTATACCTATTGCAAGTCTGATCAAGCATTATTTTGTTAAGCATTTATCCGCTACATACTATCTATGTGGTTTTAGGGTTGGAATTGGCTAACCAGGTGATGACTTTGACTTAATGACACTAATAAATCTTTAGCGTCTCTAATTGGGGTAATACCGTCTGCTAGTAACTTAACATTTCCACAAAACTTAGCATCCGTGGGATGTGCAGGTATAACACCTAAAGGAACTCCAAGTTCAATAGCCTTATTTGCGGTTATCATTGTTCCACTTCTCATTCTGGCTTCAACCACTAACACCGCATCTCCAAGTGCAGCAATGAGCCTGTTTCTATGATGAAAGTTATGTTTTAGCATTTTTCCATCAAATGGATATTCTGACACCACAGCTCCACCAGACTCCAATATACCTCCTACCATGCGATTAAACGAATTAGGGTATATATTAGCCAGGCCACTGGGTAAGAATGCAACTGTAGGTTTACAAACCCTAGTTGAAATTATATGAGTTTTTTGATCAATACCCATTGCTGCTCCACTAACTGAACAAATTCCTCCTTCAAACAAACTGGTAAGGTTATCTTCCATCCACTTTAAAGAAATGTCGCCAGGGTTTCTACTGCCCACCACGCTTAGTTTATATCCATTATTCCAACATGCGGTACCAACAAAACTAAGAAATAAAGGTGGTGAAGGTAATTTGTATAAATTTTTTGGATAATTCTCTCCTCCAAAATAAACAAATTTAATTTTTCTCTTAGCTAAGTTATCTAAGTACTTTGAACCTACGTCATACCATTTTTCTTTTAACAAAATAGATCTTGTAGGTTCTTTTACAAACTCCAACATAGAGTTTCTATCTAAATTATTTTTAAATACCTCAAAAAGATCCTCTCTAACACTATTAGCAATTTTGGGAGTTGTGATAGAGTGCCATGCACTTAAAGTTTCTTTTAACTTGGTTATTTCCATGTGGATACTCCACTCGTATGCTGTTAAAAGACATACATTAGATTGTGCTTCTTGTGTAAAATAAAAGGCTATTTTTGTGAATCTTTAAAAAACTTATAGATCAAAAAAGCCAATGGAGCTGCAAATATGGAAAAAGTTGCACCCATTTTTGCCCCATTTAACAATTCCAAGTCTGTGTAAGCTTCCCCTGCAATAAACAAAGACACTGTAAGTCCCAACCCTGCAACCGCACTTAAGACTATCAGATCACCATAATACATGCCTTTTGGAAGCGAATATCCAAGTTTATCCGCCAACATTCCCAAACCGCCAATTCCTATAACCTTGCCCAGAATCAAAGATGTCACAATTATAAGGGTCAAAACATTTATTGATGAAAACGCTACACCTGCATTTACCAATGCAAAACCAAAAAGTCCAATATCCACAGGTAGCTTAAAGATATGCTCGAAGTTGGTCAGTGTAGAGCTTTTATTTTTAGAATAAGGCATACATGCTACAACAAACACCAGTGCAAGTGCAGGATGTAAACTGGACATAATCAAACCACACCATGATAAAAATCCACATATCAACACATAAGGAAAACAGCTTTTTATCTTTAACTTTCTAAATATTAAAGCAAGAACAATTGCCAAAAGCACAAATAATAAATATTGAGGTTCAACAGGCTTAACGGGATCTGGATAAAATATAGCTATGATACCCAAACCTATTGCATCATCAACCACAGCCAACAATAACAAATAACTAACAGCTGGGTGCTTTGAGCCAAACAAAATTTTCATAACCATCCAAGCTAAGGCTATATCTGTAGCTGTAGGTATCCCCCACCCGTTTAAAACATCTTCCCTGATCACACCACCTTGCATGATCCCCTCAAGTGGAACTACATGACACAACACAAAGAACACTGCTACAGGGCCAAGTATTCCACCAGTTGTAGCAAATAATGGGTTTATTGATTTTGATATTGGATTTAGTGCTCCACCAAAGCTTACAGCTTGTACTATTTCAACAGTAGCTATACCGAAAAAGAAGACCATAAATACATCATTTATTAAAAAATGAATTGTTATAGGGTAGCCAAGAATAGTTACATCTCTAAACAGAGGATACTCTATAAAGTGATGATAAGAATCAAAGTCTAAATTGGCCCACAAAATAGCAACGACTAAACCTAAAAGGAGCGGCAGAGAATATTCTTGAATTAAATATATAACTCTTTTCATACAAGACAGTAAGACTAACAAAATAGTTCAATGTGCGTCAAAGACCTTAAGATAAGTTGTAGAGCATAATGACTCAAAGTATATGTATATGTTGTTTAATTTCAATAAACCAAAAGTTATGGAAAAAACCAACAGCCTAATAAAAAAAGCTATAAAACTTGCGATTTTAGAAGCCAAAAAAGGCTATGGCAAAGTATCACCTAATCCTCCGGTAGGTTGTGTAATTATAAAAGAAAATAAAATCTTGTCCTCAGGTTATCATGCACAGTTTGGCAAAAAACATGCAGAAGTAGATGCAATATCAAAATTATCCGGTGATGAACTAAAAAACGCTACCATCATAACAACCTTGGAACCTTGCTCACACGAAGGCAAAACTCCGTCCTGTGCAAAGCTCATTAGCAAACTACCTATAAAACACTTAATCTATGGCATAAAAGACACAAACCCAACAGCACGGGGAGGGGCTTTAATAATTAAAAATGCTGGTATAAAAGTAACAGAATCTCCCTACCTACAAGAAGAGCTAACAGATCTTGTAGAAATTTTTAGAAAAAATCAAGAACGTAAAAGCCCTTTCGTATCTATAAAGGCTGCACTAACATTGGATGGCTACATGGCTGACAAGTACAACAAAAGTAAATGGATTACAGAAGAAACTACTAGAAAATTAGCACATACCCTAAGAAAACAATATGATGCTACAATGATTGGAGTAAATACATTTATAGAAGATAACCCAAAGCTCAATATTAGATTAGAAACTCAAGAAGAAAATAATATAGTAGTAATTGATCCAAAAGCACGTGTTGTAGAAAAAAGTGTGGAAAAAATAAAACAATCTAACTTGTATAAACTAAACAAAAAAATATTCTGGGTAGTATCAAACACTCAGAACCTTCCAAAGCTAGACAAACTGGAATATATAGTTTTTAAAGACTGCAAAACGCTGCTAGCTACACTCTATCAAAAAGGGATCTACAGTATTTTGATAGAGGGAGGAGCAAAGACATTTTCTCATTTTTTTGAAAAAAATCTAGTAGATAGAGCCTACCTGTTTTTTTCAAATAAAATAATAGGCGATGGCTTAAACCTGTTACACAATATATCTAGAAATCTAGAAAATCCAATCACCTTAAAAAGGATAACAACCACTCGTATAGAAAACACCGAGGATACCTTGATTACAGGATTAATTGCTTATGGCTCGGATTAAAACATAATAATTAAAGTCGCCTGAAAATCCCAACAAAGCTGGTTTATTGGCCTCGTTGGGAAGATCTTAAGTTACTAGATCAGCATCGTGTCCAGTGCTGGGCAACTCTAATACTGAAAGTACCTTGGCTACATTTGTGCTTTGCACTGCATTTCGCCCAGGCAACTTTCAGTTTTAGCGAAGACCTTGTGATTTACCATTTTAAGCCTTTAGTCTTGGTTACAAACTGACGAACTAAATGATAGAATCTATCCGTCGTTTGACGCTCTGAAGGGAGGGATCGGAATCGTGGTGGGGAGCTGGGCAACCACTCGGCAAAATAAGTGAACAAGTCCACTCATTTTTGCCTCGTTAGGAAGAAGACCTTGTGGGAGGAAACTTGAATAATAAAAATCTAGGCGAGTTGATGGTCAAACAGGAGTTAGTAACCAAGGACCAACTAAACACCGTTAATAAATTAATAGCCACCAAAGGCGGCAGAAAAAAGCTTGTTAGTTACCTATTAGACTTAGGTATGGACAGGCATAAACTCGAAGAGTTCTTTCTGGTCAATTTTGATATATCCACAATTAATCTTGCTACTTTTGATATTTCTGAGGATGTGCTGTCTCTTTTATCAAGGGAATATTGTGAGAAGTACTGTGTGATCCCTGTTACCAAAATGGACAATGTCTTAATTATAGCTAGTGCTGATCCTACAAACATAAATATGAAAGAAGATTTAAGTCACTTGGTTAGGTCTGAAGTTAAACTCGTATTTTCTACGGAAGAGCAAATAACAAACTCAATAGAACATTACTATGTAACCAATGTTGCTTATACAACACTTCTTACAAATTATGAAACTGAGGTTTTACAAGAATTAGACGATTCTGAAGAGCAAAAACTAGATGTACTAGACACTGACCTTAAATCAAACCTTCCTACAGTTGTTAAATTTATAAACTTAATGCTTCTTGATAGTATAAAAAAAGGAGCGTCTGATATTCATCTAGAGCCTTATGAAGACACCTTTAGAGTTAGGTTTAGAATAGACGGAAAACTCCATGAAATAATAAAACCAGATAAAGCCATATCCTTAAGTTTGATAAATAGAATTAAAGTTATAAGTTCTCTTGCAATTGAAGAAAGCAGAAAACCACAAGATGGTAGAATCAAGGTTGCTTTAAAGAATGGAGATGTGATTGATCTTAGGGTAAGTATCTTGCCTACACTGTTTGGGCAAAAATGTGTAATGAGGCTATTAAACTCCGATAGTGTTTCTCTAGATCTAGAACAACTTGGATTGGAAGACCACCAACTTGAGTTATTTCGTAGAGCCATACATCAACCATATGGTATAGCACTATTAACAGGACCTACCGGTAGTGGAAAAACAACCACAATTTACTCAGCTCTAAGTGAGTTAAACAAACCTCATGTAAACATAAGTACAGTTGAAGATCCTGTTGAGATAAATCTCTCAGGTATAAATCAGGTTCAAGTAAATAAAGCTGTAAAATTAGATTTTGCGGCAGCTCTAAGAAGTTTGTTAAGGCAAGATCCTGATATTATGATGGTGGGTGAGATTAGAGACTATGAAACGGCAGAGATTGCAATTAAGGCAGCTTTGACAGGTCACTTGGTTATCAGCACAATTCACACCAATGATGCCCCTTCCACCATAACTAGGTTTTCCAATATGGGAATACCACCATTTATGGTTGCCTCTTCAGTGACTCTAATTGTAGCCCAGAGACTTGTTAGAAAGGTATGTCAGGATTGTGCAAAACCTCAACATGTACCAAAACAAGTTCTTGACTCACTAGGCCTTTCAGAAGAAGAAATAAAAAATGCTACCTTTTTAGAAGGTACCGGGTGCCTTAGTTGCAGTGGTGTAGGATACAACGGCCGTATTGCAATTTATGAAGTTTTACATATTAATGAGCAGATCAAAGATGCAATTTTTAAAGACTTAACCTTAAACGAACTTAGAAGTCTCTGTATTGAAAATGGAATGCAATCTCTATTAAGAAGTGCTTTAAACAAAGCAGTACAAGGTGTTACCACCATAAAAGAGGTTACAGAAGTCTGTTTCACGGATGATTCTGACAGTGATGCAAAAAAGGAAGCTTCATGATTTTAGATGAAATTTTATCTTTTGGAAAAAAGATAGATGCATCAGATGCTCACTTAATTCCAGGCAATCTTCCAAGGTTTAGAGCTAATAAAAATTTAGCAAACCAAAAGCAAGGAGAAATTTTATCCCAGGACAAAATAAAAGATATTATTAGTGAAATAAAAAATCCAATATATGTAGATAAGGAGGGTAATAAGTATAGATTTAGCATAAACAGGTCAAATGGCAATATCTCTTTGCACATCAGATTTTTAAAAAATACCCTCTCTATAAACCAACTTGGCCTACCTCGTGTGGTGTCTGAATTCTCATCCTACAGAGACGGAATTATAATTGTATCAGGCCCTAGTAACAGTGGCAGAAGTACAACAGCAAGTTGTCTTATAAAAAAAATTTGTGAAGACAGACCAATAAACATAGCAACCCTACAACATACAGAATACCTTGAAGATGGAATAAAGTTTGAAAAATCTGATGATATAATACACCAAGATACTGATGTATGTTTTCTAGAAGATCTGATTAAACCCATTTTTAAACTAGCTTCATCTGGGAAACTTGTTATTGCAACCATATTAAATTTTTCTACTTTGGGGGTAATTTTAAATTTAGTTAAAGGAAGCAATGAAAATTACAAAGCACACTTGTTATCACAACATTTAAGAGCCATCATAAATCAAAGATTAATACCAGGTATTGATGGAAAAATGAAATTAGCCTATGAAATATTATTGCCAACCCCAGAAATAAGAAAGAGTATAAAGCATATGGATTTGGATATGATTCCAGAGTTTATTAAAAAAAATCAAGCTAAGGATGGAATTATCTCTATGAATCAATCCATCTTAAGCCTCTTGCTTAAAAGAAAAATTGAGCTAAAGGATGCCTTTGGGATTACACCAGATCTAGAGGACTTGGATACACTACTGAAACAATCTGGAATTTAACATGAAAACTTTTGTTTACAAAGCAAGAACTCTATCAGGTGCTGTGGTCTCTGGGCAGGCAGTTGCTAATGAAATAAATGAAGTAAAAGCCAAGCTTAGAAATCAACACCTAATACCAATTAAAGTTGCGGTAAAATCTAAAGGTTTTCAATTTAGTGGTTTGGGAATTGACTCAGTTCCTCAAAAAGCGCTAGTAGCATCTACAAGACAATTTGCTACGATGATAAACTCAGGTATCACTGTATCTCAAAGCTTATCGATCTTAAAAAATTCTACAGATAACAAACCTCTTGCTAAAGTTTATGACAAACTAGAACAAAAGATTATGTCAGGTGAAAAACTGGCAGAAGGTATGCAGACTTTTCCTAAGGTATTTGACAATGTTTTTACAACCATGGTCGAAGCGGGGGAAAAAGGCGGTATTTTACATGATGTGCTGAACAGAATGTCAGACTACACAGAAAAAAGCCATAAGTTAAAATCAAAAATTAAAGGAGCTATGTGGTATCCTTTAGGTGTAATTACTGTTGGAACAGGTATTATTGGTTTTATATTGATATATGTAATACCAAAGTTTACTGAATTTTTTAAATCCGCCAATCAGGAACTTCCCCTAATCACACAAATCGTAGTAGATGTAAGTGACTTTATGAGAAACTATTGGTACGGTATACCAATTGCTATTATCATAGCTTTTGCAACAATAGTTAGACTTTCTAAATTAAAAACTGTTGTGGAAGCCTATCACACTTTTATTTTAAAAGTACCTTTATTTGGATCATTAATTCAGAAAGCTGATATGGCTAAAGTATGCAGAACTATCTCGACTCTTTTACAAGCCGGGGTTGACATTACTAGTACTCTAGATATGGCATCAAGAGTATGTTCTAACACAAATATTGCTAGATCTATCAGTGAGGCCAGAACATCGGTTATTAATGGAAATCCAATATCTAAACCTCTGGAAAAGAATCCATTTATTCCATTAATGGTAACAAAGATGATTGCCGTGGGAGAACAGTCCGGTACAATTGATCAGCTTCTATTTAAACTTTCTGATTACTATGAACATGAAGTGGAACAAACAGCAGAGACCCTGACCACTTTTATCGAACCAGCACTGATTGTAATTTTAGGTGGTATGGTAGCATTTATAATTATAGCCATGTATATGCCAATATTCAAACTAGCTGGTGCCGGTGCGTGATAATGAGAAAAAAACTTAGTCTGATAGGCAATCTCACATCTACCAATACAGCCGATACGCCTTTTGACATAATGAGGCGCATTTTTTTTGTAGAGGCGTTTAGATTAGGAATTTATACTTTAATCACTCTGTTATTTTTGTTTTTTCAAATCAAGCAAGCTCTATTTACAAGCCTTGGTATTATTATTCCTACATATACAGTTTTAGGAGTAGGTTTTAGCCTTAACACAATATATTTGTTTTTATACGACAAAGTCTCAAAAGCTTTTTTAGTAAAAGCAATGTCTGTTTTATTTTTCTTTGATGTAATTTTTATCTCTACATTACTTCATATAACTGGTCTATCACAGCCTCTATTTGTGTTTTTATATCTGATTAATATTATATTGTGTGGACTAGTGTTCAAAAATACAACTACAATTTGGCTTGCATTATTTACCTCCTTTGCTTTTTGTATACTCATGATATTAAGCCCTAACACTGAGGGTGTTGGTGTTATCTTGGGTATAAACAATCTAGCATTTTTTGTGATAGCTTTTTTGACAAACTTTCTAAGTAACCACATAAGTATTTTAGATAGTAAAATTGCTGAACAAACAGATGAAATAAGTAATTTGTTAAATTTAAACAAACTGATTATAGACAGTATACCATCTGGTATTATTGTCTTCGAAAATACAGGCCATATTATCTATCAAAAAGATATAATTAAAAAATATGGTTTTAAAAAAAGAAATGTCTTCGAAAATTTTCATGATCTAAGGAAAAATTTAGGCTCTAAAACATATGCAAAAGATGATATTTGTACTTGGGAAGAGTCTCATAAATTTAATGATATAGATTTAGTTTTAAGCCTAACCTTGGTGCCTCTTAAGACCAAAGAAAGTCACATTGTTATGCATGTTTTAGTTGTCCAGGATTTAACCAAGATTAAACAATTAGAAACTACATCTAGGCAAAAAGAAAAGTTAGCTGCTATCGGCACACTGGCATCAGGGCTTGCACATGAAATCAGAAATCCTCTTACAGGTATAAGTGGTAGTGTTCAAATGTTAAAGTCTAATGACTTTAAAAAAGAAGAAAAAAAGATGTTCGGTATAATTTTGAATGAGACTGAGAGACTAAATACGCTTCTGAATGATTTTTTAAATTATGCAAAACCCGGAGCAAACACAAAAAGCAAGGTGGATATAGCTGGTATCATAAGAGAAGTCTTGGTTATGATGCGGTCAAATAACAATAAGATCAACCAAAAAGTCCAGCTAAAGCCGGCGGTCGGGGTTTTGGGAGATTCTGATAAGCTAAAGCAAGTGTTTTATAATTTATTTCTAAACGCATACCAGGCAATGGAATTAGTGGATGATGCTGTTTTGGATGTAAGATCTTATGTTGATAGCAAGAAATTATATGTTGTCATTAAGGATACAGGTCCAGGAATTTCTCAGGAGATAAAAAAGAAAATATTTGAACCTTTTGTTACCACAAAAGCCTCTGGCACGGGTCTGGGCTTAGCAACTGTGTACAATATTTTACAAAACCATGAGGCAAAAATTGATGTTACTTCTAATAAAGGTACAGAGTTTGTGATAGAATTCACTAAGCTATGCAAGTTTGGTGATGTGTTAGATATTGGAAAAATAAAGGGTTAACTTATAAAAACAAGCCTCAGCGTTTAAGTAGGAAGTCTATGTTATGAGAATATTGGTTGTAGATGATGAACATTCAATACGGGAATTTTGCAAGATTGCCCTTAAAAAAGCTAACTACGAGGTGACCTGTGCAGAAGATGGTGGTAAAGCTTGCGAGCTTTTGAAAAAGAAATCATTTGATATGGTTTTATCTGATCTACAAATGCCAAACATGTCTGGCATGGAATTATTAGACAATGTAAACAAAAATTACCCTGATGTTATTTTTATATTTATAACAGCACATGGCACTATTTCTAATGCTGTACACGCAATGAAAAAAGGAGCTTTTGACTATATACTAAAGCCTTTTCAGATTGATGAGCTTCTTATCAAGGTCAAGTCAGCCTTTAAGCTAAAACATTTAGAACAAGAAAACAGTTTATTAAAACGTGAGCTTCAAATAAAAGGCGGTGTGGATCAGTTAATAGGTAACTCTGCATGTATGAAACCTGTGTACAAAATAATTGAAAATGTATCTAAAGTTTCAACTAATATACTTATTACTGGGGAAAGTGGTACGGGTAAAGAGATGGTGGCAAAGGCTATACACAATTTAAGCCCTCTCAAAGACAAACCATTTGTTACAGTAAATTGTGGTGCTATACCAGAGCAGCTTATAGAGTCAGAAATGTTTGGACACAAAAAAGGGGCTTTTACTGGGGCAAGTTTTGATAAAACGGGCCTTTTTGAGGCAGCAAGCGGTGGAACGCTATTTTTAGACGAGGTAGGGGAACTTCCATTGAATATACAAGTTAAGTTGCTTAGAGTTATTCAAGAACGTGTGGTCAGAAAGGTAGGAGCAATAAACGATATCAAAATAAATGTTAGGATTTTGGTAGCCACGAATAAAGATTTGGAGCAAATGGTTCAGCAAAAATTATTTAGGGAGGATTTATATTATAGATTGAATGTGATCTCGATAAATGTACCAGCTTTAAGAGAACGCCTGGATGATGTGCCTGTACTAGCAAATATATTTTTGGAAAAGTACTCAGGTAAATTTTCTAAAAATATCAAAGCAATTTCAGATAAGGCCATGAGGTTACTCGGCTCATATCAATACCCTGGTAATGTGAGGGAGCTTGAAAACATTATTGAAAGGGCCGTTGCCTTGGAGAATACAAAGACTATATTACCAGAAAGCTTACCAGAGCTTACAAATAAAAAACCTGGCTCACAGAACCCTGAAGTAACAGATGATGATTTAGATCTGGAGACTATTATGGACAGATTAGAAAAAGAACTTTTAACAAAAGCTATGAACAAATCTAATGGCGTAAAGTCTAACGCTGCAAAATTGTTAGGTATAACCCTCAGATCTCTAAGGTATAGACTTAGCAAGTTTGAACTTGATGAAAACCTAAATGATTCAGATATGGAGGAAGCTTCTTGAGCTGGGTGAAATACTTAGTTTGTGTAGTTGGTATATTTGCAATGGTGCTAACTTCTGCACCGTTGGATAGTGGAGCAGACTATAGGGTGTTTGTACCTCCGCCAAAAGAGCTTGTTCATTTTACCTTTGGTTTCAATGGCGCAATTGCATCTGCACTGTGGTTGAGATTGCTTAAGGATGTAGACATATGTGATCAAGATGATGGACAAAAAAGCATTAATAAAGGCGCTAAATTAGATGATATATTAACTTACGAGCTAAAAGAGTCCAGATGCTCTGCCGGTTGGACATATAATATGATTGATAGAATTACAGATCTAAGCCCAAGGTTTTTGTATGGCTACTCTCATGGCGGTATTATTTTAAGTGTGCTGGTGGATGACAGAGAGGGAGCAAAAAATATTTTTGACAAAGGCCTAAAGGTGTACCCTGACAATTATTCGTTAACTTATTCAGCAGCCTATCATTACTTGTTTGAGATGCAAGATCCTAAAAGAGCTGCGGAGCTTCTTATTAAATCATACGAGTTAGGTGGACCTGATTGGATGGTTTCCTTGGCTGCTAATTTGTATAGTAAAGCAAATCAAAGGGAAGTGGGAATTTTTCTTTTACAAGATTTTATTTCTAAAAACCCTAACTCTCCTATGATAGAAAAAGTGAAAGAAAGGCTAGAGACCTTGCAAAATGAAAACTAGCAAGGGTTTTTCTATAATTGAGCTCATGATTTCTGTGGCAATACTAGGTATCCTTGCAGCCCTGGGTACCGTAAATTATAGAACTTATATTAAAAAAGCTAGAACCAATGAAGCCAGGGCAGTACTTTCTAATTACTATCGAGCTTATCATATGATGTTAATCGAATATGGCTGTGCTAGTGGTAACTTTCCAAATATTGGTTTTAAACCAGTTGGAGAGATGGCATATAGAATTCAAGCCGGTGATGAGGGTACTAACTGTAATGTACCTGATGGTTATTGGGATGAGCCTGGCTGCATTTCAACGGACAAAGAAGGGTGTGGTGGTTCTCCTCCAGATTGTTGTGTCCAAGTGGGCAGCAGAACTGTCTATGACAGAGGCTGGGAAGAAACAGAGACTGCTATAAGCTGTGGACCTGATGCTAGGATACCAGCTGCAACAAAAACACCTCCGATTGATACTGACCCTCATACCTTTGCGGTATTTGCATGTGCAAGATTTCAATATGAACAAAATGATGATATTTGGTTAATAGATGAATCAAAAGAAATTAGAAGTGGGCCCTTTTGAGCTCCAACAAAGTTCATGGTTTAATATAAAAAAGAGTGTATAAACACAAAATAAGGGTGTTAAGAGATGAAAAGCTCAAACAATTATATTTCCCGTGGTTTTACAATGATAGAAATGATGATAGTAGCTTGTGTCATCACTATTCTGGCTTTGGTTGGATTTGCTAACTTTGGTAGATACTCTGAAAAGACAAATAGACAGGAAGCAACAGCACTACTATCTCAGTACTACTCATATGCCAAATCTGCCAGTGCAGAGTTTTTGTGTAATCCTGGAAACTTTGTGTCCTTAGGTTTTAATCCAGTTGGTCAAATTAAATCCAGAATTTTAGCAGCACCACCACCCGCTCCTTGCACCCTTCCGCTTGGCTACCCAAACAACAATAACGACTGTATATCTACAGCCTTTGATAAAACACACACAGAAGATGGAGGTACTGAATGTAGAGATCCACCTATTCCTACTCCGCTAGACGAATACTACTTTCCTTCATGGACAGAGACTGCTTCAATGGATGATGTTGCCAACAATGAATGTCCTGATGTTAATGGTGTGAATGTTACAGCTGTAAACGATGGTGATAAACTAACTTTTAGAACCCTGGCTTGTCTGAGAGGTTCATCAAAACTCCGCACACCAGCTGTAGCATGTATCTGTCATAATGGTGTAATAGGCGGCAATGAAGAGGCATGCAGCAAAGATGACTGCAAGCAACCATAACCTTACTTGACTTACCTTACTTGACTTACACGGAATAAATTAACATATTTCACCTTTTGGGAAATTTCCGCCTTTAAGGAGTTAAATGCAGCAAGATTACTATGACATTTTGGGTGTATCTCGTTCTGATGATCAGGGCAAGATAAAGAAAGCCTATAGAAAACTGGCCTTAAAGTACCATCCTGACAGAAATCCTGGGGATAAGGAGGCTGAGGATAAGTTTAAACAGGCTGCTGAAGCCTATAATGTCTTAGGGGACAGAGAAAAGCGATCTAAGTATGACAGGTTTGGACATAGTGCCTTTCAAGGTGGAGCTGAGGGTGGTTTTAGTTTTTCTGATTTTAGTGTTGAGGACATATTCTCTAAATTTGGCAGTATTTTTGAGGGCGGAGGATTTGGTTCTGTATTTGGTGAAGATCTATTTGGTGGCGGAACTTACAACAGAGCCAGAAGAGGTAGCAATCTAAGATATATGCTGGAAATTAAGCTACAAGATGCTGTCCAGGGTTCGGACAAGGAAATAGAGTTTCAAAATCATGAGTACTGCAAAAAGTGTGACGGCAGAGGTGGTCTTAACAAAGATATAGTCAGATGTGATCACTGCGGAGGCACAGGGCAGTTTACCAGAAGCCAAGGATTTTTTGCCATGTCACAGACCTGCTCAAGGTGTCGAGGTAGTGGTGAGATAATTAAAAACCCCTGTAAAACCTGTAAGGGTGCAGGTAAAACACTTGAATCTAAGAAAATTATGGTCAAAATTCCTGCAGGTGTGGATGAGGGGACTAGACTTAGAATCGCTGGAGAAGGAGAAGCAGGACCCAAAGGAGCAACCCCAGGTGATCTATACATAGAGATCAGTATCAGCGAACACCCCTTTGTTAAAAGAAAGGGAAATAACCTATACACAGAAAAAAAAATCTCGTATTTGCAGGCCCTTTTAGGAACTGAATTGGACATAGATACTTTCGATGGAAAAAAAAGAGTGACAGTACCCAAAGGATCATGTCACGGACAATGCTTGAGACTATCGCGATTAGGAGTACCATTTTTAAACCAAAATTCCAGGGGTGATTTTATGGTGGTAATGAAGGTAGATATGCCTAAAAAATTAAACAAACAAGAAGAAAGGTTGCTAAGGGAGATAGCAAAAGTTAAAAAAGAGAAAATATCTTCCAAGTAAGATACTTTGTTGACAAATTGGCTTATAATACACAGATTTGGGGCTAGAATAAGCATGATACCAAGCCTTATAACAGATAACAAACAAGGGAGCATGTAATGGGCAAAATAATTGGGATTGATTTAGGGACTACTAATTCTGTGGTAGCTATAGTTGAGAACGAGAAACCTATTGTATTGGTAAACCAAGAAGGCGAAAGAACAACTCCTTCAATAGTAGCTTTTGCCAAAGATGGTAGTAAACTAGTTGGTCAGGTTGCAAAGAGACAAGCTGTGACAAATCCAAAAAACACCATTTATTCAGCTAAGAGATTTATAGGTAAGAGCTTTACAAAAGCCCAAGAAGAGATCGGTACAAAGTCTTACAAGATAGCCGACAAGGACGGTAAATGTGGTTTTGAGATAGAGGATCAAACATACAGTCCTGAGCAAATTTCATCTATGATTTTAGCTAAGTTAAAGCAAGCTGCTGAAGACTATTGTGGTGAAAAAATTACTGAAGCTGTAATTACAGTTCCTGCATATTTTGATGATTCACAAAGACAGGCAACAAAAGATGCAGGCAAGATTGCAGGTCTTAATGTCAGAAGAATAATAAACGAACCAACTGCAGCAGCCTTGGCTTATGGAATGGATAAAAATGAAGATAAAAAGCTGGTGGTATTTGATTTTGGTGGGGGAACTTTCGATATATCTGTGTTGGAAATTGGAGATGATGTTGTAGAGGTTAAGTCCTCAAATGGAGACACACATTTAGGCGGAGATGATTTCGACGAAGCTATTTTACATTGGCTTGTTGATAATTTCAAAAAAGAAACCAGCGTTGATCTTCTAAAAGATCCTATGGCACTGCAAAGACTAAGAGAAGCAAGTGAAAAGGCAAAAATTGACCTGAGTGCTGCTTTGGAAACAGAGGTTAACTTGCCATTCATAACTGCTGATGCAACAGGGCCAAAGCATTTGAATGTAAAACTCACCAGAGCACAGTTTGATGTGTTAACAAGCGGTATAATTGAAAGATCAATGGCTCCTTGCCTCCAGGCTTTAAAGGACGCTGGTCTTAAAACATCTGCTATTGATGAAATTATATTGGTTGGTGGTACAACTAGAATTCCTGCACTTCAAATGAAAGTGGAGGAACTGTTTGGTAAGGAAGTAAACAAATCTGTAAATCCAGATGAGGTTGTTGCGTTAGGAGCTGCAATTCAAGGTGGTATAATCGGTGGAAAGGTAAAGGATGTTTTATTATTAGATGTTACACCTTTGTCTTTAGGCATTGAAACTTTGGGTGGAGTTAGCTCAAAACTTATTGAACGTAATACCACAATCCCAGTTAAAAAATCCCAGATTTTCTCTACAGCTGCAGATAATCAGCCGGGAGTAAATGTACATGTTGTACAGGGTGAACGAGAGATGGCATCTGACAACAAATCGTTGGGACAATTTGAGCTTGCTGGAATTGAACCTGCACCAAGAGGTGTACCTAAAATAGAAGTATCATTTGATATAGATGCAAATGGTATTTTAAATGTGTCTGCGAAAGATGTAAAAACAAATAAAGAAAAGTCTATCAAAATTACTTCAAGGTCTAATTTATCTGATGATGAAATTAAAACAATGGTTCAGGAAGCTGAACAACACGCAGAACAAGACAGAGAAAAGCGTAAACTAGCTGATGAAAGAAACAGGTTAAGTAGTGCTATTTACGGCCTTGAATCAACGGCTAGTGAAGAAAATAGAAAGAAACTGCCAATAACTCTTGTAAATGAATTGGACAATGTTTTAAAAGAGGCAAAAGGGGCCATGGTCTCCGACGATCTCAAAAAGATATCAAGTGCATCTGCAAGTATCTCCAGTATAACCACAAAATTAACCCAACACTTGTATGAACAAGAATCCAAGAAAAATGATGAAAGCGGACAGGCTTCCGGCAATAGCACTGATCAAACTAAAACTGATACTGATACTAGTGCCTCTGATGACAAGGATGAAAGTGAAGGTACGGTTGATACTTCCTTTAAGGATGTTAATTAATAAAACAAAAATTTATCTTCTTCTTTGAAATCTTATATCTTCCAGGATGTATTTGAGCCTGTTGTTTAACTCCTCTAGCTTAGAGATATTCTCTTTTAATGAGATTATTTCTTTTTCGATTCTTACTTTATCTGTATCTGTGGTTTTGGATTTAACCTTTTTTGTAGGCATTTTAAAAAACCTTAAATATCGTATTCAACTAGAATACGTTCTGCATCTATTACTGCAATAACATCCCTAAGTTCGTCCGAACGTAGTATTGGCTGCATGACACTATCAGCTTCATCTGCATGTGATTGTCCAAGTACATGCCCCATCTCATGTATCATTAAACTTACAAAGTGTACTTTTGATCTCAATTCTTCATCATCTGTGAGTTCATCACTACAGAGTTTATCAACCAAATTATCTTCACCGTTGCCACTTTCACACTCAGAATCATAAAAAGAGTGATGAAAATTATTTATGGACACATCCGCTTCTACTATCTCAGCCCCAATCCATCTTGTTGAAGTCCTGGCCTGCTCCCTTCTTCGGTTTGTATCCCAATCCTTCATCCAATAGATTACAGATTCTCCATCATTTTGAACATCCTCAAAATCCTGTACATTATGGTTTCTACTTTCCCTTATATTGAATAACCTAATACCAACTCTTCTCTCCCAAATACTAGCAGCTTTATAAACAAGCTTTATATATTCTTTTCCAATCTCAGGATTATCAGAGTCAATGTCATAAAAACTTTTGTGAATTAACATATCCACAGGCTTATTAAATTTCCAAGAAATTCTCTGCTGTTGTTTGTTAAGGAGGTAATTGTAGGCAACTTGAGGCCTCTTAGCACAAGATGTAACAACCAACCCAAAAGCTACAACTAAAATTTTATTCACACAAAACTCCCCTGCGGACCTGAACACATAAATAAATTCATGCAAAATGATCAAGGAAAAAGATTCAAAATGTAAAAAGAGTTCATGGTTGTATATAAACTTAGCCAGTACGAGTGGAGTATCCACCACGGGTGGAGTACCCACTACGAGCGGAGTACCCACTACGAGTGGAGTATCCACCATCACCAGCTTTACTTACGCCATATGTCAAAACACAAAAACTTTCGATTTAGTGCCTATAAGGGGTTATATCTGTCCCCTACCCTCGTAGGGTTGGCGTCTATTTGTGTGAAAACCTGTTTGTATGAAGGGGGGCCTGATGAGAGCAGCTAGCGTAACAAATATATCTAGTATGAAGATGTCTAGAATGGAAAGATATATTTATTTATTTATAATATCCTTGGTTCTTTTTGGATGTACTAGAAAGCAAAGTAGTTCTTTGCCTTTTGGTTTAAAGGTAAATGAGACTATAAGAGTCAATTATTTGACAGAGCCTCCTTCTTTGGACTGGAGCAAGTCTACTGATACAACCAGCTCTTTCATTCAAACAAATATAATGGATGGTTTGGTGCAATTCGATTTTGATGCTCCAACATTAAAAGTAAAACCTGCATTAGCCTCGTCTTGGGAACATGAAAACAACACTGTGTGGACTTTTAAACTAAGAGATGATGTAAAGTGGTCAGATGGAACACCATTAGTAGCCAGTCACTTTGTGGATGGGTGGGAGAGACTTTTAAGACCCACCACCGCCTCTGAGTATGCATATTATCTTTTTGTAATCAAAGGAGCTAAGGACTATAACAGCAGCAAGATAAAAGATTTTGGTACAGTAGGTGTCCAAGCAGTTGATGACCATACCCTAAAAGTTACCTTAGACAAATCTATTAGTTATTTTCCCCTAATGCTAACTCACCACACAACTTACCCTATAAGACTAGATGTAATTGAATCACATGGAGAAGATGTCTGGGCTGACGAGGGAAAAATAGTAACCTTGGGTGCATACAGGCTTTCAAAATGGCAACACGATAACTTAATTCACCTTGAAAGAAATGAAGAATACTATGATGAGAAAGCTAAAACTAAAAATATTTTAGTTTACATGGTAGCGGAGCATTCCACGGCAGTTAGTCTATTTGATACTGGAAAATTAGACTTTCAATCAGAGGTACCTAAATCTGAGATTAGAGCTATAAGACAAAGACCCGAGTATCGCAACCTTTCAAATTTTGGAGTTTACTACTACGGCTTTAACACAGAACATGAGCTTTTAAGTGATAAGAGAGTGCGACGTGCTATTGCAATGAGTATCAACAGAGCAGAGATTACCGAAGTTATGGGTGGAGGTGAGTTGCCCACTACAAATATAATTCCGAAAGGATTAATTGGTTATAATGAAAATATTGGGATTAAGTTTGATCCAGAAGGGGCAAAGAAGCTGCTAGCCGACTCGGATATAGACCTAACCGGCAAAAAAATACTATTTCACTTTAACACAAATGAAAACCACAAACTCATAGCAGAAAATGTTCAGGCACAACTTAAGAAAAATTTAGGATTAGAGCTTGAATTAAAAAATGAAGAATGGAAAGTGTATTTACAGACTCTAAAGGCAGGTAATTTTGATATCTTCAGAATGGGATGGATTTCTGACTACCCAGATCCTCATGACTTTATGAGCTTAATGTTAAGCTATTCTGATAATAACAGAACAAAATGGAAAAATAGCACATATGACGAAAAGGTGACTGAGGCATCTTCCGAATCTGATGAACAAAAGAGAATAACAATATACAATGAAGCTCAAAAGATCTTGCTGGAAGACGAAGTGCCCATACTCCCCTTGTACATATACAACACAAATATTTTGATCTCAAATAGGCTCAAAGACTTCCCTGAAAATGAAATGAGACAGTTTCCTATGAAAGGTGTTAGTATAGTTGCAGAATGAAGTTTGGTGTTAGTACCCTGGTGCTAATTTTTTGTTTGTTAGCACTGAGTATATTCTTTGATTTATCGTCTAGTACTGGTCCTCTACCCGACTTAGTCTTTATATCCTTATTTGTATCCATAGGAGTAGGAACTACTTATTTAATCATTACAAAAAGCTTACTTCTATATTTTATAAAGAGAATTTTAGAGGCACTTGGCACAATAGTTGTAGTTGCAACTGTTACATTTTTACTTTTACGATTTTTACCAGGCGGGCCATTTGACTCTGAAAAAGTACTACCACCCGAAATCAAAGCTAATATTGAAAGGAAATATAACTTAGATAGTCCTTTATTACTGCAATACCTTACCTACATGAAAAATCTAGCCAAGGGAGATTTAGGTCAGTCCTATAAGTATGTAGGTAGATCAGTTTCAGATATAATTAAGCAATCTATTAAACCCACTTTTAAGCTTGGTTTTTATGCAATTTTAGTAGCTTTTTTGATTGGGATACCTATAGGAGTACTAGCCGCTTCTAGGCACAATACTCTAGTTGATAATTTATCCATGGCATGTGCTATTAGTGGTGTTGCCCTCCCTAACTTTTTGTTAGGAGCATTATTTATTTTATTTTTTTCATTAAAGCTAGGTTGGCTACCTGCTGCTCTGTGGGAAAGTCCTATTTATTATGTTCTACCTGTACTAACTTTAGGTATTAGACCTATCTCCATTATTGCTAGGCTTACGCGATCAAGTGTATTAGATATCATAAAGTCAGATTATATCAGAACTGCTTGGGCTAAAGGATTAAGTGAAAGAGTTATCCTATTTAAACATGTTCTAAAAAATTCATTGATTCCTGTATTATCTATATCCGGTCCACTTGTGGCAAACCTACTATCAGGATCTTTTGTGGTTGAAATCATATTTGCTATCCCAGGTATGGGTAAGCACTTAATACAAAGTGTGAATAATAGAGATTATCCTTTGATATTGGGCTTAACTCTCCTATACTCTCTGCTTCTGGTATTAGCAAATTTAATTGTAGATTTATTATATTGTTTTTTGGATCCAAGAATAAAACTATCTTAAATATAAAAGCAAAACTGAGCTTATGAGCAAACAACCTAAAGCTGAAAGACGAAAACAAAGAAGAGATAGACTTGTATCAAGCCTATGGTTGGATGCTTTCAGACGACTTAAAAGAAATAAAGCTAGTGTTATCTCTGCTTGTTTTATATTTGTGATGTCTATAATAGCTATATTTGCATCAGAAATTGCACCTTATCACTTCGCTGAACAACACACTGATAGAATTTTACAATCACCTTCATTTCAACATCTGTTGGGTACAGATAACCTAGGAAGAGATTTACTTTCAAGACTAATTTATGGTGCCAGAATGTCAATGGCCATTGCTGTATTTACAGCTTTAGTCTCAATCCTAATAGGTGCCCTGTATGGTGCAATATCCGGCTGGTTTGGAGGTAAAGTAGATGCATTTATGATGCGGGCAATGGACACCCTATATTCCATACCAGCATTGGTCTTACTAATTTTAGTGATGGTTATATTTAATTCTATAGAAATATTTGAACACCCGGAACTAAAGGCAATGATGGGCATTTTCTTTGCTCTTAGTATCGTGGGCTGGGTTAGTGTTGCCAGACTTGTAAGAGGTCAGGTCTTACAAGTAAAAGAAATGCTGTACGTTGAAGCCGCTTATGCAATGGGGGCCAAGGGCACTAGAATTTTAATAAAACACATATTGCCTAACATTATAGGCCCTATCATTATAACATTAACATTTCAAATTCCATCCAATGTTTTATTTGAAAGTTTTTTGAGCTTCATAGGCTTGGGATTGCAGCCCCCTTACAGTAGTTGGGGAGTTTTAGCAAATGAAGGCTGGAGATCTCTTAGAACATACCCTCACTTAATCATTTCTCCTAGTATTGCCATATTTCTAACAATGCTATCGTTTAATTTGTTTGGAGACGGATTAAGGGATGCAGTTGATCCAAAACTAAAATAACTTCGGTTTCTGAACTTTCATTGCAAAAACAAGCAATGAATACCAAAACACATACATTTAAAAAACACTTTCGATTTTCGGTTTTTGAACTTTCATTGCAAAAACGAACAACCTTTTTGATTAGGCAACTGATTTTTAAAAAGATGCCAGATCACAGATCCTTAAGTGCCAGATCACAGATCCTTAAGTGCCAGATCCCAGATTTGATCGGGCAATAAATGTTATTGTACTTCTATGACAGTAAATACATAGTCTCTAAGCCCATATCTCTCAGCAGAAATCATATTTCTATCTCTATCAGCTACTTTTGGAAGTTTTGTTGACTGCATATAGGCAATACAACTTATCTTTATGTTATCGGGGCTATAACCCACCCCACTACAGTCTTGCTTAAGCTCGTTTAAATTTATACTACCTCTGGTAGCAGTGATAGATAATATACTGTCTTTTATTTCAAGGTTTTCTACAAAACTATTTTGCTGAAAATGAGGCGTGTCCCAGTTCTGTGCAATTACAACAATCTTTTGACCATAGCTTAGTTTTTCATTTAAATAAGAGACAACTTTTTCTTTGTTTTCATATGGCATATGCTCCGTAGGAACATCAAATAGAACCTTTTGATTTATAAGAACTATTACCTCATCAAAACTTTTTTGTACTTTAATGCTTTGTACAATAAAACCATCCACAATTTTTAGGTCATCTGGATCACTTATTCCTATTGCTATGATAGGATGATTTCCTATATCACGAGCCAGCTGATTAAACAGCACACTACCTATTTTTTCAAAACTATCAAAGTTAGATGGCTTGATTATTGGTTTAGGCCTAGGATTTACTCCAAATTTTATTATAAAAAATAAAGGTACAGCTATTGCGAGCAAGGATAAAACGACCAAAACAGAATTTTTCATATCTCTATATCGCCCTTTACCCTTCTTGAGACAAATAAAAACACAAACCTTTTGAAAAAACTTTTCTTTAGCTATAAATTAAACAGCATATGAGCCAAAACGCAAAAAACAAAAACATAGTTTTCGGGCTATCAGGATCAATAGCCTGCTTTAAGGCCTGCCAGGCCATATCAGTTCTAGCACAAAAAGGTTTTAAGATACAAACTATAGTAACAAAGAGTGCCCTAAAATTTATAGGTAAGGCAACCTTAGAAGGCCTTACAGGTAATAGGGTTTTATCTGATATGTATGAAGAGGGCTATCAAATGCAACATATTGATATTTTGCAAAATATGAGTGTTTTTGTAATATGTCCCGCCACAGCCAGCATTATTAATAAAATGGCCAGTGGTATTTGTGATAATTTACTTGTTAGTAGTTTTGTGGCTAATAATTTTAAAAAACCCACCATCATATTTCCAGCTATGAATACTGATATGCTTAACTATCCAGCCACAAAAAGATCTCTAGAAGTCTTAGCTAAATGGGGTGCTAAAATTGAACACGGAGAGTCAGGTTACTTAGCATGTGGACAATATGGACTAGGTAGAATTAGTGAGCCGGAGGAAATAACCAAAGTAATACTAAAGGTCTTCAAATGAGTCCAATAAAGTGAGCTTGCTTGCTTTTTGGACTCATTGTTGCCCAGCACTTTAACGTATAATATGACTTAAGTGACTACATGAATATACTTGTAACAGCAGGAGCAACTAGAGAAAAAATTGATGCAATAAGGTTTATCACCAACATCAGTACAGGAAAAACTGGACTATTTATTGCATCTTATTTTAGTGAAAATGGCCACAGTGTCACTTTGCTAAAGCCTAAAAGTGTCACAGTGTCAGGTGCTCGATACAAAACAGATTCATTTGTCAGTGTTAATGATCTCAAAAACAAACTTCATTTTTATCTCCAAAACTATACCTTTGATGCTGTGATACACTCGGCTGCGGTTGGTGATTTTAATGTAAACTACATAAATCAAAACAATAAAAAAATAAAAAACCCTGACAAGAAGCTTAAAACATCTGACACATTAACAATCGAGCTTAAAGCCAATCCAAAACTCTTAAGTGAACTTAAATCTCTATCTAAAAATCCAAATATTTTAGTTGTAGGATTTAAGTTATCATACAACACCCAAGAAAAACCTAAACCAGATCAAAAGGTCGATATATGGGTTAGCAACAAGTATGAAGATGTAGATGGCTTTTTGCATAAAGCAGAAATTTATACAAATACAGGTGGAGTATCCACCACGAGTGGAGTTTCCGCTACAAGCGGAGTTTCCGCTGACAGTACAAAGAAAGTTAATAATAAAAAAGAACTATCTTGTGTTCTATTAGATATGATACAAAAGCTATTATGATTATGGCATTGGACATAGGTAATACACACATTTTTGGGGGTGTATTTGTAGAAGGTAAGCTTGCCTTTCGTTTTAGGAAAGGAACTTCACACAACACATCCTCAGATGAGCTTGGGATATTCTTAAGAACCATTCTAAAGGAAAATTCTCTTGATCGTATTGAAAAGATTGCTTGTTGCTCCGTAGTGCCTGATGTACTTCACACAATAAGAAACTGCTCACTTAAATATTTTTCTATAGAACCATCCATACTTACCTCTACAAATACCAATATCAAAGTGTTGTACAAAAATCCTCTAGAGGTGGGGTCAGATAGAATTGCAAATGCTCTTGCAGCCACAAATCTTTATCCTGGAAAAAATATTATTGTGGTAGATTTTGGTACTGCAAATACATTTTGTGCTATTTCAAAAAACCTGGAATACTTAGGAGGTTTGATAACACCAGGGCTTAAGCTATCGATGAATGCATTAGTACAAAATACAGCAAAACTCCCTAAAGTAGAAATAAAAAAGCCAGAGAATTTTTTAGGTTCCTCAACAGTAGAAAGTATTCAATCTGGTTTGTACCACGGAAGCTTGATAATGGTACAAGGACTTATAAATAAAATGAAAGATAAGCGCGGATGGTGTAACCATTTACTAAACGATGCATTCGTAATTGGAACAGGTGGCTTTTCTAGCTTGTTTGCAAACGAAAATTTGTTTGACACTGTAGATCAAAGCCTTGTGTTAAAGGGCTTACACATCCACACCTTGCAATTAACAAACTAACAACACTGACCCTCCACTTGACAAAAATCAACTTGATACTGTTCTCACACCGAGGCACTTTTAGCACATAGGATTTTTCTTATTTAGTTTAAAGAAATTACATTAAAGGTCTTCCGAATGAGGTAAATAAGGGAAGCTTCGCTTTCCTTTTTTCAATTGGCTCACGGGATAAATCTTTATACTTTCCAATTGAAAGAACCTTCCTACAGTCGGTTTTTTATCCGAGTGATTGCCCAGCTCTGGAACATGATGCCGATCCCGTCACTATAAACTATTTTACACAACCTTAGGTTATTATTGCAAAATTCATCCATCCATGCTACAAAAGCATTCGAGGCAATCAGCTCTACTCGCTTCAACCTAATAACCAAACACTTATTTTATATGTACATGTATTTAAATTTCAACCTAACTAGAAAAATAGCACCTCTGTTATTTTTCATTTTCTCTTTTTCTGTTAATGCTCAACAAACTCTAGGCGAGCTGGATACATACACAGATCCTAGTACAGCTGATCTTAGATTAGCGCAAAGTGCAGTTTCTTCATGTGAGATTTTACAGGAAGTTACTAAAATAGAAGCAAACAGCCTATCTTCACAAGAGTTTTTCGATAAACTACAAAAGACAGATTCTAACGGAAATTTATTAATTGATACTGAAGGTTGTACTGAGAACATACTTCAGTTTGTATCATCTTTATGTTCTTCTGACTCAAATACTAACAAGTCATTTTGTAATACCCTTGGCTTCAGTAATATTAGTAATACTATTGGTGGAGACTATAAGTCTTATGGTAGTTCTGCTCTAAGAGGCTTAGAATTAGGTAATTCTAATGCTCAAGCTCTTAGCAATAACCCTACGCTAACTAACGAAGGAAGCTCTACATTTTCAGTTACCAGCGGAGTTTCCGCAGCAGGACTTCTTTTTTCCTTTACTCCTATTAAGAAGCTAAAGCTAGCAAGAAATTTAGTAAGATCAAATGTAGTAGCTTCTAGGGTAAAGCCTGTACTTAGTGGAGCTATGTTAATACTAGCTACCCTTGGTTTATCTTCATGTGGTGATGTTACAGAACCAGATCCTGATCCAATAATAGAGACTCCTTGTACTAGGGGAGAACCAGGGTATTTTCAGCTAACTAGTTCTACTGGTAATAGTGCTAGCAACTGTATACAGCTCATCGAACCTCCTACTATTACTTATCTTGATGAAGATGGGAATGTTATAAACACAAATGAAATCACAAATCACAGCATAAAGGTAACCTTCAAAGAGGCTGTAGGCTTTATTGATGCTACTGACCATGGAAACTTAACTCCCGAGAATGTAGTTAAGATGGTTGATATAAAGTTAGGTGATACTACGAGTGGAGTATCCACAGATCTTATAGATGTTGGTTTTAGTTTTACCGTAGAGATTTCAAGTGATGAGACTTCTTTTACCCTAACTCCGGAAGTAAATTACCCTGCTGGAGATTATGTAGTTGGTGTGAGTAATTATGCAAAGAAGCCTGATATATCCAAGATTGCTAATGCTACTAACAGAGCTGAGTATCTTAGCAGGGTTAATAGTATGTCCCAGTCTTTGTCCTCATTTAGTGTACATACTCCTTGTAGTAGAGGAGAGGATGGATATTTTGAGCTAAGAAATACGAATGGTTTGACAGATTGCATTAAGCTTATACTTCCTACTATTAGTTATCTGGATGAAGAAGGTAACCTTACAGAAGACACATCTACAATTACAAATCATAGTATAAAGGTAATCTTTGATGGAAGGGTCAGTTATATAGACTCTTCTCGTTATGAAGGTCTAACAGCGGCTTTTGCAAGAAACATGATAGAGTTAAACATAAACAGTGAGAATTTATTAACTGGTACTTTTAGATTTCAGATAGAAGCTGGAGTTGAAGAAGATGAAAAATCATTTTTTATCTTAACTCCAATGTCAAGTTATCCTGCTGGAAGTTACTCAGTAAAAGTAAAAAACTATGTTAGTAGTCCTGATGCTTCAAAAATTGCAAATGCTACCAACACAGAAGACTACCTTGCACTAATAAACAAAGGGTATTCTTCATTTTCAACACCTAATATTAGCACCTTGTGTGAAGAGAATGCTTCTGGATACTTTGAGCTAACAAATGAAGATGGTTCAAAGGACTGCATTAGGATTCCTCAGGTAGTGTTTACTTTTACCCCAAGAGGTGGAAGAGAGATGATTGAGTCAAACTTTGACCCGACTTCAGTTATAAAAATTTATTTTGATTCAGAGGTTGTGTATTTACCTGACTCTGGTCAATGGAGAGAGATTACCAAGGAAGATATTCTAGAAATGGTAGAAATCTCCATAAGACCTGAACACGGAAGAAGGGTTGATCATGTTAGTATGGACGGTGCTATAGGTTTAGATTTAGTGTCTGTAAGCAATACTGAGGGTAAGACTGTTATTACCATAGATTCTCCTTATGATCATACAAACGAAGAAGGAAGGATTTATGGTTTTCATGTTCCTTATAATATTATAGTCACAAACTTTGCTAAAAAAGCTGATGTATCCAAAGTTGCAAGTAGTAGTTCCATTGATTCCTATTTAGAGGATACTACAACTTTCTATCAGGGAATACATAGTGGATTGTACACAGCTACCTCTTGTGATCTGGAATACAAACCATCTGGAGCAAGTTACGCTAGCTATCATGATCAGCATGGTGATGAAGAAGAGTCAGAAGATTTTATATGTGAGACTGATGAAATGATGCATACCTTTTTACCTCCATCGGGAAGTACTACTTTTGATATGGCAATGTTTGATGCAGTGGATGATATTGATATGACTCATTTGGAAAAAACCAACCCTGGTACTAGGCATGTTATTGATCTTGCGTTTATTACTTCGGATGTTCTTTTTGAAAATGCTAGTGGTGATTGGCGTACATATTTTGAAAATAAAGTTATTAAAGGCTTAAACAAAATGTTTCAATATTCTGGAGTGAATGTTGAGTTTAGAGTTTCTCTGATTAATCCTTTTTCTGAATACAGGCAATATCTGTATTGTGATCTGCCTGCTATAGAAAATTTAGTTCATAAGGAACATGGATGGAAGGGGGAAGGAGTTGTGGTTGATGAATTAACTCCGATCATACGCAAACAACATCCTGTTGATATATTTGTTGTAATGCTTCCTTCTGGCGGTGGATATGCACGAATAGGTGATGGTCTTAGGCATTTCCCTGTTTCAGCTAGATGGAGCTCTTCACTTGTTATGGGAGTTTCTGAGCATTTATTTAATATGAGTCTTAATGATGAACAAATTGAAGCTAGCACTATTAATGCTAGAAACCTCCTTGCACATGAAATTGGCCATGTTTTACGACTCAATCATGATGTAGATACTATGATAGAAGCAGGAGCATCTGCGGAATCACTTAGAACAACAATATATTGGACAAATGTTACTACCTTTGCTTACGGATACGGTGGTAGAAATAGTGACGAGCCCATTGGAACCGTAATGTCTTATGCCAGGCTTGATCAAATCATTCCTTTATTTAGTGCTGACAAGCAAATTTTAAGATCGGAACTTTGCGATACTGTAGAGAGGATTGGTGAGAGCCAACAGTATGGCTACTGTCGTAGTAGCAGCCCAAATCCAGATAGATTGATTAAGATTGGTGGTTCTTATAAGTATGGTATGTTTATAGACGCATCGGAAGCAATGCAATACACGGTTGGAGTTGTTTCTGAATACTCTGATGTAGGTGCTGCTCCTTTAGATCTTTCGACAGTTTCTAACGCAATAACCGCGAGGGCACTGCGAGGCCACTGAAATAAACGAACTTGCTCGTTTTCACAGGTTTCACCTGAAACACAGTCGCTATTACTGCTACGGGCACGGTAGGTTCTCATTACAAGTACCACTACCATCACATACACCGCAAGTTCTGCAACCCGTACCAGGAGAGCTTGAATCGCATGTACCACCCTGGTCCCAACTGTATTGAGGTGGTCGGCATGAAAAGCATTCTGGACAATCGCTATCGTTATCACAACAACCGTCTACAGGTTCACATCTATTGCCTATACACTGTGAACATTTAGCAGTGCAGTCACTATCGGAAGCACAACAATCTGGTATAGATACACAACTTCCGCTAACACAATTCTCACAAGCTCCACATGAAGGGTTACACACAGGTACACACCTTTGGTTGACACATGTTTCAGTATTTGGATCACATGTAACTGGAGGACCACACTGTCCGTCAGAACTAGGACATGTTGTACATGTAGCCGTATCTACTGTACAAGTTGCTGACCCACAGGTATTACTACTACAACATGGGGTAGTTCCAGAGCACTGATTATCAGAAGTACAGCAGTTAGAATCAACCTGACAGGTATTACTACTATTACATTTATTGCAAGTTCCAGAGCAATCAGTATCTGAGGTACACCCTACACAATTACCAGTAGTAGTATCACATGTTGTTCCACCTGAACATGTAACTGGAGTACAACATCCACTAGCAGGGCAAGTTACACCACATCCACAACTGCCACCAATATCACCAGTGGTACAAGATACTTCACCAGCAGAACAACCACAGCTAGGTTTGCAGGTACCAGAGCAACATACATCGCTTCCAGTACATGTTGATACTGGAGTTCCGCACGGTTCATCACATTTGGTACATGTAGCCGTATTGCTTGTGCAAGTTGGTTGTCCCGTAACAGGAGTGCCACACGGCTTAGGGCATGTTACACAATTATCAGGATTTGCAGTACAAGTTGGTGGTCCAGTTTGATTGCATTGCCAAGTCGTACCTACACATTGAGCAGTCTCACAATTATCGCTATCGCACGTTGGTTTTGTTGCACTAGGACATGTACAAGGAACTGTTTCATTACAAGATCCAGCACTGCATATTCCACATGCGCCACAACTTGCTGTCACATTTCTTGGAGTCTCAGTTGTACTGTTAGGATCAGTGCACTCTTGACATTCAGAATCGGTTATTTGTGATCCACAAGTTGGAGGAGGATTACCACAATTACCGGCACCATCACATGTTTGAGGAAGTACACATTTTGATGTTGGGGTTGCACAGTTATCGGCACACTGTTCGCATGCATTAGTATCTGCAACACAAGGAGCTTTACAAGCTGGAGGATTCACACCAGTACAACAGTTTTCTCCAGTTGGACATCCACTACTTGTATCGCATTCCCAACCTCCACTACCACATATAACAGCCTGACAAGTGGCAGCACAATCTGGTTGTGCGCCTGAACAAGTAACACAAATAGAAGTACAAGTCCCTGGATTTTGACATGTTGGGGTTGGAACAGCACAGTCACCAGCCCCACTACAAGTAGGAGTTTTGCAAATTGCACCACACCTAACTTGACCAGTAGGACATGGAATATCCACACAACTAGAACTACAAGTTCCTGCATCGCTACAAGATTTGCCTGCACCGCAGTCACTATTACTATTACAAGTAACAGGACAACAACTAGAGCCACAATTTCCTGCACCTTGACATACTCCACCAGGACAGTCAGCATCACTATTACAACCAACACCACCAACACAAGTAACACAACTAGCACTACATTGTCCTGCATCTTGACATGTTTCACCTGCATTGCAGTCGCCATCATCATCACAAGCAACAGAACAACAATTAGTTCTGCACTGATTATCAGGACAACAAGTCTGACCAGTTGGGCATGGATTAGGAGTACACACTGGAGGAGGTGGTGGCGGGGGTGGAGGATCTACACAACCCCCACTACCATCACATATCTTACCGCTTGAACATCTTGATACTGGAGAAGAACATGGACCGTGGCATTCTTCGCAGTTATTAGAACTTGCATTACATGGGGCCCTACAACTGTAAGAACAACATATATCACCACCACCACAATGACCGTTATTCAGACACTCAACACAATTACTAGCACCATCACAGTACGGAGTAGGGGCACTACACTTATACTGACAGACACCAGGAGTACCAAAACTACAACTAAAACAATTAGGGGTATTACAAGGCGTAGCCCCTGTACAAATACCACAACCTAGACCATTGGTATTACAGGTAGCTCCACATGTAGGATCCTCATTAAATCCACAACTCACACTACTAGGACATAAACGATCCACTGTCCTATTTAAAGAATCAAGAGGATGAGAACAGTTAGTACAAGGACCTCCTGTAGGACAAAGAAAAGGATTGTAGTTGTTAACACCACTACAACAATTTACACCAGCCTTATAACAGGTAACTCCACCTAAGCTTGCAGAACCACCATTACAAGATTGTCTGGTGGTCTCAGGGTAATCACGCATATAACCTTGGCCACATTGCACACAGGCTGTACCATCGTTTACACACTGCTCAACCCAATAATCACAAGTAACTCCAGTACCATTAACAGGACGAACAGGGCTGTTCGCAGGACCTGTCCTCTCCTCTATGGAATCATCAAAATAATTATTGTAAATTCTAATATTACTAAGCTTTACACAACTAGATGTACCGTTAGTTATACCATTACCTAATAATAGATTAAATGTATGCTCACAATCACTCCGAGCATTATAAAATGGATTAGCTATCCTACGGTTGTACTTAGCAATATTAGGATCAGGATTTGTAACACCACAGTTTTTGGAAGGAGTTGCGTAACTGCCAGAAGCATGAATATTACCAAACTGTGCACAGTTGTAGGCAAAAACCCTATGCTCCTCTGTATAATCATCACTCTGTATCTGTCCATTTTCTGTGGCAGAGTAATCATTACCATACTCATCTACTAACTTAAATCTAACTCTATAATCAGCATCCTGATCTTCATCAGGCCAACTGGATACATTTAAATTATCTAACTCAAGTCCTAACGTACCATCATCTACGCTAGATAAACTAGCTATCAATGAAGCACGGTTAGGTTGACTAGAGGTAAGCTTAAAGTTCTCACATAAATCCCACTTAGGTGAACTTGTACTGCCATCCGTACTACCGGACTTTGTAGGGTTGCTTCTTATACCAAGCTTATGTACACCACCATTACCAAAAGGCCTATAGGAACTTAAACCTGCTATATCATCACAATTAGGGGTGCCCTTAACACAGTCCTCAAAACTACTCTTATCAAAACCACATAAAAAGACCCCTCTAAAATCTGCCTTATTAACACTATCATTCCAAACCTTACCAATATTCCTAAAGTTTAATGTAGCTTCTGTAGCATAATCACTAAGAGTAGCATGAGTAGCTCCATCAGGCTTAGTAGGGATAGAATCAGCAGCACCATACTTATAACCAACATTTAAACCAGGGTTGTTTTGAAGGGGGTGAGTTGTGGAAGCTATAAAATCATTAGAACCATCTTTAATCTCTCTGTCATGGTGAACATATACAGGTCTTCTAGATGGAGGAACTGCAAAGCTGTTAGCATAAGCAAATAACTTATTTGACTTACAGGATCTTTCTAACTTATCCACACCAGGTCTTGTTTTAACTTCAACAAATAACTTCAAACCTACATCTGACCTCATCTGGGCTGAAGTTAGACTCCTCTCCAGCTTATAACCAATCTTATTCTGTCTCTCTAATTCGTTGGTGCCTAAAATACTATCTGTAATGTATCTATCATACTTAGAATGAGGTCTTAAAAAGACTGCTGGATGAACCTTAGTATCAGTACAACCAAGAGCACTACGATTAGATAAACTCCAAGGCCTTATACCTATCTTCACATCATATGGCTGAGCAGTATTAGTATAACTAGTACTATAATCAGTAAAACCTGCTAAGAGATGCAAATTTAAGGCATTTTTGAGACTCTTGGATAAACCATATAAGTACTCAGAGGTAAAAGTATCCCAAGCATAATGATTAGAAGATAAATTAGCATCAGCCATTTCCTTATAGTAATCAGGTTCAGGTCCTGGAGTTGCTGGTTTTACATCATCTAGCTTCTTATGTAAGTCTATCAGCTTAGCAGTGTTACCAGCCTCGTAGGTAATCACCATATCATTAGCAAGATCAAAGGTCAGGTTATCTACATTAGATGGACATATGCTAGGAATGTTAGAACGATACTCGTTAAATAAATCTTCTACTAAACTAACACCACTACCTCTATGAAACTTATCTACTTTCAAAGTAATGTGACTATTACTACCATGAGGCTCTATAACAAGATTAGGACCAGCATTATGAGTAGCCTCTCCACTAGGGTTTACAGATATAGTGCTTCTTTCTTCTATAGCTGCTTCAAAATCAGTAGGAGGAGTACCAGGGAAATGCTCTGAGTTAAGCAAAACAATAGGCTCTAAGCCACCCTGAGAAAATCTCTCCATTACGTTAGTAGCTATAGCTGCACATTCATAGGAATCATCAGTCAACTTAGATGCCGTGTTCATCTGACCAGATATAAATGTAACTACAAAACCAGATATGGATACTAAGGCTAAACCAACTACAGTCTCTATTAAAGTAAAACCACCACCAGTGGAGTATCCACCACCTTGCAGATTGAATGATTGCTTAAACAAACTTTTATTCTGTTTGAAATATGCATTATTTAGCCTAGCTAGGCTTATCTTTAGAAACTGGATTAGCCGTGAGGTCCACCAGAATGGAATTTGGGGGGGGGGGGGGGGTGAGTTAAATATTCGTTATTACTAAGGTTTTTAGCATTAACTTCTTCGCCAACAACATCAACAGCACCAGCACTGTTGGTGTTACAACTGTCGATACCCCTGTGAGAGTTTTTGTTTCGAAAGCCCCATCCCATAAACAAGATCATAACAAACGAGATACACATTGCTATAACTTTTTTTAGAAAATCCCAATAAAATACACCACAAAGGTCTTCCTAACGAGGCAAAAAACAAGTGGACTTGTTATCTTTTTTGCTAAGCGAATTACGTTCAACAACACTGATTGAGTTCAGCAAATAATGGACTTGTTCCATTTTTGCTGGACGAATTACGTTCCGGCACAGTCACTTAAGACCTCAACCTCCTAAAGCTTCGTTTGATTTTTGTCATAGGCCCTACGTTCTGGTGGGCCTCACAGCTTATCCACTTACACAACAATGACCTCCTTCTGACAACAAACTGGTTTGCCAGACGAGGGTAAGCGTTGGTAAATTAGAAAATGAGTTTATATTAAACCAAAAATTTTAAAACTATAAAAAGAAAATGATAAAAATAAAAAATACCATTTATCTATTAAACGAATTGAAAAAAAATATATTTTTGTTTTTGATTTTCATTTGCAATACAAGTTTGGCACAAGATGTGGAAACTCCACTCGTAAATGCAGAGGAAAGACGAGAAAGAATAGAAGGTGATAGTTACTTTGATACACTACAAACCATAGACAAAAAGGGGGTACATAAATACAGCGTAAAAGCTTCTCCTATAAGCGCAAATATTGGTCTAAAACTGGGTTTTATTAACCCGCCAGAAATAGACTCTAGAGTCAACTACAACACTATTTATGACTACAGTAAAAACTTTCTAATACTCGCAGACTATGAACACAAACTGTTCAAAAAACTTGGACACATGGCCATAAAACTAGGCCTTGGACTAATGTTTGCAAGGGGCACTGGAATCTTTGCAGAAGGAATTAATGCAGATAAACAAGCACTAGAAAAATATACACTAATAATAGCCCCAATTAGTGTAGGACTAAACTACAGACTTCAATACTGGAGCAACCAATTTTTATCCCCATTTGTACTAGCAGGAGCAGATATGTTTAACATTATGGAAATTAGAGATGATGGAGCAAGACCAAATGTAATGTCATCACCGTCAGTTCACTTTGGAGGAGGCATACAAATAACCATCGACAGCTTGGCAGGATCACAAGTAAATAACTTAGAAAAAGAATACGGAGTAAATCATATGTACATACTAGCAGAAATAAGACAATACATAGGCATTACAACAAATGTAAATCTAAACAACACTTTATTTTTAGGTGGCGTTAGCTTCGACTTCTAGCAAAAAAATAGTGGGTACCCCACTGGCGGTGAATACTCCACTTGTGTTTGAACAAATTAAAAATTGATAGAACTGTTACAGTAAACATAGCCAGAGCTAATATTATTCAAACTTTCTGAATACAAAACAACTACTGTACTACCCAAAGAAAACATACCCAACTCATCACCAGCACTGATATTTAAGCTATAATTTTTTAACCCACCGTCAAATTTACTATCAAAGGATACTTTAATACAACCAACATTTGTAGCTCCCACAAAAACCACACATACCTTCTTACCTTCCCTAGTTTCAATTTCTACAATCAACCTCTCATTTACAATAAATAAATCTTTTTTTAATTTTACCATTGTACGGTTAACAGGCCACAGCTGACCAGAAATTTTATAAGCCCTCTTAATCACACCATCAACAGGAGAATGCACCCTATGATAATCCCTAGGAGATAAATAATATGTTATAAAATACCTGTAAATGGAAACTCCACTCGTAGTGGAAACTCCACTCGTACATGAATAATCTTTGGTATTTAAAAATTTCTCTAAGCTATAAGAAACTCCCTTGGCCCCAATAAGTGTAGAGTTATCAACTTCACCAAAAGTGGTAATAGTAGAATCACAGGGATGAAGAGGGGGATGCTGAATTTCCCTAGCACCCGGCCTTAATC
>CBDANC010000007.1:0-3286 GCA_965197425.1 Bdellovibrionales bacterium
GGTCTACTGATGAGTGTACACAGCCATCTGATACTAAGCCTATTAAATGTAGACTTCCTTCTAAATTACATACTCGGGTTATGTCATTAAGTTCAGCAAATTTTTCGGTTTTCAGAAAATTATTAATTCTAACTAAATCTTGAGAAATAATTCTGCCCGCCCCAATTGTAAGATGCCCAACTTCTGAGTTACCCATAACTCCTTCGGGCAACCCTACATCTAAGCCACTAGCGTTAAGTTTAGAATGAGGAAAATTGGAATGAATGTAATCTAAGTTAGGGGTTTTAGCTTTAAAAACTGCATTAAATTCGGAATGTTCGGAAATTCCAAGACCATCTAGTATAAGTAATAACACTTTTTTTTTCATAACACCTACAGAGCTGGGCAACTCTAATACTGAAAGCACCTTGGCTACATTTGTGCTTTGCACTGCATTTCGCCTAGGCAACTTTCAGTTTTAGCGAAGACCTTTGATCTAAACTTAAGGCTATCAAACACCAATACCATTTTCTAGTTTATAGTTATATCAATAAGATTAGAGGGCTTAATATATTTTCAACTTTTATAATGAACTATATCTATGGAAAAACTTTTAAGAAATATAAAGGGCGTGGTTTTTGATGTAGATGGTACAATGACTGATGGAACAATAACACTTGGTTCTGAGGACAAGTGGGAGAGAAGATTTTCTGTAATAGATGGTGTTGGAATTATTAACCTAGTCAAAGCTGGATATACAATAGGAGTTATAACTGCAGCAGATGCCTATGATATCAGGTTTAGAATTAAGTTTTTGGGGATCAAACATTTTTATGAAAAATCCAGCGATAAACTTAAGGATCTACAGGATTTTTTAGAAAAAACAAACTTAAGTTTAGATGAGGTCTGTTATATAGGAGATGATCTTGCAGATCTTGAAGTTTTAAATAAATGTGGGTTTTCAGTAGCTCCTCCAAACTCTGTTCGTGAAGTAAAAGAAACAGCTAAGTTAATAACCCAAAGTCCAGGCGGAAAAGGCGCAGTTCGTGAATTATGTGATATTTTATTAAAATATGGGTATCATAATTTATGTTAGATAGAACTTATAAGTTTTATAAAGAAAAATAGGATTATCTTAATGCTAGAGATCTTAAAAAGGTTGTTTATAAAAATTTTAGCTGTAAAGGTGACTGCTATAGCTTTAATGTTTCCTTCTTTTGTAAGTGCCAATATAGAATTTTCTGAAGATGCTCTTGCTCCAGAGTCTGTACTACCCGTTTTCCCTAGATCTGTTTATGTGAAAAGCAGAAATATTGTAAAAAAAGGTTCAATGGAAGTACAGGTATCAGGTGGAGTTTCAGTAAACAACCCATTTTTCAAAGCATATCCTGTTGGAGGTTCGGTAGGATATTATTTTACAGAAGAACATGGGGTTCAATTTTTATTTGGATATTTGGTTGGTGGCAAGTCAAACTATGCAACTGCTTTAGAAAGGGATACTAGAAGTAGTCCTGGTGGATTGGGAGCTGCAAATTTTAATAATTTTCCAGCACAAAAAATGTTAGGCCTACTTCACTATGAATACAGCCCTTTTTATGGAAAGTTAAGTTTGGCTAAATGGCTTAACTTTAATATGGATGTGGTTGCCTCTGCAGGAGGAGGAATGGTTTTTCTAGAAGATGGAAGCTTTCCAACTGCATCTCTTGGACTGGGACTAAGGTTTTATTTTGGCAAGTCTTTTGGATTAAGGATTAATATGTATTCTTTGTTTCGTAAAGGCATACACTATTTTCCTGTGGAAAATGGCCAAGCGGCAACTAGTAATTTTTGGAACGTAAAAAAATCAACAGATAGCTTAAGAAAAATATTTAAGGTTGATGTGTTAGCAAACTTTGGAATAATTGTATTACTTTAGACTAGTAATATAGTCTGGAAAACTGATCTATTAATCAGGTCTTTTATTTAATTCAAACTATAATAGAATGAATAATAGTATGAGAGGAATACTGATTATATTTCTATTGATTCCTGTTAGTTTATTTGGTCAAACAGATGCATTTTCTCTAGAAGAAAGCAATTTGGATCAAAGCGACTTTCAAGAAAGTGATGATCTACAAGATAGTGAACTAGATTCTATCTTAAGTGGTTCAGATGACCCCGGGTCTTCTGTAGAAGAAACACAAGATCAAAGAAGATCGGAAAGAGAAGAAATTCCGGAAACCCCATCTGACCTGGGTAGATTAATTCCTTACGAAGACATAGCTGTCATACAAAGAAGATATCTTCCAAAAACTGGAAGATTTGAAATAACGCCTTCTGCTGGTATAGTATTGAATAATGCGTTCTATCTTCTAAGTTCTTTTGGATTAAGTGTTGGGTATAATTTTTCAGAACATTGGGGGATTGAAGCTTCAGGAGGATATGTACACAACTCTCTAAAAAGAGTAACAAAAGATCTATCAAACAAACTAATAAGTGTAGATAACATCCTTTTCCCTGTGTATTTTTATGATATCAATGTTAAGTTTTCTCCTGTATACGGCAAACTTGGATTTTTTAAAAGTAAAATACTTCCCTTCGACATGTATCTTAGCTTAGGGGTAGGGCAAAGTTTTTTAGATCTAATTTTAAATGTAAAAGAAAATACAACCGTTAGAAATCAAAAAATAGGTAGTATTAATCCAGTAAATTTTAAATTGGGTGCAGGCATGATGTTTGCTTTAAGAAAAAATATGGCTTTTAAATGGGATGTGTCCTGGAGATCGTATGCAGTTAACAACCAAAAAGTTGTGGATAATTGTCCTATTGTACAGCAAGAAAGGTTTTCCGAAGAACAAGTAACTGAGGAAGGACAGACCGGAGGCACACAAAGAGTTGGTGGAAATACTGGCTCCTCGATTGGGTGTCCCGAAACCGCAGTAAATCAGCCTTGGTGGCCTCCTGGAGGAGAAATTTATTTGACAATTGGGTTTAGCTTACTTTTCCCAGATGCGGAGTATAGATGATGAGAAAATTAATTTTTATATTTGTTTTTATCTACACACTGCCCTCCTTTGATATATCACAAGGGCTTTCTATTACAGACAATGTAGTTTATGGACAGGCTAAAAATGCTAAAAAACGGGTAAGAAAATCTAGAACAAAAAAAAGACCTAGAAAAAGAAGAAGAGCTAGAAGACGATCAAATGCAACTCAAGTAAACAAACTGAACAGCATAGAAAAAATGATTGAGGCTGGTAACAACAAAGAAGCTTTGTATGAATTATTTAAAATAAGAAGAAGCTTTAGGTTCAGATCACTTAGAACT
>CBDANC010000008.1:0-2615 GCA_965197425.1 Bdellovibrionales bacterium
CAGGCCTGTAGTCAAGCTTGCTGAAGCGGGGTTGTAATGTATATGCAATCCCCTTTCTATATAGCAAGTGTAGTACTTATAAAGCTGCATGGGTGTGTGGTCAGTTATATGCAAGTATTAGCCACAACCCTACTAAGTGTGCATAATATTAAATAGTCATTTGGCTGGACCCTTACAGCTGAAAGACTTTAATTTTAGCTACTTGTTTTTGAGGCAGTGGTGTAGGGATGTAGCATCAGGCATGCTGACTGAACAGAAATTTATTTCAGATTGCAGATACAGGGTAATCCAAAGCTCATCCCTTGTTCCCGTACTTTTAGAGAAGTGTTTAGCCATCCCTACATCTCTTTTTTTCATTTACTAGGTAGTAAATGATTTTTCTGTTACTTGTTTCCGTACTTTTTTTAGCTAACTGTTACAGAGTTATCCATTAGTATTGTATTTCTTCATGTACACAGGTAACAATTTGGATAATTAGGACAAAGGAAAATTGATATTGATGGTGCAGGTAAGGCAAGTTATATAGCTTAGTAACCTCACATCCCTACCTTCCTTTTTGTAGGCACATCATCCCTATATTGAACTTCATTTTGATTTTTGTGTTTTATTTCTTTTGTTAATAAAGTTAGATATACCCATGCAATAAAGTTGTTTTGGTTAACCAAAACTCAGACTAGAAATATATTTTAGTGTGCTGTATTTATTTTTAGTACTAACACTAACTAAAATTGTTACAGTCCATTAAAAAACAAACAAACTATTACCAACTAAAATTTCAGATTAGTTTCTACAGAATAACCTTGAAGAACATATTATAACTAATAGTAGAAGTTCTATCACAAACCAAAACACTGGTTACCCAAAAGTATAAGAAATAATTATTTTTAGTATGCTGTATTTATATTTAGTTACCAGAAATTAAACTAACTAAAATGCATAGAGTCCATTTAAAAAACAACTAAAACCATCTAAAATATAAGATTAGTCTCTAAATAACTAAAATTTCAGAATAGAAAAAACTTAAACTAACTAAAATTTCAGTTGGACCAAGTTCAGAGCATCAAAACTTACTTCTGTTTTCCTTAAAATGTCACCCAATACATCCTGGAATTCACAAGGATCTCTCTATAGGCGCTCAGACTTAGGGCTGCCTACGATACTCTAATGGCTGCCGTGGTAGTAGCTGGAATAGTAATAAGCTAGCTTACACTTGAATGAGCCTGCAATTAGTTGGGTACGGAGTCTCAAATATCTAGGTACAGAGTCTTAAAATATCTAGGTAAAGGATCGTTTTGGCAAAGAGTTTTGCAGATTATAAGACTAAATACTTTGGTAGACGTTATAAAAGTACCAAAAGTAGGTCCTTCAGGTGAATAGCTACCGATTGATACAATTTTGTAAATATCATCTTACTTGTTTCCGTACTTTTTTCGCGGACTTTTTAGTCCACATAGTAAAGCTAAAGCCAGTTATACAGGGCACAAATCGCAGAAAAATTGGTAACTAATGGTATAAGTGATGTAGTGATCAGCTTCAGTACACTCCGAGAAAACCCGTCTGAAGAATCTTATTATGATTATTGGCGAGCGAGCGAAGCGAGCGAGACACTCTCAGGTCTGTTCAATTGAGAATCGCGGATATATATTATATATTATATATAGTATGGTACGTGCAAATTTTGTTCTTATAACCCGTAAAGAAGGCGGAGCGTAATTTTGAAATTGCTGCCAGAACTCTTTGTTTACGTGTATGTGGCGCTACGCCGCGCTTTACAGCAGCGGTAAAAATCCCGCTTCCCAGGCAACATTTCAGTTCTAGAATTCTTTTCTATAGAAAGCTCTCTGAAAGCTATTTCTTCTGACTATGGATCAAACAAAGAGAGAAACGTTCACTTAGAAATGAGAAACTTAAAGCAAACAGAGCTTCATAGACTGAAGAACAGAGGAAAGAAAGGCTGAGGATAAGACGTGAAAAGGAACGGAAGACCAAAAGAATCAGCGCTTGGCTATTCTCAAAAGATTGTAGCGGAGTGATGAAAATGAGTTGGAGAGAAAACTAAGACTGGAGACAGCTACCGGACCGCTTAGGAGACGGACGAAAAAAGAAAAACAAGTCTGGAGAAGATGGTAGCTACTGAACTGCTCAAGTTAGCCATGGAGACGGAGGAAGGAAGAAAAGAAAGACTGAAGAAGATGGTAGCTAACCACTCAGCTGAGGCTAGCCCCTGAGACAGAGGATGAAAGAAGAGCTAGACTGGAATATCTGTCAGATTACCCAATCTATATACCTAACAACTTATACCTGATATTAATTGTAGCATTTTAAGAGGTGTCATCATAAATAAAGTTGACTAGAACAATTCATTTTTTAGAACAATTCATAATATATAATGCATGTATGTACTTATGTATGTATACAAATATAATTTGATTGTGTATGATAAAGGCTAGGATTAGGTGGTGTAGTTGTAGGGTGGAGAATATTTTAACCTTGGGTAAATTGTTACGTCTGTGGTTCTGTTTCCTCCTCCATTCTATTTTGTTTTTTATATCTCAAACCTCTTATCGTACATACAAAATAATTTCAGCTATGAGCTCGCTCGCCCCATAATGGGA
>CBDANC010000009.1:0-7317 GCA_965197425.1 Bdellovibrionales bacterium
GAGGAAACAAACTTACCTGAGCACTTGGAGAAGTTTTCATAGCAGATAAGCCAAACGAAAATATTGGTAAGTGTATTATTTTATTTTATTGTAAAATAAATAGTTTTTTATGTAAATTTTATGAATGCATGAATTAGAAAATGGATAAATAAATTTGACAATGAGTGAATATAATAGTAAACAAAATGGCATCAATAAGAGATATGTATATCATAAGAGATATCATGTATACCATAAACAAACGGAATAATATTTTAAAATAAAATAAATAAAACACTCAAGAAAGCATAAACAAAACATCAAAGCATAAGTAAAACACTCAAGAAAGTATAAGCAAAACAACAAAGCATAAGTAAAAAAGTAATATAATACATACACAGAATATAAAATTATAAATACACAATTACACAAGATATAAAAATATTCTATACTAAAAAAATAGATTGAATTATGGCTACACGATTCACTACCGAGGAAGCCTTGCTTCATATTGTTGGGGATTCTGATGTGGAGAATGACCTGTTTGAGGATGAACCTGGTGATGACGAGTTTTTTTTTGATAGAAGTGACAATGAGTTTGGCCTAGTAGAAGAAGTAGTACATGATGATTTTGATGACGGAGATGTTGAGGTGACAAGTAGGATGATGGATGAATACGAATCCAGTGATGAGGAGAATGGAGATGAGGAGAATGAAGATGAGGCCCAACCTGCCACCGGAAAGAAACCCAAGATAACGTTAGTATACTAACCTTGGTAATTATTGTTCTATTTTTTGAGTGTCATCTTCTACTGTGATAGGATCACCTTGAGAAATGATACAAGGGAAGAGGTGAATATAGAACCCTTCACCCATCCCACTGGACCAACAACCAACTTACCAGATTCCCCTATTCGAATTTTTCGTCTCTTTTTCACGCTGGAGATTCTTCAGCATATTGTTACAGAGACGAACAGGTATACTCTTCTTTTATTTCTTCTTGAAGTGAAATTTACCATCATTATGTTGTTCAAGGTATGCTCTCCAGTGCATGGGTGATGCTGAGTTTTCATCCTGGAAGCAGTTGACGGTCCCCGAGTTGGAGGCCCTCTTTGGCTTCATGATCCTCATGGGCATTGTTAGACCTCCTGCCCTAACGGACTATTGGAAAAAGGATGATGTTTATCATTATTCACCTGTGGCTTCTCGTATTTCCAGGGAAAGGTTTCAAGATCTGCAAAAGTACCTGCACTTCACAAATAACGAGTTGCTTGCCCCCACTGGAAGTCCTGGTTACAACAAGTTAGGAAAAGTGCAGTACGTAATGGATGCTATTGTACATCAGTTTCAGTCCACATTCAACTGCAATAGAGAAGTTAGCGTGGATGAAGCTATGATTCCGTTTAAAGGGAGGTCTTCTCTTAAGCAGTACCTACCAAAAAAACCAGTTAAACGTGGTTTTAAGGTATGGGTTCTGGCCGATTCCAAGACAGGATATGGGAATAATCTTGAGGTGTATAAAGGCAAGGATGGAAACAAATGTGAAAGTGGTCTTGGGTCAAAAGTTGTGAAGAAGTTATGCAGCAATATTGAGAACAGATACCATCATGTGTATTTTGATAACTTCTTTGCTTCTGTCTGTCTTCTAATCGATCTCCTGAAAGTTGGTACCTATGCCTGTGGGACTTTGCGCAGCAATCGTGTCGGTTTCCCTCAATGTCTAAAGCCATTTGTCAAGAAGGGTCTACCATCTAGAGGTGATCATCGCTCGTGCCAACTGAAAAAAGCTGAAGGAGTTTCGGCTCCTAGCTCTGCTAGTTCCATTGCAGTTTCCTTGTGGCAGGACAACAAAGCTGTGGTTGTGGTGTCATCAAACTGTGATCCATCAGCAACAACGCAAGTCAGTCGACGTCAAAGGGATGGTTCAGCAATGTCTGTTGATTGTCCATTGTCAGTGTCCCTTTACAATAAGTTCATGGGTGGAGTAGATCTACATGATCAACTTCAGGGATACTACAATGTTAGGCTAAAGGGACGTAAATTTTACAAGTACCTTTTTTGGTTCATTTTTGATGTTGCTATAACAAATTCCTATGTCCTTTGCAAGCACCACTCCAACATCACAGTGAAGTCAGTGAAGGATTTCCGATGTAGCCTAGCAAAGTCCTTGATTGGTGACTTCAATGGAAGAAAGCGTCCCGGATGTCGATTGAATTCATCACAGCCAACGAAGAAGTTCAGTGAAGACCATTTCCCTGTAAAAAAGAATAAGAAGGGCAGATGTAATTATTGCTACCATAAATACCATGAGAGGCATGAGACACACTGGTTCTGTACTAGTTGTGAAAAGCACTTGTGTCACCCCAGAACTAGCAATGATTGCTTTCTGCTCTACCACAAGGCACTGTGAACTTCTAGGACTTTATATATATATTTTTTTCTTTTTTTTTCTCACCGCATTGAGTCCTTCCATAAACTACAAAAAAGGTTGTCTTGGTCTCACCTACAGTACACAAATACATGTAAATACACAGCAATAAATCAAAAGATAACTTGGGATAACAAAGAATAAACTTATCTTTCATATGTGATGTAATAAATAATGAACATGTATATGTAATTACCAATCTTTTTGATGCTAGAAAAAAGGGTATAAATGTCACAAAAACAATCTACAGAGACTAACCTTTTATTTGATGTACATGTTACAGCTATCTGACCAATATGTTGAAGTAACAAGCCAATCACTACCAGCTGCCACCATCCTGTCTACCCAAAATAAATACTAACAGATCAACTTCACTAACACTTCTCAACTTTGTAAAGGCTCAAAACACATAGCACTAACCTACATACATTTACCTTCAGTTTTATGTAAAAAAAAAAAGAGATTTCTAACCATTTGTGGCTGCGATACTCAATGACCATCACAGGCAGTCACCCTTATACATGTATACACTGCAACAAAAAAACAAAGAAGACAAGTTACACTAAAAATGTTACAAAACTACACAGAATAATCTACTAGCACTTACCTTTCATTTGTTATACATGTTACAACTGTTAGACCAATATGGACTAATATGTTGAAGTAACAAGCCAATCATACTACCAGCTGCCACCATCTTATCTTCTCTATAAAAACACAAAAAATGGTAGAACTAATTAGTACAAATAGACCACCTTTACTCTCATTTCTTGACTTTGAAAAGGTTCGAAACAATTATAGCACTAATCTACAAACACTTACCTTCAGTTTGATATAAAATATGAAGCTGTCCGACGTTTCATGGCTGTGTTCCTCAGTGATCATTCCAAGCTTTCACCATTGTATACTGTAAAAAAAAGACACGTTCTACAAACTTTCTCACACTAAAAGTATAACCATAATACTAAAAGAATAATCTACAAACAACTTACCTTTCATTTGAGGTACAATGTACAGTAGTATAATCCCATATGTTGAAACAAAAGCCATTCCTTACCAGCTGCCACCATCTTGTCTTCTCTAAAAAAAACAAAAATTGAATAAATAATTAGTAATAACAGACCAACTTTACTCTCATTTCTAGACTTTGAAAAGGTTCAAATCAATTATAGCACTAACCTAAAAACGCTTATCTTCAGTTTGATGTAAAATATAGAAGTGTCCAACCATTTGTGGCTGTGTTACTGAATTACTCATCACAAGCTGTCACTGCTGTATAGCGTAAACAGGTAAAAAAGCTGGTTATATAGAGCTTCTCAGTCTGAAAATAGAACTAAAGTAATCTACAGAAACTTACCTTTCACTTGATGCACAATTTACAATTGTATGACTGCAAACCAGAAGTAACAAACAAATCACTAGTAGCTGCCACCATATTGTCTTCTCTAAAATAACACAAAAAATAGATCAACAAATTAGTGAAAAAAATACAACTTTATACTCCTTTCTTCACTTTTTCAAGGCTCAAAACATTCACAGCACTAACATACATACATTTACTTTTAGTTTGATATAAAATATAAACTATCCAACCATTCACAGCTGTGTAACAGAGCGATCAGAACAAGTAGTCGCTTTTTTATATATGAAAAAACTAAGGGATTTATAGAACTCTTTTCACTCTAAAAATTTCACAAAAAGTCACAAGGATAATATACAGACACTTACCTTTCATTTGATGTACAACTTGAAGATATACAATCCCAAATGCTTAGCTAACGAGTCAATCACTGCCAACGGTCGCCATCTTGTCTTCTTAAAAAAAAAAATTTTGAAGCAATTAGTCAAAAGAAAACAATGTATACTCATTCCTCGACTTTGAAAAGCCTCAAGAACTTATAGTAGGAAACATAAAACATGTAACTTTACTTTGATGAACAATATAAAGACATCCAGCAAGTCCTTGCTGTGTGACACAGTGATCACCACGAGCGGTCGCCATTTTGTTCTGTAACAAAAAACGAAGGAATTTTTTGAACACACGGGTAGGTTAATACCTGGGTCACGCCCAATTTGATGAAAATGGAGGTCAACTTTAGACGATCATAACTTCGCTCTGGATCATCATAGAGCAGTCAAACAAGTTGGAAAATATTAATCAGACTTTTATTAAAATGAATCTCTAGTCTTAAGCTCAAGCGCTACTCAGAAGCGCAGTTATAACAACGAATCCAAGGTCACCTGAAGCAACTTCGGACGAATTTCCAGATTTGTTCCCGGCCTTCGAGGAACCTGATATTCAGCTTGCAACATCTTCATACTATGCTTTTAAAAGTATCAAATTCCCTAAGAAAAGCAACGTCTGGTTTTCTAGATATAGACAAACGAGCGGTTTTCGAGTGCACTTCGCGCACACATTCAGATGAATAACTTCAACACAGGTTGATATTTTTCTTAGGGAATTTGATACTTTTTAGAAAACTCATATAAGAACCTTAAAAACGAGTTAATACCTGTTAATACCTCCAGGAACAAATCTGGAAATCCGTCTGAAAAGTTAATACCAGAAAACGGCCATTTTTTAAATATTCCTTGGCCAACGTCACCAAACGTAACTATAATATAATTATATATATTTCATCGTGCTCGCACGTGACTTTCACGTTACGTGGCGTGTTTTTTTATTACAACATCATGTACGTATAATTACATGTTACGAGTAGCGTTCAAACGCTTGATTAGTCATCAAAGAGATTATTAGATAAGCTGCTCAACAAGGTGTGACCTGCTGACCCAGGTATTAAGTCACCTGTGCACTTGTCTGACTAAAAAAGTTACAAAAAGTCAGACATACTCTACAAACACTTACCTTTCATTTGATCTTCAAATCAAAGCTATCTAACCCTAAACACGGAGGTGACAAACTGATCACTGCCGCCGTCACCATCTTGTGTCTCTAAAAAAATTACAAACAAATTAGTCAAAAAAAAAAGCAATTTTATACTCACTTCTCGAATTTGAAACTGTTAAAAACTTCACAAAATCAATCGACAAACATCAACATTTAGTTTCATATCAATTAAAAATATATCTAAAGCAAAAAAATCGAAAAACAGAAACTTACTAGTAAGCGGTGACCATTTTTGTCTCTTCACAAAAATCCTATGGAGTTTTATATATATTTAAGACGATACAATTTATAAGAAACAATGCATAGGTAATATATGAACACTTACCTTTTATTGAAACTCAAAGAAAGCTTCAGAAAACAAGCAAACAAGGAGAAAAAAAAGGGAAAAGACCCTTACCAGACGAACGATCAACTTCAAGTGCGTGTTTTAAAATTAATTCCGTAAAGTGAGGTCTTGACCTAATTTTTAAATTTTCGTATGTAAAGAGTTAATAACAAGAGAGAATAATTTTATGAATATGAAGTGTGTATACTATAAACATCTTGAAGGGTGCTGGAGAAAGCTATTGGGAAGCTCTGTTACACCTTCTTGTCAACACCTTAGGGGTGCTAAACTGGAGCATTTATGTGAGCACCCCTAAAGTGGTAAGTATGACACCCCAATTTTAACAGTGTACCAAAACCCTAATCAAGATCAAGTAACAAAACATTCTTGAAACCCTAATTAAGGTCTACTAACCAAACAACAAAATTATGCGATTTTGCTATTAATTATTCAAAATTAATATATCACCGAAAGACTAATTAGGGTTTGGTAACAAAACATTACTAAAACTCTAATTTGGGTTTGGAAACAAAACATCAGCAAAACCCTAATTATGGTCTAGTGAAAAAACATACCAAAAAACTAAATAGAATATACTAACAAAACAACTGAATTAGGCAATTTTGAAAGCGATTATTCCAATGTATTATCGAAACCAAAATTAGAAAAATAGTAATAAATCATTACCAAAACCCTAATTAGAGTCTGGAAAGAAATCATAACTTGAACCCTAATTAGGGTCAAGTAACAAAACAACTAAATTACATGATTTTGTACATGATAATTCAAATATATTACTGAAACCCTAATTAGAGTCTACTTGCAAAACATTACTGAAACCCTAATTAGGGTCTGAAAGGAAAGGATTACCGAAACTATAATTAGGGTCTAAGTAAGAAAACAACTAAATTACCCGATTTTGCACTGAATTATTCAAATGTATTGCCGAAACACTAATCAGGGTTTGGTAAAACATTATTAAAATTCTAATTATGGTCTGGAAATAATACATTACTGAAACCCTAATTAGGATTGAGTAGCAAAACATTACTGAAACTTTAATTACGGTCTAGTAACAACCCTAACCAAAACCCTAATTAGGGTTTTATAAATAAGCATTCAGAAAACCCTAATTAGGGTTTGGTAACAAAAATTACAAAAACCATAACTAAGGTCTGTAAACAAAACATTTCTGAAATCCTAATTAGGGTTTACTAACAACATTACTGAAACCCTAATTAGGGTCTAAATAACAAAAGAACTGAATTACGCAACTTTGCATTTGATTATTCCAATGCATTGCTGAAACTCTAATTAGGGTCTTGTAAGAAAACATTACGGAAACCCTAATTAGGGTCTAGTAACAAAACAACTAAATTACATGATTTTGAATAATTATTCCAATATATTATTGAAAAAACTAATTAGGGTCTAGTAATAAATCATTACGGAAACCCTAAATAGGGTCTTGAAAGAAAGCATTACCAAATCCTAATTAGAGTCTAAGTAACAAAACAACTAAATTACACGATTTTGCACTTAACCCTTATTCTGCGGAACAAAATTACAAAATTTTAAGTTGGTATAGTGAAATCATGATAACTACATTTTTGTGCTGCACAGGAAGATTAAGGCGTGGATATAGTAGCAGAGTGTGAAGAAGCCGTATTCTGT
>CBDANC010000010.1:0-7862 GCA_965197425.1 Bdellovibrionales bacterium
TCAAAGTATTCAGTAGCTTGTTTATCCTCAGAATCAACTATAGCTTCGTTGAGTTCTTTGTCAGTCATGTCTTTCGTTTCTTTTTTCTTGGGTAGTTTTGGAAAGTCCTTTCCTGCATCTAAGTAACCTGTTCTTAGTATAGTTTCTTAGTATAGGCTTATTTCTCCTCCTCTTCTTCGCCTCTGCTTCTGCTTTCTGTGATTCAAGATGTTGCTTGAATTGTTTTTTGAACTTAGTATACTTTTCAATACCTTTTCTCAGTTTTTCGTTGTCTACCATATCGCTAACTTTCAACACATCGTATTCTTTTGCAACAGGCATTTCTGCTTTGCTTATTACCTCTTCACTGTCTGTGGTGTAAATTGCAACACCTCCAAAATCATGTTCAGCACCACACCGGACTGCACACAAAATAGTACAGTCTTCAATTCCAAGACCGGTCATTTTAGGCATGTCTGATATCTCTATATATTCCTGACCATATAGCATCTCATCCTTTTTTTCCTGAGATATGTGGATTCTTTTGTCACGCTTTATCCAATATTGAATTTCCTCATCATTGAGTCTTCGTTTCTTGTTCATTGTCTACAGTATACCTTTTACCACAGCTTTCACAAACCTCCTGTATTTTCTTCTCCTTTGGTACCTTTATGTTTGCTTCTTTTAGTAATAACTGATAAGTAATTGCCTTTTGTTTCGGATGCTCTTCAATTAAATGTTCAGGATGGGTATATTCTACTTTGTAGTGTCCGTAAAATAATCTGAGTTCTTCTGTATCCTCTTCTTTTTTACCGGAAACTTCAGCAACCTCTTCATCACCAAATCGGTGAGCAAGTTCTCCTATTTCCCAGTTTCTCCTTATCTGCAAACAGTTTCGTTCGTAGTTTAACTCTGTCTTTAATGCTTCGTATTCTTCTTCAAGGGTCATATTGTACTTTCAGCATCTTCTCTGCATTCTTCATAAACAGTCAGTAACCGGTTGATCCATCCTCTGTAATACTGACCATACACCTCTCTGTTTGCTTTATCCAAGTAACGATAATGTTTCAGTCGTTCAAAAATAAACTCATTATAGTCATGTGTTATTTCCAGTATCTCTCGTGCTTTATCCGTTCCCTGATTTACTGCACAGTCAAATACAACGAAGTCCAACGGCATAGAAAGTTTACCGCATTCCATGGTATCCCAGTACATTTTTTTGTACACCTGTGTTGCTATTCTTTTTTGTTTCTCTTTGGTTGTACCTCTCATTTGTGCCACTTCTTTTGGGTGCGCTTTCTCACTGACACCGAAAAAAGTTTCGTCGCCTGTATCTATTGTATGATAGCCTTCTGCTTTGAACACACGAGTAACGCAAACATCAAACCTAAAATATTTATTCGGATGACTGGGCTCTATAACAACATCATTCTTACTCAACCGTTGTTTCCTTTCCCGAAGTTTTTGTAGAATACTTTTCATGATTATTATTATACTTCTTTTTCTTTCTTTGCATTTTTATGAATAACAGTATCCACTACCTCACAGTTTTTTAGTACACAACTCTCGCTTACAACACCTTCCCGTAATTCTGAGTTAGACACGATACAGTCCTCCAGTCTTCCTCCTAACAATGTACTATGCTCAATCATTCCGTTTAATATACCGCTGTATATCTTACAGTTGCTCAATGAACCATCTATCTCCTTACCGAAAAAGTTACTGTCCTTTATTTCAGCATTACCTGTTACTGAGAATATATCACTATCAATGATTACACATTCATTTAACATTGCTTCTGTTATATTTGATTCAAGTATTGTGCACTTGTGTAGTTTCGTTATGATTTCGTTACCGGAAGATATGGTACTTTTATTTATCTGAGACCTCCTTATTTCACCTCCGAATATACTGCTGTTACGAATTACACCATCACGAAAAATTCCGTCTAACCACTGTCCTTTAAAATCTATAGTACCATCTCTGTCAATCACCTCTATGTCCTCATCTGAGAACTTACCTGAATGAAGCCAGTGTGCTTTGTGTAACAGACCCTTTTCAACTATTTCTTTGTACTTCATGTTTAAGCTGTTTGTGTTTTCTTTGTAAAAACATATAAAGGTTTTTTCTTATGTACAAAGTATTTAGACGACTCTATTCTTTCTGCAACAGCTCTCCATTTATTTGCTATAGCTTTAGGAGTTATGTTGTTTCTGAAACGAGAATATTCTTCGTTTCCTTCATTAAAAGCATATTGTTCTGAAAAAACATCATAACCCTCTGTATTACCCCACAGTCCGGGTTCATCCTGAAAAAAAATCTCCATTGCTAACATAGCATCTATATTATCTTTTTTGTTCTCTGTAAAGCCAATCTTTTTTGCGAAAGAGTTTGCTCCTTGTGAAAAAAGTCGGTATCCATTATAGTCTTCGTCGTCATATATCGGTGTATTATACATAATACTTAACCATCCACCGAAGCAGGCAGGTGAATTACACTCATTGTTTTGATTAAAATTCCGAGCTTCGTTCATACCAATCTCTGCTCCTTTTTCTTCCAGTAAATCAAAGAAGTCTGCTACTTTTCTCATTTCCTGTGTATGTTCTTTAGTGAATTTCATATTTAAAGTTCTCCCTTACGATCCATTTCCAAAGCAGTTTCAATGAGTATGTATAGTTTTTCCCTTTCAGTTTTTTTCATTCTTGCATATGTTTCTACAATTAAGCACACCATCATTCTAAACTCATCAACATCAATATTCTCTGTTATGCGGCAGTATCCGTCTTCTTTCCTGTTGATAAAGAAACCGCATATCTTTTTTATACCAATACTTTCTTGTAAACTATCTATTCCTTCTTCTATTTCTTTTTGCACTGGTGTCTTATCAGACATGTCAGATACTTTATCCATACACTTCTTCAGTAACCGTTACCGGATATACCAATGAAACATATTTCTCCTGATCTGATTCACGCAGTCTTTTGGCTACAGCAAGATACTTTTCTGCCACTGCTTTGGTTGTCATGTTTCTCCATGTGTATCTCTTATCTCCTTCGTCATATGCACATTCTCCTGTTGTTGCGAACATGTAACACGCATCTCTATTACCCCATAATTCTTTATTTTCACTAAAGAAATGCTTCATGGAATCATTTGGTTTTCTTGAAATATTATGAGAATTTTTTGTTTCAAAAAACCCAAGGTCTTCAGAGAACGCATTCGCTCCCTCATAAAATGATCTTTTCTTTTGTTTTCCATGCATTTGTGTGTTGTAATATTTTGCAAGCCAACCTCCTACACATGTAGGTGAACCACAAATTTGGTCTCCAAAACACATATCTATTTCATTATCCTTAGGCGGTAGTGTCATAAACCAGTTACCGACCTTCTCAAACACTTCAGCCATTTCTGTATATGATTTTGTTGATGTAATGTTATCCATACTACGCACTTCTCTCACTCTGAAGCTTAGCTTGCATAGAGTCTCTCAGTTTTCTCAGATGTACACTCTTTTCAGCAATCTTTTTCATGTCCTCAGGTGATGTGTTACCTGCTTCAGTGAAGGTAATGTGCTTTAACATTTTACCGTTGTATTCTCTAGTTCCTACACCTAATTCAATAACACTCTCAGCTGCCCGTTTGTCATCCTTCTTTATCTGTCGGAGAAAAGCATAGTAGTTATTCTTATTGTCAGGATTCATGCAGTAACCGCTCAGACTTACCTTAATGATATTGTCCGGGAACTGTTCTGAATGTAGAGCCAGCATTGTTTCCTTTCGTGCGTTAGGATACTTGTCTGCCATTTCATGGAAAGGAAGAACCTCACTTCCTTCTATGATCATGTTCTTTGCAAGTGCGTTATCATTCGGCACATCATTTGTTCTCAGAACAGGTGCGTTAGATTTGAAGTTATATTCATTCAATGCTTTTGTGTGGCAGATAATACTTCCGGTAAATGTCTCTCCGATTACAACCTCATTCTTATCCGCATCTCTGTGTACAAACTTACCTTCTTTGTTTAGGTATACGAACAAGTTACCAAACAGCGTGTCAGTATGAATATCGTTATTTGCTTCTTTAAGAGTGTCCATAATTGTATTTTTATCTTCATTCATGTGAGCAGTATACCACTCGTTAGGGTGTTTTGTCAATTAAGTTTTAACAAATTTTTTGTGTTGTATATCTTCAGTAACGGTAAAAATATACCTTCGTATATTTCCTTCATTTGTTTCTTATTAAAACATTTCAGTTGGTATTTGCCTTCTGAACCAAGTCTGACTATACATGCTTTGTCTACACCCTCAGCAAATCCATAAGTACACACCTGAATTATATGAGTATCGTAGATTGACTTGCTTGTCTTATAATCTACAACACAAGTTTCATCATCATTGTTTATAGTTTTACTATCACATGTACCTGTCCACTGTATATCCTTATTTATAACACCGGTAATGAATTCACTTTTATTAAATGACTGTATGTGATTCTCCCAAAACTCATTAAACGCATCTAAGTATCCTTTCAGTTCTATATGATTAGATGTTGGTTTTTCTCCTTTGGACATTCTCTCTATTGCTTTGTGAACAGCTGTTCCTATCCTACCGGCTTCATCCCTTACAGATACCCACTTCATCTTTGCTGTCTCCATACTTTCACCGTCTTCTATAGCTTGTAGAGCTTGATTGACCATCCACATCCCGATCCCCGGCTTATCAAGCTGTCCTATAATTTTTGTAACATTCGGGACTACATTTCCATCAGCATCAGTGTATTCATGCTTGTGCTCATTGAAATATATACCCTTAATTGTTTCTTTATCTTCTTTCTTCATATGAGTATTATATCACACCCTGTATACCTTTACAACCCTGTGTACTAATTTGTTCATACTTAGAAAAACTGATATCAAAACCAATAAAAAAAATAGTTATATGAGTAAGTACAAGTATAGCTATAATGACAGACGGCTTTAAGATTGCATCATCATTCATGTTAAAGCAATAAGCAGTACCTCAGCTGCCTGCAAAACACAGAGTGTTACTACAGCCCAAAATACAGCACTTTTCTTTTCCTTCAGAGGAGCAGGTGTTTTGTTTAAAATGGTAGAAGCATCTGCTTTATTCAAAGCTTTTCTTACTTCATCAGGTGCCATTGAAAAGAATCCTTCACGAGCATACTTCTCTTTAGGTGTTGTACTACTGATATATCTCTCTGTTCTTTTTTTTCTATCTTTCTTTTTATCGCTTTCATTTTTCATTTCCTTAAAGGTAGGTATATCTCTAAGCTTAGGTAGAGTCTTCATAGTAATAGCAGGAGAAGGTGTCTTCTTTTGTCTTAATACTTCAAATCCTGCATCTTCAAACTTTCTTTCAACATCTGTGTTATACACATCTCCGTGATCGGTTACTCTTGTTTCAATTTCTATTGTTTTTGACTTATTCCGATCACAAAACTTATCAAACTTTTTATAGAGAAACTCATGTGAGGGTGTTTTTCTTTTTAGCCATTCATGTTTCTTTGTATGACAAAAATAGTCTAATGATTGTACGGTATTTATCACAAAGACGGTATTGTCAGGAAACAGTATAGAAATTACTTTATTGTCAGTACTTATCTTTCCTCTTGGCTTACTTTTTATAGTATTTTTTTTCAGTATAGGTTTTATAACTGTATACCCATGCTTGATGAGTGTCTCTTCAACTAATTTTATATCCTTCCCAAAGTGTGTCTCTACCTGTGTATTTTTTCTTAAAGGGTCTTGTTGATTTATTGAACAAAATTCATACATCTTCTCGTACAACAGCTTGTTCTTTTTGTTTCCATTACCCCTTCTCCAAGAATATGCTTTGTTGATCAGATAGTGATATACTTCTCCTTTTATTTCATCCAACCAAACAGTTTCATCAGGAAATTGTATCGTTATAGGTACTTTATCTTTTACCATACTATCAATATACCTCATATATAGTATAAAAACAATATACCTCTCCTTGAAAAGAGAGATATATTTTTATGTGTTCCTTATAGGAACTCAGGGCTAACCCTGATTTTCATCCTTACGGTCATCGTTAGGAGTTTCTTGGTTGAATACCATGTTGTTTATCGTACGAAGTAATTTGCCCCATAGAGCGTATTTTACCACAAATGAGTAGTTATATGTCAATAGGGCAGTAAAAGCCCTAAAAACAAACAAAAAGAGCCCTTTTCAGGGGCTCTCTCTGACTTGATGGACTGATCTGAAGATAAAGAAAAAAGGGTGGTTCACCAAGATTTTTGTACTTTTACATTCTCACGGGCGTGGAATGTTGCATGTTGATTGTGATAGGTAAACCCATCACACACCCACTATACCACACTACCTCCATTTGAGTTGCAGGAGGGTGTCTATAGGATCAAGTTCACCTTCTGCAAGCTCGTCATACTCCTTGAGTGCGGTGTACCAGTCAAACTTCTTGTCTATTCTGTGGGTTCCTTCAATCATGTTTTATTTTTCTTACTCTGGTATATGGATCACCTTTTTTACTTGTAGGCAAGTCAATAACAACAAATCCATCTTCAGTTGTTTCTTCTTTCTCAAGCCAATTCATAAATTCTTCTCTTTTGATACGAATTGAGCCGAAACCACCGAATTGTTCATTTGGAGCATAAAACCATAATCCTTCGGAAAACCGAATATCTGAGTCTTTTCCCCAATAATTTGATTTCTCTCTTCTGTTTAAAGCCTCTGCTTTTTTTCTATCTTTATTTCTTTTAGCTTTTTGAAAATTTAATCCGCCTGACATGACGATACTATAGCATAAAGGTATAAAATACATTTACCTATTTGTAAAGTTTCCACATAATATATCTTTATAAAAAAATATATTCATATATAACCCAAAAGCACGGAGGTACATTGATAGTAACACCGTGCTGAGAGTTCAGAAGGTGAGCTTTGAGATCCACTACCTTTTGACAAGAAAATTATAACACATCTCAAATGCTCAAAGAAGACTACAGCCATAAAAGGTAAGTTTTATAGCAGGTAACAGGAAAAGGAACCATCCTGAAGGATAGACATTAAGCGCGAAGGAAAGAAAACGAAAGGCAATGTCCTTAAACAATATTCCAGTAAAGGTAAACTTTATTCAGGTTTTTAGTCAGCTGGCTTTCCCTGATCTACCTTTTTATCAACAAAGAGTAAGAACAAATGTACTCGGATAAGAAGAGAAAGTTTATAAGCCCCCCATTTGTTCTGTAATTGATTCCTAACGAAGTGAAGGAGGAGATACAGCTCAAACACCTGCAATTCATTGATTTTGTGTAACCAAGCTTTAAACAGTGAGGGCTGCTTCTTTTAAGCCTTCAAAATAAAGGAGGAGATACAGCTTTTCTACTCATTGACTTTTATACTTCCCCGTGGTATATTGCTACTGTCTTAAAAGATAAAGAAAAAAAAAGACAAATTACAAACTTACCAATATACTTATGAAAAAGAAAGCAAATGTATATCCTCCTAAATCTTTCTTGTCTGACATGACTGAGAAGTGGCTTAATTCGTTTGAAAAGCGGTCAAATGACGAGTTTAGTGAGTGGACATGGAGTATGTATCAAAAATATGGAGAAAAGCCAAACACGAGGGAAAATTGGTACGAATTTGAAGAAAGGCTTTATTCAGGTGATTATGATGAGAATATTTACGATGAGATGCTTCAGCGCAATGAACTCCCTGCTTAGCAGGGGGTTCTTTGTATTTCTCTATGATTTATATAAAAATTAAAAAAACTTCCGTGGATATTTCGGATAAGAATAATCCGGTAACTGAGTATGCAGTCATTGAGTGTGATCTGAAAACAGAGAAGAAAATACTCACGGTTCGTTCTGATCAACTGAAAGGGTTT
>CBDANC010000011.1:0-52545 GCA_965197425.1 Bdellovibrionales bacterium
AATAGAGATGAGGAAACTTCACTATTCGTAGCTGCTAAAAAAGGCTGTGTACTAGTTACAAGATTATTATTGGATATTGGCGTCGATCCTACCCTTGCAAATAAAGATAAAAAAAAAACCTTTGATGGCTAGTGTCGAAGCTCGAGTAAGAGACTTAAAAGCATTACGACTAACAGATATGTTCATGCCATTATTAATAGAAGATTTAGGAGAGGGATATTCAGGAGAAGAGGAGGCGGATGAGATACCTCCGATCAATATAGATGTTCACTTAGAGGTTGCAGACCTACTGCTAAAAGCTGGAGCTGACCCACGTGTCATAGATCAAGATGATTTTACACCTTTAATGACAGCGGCCATTGCAAATGATATAGAAATGGCCAAATTGCTGGTAGCTTATAATGCTGACCCTAGTTATATAAATTATCTGGATTATACAGCTGCATTGTATGCAAGCGATAATGGTGATAAGGATATGGTTCAATTAATTCAGAAAGCTTTAGATGCAATGCAAAAATAAGCTCTCATCTATTTAAATAAGGTTAAAGATTGCTTTAACAAGCACCTGTTGTTCTAATAACACCCAAGTTGACCTACCTAATCACAGATTACCATAAGGAATCATCAATTATGAAAAGGGTAAATCTAACCATCATAAGCGTATCTTGCATCTTTTGTCTTTCTGAAATGGCTACTGCTCTTTCTAATCAACAAACACAAGAACCTTCTTTTTCTATGTTTCACGAAATACCAGCATGCCGGCAGCTTACTGAGTTTTATATAGAAAATGGTCAAAGAAAACCTATAGCTCAACTCTCCTTACCTTTGGAATATCATATTCATGAAAGTATTCCTTCCGAATATAGACCACGTATTCATGACCAAGCCGAAGATTGGAATAACACTCTAGGCAATGAGATGGTCAGGATCAATAGTAAAATTGATCGGGGTGATCCTACAGCAACAAACTCTGATCAAAAAAATGTTATTTATTTAGTAGATAGTGAAGATTACACTGCTCATATATTAAACTCTCCTAATCATGATATCACTAAGGATCCGAGTGCTCTCATATCATCAGCAAATTCTGAAAGCATCATTTCCCCAGAGCTTGCTCAGAATTTTTTACCTATCACTAATGCAGATATATTTATTAGAGAAGAAACCTTAACCAACATTGGTTTTTATAGACATCTACTGTTTGCAACTATGAGAGATTTAGGTATTGAAGGAGATTTCAGTAATGAACATATTGAAGTTATTAGAAGTGCAATAGTTGAGCACATCATCAACATGAGCAGTCAAGATGTTAAAACTTTTTTAATAGAAGATATTGAGGCTGGAAGAGAAGAACTTGAAACTTTTAGAGAGACAAGAAGCAATCAGAACCTCACATCTGATGTATCAGATACAATTGATCGAAGATTAGACGAAATTGATCAAAGACTTGAAGAAATTCACAATATGACTGATGAGCAGATTAGAACATTTAAAATTAATTTAACCTATAACCGTTTATCTGTAGATATGGATACTATGGAATCGGAATCTCAAAGCTCAATTACTTTTGAAAATGTTATAAGACATGAAATGGGACATGGATTAGGTTTAAGAGATTATGTCCTTTTTAATAATCACCCAATGAGAAATTTAAATATAATGGGACCTTATCTTGTTCAAGCCTATGGTCAAATTACAATTCGTAAAGAAATCGGCACTTTTGCTATTTACGGTCTATATTGTCTTTACAGTGGATACCCTGACTTTATACAACATTATTAGAAGCCATCTCAAAAATGTGCTAGAGATAAGAGTCTAACTTATAAACATCTCTTTAATATTATCTTATTTTTTATACGAAGTATTTATTTTGACAATCTTACTAAAATAGAAAAATAACTCACTTACTATAATCTATAACTGAACTGATAAAATGAATTTATCTAAACAAATGTACTACCATGATTTACCAATATTAATCTACTTTAACTATATAATAAACATATATTATGATTAGGGTATTCAACTTTATGCAGACTTTAATGAAGATCAAGCTGTGATTGAGTTGATTCAAAAAGCTTTAGATGCAATGCAACAGTAATCTATAAATTTCAATAGTATTTTACATAATATAGGGTTACTTTAATAAAAAACTACTAGAAGCCATCTCAAAAATGCTCCTAGAGAGAAAAGTTTTAAAAAAGATACCAGTTTTGCATTATACAACACAGCGCATGAGATGGCTTCTACTCAAAATGAATAGGCTTTCTAGGCGCTGACCGATGGTTTTTCACCATCAGATCAGTGCCAGAAAGCACGCTAGCGGCGTGATTCATTTTGAGGAAGACAGCCCTTTTATATAAGAAGTTAGAGGTAATAGGTACAAACGTTTATAGACGAAGGTGAACACAGAGATATATTATAGTTAGATAAAGTTATGAATTTCTGGCAATATTTATTAAACTTTTATTTTTGAAGCCGCTACTATTAAATTATAAGGTTTATAGCTTATTCATTCACAAATCATCATAGAGGAGTAGCAATTATGAGGAAAACATATTTAACAAAAACAGTATTCATTATTAATATATTTTGCATTCTTTGTTTTTCTAAAGTAGCTACTGCTTTTTTTAATCAACAGGTACAGCAGCAACTTTTTTCTATGTTTCATCAAGAGCAAATGTGCAAGTCATTAGTTGGATCACATATAACAAACAATTTTGAAATTAAGCCAGTAGCTCAAGCCTCCTTACCATTAGAATACTATATTCATGAAAGTATCCCTAAAGGACATAGGCCATTTATTTATGATCAAGCAGAAGCATGGAATAACACCGCCGGCAATGAAATTGTTAGAATCAATAGTGAAATTGATCGAGGTGTTTTTAATCGTCGAGTGAATAGCTCTGATCAAAAAAATGTTATTTACTTAATTGATGCATCTAATGACCCCAACAATAACATTACAACAAATGCAGATACTGTTGTACCAGGAGCTTCTGGCGTCATAACTTCTAAGGCAGAGTTTGATCTTAACACTTCTTCTTTTATACCTATTACTGATTCAGATATAATGATTGGAGAAGGAACGTTAACTGACATTGGCTTTTATAGAAATCTCTTACTTGTAGACATGAAAAGCTTAGGCATTGAAGGAGACTTTAATGATAAAAGTACTGAGACGATCAGAAGAGCAATATCTAGTCATATTATAAATATGACTGACGAAGATGTTAAAGCTCTTTCAATAAAACTCCTTGAAGTTGAAAAAGAACGACTTGAAGCCTCCAGAAATACAGGAAGTACCCATGATACTATATTTGATGCACTAAATGAAATGGATCAAAGAATTGAAGGCATCCAAAATATGAGCACTCGGGAAGCTAGACAATTTAAAAATAACATATCTCGTACACTCTTATTTGTAGATATGGACCTTATGGAATCTCAAAGTTCAGTTATCTTTCAAACCATTGTAAAGCGTAAAATAGGTGATGGATTAGGCTTAATGGGCTATGTTCTTCCTGATAACCATCCTATGAGACATTCAAACATAATGAGACCTCATTATGTTGAAGATTATGGTCAAATTACAACTCATAAAGAAATTGATCCTTTTGCTATTTTGGGTGTATTTTGCCTTTATAAAGACTACCCTACTATTACAAACTATGATGTCTTACATGCTGCTATTAGCTACATTAACAGATGATTCTAATAAGGTTGTCTCCTTATATTTCTTAAGTGAAATATTTATTTAGATAATCTTTTAGCACTTATCATGCAATATAATAGGAAATAAATAATCTGTTAAATCAAATGCTAATCTTATTGGTAATAATTGATTTATCCAAAAGCATAATATCAAGATACATAAATATCAATTTAGCTTATGAACCAGATAATAAAAAGTTGTAAAATTTAAATATTGACTTTAGGAATAAGCCTTTATTTAATTTTAGGAAATGTATAGTTAGGGTTTTATCATATATCTCTGCCAAATTACATTTTCATCTGTTTTACTTATGTAACAGAAGAAAATAGCATGACTGCTTCAATGTATACAGTTAGAGATGATGACGGTCATCTCAACAATACTTGATGTTTTTTGTTATTTATTCCGGTTATTGGGGAGGGGGAACAAATGAAAACTCTTTTATCTATTTTGACTCTATCACTTTTATTATTTTTATATAGTTTTGCTTATGCAAACCAACTTGCTAATGATCCTCGTATGAGTTTAAGTTTTAGGTTTGCTCAAACCCTTGAAAGTGAAGATATTGCATCTATAGAAGCATTCATAAGAGCAGGAACTGATGTAAACTCTCCTGAGATTGTGACTTACTTAGGAAAGACTCCTTTACACCATGCAGTCTTTGTAGAAAATATTCCAATGACCTACATTCTTCTTGAGGCCAATGCCAGTGTTCACGCCTTGAATAATGCATGGAGAACCCCTCTCTTTGGAGTCGCTTTCAATGGAAATGAAACAATTGCTTGTATGTTATTAGCAAAAGGAGCACGTCTTGATCACCTGGATTATTTTGGTCGTAAAGCCTCTTTTTGGGCAAAGCAGAGCGGCCATGAAGGAGTAGCAAATACCTTAGAGACTGCAGAAAACACCAACACCAATGTCAACATCAACGGTGAGCAGAGAACAAATATTACTGACCTAGATGATTGCTTTAGACCAAAATAAAGCATATTTGATCCTTTATAAATTCATAGCTTCTAATAACATATTCTTATGAGAGCATTAAGTATTTATTTCTGGATATTTATACAAGCTTTAGAGAAAGATTAAGTGTTACAAAGTATATAAGACTTACCGCTATTGAAAAATGACAAGGATCAGAAGAAAGGTGAACAATGGAGTTTTCTACAAAATTCTTTTTGATATTCGTTCTTATAAACTTCAATACTCAATTGACTTTTTCTAATGATGTTCTTATAGAGGCTATTGGAGACAGGGATAGGGATATAGTAGAAGTTCAGGCACTACTTGATGATGGAGTAGATCCTAACTCTTCAGATGATTACGGAAATACAGCTTTACAAATAGCGGCTTCTATTTGTTATGTAGAGGCAATGGAAGCATTGTTAAATGCTCATGTTGATCCTAATGCTACAAGTCATCGTGGAAACACACCTCTACAAATTGCATCTAAAAATGGCTGTATAGAAGGAGTGAGGTTATTACTAAGTTTCAATGCTGACCCTTACCACAAAACTAATATTGGAATTACAGCCCTCATGTCAGCATCCCTTAATAATCATCCAGAAATGGTAAGATTATTATTACAGATTGGAGCAGATCCTAATGCTGCAAATCACCATGGTAGGACAGCTTTAACAATGGCGGTCTTAAATCGTCGCCTAGAAATAGCAGCCGATTTATTGGCATGGGGTGGAGATCCTAATTATATAAATAGCAATGGTGATATAGCAGTTTTTATATCGGCAGTTCATAATTGTGATGCAGAGATGATGCAGCTATTATTAGACTATGGAACTGATCCCTATTCTATCAATAAAGAAGATAAGGAAGCTGCTCTATTGATAGTTATTCAAAGAGGTTGTGTAGCAAGTACAAAGTTATTACTTAGTATGGGAGGTATCGATGTCAATCGTATAGAAGATAACAGAACTTCTTTGATAATTAGTGTTGAATCTCGTTTAAAAGCATTACAGCACTTAGCAGAAGTAGAAATGAAAAGAAAAAATTTATTAAATCCTGAGTTTGACAGTTGAAAAAATAAAGTTGAGTAATTTTAATTACTTAAAGCTGTATTGGAATTTTGTGCCACTACATTTTCATTTTGTGGTAGAAATTTGAGAGATTTTTTTTAAGATTAAGTAGACTCAATTTTAAGTTGTTTAGAGGGTATCTTTGCTCCTATAGCTTTAAATACATCAGCATTGTTACCGTTAATATCTGTTCTGATCCAAAGTGTCTTATCCTTTACCCTCACAGGTATAGCTCGTACTTCTTTCAGCTTTGACATAGCTTCTGCCACACTCAATGGCCTTGACTTTATTCTCTTGTCTGTAATTGCTTTATCTTTTAATGTGACGTTTCTCTGATGTAACTTCTTTGAAAAATAAGCCTCACATAAGTAAGATAAAAAACACACAACTAAATGTCCTAAGATCCTCTTATCTGTCCAGTGGAACATAGGACGTGTCTTTAATGTACCCTTCAACTCTCTAAATGAATTCTCTACCTTCCATAACTGCTTATAGTTCGTTATAATCTCTTCAGAACTTAAATTATCTGTATTTGTAATGATTCCAAAAAAACCATCTGTCCTCTCTGATTGTTCTATGGCTGACTTATTTAAAGTAGGCTTGCTTTTACTCTTAGGATGAACAATATACTTCTTATAATTACTATTAGATAAAAAAGATCTTGTGCTTATAGACTTCTTTGATAATTGAGTTTCTATCTTAGATAGAATATCTTCTCTTACTTTCTTATCTCGTTCTGCTCTCTTTCTCGACCAGGTAATTATACAACGATCATTATTATAACTTGTTTCGTATATAGCTAAATCTTCATTTATAAATTTAAAATTCTTTAAATTGTATATCTCTGAATGACGATCCTTTAATAAACCTAGCTTTAATCCTACTATAAATTCATCTCCCTTTGCTTTTAATGATTGGAGATTCTCATTAGAAAATAAACCTCTATCTCCTACTAATATAAATCTTCTGATCTTAAACTTCTCTTTTAGTTTCTCCATAACTGAAGGTATGGTTTTACCTTCAAAGGTATTCCCAGGATAAACATCAAAGCCTAAGGGCATACCTTCTGTATCTACTAAAAGTCCAAATACCACTTGTGTACAATCACTCCTCTTCTCTTTGCTATAACCAAATCTTCGAAGATTATCTAAATCCTCTCGGGTACTCTCAAATCTCAATGTCGTTAAATCATACAAAATAACATCACACTCATTGAAAAAACTTAACTGAGACTTACCTTGTGTATAAAGAGTCTTCTCTATATCTTCCTTATGTTTAGATAGAATATCTAAAGAACGATAAATGTCTTGAAGATGAAGCTCCTCTTCTAAAAAATCAGGGTAAAATAACTTCTGCCAATGTGAAAATACTTTAAGCTTAGAACATGGCTCTACAAAACGACTTATAACCAATGTAAAAATAATCTTAACAAAATCAAATTGTACTTTAGGATGCTTCTGTTTTAAATCTGTTAATAACTCATAGAGGTTTAATTGTTTAAAAATAGCGTCTATAATAAGCAGTGGACCTAATATAAATGTGTTCTGTACATCAATCTCTTTAGCTATTTCACTGGCAGATGCAACATCTAAATGACGGCCTATAAGATCAAGAAGCTCTTCTAAGCGAGTATCTTTTACTCGACCTAAAGACATAAGTGTCCTATGTCGACTCTTACCATCTTTGCGATAGCTTTCCACAATATGATAATATTTCTGACCTCTGCCGTTTTTAGTCTCTTTTATAAACATAAAATTAGACTACATAGAAAATTTAAAAAATCAAGAAAAAATAAGCATATGATGCAGAGTGTATAATAAATTGTTTCACTACACTTTTGACGAAAACTCAAACTCACTGACCGCTAATACCTATAAATAAAGCATTCTTTAAAGAAAATGTTCCGAAAATTTGAATTAAGTGTCAAACTCAGGAGAAAGGTGAACAATGGAGTTTTCTACAAAATTCTTTTTGATATTCGTTCTTATAAACTTCAATACTCAATTGACTTTTTCTAATGATGTTCTTATAGAGGCTATTGGAGACAGGGATAGGGATATAGTAGAAGTTCAGGCACTACTTGATGATGGAGTAGATCCTAACTCTTCAGATGATTACGGAAATACAGCTTTACAAATAGCGGCTTCTATTTGTTATGTAGAGGCAATGGAAGCATTGTTAAATGCTCATGTTGATCCTAATGCTACAAGTCATCGTGGAAACACACCTCTACAAATTGCATCTAAAAATGGCTGTATAGAAGGAGTGAGGTTATTACTAAGTTTCAATGCTGACCCTTACCACAAAACTAATATTGGAATTACAGCCCTCATGTCAGCATCCCTTAATAATCATCCAGAAATGGTAAGATTATTATTACAGATTGGAGCAGATCCTAATGCTGCAAATCACCATGGTAGGACAGCTTTAACAATGGCGGTCTTAAATCGTCGCCTAGAAATAGCAGCCGATTTATTGGCATGGGGTGGAGATCCTAATTATATAAATAGCAATGGTGATATAGCAGTTTTTATATCGGCAGTTCATAATTGTGATGCAGAGATGATGCAGCTATTATTAGACTATGGAACTGATCCCTATTCTATCAATAAAGAAGATAAGGAAGCTGCTCTATTGATAGTTATTCAAAGAGGTTGTGTAGCAAGTACAAAGTTATTACTTAGTATGGGAGGTATCGATGTCAATCGTATAGAAGATAACAGAACTTCTTTGATAATTAGTGTTGAATCTCGTTTAAAAGCATTACAGCACTTAGCAGAAGTAGAAATGAAAAGAAAAAATTTATTAAATGGGAGAGAGGATGCATTTTATGACGAAGTGACACAGATATATCCAGAAGTTCATTTAGAAGTCATGGATTTATTATTAAAAGCTGGAGCTAGCCCAGATGTCACAGATCAAGATGACTTTACACCTTTAATGTCAGTAGCTATTGAAAATGACATAGAAGCAGCTAAAGTGTTGCTAAATCATGGAGCTGATACTGGTTATACAAATTACTTGGGTTATTCAGCTTTAAACATTGCCAGTCTTAATGGTGACGGGGGTATGATTGAATTAATTAGAGGATCAGACGAAGTACAAAAATAATTGACAAGCTTTCAAACAATTAAGACTGTTAGAAAGACAGAGGGAAATATATGAAAAAGTATACTGCAAAAGCATTTACCCACCAAGGTAAAGGTGGAAACACTGCGGGTGTTGTATTGGATGCTGCTCATTTAAGCCCTTTAGAAAAACAAAGAATAGCTAAAAATTTTGGGCATTCAGAAACAGCATTTCACATTCAATATCAAGACGGAAAAGAAGAGCTAGAATTTTATACTCCAACCAAAAGAATTGACTTTTGTGGACATGCAACAGTAGCTACCTATGGCATTTTATCTAAAGATTATTCTGCTGGAACTTATACAGTACATATCTCAGGGCAAAAAGTCAAAGTTAAAATAGAAAATGATAAGATTGGTCTTCAACAAAAGCTTTCATTCATCAATGAGGTTTCAAATTTTAAAACTTTGTTATCTTCATCTTTTTCAAATTTTTCCTTAGAAAACTTAATTGATGTAAAACACATTAACAATGGAGTCTCATTTTTTGTTATTGAGGTTACTGATTGGAATTCTATTAAAAGTTTAAAACCAGTTCATCCTGAAATTGAAAAAGTAAGTCAAAAATATGATTTAGTAGGTTACTATTTGACATCACCTGTTGAAAATCATCAAAGTATGACTAGAATGTTTGCACCTTATTACGGAATACCAGAAGAGTCTGCAACAGGTATGGGAGCAGGATGTTTAATGGCCTACTTAAATAAAAAATATGGAATTACATCACATACAGCTATTCAAGGTATGGCTATGCAACCGGAACAACCTTCACGTTTAGACTCAGAAATTGAAGAAAACAATATTTGGGTATTTGGCAGATTTCAAGTTACTTAAACCTACCAAATACTCCAGTGGTCTTGTTACACAAATATATTGAGAGTTATGGTAGCTCTCTTTCTTCTGGCAATCAGGCATGGCCATTTAAGTTCAACTTGTCATGTATTGACACAAAAGAAAATCCTTAGTAAAAATGGGTAGGAGATAGCTGTATTCCTAAAGTAGGTTCATCAGGCAATCCATGATCAGTTTCCAGATCCGTTCTGTAATCTATGTGTCTAGAATGGGTCCAGTATTGAAAGATAATAAGAACTGGAAAAGAGACGGCAATGATAAAGTTTTTTATAAAGTTATCTTTGATCTTTTTCTCTATAAACTTCAATCATCAACTAGCTTTATCCAATAGAGACCTTATAAGGGCTATTAAAGAAAGAGATATAATAAGTGTTTATACCCTGCTTAATAGCGGTATAGATACTGACTCTCCAGACCGTTATGGCGACACAGCTTTGGAAATAGCAACTTCTAATTGTTATATAGAGGGTATGGAAGTGCTGCTAGATGCGCATGCCAATCCTCATGCCTTATACAATAAGGGAAGCACACTTTTAAGAACAGCAGCTGTAAGTGGCTGTATGGAAGCTACAAAATTATTATTAAGTCTCAATGTGGATATTTATCATAAAAATAACCATGGAGATACGGCTCTCATAGCTGCAACCGTTAATGGTCATGCAGAGATAGTAAGGTTATTTTTAGAACTTGGAGCAGATCCTAACTCTGTAAATCATTATGGCAGAACAGCTTTAATGATGGGGGTTTCAGGAAATCACTTAGAAATAACAAAAGATCTACTGGCATGGGGTGGAGATTCTAATTCTGTAGATATTAATAATATTGATAATAGTGAAACAGCAGTTTTTCTATCAGCAGCCCATAATTGTAACATAGAGATGATGCAATTATTGTTAGAATATGGAGCCGATCCTTATGCTGTTAATCACAATGAGGAGACATCCTTATTTATAGCGGCTAAAAGAGGCTGCATAACAGCTACACAGTTTTTATTGGATATTGGTATCGATCCTGATCTTGCAAATAAAGATAAGACAACTCCTCTGATGGCCAGTGTTGAGGCTCACTCTAAAGTATTACAAAATCCAGAAGAAGCAGAGATGAACAGAGAAGCCTTATTAAAAGCACATGAGTCAATGATATCAGGCCCGTTATATGATGAAGTTACTCAGGTATCAGAAGTTCATTTAGAAGTTATGGATTTATTATTAAAAGCTGGGGCTAACCCAGATGTCACAGATCAAGATGACTTTACACCTTTAATGTCAGCAGCTATTGAAAATGATATAGAAGCAGCTAAAGTGTTACTGCATCATGGAGCTGACACTGGTTATACAAATTACTTAGGTTATACAGCTGCATTGTATGCGAGCGGTAATGGCTATGGAGGTATGGTTCAATTAATTGAAGGATCAGGTGAGGTACAAAAATAATTGACAAATCGTCATGTCTTAATACAGTTTGAAGTTAAAGGTTGCTTTAATAAAAAACCCATTTATTATACACAATTAAAAGTGACCCATTAACTTACAGGTCTTTAGGTATTAAAAAAGTCATCATAAAGGAGTTATAGTTATGAAAAAAGCACATTTAACCAAAGTAGCACTGATTATGAGCGTGTTTTGTTTTTTTAAGATGACTATGGCTTTTTCTTATCAACAAGCACAACAACCCTTTTCTATGTTTTATCAACAGCCAATATGTCAATATCTTGTTTATTCTTATATAGAAGAAAATGAAGTTAAACCCATAGCGCAAGAATCTTTGCCATTAATATATTATTTTCATGAGAGTGTTTCTAGAGAACATAAGCCTATTATTTACGATCAAGTAGAAGCTTGGAATAACATTACAGGTAATGAAGTTGTTAGGATTAACTCTGAAATTGAATATGGTGCTTTTGATCCTCGCACAGATAATCCTGATCAAAAAAATGTTATTTATTTAATTGATGAGGAAGATTATGCTCGCGTTTTAAATTCATCTGGCAATGATACCATAAAAGGAACTTCAGACATTTTCCTACCAGGAATGTCTAGGATAGCAATCTCCACAACAAATAATGATCAGGATGCTTCCCTATATATTACCGGTTCAGACATTCTCATTAGAGAAGAGGTATTAACTGATATTAGCTTTTACAGATATCAGTTACTCATAGATATGAGGAATTTAGGTATTGAAAAAGATTTCAGTAATGAAAGTATTGAAGTTATAAGAGATGCAATAGTAGATTATATGACAAACGTGAGCGATGAAGATTTGAAAGCTGGCTTAGTAAGAGATATCTATAGGGCAACAGCTATTCAAAATCCTAATCCTGATTCTAGCCAGTTAGATGAAATCAATGCATATGTTGAAAGCTTCACCGATGAGCGGCTTAGAGGTATCAGAACTGATGCAATGAATAATCTCTTATCTATAGATATAAGTTCTCAGGACTCAATTGTCTTGCAAAATACTATAAGACGCGAAATGGGACACGGGTTAGGTTTAGGAAGCTACATGCTTCCCGATGGTCACCCAATGAGGGATTTAAATATAATGAGTCCTTACCGTGGCGCGCAAGCTTACAATCAACGAGTTCTTAAAGAAATTGACCTTTTTGCTGTTCAAGGTATACGTTGTCTCTACAGAGGGTACCCTAACTTCACACGTTATTAGAAGCCATCTCTCCTAAGCTGCTAGCTTAGGCCTATTGTTTAATAGCCTGTTACAGAGTTCTTTAGAAAGATAATTCGTTATTTCTTTTGTTTGCCTCTATTTATCTGGCAGTTAGATAAACAGGACGATTTGACATCTGTCTGTATTGATTTTTTTATTTCAGATATGCAGTTTATCTGCATTAAAAACCTTAATATCCGATCCTTTAGCAAAAATAACTGAGTGAGGTTCTTGCTGACTTAAAAAAACTAAATCGAGGCCCAAAGATTTCCCAATCCACTTTAATTTTTGCGTTGACAATAGGATAAATCTCCCAATAGGGGTGACTGACTTTATATGTAAGAGTTTCTCCTGCTCGAGATTTTCCTACTCCAAGTTCATGTTCCTTAAAAAAATGTTCCATAGAAGTTGGCAAAGGTAGGTGAGGAGAGTTTTTTGCAGTGATATCTAATAACATGGACTTACCATGAGAGGTGAGTTGGTATAAAGCATTTATTTGTTCCTTGGTTTTATTGATTGTACCAGAGATAGGCGCATACTTATAAGGCTCATTATAAATCATTCGTGCAATTCCAACAATAACATAAGAAGGAACATATTCACGAACAAAACACACTCCTCTCTGTTCTCCAAACTTAATATAAAATCTTAAATTGACCTCAAAAAAGCAAGTAAACCCTGGCCATTTAAGCCCAAATACCTTAGTGTTTAAAAACTGAAAAGCCACTAGGCTGACAAAAGCTTTATTTTCAAAATAATCTAACTTGCAACCTTTTGGAAGATAAGGTTTAAGGATGGCATCATCCACAGGATAGTTACACAATATAAGATTATGCCATTTTGCAGAAAGAAAAACTCGATTTGAATTTGTCATTATCACTTAATATTAACATAACAGATACTATATTTAAAGTATTCTCTTTAATTCTTGCTATGTCAGAGTAGTATCTCATAAATTTTAAGCAAATTTTTATTTTGCCTTCAAACATGTTTAGAAGTGGTCAGGGAAATGAGATAATAGACGATCTTACCTATAACTCCAACTATGTATCTTTACTTATTGCACATCTTCTTAACATCTCAGCAGAAAATGCTGGGATTTTACGGAAACTTTATGTTGATTTTAAGTTTTTGGGCTCTGTGATATTGAGAAACTCACTCAACTTTCATGGTCAAAAACCTCTATTTTAGAAGCTTTAAAAAAGCACAAAATCAAAAAGAATACTTATAAACAAATTTTTAAAACAGGAGGAAACAATGGAAACACTCATTTAAAATTATTATAAACATATCATTGATATTTGAATCGTGTTATTGTGCCAAAGAGCTTTTATTCAATGTCGAGAAAATGGTCATAAAGAGGATTAAAAAGGGATTTTCATCATCAGAGCAATTTACTAGAAGGCTTACTGGCACAAAGTTGTCTTTCTGAAGTGGGATTTTAGTCTTGTCTAATAGAATAAAGTTGGTTCATAACTTGTAGATGTATTTATCTAATCAAGATGAAATAAGAAGGTTATAGGTTCTTAATATACTAATTATCAAAGCGAATGACAACAGACCCTATATAATTATTTGTATTATTGGGGATCAATATCTTTGTAGGATGCAAACTGTAATGTCATAAGTGCTCTATGTCGATAAGTAACTTATAGATATTAAAAAATAATCTTTTTACAAAAACAGTTTAAATATTAAAATAACCTGAGAGCATAAAAAAAAATTCATTATAGTGTTAAAAATTCTAATAGATAAAATAATAGAGTAACATAAAAAAAGATTGTTTAAGAATTCTTCAATATTACATTGCATTGATGCAATACATTTAATATAATAGTTTTTTATGAATTTCACCTTTTTTAAAATAAAGAAAACAAGGACTTTATGGAAAAAATAATATTAGTAAATAGCGTGATAACCTTGATTACAAAAGATCAATTGAAGTCTATCACTCATGATTTTCTAGTTCAAAAAAGATATTGTTCCTGAAGACTTTGAAGTTATCAGAGAAAAAACTTTTTATGCTTTTCCTATAAGCCAAATAAGTTATACAAATGGACTTAATATAATGATTGAACCAAATAGGGCTTTATTTCAAATATTGAATATACCTAACTCCGAAGAAAAAAGAGAGAAAGCTTTAAACTTGTTAAAGAAGATTTCATCAAAATATGTAACTTTTTTTAGAGAGATATTAGAGTGCGAGTTTATAGGCATTAACTTTGATTTTATAAAAGATGACTTACATTTTGAAACTTTTGTTAAAAAATCTATAAATCTAAACAGTCCATTTTTTAATTTTGAAGGTAAAAAAAGTGATATTCAAAAAATTGATACATCTTATAGTTCACAAGGTAAAAAATTCAATATAACTATTAGTAAAATTTCAAAAAGAAATATTAAAACAAACGTTGAAGATTTTATTACATTATTTAAAATAAATGTACATTATGATCGCAAATATGACGATAATATAGTAAAGATTATTAATGAATTAAAAGAAAACTATGAAAAATCATTAAAGTTTATAAGTGAGGTTTAATGAATTTTGAAATGTCTCAAATAATATTTAAATTATTTCTAGAAAATAAATTTTCTAATGAAGAACTTGATTCTAAGGTTTTTAAAGAAATTTGTAAAGTTATCAAAGAAAAGCCCTTTGATGGAGATATATTTTCTCATTATGGTGTTTTTTTATAAAGAACCTATAAACTATTCTTCTAATAAAGATACAAAACCAGATATAGAGATATATAACAATAGAAAAAGAGAACTAAATAATATTCCAAAAAAATTTATATGAAGAATGTAAAGAAGAAGGTTATGAAGTCTTTTCTGATGAAGCAAAAAAGAATGCTCTTGAGATGTTAGATTTTGTAAAAAATAACTCTAAATATAATTGGAGTATCTATCCGACAAAAGATCGGGAAATTGCGATAAATTGCACACCAGAAAAAGGAAAAGGGTTATTGATACTTTGTGATTCAAGAGGGAGTATAGCTTATTTTAAAGTATTTGATGGAAGAAATGCTGGATATAATAGATCCACGAACATTAAAGACTTTCCTTTTAGTTTATTGAAAACAGAGTTGAGCCTTTTAGATCCTTATATATATGGTGATAAAAAATTAATTGATACAAAAGTACAACTCAAATCTTCTTATTCTATATTGAACAATGAATATCAAATTGCCTAGTTATATAAATGACGATGATAAACTTGGGAGGTTTAGTTTGTCTAGCAACCAAGCAAAAAGAGCTATTTCAGGTAATATAGACCCTCAGATTTTTTTTGACACAAAAGGCAAGCAAATTATTTCTGTAGACCGTCTTTTTTTGTCTCACTTAAAAAAGCTAACAGAAATTCAAGACAAAAATGCTGAAGAACGATCTAAAAGTGAAATCCAGAAATGGGAAAAAGGAGAACTAAAACAAAAGGGTCAGCCTAAACAAAGAAGTTTTTATGGATGGGCGAGTTTAACAACTTTAGATGCTCAACAAGATGACAGACAGGTTAAACCAAACCCTATTCCAGAAAATCCTTATCATGCTGATATTACTCTACCTGAAAATACACATGATGCATGTATATTACATGCAAAAGCACTTGCCGCAAAGTCTGAATGGGTTGGAAGATACAATAAAGAAAATTAGTAACTCAATAGAAAGAACAAAAGCGTTGCACTTGCTATCTGAAGCTATGTTATTAAATATCGGCTTTTTTTATGAAAAATCAAGACATAAATTCAAATCGCAAGTGTAACACTTTTGTGTTTATAGATATTTTTGTTTTTATTCATGTTAACATGAGTCAATAATTGTTGGTTCAATTTGGAGCGATGAAAAAATATTATCTAAAAAGATTTTGATTATTTTTTTTTAGAATAGTTAGGGATTTGCTTTCTTCCATAAACTAAGGCCTCAATGGAGATATCTTCATCGAGTGAGTTAAAATGAATAGCTGTACCATCTCCAAAAATTCTAAAGTCTTCTCTTGCTTTTCTTGGAGCATTGAGGAGCAAAGGATAAAAAGAGAGAGGTACAAGTATAACTCGGCCATCTGTAAGCTGCACATTGATTGTATTTTCTGTGAACCAAACTTTTTTTGCTTGTGGTTCATCTTCTTTTATTTCATTTATGTTTTGGGTTGATAAACTCATAATATTTCTCCAAAAACTCTTTTCGATATTCTAGCATAATTGCTTTTGCTATGGATATATCTTTTTGGTTTAGCCCTCTACTTTTTTGAAGATATACACTTGGTTCTAGCCAAAAAATGGCTAAACCACCTCCTATACCTTTTTCAACATGAATATGAGGAACTTTATATTGATCTTAAATTTTCCACTCGCAATATTGAAGAACTCACTCAATTTTCATGGTCATAACAATAAGTTAAACACTCTAGAAGTCAACTGATGGTGTCATGAACCTTCTTTTTTATCATACACTACTAGGTCAGGAAGTTTCTCATATAATGTTATAGGAATACCTATAGCTTTTAATTGTTTTTTTTCTAATACCATAAATTTACCACCTTCATTTCGACTTTTAGCTGTATCACCTATATAAAGTATTACTCCTGAATTTCCAATAAAGCGTGAGCAAAACTCATGTACAATATCTTTATGCAATTGATTGTGTTTTCCTGGTGATAGTTTTATTTCTTTACCACTAAGCAGTCTTACTGGAATTTTTGTTTTGTTTAAAATACGCTTATATATCTTTTGGAGTTTTGGTAAATCCTTCTTATATTCCTTGATTTTTTGTTTCCAATTATTGTTTGGATATCTCTTTAGCACTTCTATAACAGGCTTGTTTAGTGAATAATTATTATTCTTACTATTAGTTGCTCTAGAAGGGTTGTCACGATTCCTATCAACTATTCTTGCTTGTTCAAATTGATGAAGTGTTTGACGCCTGATAGTTTCTCTTGTATTTGGTTTGTAGTTTTGGTCATAGTATTTACGGATGAATTGCATAATATCCACAGTTGGTGACAAAGGAGCTTTTGCGTCTTTCCATTCATCTTTTGGACGTATATGAGCTAATGCTAAAAACACCCATGCAGATCGATTATTGTATTGTTGTTTAGGTAGTCCTAATGCTTTAAGTATTTCTTGAGCTTGAGCTAACTTTCTTTTTTTACTCATGTGATTATTGCTTCTTCTAGATAGAAATCTATAATACTATCAATTTTATTCTGAGTAGTTTCCATATTTTTTAGAAATAATTCTCCTATTTGATGAATAGTTTCTCTAGTTGGCATTTTTAATAATTTAATCTCTGTAGCATTTACTTGTGTGTTGCCAGATAGACATCGAAAATATTTGTCCATAAGTGTAGAGTTAAAAAGAGTGGCAAGACCATAAGCTTCAAATAAGTTTAATGGTCCATTTTTTCTTCCTATATAATTAATATGATTTTCCATAGCTAGTAAGTGGCTTTTTATAATTTGCGGGTTATGGACTGCAGCGATAAGACGCCGTTTTTCATCTTTTGAGCTGAACCTTTTTAAAATTACATATAATTGATTGTTAGAAACATGTTTTTTGTAATCTCCAATTAATTTGAAATAAGCATCTTTTTTATTACTTCCAGTCCATTTAGTTTGAAAAGCTTTAATATTATGCATTTTTAATAGAGGTATAGAATGTTTTTCTTCCTTTGAGTTAGTTATATATTTTCTAGCACGATATTCAACAACCGGTCCTGTTGATATAAAATAGCCATTTTCTTGAAAACTAGTTGGCCATTTTTCCACAGTTTTTAATATTTTTGCGTCTTCTAAAGTTTCAGGAATCCTAATTATTTCGTATTTTGTAGACCTATCAATAATTTGCTTTGCTGAATATCGGTTGTTTTCTATTTGTTTTAAGTCTTTGTATCCAGTAGAAGCACAAATTTCAATATGTGATTGCTGGTTATGTTTAGTATAACAACAAATGATATTCTCTTGTAATACAGATAACTCTTTAAACACCTGATTTCTTGCTTTGAAAATATGAATTTTATTTAAGCTCATTACTTGATTCATGTATTGGCGAAAGCCTTTGAAATAGAGACCGTTAGTAAAGCTACGAGGGACAATGGCAATCATTTGACCATTAGGGGTTAGACAGGAAGAGACTATAGCCATAAATGAAGCATAAATGTTAGGGTTTCCTTTATATAGATCAGAAGTGGCCTTTGCATAAGGGGAAGTCTTAGAATTATATTTAAAGTAAGGAGGATTAATTGAAGAGATATGGAAGGCCTCTTCAGTTTTATCTGGTCTAGCTAATACAAAATCTTTATTGTAAATTTTGAAAGTAAATTGGCATCCCCGTTTTTTTAATATATGGGCCAAGTACTTCATATTTGCTGTGAGATTTGGAAGAATATCTTCATCAATCTCATATAAAACAGCATGAATATGTTTGTGTCCTAATTTCAAACAGTGTATAGCAGAAAAAATAGTGAGTACCCCTGTCCCTGCTCCCGCATCTAAGATACGAACAATAGGTGCATTTATTGGATGAATCATTTCGGCCATATAATTAGCTATTGTCTGATTTGTAAAATACTGCCCTAAATTTCTTTTTATAGTTTCAGGTTTTTGTATTAAACGTTTATTTTGTGAAAAAGTAATGGTTTCTATCATTAGTTAGCTCATTGAGTGGATCTAAGTTGTAAGTGCAACTCCTTTTAAAGTTGTTTAAAGAGGGTTAGAGGAATACTCTAATCAATTCCTTAAAAAAACGAAAGCGACCAAAAAGCCGCCTCGTGCCCCGTCATTCGTAAATCACAGGGGTAGCTAACTAATAATATGATATAAAACAATAAAAAAAGTCAAATTAAAAGCTTTAATATAGGAAATCTATAATCCTTTTTTATTCACCAGAGTCTTACAGTTCGCCTAATATTAGAGGTGGTCGGCACGACTGGATTTGAACCAGCAAATCTCTTCCTCAAAATGGTCTCGCAAGCGACTTTCTGATTGTTAGCCAAGAGGGTTTATACACCCTCTTTAAAAAGCTAACAATCTAGAAAGCATGACCATTTTGAGTATTTTATTATCATACGGACAATAGACATGAATTACCTAACTTCTTTAACTTTGTGTATAGATAATCTCGTTGTTAAAAGCGAATCTAAAGTGATGAATTCTCTTATGATGGTCGGCACGACTGGATTTGAACCAGCAAATCTCTTCCTCAAAATGGTCTCGCAAGCGACTTTCTGATTGTTAGCCAAGAGGGTTTATACACCCTCTTTAAAAAGCTAACAATCTAGAAAGCATGACCATTTTGAGTATTTTATTATCATACGGACAATAGACATGAATTACCTAACTTCTTTAACTTTGTGTATAGATAATCTCGTTGTTAAAAGCGAATCTAAAGTGATGAATTCTCTTATGATGGTCGGCACGACTGGATTTGAACCAGCGACCCCATGCACCCCATGCATGTACGCTACCAGACTGCGCCACGTGCCGACTGACATTTTAATCTTTTGATGGATCTTTTACTCTCTGAGATTTATTATTAGCTGTTCTATCTGTTTTAATAACTTGCTTTGCCCTTGCTATAGCTAAACTATTTGGAGGAATCTCATTTGTAATTGTAGACCCACTACCTATAACAGACCCCTTTCCTACCCTTATAGGAGCTATAAGTTGTACATCACTGCCGACGAAAACATTGTCTTCTATAAGAGTCTTATACTTTTTATGATCTTCCCGGTAATTGCAAGTGATTGTCCCACAACCTATATTAACATTTGATCCTATTTCAACATCACCTAAGTAACTCAAATGAGAAGCTTTCACATGATCTGCAATAATCGCTTTTTTCGTTTCTACAAAATTGCCTATTTTACAATGGCTTCCAATATGAGTTTCAGATCGCAGTCTAGCATAAGGACCAATCAAACTATGAGATTCAACAATAGCATTTTCTAAATAACTTCCTGCTTTGACTTTGACACCACAACCTATTTTAGAATTACGAATAATAGCATTAGGCTCAACTTCACAACCTTCAGCTATTTGGGAATTTCCTAAAATATAAGTGTTCGGATAAATAATAGTCGTTGGCTTGATATCAACATCATCCTCAATATAAGTACTTTCAGGATCAATAATCACTACACCCCTATCCATAAGCTGCATGGCTTTTTTATAAAAAACCTTCTTTGTAGCTGTTGCAAGCTCTTGTTGCGATTCAACTGGATAAGAAATATCTTCGCTCAAAGGAAGATAAGAGACTTTTTCTGGATTTTGTTGCGAAAACCTAAAAAACATATCCGCTAAACTAACTGTCAAGTCATCTTTTTGATGTGAATGAGACAATGAAAATATATCATTAATAATTGTTTTTTCGAGGATATAAATATTGATTTTTCTAGAAAAATCACTAACTGTATTATTCCTTGCTGCTTGCTCCATCTGATGCTTTAAAGCTAAGTTTTGAGTAGATAAAGCTATTGTTAAATCCTTAGAAGATTTCTGAAAACTTTTTATGATAGATATCAAATCATTGATTTGTAAAAGAAAACTATCTGCACTCACAAATAAAACGGCTTGACTATCACATCTGGCTGTTAAGGCTGACTTTATACTATCTATTACATTTTTTAAGTGACTGTGTTGAATATAAGAAACAGAATGTGATGATAAAGACTCTTTGATTTGTGAATGCGTATCTTTCGTAGTGACAATATTTATATCCAATTCAATAGGTAGCTCTTGTTGATCTGACAATCCTCTTAAAGCTTTGAAAACCCTCAAAACCATTGGAATGCCTGCAACAGGGTGCATGTATCTTGAAAGAGGAGAATGCATACTACTATCCCGATCAAATGCTAATATAAATGCGGTAAGCTTTGTTTTTGAAAAAGAATTTGATGTTTTCATTATGATCTTTCATCTATTTTTAGATTGTGCTTGTTTGTTGTATAGTAATCTATTATTTTCATAAAGGAAATGTATTTTTAAGAACTTTGTTAAATAAGGTAAATTTTAGAATAAGCAGTCAATTTTCATAGAATTCTTGCCATGGAGGTGTTACTTGCAATCAAGTGCGCTCATTATAACTGACAAAAAAGCTAAAGACTTAACAATAGGAGTGGAAAGCATTTCAGATAAAAAAATGGCATTTCCGCTTGCTGTCAATCAGTTTGAAACAATCATTATTGATTCTGATCTTTTTAAGTTTAAGGAACTTCAAGATTTATTAAAAAATGTAGAAGATCAGTCACCTTATACGCAAAAAATCATCTTAATGTCATCTTTAAGCTCCGAACAGCTCTTGCAATTAGTCAATCAATTTGAAATTTTTAAAATCTTAGAAACATTTGATAATAAGGAATTAGAAAAGGCTATCGTAGAGTCTAAAGAAGCATTTTATTATTTGAAGCAAAATGAGGATCTCATTAAGCTCTACGATGAACAAAACGAAAAACTTCGAGATTCAAAAAAATCACTTGAAACTCGCATTAAAAAAAGACAAGAACATTTAGAAGCGCTTAAGCAAAAAGCCTTAGAAAGTAGTGAGCAGTTAAAAACTTTAGTACAAACAATTATACGTATTCAAACTGCTGATTCCTTTGAAGATATAGAGATGGGAATCACTCAAATGCTTTCTTCCTTTATGTATCTAAGAGAAGTAAAAATTATATTTAACTTGAATAAATCAGAGTCTTTGAAAAAAAACGATCGAAATTCTAATCTATCAAAAGATCAATATATATTTGACTTGGAGTTAGAGCCAGGTCTTCCAGGTCATATTTTATATCGTAAACAGGGAAATTTTAAGTCATCTGAAAAAAAAATTCTCAGGCAAATAAGTGAAGCTGTTGCTTTAACCATCAATAAAATACTAGTCAGACAAAAAACAGAAACTCTAAAAAGACAATGGGAAAGTACTTTTCAATCCATTAGTTACCCTATTGCAATTATTGATGAAAACTTTAACCTTCTTCAATTCAACAAAAGTATGGCTGCTGCACATCAAGAGAAATGTTTTCAAATTTTATTTAATCGTAAGCTCCCTTGTGAAAACTGCCAGATGAAAAAATCTGGAGGAAGTTTTAAAATTTCAGATTCCAATAAACATATTGAAGTTTTAAGTCGAGAGTTTTCTGCGACTCCTTTATCTTATGTAAATGTTTATAAAGATATTACAGAAGAGGTGCTTTTAGAAAATCAAATTTTAGAAAAAGCCAAAGTATCAGAGTTAGGTATTATTGGTAGTAGTATTGCACATGAGCTAAATAATCCTTTATCTGGAATCATTGTGCTCTTACAGATGATTGACAACGAGATTTCTAAAAATAGTAGATATGGAGAGGATATCTTGCAAATGAGGGATGCAGCAGAAAATTGTCGAAGGATTATTGATAACTTACTAAACTTTTCTAGGGTATCACCCTCTACTCAAAGCTCATCTATAGATATTAAAGATCTAATTTATAAAATTATTCATTTAACAGAGCTAAAAACCAAACCTAGAGGTATTTATATTAAATTAACAGATAATAGCAGCCATCATGTTCTCACTTTACAAACAGAAATAATACAACAGGTTTTGACAAAGTTTCTTACTGTTATTTCTGAAACAGTTATTAAAGATATGGAAGTAGACTTTCCTAAGATATTGGAAGCAGATAAAAGTATAAGAAGTAAAGAGCAAATTGCCATTTCATTAGTTACAAAAGACTCTTTTTATAAGATCATAGTTGATGTGTTTTTAACTCATGACGAACCACTACTTTCTGATATGGACATAAGCTACATTACCAGTCTAATGGCTTTTTTGAAAGGTGGCTTGACCTTAAGGCCTTATGATGGAGAAAAAGCCCAGGCCGAACTGAGGATTCCCTTTACCAAAGAACCAAAAAGCCTCAATTGAAGTCCAAATCTTAAAGTGTTCAATCTACTGTAAATTGACAAAAAAAACAAAACGCCTTTACTCTGATCTAAGCCTCAGTGATTTTCTTAAATATATTTTAGGCTAGGAGATAAGACTAGATGGATCAAATAAAAAAAGAAACGACTCATGACTTCCAAAAAAATACTATCTCTAAATTAGCTTCATCTATGCAAACCTCGAATGTTCAGCGATCATCATATAATAAATGTAATAAGAAATTAGTGAATATTATTGGGCAGAGTTTAGAAGTCATAAAGCTTCTAAATTTAGTTGAACGTATAGCCAACGTTAATTCTAATGTATTGATTACTGGTGAGACTGGAACAGGTAAAGAACTTGTTGCTCGTAGGATCCATAGTCTTTCTTCACGAGTAAATAAACCATTGGTTTCTGTCAATTGTGGAGCCATTCCTAGAGAGATATTAGAAAGTGAGCTTTTTGGTCATGTTAAAGGAGCTTTCACCGGAGCTATCTCAGATCGAAAAGGTCGTTTTGAAATGGCAAATGGTAGTAGTATCTTTTTAGATGAAATAGGGGATATGAGTTGTCATCTGCAAGTTAAGTTATTGCGAGTTTTACAAGAAAAAGAATTTGAACCTGTAGGATCTGATAAAACTCTGCGTGTAGATGTTAGAATTATTGCAGCTACAAATAAAAACTTGGAAAAAGCAGTTGCCGAATCTCGATTTAGAGAAGATCTTTTTTATCGTCTTAATGTTCTTCCTGTACATGTGCCTTCTTTAAGCCAGAGACGTTCTGATATTCCTCTTTTGGTTGAACACTTTATAGAGAAGTTTAATCAACTCAACCAAAAGAAAATTGAAGATATTTCTGTTGATGCTATGAATTTACTATATTGGTATGCTTGGCCAGGTAATGTTAGAGAGCTAGAAAATCTTGTAGAAAGGTTGGTTTTCTTAAAAGATGGAGGCCTCATTGATGCTCATGATATTCCACCACGATATCAAATGACACCTAAATGTAATGATCCTGTATCTGCTGTTATATCTGATTTATCTAGAGGGATTGATTTGAATTCTGTTATAAACCAATATGAGAGTAGTTTGATTTTAAAAGCCTTAGAAAAAACAGGGTGGAATCGCAATCAAGCTGCCTTACTTCTTAACATCAATCGCACGACTCTTATTGAAAAGATGAAGAAAAAAGGTCTTAAAAATTAAAATATACTTTTTTTAATTCATAACTGGTTAAGAGAAAACATATTCATCTCATATCATATTAAAGGAGAGGCTTTATGAGAAAATCGATTAAAAAACTCATTTTATTGCCTTTGTTAATCATGCTAGTTGGATGTTCAGAACGCCTTAGAAAATATGCAACTTTTAAAGATAGAGGATCACAAATTCAAACATTTGTAGAAAATATTCAAGACTTTCTTGGAAATGAAGTTATGGAGAGTGATAACCTTCAATGTCAAATAGAGATAAATGATGCGTTTAAAGATATGGATATGAGAATATTTTTGGAAGAACTTCTTTTTAGTGTAGAGTTGAAAAGTGTTGTTGAAGCCTTACACAATGTAGTTGAAGGTGATGATATAAAACCAGTAGATATTGAAAAAATAATTACTGCAGAAGTTGATCCATCTATGTATGAAACTCAAACATTTCTTAGTTTTTTAGAAAGAACTTCAGAAGGAGGTATCAATAATTATAATTCGGAACTAAATGCATTGAAAAGTTTATGGTCTAATTGTCAAGAAAACCCACAGACTTCCTTGTCACGTGAAGATCAGCTTATAAAAGATGTATTTACATTTTGGAGAGATCACATGGTATCCATAAATCATATTAACAATTGTCAAGAGGAGATTAGAAACTATGTATTTAATAATGATGAATTATCTTTATACATAGAAAACTACATAAATCCTCTACAGACTGGCACTCAACAAAATGCTGATCAAGTGATATTAGAATTTAATGATATAAAAGAAATACAAGATAACTGTATTGTAAATGAGGACTTGGAGCTAACCGATCCTCAAAAAGAAGCTGAACAGCTTATAAGAGAGATGTTTGCATTTTGGATTGATAAAATGATACCTCTTAATAATAATGTTTGTCAGCAGGGTGTGGTAGACTATATAGCTGGTAATGATGAGTTAATACTCTTTATAAATGATTTATTCAATGTTACTCTTGATCCTCTTAATACTATATATGATGATATCAGTGAACCTGAGAGTCCATTTCGAGATCGCATGAGGGGCCACTTGGATGAATTGGAGAGCAGTTGGGATATGTGTATAGATGGTTAGGATTTGTTGTCGTTTCGAGATCACGTATTGAAATTACAGGCTATATCTTATTAAACTCTTTGTATGAGTCAGGCAAACTGGCAATCCGGCAGTCCGGTAAACTGGCAGCAGTATCAGGGATCCATTTTAAATTTTTGCACCTTAAAATTAACTTGTTAAGTTGACGTGAAAGTATCGGCTATGGTTGTTCACCTTCTTCTACCTCTGCCGTTTAAAGCTGAAGGACTTCTTCTGCAATTTGAAAATAAAAACTGCTGATAGGTTTGCGACCATAATCATTTTCAGCATGTGGATTTGCTCCAAACTCCTCCACTAAAACTTTTGCTAAATTAATATCAGCGTCATGTATTGGTGTGTTGCCGCTCTCGTCTCGAGCCTCTACTCTTGCTCCTTCCCTTATTAAGATTCTTGCTATGTATAGATTGTTAGTATCATGTAGTGGTGTTCTACTTTTTTTATTTTGAGCATGTATATCTGCTTTTTCCCTTATTAAGATCCTTGCTACATGCGGACTTTTATTGTAATGTAGTGGTGTGTCGCCGTTGTTGTCTTGAGCATTTATATCTGCGCCTTTTTGAATTAAAGCTTCCACTACATCTAAAATATAAGCATCAGGTTCTAATTCTGACAAATAAATCATAAGGATTGTTTTGCCGGTATCATCTCGAGCATCTACATCTATCTTATCAGATTGCAATAGAGAATTAACCTTTTCTTGATTACCTTCTAGAAGATACATTACAAGTCTGCGGCTCTCATCATCAGAGAGTCCTCTAGCACATACATCTGCATATGATGTCTCAGAAATAAAAATAAATAAAAAGATGGGTATAAAGTGCTTATATTTCGTCATAAAATGCCTCTTTCCACTTAATTCATTGGATTTTGGATTGATTATTGAGGGATGTTAAATTAAGAAAATATCTTTGTCAAGGAGGTAGAAAGGGTTTTACCAAGTTTTGTTAAATTGCCGTTTTCCTGGAGAAAAAAGAAATCTTTCAAAAGAGATACTAATTACGTTGAATGTACTACTTAAGAGTGAGCGCAGAAATTCAAAATAAAACTTGAATAAAATAGGGTAATGACAGTAAAAACAATAGATCGAAGATGAATTATCGAGTATAGAGTGATGAGAATGAATAAAAAGTTAGAAATCTCAGAATTATTAGAACAGGCAAGAAAAAGTCGTATTTTAATTTTACGTATGCTTGAAAAGGCTGGTAGTGGTCATCCAGGAAGCTCTTTATCTGCTATTGACCTTATTACGGCACTTTTTTTTAGGCAAATGCGTTTTAACCCTCAAAATCCGACTTGGCCGGATCGGGATCGGTTTATTTTGAGTAAAGGGCATGCAGCTCCTGCTATTTATGCTACTTTAGGTTACTGTGGATATTTTGATCCAGAAGATACATTATCTTTACGCAAACTCAATAGTCCTTTTCAGGGTCACCCTGATCATATAAGGCTCCCTGCTGTAGAGGCTTCTACAGGCTCTTTAGGCCAAGGTTTATCTGTATCTATTGGAATGTCACTTTGCGCGCGTATGGATAAAAAAGATCACCGTATTTATTGCCTTATAGGAGACGGTGAAATGCAGGAAGGGCAAATATGGGAAGCTATTATGTCAGCTGGAAATTTTTCTTTAGATAACTTATGTCTTATTATAGACTGCAACAAATATCAGATTGATGGTCGAGTAGATGATATTATGAGTTTATCTCCTCTTGTGGAAAAACTTCAGGCTTTTAAATGGAATGTCTTGCAAATTGATGGGCATGATATGCCTCAAATTGTAGAAGCTTTTGAAAAGGCTTCTTCTCATAAAGGGCAGCCTACTGTGGTTGTTGCTCATACAATTAAGGGCAAAGGGGTAAGTTTTATGGAAGATGACAATCACTGGCATGGTGTAGCTCCCAATCCACAGGAATTAAAGAAAGCTCTTGATGAACTCAACTCGCCATCTGCAAACTGATGTAAAAATTTAAAGTTACTGACAACAGATACAGCTTGCCGGATAACTGATTGCCTGTTTGCCTGAGTCATACAAAGGGGCTTAGTAAGATATAGTTTGTAAATTTAGTATGTTGTCTTGAAATGGTAGCACACTCTAGTAATAAGAAGAGGTACATATCAGTAACGAAGATGAGGAGATACAAGTTTATCAGATAACCTTTTTTTGAAACCTAAAAATGCAATTTAAATAGGGGGTACATATCAGTAGCGAAAAGTCGACGAGGGTGAGTTTTGGGGAGTCTTTGTTAGAGTTAGGGGAGGAGTTTCCGGGCATTGTTGTTTTGGATGCGGATTTATCTAAGAGCACGCAATCTGCCTTATTTGCTAAGAAATTTCCTGAAAGGTTTTTTCAGATGGGTATTCAGGAGGCCAATATGATTGGAGCGGCTTCTGGTATGGCTTTTGATGGGAAAATTCCTTTTTTATGTTCATTTGGAGCTTTTTTGACGGGCCGGTTTGACACCATACGTGTAACTGTTGGTTATGGTGAGGCGAATATTCGATTAGTGGGTACTCATGCTGGTATTGGTATTGGAGAGGATGGGACGACACAGATGGCTTTGGAGGATTTAGCTTGTATGCAGGTTATACCTGGGATGAGCGTATTTTCTCCGGCGGATGATATAGAGACGAAGGCTCTTATGAGGTATTTAGTGGAGCATAGAGGGCCTGTTTATTTAAGGTTAACTCGTCAGAAGGTTCCTCAGGTTTTTGGAAAGGATTATCAATTTCGTTATGGAAAATTTACAGAGGTTAAGGAAGGAAAGGATGCTCTTTTGTTGACGACGGGTCATCAGACGGGGCTAGGCTTGCGAGCGGCCAATTTATTAGAAAGAGAAGGAATAAGCCTTGCTGTTATGAATGTTTGCAGTATTAAACCTATTGATAGGGAGGCTATTGAATCTTGGATAAATCGGGTACCTTTTATTTTTACAGCAGAGGATCACAATGTGGTAGGAGGTATGGGCAGTGCTGTGGCAAATGTCATGGCAGAGAAGGCTTCACAAGCTAGGCTTGTTAAAATTGGAGTTCCCGACACTTTTGGAGAAAGTGGTTCACCTAGTGCTCTTTATGAAAAGTATGCTTTAGATGCAACAGGTATAACCCGCACTGTCAAAAGTCATCTTTCTTTGATATCTTAAGTTATTGGGTGTTTTTTCAAAAAAGTTATTAGAACTCATCTCAAAATGATTTCCTGTGTTCACAAAACAAACCTGTTTCACTCAAAATGAACGCTTACGACTTTCTTAAAGCGTGCATGCTCGCTTTAAGAGAGTCCGTCTATTTTGACTAGAAGCCATCTTTAGCTATATTATGTTTTGTATTTTGCAATTTTGTATTATTTACTGCTATCATGTATTTTTGAGATGGCTTCAATAATAAGGAGATCCTCAATGATAAGAAAATTTATCCAATTATTCATTCTTTTTATAATAGGGTTATTTGCAAATCTTTCTTATGCAAAGATAGATGTAGCTATTTATGGAGGCATGAAGCGGTTTAATGGGACAACAGTGAATATGCCAAGTGAAGCTGGGCCAAAGACAGATTGGGAAAACCACTCATGGATTTTTGATACAGATATTCTTTATAGGTTACCTGCGGGTTTTAGTGTTGGTGTAAGGTATCAACATCTTTTATCGTCGGGCAGGTATATCAAGGTGCCAGGTACACAGTCTTCTTCTGATGATACGCAGTCTAGTTCAGAGGCAGAGGATGTTGAAGCAGAATCAGGTCCATTACAGGCATTTCATTCTAACGCTGGTCGTATAGCTCTTTTGGGACGCTATAGGTTTATCAATGGCTCAGATGCAGAGGGTTTTTTTACGGGGGTTTTGGTTGCATTGGATGTATTTAAATTTTTTATGTTTGATATGAAAAAGACAGAGGATGAAGTTTCTGTTGATAAAACGATGACAAGTTACCCATGGTTATGGGAAAAACTGACAGGTCAGGTTGGTTTTGAAGTGGGTTTTAAGTGGTCTCATCTTTTTTTAAAGGTAGAAGTGGGGTATGATTTATTTTCTTTTAATTATTTAAGTTGCAGTTCTCAATCGGAGCAGTGTGCAACCCATACTCCGGAGGATTCTTTTAATTTTAATTCTTTTTACGGGATGTTAGGGATAGGCTATGCCTTTAAGTAAATGTCATAAAAGGTCATATAACAAACAATGAAACCGACCATTCTGTGTGTTGATGATGAAATTGACAATGTTGAGGTCTTAGAAAGGACTTTCCGCGCATCTTATCATGTGATGACAGCTACTTCTGGCTTGGAAGCTCTTAAATTATTAGAGCAAAAGGAAGTGGCTGTTATTATTAGTGATCAGAGAATGCCTCAAATGACGGGAGTGGAATTTTTACAAAAATCTATTTCTTCACATCCTGATACCATACGCATATTATTGACGGGTTATAGCGACATAAACTCTGTTATTGATGCTATTAATACAGGTCAGGTTTATCGGTATATCACAAAACCTTGGGATATCCATGATTTAAAGTCTACTGTTGCAAGGGCTATAGAGCGTTACTCTATGCACAAAGAGCTTCAACAAAAGACAGAAGATCTCAAAAAGGCGTATGAGGAGCTTAAAAGTTTAGATCAAGCTAAGTCTCATTTTATGCTATTAATTCACCATGAGTTGAGGACTCCATTAACAATTATTTCCAATTTTTTAGAATTATTGGCACAATCTGGTTTAAATTCAGATCAGGCTCTTTATTGTGAAAAAATCCAATCTGGAGCAGATCGTTTGAACGAGCTGATTTTCTCTGTTTTAGAGATTATGGAAGCTGAGACAGGACGATTAAAGCTTGTTAAAGGTTCTATTCATTTAAAACCTATTATAGAAGACCTTCTCTTAGAACTTCAGAGTTCTGCAAAGGATGGGAAGCAAGCGTTTGACCTCCAAATTTCAGAAGATTCTGTGTGTGCAGATCAAAAAATTATAAAAAAAGTACTGAAAAAGTTACTTCAAAATGCTATTGAGTTTTCAGAACCTAATAAGACAATCTCTATTCGATCTGTTCATAAGGAAGATCAAAACATAGAGGTTTCTATAACAAATACTGGTCCAACTCTTTCTGAAGAGACTATTAGGAGTATTTTAAAACCGTTCACGCTTAATGAAGACAGCATGAAGCATAGTAAGGGGCTTGGGCTTGGGCTTAGCCTTTGTCAGTCTTTATTAAAATGTCATGACTCCAAATTGCAGATTATCAGTCAGAACAACACTATAAAAGTTAGCTTTGTTCTTAAAAAATGAGTTTCAATCAATAGAATGATTGTCAGGACGTGATATTCTCATTATAATGATAAAAGTGCTTTACAAATACCAAAATTTAAATTTATATTCTTATAATTTTTTAAAATAAAAAAGGTTGAGGAAAAATAATTTATGGCAACTCAAAGTGTTCAAAGTCAAAAAATTCATATTCGCCTTAAGGCGTTTGATTACAGACTACTTGATCAATCGACAAAGGAGATCATAGAAACTGTTCGAAGGACAGGCGCGAAAGTTGCGGGACCTATACCACTTCCTACTAGAATTAATCGCTATACTGTTTTAACATCGCCGCATGTAGATAAAAAATCGCGTGAACAATTTGAAATTCGCACTCACAAGCGAGTTTTAGATATTTTAGACCCAACACAGCAAACTGTTGATCAGTTGATGAAGTTAGACCTTTCGGCGGGAGTAGATGTAGAGATCAAATTATCGGTAGTTTAGATAAAAAAAGTGATTTGATAAGACTTTATAGTAGCTTAGAAAACTCGATAGACGTTTCTTTCAAATAATGAGAATATAATTTTTCAATCAGGGATTAGGGATAATAATAATGGTAAATGACAACCAGAAAGACAATGATTCGAAGGCACCTTCTTTAGAGGATTCTCAAGGAAGCCGTGTATCTGCGGCAGATTCTTCTGCTAAAGATTCTGTAGCAGAGGGTGAACAAACGAAGCAAGTCGAATCATCAAGTGTAGAGGTCAAGGTGGGAGATGACTTGAAGCCAGAGGTTTCAGCGCAGGACTCACAATTGCAAGCAGATAGTCCTGATCAAGTAGCAGAGTCTTCTTCTAAAACTTCAGATCAGGTTGTAAAAACGCAGAAGCAAGATGAAGACAAAGATTCGGAGTTAGCAGATGAGGAAGCTACAGCACCCGAAGAAGAGCAAATTATAGAAGAGAAATTACCAGAACTCTATTTAAATGGTCTTTATGCTATTAAGCTAGGTATGTCTTCTGTTTACAATGATCAAGGGCAAGTTGTTCCTGTGACAGTTTTAAAATTTGATACTTGGAAGGTCACACAGATAAAAACAAACGAGAAGGATGGATATATTGCTATTCAATTAGGATCGGGTCCAAAGTCTGAGAAAAAGTCGAATCTTCCTCAAAAAGGTCATTTGAAGCCTTCTGGTTTTCCAACTAATGTGACTTTTTTATGTGAGATTAGAGGAGAAATTCCACATCAACCTTCTGAAGAAGGTGAGAAGGATAGTGCAACTTCTCAAGATGGCCAGACGATCAATTGCCAGTTAGGTCAAGTTTTATCCATTCATAGCTTAGCAAAAGGTGATCGTGTACATCTTTCAGCTACTTCAAAAGGGCGTGGTTTTGCAGGTACAATAAAACGTCTAGGTTATAGTGGAGGCCCTGCTTCACATGGATCTCAATTTCACAGAAAACCAGGTTCTATAGGAATGTGTGAAGAGCCTGCACGTGTGCATCCTGGAAAGGGCATGCCAGGTCATCATGGAAATCGGAATGTGACTTTAAAGCATGTGGAAATCGTAGATGTGATTCCAGCAAAAAAGGTTTTATTAGTTAAAGGCGGTGTTCCTGGTGGGCGCTGGCAGCTTGTTAAGTTAATGAAAGAGAGTGTTTAAACCATGCCTCAGATAGATGTATTACATTGGAATCGTCAAAAGATGAAAAGCATAGAGCTTCCTGATGTTATATTTGCAGGACCCATTAAAAAGCATATTTTACATGAGGTTGTGAAGTGGCAACTTGCTAAAAAGCGTCAAGGGACTCACAAAGTAAAAACTCGCGCTGAAGTTTCTGGAGGGGGTAAAAAGCCTTTAAAACAAAAAGGTTCAGGGCGTGCGCGTCAAGGCTCTACACGCTCTCCTTTGATGAGGGGAGGAGGGGTGATATTTGGTCCTTCTCCAAGGAGTTACAATTACACTCTTGGTAAAAAGGTTAAGAGAGCGGGTTTGCGATCAGCACTTTCTTATCTTTTTAAGGAAAAGCGTTTCTATGTTGTGCCAGAGATGACATCTGAAGACGGAAAGACAAAAGATCTTTTAAAAAAATTACAAGGTTTTGGTGTTTCCAAAGCAGTGTTGATTGACAATTTAGAAGTACCGCTTTTTAAAAGAGCAGCTAGAAATTTACCTTACTTCAGGTATTATTCTACAGATGGTTTGAACGTGTATGATCTTTTAAAATATGATACGGCCATTGTTACAGAGGGTGCATTAAGTGGTATTATGGCAAGATGCATGCCTCATCATGAGGACGGACAAACTAATGAAGATAAAATGAGCCATCACGATGGGGACCATCAAGATGGGGACCATCAAGATGAGGCTCATCAAGATGGGGACCATCAAGATGGCGATGGCAACGATCAAGATAAACGGAGTGATTAAGTATGTACAATATTATAAAGGAGCCTCTCACAACAGAGAAAAATGCAAAGCACCAGGCCCAAAACACTTATGTTTTTAAGGTAGATAAAACAGCTACTAAGCAACAAATCATGAGAGCTATTGAGCAGTTATTTGAGGTTAAGGTTATAGGTATTCGGACTCTTATTTCTAGGAGGCGCAGGCATAGAGGACGAGGACAACGTACAGGTAAGAATACAAATAAAATTCATTATTGGAAGAAAGCTTTTGTGAAGCTATCGTCTAATAGTAAAATTCGACTTTTTGAAGGAGCTTAAATTAATTGTTTAAGGACATAGTACAATGACTCTTAGAAACTATAAACCATTCACACCTTCTCGAAGAACTATGACGAAGTCTGATTTTTCTCAAATCACCAAGGCATTTCCGGAAAAATCATTAGTTACAAAGAAAGATCAAAAAGCAGGTCGTAATAATACAGGCCGTATTACTGTACGTTTCCGTGGATCTGGGCATAAGAAGCGTTATCGGATTATAGATTTTAGGCGATCTAAAATGGACATTCCTGCAGTTGTATCTGCTATTGAATACGATCCAAATCGTTCTGCTTTTATAGCTCTTTTGTATTACAAAGATGGAGCAAAGTCTTATATTGTTGCTCCTTTAAATTTAAAAGTTGGTGATACTGTTTTATCTTCTCAATCAGCGGATATCAAACCTGGTAATAATATGACTTTATCAAAGATTCCATTAGGAACAATGATTCACAATATTGAAATCAAGCCAGGCAAAGGTGGACAGCTTGCTTTGTCTGCGGGATCTTATGGCACATTGGTTGCAAAAGAGGGTCGGTATGTTTTAGTGAAACTGCCTTCGGGAGAGGTCAGGAAGGTGCTTACTGTTTGTAGGGCTTCTATAGGTCAGGTGGGTAATATAGAAAATGAAAATACGAAGATAGGTAAAGCAGGTCGAACACGTTGGCTTGGTTGGAGGCCTCATGTTCGAGGCATGTGTCAAAATCCAATTGACCATCCTATGGGAGGGGGAGAAGGTAAAGGTAAAGGAAATCATCCTCAGACTCCTTGGGGTAAGCCTTGTAAGGGGCATAAAACACGTCATAGTAAGAGAGATGCTCACCTTATTGTAACTGCAAGAAAACCAAGAAAGAAAAAGAAATAATAGGGAGGCTTAAGTGGGACGTTCTATCAAAAAGGGGCCATTTGTTGATGATCATTTGTTAAAGAAAATACAGAAAGCTAAGGCTGAGGGAGATCGTAAGGTCATAAAAACTTGGTCAAGACGTTCGACTGTGATTCCAGATGCTGTGGGCTTGACATTTGCTATTCATAATGGCAAAAAATTTATTCCTGTTTATATAACAGAAAACATGATTGGCCATAAATTGGGAGAGTTTGCTCCAACTAGAATCTTTAAGGGCCATTCTGGGGATAAGAAAATGAATGTGACTCGATAAGAGTTAGAATATAATTTTTATTTAGGGAAGAGGATAAGATTATGGAAGTGAAGGCTTCTTTAAAATTTGCAAGAGTAGGAACGCAAAAGGCCAGGCTTGTTGCCAACTTGGTGAGAGGGCAGCATGTAGAAAAGGCATTAAAGCAACTTGTTTTTTTAAACCGCAAGCCAGCAAAGGTTATAAAAAAACTCATCTTATCCACGCTCGCAAATGCTAGGCAGAATAGTTATATTGATATAGATACTTTATTTATTAAGAAGATCATTGTAAATGAGGGGCCTCATTACAAACGTCAGATTCCTAGAGCGCAGGGACGTGCTTCTTTAATTAGAAAAAAATCAAGCCATATCGATTTGGTGTTAGCTGAGAGGTAAAATATATTATGGGTCAAAAAGTAAATCCAATTGGATTGAGATTAGGTATTAATAGGACATGGGATTCTCGTTGGTATAGTAAGGGACCTAGTTTTGCTAAGAACCTACATGAAGATTTTAAATTGCGAAAATATGTAAAAAAACAATTAAAACATGCTGGAGTTTCAAGAGTTGAAATTGAGCGTATTGCAAGTAAGGTGAAGCTTATTGTTTTTTCTGCAAGACCTGGTGTTGTGATTGGGAAAAAGGGAACTGGTATTGATGCTCTTAAAGCTGATGTGCAGCGTTTTACAAAGGACGAAGTTTTTATCAATATTCAGGAGGTCAGAAAGCCTGATATTGATGCTCATTTAATTGCTAAGAGTATTGCTATACAGTTAGAAAAACGTGTTTCTTGGCGTAGAGCACTTAAAAAAGCTTTAAAAGCTGCTGTTTTAGGTGGAGTTAAAGGGATTAAGGTACAAGTTGCAGGCCGATTAGATGGGGTAGAAATTGCAAGAACAGAATGGTACACTGAAAAAAGTGTGCCACTTCACACTTTAAGGGCTCAAATTGACTATGAGACAGCAGAGGCACTGACAACTTACGGGATCATTGGAGTGAAGGTATGGATTTACAAAGGGGATGTTATGTCACTTAAGGCATTACGTCAGGAGACACAGCGTGCTCAGTCCTAAGAAGGTTAAATGGAGAAAGCAATTTCGACCTTACTTAAGTGGTAAGGCTCATTCGGGGGACAAAATTTCCTTTGGTGATTTTGGAATGCAGGCTCTTACAGCAGGTAAATTAACCTCTCGTCAGATTGAGGCGAGTCGTATTGCTATTAGTCGTTCTGTGAAGAGAGGCGGGCGGGTTTGGATTCGTATATTTCCTCATATTCCTGTGACCAAGAAGCCAGCAGAAACACGTATGGGAAGTGGTAAAGGGTCTCCAGAGTATTGGATTGCTCATATAAGACCTGGCACAATTCTTTTTGAAATGGTTGGGGTGACTATAGCGCAAGCAAAAAGAGCTTTTGAATTAGCTGGTCATAAACTACCTATTAAAACAAGGTTTTTAAAGAGAGAATCTTTATGAAATATAAAAATATAAAAAACTTAGAACAGGAAGAGATTTTAAAAAAGATGACTGAGTGTTTAAATGAGCTCTTTCAATTAAGAATGACAAAAAAACTAAATCAGGTGACCAATCCTGTAAAGATTAGAACATTGAGGCGAGACATTGCTCGTTTGAAAACAGTATTATCTCAAAGAAGGCTATCAAAAGATACAAACTTAGAGGCAACTGCAAAAAATTAATATTTGGAGATAAAAGATGGCAGAGAATCAGGATGAAAAGAAAGAGCAGAAGACAGATGATGTAGTAGTAGATCAGGCGGCTTCAGATCAAGATCAGGCGGTAGCATCAGATAAAGATCAGGTTAAAGCAGATAGCGTGGAACCTAAGGGTGGTGCAGATAAAGGTGTTGATGACAGCAAATCATCTGATCAAGTGCCTTTAAAAACAGAAGAGAAAAAGAAAGTCCGAAAGCCAAAACCAAAAGCAGATATAAGAGTTCAACAGGTGGGTCATCGAAGAAAGGTTCTTGATACAGATAAAGTGAAGGAGCGTGGACGCAAGATTGAGGTTATTGGTGATGTGATCAGTGATAAGATGAACAAGACGATCACTGTGCAGATATATAGAAAGGTTCGTCATCCTCGTGTTGGCAAGTACATTAAGAGGAGTACAAAATTCAAGGTTCATGATGAGAAGAACGTAGCGCATATAGGGGACAAGGTTTTAATTCATGCTACTCGCGCCCTCAGCAAGACAAAGTATTGGAAGTTGTCGAAAGTTGTAAAAGCCGGTGAAAGATTATGATGTTAAGAGTAAGATTTCCTTAACATGATGTAAAAAGATGAGGAGAATCTCCCTCCTAAAAATAGTCAGGCTTTCTAGGTAATGACCTATTTGCTGAAGGCGTGAGCCTTCAGGGTCATTACCAGAAAGTGGCTAGAGGCCAGATTATTTTTAGGGAGACAGCAGTTATCGAGGATTATAAAAGCCGGTGAAAGGTTATGATGTTAAGGGTAAGATTTCCTTAACATGATGTTAAAAAGTGAGGAGAATCTCCCTCCTAAAAATAGTCAGGCTTTCTAGGTAATGACCTATTTGCTGAAGGCGTGAGCCTTCAGGGTCATTACCAGAAAGTGGCTAGAGGCCAGATTATTTTTAGGGAGACAGCATTAGAAAAAACAAAGGAAAAAATCTTCGAAGTAATGATTTGATATTTTAAGCCAATCCTCGAAGTCCTCGAGTAAACCGCTTGGTAGCGGTTTACCCTGCGGAAGATCTCGTCTTTGGCTTAAAACATCAAATCTTGTTTTATTATAAAGATTTGTGGATGATTTGTAAGGGAAGGATGGAAGGAAATTTTCCTTAACATGATGTAAAAAGATGAGGAGAATCTCCCTACTAAAAATGAACAGGTTTTTGAGGCAATGAGCATTTTACGAGGGCGTTAGCCGTCGTGCTCATTGGCCAAAAATGGTCAGAGACCAGTTCATTTTTAGTGAGATGGAAAGGTGAAAAGATGATACAGATGCAAACTTGGTTAAAAGTCGCAGACAATTCAGGCGCTAAAGAGGTACAGTGTATAAAAGTGCTTGGGGGTTCTAAAAGGATGATTGCCTCAGTAGGTGATATTATAGTTGTTTCTATAAAATCAGCAATTCCTAACTCCAAGGTTAAAAAGGGAGAGAAGGCAAAGGCGGTGATTGTTAGAACGATACACAAACAACGCAGACCGGATGGGAGTTATATAAGGTTTGATGAGAATGCTGTGGTCTTAGTCAATGCCAATAAAGAGCCTATAGGCACACGTATTTTTGGTCCAGTTGTTCGAGAATTAAGAGCTAAAAAATTTGTTAAGATTGTTTCCTTAGCTCCAGAAGTTCTATAGCAATATTTATTTTTTAGACAGGCTCTAATATTTAGGCAAATAAAAACGGTAAACAACGGCTAAACTTTTTAGGCTAGTTGGGATCTCTACTTTTCTCTAATTCTCTATAATCATAACAGAGGGGACTTCCGAGCATGGTGCTGACTTTCCACCATTTAACCCTTGCCTGAGTTTGGCAGTTGAAAAAATAAAGTTGAGTAATTTTAATTACTTAGAGGCGTATTGGAATTTTGTGCCACTAGGTTTTTATTTTGTGGTAGAGATTTGAGAGATTTTTTTAAGTTTAAGTAGATTCAATTTTAAGTTGTTTTGGTGGGATTTTAACTCCTATAGCTTTAAATACATCAGCGTTATTGCCATAAATGTCTGTTCTTATCCAAATAGTTTTGTCTTTATATCTGACAGGTATAGCTCGTATTTCTTTCAGCTTTAACATAGCTTCCGCTAATCGAGCATTTTTAGCTCGGCCTAAAGACATGAGGGTTCTGTGATTACTTTTACCATCTTTCCAATAGCTTTCAGCTATGTGATAGTAAGTTTGTCCTCTGGAGTTTTTTGACCAAAACTCAAACCCAATAACCCCTAACTACTGTAAATAAAGCATTCCTTAAAAAAAATATCCCGAAAATTCAAATCAAGTGTCAAACTCAGGACTTAAAATGAGTTGTTGTATCTGGCTGATGTATGAAGGTTCCTTTAAGACATTCCCGTTAACAGCATTGTCACAGACTCCATTGATAGGTGTCTTTGTTATTGATTATTGATTATTGATTTTACTTTTTGACAGTTTATTGCAGTAGTTCCGCCGTTTAAACCTAAACATTGCCATCTATAATATGTATTTGTATCTGCAATAGCATTAGAATTTGGAGTTCCTGCAATACATCCATATTTAATAGAATTGTCACAGACTCCATTGATAGGTGTCTTTGTTATTGATTTTGCTTTTTGACAGTTTATTGCAGTAGTTCCGCCGTTTAAACCTAAACATTGCCATCTATAATATGTATTTGTATCTGCAATAGCATTAGAATTTGGAGTTCCTGCAATACATCCATATTTAATAGAATTGTCACAAACTCCATTGACCGGAGTCTCAAACACAGGTTCTATTTGTATAGAAAGCCACTTCGAACAATTATGACTGCTGCTATTCTTACTATTCCTTTTGCTGTTGATACAGAATCTATAAAAATGAGCGCCAGGAGTTGAAGGGGCTTTTAACCTGATTTGTTCAAGGCTTGCTTCCCCTACAGCAAGGGCTTTAACAACACGGGTTTCCTTAACCGCCTTTTCATTTAATGGATAAAGATACAGGATTGACTCAGTAATATTCTTTATCAAGCTCGCACTTAATATCTTTTCATTTAATCGATAAAGATACAGGATTGACTCCATGGATGCATTCAACCCAATGTTATAAACAGTTGTAGATAAGGTAAAAAATTGTCCTGGGTGTAAAACCATGTCTTTATAAATGTTTGAGGGCTGCTGGATCGCAACATTTGAATGTGTTAAGGGTGTTTCATCGACCTTTTTGTCTTCATGGATTTGAATTCTTTGAGCTTGGATCACAAGATCTGAACCGGCAGAACGTGTGCGAAAATTGGCTAAAATCACCTTTGTCTGATTTAGAATATTTTGAGCATGAGCTGGTCCTACACGAAGATTGCTTTCATCTAATGTGCCGAGAGGATCACCGTTGTAAATCTGATTTGCATTTGAAAATCGCATGATAACCTCACAATAAAATCCACCTTCTTGTACACACTGATCAGGATAAGACATAATGGTCCGCCATTTGGCATCTGCTGGAGGAGATAGCTCATCAAATATTTTTTGATTCACATAACCATAATTGTAATTCGGAGAAGGTAGAGCAGAGTAGATATATCGATCATGCAAGAGCCCCATATTATGACCCAACTCATGTGCAAAAAATGAACTTGGACAATACACAACCGTATAACCAAAAGCAAGATTCGGATCAGCCGATATATCAGAATTCGGATCTAATATATAAGCAAGACCGCACCGACTCTCAGTAAAGACAGAGATTAAGTGGACAATATCTGCTTTTAATTCATCACGTCTGATATGAACTTTATCCATAAATCCATCAGAAGGATCTCTAAGGCGTCTTAAGATATTTGGATTTTGTTGTGAAACGGTTAAGGTCATCTTTTTTTTATCGTCTGTTTTATCGTCTGGTGGATTCGTTTGCTCTTGTTCATTATACTCTACTTCTTCTTTTGTAACTGCAAAAATTCTTTGATTCACATCACTGTCTATGTAAGCTTGATTGGTTTCAGCCACCATAAGATCAATCAAGGTTTCTATTTGGTCATGTCCTCCTACTGCCTGTCGAGCTAACGGTGTATAAAAGATAGCCACATCAATACGTGATCCATCTTCTTTATTTAAGGATGATGAGGGTTGAGTAGAACGATCAGAACGATCAGTAGGAAAAGAAGGCGTTAATGGTTCTGCTCCTGATGGAAGTGCCGATGAATCAATTTCTTGAATTATATAACTTTTCTTATCAGGAGCGGTAAGAATCCTATAAGTTGCGTTAGGTGTTTGTAGAGTTCCCGCCACTATATCACCATTGACTACCAGTGTCATTTGTCCCAATTGATTTTCTAATCGACCAAATAATGTGTATCCTGTTAAGCTTGATTCTATCCTTTTGTCTATAGAAATTACAAAATTGGCATCATCGAACAAATTGAATAAAAGTGATGCAGGCCTGGATTTATTAATAGCTTCATTTAAAACATCTATTTGTTCAAATTTGATTTGGACTTGCTGGCTACGTATAATGTAGTCATGATTTGTCTTATTATGCAATTCTTGTAGAGATTCATTCTTTTTATTATCTGAATCAAGGCTTATAAATAAGCCACTTTCTTGGGTGGCCAAATTTCTATCAACACCAACTGAATCTGTTTCCGGATCTACTAGAGGATTTATTGTTTCTGGCTGTAGTGTCGTATCCAGGTTGAAACAATTTTGAAATCCAACACTTAATAATACGGCGCCTAGCACCAACGCAAAAAGATTAATATAAAGCAGGGGTTGCTTTTTTAATAATTTACCCATTTTTATAACACACTCTCCTATCATTAACTTGATCTAAAAAGTAGAAGCTTATGCAAGCTTCATTGAGGTCATTTGAGTACTGACTAGCCAGTTCGTTAACTATGTTTTGATAATTTGCAGGTTCTAATATTGAACTTTGTTGATTATTTAAATTATGGTTCATAACTAGTTGAGAGGTCTTTTCGTTATCAAAATAGTTAAGTCAAATTGCATTAAAACAGTAGGAATTAGAAAAGATTTAGACAGTTTAGGGAGGTGCTTTTTAGGATTAAACATATAAATGACTCCTGCAAATTAAAGTTTAGGATAGAGTGTTTGTATTTATTTTGTTTCTTTTTACAATATATGAGGCTTATATAGATTTCGGCTAAAACCTTAGATAACATTAGAAAAAGATTTGTCTTATTTTGGAATATTCTTAGACAGTCTCAAGGTTATTAATTTCTTGGATAACAAAACTCATCCTATAAAGAATAGACTTGTAAAAGGATTAGTGATGTTATAATTGTTTCTATAAAATCAGCAATTCCTAACTCCAAGGTTAAAAAGGGAGAGAAGGCAAAGGCGGTGATTGTTAGAACGATACACAAACAACGAAGACCGGATGGGAGTTATATAAGGTTTGATGAGAATGCTGTGGTCTTAGTCAATGCCAATAAAGAGCCTATAGACACACGTATTTTTGGTCCAGTTGTTCGTGAGTTAAGAGCTAAAAAGTTTGTTAAGATTGTTTCCTTAGCCCCAGAAGTTTTATAAAAAATACCCATATTTTTTTTCAATGTCATTGTCATGTTCAATAGGTATTTTAATTACCTGCAAGCTAAACCGCCACTACATGAAGTTGATTGACCACCATTTACTCCGCTACATCTCCATGTGCATCCACCTGCACTACAGTGCCAGCCAGATGGAGTTCCAACGCTGCAATTTGGACCAACGATTACCAACGGCTAAACTTTTTAGGTTAGTTGGGATCTCTACTTTCCTCTAATTCTCTATAATACTCTCTATAATAGGATCCTCATCTGAGCATGACGCTGACTGCCCGCCATTCAAACCTTGACATGTCCAAGTCCACCCTGAATTCGTTTGTTTAGTATTTGTAGCTCTTCCTCTAGTACATCCATAAGCATAAGGTTGGCAAGATCCGTCTTGGGGTGGAGCCTCTGGCTTAGCTTCTGCACAATGCACATTCAAGCCACCATTTAACCCAAAGCATCTCCAACTCCAATAATTAGGTCCATCATAATCACCGACAGATGTTCCTCTAGTACATCCATAAGCATAAGGTTGGCAAGATCCATCTTCAGGTGGAGCCTTTGGCTTACCTTCTGCACAATGCGCATTCAAGCCACCATTTTTTCCAAAGCATCTCCAAGTCCATTTACTAGGTCCTTCATGAGTACCGACAGCTTTTCCTACCGTACAATTATAATGGTTAGATCCACATTTTCCATTGACTGCAGGTGTTGGTATTAACCTAGAGCAATCAACACTGCTGCCACCTTTTGAGCCTGCACAATGCCACATATAATGAGTTGTTATATCTGGTCGATCGATAAAAGTACCTTGGTTACATCCATTTTTAACAGTAACGCTACAAGATCCATTGATAGGTATTATTTTAGAGCAATTGTCATTGGTGCCTCCATTTAAGCCTGCACATTGCCACTTAAAATGAGTTGTTGTATCTGGCTGATGTATGAAAGTTCCTTTAAGACATCCACCGTTAACAGTATTGTCACAGGCTCCATTGATAGACGTCTTTGTTGTTGGTTTTACCTTTTGGCAATTTGTAGCAGTAGTTCCACCATTTAAACCTGAACATTGCCATCTATAATGAGTGCTTGTCTCTATACTTGATGTTGCAGTTCCTGCAACACATCCATATTTAATAGCATTGTTACAGACTCCATTGATAGGCGTATTTACTCTTGTTGGTTGTGGTATTGTTGTTGTTGGTTGTGGTATTGTTGTTGTCGTTGATTTAGGATGAGAGCAGGTAACTTCACGGTTAGGACTTGTGTGTGGAATACTTCTACAAGTCCATCGATAATGTGTACTGTTATCTTCTGGGTGATTGTGGAAATTTCCAGCAGCACAAGAGTTTTCTGTGTTGCCACATCTTCCTATGATTTTTTGAGTTATGGTTGTCGTTGGAGAAGTTTCTAAGCTTGCTAAATCCTGTGAATTCTCTTCGCTTTGAGGCTCTCTTAAATTAGCAACAATTTGACTTATATTTTTGTAAATAGTTCTTGGATACCTCCATCCAACTTCTGCATCTGGATCTGTATCTATAAGATTTTGTGTGTCATCAATCCATGTGATTTGAGGACTATCTTGGTCACAATCAATGATTTTGATGATAGAAATTGAAAGAGCCGAATTATCGGTTCCACAGTTGTAAGCTATTGTATTTGTTGATAGGTTATTACAATCTCCATCTATGCAAAAATAACCCCAAAGGTTATCATTAGAATATAAACGATCTAAAGCTCTATCTATAAAACTCCAATCTTGGGTATCTTGGCAGGAGGTTGAAAAATCCTGAGAGTATGTAGTTGATAACTCTTGTAGTAATACTTCGTTATTTTCAGGACTACAATTAGAATCTGTGTTGATAGAATTTGTTTCTTGGCTTCCACTCATTCTGGGAAATTGCCATTTACTAACGGTATCTTCGCTTTCGATATTCCAGGCTGCAGATGGATCAGCATTGTCTTCACAGACATTATCAATAACTTTTATAACAAAGACATTGCTTAAATCTTTTTGAGTATCTGTTTGAGAGCCTTTATAGAAACTGACTGAATCTCTAGAAATATTTTCACAATCTCCTTGCTGGCAGCTATAACCAAAGTTAACATCTTTGGCTCTCAAGGCTTCAACAACTTGATCTAAAAAGTAGAAGCTTATGCAAGCTTCATTGAGGTCATTTGAGTACTGACTAGCCAGTTCGTTAACTATGTTTTGATAATTTGCAGGTTCTAATATTGAACTTTGTTGATTATTTACATTATTGTTATCTAAAGCTTCTGGATCTAATTTACAATTCATAAAGGCAACTGTTATGAACAATGAACTTAGAATTAAGACAGTAGGAATTAGAAGATGTTTAGGGAGTTTGGGGATGTGTTTTTGAGGATTAAGCATATAGTAAATAACTCCTGCAAATTAAAGTTTATGAAATTTACTTTTTAGGGTATTTGTATTTATTTTGTTTCTTTTTATAATTATGAGGCTTACATAAGTAGCTTTCGACTAAAGTCTTAAATAACATTAGAGAAATATTGTCTTATTTTGGGATATTCTTAGACAGTCTCAAGTTCAAGGTTATTAATTTCTTGGATAACAAAACTCATCCTATAAATACAGGTTCATTTTGAGTCACATAGACTTGTAAAAGGATTAGTGATATTATAGTTGTTTTTATAAAATCAGCTATTTTCTAACTCCAAAGTTAAAAAAGGAGAGAAGGCAAAGGCGGTGATTGTTAGAACGATACACAAACAACGAAGACCGGATGGGAGTTACATCAGATTTGATGAAAATGCTGTGGTCTTAGTCAATGCCAATAAAAAGCCTATAGGCACACGTATTTTTAGTCCAGTTGTTCGTGAGTTAAGAGCTAAAAGGTTTGTTAAGATTGTTTCCTTAGCTCCAGAAGTTTTATAAAAAATACTCATATTTTTTCAACTGTCATTGTCATGTTCAATAGGTATTTTAACTACCTGCAAGCTAAACCACCACTACATGAAGTTGATTGGCCACCATTTACTCCGCTACATCTCCATGTGCATCCACTTCCGCTACAGTTCCAGCCAGAGGGGGTTCCAACGCTGCAATTTGGATCAACGATTACCAACGGCCTTATAGTGAGGAAAATGTTGATTTGATGAACATACTAGTAGCTAAAGCAAGGTCCTTGTGTTGTGCCACCACATTCGCAATTCCATTCTTGGGTACCTTCGTTATCTATGAATCCAGTTTGTGATGTGCCTCTCACACAATCACTACTAGTACACCAATCTCCTTCAGGACAACTGTTTTCACAGCTTGCGTTACACCCACTGCCTACAAGGCTTTGATGGCTTGGGCAGGATGTTACTGGAGTCTTACAAGCATTACCACACCATATTTGATTACCACTACATCTGTTAACACAAGTTGCGCTACATCCACTTCCACTAAGTCTTTGGTGGCTTGGACACGATGTCACTTGTGTTTTACAAGCATTATTACACCATATTTGATTACCACTACATCTGTTGACACAAGTTGCGCTACATCTACTTCCACTAAGTCTTTGGTGGCTTAGGCAGGATGTCACTTGTGTTTTACAAGTATTGCTGCACCATATTTGATTACCACTACATCTGTTAACACAAGTTGCGCTACATCCACTTCCACTAAGTCTTTGGTGGCTTGGGCACGATGTTATTGGTGTTTTACAAGTATTGCTGCACCATATTTGATTACCACTACATCTGTTAACACAAGTTGCGCTACATCCACTTCCACTAAGTCTTTGGTGGCTTGGACATGATGTTATTGGTGTTTTACAAGTATTGCTGCACCATATTTGATTACCACTACATCTGTTAACACAAGTTGCGCTACATCCACTTCCACTAAGCCTTTGGTGGCTTGGACATGATGTCACTTGTGTTTTACAAGTATTGCTGCACCATATTTGATTACCACTACATCTGTTAACACAAGTTGCACTACATCCACTTCCACTAAGTCTTTGGTGGCTTGGGCACGATGTCACTTGTGTTTTACAAGTATTGCTGCACCATATTTGATTACTACTACATCTGTTGACACAAGTTGCACTACACCCACTTCCACTAAGCCTTTGGTGGCTTGGACATGATGTCACTTGTGTTTTACAAGTATTGCTGCACCATATTTGATTACTACTACATCTGTTGACACAAGTTGCACTACACCCACTTCCACTAAGTCTTTGGTGGCTTGGGCACGATGTCACTTGTGTTTTGCAGGTATTGCTGCACCATATTTGATTGCCACTACATCTGTTGACACAAGTTGCACTACACCCACTTCCACTAAGTCTTTGGTGGCTTGGGCACGATGTCACTTGTGTTTTACAAGTATTGCTGCACCATATTTGATTACCACTACATCTGTTGACACAAGTTGCGCTACATCCACTTCCACTAAGTCTTTGGTGGCTTGGGCACGATGTCACTTGTGTTTTACAAGTATTGCTGCACCATATTTGATTACCACTACATTTGTTGACACAAGTTGCGCTACATCCACTTCCACTAAGTCTTTGGTGGCTTGGACATGATGTTATTGGTGTTTTACAAGTATTGCTGCACCATATTTGATTGCCACTACATCTGTTGACACAAGTTGCACTACACCCACTTCCTGTAAGCCTCTGGTGGCTTGGGCACGATGTCACTTGTGTTTTGCAAGCATTGCTGCACCATATTTGATTGCCACTACATCTGTTGACACAAGTTGCACTACACCCACTTCCTGTAAGCCTCTGGTGGCTTGGGCACGATGTCACTTGTGTTTTGCAAGCATTGCCACACAGTATTTGTCCACTTGGACAATCTCTTACACATAAATTACCGCTTTTTGAGTAACCAGAGTTACAAGTCCAGCTATAACATCCCTTGCTATCCGCACTACAAGTAGAGTTTGTAGGTTTATTGTTGTTACATGAGGTAGAAGTAGAGCAATTAGGTATTCTCTTTAGACAACCTGTTGCAGAGGTGCCTTTAGGAGTTCCTGCTCCTGGGCAGTGCCATCGATCATATCCTCCACTGGCCGTTTTATTCGTAGCAGATGCAGATGAAGAGCAAGCGTATTTGACATTGTTATTGCACTGGCCGTTCTCTGTAGCGGTGACACAGGAATTACCACTTTTTGTATAACCAGAGTCACAAGCCCAGCTATAACATCCTTTACTATCTGCGCTGCATGTTGAGTTTGTAGGTTTGCTGCTACTACATGAACTAGAAGTAGAACAATTAGGTATTCTCTTTAGACAACTTGTAGCAGTGCTGCCGGTAGGTGTACCAGCTCCCGGACAATGCCATCGATCATATCCTCCACTGGCCGTTTTATTCGTAGCAGATGCAGATGAAGAACAAGCATATTTGACATTGTTATTGCACTGACCGTTCTCTGTAGCGGTTACACAGGAATTACCGCTTTTTGTATAACCAGAGTTACAAGCCCAGCTATAACATCCTTTACTATCTGCACTGCATGTTGAGTTTGTAGGTTTATTGCTACTGCATGAACTAGAAGTAGAGCAATTAGGTATTCTCTTTAGACAACTTGTAGCAGTGCTGCCTTTAGGAGTTCCTGCTCCTGGACAATACCATCGATCATATCCCCCACTAGCGGTTTTATTCGTAGCAGCAGCAGAAGATGCACAACCATATTTCACATTGTTATTGCACTGGCCGTTCTCTGTTGCAGTGACACAGGAGTTACCGCTTTTTGAGTAACCAGAGTCACAAGCCCAGCTATAACATCCTTTACTATCTGCACTGCATGTTGAGTTTGTAGGTTTGCTGCTACTGCATGAACTAGAAGTAGAGCAATTAGGGATTCTCTTTAGACAACCTGTTGCAGTGGCGCCTTTAGGAGTTCCTGCTCCTGGGCAATGCCATCGATCATATCCTCCACTGGCCGTTTTATTCGTAGCAGCAGCAGAAGATGCACAAGCATATTTGACATTGTTATTGCACTGGCCGTTCTCTGTTGCAGTGACACAGGAGTTACCACTTTTTGTATAACCAGAGTCACAAGCCCAGCTATAACATCCTTTACTATCTGCACTGCATGTTGAGTTTGTAGGTTTGCTGCTACTGCATGAAGTAGAAGTAGAGCAATTAGGTATTCTCTTTAGACAACTTGTTGCAGTGGTGCCTTTAGGAGTTCCTGCTCCTGGACAATACCATCGATCATATCCCCCACTAGCGGTTTTATTCGTAGCAGCAGCAGAAGATGCACAACCATATTTCACATTGTTATTGCACTGGCCGTTCTCTGTTGCAGTGACACAGGAGTTACCACTTTTTGTATAACCAGAGTCACAAGCCCAGCTATAACATCCTTTACTATCTGCACTGCATGTTGAGTTTGTAGGTTTGCTGCTACTGCATGAAGTAGAAGTAGAGCAATTAGGTATTCTCTTTAGACAACTTGTTGCAGTGGTGCCTTTAGGAGTTCCTGCTCCTGGACAATACCATCGATCATATCCCCCACTAGCGGTTTTATTCGTAGCAGCAGCAGAAGATGCACAACCATATTTCACATTGTTATTGCACTGGCCGTTCTCTGTTGCAGTGACACAGGAGTTACCGCTTTTTGAGTAACCAGAGTCACAAGCCCAGCTATAACATCCTTTACTATCTGCACTGCATGTTGAGTTTGTAGGTTTGCTGCTACTGCATGAACTAGAAGTAGAGCAATTAGGTATTCTCTTTAGACAACTTGTTGCAGTGGTGCCTTTAGGAGTTCCTGCTCCTGGACAATACCATCGATCATATCCCCCACTAGCGGTTTTATTCGTAGCAGCAGCAGAAGATGCACAACCATATTTCACATTGTTATTGCACTGGCCGTTCTCTGTTGCAGTGACACAGGAGTTACCACTTTTTGTATAACCAGAGTCACAAGCCCAGCTATAACATCCTTTACTATCTGCACTGCATGTTGAGTTTGTAGGTTTGCTGCTACTGCATGAAGTAGAAGTAGAGCAATTAGGTATTCTCTTTAGACAACTTGTTGCAGTGGTGCCTTTAGGAGTTCCTGCTCCTGGACAATACCATCGATCATATCCCCCACTAGCGGTTTTATTCGTAGCAGCAGCAGAAGATGCACAACCATATTTCACATTGTTATTGCACTGGCCGTTCTCTGTTGCAGTGACACAGGAGTTACCGCTTTTTGAGTAACCAGAGTCACAAGCCCAGCTATAACATCCTTTACTATCTGCACTGCATGTTGAGTTTGTAGGTTTGCTGCTACTGCATGAACTAGAAGTAGAGCAATTAGGGATTCTCTTTAGACAACCTGTTGCAGTGGCGCCTTTAGGAGTTCCTGCTCCTGGGCAATGCCATCGATCATATCCTCCACTGGCCGTTTTATTCGTAGCAGCAGCAGAAGATGCACAAGCATATTTGACATTGTTATTGCACTGGCCGTTCTCTGTTGCAGTGACACAGGAGTTACCACTTTTTGTATAACCAGACTTACATTCTAAACAGATGTCTGTAGTACCACCATTTTCACCTTCGCATTTCCAAGTCCATTGGGAAGTTTCACTCTTTCTGTTTATAGAAGTTCCAGCACTACAGTTGTAATGAGTAGAAGCGCATCTTCCGTTTATTTTTGTAAATGTTTGTGTTGTGGTTGTAACTGGAGGAGTTGTGACTGGGGGAATGGTTACTGGAACTGGGTCAAGTTCAAAGCCACTTCTTTTTTGATCTCCTTGAGGTTCACGCTCGCTTGCGCTTATGATTGGACATACATGTGATCCAACTCTCTCATTAGTAGGTCCAAAGTAACAATAATCACCATCCTCTTCACAATAATAATAATAACTTTGTAAAGCAGACTCCTGACTATTGGATGCAAAAAGAGTGATGACTCCTTCTATGCAATCTGTACCTGAGCTTGCAGTGATTTCTATCAATTCTCCACCACAACTAAAAGGAAGTTTCCTGCCATTATTAGCCTGATATTGGCAGGTATCTGCATTAAGCACTTCTATCTCTACAAAGCGAGTTGTCTCTGATCTTTCATATCTGTAAATATCATTGTTTTCTAATATTACAGGTATATTATTTGTGCTATCTGTAAAGTGTAATGGATTGAAATATGGTCTTGCATTTGAAGAGATAGTGACTTCTTTTTTTCTATAGGTCAGACACCCAGCAGCGTCAGAGCTTACAGCAGAGACTTCAATCAGCAATGTTCCAGAGCTTTCTTCAGAAAGATCTATTTCTAATGTATCTACATCTGTTTCATTTGTTGCAGTAGCTCCGGAAGGCAGTTTAGCTTTCCATTGGATAGAAGAGAAGCTTGTGCTATTTTTCAAGGCAAATGTAACAGAGTCGGATGCACCGGCCTTAAAAGAGGCAGCATTATCTGATGAGAGTTCTATTTCTAAAATATCATTAAGTGAGCACGAGTCTCCAACTACAAATCTTTTACTAGCCGTTGTTTTAAGCGTGGTTGATTGATAGGCGTTGGCAGATACATCATAAGCCCCCAATCCTGAGGAGAACTTTGTTTGATATGTATCTGCTGTTGTTGAAGTGTTTGTTACGATAGGAGCAAAACCTCTTTGGATCGACCACTTGTAATTGTCAGAAACTGGATCAGCACCGAGGAATTGAAACTTTATATCTGTATCAGCAGGAAGTAGACGATCTTCTTTAAAGGAACCATCTGTAGAGTCTATTTCAATGATTTGTCCTGTTTCATAGGTGACTTCTGCAGAGTTTGAGTCTCCTGATGATATATCTATATCGGTTGTTTTACAATTTTGAAAAGACAGTAGAAAAATAGGGATAAAAGCGGTTAAAATGTATAGGATGTTTAAATATGTAGGATTTGTATTTCTAAAAAAAGAAACAAATTTTCTTTTTAGTTTGTTACAAGCTTTAGAATACTTTTGAAATTTATTCAAAATCTGAATTCCTATATTTTTTATTTTAAGATGTAAGGCTATAATAGGCTTTCGGCTAAAGTCTTAAATAGCATTAGAGAAATATTGTCTTATTTTCGCGCAAATCTAAGATGGTTAATGTCCCTTTTGGGGATGGTTGAAATCCCTCGCCTTCAGGCGACGCTCAATTTTTAACGATCTGAGATATGGGCAAGGGGGTTTGCAAATTGAACAACGGCCATAAAAGCTGAGCATTCAATCAGTGCTAAACATTCTTAATCCATCGTATAACTCACAAACTTTATTCTTTATCTGTGACGAAGGTGGCCGTTATAGAGGGTTCAATTTACAAATCTCCTTGCCCGTTTTAATAGCTTCTAGTCAATTTCCAATTGACCCTTCTATTTGAACCCGAGGGCTTCAAGTCGAGGGTTGTTCAGTTTTTGAGACAACAAAGTTTATTTAAGAGGATAAGCGCAGATTTTTAGTGAGAAAAGCTCGAGTTAATCTGTTTTTAAGGTTTTTTGATATTATTGTTGTTTCTATATTGACTATTTGCTAACTCCAAAGTCAAAAAAGAGGCGAAGGCGGTGATTGTTATTATGGTGTGCAATCATGTATGTTACAGTCACAACCTTTGGGACCAAAAGTTCTAGGGAAACACCATTGTATTCTACAAGTACCTTTTCCTAGGTATTCAGCTGGTGAAGATGCCTTACACGTTGTGGGGAATGTTTGTACCGGCTCACATTCTTCTTTAATTTTTCCATCCGTTGTTGGTATTGTACACTGCATTTCTGTTGTAGTACATGAAGCTGTTTGATACCCTTGTCTTTCACAGCTCCAAGTCCATGGGCGTGTTGCATATACAAAGTGATTAGTTGTGGTTGTGTAAGAGTTTCTGTGCGGCCACCATGGAGGAGTAGTTTTGTTTGTAACAGTGCAGCCACTGCCACATCGATGGACAAGATTCCTTGCGCCGCAGGTACATTCTGGTTTAGCTCTTCTTTTCCAACAGCTACCACTTTGATAGCATTCTTGAGTAGATGGTAATCTAGATTGGCATAGAGCTGGTGAGGCATATTCACCAGAGCCAGTACATGATGGCTTCGCTTTACTGCATATTCCTGATGATTGATAACCTCTTTTTGTGCAAGTCCACTGATAGTGAGCGGTTGTATCATCTGGAGTTTGACTGGCACTGCAGTTATTACCACATCCATCGTTTATAGAGTTGTTACAAGTACAAGATGGTCTTGGCACATCACATTCAAGCTTTCTGTAACCACAACTGCTGTCATATTGATTAGGCTCATTTCGACAAGTCCAGATTATGAGAGTATCTGTATCTTCAGGATGATTAACTTGTTCTCCTGCATCACAAGTGTTTGCTGATGAACCACATACACCGCATGTTACAGGAGTTGGTTTATTGACACAAGTTGCACTACATCCACTTCCACTGAGTCTCTGGTGGCTTGGGCACGATGTTATTGGTGTCTTGCAAGCATTGCCACACAGTATTTGTCCACTTGGACAACTTCTTACACAAGAATTACCACTTTGTGTATAACCACCACTGCATTTCCATGCATAACATCCATTACTACCAAAGCAATAGGAATTTTCAGGCTTACCAGAATTACAGGCTGGAAGAGAAGTATATGGACGATCACTTGGACAATCTCTCACACAAGAATTACCACTCTTTCTGTAGCCAGATTGGCAGG
>CBDANC010000012.1:0-217076 GCA_965197425.1 Bdellovibrionales bacterium
TGCTTCTGGATATACTGCGCTGATGATTGCAGTGGACGAAAATGAGATAGAAATTGTTGAAACTTTATTACAAGATCCTAAAATAGATACTACCTTAAAAGGGTATATTGGAAAAACAGCTTTTGATTTAGCAAAAGAAAATAATTTCGAAGAAATTGTAGTATTATTTGAACTTCATGAAAATAGATATAGTGCGACTAGATAATTGTATTCACTCTTCAAAATAAATAAAAATCATTTTTATATTTATTCAAACTATACTGGTTATGTTGTTCATTTAGTAATAGGTTCTTTCAATAATATACGCCAGCTCGTTTTAATGCTTCAAAATAATAAAACTAGTCATAACGCCTAGATGTATTGTATTTTTTTACTAAAATGATTTAAATTAGTCTTATAAGATAAAGATATTACAGAATAATTATAATTTTGTTATAAATTCTATTGCCTTTTATATCCAACAGAAATGTCTAGGTGTTCAAAAAATTGAGTAGTATTTTTTATTGATTAGATACAAACTATCAGCTTTTGAAGTTTTAAATATTTAGTGGTTTACGAAAAATAATAAAGGCAAGGTAGTCTATCGATGTTTCTAGGCATATGTTATATTTTAATTAGTTCACTTTGTTTTTCACTTGTGTTTGTTTGTGTTAAAGCCAGTGATGGCATTTTTTCTCTATACCAAGTGGCTTTTATAAGAGGCATTATCAATGCTATCTTGGCGTTTTCCTACCTAAAATTTTTAAGAGTAGAAGTTGTTTTGAAAAAACCCTTAGGAATATACATCAGGTGTATTGCAGGTTTAATCTCTATGCTCTTTTACTTTAAAAGCTTGAGAATGCTTAGCTTAGGTGATGCGGTTACTATTAACTCTACCACACCTCTTTTTATGACTATTTTGCTTATTTTGTTGGGTATTCCACGTCCAAAAAAAATATCTTGGCTTTTGGTTGGTATAGGTTTTGTGGGGGTAGTAATTTTGCTTAAACCAGAGATGGGAATTTTTAATCAAAATGCAGTATGGGGTCTTATAGCAGTAGTATTTTTAACTGTTGTATTTACAGCTCTACATCATGTATCCAGAACTTATCATCCAGAGCAAATCGTACTATATTTTTCCACATTTATTTGTATTACAATGCTTCCATTTGTTTCCACTTTCAGTATGCCAAGTAATACTTTGGAGTGGGGTATATTGTTAGGTATTGGCGTTTTAGGCTCGTTAGGACAGGCACTGTTTACTAGAGGCCTAAAGTTGGTTCCTCTTATAATTGCAAGTCAGGCAATAAATCTTACCATTTTAATCTCCATTAGTTTTGGTCTGCTATTTTTTGATGAACACCTGTCTTATAACTACTTTATAGGATTTGGCTTAATAATAACCGCATGTTCTTGGCTTTATGCAAACAATAGAAAAGAGCAAAGTAGAATAAAGTGGGAAAAAATATATCAAGCCCTAAACATAAGTATTAAGAAAAATAGAAGAAAGAAAGCTCGTAGAAAAGCTCTAAAAAAGAGCATGGTTGTTGCAGATTCTGGTCAGATTGATATTACAGGTTTTAAATAGGAAATGTTCTGTGCCTTACTCCATGAGCGTAGTTCTCTTTTACGCTGTTTGCTGTTGTTTTGATAAACCTGGCATTCTGTCTTAATTCATCAAGATTTAGTGCATTTAGATAGCTCATACCACTTCGTATCCCACCGCAGAGTTCATGTATCACATCCTTCAAATGACCCTTAACTGGAACAAATGTTGCCTCACCTTCAGGTGCCATGCCCTGTGGTAACTCTCCACGCCATGAGACCTGAGCGGCCTTAGAGGCCATTCCTCTGTATTGTTTTTTACCGCCTTTAATTTCACCAGGGGTTTCAATGGTTCCGGCAATTAAGCCTCCTAGCATAACGCAGCTAGCTCCAGCTGCTATGGCCTTTACGATATCTCCAGAAGTTCTGATTCCACCATCTGCTATTAAAGGAATGTCTCCTGAGGCCTCTTTACATATTGCAATTGCTGTCAGTTGTGGTACTCCACAGCCTGTTATTATTCTGGTGGTACACATAGAACCAGGTCCTATACCAACCTTAACTGCGTCACTACCTGCCTCAATTAGTGCATGAGTTCCTTCCCTAGTGGCTACATTTCCTGATATGACCTTCACATCTGGGTATTTGTCTTTTAAGTATTTGATAGTATCTAGCATATTAACAGAGTGGCCATGAGCTATGTCCACAGTTAGTACCTTAACATTGGCTTTTACCAAAAAAATCTGCCCTCTTTTTCCAATCAGAATTTACACCAATGCTAGCTGCTATGCACTTTACACCAGAGCCATGGGCTTTTTTCACTTCGTTAACTTGATCCTCAATACTTATAAAGCGATGTAGGATTCCAAAACCATCCAATTCATCCATTGCCACCAGCATGTCAGATTCAGTTATGGTATCCATGTTTGAGCTGATAATAGGTATATCTCTAAAAATTCCTTTGATAATTTCAGAGGATAAAACTGGATCTTTTCTAGATTTTACTTCAGATTTTGTAGGGGCAATAAGCACATCATCAAATGTTAGTCCGCAGTCCTGGTTTGGTATGTCTTTTCTTTCAAAAATTAAGCTCATATGTTTTATCTCTAAAAAGTTTTGGATTTATCTAAATTGTCTCTTCTTCAAAACCTTCTTCCAGCACTTCGTAAATGCTAAGAAAGCCAAATGTAGTAACTAAGCCAAACATTACATTAAACAACGGATACATCAACCAATTTAGAACAGAGGTAAAGTCTAACAATGTTATGCTTACAAAGTAAAGTAACAACAATATAATAAGTAGTACTAAATTGTTCCAAAAATAACCTTTTGTAAGCAAGAAGGAATAGCTTATTGAGTCTAAATCGTTTTTTTTATCTTTATCTTGTGCAATACAAGGTACCAAAAACAGCTTTATGTACAAATACACGCCAGGAATAATCAAAAGCAAAAAACCTGCTAAAATCAGAAAACATGCCTTGGTTGTATCCCAAATGACCTTTAACAGATGCTCTTTAAGATAAGATATCAAATCTTTAAAGTTAAAAGCAGTAGGTAGCTCGTACTTATTTCTTAGAACTCTATCTGTCTTTATTAAGTAAAGTGTAATAGTAAGGATAAGTATAAATCCAAAATAATTCAACAGCGCAGCTAATACACTAAATATAAAGCCAGCTGCGTGAATGCCAGTGCTGTTTGCAGCTTTTAGCACTATAAATTCAAACAGGTAAAAAGGGACACCTACTGCCAGTATTACAAGAAAGTTTTGTTGCCTATTTTTGCTTGTACAAAATTGCGATAGCTCATCGATAACTTTTGTAAATACAGCATTTATAAAATCCATGTTCATATCTTAATAATATATCGTTGATATAACATTTATCGTTGGTTTACCGCAGTATATATTGAAAGGCACGCAAAAAGGTGATTGATATGCTATGGCGTGCCTGAGTGGCGGAATTGGTAGACGCACAGGACTTAAAATCCTGAGACCGTTACTGGTCGTGCCAGTTCAAGTCTGGCCTCAGGCACCATTAACATTGGCTGAATCAGTGCTATAGCTTGCCTTGGTATTAGGCGGGAGAGCTGGGCAACCACTCGGCTAAAAAAAGCAAACAAGTTTACTTGTTTTTAGCCTCACTGGAAGACCTTTAGGATCCTTTTTTGTTTTTGTTGCAACCACAAGAAGATTTGCCAGCAACTTTGCCTGCAGCTTTTTTCTTGCCTTTACAACCGCAAGAATCACCACAACCTGCTTTCTTAGCAGTCAATGCCTTTGCACTATCCATTGCTCGTGAATCAGCAGTTGAGTCCATGGTTTTGCAAGAAATATTAAGCATTCCTATAACAGCTAAACATAAAAATAATCTCATATACGCTCCTTTAAAAAATTCTATGTCCTAAATACAAGGACAAACAATTATAGGTATACATATATTTTTTTGTAAAGATCTAATAAAAGTAGTTAACTTGTTAAAAAGATATATGAGCAAAACCAGGCTTAGCTATCGATATTCATATAACTAAAGTACAATAGTTTTAGTAAGTTAAACAATTTATTTAGTATAGTGCTTTAAAATTAAACGCCCTAGTGTTTTATGTTATATCATGGTCCTTAAAAATTTTAGATACAGTAGCACCTCTTTGGCCTTGGTATTTTCCTTTGTATGGCACAGTCGCTTTTTTATCCATTTTACAGAATACCAACTGACATATTCTAATGCCTTTTTTAAGTTCAATAGGTACAGAGTTTGCGTTAAATAGCTCTAAGGTAATTTGCCCTTTAAATCCAGGATCAACCCATCCAGCATTTTGAATAAAAAGTCCCACTCTACCTATAGAACTCCTGCCCTCTACAAAAGCGGTTAGATCATCTGGTAATTCTATGTATTCTTCTGTGGTTGCTAACATAAAAATACCTGGTTTTAGATAAAAAACATCTTGAGTAAATTCTCTAAATTTTATGTTGGGGTCATTTAGTTTTAATTGTTGAATATTTATATGATCAAAGATCATAAAATGATCCCCAAGTCTTAAGTCAATTGAGGCAGGTTGAATATTAGCCTCTTCTAATGGATCGATCACAAGATTTTTATTTTTTATATATGATTTTATTGTATCGTCTGACAGTATCATTTTTATTCCTTAATCTTTGTTATCATACCACTTCTGCATCACTCTATAGAGTTGTTTTCTGTCCCACTTACAGTCGTGCTGTGTACGAACCCCACAGGCATTGAGATGATTTACAATATCAGTTTTACTCATATTTGCCTTTAATAGAGGTTCTATTATAACTTTCATTTTTATTGCAAATTCTTTTGCTTGAAATTTGGATTTTTTATTTCCAACCTTTCTTGCACTTTTTAATGCCTCATAAATCTTTGGATTGCTAGCACCCAATTTAACCCCACGTTTTTTAGCTTGGGTCAAAGCTGCCTTTGTTCTTTGAGAAATTAATTCCCTTTCATGTTGGGCTATTGAGGCTATTAGATGAATGGTAAGCCTATTTGCATCAGGCATGTCAGCGCACACAAAATCAACTCCAGATTTTTCTAAAGTAGTTATAAAATGAAGATCACGGCTTAGTCGGTCTAATTTGGCGACCAAAAGCGTTGCGTGGTTTTGTTTTGCATATTCAATAGCCGTGCCCAGTTCTGGCCTTTCAGCATTTTTCCCAGATTCGACCTCCACAAACTCTTTTAGGTTCTTGGCATTGGGAATGGTGCTAATAAAACTGTTAACAGCTTCTTTTTGGGCTGCTAAACCCAAACCGCTCTTACCTTGTTTTTGTGTTGAGACGCGATAATATACAACATACTCAACACCCAAATCCTCAGGATTGATATGTTTTGGAATAGCCATAATAATACATTATGGCCTATAAATTATTAAAATAAAACGGGTTTTAAGTCTAAATCCCTTAACACCAGTTAATAAAAAAATGTCTCACTCTGGATCGTTTGGGAAAATTGTTATTGTACAATAACCAGGTGTCACAAATTAGAGGATTTTTTTGGAAAAAGAAAAAGTCATGATCTATAAGTTTTCATTATAATAGACAAAAATTTGTCACAAAATATGATATGCTCTTTTATCCCATTATTTTATTATCTAGGAGACTTATTTCTTAGAAATCTTTTGTAGTGCCTGTCTATTATGCGACTTTGGTTTATGCTTCCTACGGACCCAATTCTTTGGTCGGCTACTTCATTGGCTGCTTCATTAGTGGAGCAATTTTTGTTTTTGGCAATTGTGTAAATTTTGAAGATATTATTGTATATTCTATTTACTAACTCTAGAGCACGTTTGCTTGAATAGCCTTCCAGTTCAACATATACATTCATCAGACCACCTGCGTTTACTATATAGTCTGGTGCATATAAGATTCCTCTATCAGCCAATGATTTTCCATGTCTTTCTTCAACTAATTGATTGTTAGCTCCGCCAGCTATTATTTTAGTTTTTAATTTTGGTATGGTTTGATCGTCAAACAGTCCTCCCAATGCACAAGGTGCGAGTATGTCACATTCTTCGAACAATATTTTGTTAGATGAAACAATTTTTGCATTTGTTTTTTGAGCAATTGCTTTTGTCAGATCTTCATCTATATCTGATATAATGAGATTTACACCTTGTTCATGCAGATACGATGCCAGATGAGATCCAACACTTCCAATACCTTGAATAGCGGCGGTCATGCCTTTTAATTTTTTTTTGTTATATTTGAAAAATACACTTGCTTCTATACCTTTCAAAACACCTATTGCAGTATATGGACTTGGATCACCAGAGCCACCTAGCTCCATAGAAATTCCTGTAACCCAAGGAGTTTCTATATGGATATTTTCCATGTCTTCAACGCTTGTACCTACATCTTCTGCAGTGATATATTTTCCATTTAATGAATTTACAAATTGTCCAAATGCTCTAAAAATTAACTCAGTATTGAGTTTTTTTTTGTCTCCAATAATAACTGCCTTCCCACCACCTAAATTAAGTCCAGATGCGGCAGCTTTATATGTCATGCCCTTTGATAGCCTTAAAACATCAGTTAAAGCTTCCTCTTCTGAGTTATAGTTCCAAAACCTCACACCTCCCAAGGCCGGGCCTAAACTTGTATTGTGTATTGCAATAATGGCTTTAAGACCTGCATCTTTGTTATAACACATTGTGACCTGTTCATGTTCGCCACTGGATATTATTTTATCAAAAACCATACATACTCTCCAAAAACTAAGGTGTTACAAACCCTATAGACTATACACTACAAATCAGTCAAGAAACTCTTAGTTTTTGACAAGCATATTTAGGTTTATGATTATAAATTCTAAATAGTATTAAATTATTTTTTTGATACATAAAAACATATACAAAGTATCAAAGCCTATGCTGCTGATGTTAGATGGTTGTGTAGAACTGCTTGATTTTATACGATTATAGATTATATTAGTGAACTACTCCTTCACTAGTTGCTCTCATCATCTCTATGAGTATACTTGTTTCTTCTTTGGATAGCTCTATGTCTCGTCTCTTCAATAATTCGTTAATAACATATGGATTCCAGTTTTCTAGTGCTCTTCGCATTGTGTTTTTTCCAAATTCATCTACTCTATTTACATCAATATTTTTGTTGGCAATTAACATTTTAAAAATATCATTTCTTCTATATTGAACAGCAATCATTAGGGCAGTACGGCCAAGTAAACTTTCTGCATTTATAGTTAAATTGGATCTTTCTAACAAGGATTGTGCAACGCCGGGGTCCTTATTAAAATTTGCCAGCATAAGAGGTGTCATGTCATTGCTGTCTTGAGCATTTATGTTAATTTTATCTACGCTTAATAAGGTTTGTACGGTTTTCTTGCTACCAAAATTTGAAACTATATGAAGAGCTGTTTTATTTTTTTTGTAGGTTGATAAGTTTACACCTTGGCTTTGTGACTTAAATTGATGATTGTAGCTATTTACTATCATTGTAATAATGTCAGCGTCATTATTAATAGCCGCCCATATCAATGCAGTTCTACCTACCCTGTCTTGAGCATTTATATTTAAGTCAGTACGATTTAATAAAACTTGAGTAACACTTTTGTTTCTATTCATTACTGCTATCATTAGGGGAGTCCACTTAGGTAAAACAATCAGTTTCGTGTTTACATCGATACCTTCATTTAACAATCGGTTTAAGTGTTCTGCCTCATCATAAATTACTGCAGTCAATATGTCGTTAATAGGGCCTGTTGGCTTTGTTAAAGAATTTTGGCATTCATTGTAATTAGCTTCTTGGTGAGAGTTCGATATAATAGGAAGTAAAATCGATAACATAAAACTACTTTTGCACAAAATTTTGTAGTATGGAGATTTAAAGGGCAGTTTTAGAATTTTAGTTTTTTTTTTCATATAGCTGAGAGTATTCTTTAATTGTTAGTAATTTGAATATGTTTTGTATTTTATTGTCTAAAAAGTTTTTGTTATCAGAGTATGTAGTGGTAATCTCTCTTTGTCAATTAGCTTGTTTCAGTGTCTTATTGTTATAAATTATAATATATCCTATTATAGCTATGTTTGCTCTTTCAAATTGTAGATATTACTAATTGATGTGTTAAAGATATTATTGCAAAGTACTAACATTCAGGTAAATGCAGAAGATAATTTGGACAACACTGCTCTTAGTTTAGCCAGGTACAAAGAGGTAGCCGCTGCTATTATTGTATTTTATTATGATATAAATCATCAAAATAATTCTGGTAGTACTGCCTTTAATTTGGCAATTGAAAATGATATCAATAGGACTGTATCAAATTTAAAGAATGAATCCAAACTAAATTAATTTACATTTTATCTGGGATTGGAACGCCTAGAATATTTAAACCTTTTGTTAATATTTTTTCTACACAATAAACCAGTGCTAATCTAGTTTGCTTTAATTTGGTATCCTCGCATAAAACTTTTTTTGAGTTATAAAAATGGCTAAACATTTTGCATATTTTTAACAGGTATTGTGCAAGTATATGAGGTTTGAAATTTTGCCATGAGTTTTCTAAAGTTTCATCGAATGACAACAGGTACAAACATAATTCATATTCAATATCATTTTCATCAAAATTAGAAAACTCACCTTTGTATTTTGCTAATATACTTCTGGATCTGATTAAGGAGTATTGCACATAAGGGCCGCTATCACCATTAAAGTCCAAAGCTTTTTCCCATGAAAAATCAACATTTTTTACTCTGTCGTTGGCTAAATCATTAAATAAAATAGCTCCTATTCCTACGCTTGTAGCAATTTTTTGTGTTTCTGTTATATTTGATTTTTCCTTTAATTTTTCCTTTGATATATCAATAGCTTTTTCCAAAACATCTGACATAAAAATGACATTACCCTTTCTAGTAGACATTTTAGTGTCTTTAAATCTATAGAGTCCAAAAGATATGTGATGGCAATCTTCTGCCCAATTAAAGCCAGCCTTTTTTAAGACAGAAAAAATTTGTTTAAAATAGAGACTTTGATCAGCACCTACTACATATAAAAATATATCACCCTTAAGCTCATTTTTTCTATACATGGCATTAGCTAAATCCCTTGTTGCATATAGTGATGCTCCGTCTGACTTTTTAACTATGCAAGGAGGAATTTCATCTGATATTTTTACAACATGTGCATTTTCACTTATCTCAATAATGTTTTTTTCTTCTAATAGATCATATATTGAATTAATTTTATTGTTGAAAAATGACTCTCCTTGAATAATATCAAATTTAATTCCCAAAAGATCGTAGATTTTTTTATGTTCTTTTAAGGTTACTTCAACAAAATACTTCCACAAAGAAGTAACTTCTTTATCTCCTGATTCTAATTTTTTAAAACACTCTGCTCCCTTTTCATCTAAACCAGGATCGTTTAAAGCTTCTTTATGAAATCTTGTATAGATCTCATAGAGGTTTTTGAATGGTTGTTCAAAGTTATATTCATTTTTCCAGTTTAAATAACCCCATGCAAGTTTTCCAAACTGAACTCCCCAATCACCAAGGTAATTCACTCCAATAACTTCATATCCTTGAGATTTAGCCAGGTTGCATATAGCATTTCCTATAACAGTTGATCTTAGGTGTCCTATGCTTAGTGGTTTTGCGACATTAGGTGACGAATAATCAACTATTACCTTTTTTGATTTTTTAGAGAGTGGTTTGTTTAGTTTAAAAAAGTCACTATTTACAGAGTCTATTAGGTTTTTAAATAAAAACTCTGGTTTTAGTTGAAAGTTAATAAAGCCTCCGACATGTGTAACAGATTCTATGCGCTTTTTAAATTGATGGTTAGTTTGATTTATTTTATCTACAAGTGATTTTGAAAATTCTTTTGGGTTTTTAGAGAATTTAAAAATTTTTAGAGCAATCCCTCCGTGGGAGGTTTTTAGCTCTAACATGGACACAATATCTTTTTTAGATTCTTTAATACCTAAGTCTAAAATAAAATCAGCAAGCTCTAGCTTTATATTTTTTAACATTTTAAATAGGTATTGGTTGGTTAAATACTGCTAATTTGGTTTTGAACTTAGATATATTTTTACCGAAGAAAAATTCACCACCAACTTTTTGATTCTTAGTTTTAATTTGCAGTATATAAAAACCTATAGGCAGACTCCATTGATCTAATCTTAGAATTGCTTGGCCACTATTGTTTAATTTTAATGTTAAGTTTTGATAAAAAGCATTCTTGCTTAAAATTTGATTTTTTCTGTTTTTTATGACGATATCAATGCTTTGATTGGCTACTCCTGATATGTTTAGCTCCTTTCCGTTTTTGAAAAATTCATACCTAATTACTTGAAGACTAGTATTTGAAGCTATTGGGTATGAAAACAATAAGATAAAAATCATTAAATATTTTTTGCTAAATTTGCATAAAGATAAAAATAAACTTTTAAAAAATTCATATAGTTTAAAACCTTGTTTATTGATACTTGTAATAGTATTTTCATCGTCCAACAGTTTCATAGGATTTTGATCAATAATTGCTTCTTCTTTATTTTGAAAAGTAGTTTCTTGAAATATTACTTTTTTATCAAAGCTACCAAATTGTTTTGCAAGATCCTGACTTCCAGCGTTTGTAGGAGTTTCGTTTAATTCATATAGTTGAATTACGCTGGTTAGTAACTCCTCTTTACTTAAGTGTCCTAAGTCTTCTTTTGTAGAGGTTTCAACTTTCTGTTTTTTTGGGATCGGTTTTATAAATGTGGAAATTTGTTTCCAAGATGTCATTCCTTTTTTCCATATGTAATCGCAAAACTCCACTTCTCCACTATGAATTTTCTCTATTACTGTATCCATTAAAAAAGGACCTAACTGTTTGTGTGTATTGTGTTTTAGGATTACAAACATTTTGTGTAGTTCAGATATATTTTGTAATGGTTCTAGTTTTTGAAACTCTTCTAAGTCTTTCACCTTAATCCATTTGTTTAAGTCGCTCTTGTATACAAGATCATCTTGTGTGATTTGGTTTGTTGTGATTTGTAGTTTAATGTTAGAAAAAGAAAAAGGTCCTCTGGTTTTGCCTAATTTGTAATGGTACCACTTTGTTGTCATATTGGTTGTCATAATAATGGGGTGTTAAGTATTTAACTTCATGTAGTTCTTTATATTTTCCTATTTTAGCTAAAAGCACAAGTAAGTTTCATAAAATAATTCATTGGTCCTAAAGGAGCCATTCGGCAAAAACTGACCGTAGGGAGGTTATTTCAATTGGAAAAACCGACTGCAAAAGAGGTTCATCCAATTGAACGAAAGTAGGCATAGCCTCCTTGTTTTTGCCTCATTAAGCTCATGTTTAATGAAGCTTATTTTGACTTTATTTTAAAATTCTTGTAACTAGATCAATGGGGTTAGTTCTTTAGAAACTAAACAAAAAATTCCAAGCGGAGAACACGGCTTGAGAATAAATGAGTATTTGGAGAAATAAATGAGTATCAAGCTATTTTATACAACCCAAATTGTGGCTATTGTAAACATACTATACCTTGCTTATTCACACTATAGCCTTAAATTTGGCAATATGGCCAAAAGCGTTTGTAATATAAATGAATTTCTTAACTGTGATATAGTAAATACTAGTTCTTACTCACTATTTTTTAATGTGCCAGTTGGTGTATGGGGGTTTTTTGCAAATGTTGTGCTGCTTGTATTTGGTTTTAAAGGACTGTGGTCTGGTGCTGACCTAAAAACTAAAGATCGAAATTTGTCTATTGCGATTTTGATTGCATTTTTGAGTTTAATAGCCTCCATTGTTATGGCTTGGATTTCATTTATCGTCATAGGTGCTATGTGCTTGTTCTGTACTTTGGCCTATGTGCTTAGTATAATTGTATTTGTACTATTATTACTAAATAAATCTTTTAAAATCAGTAAATTATTAAATAATATTAAACTAAATAATAAACTATTACTTAGATATGCCTTGGTTTTTGGTGGTGTTTTATTCCTGGTCTTTTTGGCGGATGATATTGTAAAAAGAAGCATGTTGGGCCAAAGAATTAATTTTGCCAAATTCGCTGTAACAAGCTGGCAATCTGCAAAGGTTTATAATTTTAATACTGAAGATGCATTAAAATTAACACCAACTGATAACCCTAAGATGACTATTGTAGAGTTTGCTGACTTTATGTGCATTCACTGTAAAAACGCTTCTGCACCCCTTAAGAATTTCGTTAAATCAAAAGGCGATGTCAACTTTGTGTTTATGCCCTACCCATTAGATGGGGTTTGTAATGAGTCTATGCCTCATTCCAGAGACGGAGCGTCTTGTCAGTTTGCATATGCTACCCATTGCGCTGGAAAACAAGGTATGGGTTGGCAGATGCATGACTATTTGTTCGAAAATTTTGGGAAAGTTACTGTGGCAGATCTTGAACCTAAGGCCAAGGATTTTGACTTAGATGTTATTGCATTTAGTGACTGCATGAATGCTACTGACACTCATAATACTGTGATGGCCTTTGCCAGGGAAGGTGATTTGGCAGGCATTAGAGGAACCCCTAGTGTCTTTGTTAATGGTAAAAAATTGGATAACGGTCAAAGTTGGTACCTACTAGATAAAGTCTACGACTCTCTATAACTTCTTAACCATAACCCCTGCCCTACTCCTCTACAATTTTGTACATCAAGGTCTTCCGAATCAAGCCAATAAGATGGATTGGCGAAATGTAAGACGGAGTCTAAATGTAGCCAAGACATCTTTTGGCCGAGTGGATGCCCAGCTATACACATGTCATCAAACTCATCTCCACTCACTAAGACCAAGGTCCGTTTAGCCTCTGGATATTAGCTGACAATTTTTGTAAACCTTAGTTATCATCTAACAGATGCTAGTGACAATTTTTGTCAACGCCGCTGGGGTGTTATGTTAAGGCATGTCGTATGTGAAGAGTCAAACTTAGAGGGTTATAGAGGTAATGGAAAGTATTTCTACAGTTGAAACATTAATTCAGCAAAACAAGACTTTAGCTTGTAAGGTGGTAGCTCATTCTAAAAAAGTTAATTCTCTTTACGAAATTAATGAAGCTATAAAAAAATTAAGCTCTGATTTGTCAAAGGAAAATGAAACTTTAAAAGCCGAAAGTGCTATGCAAAAAGAAGAAATTGTCAAGCTTTCCAGAGAAGTAAGTACTTTGAACTTTCGGCTTTCTGAGGCTGAAAAAAATTATGTGATTGTGTCTTCAGATTATAAAAAAAAATGTGAAGAGCTTACTAATTTGGAGAGGATTTTTGGTAAAAAACTTGGCCTGCTAGAGAGATTTTTAAAGAGAGTAAATAGGTGGGTTAAACCGCATATATCAGGACTTAAAATTAAAAATAAAGAGCTGACAGACAAGGTTAGACTAGACATAAGAAAAATATCTGATCTAAAAACTAACATAGAATCAATGAGCAAATATATTGCTGATCTGTCCAAACAAAAAAATAAAGAGTTATTAACCTTAGAAAATGAACTAAAGGATAAAAATAACGAGCTTGAAATACAAAATGATGAATTAAAAAAAGAAAAACAAGAATTACTAGCACAGCTTGAGAAAAAAGAAATTCGCCTCAAAAGTAATGCAGAGCAGATAACAGTTCTAAAAAACAACCTTATCAAACTGTACAGAAAACATTAAAGGTGAGCTTAATGAGGCAAAAATAAGGAGGCTCCGCCTACTTTGGTTCAATTGGCTCACGGGATAAACCTTTATATTATCCAATTGGATGAACCTCCTTTGCAGTCGGTTTTTTTGCCTGATGGCTCCTTCCTGGTCTAACTAAGGCTAATACCAACGCTTGTTGTATATTTACTTGTTTTATCACTAAAAAATTGCCACTTACCTACTCTTTCTTTGTACCCCGAGTATATTCATTATGTTGTTGATTGATGTAGATAAAGTGTTAAGTTTGCAAATTCATGTTAGATTGCGCTTTGAGATTTGGGGTGATATGATTAGAGAAGATATAACAAACCTAAGCTCTGCTCAACTTAAAGGCGTGACTATTTTAGATAAGCCAGTGGTTGTATTTGCTGGAGCTGGCTCTGGCAAAACCAGGGTTCTTACTCATAGAATTGCAAATATTATTGATAAAGGTTTAGCTAAACCTCATGAAGTGTTGGGTATTACATTTACCAATAAGGCAGCAAAAGAGATGTCTGAAAGAGTGTTTAGTTTATTAGCCACCTCTGGTACCCAGGTAAATCCCAGAGATATGTGGATTAGCACCTTCCATGCTTTTGGTGCAAGAATCTTGCGAGAGCATGCGTCTTTAATTGGTTACGACACTTTTACAATTTTAGACAAAGCAGATCAGCTATCTCAAATAAAAAAAGTAATGAATAAACTAGATATATCTAACAAGGTATTTGAACCAAAATCAGTTTTGGAACAAATTAATAAGGCCAAGAGACTTTGTTTGGATTCTTATAAATTCGAAGAACAGTTTCCTTCTCGTGATAAAAGATTCTTTAAAATTTATGAACAATACGAGAGAGATATGTTTGAAAGTAAAAGCATGGATTTTGCGGACTTGTTATACCAATTGATGCTTTTGTTCGAAAACTCTGACATTTTGGATAAATATAAAAATCAGTTTAAATTCATCAATGTCGATGAATATCAAGATACTAATAGAATACAGTACCTGTTATTAAAAAAACTTTTAGGCAGTAATAACAAAATTTTTGTTGTAGGTGATGAAGATCAATCTATCTATAGCTGGCGTGGAGCTGACATTGAAAATATTTTGGGCCTACAAGAAGATTTTCCAGACATTGAAGTAATTAAGCTGGAAGAAAATTATAGGTCTACACAAACAATAGTTTCTGCTGCCTCCAGTTTGATATCTAAAAACACCATAAGAACTGAAAAATCTATTTTTTCTAACAAAGGCATTGGAGATCTAATTAGCGTTAGATTACTAGATAATGAATATGAGGAAGGAAGATTGGTTGCAAGTCAAATAACTTCTTTAGTTAATGAAGGGTTTGGTTACGAAGACTTCGCAATTTTTTACAGAACACATGCTCAATCTAGGGTTTTAGAAGAAAAGTTAATGCAATTTGATATCCCTTACAGAATTGTTGGAGGTATGAGGTTTTATGAAAGAAAAGAAATAAAAGATATAGTAGCTTATTTTAGATTAGCATTAAACCCAGATGACGATGTGTCTTTTATGAGAGGCATTGGTTTAAAAAGAGGTGTGGGTTCTACTACATTAGATAAATTGAGCCAAATAGCCTTACAAAAAAAGACTTCACTTATAAAGGCTAGCTTGTATTGTATTGAAAAAAATCTATTTAGATCTAACACTATTAATAATTTAACCTCATTTGTTTCTTTAATTTCATCTCTTCAAGAATTTAATAGATCTCTTATTGATTTGTATGATGCTATTTTAGATAAAACTAATTTTTTGGAAAATTTAAGAAGAGAAGATACCGTCGAATCGAGAACCAGAATAGAAAATCTAGAAGAATTTAGAAATGTAATAAATCAATTTGAAGAAAGGTTTCATAGTGAAAATAATGACAGCTCTTCTATTTTACAGCAATTTTTAGAAGAAATTGTTTTAGTATATACTGATACTAACAGAAGTGGTGATTCTAGATATGTGTCTCTTATGACCTTACATAGTTCAAAGGGGTTAGAGTTTCTCAATGTTTTTATAGTGGGGATGGAGGAAAATGTATTTCCAGGGATTATACCAATAACCTCACTTGATACTTTTGAGATAGAAGAAGAGAGGCGACTTTGTTATGTAGGGATGACTAGGGCTTGTGAAAAGTTGTGGTTTACTCATGCAAAATGCAGAAGAACAAATGCAAAAATTGTATATAACAATCCTAGCAGATTTATAGAAGAAATACCTGATAAATACTTGGACAATCCAACAATATATTTTTCAAAGAAAAATTTTAAAAGACCAAGTGTTTACAAAAAAGAACACGATGGGGATTATAGACAAGATGGTGTAATTGAAAAAGGTGTGAGGGTTATACATCCTGTGTTTGGCCAGGGAAAAGTATTAAAGCTAGAAGCTAGTGGACAAAAGATATCAGTGTTATTTGATGATAGCTCTGTTAGAAAATTCATGCTCAAGTATACAGATTTAAAGCTTTTATGATATTCAAAAAAATGCCATTTCAATAATATCACCTGGTTTAAACTGCAAAAAATAGTTGACTTGCGGGTATAGAGAGAATTAGGTAGTTTTGAGGTTTATTTATGTCTAAAAAGGTTGTTATTAAAGCTATTGTTTTGGTTTCTGGCCTTGTTTTGATTATCTGGGCTATTATTGCCCTTCAGGGCAATTCTGAAGATCTTACGGATAGAAATGAGTACATTTCTGAAAGAAATACGAGAATATGCAGATATGACGTTAGAGAGGTAAGAATTTCAAAGCCTGAAGGTTCTACTGTGGCTTTTAAGAAAATGGGCAATATTTGGGATGGCGGTAACCTTTCAGATGAATTTATTAAAACTCAGCTAGAAGAATTTTGTAACTTAAAAGTAGAAGAAGAAGCCGACTTAGAACGACTCAAAGGTGATTTGGAGTGGATTGAGGATTTAGAGGTAGTGTTTGTAGATGGTTCTAGTATACATGCGACACTGAGCCAAAATGGTATCATTCAGGTTGGCATTAGACACTACTTTGCTCCATCTTTATTAAAGTTGATCCAAGGTTATGAAGGAAATATCCCAGATGTGAATCTAGAACCAGAACAAATGGAAGATCAAACCGACGATCAGGCTACTGACGAATAGAACTATTTTTCCCAAAGTATGTCTTCTACACCCTCTAGCTTATTGAAATATCTAGCTAGAGTGAAAAAGTAGTCACTTAATCTATTTAGAAATTTTATTATAATGCTATTTTGGCTTTCCACTCCAACTGCTAGTGTTTCTGCTCTTCTACAAGTTACCCTGCATATGTGAGATAGAGAAGATAATGTTGATCCTCCTGGGAGAATAAAGTTTTTTAGTGGTTGAAGCTCTGCTTGTATTTTATCAATTTGTTCCTCTAATTCTAAGACCCATGTTTCGTTAAGTTTAGGTAGAGAAATTCTAGCTGGTGACACCAGTGGTAAAGGATCATCACAAGCCAGGTGGCTTCCTATTGTAAAAAGCCTGTGTTGTATATTTACTAATATGGTTTTTTGCATATTGTCTGCATATTTTGTTTCTATTAGATTTGAAATTAATAATCCAATATAAGAGTTGAGTTCATCAACTGCACCGTATGTGATTACTCTTGCGTGACATTTTTTTACTACCTTACCAGTAACAAGTCTTGTGTCTCCTGTGTCTCCTTTTTTGGTATATATTTTCATGTTTTCCTTGTATAAGAATGCGGCCTATTATAGAAGCCTAAAGCATAGCTGGGCAACCACTAGGTCAAAAAGTAAACAAGTTTACTTTATTGACCTCGCTAGGAAGACCTTTGGAAATGAAAGTATTAAAACAAATTATCAAGTCTTTATCTAGCATAAAAATAGCAGTGATCACAATAGTAGCATTAATTGTTGTGTTCGCCTGGGGTACATTTGTTGAATCTAGATATGATGCAAGAACTGCACAGAATGTGGTGTATCACACAAACTTTACATACCTTACCATGGCTCTTTTGGTAGTAAATTTGCTATTTTCTATGTTTATAAAATTCCCATGGAAAAAAAAGCACATGCCTTTCTTGTTAGCACATATAGGTTTAATTATTATTATTGCGAGTGCTTACTTAGATAGGGTCTTTGGCCTAGACGCTTCTATGTCAATAGAAGTTGGCAAAAGCAAAAACTGGGCTTTAACAGAAGATACTTATATAAATGTCTATTATAGTGAGGATGGAAATTTATTTTTACCTAATAAAATATCAAGTAAAAAAGTAAATTTTTTTGCTAACCCTCCAGAACAAAAAAAATTATTTGTTGAAGTGGAGAAAGATAAAGTGCAAGTCACAGACTTTTATCCATATGCAACTTTTGAAAGAAAAATTGAACCTTCCAGCGATAAGATGACAGGCCCTGCTGTAAGGTTTGTGTTGCGGAATCAGTTTGTAACTCATTCTGATTGGTTGATTCAAAATGATGATAATGTGGCTTATAAAAAAATAGGGCCTCTTAATGTATTTTTAGATACAAAAAAAAATTCACAAAAAACCTCAGAACCTACTTTAACTTTTAGGCCTTTAGATTCTAAAACAATAGAGTATATTATGATGGATGAGGGTATAATAAAAAAGCAGGGTCAAATTAGAACTGGTATGTCTTTCAAAACTCCCTGGATGGATATGAAGCTTATACTTTTAAAATATATTCCAAATGCCCATGAGACATTTTCTTATACTTTACAGAAAAGTCCATCTGATCTTACTACTGAAGTTGTGCATGTTAAGTTTAAAGACATATCTAAGTGGATAAGACTTAATAGTTATGAGAAATTTCCGCATGAAAATGGTCTATATTTGGTGAGTTATACAAATGATCAGATAGGGGTAGGTTTTGATATGAAGCTTAATGATTTTGTTATAGACAAGTATCCTGGTGGAAGAGCTAAATCTTATAGAAGTGAAATAGAGGTTGATGGTGATGAATATTCTATATCTATGAATGAACCTTTTAAAAAAAATGGTCTTACTTTTTATCAGGCGAGTTATAGAGAAAATGAAGAAGGTAAACCGGTTGTGTCTATTCTACAAGTCAATCATGATCCTGGAAGAGAAATAAAATACCTGGGAGCTATTCTATTATCGCTTGGTATAGTAATGATGTTTTACAAACGAAAAACTTAGATGAGATTTGTTTTAGTATTTTTATTATTGATTAGTTCAAGTATTGCTTTTGGGAATGATGTTAATGCATTGCTGGGTAAAATTCCTATTCAATCTGGTGGAAGGGTAAAACCTTTTGATACTTATGCAAAAGAGAGTTTGCGGCTTATACATGGAAAATCAAAATATAATGGTAAGCCTGCGGTTGTAGTTGTGTTTACTTGGCTCATTGCACCTAATGAGTGGTATAATGCACAACTGATTGAAATAACTCGTCATGATCTTAAGGAAAATTTAAATCTAGATGAAAAGAAATACTTTTCGCTAAATGAAATTACCAACTCCTCAAGATTGAGCTTAATTTTACAAGAGTTGCAAAACAAAGTGGAGGCAAATGAAAAGCTAGATAACTATCAAAAAGCAGTCCAGAGGTTGGACTCTCAGCTTATCACGTTTAATAGTATCTTGTCTGGTAATATGGCGTTTGTTCCATCTAATAATGCTGACTGGTTACCCATAGCCGGTTCAGACAATGAGATACTGGATTCATTCTCAAACATAGTAGAAGGATTTTCAAAATATTTAAATGATGAAACTGCTTATAAACAGTTAGAAGGTTATGTTGATTACTTTATTTTGTTAGTAGGATCAAAGGTTGGTTCTTATCCAAGCAGTAGAATTATAGAAGCAGAGGTTCATTATAATTCATTTCATCCATTTAGATGGAGCTATATATTTTATCTTTTGTCGAGCATACTTTTTTTAATTTATTTTTCTGCCCAAAAAATCTCAAAAAATAAGTGGTGGCTAGTTTTTGCTTGGAGTTGTTTGGCACTAGGGTTTTTGTTTAATACTTATGGATTTTTGCTGCGTATCTATTTAACAGGAAGACCTCCTGTTTCTAATATGTATGAGAGTGTGATTTGGGTTGCTTGGGGTAGCGTATTTTTTGCTGGTATTTTTGAGTTTTTTAAGAAAGTAAACTACTTTGCTTTTGCTGCTGTTCTTGTGGGAGTTGTTTGTTTAATTACTGCTGATATTGCTCCGATAGTTCTTGATCCTAGTCTTGAACCATTACAGCCTGTGCTGAGGAGCAACCTCTGGTTGATAGTTCATGTAATGACTATAACACTTGCATATTCTGCTTTTTTTCTTTCATTTGTACTATCTGATATAGGGCTTTGGTTTTATATTAAAAAAAAGAAGGATCAGATGACAAAAATATCTCAGTTTACTTACAGGGCAACACAGCTTGGCGTTGTACTTTTGATAGCAGGTACAATATTAGGTGGTGTGTGGGCTGATTATTCTTGGGGTAGATTTTGGGGTTGGGATCCTAAGGAAACTTGGGCTTTGATAGCAATTTTAGGTTATGTTGCAGTACTACATACAAGGCTTGTGGGTTGGATTAGAAGTTTTGGGTTTCTAGTTACAAATTCATTTTGTTTTTTACTGATCATAATGGCTTGGTACGGTGTGAATTATATATTAGGAGCGGGACTTCACTCTTATGGGTTTGGAGGTGGTGGTGTTGGATATGTCAGTGCGCTCATATCAATTCAGCTCGTGTATTTATGTTTAGCTCTTAGTTATAGATATTCCGATAGATAAACCGACCGAAGGGAGGTTCATTCAGTTGGATTGGTATCAATGTCTAAAGCTGGGCAACCACTCGGCCAAAAAAAAAGTAAGCATAGCCTCCTTATTTTTTGCCTTGTTCGGAAGACCTTGATGTAATTGGAAAACATAAAGACTTATCCCGTAAGCCAATTGGATAAATGCGTCAAAATTATTGGTTGAATTAAATCTTATTTGATAGACAATGTTCGCTATTGGGACCGATAATTTTAAATTTTATTCTTGTCATTTTTTATGTTCAGATGGCGGGGGCGTTTTCTTTTGGATATAACAAAGGTTATAAACCAAAGCAAACTTTACCCTATGATCATTCTCTTCATGCTGGAAAGTATCAGATTCCATGCTTAAGCTGTCATGTTCAGGCTGATAAGAACAGGCATGCAACTGTGCCTAGTTTAAATATTTGCATGAACTGTCATAACGGTGTTGCTATAAATAAACCTGCCGTACAGACATTAAGAAAAGCATATGATAAGGGGTATAGCATCCCTTGGTTAAAGGTACATCTGTTACCTGATTTTGTGATGTTTAATCATCAAGCTCATGTGAAGGCAGACATTCGCTGTCAGACTTGTCATGGAAATATTGAAACTATGAAAGAGGTAGAGCAGAGTTCTGTCCTATCTATGGGTTGGTGTTTAAATTGTCATAGAAATCCTGAAGATGCCAGAGAGTTTGCTAAGCAAAAAAAACCTGATGGTTCGATAAATCAGGCTCCGGTTAGTTGTGGTACTTGTCATTATTAGATAGCTTTGGTGGTATTGTGAAACAGACTTTTTGGACAGACTTTTTAGATAATGAACTATCTAGTGATAACGAATTTGTATCCGTACCAGATAGTAAAGAGGACCAAAATTCTAGAAGAGATTTTTTAAAACTCATGGGTGCTGGAATAGCACTTACTTCAATGAGTTGCATAAGAAGACCTGCTGAAAAAATTGTACCGTACGCTAATAGACCTGAGGAGATAGAGCCTGGAATCTCTAATTATTATACATCTACATATGTTCAAGGATTTGAAACTCAACCTGTTTTGATAAAAACAAGAGAAGGGCGGCCAATTTATGTAAAGCCCAACCCTGAGTTTAAAGGTATTTCTTCTAGAGCCATTGCTCATGTATTAGATCTCTATGATCCTGATAGATTAAAACACCCTGTTAAAAAAGAAGACTTTAATTTTAAAAAGAGTTCTTGGGAGGAGTTTGACAATCAGATCGCAGAAGCCCTAAAGCTTGGTAATACTACTCTTGTTACTGGCAATGTGTACTCCCCTACTTTGAAATTGCTTATAGATAATTTTAGAAAAAAAGGCGTTGATCATTATTCTTGGGAACCCACATCTTTTGATGGTGTAAAAAAGGCAAACCAGCTTTGTTTTAAAAAATCAGTAGTTCCTGGTTATCATTTTGATAAATCAAAAGTTGTGGTATCTATTGGGGCTGATTTTTTAAGTACATATCTAAGCCCGACTGAATTTTCAAGTGATTTTGCTAAGACAAGAAATCCTGAGAATATGAGTAAGCTTGTGGTATTTGAGTCTATACACTCTTTAACTGGTGCTAATTCAGATCTAAGATTTGTGGTTAAACCTTCCTTGTACCCTAAGGTTGTGCTTGGATTGTGTTACGAAATGATCAAAAGAGGTGCTTCGATCAGTTCCATTGTAAGGACTAGATTTGATGAATACTCTAATATGCCAAAAAAATTAAACATTGATCCTGACAAGTACTATCAACTTTGTGATCTTTTATGGAATAATAGAAGAAAGTCTTTGGTGATTTCTAATGGTTCTACTGGAAGTGATGACACCGAATTGCAGATAGCAACTAATTTATTAAATTATATGTTGGATAGCTATAGCTCTACAATTGACATGGCAAGAACATTTAATTTTTCTTCATCTTATGAAAGTTTGGATGAACTTTTTAAAAAATTGGATGACGGAAAAGTTAGTACTTTAATTGTAGCTGGTATTAACCCTGCTTATTTATCAAAATCATTTTCAAAGCATGTTTCCAAGGCTAGAAGAGTGTTTTATCTGGGGGACAGATTAGATGAAACAGCACAACATGCAACTCATGTAGCTCCTTTATCACATCAAATGGAATCCTGGGGTGATGCTGAAATAAAAAGAAGTATTCATGCAATTGTTCAACCTACTATTAGACCCCTTTATGATACTCGCTCTCTGGGGGAATGTTTATTAAAGTGGTCTAATAATGAAACCAAATATTATGATTTTTTAAAGGACAACTGGAAGTCTAGATCTTTGAGTCTTCAATTTGAAAAATTTTGGATCGATTTACTTCACAAAGGTTTTATTGTTGAAAATATAAGTAGTGAGCAAGTTAATTTTAATTATTCTTCTTTGGCCTATGCTTTTGGCAAAAATTCAAATTCTGAGATTGAACTTTTCTTATATCAAAAGTCTACAATGTTAGAGGGCAACCAAGCTAACAATGCTTGGCTTCAGGAGTTGCCTTGCCCTGTAACGAAAGTAGTTTGGGATAATTATTTATTAATCTCTAAACCATTGGCAAGCAAACTTGGTTTTTCTAAAAATGGTGAGCATGCTTTAGTAACCAAAGGTAATACTAAGTTATCGGTTCCGGTTTTAATTTCACCCGGTATTTCAGATAGTGTTGTAGGGTTAGCAGTGGGTTATGGAAGAACAAATGCCGGTCGTGTTGGTACAAAAATTGGTATTAATGCATATGTTTTAACAGACAATGATTTGCAAGTTAGTGTCAAAAAAACATCTGGGTTTACTACACTTGCTAATGCACAAGGGCACCATCGATTAGATGGAAGACAGCTTGTTGTGGACGCAACATTGGATGAATACAAAAAATCACCTTCAACTAATATCAAAACTCACAAAATATTCAGTCTTTATCCAAAGCATGAGTACAAGGGTCATCGTTGGGCTATGGCTATTGATTTAAATTTATGCACTGGTTGTTCTGCATGTGTTACAGCATGTCAGTCAGAGAATAATATTCCGTCTGTTGGCAAAAAATATGTTCTCAGAGGAAGGGAGATGCATTGGATTAGGCTTGATAGGTATTACAAAGGTGATGAAGATAATCCTGATGTATTGTTTCAACCTATGTTGTGTCAACACTGTGAAAATGCATCCTGCGAAGCGGTTTGCCCTGTAATAGCTACGGTCCATGGCGAAGAGGGTTTAAATCAGATGATTTATAATAGGTGTGTTGGTACTAGGTATTGTTCCAATAACTGTCCTTACAAGGTAAGACGATTTAATTGGTTTAATTATTCAAAGGTAGAAAAGCCATTAAACAAAGCATTTAACCCTGATGTCACCGTACGATCCAGAGGGGTTATGGAAAAATGTACTTTTTGTACTCAGAGAATTAAAGAAACAAAAATTTTAGCTAAAAGAGAAAATAGAGAAGTTGGTGGAGATGATGTAGTGACAGCATGTCAGGAAGCTTGTCCAACTAATGCAATTATATTTGGCGATATAAATAATGAGAAAAGTTCTGTTAAAAAAGCTTTTAAGAGTGAAAGGAGTTTTTCAGTATTGGAAGAATACAATAATATTCCAATGGTGAAATATAAAACCAAGATTAGAAATAAGGACAAGGCATGATTAAGCGGAATGTCTTGGTTGCTGGTAACAAAGATTTTAAACAAATATCAGAAGATATTTGTAGTATCCCCGAATCTCTTCCTAAAAAAATCTGGTTTGGTCTTTTTATACCTGCAAAATTATTTTTAGTTTTTTATGTTGTAGTAATTGGCACAATTGTGGGTGTTGGGATGGGCTTGATGGGTGTAAACCATCCTGTTGGCTGGGGTACTGACATTGTCACATTTGTATTTTGGGTTGGTATTGGTCATGCGGGTACATTGATATCTGCAATATTATTTTTGTTTAGACAAAAATGGCGTACTGGCATTAACAGAGCTGCTGAGGCAATGACAATTTTTGCTGTTATGTGTGCTGGGATTTTTCCTTTAATTCACACAGGAAGACCTTGGTTTGCTTATTGGTTACTCCCCTACCCTAACCAACGTGGTCCATTATGGGTAAATTTTAGATCACCTTTGGAGTGGGATGTATTTGCGGTTTCCACTTATCTTACAATTTCGTTTGTATTTTGGTATCTGGGTATGATTCCTGATCTTGCTACTATGAGAGATAGAGCTAAGCATAAAGTAAGAAAATTAGTTTATGGTTTTTTATCTCTAGGCTGGAGAGGTACTAATACAAACTGGCAGCATTATGAATCTGCTTATCTAATGTTAGCTGGGCTTTCTACTCCTTTGGTTTTATCTGTACATTCCATTGTATCATTTGATTTTGCTGTATCTAACTTACCGGGGTGGCATACTACTATATTCCCACCTTATTTTGTGGCTGGAGCTATTTTTTCTGGCTTTGCAATGGTTGTTACTTTGATGTGTTTAACCAGGATTGGCTTCCCTCAAATAAAGGACTACATAACGGTAGATCATTTAGAAGTTATGAACAAAATTATAATGACTACTAGCTTAATGGTTGGTTATGCATATGCTGCTGAATTTTTTATAGCTTGGTATTCTGGTGTTGAGTATGAGACTTTTACTTTCATAAATAGAGCCATAGGACCTTATTGGTGGTCGTATTGGATTATGGTTAGTTGCAATGTCCTTATACCACAATTGTTTTGGTTTAAATCTATAAGGCGATCTTTACCTACAATGTTTGTTATTAGTATTTTTGTAAATATTGGTATGTGGTTTGAAAGATATGTCATTACAGTTACTTCATTGCATGCAGACTTTTTACCTTCTAATTGGGGTATGTTTGTGATGACCTTTTTTGACTTTGGTGTGTTGATTGGTAGTTTTGGTATGTTCTTTACATTATTTTTATTATTTATCAGGACACTTCCTATGGTTGCCATGAGTGAGGTTAAGCCCATGATCTATGTTGGAAGAGACGGGGGACATCATGCTTAAAGTTATTTCGTCTTTAAAGAATAGATTTTTTAAAACTACTCCTGGAGTTGTGGCTTTCTTTGCAAATGAGAAAGCTCTATTAAAGGCGGCTAAGAGCACATATGAAAGTGGATATAGAACATTTGATACTATTTCACCTTTTCCTGTGCATGGCATGGATGAGGCTATGAGGCTTAAAAGATCTATGGTTCCTTGGGTTACATTTTCATTTGGTGTGTTAGGGTGTGCATTTGGCACTTGGTTTCAATATTGGACTTCTGCTGTTAATTACCCTCTTAACATAGCTGGGAAGCCATTTTTTTCTTTGCCTGCCTTTGTACCTATTATATTTGAGTTAACAGTTTTATTTTCAGGTTTAGCAACTTTTGGTTCGGTTTTGTTTTTGTGTCGTCTTCCAAAAATTAATCCTCCTATACTAGATGTTGATCTCACATGTCACAAGTTCGCTCTTTTAATTTTTTCTGTTGATAAAAAGTATGAAAGTGCTACTAAGAGCTTGGAGTTTTTAAAAAACCTAGATTGTGTAGAGGCTAAGGAGTATCTGAAGTTTTGAGAAATTTTTTACTATTACTTTTGCTAGTTGTTTTATTAGGTTGTGAAAGGCGCAAGCCTAATATTGAATTGATTCAGGATATGATGCAATCACCCGCCATAAAGGCACAAGACTATGATGACTCTGCCGTAGCAAAAAGGGCTATGGATTTACCTCCTGAGGGAACTGTACCGGTAGGCCATACTCCCTATACAATTGATACTCCTGAAGAAGCAGGATTGAAATTAGAAAATGAACTGGTTCCAACAAATGATATATTATTAAGAGGTAGTCGTGGTTATTACATTTATTGTTGGGTTTGTCATGGTGATGTGGGCAGGGGTGATGGTCCTGTTTCCGACAAACTTCTTTTAAAGCCACCTTCTCTGCTAACCAATAAAGCTAGAAATTACCAAGATGGGTACTTGTATCACATGATAGTTAGAGGAAGAGGTTATATGGGTAGTTATGCTGCTCAAATTCCTAATGAGGACGATAGATGGGCTATCGTAAATTTTGTAAGAAGATTACAAGATATGACTGAACCAGATCCGGAACCAACAACTAACTAAAATAGGATAATAAGTGAGTAGTTTAGAAAAAAGATACTTAGATAAATCGTCTTGGAGCAAATATAGCAAAGTTTTTCTGGGAGTTTTTTTAGTTGGTTTGTCTGTTGGTCTTTATGGATTATTTTTTAGTGAAAACACTACTTTCTGGCCTTCATTTCTGACAAGCTTCTTTTATTTTTCTTCTCTTGCGTTGGGTGGTTTGTTTTTCACAGCTCTTCAATATGCCGTTAATGCTGGCTGGAGTGTTACTGTTAGGAGGGTTGCTGAGAGTTTTACTGCTTTTTTACCCATAGCACTTTTATTATCTTTGTTAATTGTATTTTTTGGTTCGCACAGTTTATTTGAGTGGTTGCATGAGGATGTAGTAGAGTCTGATAAAATTTTGCAAAAGAAAGCTGCATATTTGAATTGGCCATTTTTTTTAATAAGAACTCTTGTTTTTTTTGCTGGTTGGATTATCTTTGCTAAGATAATTGTAGGCAATTCTCTAAAGCAAGACAACGATGGGAATGATTCTAGAACAATTAAAAACACTAAGTTTTCTATAGCTTTTGTGTTGTTTTTTGCTTTGTCTTATTCTCTATTTAGTGTGGACTACTTAATGAGTTTACATCCTCATTGGTTTTCCACAATCTTTGGTGTGTATTGTTTTGCTGGATTATTTCAATCTACTTTAGCCTTTATGATTATATTAACCGTATGGCTTATTAAGAAAAAATTGTTATCTGACTGTGTGAATGCAAATCATTTGCATGATTTGGGTAAACTTTTGTTTGCATTTACAGTTTTTTATGCCTACATAGCTTTTTGTCAGTTTATGTTAATTTGGTATGCCAATTTGCCAGAAGAGACAATTTTTTATTTACACAGAAGCCATGGCGGTTGGAAAGCTGTAAGTTATTCTTTGTTAGTGTTTAAGTTTTTAATTCCTTTTCTTGCTCTTTTGCCTAGACAAGCTAAGAGAAATCCTAAATGGCTTGTGAGCGTATCCGTTCTAATTTTAATCATGCAATATATAGATATATACTGGCTTGTGTACCCTAACTTTGAAGATCATGTAGTATTTGGGTTACCTGAACTAAGCATGCTAGTTGGATTTTTAGCTTTATTTTTATTTTTTGTGTTTAAGTTTTTAACCAAAAACTCTGTAGTTCCTGCTAAGGATCCAAGGTTGAATGAAGCTTTAGATCATCATATATGACAATTCTAGCCTCTTGTTGTTATAACTAAGATGGTATGTATTATTTAGCTACACTAAATTTGATTAGTAGCTTTTTTGTTGAAAAATAAAAACAAATCTTCCTAAAATTAGTTTTTCTAATAAGAGGATTATTATGTCTAAAACAAAGAACAATTTTTTTTTAAAGTTTATAAAAGAAGGTAGAAACTTACACAATATTAATAAACTTAAATCAAGTTATAGATGCCCTTATGATAGATATAGAGATTTTGGCATTGAATCTGGGGGCGGAAGTTATGCTAACAGACTGGCACACACCAAAAACAAAGCAGCTTAGCTAAATAAAACAGAGTTAAACTGTTAGTTATATATATATATATTTTTTACAAAGTATAGAATTTGAGACTGTTTTTTAAGATTTTCAATCAAACTTTGCTAAAAAAGCACACAACTAATTTTGCTGAATTAATTTTTATGTAAATTTATACAAACTTTTTGCCTAACGGTTAATAATTACTATAAGGATAATACATGAAAGTAAAAGGTGTTTTTTTATTTATACTTGTAATATTGAGCTTTGTTGGCAACAAAGCTCACACGCAAGAGGTTACTACCGGTTTTTACTGGTCTTCTGAATACTGTATAGTACACGAATTTGATCCATTACTGGAGGACTACTATAAAGAAATGAATGTTAAAATTTGTTATCAATATTTTCCAGAAAACAAATCTATAGTGGAAAGATGCGTGGTAAATCTTGAGACAGAAAGTAATGACTGTGAGCTTGTTTCTGCATCTGAATTAAAAGATGGATTTACATCAGACTTTTTCAAAGAATTATATATGCAAACACATAATCCTGTTATGGAGTTATTATCAGAATTAGCACAATCTGATAATCGTTTACCAAGAGTAAGCCTAGTAGAGATACTGCAATCGATGTCCCATCAATCTGCACAAATAATATCATCTGATTCAATAGAATATATTTTCCCTTATGAAGAAGAGTATATAACAGATGACTTTCATATATATGAAGATGAGGAGTTTCAAGATTTAAAAGAAGAGATTAATGGAACAACTCAAGTTTTATTGGCTGGAATTGAGCTTGGTGGTGGAATTATTATGTATGACTTGGCTTCTAGATTGGAAAAGCATCTTTTATCACCAACTTTTGTTAAGAAAATAGTTTTTGTTAATCCAGAAAGCGGTTTAATTTCCAGAACCAGGGCTAGAGGAACTCAATTTGCAAGAAATTTGTTATCTGTAAAGAATGTTAGAAGGGTTAGGGGTCTTGCTATTTTTTATGCATTAGCCAGTCCAGCAACTAGAGCTTGGGGAGTTTTCTTTAAAAAAGAAAATCCAGGCTTAGTGCCACTTATACCATTAACTAGAGATTTTATTTTGGAAGAAAAAGACAATAAATAAAAAAGAAAATAAAACTTAGAAAAATGTTCAGACTTTAAAGTTTATTCTATAAAGATAGGATGTTGTATAGTATACGTTATAAGCATGAGTTATGTACGTATGGTTTTATTATTGTCATTTGTTATGAGTGTGGTTTTTTCTGTTGAAAAATCACATGCCTTTCAAGGTCATTTTGAAGATTACGATAGCATAATTATTATCGATCTTATAGAGGAGAAATGTGTTCCTCCTAGGCTTGATCCTTTATTCGAAGGTGAAGGTAATATTGAAGGGATTGAAGTTTGTTATAATTTTATATCAAGAAGTGAAATAGAAAGATGTTTGGTTGACCTTGGGACTGGGGAAAGAGAATGTGAAAATTTAACTCCTTTGTCAATTGCAGGCGAAGTTTTGGGTGATACAAATAAGATCGAACGAGTTCAATCATTTCTATCTGAGGTGGGTCAATCAGAAGACCTAGCACTTACCGAGGAAAATGAGGCTTTAATATCTGAAATACAGGACTTACTAAGTGGTTTAAGGTTTGCTTCATCACAGCAAGAAAGGCTTGTTTCTGGTTTAAGAAGCAATTTTTTGCAAGATGATGAGAATTTTGATGAATTGAAAAATGATATTGATTTAACTACGCAGGGTATTTTATCAGCGGCAGAGTTTGGAGGAGGCCTTGTGATAGCCCGTATTACTGCAGATTTGTCACATAAACTAAGCCCAGTACCTGGCACTCAAAAAGTAGTAATGCCGGATCAAACAAGAAGAGGCTTGCTTTCAAGGACAGCCAGAGGAGGAGTGAGGTTAACAAAAAATTTATTATCAGTAACTGGCTGGCTTAGAAGAGTTTCAAAAGTTTTTGTTATCTATTCAGTAGCTGGCCCATCTATAAGGGCTTGGAAAATTTTTAAAAGAGAAGAAGACCCAGGTATTGCGCCTGTAATACCGTTAGTTAAGGATGGAATTAACTTTGTCGAAGGTATTCCTGATAGAATTACTCTATTTGAATCAAAAGATACATCTAATTAATAAATTTAACTTTAACTAAACTAAAAAACTTTTACTCGTCTAATAAGTTTTTCCACCACTTTGTAGTTTTGTTTTTTTTATCAACATTTACTACTTCTCCAATTTTAGGTGTAAAGTGCACGATATTTTCTTTACTAGATAATTTGCTGGAATGCTCTATTGGATCATACCAATTATGAACTGATAAGTCGAACATACCCCAATGAACTGTCATAAGAGCTTTTCCTTTTAAATCTTTGAAGGCTTGTATTGTTTGATCAGGGAATAAATGTGATGTTGGCCAATCTTTGTTGTATTGGCCATTTTCTAAAAATGTAATGTCAAATGGTCCATATTTGTTCCCGATCTCTTTGAAGTGAGTAAAATAACCAGAATCTCCACTAAAAAATATTTTATATTTTTTATCATATATAACCCATGATACCCAAAGAGTATTATTTTGAAAAAACTTAGCTCTGCCGGAAAAGTGTTGTGCTGGAGTTGCGATAAATGTTAAATCTGACTGCTTTGTTTTTTCCCATAAATCTAGCTCTGTAACTCTTTTACTGTTAATACCCCACGATCTTAGGTGAGAAAAAACGCCTAATGGAACAACAAATTTTGTGTCTTTATCTATGAAATGTTTAATGCTTTTAGTATCTAAATGATCGTAGTGATCATGAGATATAACAATATAATCAATTAGAGGAAGTTCATCTAAGCTAATTACAGGAGGTTGAAATCGTTTGTTTAGAAAAACAAATGGAGCTGCATATGTCGAAAATACCGGATCAAATAAAATAATTTCACCATTTAAATTAACTAAAAATGTAGAGTGCCCTAACCAAACATAAAATAAGCCTTCTTTATAGGATATAAATTTATCTAAATTTGGTTTTTCTTCAGGTAATTTTACGCTAGGTTTTGCATGCTCTTTTTTATCATCAAAAACTTTTTTAAATCTTTTAAGTCTGTAAAAAAATCCTCTTTTCCTTTTTTGTCTACTAGCTTGAATATTTTCATGATCTTCATTTAAAAATTTTCCAATTTTAGTGTCAAAATTTTTGGAAGTTTCTATTTTCTCTAAATCTTCATCCAAAATCTGCCCACCAAATTGAGCACACCCAGCTAAAAGCAGTGTACAAAAAATAAAACAAATTCGAAGCATAAAAAAATCCCTGTGGATACTCCACTCGTAGTGGATACTCCACTTGTACTTATATTCAGACAGCTTTCGAGTATATATACACTCATAATCTTTGTCTTATACGAGCGGAGTATCCGCTTGTTTTTGAAAAATGTACCTGGTGCCTTATGTATTATTCCAAATTGCTGTTTATTATATGTAGCTAGAAAGGCTATAAGTAGCAAAAAACCAGTATAAAAAAACAAAAAAAGCTTATATTTGTATCAGTTTGGTCTTTAGCATAACAATTTTGAGTTTTTTATTTTACCATCTGCCGTGTCTGGTGGTTTAGTATTTTTAGGAGGAACTATGGGGAAACCAAATTTTATTGCACTAACAATGGTGCTTGCTTTTTGTGTTGCATGTTCTAAAACATCTACTGATAAAAAAACTGATGTTTTTAGCGAAAATGGAACTTTAATACCACAAAGCCTTTTGGAAGCTTCTCATGAAGTTGAAAGGCAGGCATTAGATACAATAGAAGATTTTAGTACTCTAGATCAAGATTTGAACTATGAAGTTGTTGAGGAAGTTCCAAAGCTTCAACCCAATAATGAAGCAAAAAAACTAATTTTTGCTGCAATTAGAGAAAATAATTTTGATGAACTGAAAAGTTTATTGGATAGATATTCAATAGCAGGATTAGTAGATAAAAGCAGTTATTCTCCTTTAATAAGAGCTGTAAGACATGGTGCTAATGCTGGCAATACTGCTATAGTTAAACTTTTGTCGCTTAATCCAGAAGTTGATATTAACGAGCAAGATGGATATGGCTACTCTGCTCTTACTTGGGCAGCTATAGAAAGTAGCTACAATGCTATTAATATTTTATTAGAAGCGCATGAAAGACCTGATCCAAATGTAAGAGACATGAATGGTAGAACACCACTTATTTGGTCAATTTTTGCACAATATATAGAGAAGAATCAAAATAGCACTGGAGCAATACAAGCATTATTAAACGCTCCAGGAGTGGATGTAAATGCAAATGATAATATCATGGGCTGGAACGCTCTAATGTATGCTGTTCGTCTTCCTGGAAAGGGAGCTGACCCTAATGTTGTAGACGATAGATATACTAATGAAAGACTAGATTTAGTAGAACTTTTGGTAAAAAGCGGCGCGGATATAGGAGATCAAGATTCATCAGGCTTCACTGCATATGACTGGGCAAGAGCTTATAATAAAAGCTCAGAAATGCAAAACCTTCTAAGTAGAAGACCAAGAGTGGTAGCAGATCAGTAAACACCGCCTTGCTACTCGCACAGGCCTTTGATTTTGAATCGAAAGTAAAAAGTGGTGCGGGCGGAGGGACTTGAACCCCCATGCCGTAAAGCACTAGATCCTAAGTCTAGCGTGTCTGCCAATTTCACCACGCCCGCTCATTATGACTCTTCAACTAATTTTTTGTACTCTTTAGCTTTCAACAGTGAAGCTAATTCCCTTTCATTGTCCATTTCAATTCTAATAAGCCAACCATCATTCATTGGATCTTCATTCAAAATACCAGGCTCATCAATAATAGAGGTATTGACTTCCACAACAGTTCCAGTAACCGGGGCGTAGAGATCATTAGCAGCTTTTACACTCTCAATTGAACCAAAAGAATCATTTTGAGCTAACTTCTGACCTTCATCAGGTAAATCAACATACACTATCTCACCCATTTGATCCTGGGCAAAATCAGTTATACCAACAGTTACAATGTTCTCATCAACACTGGCCCACTCATGCTCTTTCGTATAATAAAAACTATCCACAATTGACACAAATCCTCCAATAAAAACTAATTTCTAAGCCCTACACTTCTAAGGCTATTAAATTGCTTTGTCTACCTATTTTTGTTCCAAACCAAAAACCCCAGCTACACTAACAGTACTAAACTTACATTGTTTACTAATTTTTATTGGTTGTTACAAATGGAGTAGGAACAATTTTTGCCTTTTTAAAAGAGTTTCTAATTTTGCAGTATATAATACTGCCTTCGCTGCTAAAATGCTCTAAGACATATCCCACACCTATAGGAGTACTTAAACTAGGCGAAAATGTTCCACTAGTAACAACACCTATTTTTTCTTCATCTAAAGATGATAATTCATAACCTTTTCTAGGAATACCACCTTCTACCTTAAACCCTACAAATCTTTTCGTTAGACCATAAGTTTTTATATCCAACAAAGCATCCTTTCCAATAAAGTCCTTACCAAACTTCACCGCAAAATTGAGGCCAGCCTCAATGGGATTAGTTGTTTCATCAATATCATTCCCATACAAAGGGTATTTCATTTCAAGTCTCAAAGTATCCCTAGCACCAAGTCCACAAGGCTTTGCTCCTAAAGCAATACATCTGTCCCAAAACTCTGTAATTTCAGCACTTGAAACAAAAACTTCAAGCCCATTCTCACCAGTGTAACCAGTTCTAGCTATCAACATACCATCTATTTCAATAAACCTAAAAGGCTTCAAACTAACTAAACTTGCATCAAATAATTTACAAGCTAACTCTATAGACCTTGGGCCTTGAAGAGCAATTTGTGCATAGTGCTTGCTTCTATCTTCTATGAAAGTGTTGTTGTTATGCTTTAATACCCATTTTAAAATCTTGTCTTTATTGACTGCATTAGTACAGACCATATATGAGTCCTTGAGGCGGTATACTATTACATCATCTAAAATTCCACCTTGGTTGTTGGTTATGAAAGAATACTGAGCCATCCCAACTTCGAGTTTAGATACATCATTGGTGGTTAAATAGTTTAGCAAAGCAAGTGCCTTATCACCTTCAAAGAAAATTTCACCCATGTGAGATACATCAAATATACCTACATTTGATCTTACATTATTATGCTCATGCCTTATACCTTGCTTGTATTCAATAGGAAGTACCCATCCACAAAAATCTACCATTTTTGCGCCTAATGATTTGTGTTTTTCATATAGAGGAGTTTTCATCTATTATCTTTTATCTGACTTGCCAAATATAGTGTGTTTTGCATAAGCATTGTAACAGTCATAGGACCAACACCTCCAGGAACAGGAGTTAGAGCATATACATGTAAATTTTCAGTTTGCACGTCCCCACATATACCTTCTCCATCTCTATGTATCCCTACATCCACTACAGTTGCAGATTTCTTAAAAGCAGATTTGCCAAAAAATCTTTTCTTGCCAGCAGCCACTATCACAATATCTCCCTTAGTTGTATAACCTTCCAAATCTTTAGTTTTAGAATGGCACACAGTTACCGTGGCATTTTTATCTAATAAAAGTTTAAACATAGGTTTTCCTACAATATTACTCCGACCCACAATAACAGCATGCTTTCCAGCTATTGGAATTTTATAATACTCTAACAAAGCTATTATTCCTTCTGGAGTACAAGGAGATAACATATGATCCCCTGCAAATACTCTGCCCATGTTCTCATACCCAAAACAATCTACGTCTTTCTTAGAAGAAATTTTACTGATTACTTTAGATTGTTCCAATCCATCATAAAGCGGTAGTTGCACTAAAATAGCATGTGTGTCGCTATCAAGATTTAGATCATCTATCAAATTTAAAATTTTATTTTGGTTATTTTCTACCTTATAAACTGATGTATGAATACCCAGATTGTTAGATGTCTTTACTTTATTCTCTATATATATACTACTGGCCTCATTATTGTTTGCATGTATTATTGCAAGCTTTGGGGGTTTATTATGCCTTTTTTTAAATGAATCTACTCCACTTTTGATCTTCTCTTGCATAAGAGTAGCTAATTTTTTTCCATCCAAAATTATCATATCAATCCTTCAAATGAAATATTTTTTCAAAGTAAGTGCCCCTACCCTTTTCTGAGCGATTAAGCACAGGTCTTTTATATATATTTACTATTTTCATACCAGAAAGTTCAGCTATTCTGGGATATAACTCATACTTATCATTTGCAACAATAAATATATTAAAATCTCTGGCTAAATATTTTTTAGAGTTTTGTAGTGTTTTTGCAATAGATTTTACATAAGATAGCCTTGCCATAGAGCTCTGCCCCTTTGCTAAAGACCCTATTTCCAACTCATCAGCTCTTTTATATTTAAAAAGATCATATGCATAGGCATGTTGATTGTGATAGTCAATTAATCCAACATAAGGTGGACTGGTAAAAATACCTTTTATCTTTTTAGTTTTTAAAAGCTTTAAAATAAATTCGTCTGCTTTTTTTAAACTAGTAATTAAATTTATTTTTTTTGAATCACCTTTTAAACACACTTGTTTTGTTTTAGTGCGTTTAGAGTTAAACTCTTGAATTCTGGCCAAAGTATCATGGCTATATCTATTCCACCAAGACCAAATAGAAAATAAGGGCTTGCAAATTTTGCCGTGCTTTTTACAGTAGTAAGGTGTTGTTATGGGATGTTTTAATGTAGCTAAATCAGAGTGAGTTGTTGCCCTACAAGATCTGACAGCTCTACTTAATACAATTTCTAAAAGTTGTTTTGTTTCTTTGTTCTTAATATGCTGTATTTTATCTAAGATAAAATACATATCATCTCTTATAGGTTGCAAAAACCACTTACCTATAAAACTATCAGATTCAGATTGATTTAGTTTAATGGAGTATTTTTCTATTAAATTTTTATAAGCAAAAATAAATTCTTTTTCTTTTTTCTTGGAATATTGCTCTTCATCTATTTTTTCTATTCTAACTTTTCTTTTAAATTCCGGAGTAGGAAAGTTGGTTTTATTAAAAGCATTTAACTCTTTTACCAGGGCTTTTTCAAATTCAATAATAGATAAATTTAATTTTCTTTTCAAAAACAAGGAGTTAATTTTATTAAATTCGTTTTGTAATTCAGGTAAGTTATACTTGCGGGTTTTAGCATTAGCAATGTTTGTATTAAAGATAGAGATATCAATACCTATCGCATGGATCCCTAATTCATTGGCTTGTACAAGTGTTGTCCCGCTGCCACAAAATGGATCTAATACAATATCTCCTGGCTTAAAAAAAACTTCCTTTTTGAACTTGTCTGTTTTGTTATCTAAAAAGTATTCTACTAATTGAGGAATAAATTTTCCTTTATAAGGGTGGAGTCTGTGTACATGTTTTGTTGTATCTTTTTCTCTTAAAAAATCAAAAGAAAGGTTCCAATTTAGATCATTTCCAAGCTTCTTTTGCCAATCTATTTTTTTGTTCTTAACAAAATTTTTATAGTAATTTAAAAGTTCAATTTTGCTAACAAAAGTTATTTTATTTTTATAATATTTTTTTATTCTTCCATACTGAATTAAATATGAGATATTAGAATCAGTTACTTTTTTATTTAGATATTTTGAAGCCCATAAACTTGCTTGATGTATAGTAAGCAAGTTTTTATCTTCCGAAAAATATATTCTCTTTTTCGAAGAAAATGCCGTTGAATTATCTACTTGTCTTGTGGTCATTTAGTCCTTTTTGTATTCTCTATAATAACTTTTAACAAACCAAATTGAACTACCACTATATTTATTAGGTCAACACCTCTATAAATTGCCTATTATTTAAGCATAAAGATTAGTTATTTGCACTGTTTTTAAAAATAGTATAGTTAAGGTTGCATGGCTGGTGTTTGGTATTCTAAGAAGAAAAATAGGGTTGAGTTCAATAACCCGGATAGCGTTCCAACTACGCTTAAAAAATTTAAACAATCAGCAGGAGTTGAAGCTCTGTATCAATTTATATATGAGAATAATATCAGAAGAGAGTTTTTTTCAACTTTAAACAAATTGTATAAGCTAAAAAAATATAAAAAAAAGTAACCTAAGCAAAATTCAATGCCTTACGTTTCCTATTTTAAATCCTGACTTACAATACTGACTGTAGAAGTTAAAGCAGTTCAACTTTTAAACTGTATCTAGTTTAAAACCTATTTAATTTCACTTCAAACCTGGCATGATCTTTGTACTTTAGATCTATTTTGCCAGGAGGTTTTGCATAATATGAAGCACAAGAAACAAAAAAATTCTGAAAGAGGTCAAGGGTTAGTTGAATACCTAATAATTGTGGCTCTAATGGCTATTGCATCAATAGGAATTATGAAAATAATGGGACAAAATATTCAGGCTCAGTTTGCAAGAATTACTCATGCACTAAGAGGTGAAAATAAAAAACCAAGATTACAAGATATTAATCGAGGATCTTATAAACAAAAGGATTTAAGTAACTTTTTTGAAGGAGCTGCAACAAATGCAGGTGATAATTAGATCGAATAAAGGTCAGGTTACAACAGAAATTTTAATTTCTCTTCCTATAGTTTTATTTTTAGCTTTGTCTGGGATATATGTAATGTTAGCGTTGCAATCAAAACTTTGGCTTAAACACTACGCATATGAGTATGCTGTTTGTGTACATTATCAAAAACCTAGATGCAAAAAAGATAATGTCTATATCATAAAAAAACTTTTTCCATATTTAAGCAATATAAAATCCAATGTTACTAAGCTAGGCAATAGGACTATTGCCAAGATAACCGCTGAATGTTTCGGTAAAAAGCTAGTAGAACAAGGGGTTTTTAATGAATAAGCCAAAAAGAAACAACAGAAATCAAGAAAGAGGAAGTTTTCTTATTTTGTTTTTATTTGTGGGCACTATTTTTATTGGCATTTTGAGTACCGTTTCTGCTTCTGGATTATATTTGAAACAAAAAACACAAACTCTTACTACATGCAGATCAAAACTTGTAAACATTCAAAATAATATGAAAAATAATCTTACATCTCTCATGGCTTTAAATTTTAAGGCAAAGTCTTTAAGGACATCGTATAGCCTGACTAATGTAGCTTATAGAACAGCTATAGCAACCGGACAACTTGTACACGCTGCTAGCCTTAAGGCTATTTTGGAAGGCATCAAAAAAGCACAAAGAATTTTACAGTTAAAACAAAAAACAATTTTAAGTGCTGCCTATTTAAATTCTGTAACCCAACTTTCAGGTCTTAAAACTACAATATCAATTGATGTTAAGGTTAAAACAGCTCCATTTGCAAAAAAATTAGCTATAAGAAAAGTTGACGCCCATTCTATTACCCCTTCCTACTACCCTGCTTACAATTTTATTGAGAAACAAAAAATTACAGTTGCTTGGGAGGAAGATCCAATAAAGAGAATCCCACAGTTTATAAGAAAAATATTTGGAAGAATTTCAGTGGTTGGAGAAAGTTGTGCAGCTAGTTTAAAACAAGAAGGATCAAGATGGAGAAGCGTTTTAATTTAAATAAGAAAGGACAGGGATTAATAGAATTTATGATTATCTCTTTTTTAATGGCAATGATAATACATGCAACATTCAATGTATATCAAAAGTCATATGAAGTAATGGAAGAAAAGCAGTGGAACAATTAACTTTTTAACATAAAGGTAACAGAAATTTTAAAAAGGATATAAATTGGAGCTATTAAAAGTTTTACTTTCAAAAAAATTAACATCCTTATTGTTGCTTAGTTTAGGCTTAACAGCATTAGCTATAGCAATCAAAAGTTTTACTAATAAACCATTAGAGGCTAATGAAACTGAGATTACCTTAACAGCAGATACATTTATCCCGCCTGGATATGTCTTAATTCCTATCACAGTTTCAAATTATGATTCTTTAAACGGACTAGTAGATCAATTTGCCGTAGTTAATTTATACACCACTTATCAAGAAACAAATAAAACCCCTAAGCTAGTAGCCGGCTCTGTTAAACTAATAAAATCCTCTGTCGATTCTAATCATTTTGCAGTTTTAATTAAAAAAAATGACTCGTTTTCCATAATAAAACAAAATCAAGAATTTTTTGTAACAATACAAAACCCAAAACATAGTGAGAAAGTAAAAGTTTTAAAAGAACATCCCAATAGGATTCAATATTTAGATTAGAAAGGAGATATCATGTTTAATATTTTGTTTTATTTAATTATTAAAATTTTATATTCATATCCAGTTTTTGCTTTAGAAGTAAATAACACCATAGAAAATGGAATTACTAATGAAGAGGTTAAAGAAAGTATTTTTTATGATGAATCAGAATTTCATAATCGTCTACATCGTTTACTTATCACAAGTCACAAGCAATATTTAGATAATGAATTTGAAAAAGCAATAGATACTTTAAAAGAGATTGTCGATCTAAGACTAGTGTATGATTGGAGATCTGATAAGAGAGCTGTTATAGCAAATTCATATATCAGGCTTATTGAATTAGATAGAGACAACCAGGACAGTTGGGTAAGAGAGTTTGTATCATTCAATGGTACTAATGGAGTTGATAGTGACTCCATTTTTGATCCCAAAATAATAAAAAAGATAAACTCAAAAGCTAAAAAAATAAAAAAAGAAATGATAAAATGGTATGCAGAAAACCTGCCTGATAATGTTGACTATGTGAGAATTAACGGTGAAAAAGTTTATTTAATTGATGTAGCATACGACATACTAGAGGATGCTACTTATAGAATAACATTATTTTTTAAAAACGGTGATGCACAAACCAGGGTGTTAACTGGTCTAGAATTACTAAATTATAACTGGAATAATAACAAATTTAACGTAGAGTCCAAGTCAGATATTACACAAAGCATTCCAACAATGGTAAAAGCGTCGGATTCAAATGATATAACACCTAAGCTTTATAATGGTGATGTAGATAAATTTGGTCAGTTTGTAAAAAAGAATTGGAAAATGCTCACTTTCTACAGTGTTGTGGCAGTAGTTTTAACCAAGACTCTTACGTCTAACAAAGAGTCTAGACCCTCTTATGAAACTAGGTTATAGCATGTTACATGCTTTGTAATTTCCAAAACCTCTGTTTAGTATAAAGAGATTTCTTGACTTTATAGGCCTGGTATTTAACCATTGCTTGGCTTGGAACATAGATTTATAAAAAATTTAAAAGAAAATGACTTAGTTCAAGGTGTTTACCTTGTAAATCAAGCTACTTTACTTAAAAGTAAAGCAGGTAGTTTATATATCTCGGCTGTACTTTGTGACAAAACAGGTAGCATAGACGCCAGAATGTGGGATGCTAACAATGAACTAAAAAACAAAATAAATGCTGGAGAATTTGTTAAATTAAAAGGACAAGTTAAAGTTTATAGAGAATCAAACCAAATTATAATTCAAAATATAGAAACTGTAGATGAAACTAAGATTGATATAACAGACTACCTTCCCACAGCTAACAGAAATTTGCAAGATATGTATGATGAGCTTATTAGTATTGTAAATACAATAAACGACACCTTTATAAAAACTCTGTTATTAAATACACTAGAAGATGAAACTATAAAACCTCACTTTATGCGAGTTCCAGCTGCAAAAAGCATTCACCATGCTTATATCGGGGGTTTACTGGAGCATGTATTGAGCATATGTAATCTTATGCTTAAAATAAGTGATCACTATAAAATTTTAAATAAAGATTTATTATTATTTGGAGCTATTTATCATGATATTGGCAAAGTATGGGAACTTTCATACAAAACACAATTTCAATACACAGATGTGGGAAGACTTGTAGGGCATATTACCTTAGCCTCTGAACTCATTGAAAAGAAATCTTCAGAAATTAAGGAGTTTCCAGAAAAACTAAAAAATATTTTAAAGCATATTGTATTAAGCCATCATGGAAAACTGGAGTTTGGATCACCAAAGAGACCAAAATTTTTAGAGGCATTTGTGTTGCATTATGTTGATGATCTCGATAGTAAAATGTATTCAATAGGTTCTATTATTAAAGATCATAAAGAAAAACAAAATAACTGGACTACTTATTCTGAAATGTATGATCGATATTTTTACACAGAAACATATGATACATAAAAAATATATACAAAAGCTTAATACCAAATTCTAATGCTATATTTTTTAGGCTACATTTTTTTTATTATTGCTATAAGTGTTTTTATCGGTAGAAAAGTAAAGAGTACATCTTACTTTTTTGTTGCAAATAGAAGCCTAAACTGGACTCTTTTGTGTGCAACTATTTTAGCAGCAAATATTGGTGCTGGCTCTACAGTTTTAGCTACTGGTCTTGGATATCAAAATGGCTTAGCCGCCTGGTGGTGGGTAGGATCTGCTGGCATAGGTACACTTATTTTAGCTTTTTGGATTGGCCCAAAAATTTGGCGAGTAGCTAAAAAAAACAACCTATTAACTTTAGGCGACTTTCTGGAATATAAATATAATCGACAACTTAAAATCTTTATATCTACTGTAATTACAATTGCTTCACTAGCCATATTGGCAGGACAATTAATTGCGTTTGCTTGGGTACTAGATGTTTTGTTTTCATACCCAAAATGGCTTTCAATTTTAATTGGTGGTTCCATAATGGTTTTCTATTTTGCTGCTGGCGGTATTATGAGTTCTGTTTGGGTAAATTTAATTCAACTAATTATATTGTTTTCTGGATTTATGGTTGCCCTGTTTACAAGTTTTGATTATGAAAATTTATCTAACTTGGAGTTATCTACTTTTTTTGTCTCAGGTGAATCTGGATTTATGTATTTATTTATGCTAGCCCCTGCTTTTATAGTTTCTCCAGGAATTTTACAAAAAGTATTCGCAGCTAAGGATGAGCAAAATTTAAAAAAAGGTCTATTAGTATGTGGATTAATGTTACTTTTATTTGCTCTAATACCTACAATACTTGGCATAACAGCAAAAGTAATTTTGCCAGACTTAGCAAATCCAGAATACGCTCTTCCAGAGCTTTTTTTAACATTACCAAACTGGGTAAGCTTACTTGCACTGGCTGGTGTTTTATCTGCTGAAATTAGTTCTGCCGATGCAATTTTATTTATGCTAACCACTTCTATTTCAAAAGATTTTTATAAAGGAATTTTTAACCCAAATGCAAGTGATGTGCATTTATTAAAAGTAACCAGAGTATCTGCTATTGTGGCTGGAAGTATCGGTATTTTACTTGCAATTTTATTACCTAATATAGCTACAGCACTCACCATATTTTATTCTGTTCTCACCGTAAGTTTATTTGTTCCTTTAATATTTGGATTATTTTGTAAAAATATAAATACAACTCATGTTTTAATATCATCTGGTTTTGGTGTTTTAGTGTTATTTTTAGCTCAAATATTTTCCTTCGAGCTTCCTTGGTGGATGACCAATGTGCTGTTAGGATTACTAACTTCTGTAGTGTTGTTTTCTCTTCTGCACTTTGTATACAATAAAAACAACTACCCTGTGGGTAGAAGCATTTAATGGTAGTAAGAAGCATGTATCCTATTTTGTTATCCACCACCAACCCGATTGCCTGATTCCAGATTGTCTGAGTGGCTGACTGCCAGATTGCTTGTTTATAGAAAGACCTTTATGTAGTAGGATCGGCATCGTATCCAGCGCTGGGCAACCACTCGGCAGAAAAAAATAGGCAGAGCCTCCTTGTTTTCTGCCTCGTTCGGAAGACCTTTAATATATAGGGTTTTGGATTCTATATAGCGTTTCATAAGAAAGTTTATGTGCTTTATTCAAGAAACTTGCTTTTATTTTTTCATAAGAAGCTATATCCGCAAGTGTTCTAGCTACTTGTAAAATAGATAGTTTTGTTCTGTTCTGCATAGATAATTCTGGAAAGTGCATATCGAATTGATTGTCAGTATCTAGCTTTAAAGTTTCAGATGGGGACAATTTTCCATTGGGTATAACTTGCCCCCTTGATTTTATAGCAAACATTCTGGCTTTTTGGACAACCTTGTAAATTTCTTTGGATTGAATTTCTTGTGGTTCCTTAAAATTGTCGGAAACATAGATGATATGAAATCTATCAAACACCGGACCAGAAATTTTATCTAAATATTTTTGTAACCTATATGAAGAACAAATACATCGTCTTGAATCGTGTGGTAAGTATTTTCCACACCTGCATAGGTTTGTAGTTGCTAAAAACAAAAAATTAGCAGGTAGTATTCTCATACCACTAGCCCTTGCAAGATATACTTTGCCTTTTTCCAAAGGCTCCCTCAAAGATTCTTGCACAGAACTGGAATATTCTAATAACTCGTCTAAAACTAATACACCACCATGAGCTCTGGTTACAGCACCTGGCCCTATTGGAGATCCACCACCTATAACAGCAATATGACTACTGGTATGATGAGGTGATTCAATAGGTCTCCAGGTTAAATTTTTTCCAAGCCTTCTCCAAATAGATTTAGATTCAAAAAAAATGTCTTTGGAGGGGTCTAGCAAAGATCTCGATATGATGTCACAACTAGTGGTTTTGCCAGTACCAGGGGAGCCCACAAATAATGCATTATGCTCTCCAGTAGCTATTATGCTACATACTTCAAATTGAGTTTTGGATATCAAAAAGGTAGGTAATTCTGGTCTATTAAAACTAAAACCATTAGCTTTAACTTTAATATAATTTGGATCTATAATGTCTGATAGTTTTTTAATTTGAAATGAATCAAATCTAAGATTTTTACACATCCCGGTACAAAATAAATGATTTGCCTGTACATCATTGATATCGCAAGGTGCTCTAACATCCCCTTTTAACCCAAGTTCTCCATAAAAGGTGTCGGTTTTTAGACTTAATTGCTTTGTTTCAGCTAAAATTCCTGCAGCTATGGCAAGATCCAGTCCTTGGCTTTTTTTCTTAATGTTATTAGGTTTAATATGTACAAGTATTTGGTGTTTTTTAGGCCAATGAAACCCTTGATTTTTTAAAGCAGATTTTATTCTAATACCACTTTCCTTGATGGCGTTGTCTGGAAGACCGATTATTTTTAGATCCGGAAGCCCAGACATAAGACTTACGTCTATTTCAGCTTTCATTAGTTCAAAGTCATTATCAATAAAAGAATAAACCCGCATAGCATTTACCTCACCTCCAGTAAAGTATGCAAATTGTTTGCCAGTTTAAACTGATAAATTTTCACTTTTAAAGTGATTAAGGTGTTTTAAATTTTAAAACACTACTAGCAAGCTAGGGTTTATGATGTTATTTATTAGATGTTGTGAACTTGCAATGTTTTCAAATAACACTAAGAGACAAATTTGGTATTAGGGAGGCTTAATATCAAATCTGAACTATCTTTAATGATTACTGACTTTATCCTAGCTACTTTTACTTTTATCTGGTGCTTTAGGCTTTTCAGAATGATTGTAGCAGGGAAGCACAATCTTTATCCTTACTGCATTGTATTATTTTGTATAAGCCAGGCGGCATTTTTGGCTGGCGTATATCATGGATATGTAGAGTTTATGCCAGAAATTGCACAATTATTTCTTTGGAGATTGGTTTTAGGTTTTATTGGAGTTGCTGGGCTTTTTCTTTTGTATATTTTAGTTGAAAAACAAAGCCGTAATTTCAAAGCTTTTGTACATACTGTTTTTGGCATTGTCTATTTTGGAACTGCTTTTTACACACAAGAATTTATGTTTAGCATGGCCGCTTACTTATCGATTGTAGTTGTAGTTTTTGTAACATCTATGAGAAAATCGGGATTCAAATATATGATGCTGTTTTCTCTTTTAACTATTATTGCTGCAGGTTTGCAATTATCTAACTTTAAACTACATGAGTTTTTTACCAGTGATGATATGTATCATCTCGTTCAAACTGTTGGGTGTTATTACTTTTATAAACATGCCAGAGTAAATGCATAAGTTGGCAGGTGGTGTTTGAGTTATCCTAAAAGTATTCCTAGAGAGATTAATTCCAAATACTCTAGCATTGCACAAAGTTTTGTAGAAGCCTGTAAAGCTTACCCAGAGTTCCCAGCTTTTAGCAATATGGGTAAAACTATTACCTATGCTGAAATTTTGGAATTAAGTAAAAATATGGCCGCTTTTTTTAAAAAAGAAGGATTAAAAAAAGGTGATAGAGTAGCTATACAATTACCAAATTTATTACAGTTTCCAATTTGCTTGTTTGGAGCATTAAGAGCTGGCCTTGTAGTTGTTAATGTAAATCCACTTTATACTGCAAGAGAACTGAAGCACCAACTTAATGATGCGCAGGTAAGTTATGTAGTTATTTTAGAAAACTTTGCAAGTGAACTTGAAAAGGTAATTAAAGATGTCTCATCATTAAAAAAAGTTATTATAACTGAAATTGGAGATATGTTGGGTTTTCCAAAAAGTATTATTGTAAACAAGTTAGTTAAATTAAAAAAAATGGTACCGAACCATAATATAGAAGGTATTAGTTTTGTAGAAGCACTCAAAATAGGTTCGAAAAATTCATTCAAAGATGAATATACAACTGGTTACGATCTAGCATTTTTGCAGTACACAGGTGGAACAACTGGCGTTTCTAAAGGAGTGATGCTTACCAATAAAAATATGGTATCCAACATGGATCAAGTAGCACTTTGGATGCAGCCAATTTTAGATGACAAAAAAGAGATAGTTATAACTGCCCTACCCTTGTACCACATTTTTGCTCTCACTGTTAACTTGCTTTCGTTTATTAAGGTGGGCGCTTTAAATGTCTTAATAACTAACCCTAGAGATATTAAAGGTTTTGTAAAAACATTAAAACAAACAAAGTTTACTATAATGACAGGAGTCAATACTCTTTTTAGAAAGCTACTCTCAGAACCAGGTTTTATGGATATTGATTGGCCCTCCACTAAACTTGCTGTAGCTGGCGGAATGGCTTTGAACAGGAGTGTATTTGAAGAATGGAAAGAAAAAACAGGAAGTACCATTATAGAAGGATACGGTCTTACAGAAGCCTCTCCTGTTGTTACATGTAATCCAGTTGATGGCACAGACAAAATTGGAACCATAGGACTGCCTTTACCGTCTACCAAAGTTAAACTCCTTCATGAAGAGGGAGCTAAAGGTTCAGACCCAGGTGAGTTATGTGTAAAAGGACCTCAAGTTATGAGAGGTTATTGGAAAAGACCAGAAGCAACTCAAAAGGTGCTAGATTCTAAAGGTTGGCTTAAAACCGGAGATATTGCAACTATCGATAAGAATGGTTTTGTAAAGATTGTGGATAGAAAAAAAGATATGGTTTTAGTTTCTGGATTTAATGTCTACCCAAACGAAGTAGAAGATATTTTATGTTCTCATCCTGAGGTTCTAGAAGCTTGTGTCATTGGCAAAAAAGATAAAAAGTCAGGAGAAATGGTAAAAGCATTTTTAGTTGTCAAAAATACAGACTTTCCTAAAGAAGAAATTATAAATTTTTGTAAAGCGCATCTTGTGGGATATAAGGTGCCAAAAGAAATAGAGTATAAAGATGAACTACCTAAAACAAATGTAGGCAAAATTCTAAGAAGAGCCATGAGAGATAACTAAAACTCTAGGCTTTTACAAATCAGCTAAAAATATTTGACACGCTAAGACTTAAACTACTTTATAGTTTTTTATATAATTCGAAGGCTGTATTGAGTTTTTTTAATTTGTTCTTATTTGAGCTTTGTTGTAGAAGGACAGTTTTGAAGAAATAAAATAAATAGGAAAAACATATGTTGGAAGCAATTGATCAATTTTTAGCTACTGCCGTAGGTTATGTTTGGAACATACCTCTAGTGGTAGTTTTGATAGGCTCTGGGCTTTTATTTACTTTTTTGCTAAAAGGTGTTCAGTTTACTGCATTTCGACATGCTATTGATATTGTAAGAGGTAAGTTTGATAAAAAATCTGATCCTGGAGAAATAACACACTTTAAAGCATTAACTACTGCACTGTCTGCCACAATTGGTTTAGGTAATATAGCTGGTGTTGCAGTGGCTATAAACATGGGTGGGCCTGGTGCTTGTTTTTGGATGATGGTAGCTGGCCTGGTTGGTATGGTCACCAAATTTTGTGAATGTTCTCTTGCCGTTAAATATAGAAAAGTAGATTCCAACGGCAAGGTTAGGGGTGGCCCTATGTACTATATTCAGATGGGTCTTGGGGATAAATTTAAACCTCTGGCAATTTTCTTTGCCTTAGCTTGCATGATTGCAACTTTTGGTGCGGGTAACATGTTTCAGACCAATCAAGTTGCAAAGGTTTTGAATAGTTACTTTGATATTCCGGTTATATTGACTGGACTTGTCTTAGCCACCGCAACTGGTCTAGTGATTATTGGTGGTATTAAGCGAATAAGTAATGTTACAGGCTTCTTGGTTCCTTTTATGGGAATTATATATATGGGTGGATCATTATTAATTATTGGTCTTAATGCCTCAGAAATCCCAACTGTGGTAGGCATGATTTTTGAGGGAGCATTTAGTGGCACTGCTGCTGCAGGTGGCTTTGCTGGTGTTGCTGTAGCTGAGGTTTTAAAACAGGGTGTAAGAAGAGCCTGTTTTTCAAATGAAGCCGGGCTTGGTTCTGCCCCAATTGCTCATGCTGCTGCTAGCACAAAAGAACCTATAAGAGAAGGTATCGTAGCTACAATAGGCCCGTTTGTAGATACCGTTGTAATTTGCATGATGACTGCTTCTGTTATACTTCTTTCTGGTGCTTGGCCAGCAGATGCCGGAATTGATGGAGTTGAGCTCACAGCAATGGCATTTGACATGTCACTTCCTGGATTTGGAAAATTCTTTGTTCCTATTGCAGTAACTTTGTTTGGGTACTCCACATTGATAAGTTGGGCTTATTATGGGGAAATGGCTACAGACTATTTATTTAAAGAAAACAAAACTGTCATGATGATTTATAAATTAGTCTTTTGCATTTTTGCATTTACAGGTGCACTTTGGGCTTTGGGTCCTGTTCTAAACTTTTCTGATATAATGTTAGGCCTCATGGTTGTACCTAACATAATAGGGGTATGGTTATTATTTCCTAAAATTAAAGCTGAAACTAAAAGTTACTTTGATAGACTTAAAAAAGGTGAATTCGATAAACCAAACTAATTTGGTAAGCTTGTCACCGAATAATTGGCTTCATTAGGAAGATCTTATAGCACCGGGATCAGCATCGTGTTCAACGCTAGGCAACCACTCGGATAAAAACTAACTGGAGTTGTATTAAACCTACAAAGTTGGGCAACCCGCTAGGCCAAAAGGCAAACAAGTTCACCTTATTGTCCTAGCTTAGAAGACCCTGATGTGAACAAGTCCACTTGTTTTCATCCTCGTTAGGAAGACCTTAAGTTTACTTTAGTTTAAATGCTTTGCTACACACTCTTTTATTTTATCATAAGAGATATTGCCTACTAGATTTTCTAATGCCTCACCTTTTTTGAATAAGATTAGTGTTGGAATACTTTTAACTCCATATTTAGCAGGGCTATCAGGATTATCATCAATATTCATTTTTTGTACCAAAAGCTTTGGAAACTCAGATGCTATTTGTTCTATCTTTGGCAGAAGTGCTTTACACGGTCTGCACCAAGATGCCCAGAAATCCACTAAAACACAATCAGACTGTAAGATAACCGATTCAAAATTTGAGTCCTTAACTTCTGCAATTGCCATTTCTTCCTCCAATAAATTATGTATGTTAATTAAGTCGTATCATGCCTTGCAAAGCTGGGCAACACTGAGCCTAAAGATGCAAAAATTATTTTAAGTTTTCCAACATAAACTGTGGCAACTTAAAAGAAGCTTTGTGTAAATCCAGGTTATAATATTTTAATTCAATATTCTGTATTTTATCCTTTTTTAAATCTCTAACTGGATGTAAGTTTTTTGATGAAAATGCAAATGACCAAAAACCTGATGTGTAAGTCATATTGTGGTAATTATATATTCTTACTAATTTAAAAATAGATTGTAGCAAGTTATACATCTTTTTTTGAAATTTAGAGTTATAAAACGGAGATTCAAATTGACTTACTACAATACCATCTTTAGATAGAATACGATAAACATTTTTATAAAACTCTTCCCCAAAAAGTGGTACAGAAGGTCCAAAGGGGTCAGTGGAATCTATAATTACAACATCAAAAACTTGATCTGTCTCATTTACATATTTATTTCCATCCATAGTTAAAACTTCTACTTTTGGATCATCTAACTTTAAAGAGGTTTGTTTTAAAAATTGTTTAGACGCCTCTAATACCAAAGGGTCTATTTCTACCAACACACATTTTTCTACACTTTTATGTTTTAAAACCTCTCTTACAGTTCCTCCGTCACCGCCACCTATAACCAAAACATTTTTTGGATTAGGATGAACAGAGAGAGGTACATGAGTAATCATTTCGTGATAGATAAATTCGTCTCTTTCACAAACCATAATGATACCGTCATTTAACAACATACGACCAAACCCTTTGGTCTCTACTACTTCAACATGTTGAAAATCACTTCTTTTAGAATAAAGCACATTATCTACTCTAATTTTGGTTGCAAAAAAATCTTCATGTTTTTCTTCAAACCACAGCTCCATTTCTTTCCTGGTGTCCATAATGGTTTCCTATATACTTAGCCTAGTTGGATTTTTAAAGTGCTTGTCTGGTTTAAAGAAATTAAAAAATTCTACGCTACAATCTTGAGATATGTTGTGCTGTATTTTTCTTTTATTATCATAGTGCTTTAATTGAGGTATATTTTCTGACTGAAATTGTACAATATCAAATGTATCCGGCCTAAATATATCTAAAACCCTATCTATAACAGATTGATATTCTTCATATGATTTAAAAACATAATTAGTTTCAAAACTTGCATAAGAAGATAGATCTTCAGGAGTAACATGAAAAGTGTAATATTCTTTATCTTTAATGGCATTTAATGAATACCCAGGAGGATCAAATAAATAAGAATCTGTTTTAAAGCCTTTTATAATATTATCTAACCCTAAATGCGACACTTGTTTGTTAAAAAAATTAGACTTAGCCTCATTAGATAAGTCTTGCATTAAAATTTCAAAAGTACCGTTAATTTTATCAAAAGTAAGGTTAGTATCATTATGAAAAAGACACACATGATTTTCATAAATACTACCAAAAATATAAGCCTTACCATTTATTATTTTATTTAATCTTTTGGCATCCTGAGTAAAGGTATATTTTTGATCCTTGGGGAACATAGGATTTTTTCTTTCATAAAAGAAATATAAAATATTTTCTCTTTTAATTTTTGTAATTAAAAACTCAAAAGTATTTAGTATACAGGTTTTTCCACAAGTTATTATTATAATAGAGTCATCATATACAAACATTGAAGATTCAGATAAAAGGTATGCATCAATAAAGTCATTTGAAATGACAGATAATACTTTAGCACCAGATCTTTCTATAGCCTCTTCAAAATAAGCTCTACCCCATGATCTTAATTTGCAGTTTTTAGTAAGAAGCTCTAGTTTTTTTTCTGTACCCTCAAAGCTGTTAGGGATAGATAGCATTTACAGATTTGACTCCACAAATTTCCAGTTAACAAGACCCCAAAACGCGTCTATGTATTTGGGCCTGGCATTTCTATAATCTATATAATAGGCGTGTTCCCAAACATCACAGGTAAGAAGTGGAATGTCATCTCCTGTAATTGGTGTTTTTGCATCAGGAGTGGAAGTCACTTTGAGTTTTCCTTTATTATCTTTAACAAGCCAAGCCCAGCCTGAGCCAAAAGCAGTAGCGGCGGTCTTTGTAAATAAAGTTTTGAACTCATCAAAAGAACCAAAGTCTGTTTTGATTTTTTCTAAAAGGTCACCTTTAGGTTCCTTTCCTCCATCAGGACTTAAGCAATTCCAATAAAAAGTATGATTCCAAACTTGAGCTGCGTTATTAAATATCCCACCATCAGATGAACGAATAATATCTACAATTTGTTTGTCATCATCAGGGGTATCCTTTATGGCAGCATTAAGCTTATCGACATATGCTTTGTGATGTTTTCCATAGTGATATCCTATGGTCTCCTCTGAAATATAAGGACTAAGACTTCCAGGATCAAATGGTAAATCTGGTAATGTTACAGACATTTTAACCTCCTTAAAATGCTAATAATCAGGCCCCTCAGGCCCCCATGTGTTACAAGACTCGGTATTGAATACCAGAGGCGATGACTCTAATACAGATTTAAATAAAAATCGTATATCAGACCATGCTTCTTTTTTAATCATATCTATGGGTACTCTTACTACAAATCTTCCCTTTGTAAATAGCAAAATATTATTATCCACCATAATTTCTAAATTATAATCCTTAAGATTCAGGCTATCTATCACCCTCTGGGCCATTTCAACCTGAATATCGTTTAATTTTTTGTCTACTACTATGCCCATAAAACCCTAGATTTGATAACACCTGTAGACCAAATTAGCAATACCAAAGGTCTTCCAACGAGGCCAATAAAGTGAACTTGTTTGCTTTTTGATTGAGGATGAGCCTAATGAGGCAAACAAGGGAAGCTTTGCTTTCCTTGGTTCAATTGGCTCACGGGATAAACCTTTATATTATCCAATTGAAATAACCTCCCTGACGGTCGGTTTTTGTTTAATGGCTGTTTCAGCTAAGGCATTGCCCTTTTAAGCTTTCTAGCGTACAATTCGTCTTATAAAAGAACATAAAAAAGGCTACTTATGAAAATACTAGATTTTTTGTTTGGCAAAAAACCCAAAATAACCTTTAAACCTGACGGCACAGTTGTACACAAACATAAAAAGGAATATTGGGAAAAATGGAACAACAGATTTCACACACCAGAATATGACTGGAGAAACCACTCTGGTCTTAAGAAAATACCAAAGTAATACTTAAAGGTGAGCCTAATGAGGCTAATAAGATGGATTGGTGAGACATAGCACGAAGTGCAAGTGAAACCAAAACATCTTTTAGCCAAATGGCTCTTTCGAAAACAGATCTCCGTAAACCTCATGTTTTGTCGATAAACCAGAGGTAGAAATAATATCATGTTTCCCGCGTCTTTCTCACGACCGATCCCGTTTCACAAGGTCTTCCTAACAAGGATAAAAACAAGTGGACTTGTTTACATCAAGGTCTTCTAAGCTAGGACAATAAGGTGAACTTGTTTGCCTTTTGGCCTAGCGGGTTGCCCAGCTTTGTAGGTTTAATACAACTCCAGTTAGTTTCACTGAATGGTTGCCCAGCTTAACATGCCTCATACAACTTTGCCCGCTAACTCAGTAAGCATTCTAATAGGTCTATACCATTTAAACTGATTAATGTAGTTGACCTCAAATTTTACTTCGTTACTCTCCTCAATCTTGTTGCTTCCACACATTATTGCGTGCTTAATCCAAGCTGGAGTACGATAGCAAAGCCTAACACTACCTACATGTTTGTTATTTTTTAAAACAAGATTTTGTGTATACACTCTGTTATCACTAAGAGTAATATTGACCACTAATCTTTCAGTTGGATGAAGACTAACTCCCTCAACTTCTAACTCAACTACTATGGATTCTCCCTTAAATTTGGTTGAGTCTATAAATAACGGATTGTTTTTCACTTAATCAATTCCTCAGAAAGCTCATTGTAAGCTTTGGCAGCTTTGTTGGATGGTGAGTAGTCTATAATGGGTAAATGTGCATGGTGGGCTTCCTCCACAGCAATAGCATCTGGAATGTAATCTTCAAATATTTTTATACCATAACTGTCTCTTATTTGAGAAATCACTTGAGTTGCAATCTTCCTGCGTTTATATCTGGTAATTACAATTCCCTTAACATCAATCTTGTGACCAAGCCCTGTCTTTAAGTTGTTGATAGTCTGTAAGATTAAATCAATTCCCTTAGCAGAAAAGTATTCAGGACAAATTGGAATAATAATCTCTTTAGATGCCATCAAGGCATTGACTGTTATTAAACCAAGACTCGGAGGACAATCTATTATAATAGCGTCATAACGCCTCTTTATTGGATCCAACTTTTTTTTCAAAAGTCTCTCCCTTCCAAAATGAGTTGCAATTTGAATGTCCAAGCCAGATAACATAATTTCAGAGGGAATCACATCAAACCCAAATTTTTCAGACTTCACAATGGCCTGATCAACCGATAGCTTGTTAACTAAGACATCATAGATAGTATGATCAAACTCCTGATCACCGAACACAGCTTTAGTTGCAGAAGACTGAGGGTCTAAGTCAATCATCAATACTTTTAAGTTTTTCTTAGCCCAAACCGCAGCGACATTAACAGTAGTAGTGGTCTTAGCCACACCACCTTTTTGATTTATAACCGAAAAAATCATATACCACCCACAAAACAATTACAGTCAAAGTTACAGGCCCTAAGACCTAGCCTGAGCTTTGCAGTAAACAAGCCCAAATTAATCAACCCGGTCTGTAACTTATTTTAAAACAGCTATAAATGTTATTCTATATAAATCGATACAGCAATATTTAACGCTACCATGCTGTACCCATATGCAGTAAACCTACCCTCTAGTCTTGAAATTATAAAAAAAGATAAGTTGTATAAAATCTTAATTATAGTGAAAGGTCTTCCTAGCGAGGTCAACAAGATGGATTGGTGAAACACAACACGAAGTGCAAGTGAAACCAAAACATCTTTTGACCGAGTGGATGCCCAGTTCAAAGATAAGCCTAACGAGACCAAATAAATGGACTGGTGCAACGAGTGTACAAAGTACAAGTGAAACCAGAACATTTTTTGGCCAAGTGGCTCCTTCCCGGTGGACCTCACAGCCAATACCCTACCACTACACATGTCATCAAACTCATCCCATATGTTATATACTTCTATTCACCTTTTTTTCTAACAGACTCTACAATTTTATAAATTTCCGAAGTGCTTAGCTTGCTTTTTTGTCTTAACTCTTTTGCTAATATTTTAGTTGACCTGTTATCTTCCAAGGCTATTTGTTTTATTTGGGATAAATCAATAATACTACTGGGCTTTGAATAAATTAATACAAACTCACCTTTGATAGCTTTGTTTTCAAAATGAAGTATAATTTCACTTACAGTACCTACAATTTTTTCTTCGTACTGTTTGGTAAGTTCTCTTGCTACAAAAAGTTTTCTATTACTAAAATATTTTTTAGCTGAGTTTAAATGTTTCAAAAGCCTATGAGGAGCTTCAAATGCAACAATTAAACTAGGTAGCATTTTTATGCTTTCAAAAAATTTATTCCTTTTAGCATCCTGATTTGGAGCAAAGCCGGTAAAATAAAAATCCTCTACTAGAAAAGGGCATACAGATAAAGCAGCAGTAATGCTAGATGGACCAGGACACACTTTAACAGGAATGCCTTCGTTGTAACACAAGCTTACTATCTTAAATCCAGGATCACTAATCATAGGAGTTCCAGCATCAGATACCAACGCAACTGACTGACCATCCTTTAATGCCTTTAGAATAATATTAGCTTTTTTAATTTCATTATCCTTGTAATATGAAATTAATTTCTTATACTTGATACCAATACTGTTGGAAAAAGCTTTAAATATTCTAGTATCTTCAGCAGCTACAATATCTGCATTTTTCAGTGTTTCTGTTGCATTTGTAGTAATATCTGACTTGTTTCCTATGGGGAGAGATATCAAATACAGGGCGCATTTCATAGGTCCAGGTTTGTATCAAAGGCTAGAGTGATTATGCAATATGTATTAGGATTATAGTTATGAAAATTGACATTAATACAAACTCTGATGCTGTAGTAATGTCGTTTGCTGGCTTTTTAGATTTTGAGTCTGTGGGCCAGTTCTCAGAGGCGATGAGCAGGCTTGAGCTTAGCAAAAAACTAGTGTTTGATTTTAGAGACCTAGAATTCGTAGGCTCTTCTGGAATAACAAGCTTCATTGATACAATAGACAAATTTTATCAAAAACATGAAGGGCAAATTAGACTTGCCGGAGTAGGCAGCGACTTTAAAAAAATTATCGAACGATACGACTGTTCCAGATCTATTGAAGAATAATATGTCTCAAAACCCAACACTGATTGAATCAAGCCAATAAATCGGCTCTACTGGTATATTTTGGCAGATTATCTGAGTTTATACGCTTTTAAGATTAAAGATGCTGTCCACAGTTTTAGTCATTTCACTTTCTGAAGTCCGTTTTGCCAAAGCCATCTCTTTTATCAAAAGATTATGTGCTTGGTCTAACATCTTTCTTTCACCAAAACTAAGCTCCTTATCGCTGGATAAGTGAAATAAACCTCTAAGCACTTTTGCTATTTCATAGATACTTCCAGTTTTGATTTTATCCATGTACCCTCTATGCCTTCTATTCCAAGTAAGCTGGACGGTGCTTTTGAGACCTGATTCTGCAGGCTTTTTTAAAAGACCCAATACATTTTCTACTTCATCGTTGCTTATAAGATGCCGTATTCCAACTTTGTTTATATTCTGCTGAGGAACACTAATAATCATACCCCCATCCAAAATCTTAAGTGAGTAAAACTGATTGGGCTCGCCCATTATCTCTTTTGTCTCTATAGAACGTATCTGCCCTACCCCATGACCTGGGTAAACCACATAGTCTCCTACCTTAAAATGCAAGCTTTTGTCACATGTCATCTTCTCTAAATCCGTCATCTTTCCTAAATCCCTAGTTAATTTCATTAAGATCCCCTAAACATACCTCTAACAACACACCTTTGGTCAATATCCCACTTCTAAAAACAAGCCTATTTTCAGTAAGGTATTGATATAATCTAAAGCAAAGTTTTATAACCAACCTCTCTAGTGTACCATTATATGTTGGGTTGATCAAACGATCTGACCGTGATAGTCTCTGCTGCAAGCTTATTTTATTCACTGTAAGAAGATATTACAAAGGGAAATTCAGCCTTGACACACCCTAAAGATCCACCTGTTTCTAGGGTAAGATTTGCTCCAAGTCCTACAGGCAGCTTACACATTGGCGGGGCCAGAACGGCGCTGTTTTGTAAGCTCTTTTCCAAAAAGACCAATGGGACATTTATTTTAAGAGTTGAAGATACAGATTTGGAGCGCTCCAGCAAAAAATTCCTCAAAACGCAGATTCAAGACTTAAAATGGCTTGGGATTGACTGGGATGAAGGCCCTTTTATGCAAAGTGAAAGGCTAGAAATATACAAAAAATATGCTCAAACCTTACTCTTACAAAAAAAAGCTTTTTACTGTTTTTGTAAAGCAGATTTAAAACCAAATTGCGACAAAATATGCCTTAACCTTACCGAAACTCAAATTGCAGAACAGATTAAAACCAACTTCCCTACTATAAGATTTAAAAATTCAATCAAAAAAACATATATACTAAACGATCTCATAAGAAAAAAAGTAAGCCTTCCTTGGAACATGGTAGGTCATTTTGTACTAGTTAGATCAAATGGCTTGCCGGTCTATAATTTTGCATGTGTCATAGATGATTATTTGATGAACATTACACATGTTTTGAGATCTGAAGAACATCTTTCAAATACCCTGAGGCAATTAATGCTCTATGAAGCCTTTGAATGGGAAAAACCCAAGTTTGCACATTTATCCATGATACTAGATAAAGACAAAAAAAAATTAAGCAAAAGATCCGGTGCCTGTGCCTGTGGGGAGTATAAAGAGCAAGGTTTTTTGCCCGAGGCTTTAGTAAACTATTTGGCCCTTTTAGGGTGGAGTCACCCAGAAGAAAAAGACATATTCGACATAAAAGAAGTTATTGACAATTTTTATTTAGAAAAATTGACTCCAAGCCCAGCAGTATTTGATGAAAATAAGCTTAGATGGATTAACTCCAAATATTTAAGGAAAATGGACAAAGAAAAACTAGTCTTACTTTTAAAAGACTCCATACATCTAAAAGAGGCAGATATCATAAAACCACTAGATATCTTTCTAAACTATTCTGAAACTTTAAATGACTTAAAAGATATGTATAATTTGCTAGATGACAAAAAGTTCAAACTAACCAAAGAAGCCAACGAAACGCTTTTGTGGGAAAAATCAAAAGAAATACTAATTAACTGGAAAAATGCTATAGAAACTAAAAGCTCAATTGATGAGGAAGCTATACATCTAATCCAAAATGAGTTAAAAAAGAAGCTTTCAGTTAAAGGTAAGGAGCTGTTTATGCCTATTAGAGTTGCTGTTTTAGGAAAAGCCAGTGGTATAGAACTTAAAAAAATTGCCCCTATACTAAGTAAAAAGTCCTTACTTTTTAGAGCAAATTTTTGTATTGAAAGCATACAAAATACCAAACATCCATAGTAAGATCCTATGCTAAAAATATACAACACAAAATCTAGAACAAAAGAAACTTTCCAGAGCATAAACCCAAAAGAGGTTAATATATATGTCTGTGGACCTACAGTGTACGATCTACTACATATAGGAAACTTTAGAGGAGCTATCTTTTTTAATCTTGTTAGAAATCACTTAGAAAACCTAGATTATGAAGTAAAATACATTTATAACTACACAGACATAGAAGATAAAATAATAAAAAAAGCCTTAGAAAAAAATGCAAACACACAAGATATATCACATCACTACATTAAAGAATTCGAACAAGATTATAAAACTCTTAAAATAAGAAAACCAACCCATACGCCAAGAGCCACATCTTATATTAAAGAAATGATTGATCTCATAGAGAAGCTTATTAAAAATAAAAAAGCTTATGTAACCAACACAGGAGATGTGTTGTATTCAGTATCAGACTTTAAAAACTACGGAAAGTTATCAGGAAAAGATCTAAAAACACTAGAAGAAGGTCATAGAGATATTGATGTCAGAGTGCAGAAAAAAAATCCTTTAGATTTTGTGCTATGGAAAATGGCCAAGAAAGACGAGCCTTTTTGGGAATCTCCTTGGGGAAACGGTAGACCTGGTTGGCATATTGAGTGTTCGGTTATGAGTACTGAAATGCTGCCATCAGGAATTGATATACACGGAGGAGGAATTGATTTAATTTTTCCTCATCATGAAAATGAAATAGCTCAAAGTGAAGGCGGATATAAAAAACAATTTGTAAAATACTGGATGCATAATAACTTTATTAGCTTCAAATCAGAAAAAATGAGCAAATCTCTAGGAAATATAATTCTCGCTAGAACTTTTATGGAAAAATACGACGCTGAAGTTTTCAAATATATTATTCTTTCTTCACACTATAGATCTCATAGTAGCCTTTCAACTTCTCAAATACAAAATGCAATAGCAGCACTTGCCAGAATTTATTCCAGCTTGGCTATTGCAGAAAAAATACTGTCTAAAAAAATAGATCTAGAAAACACTAACAACAAATTCTCTAAAATAATAGAAACTGAAAACAAAAAAGCTTTAGATGCATTAAATGACGACTTTAATACACCATTATATTTTTCCTCTATATTTAATGTGGTAAGAGAATTTAATAAATATTATAAGATAGGCCAAAAGGTAACACCCGAATTAGCATCTATAGCCAATTTATTTTATACATTTATAAAATGTAAATCGAAAACCCTAAACTTGCTAGAACAAACACCAGCAGAGTCATTTTTAAAAAAATTAGATGATTTATTGTTAGATGCTAAAAATATAAAAAGAGAAGAAATAGATAAATTGGTAAACGAAAGAACACAGACTAGAAAAAACAAAGACTACAAAAAAAGTGATTTGTTAAGAAAAAATTTGATGGGCTTAGGAATTGAGTTACATGATACAAAGGATGAAACATTTTGGGAAGTGAAAAAGTAAAATTTGAACTTCAAACCAGCTTCAAACCATCTGGAGATCAACCTAGCAGCATTAAATCTATTACAGAAAATATAAAAAAAGGTATTAAACGACAAACTCTATTAGGAGTTACTGGATCTGGTAAAACATTTACCATGGCTCATGTGATCAAAAACTTAAAAGTCCCAACACTTATCCTAGCACATAACAAAACTCTAGCTGCCCAACTCTTTGGAGAATTTAAAGAACTTTTTCCAAATAATGCAGTTGAATACTTCGTAAGCTACTATGATTACTATCAACCAGAAGCCTATCTACCGTCTACAGATACTTTTATAGAAAAAGACTCTGCTATAAATGATCGAATTGACAGAATGAGGCATTCTGCAACACGATCTTTATTGGATAGAAAAGATGTAATTATAGTAAGTAGTGTGTCTTGTATATATGGTTTGGGAAGCCCAGATGATTATAATAAATTAAGAATTACATTGAATGTAAATCAACACATTACAAGGGAACACCTATTAAGAGAATTAGTGAAAATACTATATAATAGAAATGACACTGATTTTAGTAGAGGCACATTTAGAGTAAGAGGTGATGTAATAGATATATATCCCCCATATGAAGAACACATGGCCTTAAGAGTTGAATTGTTTGGAAATTATATTGAAACAATATCCTGGATAGATCCCATAAAATCAATACAATTACAAGCATGTGATAAAGTGTCTATTTATCCAGGAAGTCATCATGTACATTCAAGAGAAAGACAACAAATTGCAATCGACAGTATAAGAGATGAACTCTGCTCACAACTTAGTCGTTTAAAAAATGATATTAGGCTGCTAGAGGCTAAAAGATTGGAGCAAAGAACAGAATATGACATGGAAATGATCGAAGAAATGGGCTTTTGCCATGGAATTGAAAATTACTCTAGACACTTTACGGGAAAAAAACCAGGAGAACCTCCCCCTACCCTGCTAGACTATTTTCCTAAAAACTTTTTATGCATAATGGATGAAAGTCATGTAACAGTTCCACAACTAGGTGGTATGTATCGCAGTGACAGATCTAGAAAACTAACTCTGGTTGAACATGGGTTTAGACTTCCCTCAGCTTTAGATAATAGACCCTTAAATTTTGAAGAGTTAAATAAACTTTTAGATAAAGTACTTTATGTTTCAGCTACCCCTGGGGAATATGAAATCAAAGACTCAAATGGATTAATTACAGAACAAATTATAAGACCAACTGGACTTTTGGACCCTGTAGTTGAAATACAACCTGCCACTTTTCAAGTAGACCATCTATTAGAAGAAATAAAAAAAAGAGTTGCACTAAAAGAAAGAATCCTAGTAACAACCCTTACCAAAAAAAGTGCTGAAGACTTAACAGAGTACTATGAAAAAATGGGTATTAAGGTAAAATATCTACATAGTGATATTAAAACCATTGAAAGAAGCGATATTTTAAAAAACTTACGGTTGGGAGTCTTCGACTGCCTTATTGGCATAAACCTTCTTAGAGAAGGTTTAGACTTACCTGAAGTGTCAATGGTAGCTATTTTTGATGCTGACAGGGAAGGGTTTTTACGATCCGAAAAATCACTAATTCAAACTATAGGCAGAGCCGCAAGACATATTAATGGAAAAGTCATTTTATATGCTGATGATATGACTGGCTCAATTAAAAGTGCAGTTAGAGAAACTAATAGAAGGAGGAAAATACAAGAAGAATATAATAAAATTCACTCAATCACACCCACCGGAATAAAAAAAGAAATCCAAAGAAGTTTACAAGATCTTTATGCTAGTCCTAATATTACAAAAACAGAAGAAAAATTAAAGCCAGAGAATATCGAAAAACAGATTAAAAAATTAAAAAATCAAATGAAAAAGCTAGTAATAAACCTAGAATTTGAAGAAGCGGCTACTATTAGAGATAAAATAAAACAGTTAGAGTTTTTAGACTTAGAATTAAGATAAATGAAACTACAAAAACTTTTAGAATCCTCAGCAAGAATGCCCTCTCTACCAGGGGTATATATTATGAAAAATACACAGGATAATATTATATATATAGGAAAATCTAAAAATCTAAAAAAAAGAGTAAAGACTTATTTTTCAAAATCACCCAAAAACATTTTTATCATGTCTCAAACACACACTATATCTTATCTACTCGCAAACACAGAGGTAGATGCATTACTATTAGAAGCATCTTTGATCAAAAAACATAAACCAAAGTATAATGTAAGACTTAAAGACGATAAAGCATATCCTTATATAAAAATTAGTACGCAACATACGTTTCCAAAAGCATCCTTGGTGAGAAGAGTACTAAATGATGGAAACCTCTATTTTGGACCCTATACAAGTCGTTTTGTGGTAAACGAAACAATTAGTTTTCTAAATAAAAATTTTAATATTAGAGATTGTACTGATTCTGATTTTAAGATTAGAAAAAAACCATGTCTTACATATCAAATGGGATACTGTAAAGCACCATGTGTAAAAAAAATCTCACAAGAAGAATATAATATTGACATAAAAAAAGCTTTAGATTTTTTAAAAGGCAAAAACAAAAGGTTAGTTGTTAAAATAAAACAACAAATGGAGAAAGCTGCAAAAAAAGAGCAATTTGAAACTGCGTCTAAAATACGAGATAACTTATTTGCAATAAAAAAGCTACTTAAAAGCCAGCCAATAATCAGTGGGAATGCAAAAATTGATACGGATGTTGTGGGATACTTTAGCTCTGAACAAGGCATTATGATAAGCACATTGCACATAAGAAAAGGAAGAAAAGTTGGAAATAGAAATTTCTTCCTCTCTCACCTAGATTATAATATTGAACTACAGGATGAACCTAGAACATGGCTTGTTTCGTTTTTAAATCAATATTATATTGAAAATGTAGTTCCAGATGAAATTTTAATACCAATTAACCTAAGCTTAGATCTCATTAAACTTTTAGTAGCCGCTTTTGAAGAAAGATCTCATAAAAAAAGCCAAATAAGATTCCCGACAGATTCTGAAGGTAGCAAATTAATACAAATGGCTCTTTTGCATGCTCATGATAAATTCAAAGAATATGTCTCCAAGTCAGATAAAAAACTAAATGCTTTAAAAGATATACAAAAAAGATTCAAGTTAAAGACCCTGCCTAAAAGAATAGAATGCTTTGATATATCAACCTTAAGTGGAGAAGAGACTGTAGCAAGTCAAATCGTGTTTTCCAATGGAATACCGGATAAGGAATTTTATAGAAGGTATAAAATTAAAGACTCTAAGCTGTCAGACTATGATGCTATTAAAGAAGTTCTAACCAGAAGATTTAAACATAAAGAATATGAAAATCCAGATTTAATTCTAATTGATGGAGGAAAAGGACAGTTAAATTGTGGAATTACTGTTCTAAAAGAACTAAAATTAAAAATACCAATAGCAAGCATTGCTAAATCTAGAACAACAAGCAATTTTTTAAAAAAAGATATCCAAATTTCAGAAGAAAGGTTTTTCCTTCCAGGAAGAAAAAATCCTATAACATTTAAAACTAATCAAGAAAGCTTTAAAATGTTAACTAACTTAAGAGATGAAGCGCATAGATTTGCAATTACATATCATAGAAAGCTTAGAGAAAACACTAGTCTAGAAAGTAGACTTGATACAATAGGAATATCTTCTAACAAAAAAATATTACTCTTAAGGCATTTTGATTCTATAGATGATCTAAAAAAGGCATCTGTAGATGAAATATCTAATATAAATGGCATCGGAAAGAAAATGGCTTTAAAAATTCAATCTGAACTAAAGAATATATAATCTTGCTAGTGTTGGCTTACAGCTACCATTTTAGATATGCCCTTATCTTCCATAGTCACGCCATATAACCTATCGCTAAACTCCATAGTTTGTTTGTTGTGAGTTACCATTATAATTTGAGACATCTTAGACATCTCTCTTACTAATTCATTAAACCTTACAACATTGGCATCATCCAAAGGTGCATCTACCTCATCTAACAAACAAAATGGAGAAGACTTAACCAAAAATACGGAAAAAATCAATGCAGTAGCAGTAAGGGCTTTTTCTCCCCCAGAAAGCAAGTTGACATTTTGAAGTTTTCGGCCAGGAGGTGACACACTAATATCAATGCCCATTTCATATTTTGCTCTTTTAGGTTTTTCTCCTTCTTCTTGAGTTGGTTCAACTAATTCTATACTAGCTTCACCTCCACCAAATAGTATTGGAAACACCTGTTGAAATCGTTCATTAATAGCTTCAAATTTTTCTTTAAATCTTTTGGTACAAACTCTTCCTATTTTATCTATTACTTTTTTAAGCTCATCCTTAGAAGACAGTAAGTCATCCCTTTGCTCTACCAAGAAATTATACCTCTTAAGAGTTTCTTCGTACTCATCAATAGCAGTTAAGTTTACATCACTTAACTTTTGAAGCTTTTTATTTAAAGATACTAGTTTTTCAGACAATTCTTCTATGTCAATATCTTCATCATGTTCCTTTACATGTTCTGTAGATAAATCCAACATATGCCGTTCATAAACTTGCTCCGACAAGGATTCAATTTTAAGGTTAATTTGACTTTTTTCTAGTTGTACATTGTTTAATTTTTGATTTTTTTCTAAAAGCTCTTTATTCAATTGTGAAATTTCATCTGAATGACCATCAATCTCACTTTTTAATGTTTCATAATTATTTATAATATGGCTTTTTTCTTGTGATAAATCATCCAAACGATCGATAAGCAAAGCTAGATTTTTCTTTTTTTCTAAAAGCTCTTTATTAGATCTTTCTATGAAACTAATGTTAGATTCATGCTTTTGATTAAGCCTATCTAAATCGTCAGAAATTTCCAAAATATTTTGTTTCAATATTTCAAGGTTATCTTCCTTGCCCTTCAATTGCTGAATTTTAGAAGCTAATACTGCCTTTAGCTCCATCATTTTAGCAAAAACACCATGTTCTTTTGACTGATCACTAGATATACCACTTAAAAGATCCTGATAATCAAGGGTTTCTTTTTTATATATAGAGTTTATCGAATCTAAATTTTTACTCAACTCTGCTATTTTGGTATCTAGATTAGATTTTTTGTCATAAAGTATATTGCTGTTAGTATCAATTTTCTTTAACTCATTTTCTATACTAGAAAGCTCCCTTTTAGAAAGTTTTAAGCTTTCATGTACCTCTACAGTTTTAATATCATACTCTCCAATCTCGTCTTTAATACTGGATATTTTAGAATCTATTTCACTAAGATTTTTTTCTTTTTTGTTTAAAGATTCTTGTGCTAGATAAAGTTTTCCCTGCCATTCTGCTTCCAACTTTTTAAGCTCTTCTATTTCTCTTTTTCTTCTAAGTACCCCAGAGTCAGCACTCTCAGGAGTTCCTGCAGTTAAAATTCCATCAGAAAGCACATCTCCATCCAAAGTAACAAATGTGTTTTCTGGATAAACTTTGTTAAGCTTAATGGCATCATCTATATTCTCTACGATAGCTACTCCATCCAAAATATTATTAATTATCTCAGAGTATTTTTTGTCTGTCTCTACAAACGAAGACAACATACCTATTATATTTTTAGGAACACTTTTCTTTTTAGTTTGGTAAGAACCTGCGAAGCTGGATCTTCCAGAGTTATTTTCTTTTAAATAGTCTATAGCTTCCAATACATCACTATGAGAAGTGGTAACCAATGTTTGAAGTTTCAAACCAAGACTTGCTTCCATAGCTAGTTCATATTTTTTATCAACCTTTACCATTTGAGCTATAGGCAACATAGAATAACTGCCATCAGGGTGCACTTGCGCTTTTTTACTCATTAAACTCTTAATACCCGCCTGAAAACCTTCGAAGTTATTGCTCATAGTCTCTAAGCTATACAGTCTACTTGTAACTTCATTTAACTTACTTTTAAACTGATCAAGCTCTGAGTTTTTATGACTAATTTCACTTTTTAATTGTTTGTTTTCTGAGTTGAAAAAAGACAGATTGGATTCTTCCAGCTTAGTTTTATAAAAAGCTAATTTTTCATCCAAAGATTTTATCTGAGATTCCAAGGATGTTTTTTTATCTTTTAACTGATTTTTAGATAACAAAACATCGTCTATCCTCTTACTCAATTCCTCTGACCTAACCTTGGCCTCTGTTAGCTGTAAGCTAGTATCCCTTTTTTGATTTTCTAAATCAGTTACCTTTTCTTTCGAAAAGTCCACTTTACTTTTTGTGCCTGATAAAGTGGTTTTTATCTCATCATGATGAGAACTCAATTTATCATATTCATGATTTAAAGAATCTACTTCCAAAGAGTACTCTCGATAATAACCCTCTAAATCCGAAAACTCAGATTGCAATTTTTCTTGTTTGCTAGCAAGCTCAGCTTTTTGTACATCATTTGACTCAATTATCCTATTAGTCTCTTCTATCTCCCATGTTAGTTTTTTTATCTCATCTTCCTTAGCTTTAATAGTATCACTGCTAACACCTAGATTTTGTTTAGCATCATCTATTGTTCGTTCAAGCTCTACAATTTTAAGTTTTTTAGCAGCAGTAAAGTTATTAGCTGTAGATATTTTAGAATCTATTGCAGCAATCTCAGACTGATAATCAGCTATAGTTTTATTAATAGAATCTAACTCGTTTATAAAACCTCGATACTTATGTGAAATAATAATTAAATCAAGATTTCTGTAAGAAGCTTTTAAGTCTTTATATTTTTTAGCTCGCTTAGCCTGCCTGTCTAGAAAATCCAACTGCCTTTTAGACTCATTGATAATATCACCAATTCTGGTCAAATTATTCTCTGTTGCCTCAAGCTTTCTTATAGCTTCTTTTCTTCTAGCTCTAAACTTAGTAATACCAGCAGCTTCTTCTATCAAAACTCTTCTCTGCTCAGGTTTGGCTACCACAAGATTGCCAATAGTGCCTTGCTCTATTACACTCAACCCACCAGCACTTATGTCCATAAAAATTTCTTGTATATCACGTAGCCTTACAGGTTTACCATTTGCTAAGTATTCCGATTGACCTCCACGATGAAGCCTCCTGGTAAGCTGTATTTCGGAAAAATCTTTAAACTGAACAGGAAAACTATCCCCCTCATCCTCAAAGGTTAAACTAACCTCCGCCATTCCAGAAGGAGCAAAGCCAGAAACCCCCTTGAAGATCATGTCATCCATCGAAGATCCTCTTAAAGTTTTTGCTGACATTTCTCCCATAACCCAGCAAAATGCATCCACAATATTGGATTTTCCACATCCATTAGGACCGACTATACTTGTGATGTTAGAATCAAAATCAATGACAGTCCTATCACGAAAAGATTTAAATCCTACTAATTCCAGCCTCTTAATCTTCATAAAGGTCTTCCTAGCGAGGTCAATAAGGTGGGTTGGCGAAACGATTGCACTTTAGTGCAAGTGAAGCCAAAACATCTTTCAATAAAGGTGGGCGCCTGTTTCACCGAGTGGTTGCCCAGCTCCACACGTGTCATCAAACTCATCACAACAACAATTATTATATCCAAACAAATGACACTCAAGTGTTATTTTAACATTTTAGAGATCTGGGTAGCTGGAACTCGATCCTGCGTCATAGTATCTCTGTTTCTCACAGTGACCATCTTATCATTCAAGGTGTCAAAGTCTACCGTAACACAAAATGGTGTACCAATTTCATCCTGCCTTCTATATCTTTTACCTATACTGCCCGTATCATCATACTGAGTAGAAAAACTTTCAGACAATTCTTTATAAATATTTTGTGCTACTTCTATAAGCCCTGGTTTTTTCGAAAGTGGAAGTACCGCAACTTTTATCGGAGCAATGTCAAATGGAAACTTCATAACCACTCGAATATCGTCTGATAATTTCTCTTCGAAATAAGCGCTACATAAAATAGCCAAGACCAGTCTGTCACACCCAACCGATGTCTCCACAACATAGGGAACAAATTTAGTATCTTGATCTTTAAAATAACTGAAACTTTTTTTAGAAAACTCCTGGTGCTTTTTCAAATCATAGTCAGTTCTATTATGTATTCCCTCTAGCTCATGCCACCCAAATGGAAATTTATATTCTATGTCACCTGCACTTTTTGCATAGTGTGCCAACTCATCTGGGCTATGTTCTTTAAATCTCAGCTCAAGCCCTAAAGCTTTATAAAAATCCATTCTTATATTTTTCCAGTTTTCGAAAGATTTCTCATCGTTTCCAGGCTCTACAAAATATTGCATCTCCATTTGCTCAAACTCACGAGTTCTGAAAATAAAATTCTCTGGTGTAATTTCATTTCTAAATGCTTTTCCTATCTGTGCAATTCCAAATGGTACTTTTAGCCTCATAGTTGTTCTGACATTTTCAAAATTAACATATATACCCTGAGCAGTCTCAGGCCTTAAATAAATCTCCTGCTCCTCCAGAGGGCCCATAAATGTTCTAAACATTAAATTGAAATCACGCGGCTCGGTCAAATCCGAACTACCACAAGTAGGACACTTTTTATGATCTGACATATTATCTAATCTGTGCCTGGCCTTGCACCCCTTACACTGAACAAGTGGATCTGAAAATCCATCAATGTGCCCTGAAGCCTTCCAAACAGTAGGATGCATCAATATTGCGGAATCTAAACCTACAATATCTATCCTGCTGGTCATAGAATCCCACCAAAGCTTTTTTACATTGTTTTTTAAATAAACTCCAATAGGACCATAATCATAACAAGCATTGATACCACCATAGACTTCTGAACTCTGGAAAACAAAACCTCTCCTTTTACACAGTGATATCAATGTCTTCATATTATCCAGCATGTAACTATCTAATCCGTATAATCTCTATATTTCAAGATTTTTATAAAACGAAATATACCCTTTATATCCTAGATGAGATAAAACACTTGGTGTATGGATACAAAAAAAATTATTTTAGTAGCTTCAGGCAAAGGGGGAGTAGGCAAAAGCACAGTCGCTAGTTTACTTTCTGTAGCACTTTCTAAAAAAAATAAGAAGGTAGGCCTAATTGACTGCGACATACACGGCCCTAGTATACCCAGAATGTTTGGCAAAATTAATAGTAGAATAACAGTAAAAGATAACAAAATGCTTCCCTTAGAACAATATGGCGTAAAGTTAATGAGTATAGGATTTTTGGTGGAAGAAACTAGCGCTGTGATATGGCGAGGACCTATGCTATTTAAAGCAGTAAGTCAGTTTTTTGATGATATATTATGGGGTAACCTGGATTATCTAATAGTCGATCTACCACCCGGAACAGGCGACATACAACTTACCATAGCACAAAAGTTCAAAGTATCAGGTGCAATAATAGTAACCACACCTCAAAACATTGCATTATCTGATGTAATTAAATCAATAGACATGTTCAATACAGTAAAAATCCCTATCCTAGGTGTCGTAGAAAATATGTCCTATTTTCTATCAGATGAAAATAAAAAGTTAGAGCTATTTCCAAAAGGAAGTTTGAACAAATACCTACAAGAAAAGAATATCCATATTATTTCGCAAATACCATTCCTAAAAGCCATTGCACAAGGATCTGAAGTGGGTATCCCCTACACACAATCCAAATCACTAGACTCGTTTGATGAAATTATAAAAACTATAGACAAAGTTTAGGCTTTGCCAGGTTGCCTGAATACCGAGCTACCTAAAATCTCTCAGGAACCACGCTATAAACAAAGTTTGTTTTCTATCTCTAAGGTATCGACAAAACAAAAAATTCTCGGGGGCCGGTTCTCTGCACAACTCTGATACTGAAAACACCTTTGGCTACATTTGGACTTCGTCTAAGCATTTCGCCAAGGCATTTTCAGCATCAGCGAAGGGCCTTTAATTTGGGATTACAATTTTTCTTCCAACTAAAATTTTAGCGCTCTTATTTAAAGTGTTAGCTTTGTACAGTTGAGATAATGAAACCTTATATCTTCTAGCAATATGGCTCAGGGTATCACCTCTTCTTACAATATGTATCTTTTTGCCACCAGCAGAAGAACCTCTGTAAACTCGCAGTTTTTGACCAGCTTTTATAAAGCCTCTTCTGTTTAGATTGTTCAAGTTTCTAAGCTCAGACACTTTAGTACCAAACTTAAGAGCTATACCAGATAAAGTATCACCCCTTCTTACCACATAAAGATCGTGTGATCTGGCATAAACTTTTTTACTAACATGGCTTTTATCTAAAACTGCAGCAACCTTACTTCTAGTATCAACAGGAACCTTCATATACTGATCATTCCTAGAGAAAGGCACATAATCTCTAAGAATACTAGGGTTAAGAGTTTTCAGGGTTTTTAGAGAAATTCCAGAGTGTTTAGCAAGCTTACTTAGACTAATTGATTTTTTTAAATCCAGTTTTTCATATTGCAAAGGTGGTTCATCCTCTATGTTATAAAAACCATAGCTAGAAGGATTCTTAGCTATTAATCTGGCCGCAAGATACTTAGGAACATAGTTCATGGTTTCTCTAGGAAGCTGTTTGTTTTCTACCAAATCCCAAAAATTACGAGTATGATTTCTCATAACCACACGCTTAATCTTATTTTCACCAGCATTATAAGCAGCCATACTCAAATACCAATCACCAAACAAACTATATAGACTTTTAAAATAATTAGCAGCAGCTATCGTAGCTAACTCAGGATCTCTTCTCTCATCAACATATACATTGACTTTCAAACCATAAGCACGCCCCGTGCCTCTGACAAACTGCCAATACCCAACAGCAGAAGCTCTACTTCTAGCTTTACTACTAAACCCAGATTCTATAAATACAACATAAATAAGATCCTCAGGCAAATTATGCTCTTTCAAAATAGACTTCATCAAACGGGAGTATTTAGGATATCTGGCCAAGTACATGTTCATGTACTCTCTGCCATCCCCCTGGAAATAATTTAGCCACTTCTGAACCAACTCATTCATATAGTCAGGCACAGGGGTAGAAAACGGCTCTGAATAATGAGGGCCCCTTAGTTTACTAAAATTACTTTTAGCTACAGCAACAGTACGATCATTAGAAGTAGTTAAACCCCTCTCGTAAATAGAAGCACATCCCGTTAAGAACAAAACAATCGGTAAAATTAAAACTCTCATCTGTATCCCCATCCCATTAAGAACAATTGTATCAAAGCTTAAGGCTACCAGAAAGGTTTTTTCATATCAACAACCTGATTATCCAATACCCTATACATCAAAATTGTTCTAAGAATTGCTTTGACATAAAACCTCGTTTCTGCATATGGCAGGTCCTCAATCCAAAGCTCATCAATATACTCTACGGAAGATTTCAATTTAATTTTATAGGCCAAAAGCCAAGCACGGTATCTACCTATGCCAGCATTATAGGCCGCCAATGCCTGGGGCAAATGGTTATCAAAAGCCTTCAACATACGATTAATATAGCCCATGCCCAACATAATATTCTGGCCAAAATCATCCCTATTTAAATCCACCTTAGCCAAACTAGCGGTTTCCTTCAAAGTACCAGGAGTCAGCTGCATAAGACCAAATGCTCCGGCAGGACTTATAGCATCTACCTTAAATAAACTCTCCTGCCTAATAATACTAAGCGGAATTTCATAGCTAAAAGGATACTTGAACTTTTCTATATTACTCTTTATTATACCTACAAATTCATAAGGATAAGTAAACTTAATAAAACTACTGTTAACCAAAGATTTATCCAACTCCCAGGCCCTTTGTATAAGCTTGGTAGCTTTAAGAAAATCTCCGGCTATATACCAATATTTTGCTTTCAAAGCCATAATAGTAGGATTTTCAAAGTCAGATAGAGATTCTATTTCCAAACCAGCTTCATCAAACCAACCCACATTTAGCAAATATTGAAGCCTTTCAAAAGCTTGTGTTTCTGCACTGGTATATAACAGCTTTAGTGTAGCATCAGGCTTATTTGAAATAAAATTAGCAAGCTTGCCATCATTGTAATGAGCTCTTACCTTCATTGAATAATATGTCAAAGGGTACTCTTCCAAAATTTGTTTGGAAATCTCAGAAGCCTTCTCTTTGCCCTTTTGTTTTATCAAACTTACCCACAACCAATACATGGTACCTAGCTTTAAGTCCTCATCATCCTTTAAAAGAAGTTTTTCAAAAATGCCCGCTGCACCAGAAAAATCTTTAAGTTTAATGTGAATTAAACCCAATCTAAACAGGGACTCTGAAACAAATTCGGAGCCAGAGTATTGATTAATTAATTTTATATATACAGACTTTGCAAAATTAGTGTCATTCACCGTATAAGCAGCCCTAGCTGTTTGAAACAAGAAATCATCATAAAAAAATCCAGGAATGTTTTTTTCAAAGGAAGTTTTTAATAAATTATAAGCTTCATCATAAACTTGGGACCAATATAATTTGCTGGAAAGATCTAATATAAAGTCCTTAGATACTAGATTAATATTATCAGTAACTAGTAAATTAGCCTGCTTTTTTGTTAAATTAAGTTTGCTTCTTTTAAATAATCTAACATATATATCTACGGCATTTTTGCTAGCCCATGTAAGATGAATGCTACCTGGATAACTTTCTAAAAGTAAAAAATAATTTTTTAAAAAATCTAAAACATTACTTTTTCCGTTAGATAGTTTGTCAACAAGCTTTTGTTCTTCTTTTGACAGAAAAGTATTACTTGTATCTACTAACTGTTCTGGTTTTTTTGGGTAAATCAATCTGTCTTGCTCACCTAAAAAATTTTTATTTTGTAAAGATTCAAGCTTCGATAGAACCTCATCATTATCTTTAATACTAAGACTTCTATGTAAATAAGCTACAGATGAGTTTAAATCCTGAGAAGTTAAATCACTAACCATAGAATATATCTGCGATTGAAACTTAGGGCTATTCTCCCAATAATTTTTATTGTCAAAAAGTTTATCTAAAACATTGTATGCTAGCTTATGTTTTGTTTTAGTATATAAATCTAAAAGTTCAATGTGAGCATCTGTCCAAGAAAGTTTAAGGGGTTTTGAATAGGTGCCTGCATTTAGGTGCCTGGCACGGATGCTATCTAATACTTGCGTAAACCAAGAAATATCAGGATTTCCTTGTTTTAACAAAGATCGTTTATCTTTTTTTATTATTTTAAGCGCACATTTAAGTTGTTTGTTTAAAATCCAAGGTTTAATGAAAGTGGCTTCATTTGGGTGATTTTTTAATAAATTAGAAATCAGTCCAAGGCAACTTGCGTAGTCACCTTTTCTAAAAACCCTCTCCGTCATAAAGAGGGTTTTGTTAATACCATCCATATTTTTATAGCGCTCTACTACACTATTTTCATCCCACCATCGTAATAAATTACCCTCTACCTTGGAGGTAAGATGGACAGGGGTAAGCTCAGCAAAAGCTGAACCTATTAATAAAACAAAAAGTATTGACACAAAAAACACCTAAAAGTAAATTTTTATCCTTTATCAACTTCACATAATAACAAGAAGTTTATTTTTTTAAAAGGTTAAACACAGGCAAGCTTAAAATGATATCATTGGTAATACCAGCATATAACGAAGAAAAAAGGCTTCCTAAATCAATACAAGATTTTAAAAGTTTTTTTGCAAAATTAAATCTAGAAATAGAAATTATTATTATTATAGAAAAATCAAAAGATAACACTGTACAAATAGCAAAAAAACTTACCAATAATTGTAAGATGTTCAAAATCATAGCAAACGATGTACAGCTAGGACCTGGATATGCGATTAAAATGGGGGTAGATGCTGCCCAAGGTGAGTATATATTTGTAACCGATGCAGATATCCCTATCCCTCTTACTTATGTCTTAAAATTTTTGGAACATCTAAACTCAAACAAGGATATTGACATACTATTAGGTAACAGGGCAATGGGCAAAACCAATACCAAAAACCCTTTTATAAGAAAGTGTGCAAGTAAAGTATTTAATATTTTGGTAAGAAATATAACTGGAATTACGGCGACTGATACTCAGTGTGCATTCAAAGCTTTTAGAAATAAAGCAGCTAAGAAAATTTTTGCACACATCAGATCCCATAATGCAGCGTTTTGTGTAGAAGCTTTAATGCTGGCTAAAAAATTTAACCTTAAATACGAAGAAGCGCCGGTTACATGGACACATAGTGGAGGTGGGTACATAAACCACATAAATATAATTTACCACTCGACATCTATATTTACCTCAGTGATTAAGTCTTTTTTTAGGGTAAAGCTTTTAAAGTGATTTACAGATATCAGGAGAGTCTGGGTTTAAAACTGGATCTCCACAAGTATCCTCGCACATCCAGCATTGTGACTTGGGTTTATCTGCTAACTTTTGGTTGCAAGTCCTAGCAGGCCTATAGCATGTAGTTGTTCCACAAAATGTTTTTTGAGCAGCAACACAGGTTGGCATTGCTGTGCTTGGGTAGCTTTTGGCATCACCTACAGATCCATTGTCTATGCCACAGGTGATTGTTTTATTTGTAGGAAAGCCACAGACCGTTTTACATTCTGTGCAACTGTTCTCACTTCTCCTCTGTTCGCAAGTAAGACCTCCACCACCGTAACAAGTGACACCACAAAGTGTTTTTTGTGATGTAGGGCAAGTTGGTTTGTTTGATTCATCATATTTGTACTGATACATAGCACCACTGCCACAAGTAATTGAGACAGCCCTAGGCTCCTCTGTGCAGCTATTAGGATCATCACAAACTTTACAAGTATCCCCAACCTTCTTTGCTTCGCAAGTTGTAGCCCCATTACAAACTCCGTTGTTACATATGTTACAATCACCGCTACAAGAGATGTTGTGATCTTCACATTGTTTAGTAGTGGTATTACAAACCTGACAACCTAGGCATGTTGGGCATTCGGTGTTCTTACAAACACCACCTACACAGCTCTGAGCAGGAGGACAAGTTCGATCCCTCGGCATTTCAGTTAAACTATTAGGATTATCACATACTTTACAACTATCCCCACCTCTTTTTGTATCACAAGTTACACCTTCAGTATTGTCTGTGGTAGTGGTTGTTTCAGTTGTTTCGGTTACACATCTTTCTATAGATACATTGTGATCGTCTATCTGTTCTTTTTCATCAATTAATTGAAATGTTCTGATGGAAAGTTCATAAAAATCATTAGTTAGGTTAGTAAATACAATATTATCTACTGAGATTAAGGTGTTTGCACCATCATTATCTAGTGCAATTTCATCACAACTCAAAAAATCTGTATCTATTATAGGTTCAATTCTTTTGCACTTAAGCAAAATATTATCAACAGCTACAGGATCAATTTTGAGTGTAACAGTATTATCATCACCTATACATTTGGGTGTAAATTCAAATAATGAGAAAGAAGATGGATCTCTGCTAAATTGTTGGGTATTGCAGTTTCGATAGCCAAATAAAATTGAGGCAAGTAAAGCACACAATAAAACTATAGACCTGAGCATATTATCCCTTCGTGAAATATCAAGTGAAATACTAAGCGCAACACTAACACCCAACAGAGACCATTACAAGTATCAACAACCAGGCACTGTTCTCACATCGAGGCACTTTTAGCACATGAGACTTTCCTTATCTGATTTAAAGAAATTACATTAAAGGTCTTCCAAACTAAGGCAAAAACAAGTGGACTTGTTCACTTTTTTTGACTTAGTGGTTGCCCAGCTCCGGAACACGATGCCAATCCCGTCACTTAAGGTTTTCCAATGAGGCCGATAAAAGTTGATTGGCGTAGCAGATGTGCAAAGCACGAAGCGAAGCAAAGAAACTTTTTTGGCCGAGTGGTTGCCCAGCTTTGGACACTGATGCCGATCCCGTCACTTAAGGTCTTCCGAATGAGGCAAATAAGGGAAGCTTTGCTTTCCTTGGTTCAATTGGCTTACGGGATAAACCTTTATATTATCCAATTGAAATAACCTCCCTGCGGTCGGTTTTTACCGAATGGCTGTTTCCTGGTGGACCTCACAGCTAATACTGTCACTATAAACTATTTTACATAACCTTAGGTTATTATTGCAAAATTCATCCATCTATGCTACAAAAGCACTCAAGACAATCAGCTCTACTCGCTTTACTTAAAAACCAAGAGTTACAGGATCGGCATCGTGTTCCAGAGCTGGGCAACCATCAAACTAAAAGATGTCTTGGCTACATTTGGACTTTGTCTTACATTTCACCAATCTATCTTTTAGCTTGATTAGGAAGACCTTATACTTATTTTATATGTACATGTATTTAAACTTTACTTTTAGCCTAACTAGAAAAATAGCACCTCTGTTATTTTTTATTCTCTCCTTCACCAGTGGAGTATCCACCACCAGTGGAGTATACACTTCTGCTCATGCTCAACAAGGTCTAGGTGAATTTGATACCTTCACAGATCCTAGTACAACTGATCTTAGATTAGCAGAAAATGCAGTATCTTCATGTGAGGTGTTACAGGAAGTTGCTAAAATTGAAGCAAACAGTCTATCTTCACAAGAATTTTTCAATAAACTACAAAAGACAGATTCTAATGGAAATTTATTAATTGATACTGAAGATTGTACTGAAAGCATACTTCAGTTTGTATCATCTCTATGTTCCTCTAATTCAAATACCAACAGGTCATTTTGTAACACCCTTGGCTTCAGTGTGGTTACACCACTCGTAGTGGATACTCCACTGGTGGTGGATACTCCACTCGTAAATATTAGTAATACTGGTGAAGGTGACTACAAATCTTATGGTAGTTCTGCCCTAGAGAGTTTAGATTTAAACAATTCCAATGTTCAAGTTCAACATCCTGATAATAATCCCACATTATCTAACGAAGGAAGTTCTACATTTTCTATAGCAGGACTTCTTTTTTCATTTACTCCCATTAAAAGATTAAAACTAGCAAGAAACCTAACAAGATCAAACTTAGTAACCTCTAGGATAAAGCCTGTTTTAAATGGAGCTATGTTAATACTAGCTACACTAGGCTTATCTTCATGTAGTGATGTAACAGAGCCTGAGCCAGTCCCAATAGTAGAAACTCCCTGTACTAGAGGAGAATCAGGATATTTTCAGCTAACTGGTGGCACTAACAGTGCTGGTGGTACTAACAGTGCTAGTAATTGCATACAGCTCATAGACCCTCCTACAGTTAGTTATCTTGATAGTGAAGGTAATGTTGTTACGAACACAAATGATATCTCAGATCATTCTATAAAAGTAACATTTGAAGAGCCTGTAAGCTTCATTAGTACAAGTGAGCATGGAAATCTAACTTCCGAAAATGTGGTTAAGATGGTTGATATAAAGTTAGGCAATGTAGATCTTTTAGATGTTGGATTTGTTTTTACTATAGAGGTTTCAAGTGATGAGGCATCTTTCACTCTGACTCCGAAAACCACCTATCCTGCTGGAGATTATGTAGTTGGTGTAAGTAACTATGCAAAGAAGGCTGATATATCTAAGATAGCTGCTAGTACTAACAGAGCTCAGTATCTTAGCAGGGTTAATGATATGTCACAGTCTTTGTCTTCTTTCAATGTACACACCCCCTGCAGTAGAGGAGAGGAAGGTTATTTTGAGCTTCAAAACTCAAGTGTTATGACGGATTGTATTAAGCTTACACTTCCTACTATTAGTTATCTTGATGAAGAAGGTAACACTGTAGAAGATACATCTACAATCTCAGATCACTCTATAAAAGTAACCTTCGATGGGAGGGTCAGTTATATAGACTCTTCTCGTTATGAAGGTCTAACAGCGGCTTTTGCAAGAAACATGATAGAGTTAAACATAAACAGTGAGAATTTATTAACTGGTACTTTTAGATTTCAGATAGAAGCTGGAGTTGAAGAAGATGAAAGCTCATTTTTTATCTTAACTCCAATTTCAAGTTATCCTGCTGGAAGTTACTCAGTAAAAGTAAAAAACTATGTTAGCTCTTCAGATGCTTCAAAGATTGCAAATGCTACTAATACAGAAAACTATCTTGCACTAATCAACAAGGAATATTCTTCATTTTCAACACCTAATATTAGCACTCTGTGTGAAGAGAATGCTTCTGGATACTTTGAGCTAACAAATGAAAATGGTTCGAAGGACTGCATTAGAATTCCTCAAGTGGTGTTTACTTTTACCCCTAGGGGTGGAAGAGAGATGATCGAGTCAAACTTTGACCCGACTTCAGTTATAAAGATTTATTTTGATTTAGAGGTAGTGTATTTATCTGACTCCGGTGAGTGGCGAGAGATTACCAAGGAAGATATTTTAGAGATGGTAGAAATTTCTGTAAAACCTGAATACAGCTCAAGAAAGGTTGATCATGTGAATACGGATGGTGCTATAGGTTTGGACCTAGTATCGGTAAGTCATGTTGGAGGTAAGACTGTTATTACCATAGATTCTCCTTATGATCACACACATGAAGATGGAAGGATCTATGGTTTTCATGTCCCTTATAATATTATAGTCACAAACTTTGCTAAAAAAACTGATGTATCTAAAGTTGCAAGTAGTAGCTCTATTAACTCTTATTTAGAGGACACCGCAACCTTTTATCAAGGAATACATGGTGGGCTGTATAAGCCAACCTCTTGTGATCTAGGATATGCACAATCTGCCGCAAATTATGATCAGTATAATGATGCAGAAGAGTTAGATCACTTTATATGTGAGACTGATAAGATGCTGGATACATTTTTACCTCCATCAGGAGACATTGCCTTTGATATGGCAATGTTCGATGCAAATAATGATGCTGATATGACTCACTTAGAAAAAACCGATCCTGGTACAAGGCATGTTATTGATCTTGCGTTTGTTACTTCGGATGTTCTTTTTGAAAATGCTAGTGGTGATTGGCGTACATATTTCGAAGATAAAGTTATTAAAGGCTTAAACAAGATGTTTCAATACTCCGGGGTGAATGTTGAATTTAGAGTTTCTGTGATTGGCCCTTTTTCTGATTATAGAGGGTATTTGTATTGTGATCTCCCTACCATAGAAAACGTAGTTAACCCTCAAACTGGGCTTGGAAGCGAAGCACAAGCTATTTCAGAATTAATTCCGATCATTCGCAAAAAACATCCTGTTGATATATTTGTTGTAATGGTTCCATATGGTGGAGGATATGCGGTGATAGGTGATGGTCTTAGACACTTCCCTGTTTCAGCTAGATGGAGTTCTTCACTTGCTATGCCAGTCTCTTCGGGTTTGTTTGATATGAGTCTTGGTGAAACACAACTTGAATCTCGTGCTACTGCTGCTAGAAATCTTCTTGCACATGAAATTGGTCATGTTTTACGACTACATCATGATGTGGATACTCTGATAGAAGCGGGAGCGTCCGTAGAATCACTTAGGAACACAATATACTGGACGAATGTTACTACCTTTGCTTATGGGTACGGTGGTAATCGTAGTGATGAACCCATTGGAACTATAATGGCTTATTCTAGATTGAGTCAATTTATCCCTTTATTTAGTGCAGACAAGCAAATTTTAAGATCTGAGCTTTGCGACACTGTGGATGGGATCGATGAAACTCACAAATATGGTTACTGTAATAGTAGTAACCCACATCCTGATAGATTGATTAAGATTGGTGGTTCTTATAAGTATGGTATGTTTGTAGATGCATCGGAAGCAATGCAATACACGGTTGGAGTTGTTTCTGAATACTCTGATGTAGGTGCTGCTCCTTTAGATCTTTCGACAGTTTCCAACGCAGTAACTGCGAGGACACTGAGAGCTAACCACCGATAATAAACCGAGTTTCGCTTGGTTCTTGGCGGTGGTCGAATTTGTTTTCGCACAGATTATAGGTGTTAAAGGGTTATCAAAGTGATAAGGAAAAGAAGAGTGTGTTTTAGCTAAAACATATCAATAATAACAATACCTTAAATGGTATAACAATGCCCTGTCATGCTTGCGTCAAAGACATTAACCGTGCACTGGTAGGGTGTAGGGCAGTCGTGGTGATTCTCACACCTTATTTCAGTACATTGCCAAGGGCAGCAATCACATACCTCAGTTGCACCACAATTTGTATTAGTCCAACATTCTACACCACTTTCGCTCCTACTTGTAGCATTACAACTCGGATCAGAAGTATTAGGATAACCCGACATACTACCACTGCCACAGGTAACACCACAACTCGCTTTGCAGGTTGGAGGACTACCAGGACAACAGTTTGGAGTAGCTCCAGAACAGGTAGGACCAGTTGAAGTACAACATCCTGTACCAGCGTCACATGTTCCACCACAACCACAATCTGCATTGCTAGAGCAAGGGGTGCTGCAAACAGGGACACAACCACCACTACCGTCACATGTTGTTCCTGGTGGGCATGTTTGTGGAGTACCACATGGTTTATCGCATGTGGTACATGTAGCTGTATTTGATACACAAGTTGGTTGTCCTGTAACCGGAGTGCCACACAGCTTAGGGCATGTGGTACATGTAGCCGGATTGGCAGTACAAGTTGATGGGCCTTGTTCGCATACCCAACTTCCGTTTTTACATTGAGCAGTCTCACAATTATCGCTATCGCAAGTTGGTGGTGTGCCTGAACATGGAGGACAGGTTGACGGTTCATTACAAATTCCACCATTACATATTCCACAGGAGCGACAACCCCCCGACTTATTTCTTGGAATTTCAGTTGTACTGTTAGGATCAGTGCACTGTTGACATTCGGGATCGGTTATTCGTGATCCACAAGTTTGAGGAATATAGCAAGTACCGCTACCATTACATATTTGAGGAGGTACACATTTTGATGTTGGAGATGCACAGTTATCGGCACACTGTTCACATGCAGCATTATTTGCAACACAAGGAGCTTTACAAACTGGAGGATTCACACCAGTACAACAGTTTTCTCCAGTTGGACATCCACTACTTGTATCGCATTCCCAACCTCCACTACCACATATAACAGCCTGACAAGTGGCAGCACAATCTGGTTGTGCGCCTGAACAAGTAACACAAATAGAAGTACAAGTCCCTGGATTTTGACATGTTGGGGTTGGAACAGCACAGTCACCAGCCCCACTACAAGTAGGAGTTTTGCAAATTGCACCACACCTAACTTGACCAGAAGGACATGGATTATCTACACAACTGGAACTACAAGTTCCTGCATCGCTACAAGATTTGCCTGCACCGCAGTCACTATTACTATTACAAGTAACAGGACAACAACTAGAGCCACAATTTCCTGCACCTTGACATACTCCACCAGGACAGTCAGCATCACTATTACAACCAACACCACCAACACAAGTAACACAACTAGCACTACATTGTCCTGCATCTTGACATGTTTTACCTGCATTGCAGTCGCCATCATCATCACAAGCAACAGAACAACAATTAGTTCTGCACTGATTATCAGGACAACAAGTCTGACCAGTTGGGCATGGATTAGGAGTACACACTGGAGGAGGCGGTGGCGGGGGTGGAGGATCTACACAACCTCCACTACCATCACATACCTTGCCGCCTGAACATCTATTAACTGGAGATGAGCATGGACCGTGGCATTCTTCGCAGTTATTAGAACTTGCATTACATGGGGCCCTACAACTGTAAGAACAACATATATCACCACCACAGTGACCGTCATTAAGACACTCAACACAATTACTAGCACCATCACAGTACGGAGTACCACCACCACACTTATACTGACAGACACCAGGAGTACCAAAACTACAACTAAAACAATTAGGGGTATTACAAGGCGTAGCCCCTGTACAAATACCACAACCTAGACCATTGGTATTACAGGTAGCTCCACATGTAGGATCCTCATTAAATCCACAACTCACACTACTAGGACATGAACGATCCACTGTCCTATTTAAAGAATCAAGAGGATGAGAACAGTTAGTACAAGGACCTCCTGTAGGACAAAGAAAAGGATTGTAGTTGTTAACACCACTACAACAATTTACACCAGCCTTATAACAGGTAACTCCACCTAAGCTTGCAGAACCTCCATGACAAGATTGTCTGGTGGTCTCAGGGTAATCACGCATATAACCTTGGCCACATTGCACACAGGCTGTACCATCGTTTACACACTGCTCAACCCAATAATCACAGGTAACTCCAGTACCATTAACAGGACGAACAGGGCTGTTCGCAGGACCTGTCCTCTCCTCTATGGAATCATCAAAATAATTATTGTAAATTCTAATATTACTAAGCTTTACACAACTAGATGTACCGTTAGTTATACCATTACCTAATAATAGATTAAATGTATGCTCACAATCACTCCGAGCATTATAAAATGGATTATCTATCCTACGGTTGTACTTAGCAATATTAGGATCAGGATTTGTAACACCACAGTTTTTGGGAGGAGTTGCGTAGATGCCAGAAGCATGAGTATTACCAAACTGTGCACAGTTGTAGGCAAAAACCCTATGCTCCTCTGTATAATCATCACTCTGTATCTGTCCGTTTTCTGTGGCAGAGTAATCATTACCATATTCATCTACTAACTTAAATCTAACTCTATAATCAGCATCCTGATCTTCATCAGGCCAACTGGATACATTTAAATTATCTAACTCAAGTCCTAACTTACCATCATCTACGCTAGATAAACTAGCTATCAATGAAGCACGATTAGGTTGACTAGAGGTAAGCTTAAAGTTCTCACATAAATCCCACCTAGGTGAACTTGTACTGCCATCCGTACTACCATACTCAGTACCACTTCTTCTTATACCAAGCTTATGTACACCACCATTACCAAAAGGCCTATAGGAGCTTAAACCTGCTATATCATCACAATCGGGGGGGCCTTTAACACAGTCCTCAAAACTACTCTTATCAAAACCACATAAAAAGACTCCTCTAAAATCTTCCTCATCATCAGCAAAGGAACTAGGGTTGTTTACATCTCTCCAAACCTTACCAATATTCCTAAAGTTCAATGTCAATTCATCAGCATAATCACTAAGAGTAGTATGAGCATTACCATCAGGCTTAGTAGGGATAGAATCAGCAGCACCATACTTATAACCAACATTTAAACCAGGGTTGTTTTGAAGAGGGTGAGTTGTGGAAGCTATAAAATCATTAGAACCATCTTTAATCTCTCTGTCATGGTGAACATATACAGGTCTTCTAGATGGAGGAACTGCAAAGCTGTTAGCATAAGCAAATAACTTATTTGACTTACAGGATCTTTCTAACTTATCCACACCAGGTCTTGTTTTAACTTCAACAAATAACTTCAAACCTACATCTGACCTCATCTGGGCTGAAGTTAGACTCCTCTCCAGCTTATAACCAATCTTATTCTGTCTCTCTAATTCGTTGGTGCCTAAAACACTATCTGTAATGTATCTATCGTACTTAGAATGAGGTCTTAGAAAGACTGCTGGATGAACCTTAGTATCAGTACAACCAAGAGCACTACGATTAGATAAACTCCAAGGCCTTATACCTATCTTCACATCATATGGCTGAGCAGTATTAGTATAACTAGTACTATAATCAGTAAAACCTGCTAAGAGATGCAAATTTAAGGCATTTTTGAGACTCTTGGATAAACCATATAAGTACTCAGAGGTAAAAGTATCCCAAGCATAATGATTAGAAGATAAATTAGCATCAGCCATTTCCTTATAGTAATCAGGTTCAGGTCCTGGAGTTGCTGGTTTTACATCATCTAGCTTCTTATGTAAGTCTATCAGCTTAGCAGTGTTACCAGCCTCGTAGGTAATCACCATATCATCGGCAAGATCAAAGGTCAGGTTATCTACATTAGATGGACATATGGTAGAACGATACTCGTTAAATAAATCTTCTACTAAACTAACACCACTACCTCTATGAAACTTATCTACTTTCAAAGTAATGTGACTATTACTACCATGAGGCTCTATAACAAGATTAGGACCAGCATTATGAGTAGCCTCTCCACTAGTGTTTACAGATATAGTGCTTCTTTCTTCTATAGCTGCTTCAAAATCAGTAGGAGGAGTACCAGGAAAGTGTTCGGAGTTAAGCAAAACAATAGGTTCTAAGCCACCCTGAGAAAATCTCTCCATTACATTAGTAGCTATAGCTGCACATTCATAGGAATCATCAGTCAACTTAGATGCCGTGTTCATCTGACCAGATATAAATGTAACTACAAAACCAGATATGGATACTAAAGCTAAACCAACTACAGTCTCTATTAAAGTAAAACCACCACCTTGCAGGTGGGGGCATTTACCACCAGTAGAGTACCCACCACCTTGCAGGCGGAGGCATTTTAATAGAGGCTTAAACAAACTTTTATTCTGTTTGAAATATGCATTATTTAAACGTAACTTTAAACCTCTATGCGGAATTTTAGAGGGGGGGGGTACAGCTAAATATTCGTTATTACTAGTGTTTTTAGTATTAGCTTCTTTATCAGCAACTCCACCAACAGCACTACTGTCAATACCCCTGTGAGAGTTTTTGTTTCGAAAGCCCCATCCCATGAAGCAAGATCATAGCAAACAAGATACACATTGCTATAACTTTTTTTAGAAATATCAGTATTTTTTATTCTCCCGGAATGATGTCTTTGGATAAGACACAATTCGTAGAGAATGAGCGTGTTTAAGACCTGCAGCTGGGAGAAGCGTTGGGGTTTAAAGTAGGCGGGCCACAAGTACTCGTTGGGGTAGCACTAAATACAACATTGATAGCCTAAGATTGGTAGCTTAAGTGCCACATTTTTTCATATCTACTTCATACTCCTGGCCAAACTTTCTTGTACCATCAACTAATTGAACTGACCTTATAAAAAACTTATAATGCTCTTTATCTAAATTATTAAACAAAATGCCGCTATCACCAATGGGATAGGTGTTTGAACCATCGTTATCTAAGGTAATACCACCACAATCCAAAAATTGAGTATCAGCAATAGGGACAGTTCTCTTACACTGAAAAAAAGTATCGTCTAATAATGAAGCCACATTAAGTGTAACAGCCTTACTATCATCTATACACCCAGGTGTTATCATAAATGGCATAGATGAAGCATGATTCACAGAAGTAATATCAGTAGTACAATTTTGATATGCAAAAATTGAAACCACTAAACATAAAAAAAATACTACAGGCCTTATCACAACTGACCCCTTTTTATTTTTTCACAAACACAAATTTGCTAATTTTAAAAGCGTATACACATCTCAGGATCAGCATTAGGTGCAGGTGTAGGTTCACCACAAACACTCTGACATTCCCAACAGTTTGGCATAGCTTGGAGTTGCCTTTTTTGCTCGCAAGTCTGCTCAGCCCTATAACAAGTAGTAGCACAGAATTGTTTTTCATCAGCAACACACGTAGGCCTACTTGAGCTTGCATAATTTGTAGCATCACCAGCAGCACCATTGTCTGCACCACATGTAATAGATTTGTTAGTAGGAACTCCACAAGTAGCTGTACATTCTGTACAAACATTATTGTTTCTTTGTTGCTCGCAAGTAGGTCCTCCGTCAGCATAACAAGTAATCTCACCATGAGTTTTTTGTGATGTAGGGCAAGTTGGCTGTGAGCTTGAAGGGTGCGGATGTCCCGACATAACGCCTTGACCACAAACAACATTAGTAGTGACAGTAGTCCCTGTGGTTGCTGTGGTTACGGTAGTCCCCGTAGTTGCTGTAGTAACAGTAGTTCCTGTATTACCACCGTCGTTGTTATCATTATTGTTGTCGTTGTCATTAGTTGTAGTACCACATCTTGTTATGATTACTTCGTAATCTTCATCAAATTCCCTAATTCCATCAACTAGTTGAACTACCCTTATAAAAAACTGATAATTGTCCTGCTGTAGATTATTAAATAAAACACCACTATTACCAACAAGGTGAACACTCGAACCATCGTTATCTAAGGTAATGCCACCACAATCCAAAAATTGAGTATCAGCAATAGGGACAGTTCTCTTACACTCCAAAGAAATATAATTTTGCAACGATGAGGATACGCTAAGTGCAACAGAATTATCACTGCCTATACATTCGGGTGTTAGTTCAAATGGTACAGAAGCCTGATCTACAGAAGTAATACTAGTAGTACAATTTTGATACGCAACAATTGAAGCTGCTAAAGCACAAAAAAATGCTATCGACCTTACCATGGACCACCCCCGTATTGTGTATACTCCTAAGAGTATACTTACACCCATCCTCTAACACAACAATTGGTAGAATAAAATATTTCTAAGACTCTATCTCCCAACCTAAAGTCTTGGTTTTTCAGAACTATAAACAACAATCTCACTGATCTATCTTGAGCCTAAGTATAACTTAACATGTACACTAGAGTGTGGGTTTATTAAATTTTCAACACCAAAAATATTAAAAATATTAAAGGTATTGGCTTAATAGTTGCTCAAGCTCATTAGCTTTTGAGTGTCTTAAATTTCTTGACTTAGTATTTATTATCAATAAGACTGCCTTAGCTTACAATTGAAAGTATTCGGGAGTAGCTCAGTTGGTAGAGCAGTTGACTGTTAATCAATTGGTCGGGGGTTCAAGTCCCTCCTCCCGAGCCAGTACATCTACCAAGGCGTGTTGCCACATCTATAAAAATCGTTAGTTTTACTATTTATTTTATTGTTTATTTTTTAGAGTTATCTTCTTTAACTTCCACATCCTGAAAATCACCTTTAGGAGGTGCTAGTTTTTTTAACTCTATATCTAACCTTTCTTTTAAGTTAGAGGGTTTTGGAATAACCATTGGATCCCCAACATAAATAACTAAATTATCTTTTAACTGTATTTCTTTGAAAATTTTAATGTTTTTGTCATAAAACCTATAGTGCCATATATCCATTCCATCACTTCTTTTAGACTCATAAGGAGAACCCAGCTTATCCAACACTGCTGTCTTGTCCATACCCTCTTTAATTCGACTAAATCTCTTCAAACCACTTGTAGCACAAGCAGAAAGCAGAAGTGCAAATAATAAAACCAGCAACGAAACTAAACGCATATCTGTGTAGATTATTAAACAAATATAAAATTAAATCAAACACATAAAGGTCTTCCGAGCGAGGCCAATAAAGTGAACTTGTTTGCTTTTTTCAATTGGCTCACGGGATAAATTTTTATATTTTCCAATTGAAATAACCTCCCTGCGGTCGGTTTTTTAATAAAGGTGAGGTTAATGAGGCCAAAAACAAAGTGACTTTGTTGCTTTTTTTTGGCCGAGTGCCTGTTTCACCGAGTGGTTGGCTTCATGCCCAGTACTGGGCAACCACAAGGCTTTGAAAATAGGCAAAGCCTCCTTATTTTTTACCTCGTTCGGAAGACCTTATGGAACGGGATCGGAATCAGTGTCCAAAGCTGGGCAACACTGAGTTTAGAAGATGTCTTGGTTACACTTGGACTTTGTCCTGCATTACACCAATCCATCTTCTAGACTCATTTGAAGACCTTGAGTATAATCATAAAAAATGAAATTTAATCAAGTTATACAATACATAGAAAACAAAGGCATAAGCCTAACTAAAGATAGAGTCCCTAGAAGATTAACCTTAGGCCCTATTAAAACTGCACTTAAAACATTAAACATAAAACCTGCTTTAAATGGCGAAAGAGTAATACTAATTGCAGGTACAAATGGAAAAGGTAGTGTAGCCAAAACTTTAGAAACACTACTGACATCACAAGGTTTCAATGTAGGGTTGTACACTTCCCCACACCTGATATGCACAACAGAACGAATCTCAATAAATGAAAACCCCATAAGTAAGCAGCTATTTACAAAAACTTTCAAAGAAATAAAGAAAGCTATAAAAAACCTAACCCATTTTGAAATACTAACCTTAATAGCAGCACAAATATTTTTTAAAACAAAAAAGGTAGATTGGGCTATTTTTGAAATAGGACTTGGAGGTACAAAAGATGCCACAAATGCAATCCCTCATAAAACATCCATTATAACAACCTTAGGATACGACCACGAACATATACTGGGAAATTCTCTAGAAAAAATAGCCAAGAATAAATTTGGTATTATTAAAAAACACAACCTAGTAATTTCCAACAAATTACCAAAAGAACTAAAAAAGTTAAAAACAAAAATTTGTGACAAAAAAAAATGCAAATGGAAAATAAGCGATAAATTTCAATACAAAACAACAGTCAAAAAATTTAACCTCAATACAACAATTACTATGTACAAGAAAAAATGCCCTTTAAATCTTCACTCAAAAAGAGGTGCCATGAATACGGCTCTAGCATTAACAGCTTTCAAACAACTTGGATTTAACCCACAAGAACACATGCACAAACTAAAAAATGTAAATTGGCCAGCAAGAATGTCGGAACTTAAAATACAATCTCCATGCAAAATATATCTATCAGGAGATCATAATGAACAAGGTATAAGAAGCTTGGTAGAAATTGTGCAACAATTTCGCTACAAAAATCTGCATATAGTTGCAAGCATAAGCAAAACAAAAAATCCAGACAAAATTCTACCTATTTTATTAACACTAAAAAGATCTAACATTTTTCTGACCACAGCACAATTTATGGGAAGGAAAAAAGAAGAGTATAATAAATGGCTTACAAAAACTAGATATTATAAAAATCCAATCAAAGCACTAAAGAAAGCTCAAAGTATATCTAAAAAAAATGACCTAATAGTAGTAACAGGATCTCTATATCTAATAGGAGATATTTTAGAGAAATACAGATCTAACATAGGAAGACTTTGAGGTGCAGGATTGGCTGATTGCCTGATTGTCCGATTTCAAGTTAATGGATCAGCATCTTGTTACAGTGCTGGGCAACTCTGAAACTGAAAGTACCTCGGCCACACTTGTGCTTCGCACAGCATTTCGCCATGGCAACTTTCAGTTCTTGCTGAGACCTTTAAATCTAGATGCCGCCTTTAATACGATCTTCATCATCTAAGACTGTCTGAACACCACCCTTTAATTGAGGTCTATAAGCTAACTCTTGAATACCATTTATAAAACTTGCTCCATTTATCCCAGGAGTTTGCCACTCAGGCCCCATTCTAACAGCATCTACAGGACAAGCTTCTTCACAAAAACCACAAAAAACGCACCTAAGCATGTCTATTTCATAATTAATAGGATATTTTTCAACTGAAGAGTCAGAATGCTCACTTGCCACAATTGTAATACAGTCCGCAGGGCAGTTGGTTGCACATAACATACAAGCTGTACACCTCAGGGAACCATCTTTTTTGACAGTTAAAACATGATTACCCTTAAACCTAGGACCATATTGATACTTTTTTTCAGGATAATTTACAGTCTGCATATCTCCCTTTCTAAATAAATTTTTTATCAGGTTAGATATGGTGATCTTTAATCCCTTTAAAATACCCGGTAAATACCAATCTTCTATCTTTCTAGCCATTTATATCCGGAACTCCTTTAAATAAAATTGATGCTACATCCACCCCTGAAAGAGCATTCTTAACTATGATAGTACCTACATCAATTTTTTGCTCTATACCTTTATAATTAATAAAAGTACCCGTTTTTTCAACAAAAGATTTAATAGGTATCTGCCAAGCAAAGTCTTTATACAAAACATTCTTAGTAGGAGACATATATACAACACACTTAGCCTTCTTAAACAAGTTAATATTATCAGCAAGATCAGTATACACAGCCTGATTCTCAGGACCTAATACAAACAAGTACTCTATCTTACCATTTGTTAATTTATTTTCCAAATCATTCCATTTGGTCTTAACCTTGTATTCTTTTAATACTTTCAATAAACCATTTGTATTTGGGTTTTTATCCCCACGAATTAAAATTCCATCATAATCATTATTTGAAATATCCCAATGATAAACATCAACTTTCATCTTTGTAAAAGAATCTACCAACGCCCTATACTCTTCTGTAGTATATTGAGCTGTTAAAACTAGCGCAAATTTTGACTTATCCAAATTCTCAATCTTCTTGTGCAAACCCACAAGAGCTTCACCAGGAACCAAACTCTCCACACCATCTTTGGTTTTATTATATGCACTAACTAACCTGTTCTCTAAATTAGCAAATTTGTAGATAAACCTACCATGATCACACATCCAATGAGAATTTATATCTTTGTTATAAGATGGGGTTACTCTATAAAGTCCATTCTTATTATAGTAAACTTTTACATTGCAGCCAGTAGAACACCCTTGGCATACAGTCTCAAAACTGTCTAAAAACCACACTCTCTGCCTAAATCTAAAATCTTTAGAAGTTAAAGCTCCAACAGGACAAATATCCACTACATTAAGTGAATAATCATTGTTCAAAGGTTTGTCTTTAAAAGTGCCCACTTCACTTCTATCACCTCGATTAAAAATACCAAGTTCATGTGACTTAGAAACTTCGTCAGTAAACCTAACACATCTAGAGCACAATATACATCTTTCAGTATCCAAAACAACATTCTTACCTAGATCCACTACCTTTCTTTTTTTGACCTTTCTTTCAGCCATTTTTGAATCATAATTACCATAGGTCATAAAATATTCTTGCAAGCCACATTCCCCAGCCTGATCACATATAGGACAATCTAAAGGATGATTTATAAGATGAAATTCCAGAGCCCATTTAACAACATCCTTCACTTTTTCAGATTGATTTGAAATAACCATGTTGTCTTGAACCTCAGTATTACAAGCAATTTGAAGTTTTGGGTTGCCTTCAATTTCCACCACACACATGCGACAAGCACCAGCCACACTTAATCCAGGATGCCAACAGTAATGAGCAATCTCCCCAGCAAATTTAGATCTCATAAAAGCTTCAATAACAGTAGAGCCTTTTGGAACTTTTATGCTTTCACCATTTATTACAACTGTAACCTCAGACATCTTGAAACCTTTCTACTTTTGATCTGCCATTGTTTATGTAATATTCAAATTCATCTCTAAATTTTGTGATAAAACCTACCGTGGGCCAAGCCGCTGAATCAGATAGAGCACAAATTGTTCTAGCTTCCATGTTATCAGATATCTGTTTCATCAATGATATATCCTGCATTCTGCCCCTACCATCCATAATGCTATCTACAACTCTTTCAAGCCAGCCAGTTCCCTCCCTGCAAGGAGTACACTGACCACAAGACTCATGTGCATAAAAATGTAAGGTTACTTTTAACATATCTACCATACACCTAGTTTCATCTAAGATTATAACAGCTCCAGACCCTAACATAGAACCCATACCACTTAAACACTCATAGTCCATGGTAGCCTTCTTACATTCATCATAAGTTAAAATAGGAGCAGAAGAACCACCAGGAATACAACCCTTGAGCTTACCACCATTCAACATACCACCACATTCTTTATTTATAAGATCCATTAATGGATAACCTAATTCAACCTCATAAGTACCAGGTTTATTGATATCTCCACTAACACTAAAAAGTTTAGTGCCTGAAGATTTTGGGGTGCCATATTTCAAATATGCATCAGCTCCATCCCTTATGATATACTTAACAGCAGCTAAGGTTTCTACATTATTAACAATTGTAGGCTTATTCAAATACCCTCTTACAGCAGGAAAAGGTGGTTTTAACTTAGGGTGACCTTTCTTTCCCTCGAGCGATGAAATCATCCCTGTCTCTTCACCACATATGTAAGCTCCAGCACCCCGATAAATATCCAACTCAACATCAAAACCACTTTTTAAAATGTTTTTACCCAGATAACCAGAACCTCTAGCCTCATCTAAAGCACTCAACAAAATATTATAAGCGTCCACATACTCACCACGAACGTAAATATAACCTTTTTTGGAGTTTGTGGCATAAGCAGAAATAACCATACCCTCTATAAGTTGATGAGGAGCACGCTCCATCATTAAACGATCTTTGAAAGTACCGGGCTCACCTTCATCTGCATTACACAGTAAAAAACGATCTTCTCCATTATCAGGAAGAAAACCCCACTTAACACCAGTAGGAAAACCAGCTCCACCTCTACCTCTAAGACCAGACTTTTTGACTTCATCTATAATCTTAGAGGGTTTCATTTTAAAAGCCTTCTTTAAAACTTCATAACCACCCAGAGACTTATAACCTTCTAAGGTTTTAAATTCGTCTTTTTCATAATGCTCAGTTAATAATTTTGTTTCCATGTCTTATATCTTTATATTTTTGCTTTCTAAAAAAGAAAGTTTATAACCACATTTTTTTATTTAAGTTAAAAATCTACCTTAACTTTCTTAAAAGATTTTTTGCCTTTTCAAAATTCATTTTATCATAGTATTTTTCGTTAATCTGAACCGCTGGGGCATTATCACACGACCCCAAACACTCTACCCTTGTTACTGTAAATCTTCCATCTAGAGTTTTTTCTCCCTCTTTTACTTCAAGCTCCGAGCATAATTTTTCTGTTAATTCTCTAGCCTGAAACATTGAACAAGTAAGGTTACAGCAAACCTGGATATGATATTTACCCACGGGCTTTTTGTTAAACATAGTATAGAACTCTAATACCTCATTTACATGAGCCTCAGGTATATCCATAAGTTCACTTAAACACTCGACAGCCTCTTGGCTTATCCAACCGTTATTTTCCTCTTGAACTTTGTAAAGACAAGGAATTATAGCTGAATACTTATCCTCATAACGTTTAAGTTCTGCTTTAACAAATTTTTTTGCTCCTTCCGATAGCTCAAACATTATCTGTCCAACTCCCCTGCTATAACATTCATACTACCCAATATTGCTATTACATCGGACAATAACCCCTTTTCAATAGATGGTACAAAGGACTGATAAATTGCAAAACAAGGTGGTCTTACTTTTAATCTATAAGGCTTAGGACCACCATCTGATACAAGATAAAACCCAAGCTCACCATTTGCAGCCTCAGTATAATCATATATTTCACCAGCTTTTGGTCTTAAGCCCTTTATAACCAGCATAAAGTGATTCATAAGTCCTTCTATGTTTCCGTACACATCCTTTTTTTCAGGTAAAACAATGTCTTTATCTCTGATGGTGTAATCTCCGCTTGGAATATTGTTTGCCACCTGTTCTACTATCGACAGAGATTGCCTCATCTCCTCCAGCCTAACCATATACCTATCGTAAACATCACCATTTTCACCAACCGGTATCTCAAAGTCTAATTCGTCGTAGCAGTAATAAGGTGAAACTTTTCTTAAGTCCAAAGCAAGTCCAGATGCCCTTAAACAAGGGCCTGTAAACCCATAAGCAATTGCATCTTCCAATGAAGTTGATCCAACACCCTTTGTACGCTCAATCCAAATCTTGTTTTTAGATAAAAGCTTATCTATCTGTTCCACACCCTCTTTCATTTTTTCTACTGTTTTTAAAACATCTTTAAACCAACCAATGGGAGGTTCATTTGCCATCCCCCCAACTCTTGTCATTGATACAGTCAGCCTTGCTCCACACAGTTTTTCAAAGAGAGAATAAACTCTCTCTCTCATATCAAAAAGATAAAAGAAACTAGTTAAAGCACCTAAGTCCACAGACATAGCTCCAATACAAACAATGTGATCAATAACACGACTTAACTCACACAGTATGACCCTTATAGCCTGTGCTTTCTGAGGAACTTCTACATCCAACATTTTTTCTACTGTTTTACAAAAACCTACATTGTTCATTGGAGCAGAACAGTAATTAAGCCTGTCTGTATAAGGAATTACTTGGTTGTAATGATGAGTCTCTGCCATTTTTTCAAAACATCTATGCAAAAAACCAATTTCAACATTAGCTCTGTTAACTGTCTCCCCGTCTAACTCCGCCATAATTCTAAGGGTGCCATGAGTGGCTGGGTGCGATGGACCAATATTTATTGGAACCAGGTTTTTGTCTTCTTCATTTGTACTGACAGTAGGATAATCAGCCTCTTGAATACTACTACAACTTTGCTGATGATGAGATACATAGTCTTTTCGCAAAGGATGGCCTTTAAACTCATGATGGGTTAATATTCTTCTTAGATATGGATGATTTTTAAAGTTTATCCCAAACATATCAAAGGCTTCTCGCTCAAACCAATTAGCGCCTTTAAAAACTCCAGTTACTGACTCTATACTATCAGACTCACCAACCTTAGTTTTTACACGAAGCCTTTTAAAGGTTTCAGACGAAAACAAATGATATACAACATCAAATCTTTTTTCCCTTTTAGGGTAATCCACCCCACAAACATCCATCAAAAAATTAAATTTACCTTCATTTTTTAGATGCTCTAAAACAGGTTTTATTTCTTCTTTAGGTACGGTCAGTACTTCAGAGTCTGGCTCTTTAGCCCCAGTAAAATTTGATACATCAAATTTGTCTTTTAAAAATTCAATGGTAGTCATTAGTTAGCAACTTTTCTAGGTTTCCAGTTATCTTTCCAAGGCCTTGGTTGTTTGTTCTCGATCATTTTTTGGATAACCATAACACCATCCAAAACCGCCTCAGGTGTTGGAGGACATCCTGGTACATATACATCAACTGGAATAATTTTATCTATACCCTGTAACACATGGTATGCTCTATAAAAACCACCAGAACTTGCACACGCACCCATTGACAAAACATATTTTGGCTCTAACATTTGTTGATAAATATTTAAAAGCACGGGGGCCATTTTTTCTGTAATAGTACCAGCAACAATCAATAAATCCGACTGACGTGGCGAAAATCTAACAACCTCAGCACCAAACCTAGCTAAATCATACTTAGGCCCCATAACACTCATAAGCTCAATACCACAACAGGCCGTACCAAATGGCAGGGGCCAAAGCGAATTTTTTCTACCCCAACCAACAATTTTATCCAATTGCGTGGTCATGTAGGAGTCTAAAAAACCATATTTGTTAGCTTCTACATCCGATATTTTAATATCTTGCTCTTTTGATAGCTTTTTTAGTTTTATATCTTTTGATTTAGCCATATCAGTTTACTATACACTCACAAAATAGGGATAACAACCACAAAAACTATCAAGGGAAACGCAAAATAGCAAACTAATAGCAATTGGATCAGCTGCGAGTTCTATCAGGAACTTGAGTTGCTGGATCAGAATCGTGTCCAAAGCTGAACAACCTCTCAGATAAAAAACCGGCTGCAAAGGAGGTTCATCCAATTGGATAATATAAAGATTTATCCCGTAAGCCAATTGAACCAAAGTGAACAAGTCCACTACGAGTGGAGTATCCACTTGTTTTAGCCTCGTTTGGAAGACCTTTAGTTGTTATTTTACTTTGTTAATACATGGTGTAGTTCGATAAATTGAGTTTGAGTTTTTATACTCATCTTCATCCAAAATTCTTTGTGAAAGTGCATGAAGTCCGTTGGCAAATTCTTCCCTAAGTTCATTCGTCACTTCTCTTTGCCTCTGAACTTTGGTTTTGCCTAAAAAATAATTACTAACCAAAAGTAGCTTAAAATGAGTACCAGACCCAAGACCATCTCCATGCATGCTACTTTGATCCTCTAGCTCTAACACAATTGGATTAAATTTTTTTAATTTTTGTACTATTTTTTTATAAACCGTATCGCTCATTTTAAACTTTCAATTATGTTTGATTAACATGATCTAACTTGTATGTTACTTGCGATTACTTGTGCCGATACATGATAAGACCATGAGTTGGGTCATAAGGTGAAACTCCAACAGTAACTTTATCTCCAACAACAACTCTGATGTTGAATCGTCTCATTTTACCACATAATTTAACACTCACCTCTACATCGTTATCCAATTTAACTTTATAAATTCCGCCCACTCCAGCATCCACAACCTTACCTTCAATTTGTGCTAAATCATCTCTTGCCAACTAAACCCTCCAAAGAGAAATTTCGAAAATTACTAAAAACTCTGACAAATAAAAACTATACAAAAGTAGTCTGATAAAACTTTCTCGGTATGTCAAACCTCTTTTTAATTAAAGGTGAGCTTAATGATAGCAAAAAGCGAACTTGTTTGCTTTTTGCTGAATGACTCTTTTCCCGTCACTTAAGGTGAGTCAGTTTTTGGAAGTGGCAGATATACTCTACGGTTTTGTAGAATCTTTAGTACCATGGCTTTTATGTGCTTGTGTTTTATATGCTTGTACTTTACATCAAAGTGGATAATATAGACCCTTTGTGGGGTGGTAGTTAAGTTGGTTATAACGCCGGCCTGTCACGTCGGAGGCCGCGGGTTCGAGTCCCGTCCACCCCGCCACTTAAGTAATATTTTAAAAATAATTAAATAAAAAACCTTTATGATTTTTAAGATGGAGCTGGTGATAGGAATCGAACCTACAACCTGCTGATTACAAATCAGCTGCTCTGCCAATTGAGCTACACCAGCACTGCTTAACGCATGACGATCTTTTGTACTAAAATTCATAAGTTCAAGTCAACTGCCTATTTATCTCAGCTAAACCAATAGCAAGACTAACAGATGCATTGAACGAAGCATAAGAATTTATCTGCGGTATCTGTATAATTTGATCACTTTTTTTCAAAACACCAGACCTTATACCCTTACCTTCAGAACCAACCACCAAAGCAACCTTTTTATCAAAATTAACATCCCACAATGACATACAATCTGTTTTATTATCAAATGCATATACCCAAAACCCACAATCTTTTAACTTTAATATCTCTTGCCCAATATTAGACACCCTACAAACCGGAACATGCGTAGCACCACCACTTGCAACCTTGTAAACCACAGAAGTTAAAGAACTGGAACCATCCTTTGGCACAATAATACCATCGACACCAAATAACCAAGATGTTCTTAAAATAGAACCTAAGTTTTGTGGATCTGTTATGCCATCCAAAATTACAACTTTTGCACTTTCCTTAGAATAAATTTTTCTATCATTAAACTCTAAATGAGTTTTTATAAAAAGAATAACTCCGTCAGTATCTGAATTTATCTTATTTAAACTAGAAGAAGCCACATACTCTATGGGTATCTTATTTAATAAAATCTTTTTTTGAATATCCAATAACCTAGGTTTGCTCTTGTAATCTGAACTAAGCTTACACAAAATTATATTTTCAGGATATACACTTAAAGCTTCAAAAGCTGCATGCACTCCAACTATTATCTTTTTATCTTTCAAAAAACACCTTCAGCCTATAGAAGATAAAATCTCTAAAACAGTTTTTTTAGGATCATCACTTTTTAAAATAGCTCTACCCATAACCAGTGCATTTGAGCCATTTGAAATAGCTAGAGCAGGTGTAGAAACCCTGCTTTGATCTATATATTTTGTAAATCCAATACCAGGAGTTATTATATTAGCATTTTTATATTTAGCTCTTAATGCTCTAGCCTCTAGGCTGGAGCAAACAATTGTATTTAAACCAGACTCAAAAACCAAGTCAGTTAAAATCATAACATGCTCCTCTACATTCAAAGGCTTCCAATTACCCGGAAAATCATCTCTAATACTAGTCAGAACAGTGACACAAGCTATGTGAAAGTCTCTTTTTTTCGAAAAATCTGTTTCAAGCTTTTTTAATTCTTTCAATACCGAAAGACCACAAGAAGCATGAACTGTAACTATACTAGCACCTAAATCATAACAAGCTTTCACGCTAGCCAGTACCGTGCTTGGAATATCATAAAACTTAAAGTCTAAAAAAACAGGGGCAAGCTTAACAAATTTACTCACATCAGTTTTAAAAAAAAGCCTAGGACCAATTTTAAAAGCCCCAACACAATCAGCTAAACTGTCAGCTAAATCCAAAGCCTTTTTGGGGTCATCTAAATCCAACGCACATATAATTGGATTTTTTAAATTTAAACTCATGCCTTAAAAACTTTCTCTTTAATAACAGAAACTATATCATTAACACTGACCGAATTTCTCTTAAGAGTTTTTCTATCTATTAACTCCACCTCTTCTTTATCAAAAGACCTTTTACCTAGATTAATTCTATAAGGAATACCCAATAAATCTGCATCATTAAACTTAACCCCTGCTCTTTCATCTCTATCATCCAACAACACTTCAACATCAGAATCCAAAAGTTCAGAGTATATCTTATCAACACACTTCGATACCTTAGAATCCTTAGCATCTAAATTACAAATATGTACATGATATGGGGCAACCCAAAGGGGCCAAATAATGCCCTTATCATCGTGACTTTGTTCAACTATAGTCTGCATTGTCCTAGAAACACCGATTCCATAACAACCCATTTCAAAAAATCTGCTTTTTTGATCTCTATCCGAAAAGGTAGCATTCATAGCCTTGGAATATTTAGTACCTAAATAAAATATATGACCAACCTCAACTCCCCTGTGCTCTTTGTATTTCCCTTCACAAACAGAACATACATCACCTTCCTTGGCACAAACTAAATCAAAAAACCCTTCTATATCAAAGTCTCTTTTGTAGTTAACATTTTTTAAATGAACTCCATCCTTGTTAGCGCCAGTGACAAAATTTGTCATATTTTGAAGTGAATAGTCTAAATATGTCTTTACACCATCTAAACCAACAGGGCCCCAACTGCCAGGAACACTACCTGTCAACTCCTCGACCTCTTCGTCAGACATCAGCTGCACATCACTATCCAAAACCTTACTTAGTTTTAAGGTATTTGCCTCATCTGAACCTCTCAATAAAACCAATATAGGTTTTCTATCCTTGTCATAGAAAAACATGCTTTTAACTAATACGGGTGGAGTTTCCACATCTGATTCATCTACTTTTAAAAATTTTCCAAGCTGGGCAATAGTTCTAATACCAGGTGTATCAAAACTTGAAATTTCTAATAGGTTAGATCTGACATCCTTAACGAGTTTACCAACAGGAGCGATCTCCATATTGTAAGCATGAGAGTTACATAATAAAATTGTATCCTCACCTGCACTGGTCACCGCATGAAATTCATGTGACTGATTTCCACCAATGTTTCCTGTATCTGCTTCAACCACTTTAAAGTTTAAACCAACTCTATTAAAAATTTTTGAATATGCTTCGTACATTTTCTGATAACTAACTTGAGCAGCGTCTTTGTCTACATCAAAACTATAGGCGTCTTTCATTATAAATTCTCTACATCTCATCAAACCAAACCTAGGCCTTATCTCATCACGATATTTGGCCTGAATATGATAAATATTTTTAGGTAGATCCTTATAACTCTTAATTTCACCTCTAACTAAATCAGTAACCACTTCTTCATGTGTAGGGCCTAAACAAAATTCCTGATTATTTCTGTTTTTAAACTTTAAAAGAGACTTGCCCATCACACTCCATCTGTCAGCTTCATCCCATAAAGATTTAGGCTGAACCATAGGCATCAAAACTTCAACACAACCAGCATGATCTAGCTCAGCTCTAATTATATCTCCTATCTTATTTAAAACACGTAAGGCCATATTATGATATGTATAAATTCCAGGAGCTACTTTTCTAATAAAACCAGCTTTCAACAAAAGAGCTTCACTAACCAATTCCACATCAGAAGATACATCCCTCCTGGTAACTATATGAGAACTAGACCACTTCATTTTTTATAGCCTCCTTTAAGTAAGTTCCTTAGCTATAGCATGAAACAGCCATGATGACAAAAAGCAAAGCTTCCCTTATTTGCCTCGTTCGGAAGACCTTACGGAACAGGATCAGCATCGTGTCCAGAGCTGGGCAACCACTCAGTCAAAAAACCGACCGCAGGGAGGTTATTTCAATTGGATAATATAAAGATTTATCCCGTGAGCCAATTGAACCAAAGTGAACAAGTCCACTTATTTTTGACTTCGTTCGGAAGACCTTACGGAACAGGATCAGCATCGTGTCCAACGCTGGGCAACTATCAAGTTAAAAGATGTCTTGGTTACATTTAGACTTCGTCTTACATTTCACCAATCTATCTTTTAACTTGATTAGGAAGACCTTGAATATTACAACAAACTGCCAACATTTAAACTGTGAAGTTTTGAAGAAAGGTGGCGCATATGAATTGCAGCCTTGGCTATATCCTCGCCCCTATTTCCTTTCTCACCTTCAATCCTATCTAGTGCTTGCTGCTTATTTTCTACTGTTAAAACTCCAAAGATAATAGGTTTTCCATGTTTTAATTGAACTTGTATACATCCGTTTTCCAAAGCGCGGCAAACACTATCATAATGACTGGTTTCACCTCTAATAACAACACCCAGTGCTATGACAGCATCATACTCTCGATGCTCAAATACCCATTGCGAAGCAAGGGGTATTTCCATTGCTCCTGGCACTTCATAAGAAGAATACTTTATATTATTTTTCTTCAAGACCGTCTTAACATTATTATAAAGCTTATCAGTTAGATCAACATTAAACATAGACTTAACAATTCCAAATGAATATTTATCAACCCTGTTTTTTCTGCTTTTTGATTTTTTTTTATAAAAGTACATCAGGCCTCCACAAGCAAATTTTTGTCTGACACAACTTTATCACTTTTAAAAAAAAATGTAATGAATATAATCTTAGTTTTGGACCTTATGACAATATACAAAATGCCAAATTTTATAGTAGAGCAAACGGATAGTCAGGCAGTTAAGTTACGGAATTATACTCGTGTCCAAAGCTGGGCAACCACTCAGTCAAAATAAGTGAACAAGTCCACTTATTTTGACTTCGTTAGGAAGACCTTATGAAACTGGATCAGCATCGTGTTACAGTGCTGGGCAACCATTCGGATAAAAAAGTAGGCGAAGCCTCCTTATTTTTATCCGAATTCAGAAGACCTTTAAATTAACTTTCTAGCATTTTAAGAATATGACCCATTTTTTCTTTTTTAGCACCCATATATTTTACATTGTGTTTATTAACTTTTATTTCAATGGGTATTACTTTGGAAATTTCTAATCCATAGCCATCTAGACCAACTTTTTTGGACGGGTTATTGGTCATTAAATTAATTTTTCTAACTCCAAGCTTACGGAGTATTTGAGCGCCGATACCGTAATCTCTTTCATCAGGCCTAAAACCTAAGTGCATATTAGCTTCTACAGTATCCAACCCAGAATCCTGCAAAACATATGATTTTATCTTGTTCACAAGACCAATACCTCTACCTTCTTGTCTTAAGTACAAAACAATACCACTGCCGTTTTGATCTATTTTGTTTAAAGCATGTTTTAGCTGTTTGCCACAATCACACCTTTGACTTGAAAATACATCACCAGTCATGCATTGTGAATGAACCCTAATAAGAACAGGGGTGTCCTTTTTGATCTCGCCTTTCTTAAGCACAACATGTTCTGCATTATCAATGGTAGTCTTAAAAACCTTAAGCTGAAACACGCCACAACCTTCAAGGGGAAGATCACAACTACAAGCTTCATAAACCAGGCTTTCATTCTGAATTCTATAACGAATTAAGTCTGCAATACTACCAATTTTAATCTCATGTACCCTGGCAAATTCCACTAAATCTTTCATTCTAGCCATCTGACCATTATCTTTCATAATTTCACATACCGTAGCAGAAGGAGTAAGCCCTGCTAATTTCACCAAATCAACACTTCCTTCAGTATGACCTGCCCTTTTTAATACACCACCATCAATTGCTTTTATTGGAAAAATATGTCCCGGGGATACTATGTCAGTAGGACTTGCTTTCGGATTGCACAATGCTCTTATAGTTGTTGCTCTATCAGCAGCGGAAATCCCAGTTGTAACACCCTTGCCCGCCTCCACACTCAAAGTAAATGCGGTGTTATTATGTGAAAAATTAGACCCTTCTTCTACCATCAATGGCAAGTGCAATCTCTTAGCTTGCTTATCGGTGATAGACACACACACTAAACCTCTTGCATGCTTCACCATGAAATTCACTTTATCAGAAGTTATAAATTCCGAGGCAACCACAAGATCACCCTCATTCTCTCGCTCTTCATCATCAACCAATATAACCATCTTGCCTTGCTTAATATCTTCCACTAACTCTAAAGTTGTATTGAGTTTTAATGAAGAAGACTGTTTCCTAGCCTTGTTATAAGCCAGGCTAGGAGAGTAATGGGATGTTGAAGCTGTAGAATCGCTATAATTTGGTTCTATATTTACCAGGCTTCCTACTTTTAAAAATCTTAGGTTTGTTCTTTTTAAAGTTTCGGGAATTATATGTAGGTTTACTTTATTGTTATCAACTTCATTTATCGTTAGACTTACACCATTTATGGATATACAAGATTTTTTATTAAGCTCCACTTCATCTGGCAGACTTACTTCTAAATCTAATGTAGCCTTATGCCCTTTTACTGATGTTACTAAGCCGGTACAATATACATGGCCGGTTACTAAATGGCCGTTTATTCTATCACCATATTTAACAGCTCTTTCTAGGTTTAGTACATCTCCTGTTTTATAGCTCTTAGCCACATCACGTGTAACTTTTGATACAAAAAATCCAACCTCTTCTGAGGTTAAATAATCTATGGTTAGGCAAACACCATCAACTGATATGCTGTCGCCCAATTTTATATCACCAAATTCCCTAGGCCTTTTAATCATAAGCCTACAAGAATTGTCTATTTTTAGTACAGATGATGTCTGCTCTATTATACCGGTAAACATGCCAACCTCTTACAAGTCCGAACAGCATACAACCATTACGACTCAAGGTCTAGTTTTTGGGCTATAATTTGAACAAGTTTTCTTTGCTTGACACCATTTTAGTAGAATATAATGGTAAAAAAATCCCTAAACTGGAAAAGAGGTTATGATGGATGACAACAAGAAACCAGAAGATGTGAAAGAACAAGAGATAAAGGACAAGAAGTTAAAGGGCATAAGCACAAAAGGCAAATTTGCCAGTGCTTTTTTTATCCTATGCCTTACCACCGTTATGGTTTCCTATCAAAACTGCGGAATGGTGGCCACATCTTCCATGTCTAAAATAGACTTTACAGATGTTAATAACTGTGGTGTTGCTCAGTTTGACATGCAATCTCTTGGATTACCAGGGACTGTTCAAATTGGAGTGCAGTATGTTGCTTCAAGCCCAGTAGCTTTTATAAGCTTTCCACTTCCAGGTGCTGGAGGAATTATGAGCGCAAACGGAAGTATTGACGACATACCAGGAGCTACTTGGTATACTATGCCTGATCCTCCAACATACCAAATAGAAATCCCTGTTGACTCTGTGGCTACCCTGACATACGAGGAAAGACAAAACAAACTTCCTAGTAAAATAAAATCAGATGGTACCCATGAAAACAAAGGCCCATATTTGTTTGGCTTTGACAGACAAGTTGCGGATGTTAAGAATCTAACTCTTGATCAATACAATAACCTTGATGGGAGATTGTATTATAGAAATAGCAGACCACAAACTCTGGGCTTACTGGTAATGTCAGAGGATTTACCTAAGTTGCCATTAATCCAAGGTTTTTTACAAAACATAACCCCCAGTAAAACACTTGAAAAGTGCGACCAAACTATAGGTCATGTCGCCTATATTATGGTAGAAGATGAAGATGAAGATGATCAATACCAAGCTAACAACGGTATTTACCTTTCTATAAAACTTGACAACTTAGTTCAATAAAAAAGGAATGTCAAAATGCCAAGGAAAAGAAAAAAGAAAGTTAAAAAGAAATCACTAAAACGAAAAACTACAACCAAAAAAAAGACTATAAAAAAAGTCAAAGGAAAACCTACAAAAAAGGTTAAGAAAAAGTCCACTAAAAAGAAAACTAAGAAAGTAATCAAAAAGAAAATCAAAAAAAAGTCAAAAGTAACTAAAAAGAAAGCTAAAAAAAAACTTAAAAAAAAAGCTAAGAAAGTAACTAAAAAGAAAATTAAAAGAAAACCTACAAAAAAGGTTAAGAAAAAGTCCACTAAGAAGAAAATTAAGAAAGTAATCAAAAAGAAAATCAAAAAAAAGTCAAAAGTAACTAAAAAGAAACCAAAAAAAACAACCACTAAAGCTAAAAGTAGCAAAAAATCTTCAGCAAAGAAGAGGGCAGAAAAAAAAGACACAGCCTCAAAAAAGACTATAAAAAAAAATGTAGGGAAAAAGCCTGCTGTAAGATCACTAGAAGAGATCAAAGCAGATGAATCTACCACTATATTTTCCAAAGATATTTTACATGCTGATGACCCTAGAGTTAAGGCGCAATATGACCCATACGATGAAGCAGACGACTTTGGTGACAACGAAGATTTTAAAGCTCAAAGCTTTCGCAATGATGATCTTTTTGATGATGAGGAATATGCACAAGATTTTGAACCTGAATATGAACAACTTGATGAAGAAAAAGATATAATATCAGATTCAGATAATGAAGAAGACGAAGATTTTATATAACAAGGTCCATTAACGAACAGCAAATAATTCTGGCTCCGCCAGATTTTTGCTGTGAGTGACTGTTCCCTGGTGGACCTCACAGCCGATCCAGTTCCACAAGGTCTTCCGAACGAGGCAAAAACAAGGAGGCTTCGCCTACCTTTTTTGCCAAGTGGTTGCCCAGCTCTGGAACAAGATGCTGATCCCATTACTAAAGGTGAGCTTAATGAGGCTATGCCTGTTTTGATCCGGCATTCCGGGATCATGTATTTTTCCATAATTGGTATAGAAAGCCTCCTAGCACATCTGCCTCTTCTATTAGTTCTTTGTGGTCTATGAGATCTAGTATAGCTTGCGTTTCTCTGAGCGAGTCTAAGCTTATTGCATAGAATCTTTTTCTATCTTTTGCTGTAGGTTGGTTCAATTGGCTCACGGGATAAACCTTTATATTTTCCAATTGAAATAAACTCCCTGCGGTCGTTTTTGCACTTCCCTCCGCAAGGTTAAGTAGAACACTCAAAGTAGCTCTTTGGAATTGGTTTTTGAGGGGTTCTTTTAGCCAAAGTTTTTTTGATTCTCGATAAAACTCTTTAGCTATTTGGTATGTTTTTAATTTTTTTGGAAAAATTAAAGATACTACCGGTTCCTGGTGGCGGATGCCAGATGCAGATAACGGATCCCTGACTGCCGGGTTGCCTGAATACCTATTATAATCTGTTAAGTAATTTTTGGTATATATTTCCAAATCCACCATTACTCATAATTAACACTATATCGTTGGGATTAGCATTTTGTAAAATTATAGAAATTGCTGCTTCAACATCTTTTGCCCTAAATGCAGAGACAACTCCAGAATTTTTAATATCATTAACTAGCAACTCAGTATCCAACAAACTTGTGTCACTAGGTTTTGCTATTACATCACAAATAATGCAAAACTGTGAGTCACTAAAGGCTTTGAAATATTCTTTTTGAAACACACTCCCCCTGGATGTAAAAGATCTAGGCTCAAAAACTGAAATTACCTTTCCCTTACATTGTTGTTGAAAAGCATCAATAGCATGTTTAACAGCTGTGGGGTGATGTGCAAAATCATCAATGATTGTGATCTTGTTTTTTACTCCTACTACCTCAGCCCTTCTTTTTACACCTTTAAAACTCAAAAAAGCTTTTTTGATGGATTGTGAAGAAAGCCTTAACTTTTTTGATAAAATATAAACCGCAGTTGCATTTAAAATATTATGCCTACCAAACATTTTTAATTCTATTGTTTCCTTAGAATTATTATGGTTTATGGAAAACTGTACACCTTTATTTTTTATGCAAATATCCTCAATCACATAATCTGCATTTTCAAATCCATAAGTTATGGCTTTGGTATTTGCCTTTTCCAAAACGCCCAATACATTTTTATCAGCATAAGCCACAATCAACCCATCTTTTTGAATTTTTAGAAGCGATAAAAATGCACTCTTAACCGCATCAATGTTGGGGTAAATATCTTGGTGATCAAATTCTATAGAAGTTAAAATTAAATGGTTGGGTTTATAGTGCATAAATTTAGGAATTTTATCAAAAAATGCACTGTCATACTCATCACCCTCTATAACAAAATATTCAGCTCCAATACTTGTTTTAAGTTGCTTAGAAAAATTATTACACACACCACCTATAAAAAAATCTACATTTTTATTAGAAGAATCCAAAACCCAAGACATAAGCGAAGCGATAGAAGTCTTGCCATGAGTTCCTGCTATTACAATATTTTTGGTTTCAGACATAAACGATTCACCTACCAGGCTGGCAAAACTGGTATAAGCAATATTACTGGATAAAAGAGCCCTTGATTCTTCATAGTTTTTTGTCATCACATTTCCAACAACCACAAGATCAGGGTTATGAGATAAATTTTCTCTTTTAAAACCTTGCATAATATCAATACCAGCATCAGCTAATCTGAGAGACATTGGAGGATATACATCTGTGTCACTACCTGTAACTTTAAAACCCAAATTTTTAAGTTCACAAGCAAGGCTTGCCATGGCAGTACCACAAACTCCCATGATATGAACCTTTGAACCTTTTTTTAAATCTCGTACATTCATGTACTAATTAACTCAACTATTTTATCGTGAATTTTAGATCTTAAAGGGGCAAATAAAGCTTTTCTTTTTGCTTGAAGCCTGTTGGATAATATCACTACACCTATATCGAGCTTGGGATCAAACCACATAGACGTTCCAGTAAAACCAAGATGACCAAAAGCATCTTTCATGTACTTACCACAGCTAGCAGTACCATCTAAAGCCGGTTTCATAAAACCAAGCCCCCAATCTGCAATATGACTTTTTGTAAAATAAGAAATTTCATTTAAAACACCATCACCCAATAAAGACTCTCTTAAAATAAGCATCCACAAAGATACGGCATCAATAGTCCCAAATAAACCAGCATGAGTCGATACACCATCCAAGATATAAGTATTAGCATCATTAACCACACCCTCTGAAACCTGACCCCGCAAAGGACACATGCCACAAGGAGCTGAGTTGTCTAAAGGCTTATTTTTTACATTGAAATCAAGGGAGTCTAAATTAAGTTCATCTTTTACTTTAAGCCATGATTGATAAGTATCTATTTTATCTAATTTTTCTATGACATCCATTAAAACTAAAAATCCAATATCGCTGTATGTAGTTTTTCCTGGAGTTGGTTTTTCCAGTGATATGATTTTTTTTATTTGTTCCCAGTTTGAGGTTCTATTGATGATGTCTATTTTTTTGTAAAATTGTTTATTGGACTTAAATCCAGCAGAGTGTGTTAGGAGTTTACGAGAGGTCAGGTCAAAGTCAAAATCTGTAAATTCATTGATTGGTCTGGTTTCATCAAAAATTGTTGCTTGCCTTAGCATCATAAGTCTTGTGGTGGTAAATATAACTTTTGTAAGGCTTGCTAGATCATAGAACTTATAATCTTTGCCATGAGTAATATCTATTTTTTTCTTTCCTCTGTGATAGGCCTGTATTTTAATACTTGGAGCAGTTAGATTGGCCTCTTGTTCGGTTAAAAAAGTTTCTAATTGTTTTTGTTGCATGGTGGATTAGGTTTTACTTTAAAGATAATGATAAGCTGGGAATCTTTCCGGTTTCAAGTGTTGTTGTGGTATTAAAGGGTAAGATTTCCTGAGTTTTTCTATCATGCCCAACTTTTAACCCACCTACAACACAAAAGGGTACTTTTTTAAAAAACAAATCAATTACCTTCTTGATATTTTTATCAGTTTTGTGAATAAAATCACCCAAAATCACTGCTTTTATATTATCAAAAATCCCGGCATTTAGCATGTGGTATAACATTCTATCTATTTTGTAGGCTTCCTCATTTACATCTTCTAAAAACAAAATTTTAGCTTTAGTCTTAATCTGCCAAGGAGTACCTATAGATCCTATTAAAGTACATAAATTTCCCCCTACAATTTTACCAGTTATAGATGTTTTTTTCCTACAAGCTGAATTTATAGGTTTTAAGTTTCTGAAGTTTAAAATTTTTGTTTTCCCCTCTAATATATCCATAAGTTTCGCAAACTCTTCCTTATGTTTTTTCTCACTTAATCTTTCCAACATGGGGCTATAGAGTGTTTTAAAGCCATAATTATTAAGTAGTATGTGTATAATTGTAGCGTCACTAGAGCCTATAAATATTTTCTTACTTGGTTTAGGCCACTTTAAAAAATCCTGCGCCAGATGAATTACGCCGTAACCACCTCTTAATGAAAATATAGCCTTTGAGTTAGAGTAAAGTGCTTTTTTAAAACCCAAAATACGATTTTGCTTTGAGCTTGCAAATAAAAAATCTTTTTTTAATATATCTTTTTGTACTTTTGGTTTAAAACCTTGAGCTTTTAATAAGTTTACAGCTTTTGTTAACTTGATTTTGCTACATGAAAAAGACGGGGCAATAATATCTATTAAATCTCCTTTTTTTAGCTTCATATTAAGATCCATCTAGTAATTAATTTTATGCACTTGGTGGCTTTATCATTTTGTAGAAGTAAAGTTTTCCTCTATCATTTGTCAGATCACCTACATGATTGTTTTTGAAGTTGATATTTATGGAACTTTCTATATCCCAATACGGATCTCTGGTTATACAAGCTGACTCACGGCTATTAAAGCAGTACGTATGTTTGTCTCTTGGATGATTTGTTAAGTAATACCTCGAGGTGAAAGTTATTGATGCACCCGCTGCCCTGTTACTTCCTCCAGCTTGAGATGATTCAAAGTTGAATCTCACAATATTGTCAAATGCTATGGACTTTTCAAATCTTCTAATATCAGTGGCAGTAGGGGTTCTGCTCTTAATTTCATAAATAACTTTGCCTGAGTTATCCGACAAACCACTGCGCTCATCACCGCCATAGACTATATGTAGCTTTCCTCCTGATTCTATTCTGGGTGCCTCAAAAAATATAGCACTTGCTTCATACTTCATCTCCTCAACACCCCCTAAAGAACCCGAATCCGGATAGCCGGTTTGTCTGTTAAAAACTGCTATTGCCTCTGGATCTGGAGTAGTAAAACATACATGATCACCACATGAATCACATCCATTACAGATATACTCTTTAATAATGGTTGAGGTATCGAGGGTCGCATTGTTCCCTGCGGCTTCAGTGAAATCAGTATCAATGTGGTGTGTGACATTTAGTGAGTCGGATTGAGACAACATACCTTTAAGATAATAAGTTATCCACATTATTTCTTCTTCTATCGCATTTTTGCGTACAATTGTTTGGAATTGATTTGTGGCGAACATATACACTGAGGCCATACCTAGTAGGACCAAACCAATTAATACGGCAGAGATCATGGACTCTATCAGGGTAAATCCAGAATTGTTAGAGCTAGGTTGTATGCTCATATTTAAACCTCTTATTTATGGTTCTCTTGCTAAGTAGGAAGTAGCCGGCAAACCCATTTTGTAAAACAATATCTTACCATAGGTTCCAGCTCTTACTACCACTTCATCAGGCCCAGAAATTTGCACGATATTCTCATAGTCCTCAAAAATATTATTTCGAAGATTAACCTGCACCTTATGTTGTATGTCTCTCCAATTTACATTAGTGTCACAAGCTTTTGGATCGTCCGGATCTACTGGGTAACCTGATTTATTTGGGTCATCTGCGCCAGCAACACAATACCTATGGCCTCTATCCTCACCTGAACCTTTTTTCGAGCTTGTCAAAAAGTACCTAGAGTGAAGGGTAATATCTACTAACATAGAGTCGTCTACACTAGGATCTGGCACTTTTTGTATATCAATTTCAAGCCCCGCTAATTTAAATCCCAGGGAATATTCTTGGACTTCAACTATAGCATTATCTGAAAGCGACAGGTTACATGCTGTATCATGCAGGCTCGGAACTTGTGCTAAAGTAATACTTGCCTTGCCTAAGGAAAATACAATACATAGTACTCCAGGTTTGTTGGCATAAGGCTCTATATAATACAGGTAACTTTTATGTTCGTTATCTCCAACATTTGAAGCAGCTTTTTCAATCTCAACACCACTACCAACCACTTTTGCAAAACCAATCATTCTATCTGTTAAGATGGAAGCTATTTTAACCCTACCATTATCCTTATCATCTTTAGTGTGGCCACAAGTAGCGCCACCATCCCATATAGGACAAGAATAGCTAGAATCGGACCCTGCCATATTATAATAATTTATTTTGAGTTTTTTATTCATTGACTGAGTAAACATTGACTGAAGGTGGTAGCCCATCCACTGTAGTTCTTGTTGTGTTTGACTCTGTAACACTAAAGTAGAAAATTGTCTCATGGTGAAGATAAAAAGTGATCCGATAGTTATGGCAACAATTCCACTTATTGCAGATGCTACCAGTATTTCTATTAAAGTCAGACCAGACTGCCTGTTACTTTTACCCATAACATCTATCCTACCACAGACAAACTTCTCAAAAAAGAGTACATGAAGCACACTGTGGGATTAATCAGCAAAAGCCACTAGCTAGGTAATCAGTAGGACACGAAAACCTAGCAAACACTAGTTTTAAGGTGTTTATAAAATTATCTGATAATTGCGGTGTCCTTAATAACACTGCTACCTTGAGGCATTTGCTCTTCAGCATTAACATCAGCCTCATTAGTAGGACTAGCATTGTTATTGTTGGACGCTGATGCATCCACAAAACCAGCTTTAGGCATGCACCATACAATCAACTGAGCACGAGAACGAAGAGTCATTTTTTTGTATATGTTAGTAAGATGAAACTTCACAGTCTTCTCAGTTACAAACAGTCTGCTAGCAACCTCTTTATTCGACAGCCCATTAGTTACTAACTCAGCCACCTCAGCTTCCCTATTTGAAAGCCCTTTTTTTATTAGGACATCTCTGAGCATTCTAGTTTCCCCCTTCTTTTAACAAATCAAAAAAAACAACTACTAATAAAAGGATGCACAGAAACCATTCTTGAATCAACATAAGAAAAACAAATAACTCAAAACTAGACTAAACGAGTCAAGACTAAGGTCAGATATAAACTTTATGAGACTTTGCTTACTTTATAAGAAGTAAAATGAATTGTGTTTCTTAGGATTGAATATAAAAAACATACTTAATACTATATCTGCCTTCAGAAATTTTAGTGTAAACTTCAATTGGGTTTCCAGAGAATTCCAATTTATTATCCTGAACAAACTTATCTATTTTTGGATAAACTTTTAAAGGTCCTACAGCAGGAGAGCCTTCAAAATCCACAATTAATGCCCTTTTATTAGGAAAATTTTTGGTCTTAAATGGTATATCAATGTTAGGGAGGGTTTCTAGCAGACAACCAGCATGGCTTCTTAGATTGGAAGCTTCAGTTTCTTTAGGATCATCTAAGTATTCACCAAAAGTAACAATACAAGCTATTGAATTTTCATTAGCCCAATCCTCAACCTTAGCTATGCTCCGATTAATTTTGTGATACTCTCCCTCATGCTCAGTATAGATAGCATTTATACCACCCCATCTACTATCTACTATCTCAACCTTCTTAAATACACCTATGCTAATAGACACAGTTAAGATCAAGCTAATAAATACAACAAAAATAAATAACAAATATGCCCAAATAGGTAGCTTCTTCATTTACATAACCTCTTTAAGCGTTATCCCCAGACAATACCTCACTCTCAGCTCCTTAAGTCAATCTAATAGGTCTTTCCCGGAATGACCGATTGCCCGACTGCCTGATTAGATCTGGGATCTGGCATTCGGGGATCCGTTACCTGCATCCGCCACCAGGCACCTGTTTGCCAGATTGCCCGATTGCCTGACTGCCAGAATAACCGTGCCGTAGGCACAAACACATGCACCCGTAGGGTGCCGCCTTGCAGGCGGAGGCATTTAATGGTGGTTGAACATACACCGTGTTCTGTATTTCACCAGCCAAATACCTGCACCCGTAGGGTGCTAGTCTCTTTGTCCGAATCTTAGTTTTGATCTTAGTATTTCTAGTTGATTGGTATTGTGTGGTAGTAGCATATGGTGAAATTTATTTGAATGTTTGATTAAAATTTTATCTTTGTATGTTAAGTCAATTTGTCTGTATCCATCTATCATAAAGATAGCTTTTTGTTTTTCTTGTGTTAATTGAATTTGTATTTGGCTGGTATCTGGTATTGTGAGTGGTCTATTTGTTAGGCTGTGTGGGCAAATAGGTGTAATTACGGTTGCTGGTATTTCTGGGGTTAGTATAGGTCCTCCTGCTGATAGATTATAGGCAGTGGAACCAGTTGGAGTGGCCACTATTAAGCCATCTGCTTTCAGATCACAAAGCAAGGTATCATCTATTTTGATTGCCATGGATATAAGTCTACTAAAGCTACCTCTTTCAAACACAATATCATTTAGAGCCAAAATTTTTCCATTACTGAATTTATCTTTAGAATTTATTAGGCTAATTTCTAGCATTGAGCGTTTGGATACAACAAGTTTACCTTCTAATGCCTCAGTGATTACCTTAATTAAATTGTCTGATCTAGCTTGAGTTAAAAAACCTAAGGATCCCATGTTAATACCCAGAACAGGTATTTGAGTGTGAAATCCAAGCATTCTTACGGCATTTAGGTAGGTACCATCTCCACCTAATACTACAACAAGCTTAAGTTTTAGCAAAATTTTGTCAGTAAGTTTGGCAGTATCTTTAAGAGGGGTTTGTTCAGGATGATGATAACAAGTACAGCCTTTATTACTAAGCCATTTAACTATTTCAAAGGATTTATCTAAAACCTCAGGTTTATTGGGTCGGTATACTATCGCAATGTGCATAAAAATCCACTAATACACCAATTATAAAAACACAACCTTTTTATACCACCGCCCTACAGACGGAAGTATTTAATAGTGGTTGCACACACCACATTTCGTATTTCACCAGTTAAACACCCATACCCGTAGGGTGCTAGTCACCGGCACCCGTAGGGTGTGGAGGAATGTAGGATAGGCTTTCAATTAGTTGGAAGGTGAAGTTGCCGCTTGGTGCTTGGTTGGTGATAGCTCCGACACTTACATAGTTTATATCCATTGAGGCAAGTTCTGAAACTCTATCTGGGCTTATTATACCGGTTACTTCTTTTTCAATTGTAGGCGGAATAATTTTAAGTGCTTTTTGTATATTTTTGTTTGGCATATCCATAATTACTCTATCTACTTCAAAATCAATTGCTATTTTAACTTCATCTAGGTTGGTCACTTCTACATGTATAGGTAGGTCTTTATTTTTTGTTACAATCTTCAAAACTTTTTTTAGGTCGTTATCTAGCGCAACTATGTGATTTTTTTTCACAAAAATTGAGTTACTGCGATTGTTGATAGTATTATGTCCGCCCCCAGCTACTACTGCTTTTTTTTCAAGTTCTCTTAAAAGTGGCCTATTTTCGTTGGTATCTAGCAGTTTTATTTTATCTTTGAGTACTTCTTTATAGCATTTGGTAAAAGTGGTGATACCCGTTAGATGGCTTAAAAAGTTCAGGGCAACTTGACTTGCGAAGAGCATTTTTGTAATTGTACCTTCAATCAGACAGACTGTCTGATCTTGCAAGACAATATCTCCGTCTTTAAATTTCCAAGAAACTTTGGCATCTGGATCATTATATTTTATGCAACTTTCAAAGACACTACATCCAAATACCACTAGGTCTCCCAGTGCCTGAACTTTTGCAATTCCTACGACACCATCTAATTTAAGTAAAGTTGCGGTTTTGTCTTCGTAGGCATCCTCTAGATATGCAATTCTTATCAAGGATTCTAAGGATTCCAACTATTATTCATCCATTTTTGAATCGGCCATTAGCTTTCTAAGCTCTTCTTTTACATACCTGGTGACAATATTAGGAAGTAGTTTTCTTACTATATCTCTGGTGGTGTTTTCTAAAATTTCTATTTGTTCATCGCGAGATACTCTAGTGTCTAGGTTAGCATCCAGACCATCATTAATACTGTCTATGGGATTAAAATCAGTACTTGAAAAAATATTACCCCCCTCTAGAGTCTCTGTTTTAGCTTGTTCATAATCAGGGGGTTTTTGGCAGTCTGTGCTGTTATTCTCAAATCTATATGATTTATCAAGGCTAAAATCAGTCTTTTTTAAGTTTGGATGATTTGAATTTCTAGAACCAATACTTGAAAGCGGTACATTAGAAAAGTCATCTATATTTTGGGGTCTACTAAATGTATGTTCAGTGTGTGATTGGTTAGTTGTTTCATGAATGGGATTTTGATCTATGTTAAATAGATTTTTCATAATTTCTTTTAATGATTTTATATCGAATGGTTTTTTTAGGTTTGCGTCAGCTTTTGATTGTAAAAATCTCGCTTCATCTAGCTTTAAAAAGCTACTGGTCATAATTACAACTTTGGTATTTTCTAAAAGTTTTTCTGATTTAATTTTTTCAGAAACTGTATAACCATCTTCATGCTCTAGTAGAACATCTACAAATATTATGTTGGGGTTTAACTTGATAGCCTCTTCCAGGATATTGGAAGTTACTTTAGTTACGGTAGTTTTGTAGTCTCTTAACCCCAGCTCTAGTGCTTTTTTTACACTATCGCTGCTGTCAGCTAAAAGCACACTTAGCGTCATGGCGCTAGTAAACGACCAATTAATCCACTAGTCAAGAAGTAACAACTCTCTATAGCAAATTGTGCGCCTTACGAACACAAAGTGGCAGTTGGCAAGGTTTTTTGCCGTAAAGAATAGCTGTCTTTGAGGGTTATCTATTACAATAGTGCTTTAGTTTTAGCGTACGCATTAGTACAGAAGATGTTTCACTTATAGCTCTAACCTCCTACAAGCTACTTGTATATACCAAGTGTATTCATTATTTATATTGATGAATATGAGGATAATGTTAAATTAAGAGGACATAGAGATATTAGAAAAAAGGGAGGCCATGAAAGTGTTGGATGTAAAACTTTACCCTGATCCTATTTTGAGAAGTGTAGCTGAGCCTGTGGGTGATGTGAAAAAGTATAGTTCTTTGGTGGATGATATGTTAAAAACTATGTACAATGCGAATGGTATTGGCCTTGCTGCCGTTCAGGTTGGCGAGCTTGTTAGACTTGTAGTGATTGATATATCTGTTTCTGACAAGTATAAGGATCAGCACCAGAAGCTTACTGATTTGGAACGGAGCGTGAAGTATCCTCTTGTTTTATTTAATCCTGAAATTGTATCCAAAGAGGGTGATATTTGCTTTGAAGAAGGTTGTCTTAGTATTCCTGGTTATACTGGAGAGGTTCCAAGATCCCGGCATATTAAGGTATCTTTTCAGGATAGAGATGGTAAGTCTGTGACTACGGAGACTGATGGTTTATTGTCTGTTTGTATTCAGCATGAGATCGATCATTTAAATGGAGTTTTATTTTTAGATAAGATGGATAAAGAAAAATCCAAAGCTATTAAGGCACATATTAAAGAACATGGATTTAGCTAGGGTTTTATTTTTAGCAACACCTAAATTTGCTATTCCTACTTTAGAGGGTTTGTTGTCCAATCCTTCCATTGAGATTGTTGGTGTAGTAACTCCTCCTGATAAAAAATCAGGAAGAAATTTAAAAACCAATGAATCTGCTTTGAGTTATTTTGCAAAGCAAATGAGGCTTCCTTTATTTAAGTTTGAGTCTGTAAACAGTGCAGATGCTTTGAAAGTGTTAAAACCTCTTAATGTGGATTGTGTTTTGGTGATTGCATTTGGACAGATATTATCTGTGGATTTTTTAAAATCTTTTCCAATGGCAATAAATATGCATGCTAGTTTACTTCCAAAGTTAAGAGGCGCTTCTCCTATACAAAGAGCACTTATGAATGGTGATAGAGTTACTGGCATAACAATGCAATTTATGCATGAAAAAGTAGATAGGGGCGATATTATTGCAAGCTTTGAGCAGGTTATTGATGATGATATGACTTATGTTGATCTTTGTAAAAAGTTGGAAGTTTTAACAAGTAAGTTGGCACAAAAATATTTGTTAAAAGTGATACGTGGTGAAGTGAGTGCTGTTAAACAAGATGATACTTTGGCTACTTATGCTACCAAGATAAAAAAGGACGAGGGATTTATTGATTTTAATGCTAAGGCTTCAGATATTTATAATTTGTATAGAGGTTTATATTCGTGGCCTGGGGTTTATTTCAAAAAAGGTGGTTTGATTAAAATAACTAAGATGAAGTTGGGCAGTTTATCGGCTAAAAAGTCTGGGATGGTGCTTGGTATTACTAAAAATCATATGACAGTATCTTGCAAAGAGGGGTCTGTGGATATTTTGAGGCTTAAGCCTGAGTCGAGAAAGGACATGAGTGCTTATGAGTTTGCCAATGGTTTTAAGGTTGAGGTTGGTTGTATTATAAATGATTAAAGTATCTGCTAGTGTATTGGCATTTGATCTTGCAAATATAGATTCTGAGATAAAGAAGCTAGAGGATACTGGTGTTGATTACATTCATGTAGATGTCATGGATGGTAAATTTGTCCCAAATACCACTGATATGGATCCCGATTTTGTCTCGTCTATTAAGTCTATTACTAGTTTACCTTTAGATGTGCATTTGATGGTAGAAGATCCACAAAGTGTTATCCGCAAGTTTGTGAATGCTGGTGCGGACATGATAACTTTTCATGTTGAAGCGGTTAAGGATGTAAAGAAAGTTATAGAGAATATTAAGTCATTTGATGTTTTAGCTGGCTTAGCTTTTAAACCCGGTATTGATTTAGAAGTTATTTATCCTTTTCTACCTGCTCTTGATCTTGTGTTAGTTATGACAGTAATGCCTGGTTTTGCTGGTCAGGATTTTATGTGGGATGAGGCTTATAATATTTCTAAGCTCAAAAATTTTGTAAAAAATAAAGATCTAGATACCATAATAAGTGTGGATGGTGGAATAAATGATAGAACAAAAGATATATGCATTAAAAATGGGGCTGATATTTTGGTATCTGGAAGTTTTATTGCACAAAATTGTTCCTCCGATGCAATTGCCACTTTAAAAGAGATACCCAATGGACCTTGAAGCAACTTTTATCGTATTATACCTACAAAGCTGGGCAACTCTGATTTCGCCTAGGCAACTTTCAGTTCTTGCTGAGACCTTGTGTGGAAGGATCAGCATCTTGTTCTAGTGTTGGGCAACCACTCAGTCAAAAAACCGACCGCAGGGAGGTTATTTCAATTGGATAATATAAAGATTTATCCCATGAGCCAATTGAACCAAAGTGAACAAGTCCACTTGTTTTTGACTTCGTTCGGAAGACCTTGAGCTTGACAAGGTAATTTTATGTGTGAGAGTTTTATTGTGTGAATCTTTTTTTAAGAGCTTATTTAGCAAAATCTTGATGCTGGGTACCCGTAGCATAAAAGTAAATTTACCTAAAGGTTGTAAGGTTTTTGACTCTGATGGTGTGTCAGGCCCTAGTGTATTGGATGTAGCTTGTTCTATTAGTCCTAACTTAGCTTCCAATGCTCTTGGTGGTTTGGTGAATGGTAAGTTAGAGGATGTTAGGTATAATTTATCTGATGGGGATCACCTTGAGATTATTACATCTAAACATCCTAGGTCTCTTGAGGTGGTTAGGCACTCTGCTGCGCATGTATTAGCTCAGGCTGTTCAGAGTTTATTTGATGTGCAGGTTACAATAGGTCCTATTATTGAGGACGGTTTTTATTATGATTTTTATTGTAAGGGTTTTTCTTTTTCAAAAGATGATTTTCCTAAGATAGAGAAAAAAATGAGAGAGATTATAAAGTCTGATTTTGTGATTGAGCGTTCTGTTTTATCTAAGGCTTTGGCTTCGGAGAAGTTTGAAAATCTTGGTGAGAGTTTTAAGGTTGAGCTTATTAATGACTTAGATTTGGATGAGGTAAGTATTTACACTCAGGGTGACTGGTTAGATTTGTGCAAAGGACCTCATGTTCAAAGGACTGGTCAGATTAAGGAATTTGCTCTTTTATCTAATGCTGGTTCTTATTGGCGTGGTGATGAAACTCGTCAGTCTTTACAGCGGATCTATGGCACTGCTTGGAATACTAAAAAAGAGCTTGGTGATTATTTAGAAAAGTTGGAAGAAGCCAAAAAAAGAGATCATCGTGTGCTAGGCAAGCAGATGAAGCTTTTTTATTTTAGTCATCATTCTCCTGGGAGCCCTTTTTTTACTCCGAATGGTACAATAATTTATAATGAACTTACATCTTTCATAAAGGAACTTTATATAAAGAGGGGTTATCATGAGGTTATAACTCCACAAATTTATGATTGTGAAATGTATAAAACTTCTGGTCATTATGATAATTTTTCCAAGGACATGTTTTTTATAAATCAGGATAAGGAATATGCTTTAAAACCTATGAATTGTCCTGGACATTGTTTGTTGTACAAGATGGGTCAATATTCTTATAGAGACTTGCCTTTAAGGATTGCTGATTTTGGTAGGCTTCATCGTTTTGAGCGAAGTGGTGTGTTACATGGTATGACTAGGGTAAGAACAATGTGTCAAGACGATGCTCATATATTTTGTACTGAGGATCAGTTGGATTTCGAAATTAAGTCTTTTATAGAGTTTTTAAAAGAGGTTTATGAAAAGCTGGGTCTTGAGGATATTGTGGTAAAAGTTGCAACTAGGCCTGATAAGAGAGTTGGTTCTGACAAGTTGTGGGATGTTAGTGAAAAAATTTTGATGGATTCTTTGAGTGCCATGGGTATAACTTTTTCTGTTGAAAGTGGTGAGGGTGCTTTTTATGGTCCTAAGATGGAGTTTCACATAACTGATGCTATTGGCAGATCTTGGCAGTTGGGAACTTTACAATTGGATTATTCTATGCCAAGTAGATTTGGTTTGGAGTATACAGATAGTTCTAATAAAAAGTGTACTCCTATAATGTTGCATAGAGCTATTTTAGGAACTTTGGAGCGTTTTATAGGTGTTTACATAGAACATTGTGCGGGTCATCTCCCTACTTGGCTTTCTCCTGTACAGGTTGTGATAATGAATGTTTCTGAAAGTCAGGCTTCATATTCCAAATCTCTGTTTGATAAACTTGTGGGGGAAGGTATTAGGGTTAAGTTGGATAGTAGAAACGAAACTCTGGGTTATAAGTTAAGAGATGCACAGGTGGCAAAGGTACCGTATTTTGCTATTGTTGGAAAAAAGGAAGTTTCGGATAACACAGTCTCTGTGCGATCCAGTTCTTCTAAAGAAAGCATTAGTATGGATGTTGGCAAATTTGTAAATAATTTGAAAAAAGAAATAATTAACAAGGATTATAGGAGGTTTTATCAGACTAAGAAGGAATAGAACAAATAAGGGCCTTGGGGTTAATAAGGAGATAACCTCTGAAGTTTTAAGGGTTATTGGTCCAGATGGAACGATGTTTGGAGTAATGAAAAAGCAAGATGCAATTAATCGTGCAGAAGATTTAGGTCTTGATTTGATAGAGGTTGCACCCAACAGTGATCCTCCCACTTGCAAGATAATGAATTATGGCAAGTATAAATATGAGCAAAAAAAGAAAAATCAGGAGGCAAAAAAAAGACAAACTATAATTACTGTAAAGGAGATAAAGTTAAGGCCTAGAACAGATACTGGCGATTTGCAAACAAAGTTAAAACATACAAGAAAATTTTTAGAGCAAGGGAACAAAGCAAAAATTACTATTAGGTTTAGAGGCCGTGAGATGGCACATCAGGAAATTGGAAAAGACCAATTAGATAAAGTGATGAAAGCTTTAGAGGATATATCTGTTGTAGAGGTTGAGCCAAAAATGGAAGGAAGACAAATGTTTGCTATGCTTGCACCTAATCCTACTGTTTTAAAAGAGTTAGCCAAAAAGAAATCAAAAGCATAAAGGTCTTCCGAGTACATCTGCTTCTTCTATAGGGTTTTTGTGGTCTATGAGATCTAATATAGCTTGTGTTTCTCTTAGTGAACCTAAGCTTATTGCATAGAATCTTTTTCTATCTTTTGCTGTTGGCTTTGCACTTCCTTCTGCAATATTTAGTAGAATGCTCAAAGTAGCTCTTTGAAATTGATTTTTGAGCGGTTCTCTCAGATAAAGGTTTTTTGAGTTTTTATAAAACTCTTTAGCCAGTTGGTATGTTTTTAATTTTTTTGGAAAAATTAGGGATATGACAGATTTCTGTTGCCGGATCACAGATACAGATCCCAGATCCCAGATCCCAGATCCCAGATCCCAGATCCCAGATCCCAGATCTAATAATGAATCAAGCTAGGTTTATTGTCAGTGGCCTCTCAGTGTTGATTTAGGAAGTAGTGTAAGATTCCTTTATTTTTGTAGTATAGTAGTTCGTTGTTTGTATCAATTCTGCATTTTAATTTTATATTTCCAAGTTTACTAAATTGTGCTTCTATAGTTGCCCTTGTTGATAGTTTATCTAGTTTTATTGATATACTCTGGTTTGAGTTTTTTGCTAGTTCATCAAGGTCTATGTCCTCTTGAAATTCTAGTGGTAATACTCCCACACCTATTAAATTGGATCTATGTATCCTTTCAAAGCTTTTTGCTATGACAGCTTTTACTCCTAATAGACTTGTGCCTTTTGCTGCCCAATCTCGTGATGATCCCATGCCATAGTCTTTTCCAGCTATTACTATTAGCGGAACATTGTTTTGTTGGTATTTTTGTGAAGCATCATAGATAAACGTTGGTTCTTTTTCATTTTCATAAAGTGTGAAGCCTCCCATTTTATCTACCATTTTATTTCTAAGTCTTATATTGCTGAAAGTACCTCTCATCATAACTTCGTGGTTACCTCTTCTTGCCCCAAATGAGTTAAAGTCACGTACTTTTATATTTAAGCTTTTTAGATAATTTCCAGCAGCACTATCAGGGGCGATAGAACCTGCAGGTGATATGTGATCTGTGGTGGTACTATCTCCTAGTATAGCTAGAATTTTTGCATCTTTAATATCACTAATTGTTGTAGGTTCTTTTATATTTTTGAAAAACGGAGGTTTTTTTATGTAGGTGCTATTATTGTTCCAACTATATTTACTCCCCCCTGTTGCTTTTATATCTTTCCATTGTTGTGTGCCGTCAAACACTGAGTTATATTTTTCAAATATTTTAGAAGTTAAAAATTTATCTTCATATCCTTTGATTTCATCATTAGTTGGCCAAAGATCTTTTAGAGATATTTTATTATCTCCAAAACTATCTATCGAAGCATTCATGCTTCCTGCAAATGCGTAGGCAACAACTAATGGCGGTGAAGCTAGATAGTTTAAGGTAGTGTGTGGTGAAACTCTTCCCTCAAAATTTCTATTTCCAGAAAGAACACTTGCTACTGACAGATCATGTTTTTTAATTGTGTTAGCTATATTTTCGTTTATCGGGCCTGAATTTCCGATACATGTGGTACAACCGTAGCCAACATTTTGAAATCCACACTTATCTAGCTCTGCTTGTAGTCCTGATTTTTCTAAATATTCTGAAACAATTTGAGAGCCTGGTGCTAAGGAAGTTTTAACCCATGGCTTTACTTTTAATCCAAGTTCATTGGCTTTTTTGGCCACAAGACCTGCTGCAATCATAACATGTGGGTTGGATGTGTTAGTGCAGCTAGTGATGGCAGCTATAACCACATCTGCATTTGCAAGATCAAAATTTTCCCCTTCTACTTTAAAACGAGGCGTGGTTGTTTTATTTCCTAAATGGTTTTTAAGTTCATTTTTAGTATTTTTTAATGCAATTCTATCCTGTGGTCTTTTTGGTCCTGCTAATGACGGCTCTAGTTTGGATAAATTAATTTCAATGGAATTTTCAAAATTTGGCTCGACATCATCTAACCATAGACCTTGTGCTTTAGAGTACTGTTCCACTAATTTTATAAGTTTATCACTTCTATTTGTTAGTTTTAAATAAGATAGAGTTTCATTATCTACAGGAAAAAAACCGCAGGTAGCACCGTACTCAGGTGACATATTAGAGATTGTTGCTCTGTCAGCCAGACTAAGTGAACCAACATCTCCATAAAATTCAACAAACTTACCCACAACATTTAGTTTTCTTAAAGCTTCTGTTATGTGTAGTACTAAATCTGTGGCAGTAATACCCTCTGGCATTTCTCCTACAATTTTTACGCCAACAACTTTTGGTATAAGCATTGAGATTGGTTCACCTAACATAGCTGATTCGGCTTCAATACCACCTACTCCCCAACCTAGTACACCAATCCCATTTACCATTGTTGTATGAGAGTCTGTGCCTACACAGGTATCTGGGTATAAAAGGTTATTATCTTTCATAACCACTTTTGCCAGGTATTCTAAGTTTATTTGATGGCAAATACCGGTACCGGGTGGAACAATAGATAAGTTATTAAATGCAGATTTAGCCCATTTTAAAAATTCATATCTTTCAGAATTCCTTTCAAACTCCCTTTTTACGTTATATTCAAATGCCCCCTGTGAAGCATATTTATCAACACTAAGGGAATGATCAATTACTAAATCTACTGGAATAACAGGGTTGATTTTATTAGGGTCTTTGTTCAGTTCAGTTGATGCATCTCTCATGGCTGATAGATCTACAATCGCTGGCACTCCCGTAAAATCCTGCATTAGAACTCTGCTGGGATAAAAGCCTATTTCATAATCTTTTTTGGTTAAATTAACCAAAGCTTCTATGTCATCTTTTGTAACAACCTTTCCATCTTCATGTCTTAATAAATTTTCTAATAAAATTTTAAGGCTCTTTGGATGTTTTTTTACATCAAGTTTGGTTAAGTTATAAAAATCAAAGTCACCTTCTGATGTAGAGAGAGTAGTTTTTGTATTAAAGCTATCCATACCAAGGTTTTCCTAACGAGACCAATAAGGCGAACTTCGTTTGCCTTTTTTCAATTGGTTCACGGGATAAATCTTTATATTATCCAATTGGATGAACCTCCTTTGCAGTCGGTTTTTTCAATAAAGGTGAGGTTAGCGAACAGCAAATAAATCTGGCTTTGCCAGTTTTTTGCTGTGAGTGCCTGTTTCACCGAGTGGTTGCCCAGCTCTACACATGTCATCAAACTCATCTCCACTGAGGGTATCGTAATATGATTTGCTTTAAAACTCAAGCACTGACCCCCACTTGCCAACAAAGTGAACTTGTTTGCTTGGTTCAATTGGCTCACGGGATAAATCTTTATATTATCCAATTGAAATAACCTCCCTGCGGTCGGTTTTTGGCCGAGTGACTGTTTCCAGGTCTAACTAAGGCTAGGGAACTTTCATATTTCACCAATTCATCTTTTAGCTTGATTAGGAAGACCTTGACCCGTTGGGTTGTGACAAAGTATATTGCCAAAAGTGTTTAAACCAGCATTTATTTTAATCACTTCTTTGGCACTATCTTCTAGTGTTTTAAATCCTGTTAAGCTCGATTCCCCACGAGACACAATGAAAACATTTATGGAAACCATGAATGAGTATAGAGATGGTGTGGAGAATAACGACCAGGAGAAACAAGACAGGATAAATGATGCAATAAAAACTTTAAATTTAAGTGATATTGCACCACTTCTAAAACAAAAAATAGGTAAAGAATCAGCTATCTTTCTAAAAGAAGTTATAGACAGAGTTATTTTAATTGATTTTTCAAAAGTACCTGACACAACGGATGGTAGTTTACACAGATGGAGATTAAAAGATACAGATATAACAATTGTACAAATTGAAGAGAGAGAAGATAAAGGCAAATATTTATTTTCAAAAGATACAATACAAAATGCCAAAAGATATTATCAAAAAGTAAAAGACTTGCCTTATTTAGAAAATTCAGGGCAAGGAGCTTTGTATAAAAAACCAATAAGTGAGCAAATAGTACCAGAATGGAGCAAGCAAAAACTAGGCCCACTGTTTCTGTGGCAGTGGTTAGGATTAGTAATTGCGTGCCTTGTTAGTATCTCCGTACATTATCTAACTAAACTAGTATTAGTAATATTTTTAACTATTACTAAAAAAACGAAAAATATTTTAGATGATCTTATTATAAAAGGTGCAAAAAATTCTTTTTCAAAATCTGTTGCATTAGTATTTTTGCTAGTAAGTATACATATACTTCAAATTGAAGGGCTTACACTACAAATATTGACAGCTATTGTTCAAGTAGTCTTAAGCTTCTATTTAATAAAGCTATTTTATAAGCTAACAGAAGTGCTATTAGATACCTATTTAGATAAACTTACAATTACTAGATTTGAATCTCAATTTATTCATTTGTTTAAGCGAGTTATAAAAATATTGGTAATTGCATTAGGGACACTTGTAGCAGTTCAAAACTTAGGGATTAATGTTATGGGAGTGATGGCAGGGTTAGGATTAGGAGGCTTAGCATTTGCTTTGGCTGCAAAAGATACCTGTGCCAATTTGTTTGGCTCAATCACAATATTTTTAGATAAACCGTTTGAGGTAGGAGATTGGGTAATATCTCAGGATATAGAAGGAACAATAGAAAATATTGGGTTTCGATCTACAAAGGTTAGAACTTTCTATAACTCTCTAGTTTCAGTACCAAATGCTCTTCTAGCAACCTCCAACATTGATAATATGGGAAAAAGAAAGTCTAGAAGAATGAAACACTTCTATACAATAACCTACGATACTCCAGTGGATACTGTTAAGGACTTCGTGAAAGGTATAAAGCAAATTGTTGTAAACCATCCAAGAACTAATGATGAATTTCATGTAACGGTACATAGCATGAAAGATTCAGGGATAGATATTATGCTTTACTGCTTTTTAAAATCAAAAGACTGGGATGAAGAACTTACAGACAAGCAAGATATTCATCTAAAAATTGCTTCTCTTGCAAAAGAGAAAAATATCAAATTTTCTTTTGATTACAATAATGATTTAACCAATCTATTTTCAAAGACAAACTAAAGTTTAATATCTTTATCTTCTAACTGTTCTTTTTATATTGTGACAAGCTGCTTTTTGTTTAAAGATTCTAAGCTGTGGCTCGGTTAACTTGCAAGTTTCAGTGACCAATGGACATCTAGGATGAAAACTACATCCACTTGGAGGATCAAAAACAGACGGTAGTTCTGTTTGAAACAAAACTCTCTTTTTTGTATTTTTATGTTTAATCTGAGGATTACTGGATAGCAAAAGTTGTGTGTAGGGATGAAGTGGGTTGGAAAAAATATCATCTGCTTTTCCATGTTCTACAACTTTTCCTAAGTACATAACTATAACCACATCAGCAATGTGCTTAACCACGGAGAGATCGTGGGATATAAATATGTAACTAAGCCCCATACTATCTTGCAAATCCATTAACAAATTTAACACCTGAGCTTGTATTGAGACATCAAGTGCACTAACAGGTTCATCACAAATTAATATTTTAGGTTTTAGTATTAATGCTCTGGCAATACCAATTCGTTGTCTTTGGCCTCCACTTAGCATATGTGGATATCTGTTCCTATATTCTTCACCTAAACCCACCAATTCCATCGTTTCTATACTGCGATCCAGACAATCTTTGGTGGGCATATTAGTATTTAACAAGGGTTCACTTATTATCTGCCATACTTTTTTTCTTGGATTAATGGAGCTGTATGGATCTTGAAAGACAATCTGAATATGTTTACTAAGTTCTTTTTTAGTTAATGTTGAAATATCTATGGGTTTGTCTTGATATACCATGCATTTACCTTGAGTCATAGGTTCAATACCCATAATTATTCTGGCAAGAGTACTTTTACCACACCCACTTTCACCAACAATTGCAACTGTCTCACCTTTATTTAGATTGAAGGTTACACCATCCACAGCTTTCAGGCTTTTTTTAGATCTTAAAAAAAGCCTTGATAGTTTATAGTGTTTTTTTACATCACTAACAGATAATAATTGCTTCATATAAAAACCTTATGAAATTGGAAAATAGCACTTAATCAGTCTACCATTTTCTATGGTGTCAGGTGGATTTTTTGATGCACAAATATCTTTTGCGTATTCACATCTAGGATGAAACTGACAACCGCTAGGTCTATCCACCAAATCAGGCACTGTTCCCTTTATACTATTTAATCTCTTACTTGCTTCTAACTGAAAACCCGGCAAAGATTTTAACAAGCCAATTGTGTAAGGATGTCCTGGGTTAAACAATAATTGATGTCTTAAGCCAGACTCAACTATATGACCTGCATACATAACCTGAATTCTATCAGCTACTTCAGATGCTAAGCTAATATCATGGGTAATAATAATAAGTCCCATTTTGTACTCTTTCTGAATTTTTTTAAGCAAGGAAATTATTTGAGATTGTATTGTTACATCCAATGCAGTGGTAGGTTCATCGGCAATTAATAGCTCAGGGCCGGCTGCCATTGATATAGCGATCATTATTCTCTGACTCATTCCACCAGACAACTGATGAGGAAAAGCTTTAAGCCTCATTGCTGGATCAGGAATTCCAACTAAGGTTAAAAGCTCCAAAATTTTTTCTCTTCTCTGCTTTTTATCTAAAACTCTTCCTTTTTTGTCTTTGATATTATGGGTTCTTAGTACTTCATCTATCTGAAATTCAACAGTGAAACTAGGATTTAAACTGGTCATGGGGTTTTGAAAAACCATAGACATTCTTTTGCCTCTTAATTGTCTAAACTCCTCACTACTAATGTCCAACAAATCTATACCATCAAATAATAGTTTATCTGCCTTTACCCTGGCATTTGAGGGTAATAGACCCATAATGGCAAGACTAGTAAGACTTTTACCGCAGCCACTTTCACCCAAAAAACCCAAAGTTTCAGATCTATCCAGCTTAAAACTAACACGATCAACAGGCCTGATACGACCTCTCAAAGTCTCAAACTCAATAATTAAATTTTCAACCTCTAACATTTTTTTATAGCCCCTCTGTCCAACTACCCAACTGCTTGATTAGATCCGAGATCTGGCACTCAGGGATCTGTTATCTGCATCTGGTATCCGCCACCAGGCACCTGTTTGCCAGATCACTGACCCCGAGCCCGTTTAATCTAAAAACATACATCATATTTTGTACTCCACCAGTTAAATACCTGCACCTGTAGGGTGCAAATACCCGCACCCGTAGGGTGCTATTTTTTTAGTCTAGGGTCTAACGCATCTCTTAGTCCATCTCCTAGTAAGTTAAATGCTAGTACTACTATTAGTATACACAAGCCTGGTAGTGTAACTAAGTGTGGTGCACTTTCGATATATGGTCTTGAGTCTGATAGCATTGTCCCCCATTCTGCTATTGGTGGTTGAGCGCCTAAACCCAAGAAACCAAGTGCAGCGGCATTTAATATTCCATCGCTAAATCCTAATGCGCCTTGAACTATTAGAGGAGCAGTACAGTTTGGTAGTATGTTAGAAAAAATAATTCTAATATTAGGTGTTCCATAAGTTTTGGATGCTATAACATACTTCTTTTTTTTCTCAGCCAGTGCACCTGCCCTGGCTAATCTAATAAACCCAGGTAGAGCCACAAAACTTACGGCTACAATAGTATTTAGCAAACTAGGTCCTAGAATGGATACTACAACAATAGCAAGTAATATACTGGGTAGGGCCATTAATATATCTACAAGCCGCATGATTGCCTTATCTAACCAACCACCAAAATAACCTGATATCAAACCTAAAACTGTACCAACACTCATTGAAAATAATACAACTAAAAATCCAATTCCCATAGACACTCTTGCTCCATGAACAAGTCTACTTAGCATGTCTCTGCCAATTTCATCAGTGCCTAATATAAAATTACCTCCGTCCCAGAATGGAGGGCTTATATGAGAATCAAAGAGTCTATTTTGTTCATAAGGAGCGATTAAATCTGCAAATAGAGCTACAAATACAAAAAAAATCACAACAAAAAGGCTAAATAAAGCACCTTTACTGCTAGAAAAGTACTTCCAAAATTCTTTAAACGGTGAAGGAGGCGTATGTAGATCAGACATTATACCTCCCCTCTTACTTTTGGATTAACCAGAGTATATACAAAATCCACAGTTATATTAATGATTACAATAAAACCTGCAATAATTAAAATCCCACCTTGTACAACTGGATAATCTCTAGAAGTTACACTGTTCACTAGCCACTTACCAATACCAGGCCAACTAAAAATAGTTTCAGTTAGTATTGCACCAGTAATAATTGTACCGAACATTAAACCAATAACAGTTACCACAGGTATTAATGCATTTCTAAGTCCATGAATAAATATGACTCGTGACTCTGTTAAACCTTTAGCTCTAGCAGTTCTGACATAATCCTCTGATAAAATTTCCAACATACTAGATCTAGTCATCCTTGCAATAACAGCCAAAGGAATTGTACCAAGAACTATTGAGGGCAGAATCAAATGTCTAACAGCACTAATAAATGCACTAAAATTGTTGTTAAGCAATGTATCAATTAACAAAAATCCAGTTACATTTGGAACTTCAAACAACACATCTATACGACCGGACACAGGAGTTAAACCTAGGCCAACAGAAAACCACATTATTAAAATCAATCCCCACCAAAAAATTGGCATGGAATAACCAATCAAGGCACCTGACATTGTTACATAATCAAAAGCAGAATTTTTTTTTACAGACGCAATGATACCCATGGGCACACCCAACAAAACAGCCCAAAGCAAACCAGTTAAACCCAATTCTAGTGTTGCAGGAAATCTAGCAAAAAATTCATCTAACACAGGAACATTTGTAACTATGGAATTACCTAAGTCACCTTTGAAGGCATTTCCTATAAACCTAAAATATTGCACTATTAAAGGTTTATCTAAACCAAGCGACTCTTTGATCTCATTATAGGCTGCGGGGTTAGCTCCTCTCTCACCAAGCATTGTGAGTACAGGGTCACCTGGTACCAATCTTATCAAGCTAAAAGAAACAATTGATACCCCAATAAATGTAGCTATTAAAGTAGATACCCTACTAAAAAAAAATTTAAACATTATTCCATTATTCTAAGTGTAAATGTTCAAATATATCTCTACCAAGAGGTTCCATCTTATAGTTCTTAACATTATTACGAAGTGCCCTATAGACCGTGGAGTGGGCTATAGTAACCCAAGGAGCTTGTTGTTTAAACACAACTTGAGCTTGCATGTAGTTAGAAGTTCTAGTGTTAATATCAGTAGCCTCTTTTGCTGCTTTTACTAGTTTGTCGAAAGGTTCAAAGCACCAACCAGCTCTGTTAGAACCACCCTCTTTAGCAGCACAGCTTAAAAGAGTGTATAAGAAGTTATCAGGATCCCCGTTATCTCCGGTCCAACCAAGCTGCAACATTTTATGCTCGCCATTTTTGGACTTGGCCAAATAAGTAGGCCAATCATAAGAAACCAAATTTGCGTTGATACCCGCGGCTTTTAGATCAGCCTGCATCATTTCCCCTAGCTGTTTACCCGAAGGTATATAAGGTCTGGAAACAGGCAAAGTCCACAAGTCAGTCTCAAAACCATTTTCAAATCCAGCTTCCTTCAAAAGCTCTTTAGCTTTATTAACATTGTAGTCATAGTCTTGAACGTCTGTGTTGTAAGACCATATTGTAGGAGGCATTGGATTTTTAGCCACCTGAGCATTACCTAAATAAATTGCTTTGATATAAGACTCTCTATTTAGGGCATGGTTCACAGCCTGTCTTACTTTTAAATTGTCAAAAGGAGGCTTGTTAACATTCATAGCAAGGTATCCAACATTAAACCCAGCTTGCTCCATAAGCACAATATCTTCGGAAGTTTTCATTGCTTCTAGATCTGCAGGAGCAGGATAAGGTACTAAGTGACATTCCCCAGCTTTTAGCTTTTGAAACCTAACACTAGGACTTGGAGTTATTGCAAACACAAGTTTGTCTATTTTAACTCTGCCGTTAAAGTAACCTTCAAAAGCATTGTATCTTATCAGGGAATCTTTTTCGTAACTTACAAATTCAAAAGCACCGGAACCAATTGGATGAGTGTCTATTTTTTCTGGAGTACCTGCTTTAAGTATTTTGTCGGCATATTCTTTTGATAAAAGGCTGGCAAAATCCATCCCCAAGTTTGCCACAAATGGAGCTTCTACCTTATCCAAAACAAATTTAACAGTGTAGTCATCTACCTTAACTATATCTTTGATAATGGAACCCATGCTCATGGATGTAAAGTACTCATAAACACCACCACTTACCTTGTGGTAAGGATGATCTTTATCATGCTGTCTTTTAAAACTAAAAACTACATCATCAGCATTAAGTGTTCTTGTAGGAGTAAAAAGCTCATTTGATTGGAAATTAATATCATCCCTTAAGTGAAAAGTATATTCCTTTCCATCAGAAGATACATCCCAAGACTTAGCAACACTAGGTGTGACAGTCGTACCACCATACTCAAACTCAACAAGTCTACTGTATATGGCGTGGGTAGCATTAAAGGTGGACCCATCTGTTGCGATTTGAGGGTTGAAAGCACTTGGGCTACCCTCTGCACAAAAAACAAAGACAGATGAGGCTGTTTTCCCGTCTCTTGAACCATCCCCACCTCTTTTTGTACAAGATACTGAAAGTCCGGATAAAACTAATAGCATCAAAAAAACATTGAATTTTGTTTTTATTTTGTTCATAACATTCTTCCTTTATTCTTTACTTTCTTAAACTCTCGCTTTAAAGAATTAAATATACGGGGAGCAAGTATATAGTCTAATACATGTTTTGCCTATGGTTTGATCGCCAAATCTTTGAATATGACGCAAAGCAAATGTGAGATAATCATACTAACATACTAAAATACATTCTATTAAATGGAGTTTTATTTTTTAGTTTGCACAATTTTGAAAATTGGATTTCTAGCCTAAAATATAACCATCTATGGTGCAGGGTTTATGTTATATAAACCCAGGTAAAAGCTGGGCAACTGCAAAAAAGGAGAGTATAAAAGATAAGTTATGAAGGGTATATTATGGGTTGATTTGGAAATGACAGGCCTTGCTCCCAAAACAGATAGGATTATTGAGGTTGCAGCTATTGTGACGGGTTTGGATTTGGAGGAGATTGGCAGATATCATGCTGTTGTAAAGCAACCACAGGAAATTTTGGATAATATGGATGAGTGGAACAAAAAAACACACTCCAAAACTGGTCTTTTAGAAAAAATATCTAGTGGAAAGGATGCTTCCAGGGTTGAAGAAGAGCTAATTTCATTTTCAAAACAACACCTTGCGGGTGAAAAAATAATTTTGGCTGGAAGTTCTATACATCACGACAGAAATTTTATAAGATATCATTTCAAAAATTTTGAGGATATACTCCACTACAGAATGCTGGATGTCACAAGCTTAAAACTTGTGTTTAAAAATATACTAGGCGTTGACTTTGAGAAGAAAAACCTTCACAAGTCTATGGACGATATTAAAGAAAGCATAAGTGAGTTAAAATTTTATATAGATAAAATAAAAAATAAAATAAATATAATTGAAAACAAGTAAATTAATAAGGAAATAACAACAAAGTATAGAGGACAAAAAATGAAAGCAAAGAGAAAGCCAAACCCCGCATTTATGAAACCAGTTCAACCGGATGCAACTTTAGCAAACATTATAGGTGACAAGCCTATACCCAGAACTGAAGTTACAAAAAAAATATGGGAATATATCAAAAAAAATGATCTACAAGATCCAAAGAACAAGAGAAACATCATATCTGATGAAAAGCTAAAGCCACTTTTTGAAGGAAAAAGCTCTATAAATATGTTTGAAATGACCAAACTCATAAGCAAACACTTAAAATAATCAAAGCTCTTGAGGTTCATGGGGTAGAAAATGAGACTCATTCTAGTGTTGTTGATGTTGTTTGTTGCGTCTTGCACGACTTCTCATGTTGTATATGATGCTGGTTCTGATTATGACCGTAATCTTGCGAAAGTAACGGACATACCTTTGATTGAAGCTTCCGGAAGAGGTGATATTGCGGCTGTTAAAGAGTTGCTTTCTACGCCATCTGAGATAAATGTAAATGCAGAAAATAATGAAGGGTTTACGGCTTTGATGACGGCAGGCCATAATGGCCATGCTGAGGTTGCCCAGCTTTTGCTCCAAAATTCGGATATAGATGTGAATCATCAAAATAGATGGGGATTTACTGCTTTAAGGTGGGCTAGTTCTTCGGGACACACTAAGGTTGTAGAAATTTTGCTGAGGGCGGATGGTATTGATGCAACCTTAAGGGATTCAAATGGTAATACTGCCCTTATGGTGGCAGCACGTATGGGTCATTTAGATATTGTTCAAATATTGGTTCCTAAGGTTGGTGGTCAGGTACATTTTAAAAATCATTTTGGCGATAGTGCCCTTACATTTGCAAGGGAGAATGGGCATACCGCCGTTGCTCAGTTTATTGAGCAGTTAATTCGATATAAGTGGTAGTTTTTTATCCAACCCCATTGATCAAGCAATCGGGCATTTTTTTGGAAATTAAAGATACAACAGATCCCTGGTGGCGGATGCCATATGCAGATAACAACTCCCAGAATGCCAGATCCCAGAGTTAATCAGGCAAAAGTCTTCAACACTGACCCCCGCTTGTCAAAAAAGTTCGCTTGTTATTGCTTTGGTTTTAGGTTTTAGTAAATGTCTTATGTCTTCATTTATTAGAGCTTATTTATTTTTAGGTATTTTATCGTTTGTGTTGCTTTTGGCAGGCTATGTTCTAGGAAATAGGATTGGTCTAATGGTAGCTTTTATGTGTGTATTTTACATAAACTACTATGTTTATTTTTATCTAGATTACACGCTTAAAAATCAGTTTGGTTGTGTTCAGATGGAGGGTAGAGATCCTTGGGGGGTTCTTTTATTTTTAAAAGAGACATGCTTGAAATTAAAAATACCTACTCCTAAGTTATTTACTACTGATTTTGATCTACCTCTTGCCTTTTCTGTTGGCAGATCTAAGAATGCTGCCAACATAGTAATTTCCAAAAAAATGCTTTCAATTTTGGATAAAGAGGAGCTTTTTTCTGTTATCTTGCACGAGTTATACCATATAAAAAACCGAGACATCTTGGTTCATAAAGTAGGCTTATTGATAATTAACTTATTTTCAGATCGAGGAGTTTTTAATTTCTTGAGTAGAAAGTATTTCAATCAACCCATATTCTCTCTTTTCTTTTTTTTGATAGTACCTAAAAAGGCGGACTATGAAGCTGATAAATTTGCAAGCAGTTTTTTAGGAGATGCAGAGCCTCTTGCCAGTGCATTGTGGAAGATTAGCTCTTATATGAGTACAAGCTCTAACACCACTATAACAAAAGCCTCCCATATATTTATAGTAAACCCCTTGACCTTATCAAATGAGGATATATATTCTAAAAAGCCAATTGTGGCTAGAAGGATAAAAAAACTGTTAGGTAGGTATCCAATCTAGCTTTTTATCTTTGTATTTGTAAGAGTTATATTTATGGACAATAGTTCAACTGAAGAAAAAAATAAGAAAACTCAGGACAATTCTGACTTAAGAGGAGACACAGAAAAATCTGCCAGTGAATCTACAGGCTCGGCTGAGTCTATCCCTGAGGCCTCGTTTTCTGCTTTAATAATGTCATTGGCCTCTTCATCTTTGATGTGGATGGGGCTTTCTCATGATCCTGATAAAAAAATCCGGAAAAACAAAAAACTGGCTATGTTTAATATAGATTTACTGCTTATAATCCAGGAAAAAACTAAAGGTAATTTGTCTGAAGAAGAATCAAAACTATTAGAAACTATAGTTTCTGATTTGCAGATGAGATATGTAAGTTTAAAAGATGAAGAATAAGCTTTTTATACTATTAATGTTAGTGGCATTTAATGCTAATGCTCAAAAGCCTGACAGTGCTTTCTTAAATTTATTTGTAGATCTTGCAAATAGAATAAACCCTATTGTGGTACATATCTATACTGACAATGCTGTAAACTCTAATGCTTACGGAATGTTGCCTCGTGAGCTTTTGGAGATGTTTGGTTTTCCTTTAGATTATAATGCACCTCCTAGGGGCCCTAGTAAGAGAACAATTGGCACTGGATTTATTATAGATAGTTCTGGGCTGATATTAACCAATGAGCATGTGGTCTCTTCGACCAATAATTTGAAAGTACAGCTGACTGATAAAACAGAATATACTGCCAGGGTTATAGGTAGCGATCCTAGATTTGATGTGGCTTTGATTAAGATCAATCCCAAAAAACCCCTCGAATACGCTAGGCTTGGGAACAGTGACAATGTAAAAGTAGGTGAATGGGTAGCTGCTTTTGGAAATCCATTTGGTCATAGCTTTAGTATGAGTAAGGGCATTATTTCAGCAACTCATAGGAATGTGAATGAGTTAGGCCCGCTTAGTTATTTACAAACTGATGCAAGTATCAATCCAGGAAATTCTGGTGGCCCGCTTGTAAATACTAAAGGGCTGGTTATTGGTGTTAACACAGCAATAGACAGAAGAGCACAGGGAATAGGTTTTGCTATACCTGTTAATGAGTTTAAAAAAATAAGAGCAGAGCTAGAAAAATTTGGCAAAGTGATTCGAGGTTATATAGGTGTGAGGCTAACACCTGTGACCTCACAGGTTAAAGATGTATTAAAGTTGCCAAGTTATGAAGGAGCTTTGGTTAGGGGTGTTGATTTGGAAGGCCCTGCTTATAAGAGTGGGATTCAACCTAACGATGTTGTTGTAAAGGTGGATAAAACAAAAATTGCTTCTCCTGATGATTTAGTAAATAAAATTAAAGACACAAAAATTGGAACCACTGTTAAAGTGGATGTGGTTAGAGATGGTAAGACAAGATCTATATCAGTTAAAGTTGGCTCTCCTGAGAAATTGGCCGTTAATATGCCAGGCACCAGCAGCAGTGAAAGTACTGATGATTTGCAAAGTATTTTAGGAATTAAACTTTCTAATTACTCAAGAGCCTTGGCTCAAAAATATTCCATTTCATCTAGATACAAACCTGTGGGTCCCATTATTACCGAAGTCATTCCTGGAAGAGTAGCTAACTCTGCAGGACTAAAAGAAGGTGATATGATTGTCATGCTAAACAACAAAAGTGTTAAAAATGCCGCAAATTTTTATAAGAACCTTAAAAAAGGAAACTATAACTCCATCAGAGTTGTGAACAAAAGTAGCGTCAGCCAAATAACTTTTAACTTATAAAGCCCTTCAAATGAATCTAAAAACTGGATTGGTGAAGTGCCAGAGCAACGCTCCAACGAAACCAGAACAGTTTTTAGATTCAGTGTTGTGCAGAGAACAGGCCCTCGAGAAACCTATGTTTAGTTGAGATATTGGAGATAGAAATAAGATTTTGCCTAATGCGTGGTTCTCAGGGACTAAGTAGTTTCAAAGGTCTTCAAGTAAGTCATCAAAAAGTGAACTTGTTTTTTGTTTCACTAATGGAGCTTTATTAGCTAAAGTGATCTTGGTAGACTGTTAGTTAGAAGAGACTATAAAAGGAGGTATCAAGAGATGGAAGGTTTGGGCAGCAAGGTTTCTTCTGGCTTAAAGGTAGTATCTAATGTAAAGCAAGAGGTATCAAATGTAGTCATAGGTCAAGAGTCTATGATTGATCATATTCTTATTGGCTTACTCTCTGGTGGCCATGTACTGTTAGAGGGTGTTCCAGGTCTTGCTAAAACCCTTACTATCTCTACCTTATCTAGAACAATATCTTTAGATTTTAAGCGTATTCAGTTTACTCCAGATCTCCTACCATCTGATTTAATTGGTACTATGGTGTTTAACCAAGCTACTGGGGAATTTACACCCAAAAAAGGTCCAATATTTACTAACATTGTTTTGGCTGATGAAATTAACAGGGCTCCTGCCAAAGTACAGTCTGCACTCTTGGAATCCATGGCAGAAAAACAAGTAACCATAGGAGAAACTTCCTATAAATTAGATGGGCCGTTTTTGGTTATGGCCACTCAAAATCCATTGGAACAAGAAGGAACCTACCCTTTGCCTGAAGCTCAGTTGGATAGATTTATGTTTAAAATATTAGTTGATTACCCTTCTAGAAAATCTGAATTAGATATTTTAGAAAGAATGTCAAAAGATTCTCAAATCGAGGTTAAAGCTGTAATTGGCAAAGATTTTTTAAATACAGCAAGAAACACAATTAATGAAATTCACTTAGACGAAAAAATTAAGAACTATATTGTAGACATAGTAATGGCTACTAGAGATCCACAATCATTTGGACTAAGTGGTCTAAAGGGCTTTATTCAAGTGGGAGCATCTCCTAGAGCTACTATTAATTTGGCAAAAGCATCCAGGGCCAGTGCATACCTACAGGGAAGAGAATATGTAACAGCAGATGATATCCAAAAAGTATGTTACCCCGTACTAAGACACAGAATCATTATGACTTATGAAGCGGATGCTAGAGAATATACAACTGATCAAATAATTCAAGACATACTACAAAATATTAACATTTAATAAGGGACAAATATTTTGTCAGAAGATTTACAAAAAATTTTAAACCAAGTTAAGTTTTTAGAATTTAGCACTAAAAAACTGGTAAACAATTTATTTGCCGGCAATTTTTCATCAGCTTTTAAAGGCGGAGGTATGACTTTTTCCGATGTACGAGAATATGTACATGGAGACGACATAAGACACATCAGTTGGCCAATAGCTGCTAAAACTGGAAAACCTTATGTTAAAACTTACGAGGAAGAAAAAGAACTTTCAATTATACTAGCTGTCGATACGAGTGGCTCTGTAAACTATGGCAGCAATGAGCTTAAGTGTTCCACAATAGCAAAAGTAGTAGCTACTTTAGGTTTCAGTGCCATAAAGACTGGAAATAAATTAGGAATGGTATTATTTTCTGACAAGGTAGATGAATTTATACCACCAAAAAAAGACAAAAAAAATTGTTATAGAATTATTCAAAAGGTTTTAACAAAAACTACCAGAAAAACAAATCTAAAAAATGTTTTGTCAGAACTAATAAATATAAAAAAAAGATCAACTATATTTATAATCTCAGATTTTATGGATAAAAATTTTGAAACTGAACTAACACTTATTGGGAAAAAGCATGATATCATTGCTATAAGAATAAGAGACAGGAGCGAATTACAAATACCTAACATTGGTTTAGTTAATATTAAGGATGCCGAGACAGGGAAAAGTGTAATTTTAAACACATCAAATGAATCCAGCAGACAAAAATATACATTAAACATGAGAAATTTATTTTTAGAACAAAAAAAGTCAATACGTAGATCAAATATAGATTTAATTGATATATTTACCAACGAAGATTTTTTCTTAAAACTAGCAGAATATTTTAAAAGAAGGCGTCGTAGATAATTATGTTTTGTCGCGCAGTTATAAATGGCAAAGAAACAAGTTCATTTAAGATTACGGTAGGCCAGAAAGCTTTAATAAAATGTGACAACCCTATCGATTTCAATAATGCCTCATTATTTTATGCTGGCCACAAATACCCTCTAGTTATTTTAAATATAAATAAAAATTCAATGGAGGTTACTTCTTATTTGGTAGGAAAATATCCTGAAGGATCACTTCGACTTATAGGTGATGGCGCAAATATTCCTATTAAAGGATTTTCCTGGGAGACAGTTTCCTCTATACAAGGCACCGAACCCTTTCCTGCTAAAGGAATGATGAATTTACAACTTCCAATTTTACAGATAATTGGTATATCTATTTTTCTTCTAGCTACAATAGTAGCATCTATGCTTTTTGTAAAAAGTAAAAGAAGGTTAAAGAAGGATATAGATAGCATAAAAAAACTAAAGTCTGTAAGATCTCCAATAGATGAGCTGCAATATAAAATTAAACATCATGAAAGACATTTTTTATTAACTCAAAATCATTTGGTTTTTATAAAAAACCTACAAAGAGAGCTTAAACTCTACCTAGCAAGAGAGCTTGAAATACCGTTTCACATATGGACTATAAAAAAATGTATTGTATTTTTAAAAAAGAAAAATTTATCTTATTTTAATAAATTCTCGAAAAAAATAATTTTGCATTTAAATGAACTTCAGGTTTTATTACATAAAAATTTAAAAAGTTTATCAGAAGAGGAAGCATACGATCTGTCAGAAAAAATAAGTGCTTTTTCTTCTAAAATACATGATTTTGTAAGGGGTCGCTTCAAATGATTTGGCATTCCCCTATTTGGTTCTTAGTTATACCTATTATCATAGGCTGTTTTTTTATAGTTGGTAAGAAGGGAAGTTTACAGTTTAGTTATATTGGAGCATCACCTAAAAGTTTAGTATCTAAGTTTCCTGGTTTTTTAAAATTTTTAAGTTTAATCTTTTTAGTTTTAGCACTTGCTAGACCTAAGGTTGTAGATAATGACTATAAGGACGACATACTTGGTATCGACATCATATTTGCTCTAGATATATCTGCGTCTATGTTAGCAAGAGATATGGGGGCTTCCAATAGGTTAGAGGCTGCAAAGACAACCATTGCAAATTTTATTAACAATAGGACTTCTGATAGAATGGGTCTTTTATTATTTGCAGCGGAAAGTTTTACCGAAGTTCCGGCTACAACAGATTATTCACTATTGCTAAATAAACTTTACTTGGTTGAAACAGATGATTTTATAAAAGCTGGTACTGCTATTGGAGTAGCTGTTGCTAACTCAGTAGCTAGGCTTAAATTTTCTGATGCAAAAACCAAGGTTATTATTTTATTAACAGATGGAGAGAATAACGCAGGAACAATTGATCCAGTACTGGCACTGGATATTGCTAAAAAGCATAATGTTAAGATATACACAATAGGTATTGGAACCGAAGGAATGGCAACCATACCCATTATTCAAAAAAATCCAATTACAAATAAAAGTTATAAACTTTATACAACTATATATACTAAGGTTAACACAGAGCTTTTAAAAAAACTTGCTAAAGAAACAGATGGAAAGTTTTATAGAGCAATAGATGAAGAAAGTTTATCTGATATATTTAGTGAAATTGATTCTTTAGAAAAAACAAAAATTTCAACCTCTACTATGACCAAATATAAAGAACTTTTCTATATACCTTTAGTTATAGGATTTGTTTTATTTTCTATTTCACTTATCTTAAAACACTCAATACTTAGGTTGTGGCCATGAAATTTGAATATGAAAATGTATTTTATTTGTTAATAGTTGCAGCGATTGTCTCTATAGCTTGTTATGCTTATTTAGATAGAAAACAAAAAATAATTTCAAAACATTTTGCTTATTTTAAAGAGCTTACATCTTCTGTGTTAGCAAGAAGAAGGCTCAAAGTGGCGTTAGAACTTTTGGCTTTAGTATTAGTTATATTTGGATTAGCGAGGCCCCAGATGGGTACTAGAAGTGAAATGGTAAAAAAAGCTATAGGTACAGACATAATTTTAGCAATAGATGTTTCAAACAGCATGTTGACAGATGATATGAAGCCTTCCAGATTGGATCTGGCTAAAAAAACACTGGTTAGAATTACAGAAAGTTTGAAAGAGCATAGAATTGGTATTATTGCTTTTGCTGGTACAGCTACGGTAATATCACCTCTCACAAATGATATTTTAGCTCTAAAAATGTACATTGACTCTATTTCTACCACTAGTGTTGATACACAAGGTACCAACTGGATATCAGCGTTGAAACTTGCACACGACAATTTTAAACAAAATTCTAAGGACAAAAAAACTGCGGAAACTCCGCTTGTAATTGTACTAATATCAGATGGCGGAATTAACACAAATGATAAAGGCAAGTTTGATTTTTTAAAAAAAGACAATATAGTGGTGCATACAATTGGAGTGGGAGGTTTAAGCAAAGTTCCCATTCCCAATTTAGATAAAGGACAACCTCAAGGTTATAAAAAAGACTCTAAAGGTGAAATTGTCCTAACCAAAAGGGAAGATGGTTTGTTAAAAGACATTTCAAATGCTACTGATGGCAAACACTATATTGCAAGCTTTGATGGTAGTGAAATAGACAAACTATCTAACAATTTTAAATTAGGTTTAGGTAGCAAAGAAGATGTTTATTATTCATACAATGAATGGTACCAATATTTCATTGCCTTAGCATTATTTTTAATTTTACTAGAAGTGTTAATTTCTGATCTTAGGAAAAAAACCTAATGTTTATGTTTGATACTCTAGTATGTTATATTGACAGTATTAATTAACAATTTTAGTGTAATTAAACCGTGGAATTTATAAAAAATAATTTTTATATATTTATTTTTCTGTTTGTATCGACAGTTACAAGCCCTATAGATGCAAACCTGGCAGATATTATAAAACACAATAAATTATCTAAATCTCTTGATAAAGAGGACTATGAGATAACACCTGAAGATGAGAATCTTATCTTTGATTTAATAGAAAAAGATGAAAGTATTATGCAGTATAATTTAGGTGTTTTATATTTAAAGAAAAAACAAATAAACCTGGCTAAAAAGCAGTTTCAATATGTAGTAGAAGAGCAAAATAATGCCAGTCCAAAAGCGCGCTTACAGGCTACATTTAACATGGGTGTTATTTTGTCAAAAGAGCAAAGTATAGATGAAGCCATATCATATTATCAAAAAGTCTTAGACATTGATCCGGAGCATGTGGAGGCAAAACATAATATAGAATTACTTCTCAAACAATCAGGTGGGCAAGAAAACAGTCAACCGGATAAACAGGCAGACAAGCAGTCGGGAAATCAGGCAAACGGGCAAGACAAGAACAAAGATACAAATGATACTTCAGGTGATGTGCAAAAAGATGGTGCTGGCAACAATAATGAAATGTTACCAAATCAAACATTAAGTGATGAGGAAGAAGAAGCCATTTTAAATGAATTAATAAGACAGGAAAATGAAATTAGAAAAAGGCAGAGACGCCCTATCAAAAACACTAATAAAGATTGGTAAATAGAATGGCAAAATATTTATTTCTAATAATTTTAAGTGTTACGCACGCAAATGATATAAATGTAGAAGCTAAAGTTATAAATAACTATGTAAGACCTGGAGACAAAGTTCATTATGACATAACTATAAAGTATAAAGATAGCGAAATAACTATAGAAGAACCTACAGTAAGTAATATGGAAGGTTTGACCTTAGAACAGGAACACACAAGTTCTGGATCACATACAAGTATTATCAACGGTGCTTTTAACTCACAAAAAACCAAAACTTTTTCATATACATTTGGCACAAATAAAGAAGGAAAATTTACAATACCTTCATACGAAGTTTTGGCTGATAACAAACCATTCTTCACAGATGAGATAGAAATTAATGTGTCAAATAGTGCTCCTCAAAAAAGCAATAGATTTTTTAATCAACCCTTTTTTCAAGATTTTTTTGATAATGAAAACAAACTCTTTAACCTCTTTAGAGACAATGAAATAGAAGAAGATGAAATTTTTATCAGGGCTCAAACTGATAAAACAAATGTCTATATAGGCGAAAGGGTACAGGCTTCTTGGTATTTATACACAACACAAAATGTTCATAACATATCTCATTTAAAACACCCTACCCTCGAGGGATTTTGGAAAGAAGATATAGAAATACCAACAAAACTCAGTTTTCAACAAGAAGTTATAAATAATAAAAGATATAACAAGGCACTTTTGTTTAGATATGATCTTTTTCCTCTTAAAACAGGTGAGCTTTATATAGATGAATATAGAGCAAGATATACAATGTTTTTTCAAAAAAAATATGTAAGAGAAAGTGAAAAAATAAAAATTAATGTTTCAAAACTACCACAAGAAGGAAAACCAGATGGATTCAATAACACTGTAGGTGAATATAATATTCACCTAAAAAGAATGCCAAGTCAGGTGGAAACTAACACACCTTTTAACTATACAATTGTAATCGATGGTTATGGAAATATAAATAAACTAACATTACCAGATATAAACTTTCAGCCACTAAAAGTATATGATGCCCTCGAAAATGCTCATTACGAAACGAGAGCCCCTGATCAAGGAAGAGGATTTAAGGAGTTTGAACACCTGCTTATAGCACAAAAAAAAGGAAAGTATATTCTGCCTGAAATACAATTTAGTTTCTTTAGCCCTAAACAAAAAAAATACATAACACAATCAATTCCATCTGTAGAGCTAATTGCAACAGGAGAAGATTTTGTTAAAACTTACGAAGATGAAACTGACAGACCAAATGAATTACCTTACTTTGAAACCTCAATTGGCAATAACTGGTTTGATAATAAATATGTAACAATACTCCTTGCTATGATTTTGTTCGTGTTTGTATTAACAAAAAGCTTAATAGCACCAAAAAAACCAATCTCTACAACAATCCTTGATAAAATAAAAAAATTAGCTAACACAAAAGAACCGGATAGACTATCAGTTTTAGCTTTAGATATAATATCTCACCTCTTAAGAGAAATAACAGGTTCAAATAATCCCATAAACTCAGAGCTTGTGCAACTTATCCCCATTTCAAAAAAGCATCTAAAACCTAAGTTTAAAGAATTAATATTCTATTTTGAAAAACTAGCGTTTTTTACCAATCCTAATGTGGAATTGAAAGAATTAAATAAAAATATAAAACTATTAATAGCTCTAAGCAAATTAATCTAAATCTACCGTTTTTATAAATTCCAACATATGACTATGCCAATTACATTCAAAAGACATTTCAAAAACTTTAGTTGGATGAGCAAATCTTATATACGCAGAATGAAGGGCTATTTGAGATAAACCTTCTATTAAGGCTTGTATGTCTTTATCTTTTACTTTTCTTTTACCAGCATATACTCTATCCCCTACTACGGGATACCCCACCTCGGACAAATGTACTCTGATTTGATGCGTTCTACCTGTCTCCAACTTTAGTTTAAGTAATGACAATTCGTCTCTTGTCTTTAAAACTTCATAATTGGTTATGGCAAGTTTACCTTTACCACTTAATTTATCATTATCTGATTTAAAAATTTTTCTGTTTCCAGGGTGTCTTATTAGCCTTGATTCAATTCTACCCACTTTATTTTTTGGTTCACCGTAAACTAAGGCAAGATAGTGCCTCAAAATAGTTCTCTTCTCAAATTGTCTTGCTAAACTTATATGAGACTTATCATTTTTAGCTACCAATAAAAGCCCACTTGTATCTTTATCCAACCTATGTACAATCCCAGGCCTTGTGCTAATAGATCCAGAAGATAAACTTTTTTTGTGATAAATAAGTGCATTAACCAATGTATCTGAAACATGGCCTGCCCCCGGATGTACCACAAGTCCACCTGGCTTGTTAATAATCATCAAATCATCATCTTCAAACAAAATATTTAAGTCTATTTTGTATGGTTCTAAATATTCGTCGTGACTACTTTGATCTAAAAAATTAATATCAAAACGATCACCCTGAACTACTCTGTAAGAAGCCTTACAGATTTTGCCATTGACCAACACCAATTTGTTTTTAAATAAGCTTAAGGCCTTTGATCTAGAATCAAAGGGTGCATTTTCATACACAAACACATCTGCTCTTAAACCAGTGTCTTGCTCTGAGACCACAACACTAATACTACGATTTGTGCTATTCACTAATTATCCAGAACTAGATGCTTTTATGATCATATAAGAAGCTACAACTTTTTTTGAATCCAAGTTTAACGCCTTCGCATACTGATGCAAAAAACCTCTTAAATAAATGTTAGTAGAAGGAAGTTTATTGTATTCATGATTTTCAATTGCCTCTAAAAATTCTTTTTTTATTTTGGTAAAATCCGACAATTCATTAAGAGTAATATTTTTGTATGTTCTTATAAGTTTTAAAAACTTACCATCGAACTCAGCTTGACACTCTATTTTGTGTTCAAAATCAAAATCTCTTTTATACTTGCTTTTTAAAAAATCTCCTTTCTTTTTAAACCTAAGTGTCTCATAGGCTTCGCAGACAAGTTTTGATAATTCATCGATTTCATCTAAAGTTAAAAACTCACGCAAATAAATGTTATTCCTTGTATAAATACTCCTAGCATTTTTATACGCAAGTTCTATTTCATAATCAGATGCCCCCACAGATATATCTAAAATATCCAGATACATCTTTGCTAGCTTAGATGTAGTGTTAGGTGGTTTGTGATCTGTAAATATTAAAGCTTCCATAGCAAAATATTAATGCCCTATGGTTACATGTGTTAAGCACATTCTCAAGCAAACTTACCAAGGTCTTGCTCAGTTTCTTACCACTGATGCCGATCCTGTTACACTAAGGTCTAAACTTCTCTTCAGCAGAAGAAGCCCTTAAATATAAAGGCTCTGCATCGGTCCAAGAAACGAAACTATGTCCTCTCTCGTTAGAAGCTAAGCTTATTAAGGTTTCAGATGATGGATACAGCTTTAACTGTTCAAAATTCTGGTAGCCTTCTAATATAAAATCATAAGAGCTTATCAAAATACCGTCCTGTAAACTTAACTCTGAGTCTAACCTAGACTGAGACACCACACACGGGCTGATGACTTCTTCTAATTCAGGATGTTTTTTATCTACACTCAAATTATCACCTGATTTCTTTAGTAATTTATATTTTCCAAAGAAAAATTTTCCGGTAAATGCATTTTGCACAACATAGACATAACCAGAAGCGGTATTATAGTTAATCTGATTTGCTAAGAGTTTTATAGAACTACATAAATACATTTGTAAATTATGTGAATAAGCTAATGTTCTAGCAGACCCCAATGCTACCCTTATACCTGTAAAACTACCAGGGCCTACATCCACTGCTATCAAATCAATAGTAGAAAAATCACTTTTTAAACATTCATCCAAAGCTTTGGTAATACTCTCACTATGAGTTTTTGGGCTAGACCAAGAGACGGTTCTAATATCATGGTTTAGCGAGAAACTAACACTTCCAACGCTTTCAGAACAAGTTATAGAAAGAATATTCATCCCATACTCTCAAGCTTTAGCTATTTTGAAATTTTATAAAAACAGCTATTCGACAATTCTAGAAATATCATTAAAAATTGCAAAAGCCATTAAAGCTAGCAGGATAACCAAACCAATTTGCTGAGCAATCTCTAATTTTTTCATACTAACAGGAGTACCTCTCAAGGCTTCAATACTAAAAAACAACAAGTGACCACCATCTAATATAGGTACTGGTAGCATATTTATGACAAACAAGTTTATAGATATTATAGCCATTATTTTTAAAAAGTGATCCAACCCCATTTGAAATGTACGACTGGCAAGTTGCCCTATCATAATAGGACCACCTATTGCTCTAGCAGAAACCTTTTTTTGAACTAACTTAACAAAACTAAGTATGGTGAGTTTTGTCCATTTCCAAGTATCGGTAAACCCTTTCACTAACGCTTTAACAGGATTTAAAGTTTTAACTAGTACAAATTTATCAGCAGCCAAGGCACCACCACCCATAACTCCAATTACAAAAGTTTCTTCCTTCGCTCCTGTTCTAGTAGTTTGATTCTTAGACTTAGCTTCAAGTTCAAACTTTTCAACATTACCATCTCTTAAAACTTCAATCGCTATAGGCTTGCCATCAAATTTTTGTATGTTCCCCACCATATCAGACCATTTAGCAATATCTTGTCCATTCACACTTACTACCTTATCACCAGCTTGCAAACCAGAAGCACTAGCAGGAAGCCCCTCTACTACTTCAAATAAATATAACTCTGCACTTTCAATCCCTATACTTGCTACAGTTATAGGATAAATAGAAGGATCAACAGATACACTTTGTTCTACTTCCTTTCCATCTATTGATCTTACATAATCTATATTTAATGTTGCTCCAGATTCAATTTTAGAAAGCTCTGACTCTAATTCATACCACCTTTCAATAGGCTTAGAATTAATAGCAGCAACCCGATCCAAACTCCTAAGCCCAGCCTGATCTGCAATTGAATTGGAGGTAACACCAACTTTGGCAAGTTTAGCTGTAAAACCTAATCCTTCAATATCGCCTACCATTTCTTTTGAACTTAGGATATTAGGATTTTCAACCAAACTAGTAGTAGCAACTAAACTTTCTTCTAAATCAGAATCGTGCCGTTTTACAACAAAAGTTAACTCGTCTGATTCTGTTGCCTCAATAACAGTTTTGACCTCTTCCCAAGTTGCAACATTTTTATCAGTGGCTTGGCCATCATTTACGGATAGAATAGTATCACCACTTCTAAAACCACTTTCATAAGCTTTACTACCCCGAGCTATATCTCCAACGATAGGACCTACAAAACTTTCTCCCAAAAAAGCAATCATCATAAATAAAAATACAGCGAAGAACACATTCATAAGAGGACCAGCTAATACAATAGCAATCCTGTGTCCCACAGGCTTTAGCAAAAAAGCCTTGTCCTTATCTTTTTCAGGAATATTGTTAAAGTCATCACCATACATCTTGATATAACCACCAAGAGGAACAAGTGAAACACAATAGTTGGTATCACCTCTTTTAAACTGCAGAATCTTCTTTCCAAAACCTAGACTAAATACCTCGACTCTTACACCATAATACTTGGCTACTAAAAAGTGACCTAATTCATGCACAAAAATCAATAGGCCTAACAAAATCACCAGAGGCAAAATAAATGAAGCCCCCCCAAGTAGTAAATTAATTAACCATTCCATAGCTAAAAACCCCTATCCTCTCTAATACAGATAAAAAGACTAACTCTAACCAATCAAGTATGCAAGCTAGTTATCAGCCAAAACATAACAGGAATGGATAACAATAAACTATCTATCCTATCCAACATACCACCATGACCAGGTAATATACGACCAGAATCCTTGATCCTAGCATCTCTTTTAATAAGAGACTCAAATAAATCTCCAATCTGACCAACAACACCACACATAATACAAACTAATAAAAACAACCAAAATTCAACTTGCAACTTGAGTACAACATAACAAAAAACTCCAGCGAATATACTACCAAAAAAACCACCAAAAAAACCTTCCCAAGACTTATTAGGAGAAATAATTACAGAAATCTTGTGCTTCCCCCACTTTGTTCCGGAAAAGTAAGCCACAATGTCGTACATAAGAGTAACGCATGCAAGTGTAAAACACCATTTCAATCCATCTACACCATTTAGTATTTTTATAAAAAAGTATGTAGGAAAACCAATGTATAAAACACCAAAGAAAAAACTCATTATATCAAATACAGCCTTGTCCAGTTTACCTACTCTGGTAACCTTGAAGAGAAAGCCAATCAAATGCACAACATAGATTGATACTATAAGAGAAAACCAAAGTTTATTCCCAATTACATCCTGAATAACAATCAACAAAATTGCCAGAATAAATAAAGCCTTCATAAAATGATCGATAAAACTATTACTTGGAGCAAAGGTTATTTTTGCAAACTCAATAGATGCTATTACACTGATTAAAACTAGGCTTAAACCTAAACCAAAAACCCCTAAAGTCAGATAAAATAAGGTCAACACCACTAGCAACGAAGTTGCAGAAATTATTCTAACTTTCGTGATGTTCACCTAAACCCCACTTTCTATCTCTAGCCTGAAACCAGGATATAGTATTATCTAAATCTTCTTTTGTAAATTCTGGCCACATCTTTTTGCAAAAAAAAATTTCAGCATATGTCGACTGCCAAAGCAAAAAATTAGACAACCTTTGCTCCCCACCTGTTCTAATTATCAGATCGGGATCAGGTAAATTATGTGTATATAAAAAACTGGAAAATAAACTCTCATCTAACTTAGTAACATTAACTGAACTCTTAAATAAATTTTTTATAGCGTGTACAATTTCTTCTCTAGCACCATAATTGAGTGCTAAAGTTAAGGTAACCCCAGTATTGTTACAAGTTTTCTCTAAAGCTTGTTCAATCTTTTGTTTTATTTTTTCTTCAAACTTTTCTACATTACCTATAGTATTTAATTTTATATTGTGTTTCATCAAAGTATCTATCTCATGGGTTAAGTAATGCTCCAGTATACTCATTAACACCTTTAGCTCACTTTTTTGTCTCCCCCAATTTTCAGTGCTAAAAGCATAAAGAGTTATGTAGGGTATTTTGCGATCAAAAGCCAATTCCATTACATCTTTAATGGAAGAGGCCCCCTTGGTGTAGCCTTCCATATAAGACAGACTATTTTTTTTAGCCCACCTTCTATTACCATCCATTATGATTGCGATATGCTTTAGACAGTTCAATGGATATGTCCTTTATGATCTAAAAACTAGATCGTCATTAGCTCTTTTTCTTTTTTCTGGTACAGATCATCAATTATTTTTATAAACTCATCTGTGAGTTCCTGTTGCTTGCTTTGCATAGTATGGCCTTCGTCTTCACTCAAACTTTTATCCTTTATGCTGGCTTTTATTTTTTCATTAGCATCTCTTCTATACTGTCTAATTTTAATTTTTGAATCCTCAACCATCTTACCAACTTGTTTAACTATCTCTTGTCTCCTGTCTTCGGTAAGGTTAGGTAGCTTTAAGCGTATGACCTTTCCATCGTTTATTGGAGCTATAGAAAGGTTACTGCTCACAATAGCAGCCTCAATATCCTTCAATGCGGATTTTTCCCAAGGAGTTATTAAAAAAGACTTTGGATCTGGGCAAGTTATATTAGCCACCTGATTTAAAGGAGTGGGAGATCCATAGTAATTTACCGTAATACCATCCAACATACTAACTGTAGCCTTCCCAGTTCTGACTTTAGACATCTTGGTTTTAAGATTATCTACTACAGATTGCATCAACGACTTAGTTTCAGACTCTAACATTACACTCTACTCCCTTTCATCTTGACCTCTTACTTTATAATTGTACCTAAGGACTCCCCTTTTAACACTCTAGCAATATTACCCTTTTGTTTTATGTTAAAAATAATAATGGGAAGTTTGTTATCCATACAAAGTGTAATAGCAGTGGCATCCATTACCTTTAGCCCCTGCTTAACCACATAGTCATGTGATATCTCTTTGTACATTTTTGAATTTTTATCTTTGAGTGGATCTTTGTCATATATACCATCAACTTTAGTACCTTTTAAAACTACATCTGCACCAATCTCCATAGCTCTCAGAGATGCTGCAGTATCTGTACTAAAATATGGATTCCCGGTGCCAGCAGCGAATAACACAATTCTGCCCTTTTCTAAATGTCTGATAGCCCTTCTTCTAATATAAGGTTCTGATATTTCTGTCATGGTAATAGCTGATTGAATACGAGTTTGAATACCCTTGCTCTCTAAGGAACTTTGTATTGCAATGGCATTTATACAAGTGCCCACCATACCCATGTAATCAGCATCAACTTGATTCATTCCAGTGTGAGAAATAGTGCGGCCCCTACAAATATTGCCACCACCTATAACCACTGCAATTTGTACACCTAAATTGTAAGCTTCTATGATATCATCAGTGATTTTTGACAAAATTTTATCATCGATAACATGAGCACCGCCATCAGCTAAAATCTCACCACTTACCTTTAACAAAATCCTTTTATAACTTGCCAAAATTAACTCCAATACTGATTAAGCATTGCAACCAAACTAGCAGAGCTAGTTTTTTGTCACATTCTTTTAAAATCTTTAAACCAATCGTTAAGTCCTAACTTTTACTCACAGGCTTGTCCTTCTCCTAACTCATAACGAACAAATCTTTTAATCACTACATTTTCGCCCAGCTTTCCAACAGTTTCTGTCAAAACATCTTTGCAAGTTATGTTAGAATCTTTCACATAAGGTTGGCTTAATAAGCTTTGGCTAGCCTTCCACTTACTTATTTGACCTTCTATTATTTTATCCAAAATTTCAGGTTTTTTTCCTTCATCTATAGCTCTGGCTTTTAAAATTTTTCGCTCTTCTTCTATAAGTTCTGTGGGTAAGTCATCTTCCGATACAACCAAAGGATTCATAGCAGCTATTTGCATTGCTACATCTTTTACAAAATTTTGGAACACATCATTTTTTGCCACAAAGTCAGTCTCAGAGTTAATCTCTACCATCACACCAATTCTACCTTCGCCATGAACATAGGTTCCAATCATACCTTCGTTAGCAACTCTTGTGGCCTTTTTAACAGCAGAAGCTAGATTTTTTTTACGAAGCCAAGCTATGGCTTCCTTCTGATCACCTTTAAATTTGGCCAAAGCCTGCTTACAGTCCATTATGCCAGCACCAGTGAGCAGCCTTAAATTTTTCACACTTTCAGCTGTAATCATGAGTCTTTCTCTTTGTCTTTACCTTTCTCTTTCTCTTTGTCTTTGTCTGTATCCTGATTATTTAAATCATCAGATTCTGTATCGCTAGGTTCTGTCTTCTCTTTATCCAGCTCTAACTTAATCTCAACATCATCAGCAGTTCCAGCTGCTACCAATCTTCTAGACATTTTCATAACTGTAGGACCTGATTTTTCTACTTTCTTTTCTACCTTTTCTTCTGTTTCTACCATAGCCTTTTGCTTATCCCAGATCTTACTACCTTCGTTATAGGCTTCAGCTATAAGATTTGAAAATAGCTTAATGGACCTAATAGCATCATCGTTACCAGGAATAGGATAAGGTACTTGCCCAGGGTCGGTGTTAGTATCAGCAATAGCAATAACAGGTATTCCCACTTTATTAGACTCGGCCACAGCTATATGTTCTTTTTTTAGATCAACTACAAATACCGCTCCAGGAGGCTCCTTCATGTCACGAATACCAGATAAGTACTCTTCCAAACGATCAAACTCCTTAGTAACAGAAGCCATTTCTTTTTTACTCAGGTGTTCAAATTCACCTTTTTCTTTCATTATCTCAAGCTTTCTAAGGCGATCTATGCTGGCCTTTATGGTTACAAAGTTAGTGATAGTACCACCAAGCCAACGCTTAATTACATAAAATTGACCACAGGATAATGCTGCTTCTTTTATAACCTTAACTGATTGCTTTTTAGTGCCTACAAAAATCATTCTCTTGCCTTGAGAAGCAATGTCTTTTACAAAATCCAAAGCAACTTTTGTAGCTACAACAGTCTTCTGCAAATCTATAATATGAATACCATCTTTAGTGCTATGAACATAGGGCTTAATCCTAGGATTCCACCTCTCAGTCTGATGTCCAAAATGAACACCAGCATCCATCATCTCCTTGATACTAACCCTCATATTACTAAAGCCTCCTCAGATATGTTTTTGCTGTTAATTTCCAATCAAACTGTATAGCTTACTTTTTCCAATTTTCCAACCCCAACACTTAAAAGGCCAATGAAAAAACTGGCAAACCAACCATCAGGGAGGTTCTTTCCGCTGAAGGTGAGCCTAATGAGGCTAATAAGATGGACTGGTGTAATGCAGGACGAAGTCCAAATGAAACCAAAACATCTTTTAGCCGAGTGGTTGCTTCTTGGTCTGACTAAGGCTAACACCAACATTACCCTCGCCACCACCAAAAATTGGCTGAGCCTTTGAGATTGGGATTCTAAGTGACCGTGTCAAAACGCTGAGCAACCACTCGGCTAAAAAACCGACCGCAGGGAGGTTATTTCAATTGGAAAGTATAAAGATTTATCCCGTGAGCCAATTGAACCAAAGTGAACAAGTCCACTTGTTTTTAACCTCATTGGAAGACCTTTGTAACGGGATCAGCATCGTGTCCAGTGCTGGGCAACCACTCGGCAAAATAAGTAGGCATAGCCTCCTTATTTTTGCCTCGTTCGGAAGACCTTAGAATGGGATATCTTCGGTATGTTCAGGAGCAAAATTAGGTTCGGAGTTTACCGCCCCTGCCTTGGTGTCTGAATCCGTTTTGTCTTGAGCTTGGCTACTAGCTTGAGATCGATCTTGCGAGTTTAGAAAAATTACATTGCTAGCAACGATATCAGTTGAGTATTTTTTTACGCCTTGATTATCTTCCCATGATCTTGTTTGAAGTCTTCCTTCTACGTAGACCATTCGGCCTTTTGCCAGGTATTGAGCACAAATCTCAGCTAATCTACCCCAAACAACTATTCTGTGCCATTCTGTTCTTTCTTGCATATCGCCGTTTTTATCTTTCCATTGATCACTTGTAGCTACATTAAACTTTGTGATTGTTTGACCGCTAGAAGTTTGCATTTTATCCGGGTCTCTTCCCAAATGACCAATGATTGTGACTTTATTTACACCAAACACCTTAAACCTCCTTTATTCTCCACCCCTCATCTAAGCAAAATTGAAGTAAGATAATTAAAGTCGATGGGAGTTATTTATCTGCTACACTTACCTACAGCAAGGCCATAATTGTTATATGCAAAAACTTAAGTCAAGTATGAATTTGACTTACAAATAACTTACAATTTGCTGTATCTAGTTGTATACAGGCGACATTTGGTCTAAATGTTGTGGTTAGTTTTGGATTTTTTTCTTACCACACCAATTTATTATGTAAATGACAAGCCTCACATAGGGCATGCGTACACTACTATTTTATGCGATGTCCTAGCCAGGTATCACAGGTTATTTGATGAAAAAGTATTTTTTCTTACGGGCACAGATGAGCATGGTGCCAAAGTAGCTAAATCAGCAAAAAGTAGAAATCTTTCAGAAACAGAGCATGTGGATAGCATGGTAGTTAATTTTCAAAAAACATGGAAGGAGCTTGAGATAAAGGAAGATTTTTTTATTAGAACTACCATGGATTTTCATAAAAAAGCAGTGCAGGCGGCTTTAATGGAGCTTTGGGATAAGGGAGAGATTTATGAAAAGGATTATGAAGGTTGGTATTCTGAGAGTGAAGAGGTCTTCTACCCCAAAAAGGATTTGGTAGATGGCAAAACTCCTATGGGAAATTCTGTGGAGTTAATAAAGGAAAAAAATTATTTTTTTAAAATGTCCAAATATCAAGATAGGCTTTTGGGCTACATAGAAAAAAATCCTAAATTCATAATGCCAAACAAAAGAAAAAATGAAATTTTAGGTTTTTTAAAAAAGCCATTAGGGGACTTGAGTATTAGTCGCCCTAAATCTAGACTGAGTTGGGGAATTGACATACCATTTGACACATCTCATGTAACATATGTTTGGTTTGATGCACTTTTAAATTATGCCACTGCTGTTGGGTACAAACAAAATAAAGCTAATAATGAGTTTGAAAAAATTTGGCCGCAGGTCTTTCATGTCATAGGCAAGGATATTTTGATGACTCATGCAATATACTGGCCTTGTATGTTAATGGCCTTAGATCTTCCGCTACCTAAAATGATTTTTGCTCATGGCTGGTGGCTTACAGACAGAAAAGAAAAAATGAGCAAGTCTCGTGGAAAGGTTATAAGTCCATTGGATTTAAAAAATGTAATAGGTGTAGATGGACTTAGATATTTTTTGATGCGTGATATGAGTCTTGGCCAAGATGCACAGTTTTCGAAAGAGCTTGCAGTAAACAGAGTAAATACAGAACTTTCTAATAACTTAGGAAACCTCTTGAGTAGAACAACAAAACTTATAGAGCAATACTTTGATGGAAAACCACCTAAAGGATCTAAGAATGCTAGCCTAGAGCTTGAAGCAAAAGAAGTGGCAAAAAAAGTAAAGGATTCTATTTCTAACCTAAAACCAAATGATGCCCTGGAAAACATAGTATCTTTTTTAAACAAGACCAATAAATTTATGGAAGAAGTAAAGCCGTGGAAAATATTAAAAGAGGGTAATATCAAACTTGGTGCTGAATGTTTATACAACTCACTTGAAGTATTGCGTGTGGCTGCTATTTTGCTATCGCCTGTTATGCCATCTAAAACTAAGGAACTACTAGCTAGAATTGGAGATTATGGAGAGCCAAAATTTGAAGATGCTTGTCGGTGGGGACTTTTGGAAGATAATCCGGTTAAAGTAGGAAGTCCTCTATTTCCTAGAATAAAGGAAGATATATAGAAACCTACAACTATTTGTTTGTTGAATGACTAGGTTATTTTTGGAATAATCTTTTAGGGAGTGTGGAGCAGTAAATGATTTCAAATAGATTAGGGTTTACACTTATAGAGTGTCTTATTGCTATGGTTATGATGGTGGTAGTAAGCTTTTCGATTTCCTACATGAACTACACCTCTAAGATGGACAAAAAAGCTACTGGAATATCCCTTAACTGTAATCAAATACTCCAAAATACAATGAACCAAATTTCTTCTATTGGAAGGAAGTTGGATTACATAGAAGTGTATCAATCAGGTGAACTAAAACCTACAGCAGGTAGTGATAAAGAGCTGTATAACTCAGCCTTTATAAAAGAGGATATTGTAAATATCTTAAGGAGGGATCAGGACGCCCCTACGATTGTACACCCCCTATTTACAAGTGGTGATTTTGTATGCGGAAATGATCATGCTAGCTTATTTACCGACCTGGATCAGCATGTACTAGAAGACCTATGCATTAAGATAGAACAAGAAGTGTGGAACATTGATACAGATGAAAAACATAATACGTGCGGCATTAATACAGCCAATCCGTGTCAAGACACTTGTTGTCCTAGACCCAAAGCACTTTGTGAAGTACAGAGTGATAGCACATGTACAACAACATTGGATCCAAAGGACTCAAGCACCCAAACAAATGTGAGCAGCGAAATACATGTAAACGGCAGATCAGATATAGGTTATAAGGTTAAGCTTTCGCTTGTAGTTCTTTGCGACAATCCGGCAGACCCCACTAAATGCAACAAAGATCCTGAAAAAGACGAAGATATTGAAATGCAATGTGATATGGATAGGGTTTTCTCCTATGCACCAGATACCATACCAATAAAATTCAAAGAAAAAATAGAACCCATAGAAGATGAAGGAGATCCAATTAGTGATGACGATTACAAGGCTGATAACAATGTAGAAATACTTACAGTTCCTCCTACAATTGATCCAGCTTTAAAAAAATATATCTATGGCAAGTCGTATCTTTTTAGAGAAAATATACATGATGATGCCGCCCAATGCGGAGTTTTAGAAGAAATAACACCTGGAACTAAAAGACTTTTTAAAGCAACCTTTGAGCTTCTTGAAACTACCGAAGAGTTACTATCTTCAGTTTTTTACTGTAAAATTGATCACAAAGTTTTCCAGTCCGACTCAGGCAATCCGCCTAAAGCAAACCCTACTACACCCGGTTGGGATCTGAAAGAAGGAGAATGGAAACCATGTGATAATAGTGCAAATAATGTTGGAGCAATAACAGAGATTAAAGTTTTTGTAGACACAGCTGACAAAGATGACTTTAGGGTTGAATTTTCTTATAAGCCTGAAATTGATGCTGATCATAGAATACATCTGGTAGCAGTTGATCCTGCCGGAAATGCATCAGAAATAAAACGAATTAGTTTTGCCAGCAAAAACTGTAAAAAATACTTAAACAACCTCAACGATCCTTTAGAAAAAATGCATTGTAAAGACAACCCCTATCAATGGTGTGAGAAGATCGATAGGAATCCGTGGGAAGATCTTCAAGATACACCAGACCCATTGAATAATTCAGTCAATATTTATGATCATAGAAAAAATGGAGCTAGTTGCAGGTATTATAAAATAGTAGAGAAGGATTATACAACCCCCACAGACACATTGGATCCCAATCTATGGAACACGTATGGTTGCAGTATAAGCTCTTGTTGCATCATAGGAAACAGCGGTTGTAGTTGCCCCATCACAACAGAGGATCAATGCAACATATACACCTATAGTAGTGTAGCATGCACAGATATGCTTCCTAGGGATGGTTACGTTCGTAAGAGGGGTTGTGAACAACCTAATAGTGGTCAATGCCAGTCAAAAACTTGCCAAACCAATCCCCCCCATCGGAAGCCAGGTGCACCACCACCACCTACCTGCCCTCTATAATAGCTTTTAGTGTGGAGCTACAAATGAATGAAAAATGGATGGGGCAGCAGGATTCGAACCTGCGCATCATGGGATCAAAACCCATTGCCTTACCGCTTGGCCATGCCCCAATAAAAATAAACTTTCACCTAAAAAACCAAATTTGTCCATACTTAAAACATGGCCCCAAACACCAGATTTTTTGCTAAAAACTTAATACTATTTTTCTAAAATTGGGGTCTTCTACATAATCAATACTAACTTCTACCACAGGCATTTTTAAATCAACTTCCTTTAAAAGCCCTGGCCACTCCACTACTATTAACCTACAAATATTTTTATCACCCAACAAATTTACTACATCCCAAAATCCAGTAGAATCTAAGTCCACCAAACTCTTTAATCTATAAAAATCAAAGTGATCTATGACATAATTTTCAAAAACATAACTGTTGTGAATAGAAAATGTAGGAGAACTTACCAAACTAAATTTTCCACCACTTAACCTATTAACCAAAAATTTTACAAACTGAGTTTTTCCAGAGCCTAAATTACCACTTAATAAAATAACACTACCAAAAGTTAAATTATCACAAAATTTATAAACAACATTCTCTAAACCCTTCAAATCAACTTGCTTTTCCACCACCTTGCAGGTGGAAGCATTTGATGGCGATTCAACATACATCATATTTTGTACTCCACCGGCCAAATGCCACACCCGTAGGGTGCCACCTTGCAGGTGGAGGCATTTTTAATATTATCTAAAACACACATCATATCTTGTACTCCACCAATTAAACACCTGTGCCGTAGGCACTTGTAAGGCACTAATTTTCTATACTTTTTAATATCTTGGGAAGAAGTTTTAAAACATCACTGGCCATCATAGAATTTTTTGAAAATCCCTGTTTTACCCATTCATCTGCAGTTTTGCCATGAACATAAGCTGCCAAGCCAGCAGCATCCAAAACATCCAAACCTTGTGAAATAAAACCAACAATCATACCAGATAAAACATCACCAGTACCAGCTGTGGCCAACGCAGAATTACCAGAGTTAATAATATCTACCCTTTTAGTATTACCAATCAAAGTTCTAAAACCCTTTAATAAAACATTACATCCATACACCTCTGAACATTTTTTAAGAGCAAGAATCCTATTATTCTCCACTCCCGAAGCACTGCACCCAAGTAAACGAGCCATCTCACCACTGTGAGGAGTCAAAAGCCAACTAGGAGGAAGCTCTCTAATACCATACCTTGCTAAAACACTTAATCCATCTGCATCTAAAACCACATTTTTTATTCCCTTACTTTTTAAAAAATCAATTAACTCCTTAACCCTTTCATCTATACCCAAACCAGGGCCTATTGCATATGCCTTGTAATCAACACAAATCTCAGTAACACTTTCAATTTTTGAAGCAATAATATCAGGCGTTTCGGCCAAAAAACCTTTGGGATCATCAAAGCTATTTAAAAATACATAACCAGAACCAACTCTAAATGCACCACGACTAGCTAAAACCCCAGCACCCCACATACCATCTTTACCAGCCACTATACAGGTCTTTCCATTCGAACTCTTGTTGCTATCAAAAGCCCTTTGAGGAAACAAACTGCAAGCAGTTTTTTTATTAAACAAAAAAGTACTATCAGCAACCTTGTCTACATCAGTATACCCAATATCAACACAAAAAATTTCTCCAGCAAGCCCAGGGCCCTCGCATATATAAAGCCCAGGCTTAGCTAAACCAAAAGTCAATGTCCACTGAGCTTGTACCGCTTCATTCAAAATTCTACCAGTATCACAATCTAAACCAGAAGGTATATCCACACTAAGCACCGGAGCAAGAGACTGGTTCATACAAGATATAGCACTAGCATACAAACCATCCACATCTTTACTTAATCCCACACCAAAAATACCATCTAATATAAGACTTGCCTTATCAAACTTATCTTTAATAGCCTCCGATCTATTAAACTGAACAACATCAATACCCACATCATCCAAATGCTTATTCTTATCTCCCAACAAAATAACACTGACATCTTCAAACCCAGCATCAATCAATAATTTTGCTGCATATAAAGCATCCCCGCCATTATTCCCAGGACCTACCACAACCAAAATAGACTTAATCTCCAAATAAGAAGAAATTTGATTTTTTATAAATGAAAATAACTCACCCGCAGCCTTCGCCATAAGTTTTTTAGAATCCCCAAGCTCATCAAGCCTCTTGCACTCCTCTCTTAAAGCAAGTCTAAACCTAAAATTTTCCCTCATCATACCTCATACTCCACCGACTAAATACCAACCCTACCATAAATTACACCGTATTATAAATGTAAGGATTTAGGTGAGTGGCAATAGCTTTTATATAATGGGATCGGCATCAGTGTCCAGAGCTGGGCAACCATCAAGCTAAAAAGTGCCCTGGCTTCACTTGTACTTTGTACAATCGTTACGTCAGTCCATTTTTTAACTTGATTCGGAAGACCTTGAAAGGTTCAAGCAAAGCGTCCCAGAGTTAATGCTGTTGCCATGAACCTTATACCATAATGACAAAAAACGGTGAAGCCGAAAGGCTTCGAAAGCCCCCCGCAGGGGAATACTACGCCCGTAGGGCGCCACCTTGCAGGTGGAGGCATTTTTAATATTATCTAAAACACACATCATATTTTGTACTCCTTCAATTAAAAAATACTACGCCCGTAGGGCGGTTTTCATTTTTTTTACAGATGCTTTCAAGCCGCCATTTAAAGCATCACAGATCAAAAAGTGTCCTATGTTAACTTCCCTCAAATGAGGTAGCTTTGCTATTACCTTAGCATGCTCAAAGTCCAATCCATGTCCAGCATGAACCAATAAACCAAGTGAATGTGCCTTTAAAGCACTACCTTTAAGTCTCTGCAGCTCAGCCTTTTTGTTCTTAACCAAACAAAATCTTCCAGTATGAAGTTCAACTGCATCAGCACCAACATTCTTCGAAGCAACAACTTGTTTTATCACCGGGTTTACAAATAAACTTACCTTAATACCAGCTTTTTTCAAAGCTGTAACAACTCTTTTGATTTTAACTTTGTTTTGAAAAACATCTAAACCACCCTCCGTAGTAAGCTCTTTTCTCTTCTCTGGTACCAAACATACCCAGTCAGGACAAAGCTTCAGTGCAATCTTAAGCATGCCACTAGTACAAGCCATCTCTAAATTAAGCGAAACTCTAGATTTACTTTTGATAAGGTGCTTTTTGATCTGAAAAAGATCTTCGTCCTGAATATGCCTTCTGTCCTCTCGTAAATGAACAGTGATTTGATCAGCACCACCCAAGGTAGCACTCTTAACCTGCTCCACTATATCAGGATACCAAGTAGTGCCACCTCTAACCTGCCTCAAAGTGGCTGCATGATCCAAATTGACCCCAAGTAGGATCACAGATCACACTCCTTTAGAAATTCACAGATTTCCTTAGATGCTTTAGATACCTTATCCTTATTAGAACCTTCAACCAAAACTCTTAAAATTGGTTCTGTACCAGAATATCTGATAAATATCCTACCCTCTTTTCCTAAATCCTTTTCTATTTTAGATATAAGATCACTATACCCAGACACACTATCCAAAGACACTTTATTAGAAACTTTTAGGTTAGTTAATACCTGAGGGGTTTCAGGAACAAGCTTTCTTAAAGCACCAAGCTTTATTCCTTGATTAACCATAATTGCAAGCACATTTAAAGCTGTTACCAAACCATCACCAGTTGTAGAGTGATCTAGAAAAATTATATGCCCGGACTGCTCTCCACCTAATGTAAGATTTCTTTTTTTAAGCTCACTAATGACATACCTATCACCTACATCAGTAGTCACAACATCTATACCATTATCAGACAAAAATTTTCTAAAACCAAAACTACTCATGTGAGTTGCTACAATTTTATTGTCCACAAGCTTATTTTTTTTCTTTGCTTCCAACGCACAAATAGCCATTATATGATCGCCATTTAAAATACCACCCGATTCATCACACATAATAACTCTATCACCATCACCATCTAAACTAATCCCTAAATCAGCAGAAGTTTCTTTCACAACCTTAACAAGTCCCTCTGGATACAAAGCACCACAGTTGTCATTAATGTTAAATCCATTAGGCTCATTATTTATCACCTTTACCTTAGCCCCAAGCTCTTCAAATATTCTAGGACCTACCTTGTAACAAGCACCATTAGCACAATCTAATACCAAAGAAATTCCATCCAAACTCAAATTACTAGGAAATGTATTTTTGACAGAAACAATATACCTACCAGAAGCATCATCTATTCTCTTAGTTCTACCAATCTCATCTTCTAAAGAAACCTTTGAGCTAAAATCCTCTTTTACCAACTGCTCTATCTTTTCTTCCAATGTTTTAGAAATCTTAAAACCATTAGAGTCAAAAATTTTGATTCCATTGTCATAGTAAGGATTGTGAGAAGCAGATATAATAATACCAGCATCAACTCTCATACTTTGAGCCAAAAAACCAATCCCCGGAGTACTAAGAGGCCCTACTAACAAAACATCTATACCCATAGAATTGAAGCCACTAGCCAAAGCCATCTCTATCATATAACCAGATAAGCGAGTGTCCTTGCCTATCAACACCTTACGTCTCTTGGTAGTATTACTGCGGTTCTCTCTACCCCTTAAAATCAAACCAATGGCCTGCCCTACCTTTAAAACAAGCTCAGGAGTAATAGGATATACATTAGCCCTAGAACGAATACCATCCGTACCAAATAACATCCAAAACCTCCCTAATCTAAGCTTCTTAATAATACTTTACTTCTAGTACCCTAAGTCAGTTTAATAAACAAGTGCCTACGGCACAGGTATTTAATTGGTAAAGTACAAAATGTGATGTATGTTTTAGCTACTGTTAAATGCCTCCACCCGCAGAGTGGTGGTTAGACGGTTGCTGGGGCTTTTGCGCCTATGGGTGTTTTTTTGTCTTCCTTTTCTTTCTCCAAACACTCTTCTCTTTGGATATTTTCTTCTTTTAGAGTTTTATCTCTTTTACTTCTCAAATTCTCGATATCCTCTGAGGTTCCACCTTTCATAAGCAGGTTAACCTCATCCCCGTCTATAGTTTCATATTCTAGCAGAGTTTTTGCTATATTCTTTAAGATTTGTAAGTTTTGTTTTAGAAGATCTTGTGCTTTTTTATGTCCTTCAGTGACAAACTTTCTCACCTCGGTATCTATTTCTCTAGCCGTACTATCTGAGTAATCTTTTTCATGACTAGTTTGCATGCCTAAAAACACAGGGTCGTCCCGTTTTTCAAAGTGAAGAGGACCTAGCTTTTTACTCATCCCCCATTCACATACCATTCGCCTTGCTATTTCAGTAGCCCTTTCTATGTCATTGCCAGCACCTGTGGTGTAGTCCTTAAAAATAATTTCCTCTGCTGCTCTTCCTCCAAATAAAAAGGCTATCATATTGTGTGCCTTTTCCTTGGTTAGATTCAGCCTCTCTTCTTCTGGCAAAGTTTGAGTAACACCCAAAGCCATTCCTCTTGGAATAATTGTAACTTTGTGAATAGGATCAACAGAGGGCAAAAGCTTTCCTACCAAAGCATGTCCTGCTTCATGGTATGCAGTAATCTCTTTATCCTTTTTACTTACCACCATTGACTTTCTTTCAGCTCCCATCAACACCTTGTCTTTTGCAAGCTCCAGATCTTTCATATCAACTATGTTTTTATTAAACCTAGCTGCCAATAGGGCCCCTTCATTTACCAAGTTTCTTAAGTCAGCACCTGAAAATCCAGGGGTTCCTCTAGCTATGGTTTCCAAATCAACTTCTTTAGCAGTAGGAACTTTTTTGGTATGCACTTCTAAGATACTTTTTCTACCTTTAATATCTGGTTTGTTTACAACCACTCTTCTATCAAAACGCCCTGGCCTTAAAAGTGCAGGATCCAAAACATCAGGTCTATTAGTTGCAGCTATTAAAATAACTCCTTCATTACTGGCAAAACCATCCATTTCCACCAAAAGCTGGTTTAGAGTTTGCTCCCTTTCATCGTGGCCTCCACCCATACCAGCACCCCTGTGCCTTCCAACTGCATCTATTTCATCTACAAAAATTAGGCATGGTGCATTTTTCTTTCCCTGTTCAAATAAATCTCTAACTCTAGAAGCACCAACACCCACAAACATCTCTACAAAGTCAGAACCTGAGATAGAAAAAAATGGAACCCCTGCCTCCCCAGCTACAGCCCTTGCAAGCAAAGTTTTACCCGTTCCAGGAGAACCTACCAATAAAACACCCTTCGGTATAACCCCTCCAAGCCTGGTGAATCTCTTTGGATCTTTCAGAAACATTATAATTTCATTTAACTCTTCTTTAGCCTCATCAACTCCAGCCACATCCTTAAATGTAATCTTGTTTTTATTCTCAGTAAGAAGCCTTGCTCTACTTTTACCAAAGCTCATAGCCTTCCCACCACCAGCCTGAAGCTGCCTGAAAAACAAAACAAATAATACGACTATGATAATCAGAGGAAGCCAACTTATTAACATACTCTGAAAAAAACTCTTTTTGTCATTACTCACATAATTTGGAATAATGTTATTTTCCTTTAAAAACTTAAAACTCTCATCACCAGTGTTACCAATTATACTGAAACTGGTTCCACCATATTTGTCCTTAGCTTCCTGTGTAAATTCTCCTGTAATTTCACCTGTTTTTTCACTAAAAGTGACACTTGAAACATCTCCACTCAAAACCGCAGTGTGTAGTTTCTGGTAGTTAAAATCACTTACCAGTTCATCTTGCTTTTTAGAGTAAAATTGAAAACTTAAAATAACTATAAGAAACAAGAACATCCATAGTGCAAAAGTCTTCTGAGCTTTTTTCATAAACTAAAAATTTCCCTATTCGCTACTTCCACATTACTCTCTTACCGGATTGCCCGACTGAAATACCTTTAGTAACTCTTATCGTATTTATACCTACAAAGCTGGGCAACTTTCAGTTCTTGCTGAGACCTTCAGTCTAACATGTGTTGTATTAACTAACCACAACCTTTTTGCAACCTTAAACTTAAAATTTTTTGTTTTACTCCTAAGTCTTTTCTCTATCTCATGTATTTGAGAGTGTGAATAATTTTTAATGTTTTTCAATAGCATGTATTTGGCTATGGCCTCATGTCTTAAATCAATACTAAACAGCGACATTGTATGCCTGTCTAAACCATCCTTAGTAATACAAAAGCTTAAATCTAGACGCTTAGCATTGCTAATTAAATCAAGAGATCTATGCATATTTTTGCTTGCCTTAGGGGCCTTCGTTTTAAGTGCATTAAGCCACACATTTCTAACCCAGTTTCTGATATTGGAGTTATCTTTGTTTGAAGGATCTTCTAAAAATTTGGGTTTAAATTTTAAAAGTTCATCCTTCGAAAAATTTAAAAGTGGTCTAAAAATATTATTATCCATGATCCTCATTGATACTAATCCATTTGCACCAACCCCTCTTATAAGTCTTAAAATCCTTGTCTCCAAAAGATCTTCCATATGATGTGCTGTTACTATTAAAGCCTTTTCCCTTTTTGCTATACTTTTTAAAAACTTTAATCGCTCCCTCCTACACTCTGTTTCAGTCTTTAAAGTTGTTTTGTGCTTTTTATAAAAAAACTCAAAGTCGTAAAGGGCTGTCTGTTTTTTTACATGCAAGTATGCATTTTTTCTGTATGAACTTATGCCACCATGATGAAAATGAGCTACAGCTATTGTAATAGGGAACTTCTTTGATATGTGGTGCATAATCTTTAACAAAGCCATAGAGTCAAGCCCACCAGATACCGCAAGGATCATGTTGGTGTTTAAAAGATCGTACTCTAAGATTGTCTTTATAACCTTTTTTTCTAATGCATTATACATTCATGCTTCCTAAAGAATAAATGCCTTCTAACACATAAAACCTCTACAAGATAGGAGTCAAAAAGAGTATATCAGTCCTAAATATTTTACCTATAGTTTTTGTATCTAGACCTAGGTGTTGAATAAATATGTACACCTCCAGGTTATTATACATAATCTGAGATATTTTTGATAAGATTTGACGAGGTTTGAACAAGACTTAGAGCATAAGTATTTTTCTTTGAAAAGATAAATTTATAAGGGTAACTACATTGAACATCTTTAAAAGACTTCCATTTTTTAGAAGTAGCGGCACCAGACAGAGCTTACGAGAGTCTATTAGAGAGTCTGGTTCTGAATTTTTAAGTGGCACTCGTATCAGGAGTTCTTATAACAAACCTCCATTCGAAAAATTTTATATTTATGCATTTTTGCTTCTCTTATCTTTTAGTATATCTGACATTGCTACATTGATTTTAAGAAACAAGATGATACCTGAAGAGGGTAAATCTAGGAGTTTAAGAAGACCCAGACTCGCTAATAACAACCTGAACTTTCAAAACACATTGGATAGAAATATTTTTGATCCTACAGGAGAAATACCTCCCCCTTTTGCTAGTGAAGGTGTGGAAAATCTACTTATGGATCCTGTTCCTTCCTCACTACCTTTGAATTTAATAGGTACAATTGTACATGCAAATCCTGCTAGGTCGATTGCCACGATACAGGTACAAGGAAATAAAATTATCCCTTTTTCTGCTAGCGATAGCATAGGTGATATGGCAACTATGGTTAGAGTTGAAAGGAGACGTGCTATATTTAAAAACTTAAGCAGTAATCAATTGGAGTTTATTCAGATAGACACTGATAGTTTGGCATTAGTGCCTGCAATTAAAAGTGTTCCAAAGGCCGACCAGGTTGCATCAAGCCAGAACAACCACCGCATAGACAGAGCTGATTTGCACAGATACATGGATGATTTACCTAACTTATTAATGCAAGCTAGAGCTATCCCAAATGTTGTGGACGGCAGAGTACAAGGATTTAAAGTAGTAGATATTCAAGAAGGAAGCATATGGGAAACCTTAGGATTAAAAAAAAATGATGTGATTAAAGGGGTAAATGGCGAAGCAGTAAATAGCCCTGCTAAAGCTATGGAACTTTACAATACACTAGCTGGTGATAGCGATGTAGGAATAGACATAGAACGAGACGGTAAGTCTGAAACGTTAAACTATACGATTTTTTAAAGGAGTAACGTATAATGAAGGCAATTTCAATTTTAGTATTTTTATTAACTTTTATTTACTCAGAAAGTGTGAGGCTCCAGACACCGCTACCTCCTCCTCCTCCCCCACCCACTCCACCGTCACCACCGTCACCACCGCCACCACCGTCACCACCTTCTCCACCTCCCGAAGTTAGTAGCAATGAAGGTAGTTCTGATGGCACATTTGATGTTAATGCTCCTGATAAGTCCATAAAATTTTCAGATGCTAATATAGAAGATATTAACAACGAGAATTTTCCTGACTTAATAGAAAACTTTGATTTTCCAAATGCTGATATTGGTAGTGTTATAAGTAGTATATCAGAGCTAACTGGAAAGAATTTTATAATTGATCCTTCCATTAGTGGAAAAATAACCATAATGGCTCCTACTAAAATTACTGTTGCTGAAGCCTATCAAGCATTTTTATCTGCCCTTGCAATAAATGGTTTAGCGGTAGTACCCAGTGGTAAGTTTCTAAAAATTAAACCTGCCAAGCAGGCTCAAGCAGATAGTGAGATATATTCAGGTGCTTATACTCCTGATATGGATCAAATGATCACCAGAGTTATTCAGTTAAAATATATTCAAGCCAAGGATGTGAATCAATTTTTAAAACCTTTAGCTTCTAGAGAAGCTAACTTTTTAGCGTATGAACCTACCAATACCATTATCATATCCGACTATGGCTCTAACATTAACAGGATGATACAGATCATTGAGAGAATAGATGTAGAAAGCTTTAACGAACAGATGTCAGTAATCCCAATCAAGTTTGCAAAAGCCAAGGATATTTCTGATATGATTGAAAAAATAATCAATAAAGGATCCCAAGGTGCAAGAGGCAGACTGTCTAGGCTTAGAAGGGCACCACCTCAAAATGAAACTAAACAAGCGTTATCTCTTGTAACCCCTGACGAAAGAACAAATTCCATAATTGTAGTTGGTAGCCAGGGTGGAATTGCTAGAGTAAGAAAACTTATATCACAGTTAGATTTTGAGATAGGGCTAGATGAGTCAGGCGGTGTACATGTCTACTATGTTAAGTATGGTGAAGCAAAACAAATTGCTACAACTATAAACGGCATAAAAGAAACCCGTCGTACTGGTGGAGAGAACAGAGGAAGGCTTAGAGCACCAGTTGGAGCAACAGATGCATCTACTGGCATGTTTGATGATGATGTTAAGGTCACAGCTGATGAACAAACCAACAGCCTTGTGATCGCTGCTAGTAAACAGGATTATGACATCATATTATCTCTTATATCAAAACTAGATGTTCCAAGGGATCAAGTGTTTGTTGAAGCAGTAATAATGGAGATGGAAGTTACAGATGGAATGAGTTATGGATTTAGTGCTGGAATGTTTCAACCTGGCACTGGGGGACTTGGTAGAGCAGGATTTTTTAGTAATATTGCAGAAATGCTTGATGTGGCGGGTACTACGGGTTTGGTATTAGGTTTTGGCAGGGGTGAGGATGTACAGATAAATCTTCCATCTCAAGAAAACCCATTTACCATAAAATCCCTAACAGGCTTTTTGAACTTTTTAAAAAGTGTAACCAACACAAATGTTCTGTCTACCCCTCAGATTCTAGCATTAGATAATGAAGAGGCAATGATAGAAGTTGGGGAAGAAGTTCCAGTTGCACAAAGATCCAGTGTGGTTGCTGGTGGAATACAAAACAATTCTGTAGAGTATAAAGATGCTACAATAAAATTAACCTTAACCCCTTACATCAGTCCAGACAAAGAAACAATAAGGCTAAAGATAGATCAGTCGATTAAACAAGTTTCTCAGAAAAGTGTAACAGCTCCAGCTTTAGCCAACGTCGCAGTTGGTATCAGTAAAAGAAATATGAAATCAAATGTGGTTGTCAGAAATGGAGACACTGTTGTTTTGGGAGGATTGTTGAAAGATCAAGACGCTCCTACCATAAGCAAAGTACCCCTTTTAGGTGACATACCAATCTTAGGTTGGTTATTTAAGTCAAAGCAAACCAATACACAAAAGCTAAACCTTATGGTATTTTTGACTCCTAGAATTGTCAGCACCAAAAGTGAGGCGAGGGATTTGTCTGATCTAAAACTAAGGGAAAGATTGCAATTTATTAAAGATAATATGGGCGGTGTAGATGCACACGGCAGAGTAGTAGAACAAATCAGACACTCTAATAGAACAGACAATGTTATGCTAACTGATCTAGTAGAAGAAGATGACCTATCTTTAGAGGATACAGAAGACTACGATTTTGATGCAGCAACAGAAGAAGATGATTTTGGTTTAGATGAAGTAGAAACTAGTGATCCTCTTGATGATGCCACCGATTTTGAACTAGATTTGGATAGTGGTGAAACCGAAGAACCTATAGACATAGATGCAGGCGAGGTAATGTAAGTTTTGAAAAAAGAGCATATAGAAGGTTTTTTACTTAAAAACACCAAGATTTCCAAAAGAGAAGTTATTGGGCTTATGAATTATAAGCTAGATGATGATCAAACTATTTGGAATACTTTGGAAGGCAAGGACTATGACAATGCCGAAGATATTTTAAGCCATGTATGTGGCTTAATTGAAGTCCCCTATGTAAAAGACATACCTATAAACGATATCTCCGTTGATCTGATCAAAAACTTACCGCTTAAATATGCAACCGATAATTTTATTTTACCCTTTAAGGAAGAACAAGACCATGTTCAAGTACTTACAAGTAATCCACTAGACACAAAAACTTTGGATAATTTGAGAGTTTTGTTTGGCAAAAAAATTGTCCCAATGGTTTCCATTACTACCAAAATTCAAGATGCAGTCAATAAGGTGTATGAGAGGAGTGCAGGTGCATTCGAGGGCCTTGATGAGGTAGATGAGGATGATGATTATGATCTGGAGCAACAGGAGGCAGACTTACTTGATGTAGGTGAGGATGATGCACCTGTAATTAAGTTGGTTAATAGATTATTTTCTAGAGCAATTAAAGAAAAAGCTTCTGACATACACATAGAACCCTACGAAGGCGATGTGGTGGTTAGATTTAGAATTGATGGAATTTTATATGATGTATTCAAACCATCTAAAAGGTTACAAAACGCCATAATCTCCAGAATAAAAGTACTAGGTAATTTAAATATAGCAGAAAAAAGACTCCCTCAAGACGGTAGAATTCAACTTAAGCTTGCAGGGCGATCTATAGATGTCAGGCTTAACACAGTTCCTATTATACATGGAGAAAGGTTGGTTATGCGTCTTCAGGACAGATCAAATGTAGTGCTTGAGTTAGAGCAACTTGGTTTTCCCAAAAGTACTTTAGATTCATTATCTGGCCAATTTAAAAAAACTCATGGAATTATTTTGGTAACAGGTCCTACTGGTAGTGGTAAGTCCACAACTTTGTATGCTGGTCTTATGAAAATAAATGGCGTTGAAAGAAATATTATTACAGTAGAAGATCCTGTAGAAAACAGAGTACATGGTATTGGACAAATACAGGTTAACAGTAAAATAGGATTAAATTTTGCAGATGGTTTAAGGGCAATTTTGCGTCAGGACCCAGATGTAATAATGATTGGTGAGATAAGGGACTTGGAAACAGCTGAAATTGCTATCAATGCATCTTTAACAGGTCACTTAGTATTAAGCACAATTCACACCAATGATTCAGCTGGAGCTATACCCAGACTTGTGGATATGGGATGTGAGCCATTTTTGATCTCAAGTTCACTTTTAGGTGTAATAGCTCAGAGGCTAATAAGGCTTTTATGCGACAGTTGTAAAGAACCTTATGCTCTTACAGATGAAGATATTAAAGAGCTGGAGATTACACGAGAAGAGGCATCAAAGGGTACTGTTTTTAGAGCAGTTGGTTGTGCAGATTGCGGCCAAAAAGGCTATAGAGGTAGAGCTGTAATTTCAGAATTTTTGTTGGTTACAGATAATGTAAGAAGATTAATTTTACAGAGAAAAGATGCGAACTCGATCAAAAAAGAGGCCAGAGCTTCTGGTATGAAAACCATAAGAGAAGATGGGGTTAGAAAAATTTTAGATGGTGAAACCACCATTGAAGAAGTTTTAAGTAATTCACAAGTGGATAACTGATGCCAACATTTGAATATAGAGGAATAAACAAAAAAGGTGAGGATGTAAAGAGTAGAATAGATGCTGATACTATAAGATCTGCTCAAGCAAAGCTTAAAAAAGATGGCATCTTTATAACAGACATAAAAAGCTCAAAAACTGACAAGGCTAAGCGAAAAAAAGCTGCATCTAAAGGTAGAGTTTCTACTGAAGATTTATCCATGATGACAAGGCAGCTTGCCACCTTGTTGAAAGCAAACATTCCCTTGGTAGATACCCTAAGCGCTGTAAAAGATCAGGTGGAAAACCCTAATTTAAAGGAAGCACTGACAGATATAAGAAATCAGGTAAATGAAGGTAAACCTCTTTTTAAATCCATGGCTAAGTATCCTAAGTTTTTTAGCAAGATATATGTTTACATGTGTGAAGCTGGAGAGAAGTCAGGGACACTTGACTCCATTTTGATGAGGTTGGCTGAATTTGCAGAAGCTCAAGATGAATTAAACAAAAAGGTAAAGTCAGCCATGCTATATCCAATAATTATGTTGATATTTACTTTTGGTATGTTGATTGGTTTGTTTGTATACGTTATCCCAAAAATTACTACTATATTTGAACAGGCTGATATGAAATTACCTTGGTATTCAGAAGCTATTATTGGTTTTAGCGATATATTAGTCAATTATTGGTACATAATCGTAATTGCTATTGTTTCGTTTGTTTTATTGTTTAAAACATGGAAGAAAACTGATTCCGGTTCAAAACAATGGGATAGGTTATCTTTAAAACTACCTGTAACAGGTGAACTCACCAGAATGGTGGCTGTTAGTAGATTTACCAGAACCTTATCTACTCTATTAAATGGTGGTGTTCCAATGTTGGAGGCTTTGGATATTGTGAAGAATGTGGTTAACAACTATGTTTTGGCTTCAGCAATAGAGGATGCCAGAAACAACATAAGTGAGGGTGAAACAATAGCCAAACCGCTACAACAATCCAAACAGATACCACTTTTGGTTATTCACATGATAAACATTGGGGAAAGAACGGGTGAGCTAGAAAACATGCTATCTCATGTGTCCGATTCATATGATTTTCAGGTTAAAACAAAAATAGCAGGTCTTACCAGCTTACTCGAACCTATGCTTATTGTAGTGATGGGTGTTGTGATAGGAATCATCGTAGTTGCTATAATGATACCAATATTTGAAATGTCTAATATAAGCGGTTAACACTGAGATGTTTCGGCAATAAACTTGTCTTTGCCAGTTTTTATAGAAACCTTTACGTTTTAGCCTGTCTCAATGTCCTATCGATCTACTAAAAATATAAATAATAAGGTGTAGGAAGTTTTAGAGCTACTTCTTGCTATAGTTTTCTAAAATCTGGACCACTTCAATATTGCCATAATATCTTGCCATTTGCAAAGCTGTCTCACCCCATCTATTTTGCAAATCAATATTTGTTACTTCGTGTTTTAGGAGAAGCTCAACCAAGTTTTTATTATTCAACATAACAGCCCACATTAGGGGTGTATAACTGTTAGAACTTCTAATATTTGTGTCTATACCAGGTGTTATCAAAAGCTGTGATACAATATCTTCGTGATCGTGAATGACTGCAAGCCCCAGGGCAGATTCTTCTGTGTTACTTTTCAAGTTCACCATGATGTTAGGAACTTCTAAAAGAATTTTAACGATTTCAAAATGCTTACCTCCAGCAGCCAGAATTAAGACGGTAAACCCGTTTTCGTTTCTAATGTTTACATCTGCACCTGAGTTTACAAGTTCTCTTACAATTTCAGGTGTCTGACTGAAGACAGCCGAAATTAAGGCTGTATTTTCTAACTTATCCTGAATATCAGTATCTACGTTCTCTTGGGCAATTAGAGTTTTTGCAATCTCCACATGCCCATGAAAAGCCCCCCACATCAAAGCTGTTTGATGATGATCATCCTGCCAATTTATATAATTTCCACTGTTATTGGACTCTAAAAGCAGTTTTACAATATCGAGGTTACCCATAATAGTTGCCAGTATAAGAGCGGTTTGCCCGTTTTCATGCTCAATGTCTGTACCATCACCATGCGGTTCTTCAAGCATGAGCTTTGCGATATCTGTCTTGTTATTCACTATAGCCAGATAGAGCGCAGATATACCACGGCTACTTTGATAGTTTACATCCGCGTACACTTTTAAAAGAAATTCGACAACATCTATTTGATCATTTTTAACTGCTTTCATCAAAGCAGTGTATCCCTCATTATTTTCTTCATTTAAATTTATAACTCGGTTACTGGTAAATACAATGTTTATAACAATGTTGATGTAGCCATTTTCACTTGCTATTATCATTGCGGTATTTCCATCATTGTCTTTTAAGTTAGCATCAGTGTCTGACCCTAGTGCTAAAAGATAAACCACTGCATTATTGTTTCCTAGTTCAGACGCAATTATTAAAGGAGTTTTGTCCTCTTCATCTGGCATATTTGTATTTGCATTGGATTTTAAAAGGCTTACTAAAACGTTCATATGATTATTCAAAATGGAAAGCATTAAAGGCGTTCGCATCCTTCTATCCTGAATATCAGTATCTATATTAGGTTGTTGGAGCAGTACTTTAACTATATTGTTGTTTCCAATCTTGGATGCAATATGTAGAGCAGTTTCCCTTAGATTATTTTTTAAATTTGCATTTACTCCATGTCTTAGAAGCAAGTTGGTTGACGTTTCATTCTGGCTGAGAACTGCCCACATTAATGCAGTATTTCCGCTTGCATCCTTTTGATTGAGATACTCTACATCTAGATTTGAGTTCAAAAGCATTCTAACAAATGAGCTGTTCCGTTTTCTGCTTGCAAGTATTATTGTTGTATTATTAGATCCATCTTTTACATGTTTATCTATCTCGGGGACTGATAAAAGAAGCCTTGCAATATTTGTATATCCACCCTTAATGGCTGCCAGTAGTGCTGTTTCAGAATTAGAGTTTTGATAATTAACATCCACTGTTTTTTCTAATATAAGATCCTCAGCTTCTTCCAGGTGGCCCTTTTGAATTGCTTCTATCAAAGCATTGGGGTTTGCAAATACATTCGCACAGGCAAACGAAAGTACCAAGAAACTCATCAACTCTAAGGGGAAATATCTGATATTGTCTGGTAGGTTAAGTTGCACGACCTTGGGTATAACCTTTTTCTAGATAATATGGTGTGTTTTTTAGATAATTTATAAAATTTTTATCCAAGCCCTCATCTTTTGTCCCAAGCAGCCATGGTGTTTCCGAGCAAAGCTCAAGAAAACGCGGTTGCTAGCTAGAAGATAAATAAATGTTTACACATTGTTGAGGGTTTTATATAAATAGACTGTGTTTAAGAAATGTATGAGGGAGATTTTATGAAGAGAAGTTTTAAGCAAAAAGGGATGACATTAGTAGAGATAATGATTGTATTGGTCATTATTGCTGGTTTGGCTAGTGTGTTGATTACGCAAGTAAACTCGCAGCTTAAAAAGGCCAGGATGAATGAAGCAAAGATCCTTATTAAGGAAATAGGCAAATCTCTTGATATGTATTCAGCTGATTGTGGGAATTACCCAGATGCATCTGATGGTCTTTATGAGTTGATAGAGGATTCTGGTGCTTGTTCTAACTGGGGACCTGATCCTTACCTAAAACGTTTGCCAAAAGATCCTTGGAATAATGACCTTGTGTACGACATTGATGGTGGAGACTATATTTTAGTATCTTTAGGAGCAGATAGAAGAGAGGGTGGAACAGGTTTTGATGAAGATATATCTTCAGACGATCTATAATCTTTATGTATGAATCTATCTAGGGGCTTTACTCTTGTTGAGATAATGGTTGTACTTGCCATCTTGGGTGCAATGGCAAGTATGATCCTTCCTAGGATGAGTTCTAGAAACAATAAAATAAAATCAACCGTTAGAAATTTATCTGTCGTAGGAAAACAGTTGCAGAACAATGCGAGACTGTATAACAAAACATATAGAATAGTATTTAACCTTCCAGAGGATGAAGAACACTCCTTTTTTGTAGAAAGTGCAGAAGGTGTGCAATTAGTTGCAAATACGGAGGAAGAAAAAGAAAGGCAAGAGGAAACAGATGAAGACGAGGATGAAGAAGAACATGTGATTAAGGTTTTTAACCCTGATTTAAAAGTCATGAAAAAGCCAATTGTTCTTCCAGACCCACTTTACTTTGAAAAAATAGAGCTTTCTAGTGGCGAGGTATCAGAAGGAGAGGCTTATGTACACTTTTTTCCTCAAGGACTTGTAGAAGAGGTTGCAATACATATATCTGATGGTGACAATTTAAACTGGACGGTTACTTATAACACTCTTGTAGGAACAGGGCACATTATAAGTAGCCATGTAAGCTTAAAGGATATTAGAGGCAGATGAATAATCGAGCATTTTCATTGATGGAGGTTTTGGTAGCTATGATGTTGTTAACTGGTGCCATTGTAGCTTTGTCAAGTGCATGGTCAGGTAGTATGATGGCATATAGGAGGGGTAGACAGGTTGATATAGTAATCAATCTTTTGCAGCAAAAGATGACTGAGAAAGAACTTGAGTTTAAAGAAAATTTTCCATCTGATGAATTAGAAGAGGTTGGAGATTTTGGATCAGATTTTCCTAATATGTCTTGGAAATTGGTTGTTAAAAATAAAGAGTTTCCAGATTTAAGCTCTGTACTAATAACCCAAAATGAAGGTGCAGATCAATTAACCTTAAGCGTACTGGGACAGATGACAGACTATATGTCTCAAACTGTAAAAGAAATGAAGGTATCAATTTTGTGGAATACCAGAGGCAAGATACAAGATTATAGTGCAACCACATATTTAGTGAAGTTTGACTTACCATTTACTCCAGGATAATGAAACAAACTGGTTTTACATTAGTAGAAGTTGTAATAGCAATAAGCATTCTAGCAATTTTATCATTGCTAACACAGCAATCTATTCAACAAGCTGTTAGACAAAAAACTAAGATACAGGGTAATTTGGAAAGATCTTCAGAGTTAAGATCAGCTTTCAGGGTTATGGAAAGAGATTTACAGATGGCATTTCATTACAACAGAGGCAATGACTTTAGATCTCCACCTACAACACAAGTTGATAAAACAGATGCTACTGTATTTAAAGGTACGGAGGAAAGAGTAGATTTTACTTCATTAAACAATGCTAGAATATATACTGGTTCTCTTGAAAGTGATCAAAATGAAATAGGCTATTATACCTCAGAATGTAGAAGATTAGTTAGACCAACTGAAACCTCAACCTGCCTGTGGAGGAGAGTTTCTAAGATAATTGATGATGATGTGACAAAAGGTGGTGCTGAAACCGTTTTATTAGAAAATGTATCCAACCTACAATTTAAATTCTATAACAATAGAACCCAAGAATGGCTTGAAGAGTGGAATTCGGATCAAACACAAGATAACAGAACTTCAAATAAATTTCCTGATGCTGTCGAAGTTATGATAGAAACAGATGCTGATGAAAAACAGTTAAGTTTTAGTTCCGTCGTGCCTATAAGACATCCCAACAATAACTAATAGCAAACACTATTACCGACACAACCACCTAACCAGGAAAAGATATTCGTAAGTTTTTATATCTGTGGTATGTAATTGACTTCTAGTTCAGTACGAGATGACACTCTTACATGTAACTGAATAGTTTTGTTGTTAAGCGTATATTCGTTAGATGAAAGTTTTCTCTTTTGACCATTGTCTATAATGTTTACACTCAAAGTACCACTGACTGGAACACTTGCAAGTACAAATTGATCTATTACTCTTACTATATTTCTTCCTATATTTCTAAGTGTTGGTCCGTAGTCAGCATCACATATACTACCCGTTAATCCATTGGTAGCACTCACTAGGTCGGTAACCTCTAGTGCATATGATACGGTAAATTGTCGTCCATCATTAATGGAATTTTTTTGTTCATCTAAACAATTTCTATCTCCCTCTTCTATTACAATCCCATATACTGATACTTGTTTTCCTGCTCCCCAAACATTTCTTACAGCTGATATTACATCATTTGGATTGTATATAGGGCTTGAAGCTTTTTTCGGAATTGATTCGTCTTCATCTGTTAGTACAACAACTGCCAAGTCAGCTTCATCTCTAAAAAATCCTGCATTATGGGAGTCTTTTAGACTTATTGCGTTTACAATTGCACCTATTGGTTGTTCTTCTCCAGAAGGTAGTCCTTTACAATTTCTACTTCTTTTCCCTTGCCTTGTTTCAAAACAATCAATGGACTCTTGTCTTTGTATTGTATGCCTAAATAATTCTTCTTTGTTAGGTGTGTGTGTAGTTATGAATTTTATATCAGTTTCGCCGTTAGCATCAGACATGTTTAAAAGTCTACCTCTGCTAGAATAAGGCCCATCATCACTTAGATCTGTGGTTGTAATACCAAGCTGCCAATCTACATTTCGAAGTTCACCTATAAAGCTGTATAGCTTTTCGCTCATTTTTACTTGATCTTCACGCATTGAAACTGAGTTATCATTTACAAATAACACATCAACTTTACGCCTTTCAGGTATTGGCTGTTGGAATTGTTCTGAAACAAACAAACTTCTGTTTATATCTTTCTTCCAACAGGTAACCCCACTACTTTTTCTTACAGATTCACATATTTGAATTCTAGATTTACTAGAATCACATGAATTTTTTGAATCAAATAGATTAAAATCAGAGCATGTTTTATTGACCAAGTGATAACAGGTTCTGCCTGCAAACCTTGTTCTTGCACATTTTTTTACATCACTATTTTTACACTGGTTAGCTACAGAAAACAAGCCCCCTTCTTCACAGGTCTTATCTACTTGTGTGTAACAAGTAACTCTTCCATATTTTTGACCTACACACTTTTGTGAGTTAGTTGGTCTACATTCATCCAGGTTATACCTACCTTTACTAACTTGTTCACAAACGGCCACTGCCTCTGCTACACTAATTGTATAGTCTTCTGCTAGGGCAGAAAATGTAACTTTCCTTTCACAGCCAAAAGTAAAAATCAATAGTCCAGTTAAAAAGATTCGATTGAGCATAGAGAAATGCTAAGTTCAAAGAAGTATTTCTGTCTATTAAGAATATTGAAAGCATTTTAAAATTACGACTATAGTACCCAAAGTACTATACTTTGTTTTAGTTAGAAATAAAAAGTGTCACTTTAATGACTGATACATAAGTCTAACTTGCTAGACTAAAAGTCTTTTAGTTGTTTAGGCAGTAAGTCTGATGGATTTCAAAATCACGACCGTTATCTTTAACCTTAGCACATTCTATTGTCGGATCGTGTTGAAAGTAAAGGTACCAATTTTTTTTAGAAGCTTCTTTTAATAAAAGTTGTTTTTCTTTTACCACTAGCAAGGGGTTTACGTCGTACCCCATTCCCCACGCCAGTTTTACATGAGAAGTTGTGGGTATTGCATCTGAACAATAAATTAAGGTTGTATTGTCGTCGTGTATTTTTACTGCCTGCATGCCTACAGTATGTCCATCGAAGACAGCTACTGATATGTTATCCATTAAGTCACAATCACCGTCTATTGTGTCCAATATTCCAAATTCCAAAAGAGGTTCAAAGTTTGCTTTATAATAACTTGCTTTTTCCCTTGGGTTGGGGTTTAAAGCATTTTCTAAATTACTTTTTTGTATAAAGTGTTTAGCGTTTTTAAAAGTTGGAACTAACTTGCTCTTTTTACCCTTTGTGGTGGCCCCGCCTGCATGATCAAAGTGTAAATGGGTTAAAATAACATGTGTTACATCATCTGGCTTTATACCATGTTTAGCTAAGTTATCTATAAGAAGAGTTTCTGGTATATTATAGAGGCTTGCAAATTTAGAGCCTAGCCTTTCTCCATGTTTTAGTATGAAGTCTCCACCATTTCCTGTATCTATTATTATTTTGTGTTGCATTGATTCTAGTAACAAAACTCTACTTTCCAATGCAATTCTGTTTTGTTCATCTGGTTTATGTTTAATGGCCCACAAATTTTTTGGAACTACTCCAAACATAGCTCCACCATCCAAACCAAATATTCCTGTAGGAATAGATTTTAGGGTATAGTCCCCTATTTTTAAGTTTATTTTTTCCACTCTCACCAACACACCATTTAGTATTTAAAGATTTAATATTTGATCAGCAAAAAGTTTTATCACCCAGGAGGCCATGTCATTTGCCTTCCGCCCAGTATATGGATGTGCAGGTGATCAACCTCTTGCCCTCCATATTTTTTGCAATTTATAACTAGCCTGTAGCCTGTAGCATCTATTTTAAGCTTTTTTGCAATTTTTGGTATTTGTACCATGATATGGCCAATTAAATCCTTATCACCATCTGCTAGCCTCTGCATATTGGGTATTGGCTTTTTTGGTATCAACAAAATATGTACCGGAGCTTTAGGTGAAATATCCTTAAATGAAAGACACAGCTCATCCTCATGAACTATATCAGCCAGAATCTCTTTATTGATTATCTTTGTAAAAATAGTACCCAAAAACAACCTACTTTTTGTATAAAGTTTGCACAGTTTTTCTAGAACCAAACCATTGACTTGTCCATTGTTGTAAATGATGCATAGCACACTTTTATATCTGGTAAAAGATACAATTTTGTGTCATACATGACCTTAGAGTTCGAGGAGGGGGTTACCGTCAAAAGTCTATCCTGTTTTTGGGCTTAATCAAGAACTAACGATTTAATTATGCACCGTTGGTGCAAAGGGATGGGGAGGGCGATGTATGACAGTATCACTGTTTGTTAGGTTCTTTTTATGTCGATCTTTGGTATTTAGTCCAGTGCTGCTTATGCTTCTTGTTTTTAGTAGTGCAAGTGCAAATGATGATGAACTCTATTACTACGAGTTAGCTAGGTATCATGCTCCTGTGATTTATCAACAAACTGATGCAGAACACCCTAATTCCAATTACATTACCAGCTTCGATTTTGATGGTGATTTTGTAGGTGATAACAACTGGGATAATACTAATGTTTTTGAGCAGCCGGCATATGTCTACTATTCTGTTTTTGATACCACAAAGTTTTATTACATATTTTATGGAGTTTTTCATCCTAGAAGATATAACTCTCGTTGTTTAAGTTTCATTTCACCTTGCCATGAGAATGATTTTTCTGGGGCTATGGTTGTTGTAAGGAAGACTAATGAGCCTTATGGAACTATTGACCTTGTGGAAACATTTGTGAATAATAATTTTTATACGCACCAGCCCAGCATGACAACTCATTATAGTAGAAGTGTTCATGCTAATTCTAGACCCAGATTAGCATTGTGGAGTCAGGCTAGAGGTCACAATTTATATGTGTTAAATGAGAGCAGATATCAGGTAAACCATCTATGTGGAGGTGGCAATCTAAGTGTCAGCCAAGAAGACAACCAAGCAATGGAAAATATTGAGCATTCTGAAGCTGGTCATATAAAGTATGTTCCTTCGGACATGGATGTTGTTGAAGTTCCTGGTGAGGGTATGACTGAAGGGACAGTTAGATATCAACTGCTAAACATGAAATCAGAGTTTTTTGACAAAATAGAGCATGCTATGGAGTATCACTCTTTTTACAGAAAAACTCGAAAATATCAGGGGACCAGATTTGGGATTGAATATCCTCTTGTACCTGACAACTTTCATGGAAGCAAATACCAAAACAACCAGGCTTCTTTCCCTTGGGCTTGGTTTGACGGATCTTGTACTAGGGTAAAAAGGGGGGACTGGTTTTTTGACCCTGCGTACGCTGTTAACACTCACTTAAGAAGACCAATAAATGATGTGGATGATTACATTTACAATCCATACTTGGGAATATATCCTGCTGATTACCCCACTACTACACAAGTGGCTTCCCAATCTCCTGGAAACAACCGATAAAACAAGAGATCTTATACTAAATATTTCCTCTGAAACTTAAGTTTCTAGAAATACGAGAGTTATTTACTGCATCTTCTCTGAACTTGTTTAAGATTTCTGTTTTGTATTCTTCATTGGCGTTTTCTATAAACTCATAGGCTACCTGACTTTTATCAGCTAAGGTTTTTTTCTTTAGAAAAATAACATATAAGTCGTGGCCATCTTGTATTAGTTTGTCATAGAGAGGTTTTTCTTTTGAGAGCTTATAACCAGCTTCTAGGATCATTGGCTTTGTACCAATGTTAGGTATTTCCTCATCATTCAACGAATACTCTCCCGTTTCCTGCCAACTAAAACCGTACTCTTTTATTAGTTTATCTATTCCAGATTTCTGCCCCTCTTTCAGATATGAATTAAGCTTATCTGTAAAGAGAGCCTTCTTTTTCTTGGTTATTAAGTTTTTTGCGATGCTAAAAGAAGCTTCACTTAGGGATTGTAAAGAAGATGTTTTTTTGTCCAGAAGTTTTATAATGTGGTAACCAAACTGTGTCTTAATAGGGCCTTTTATCTCCCCTACATTCATGCTAAATGTCGCATCCTCAAATTCTTTTACCATGGTACCTTTAGAAAAATAACCTAAGTCTCCACCATTCTCCCCTGATCCTGGGTCATCAGAAATAGATTTTGCAATTTGAGCAAAGTCTTCTTTTTTGGTTTTATCTAATACAGTATTTGCAAGCTCCAGAGCTTTTTTATCTGTCATTCCTTCTTTTTGTGTGGAGATCAAAATATGACTTGCTTTAATTTGTTCATCTTCTGAAAATTTGTTTTGGTTGTTTTGATAGTACTTAAGTATATCTTCTTTATTTTCAGCCATGAATTTTTCTATCTCACTAGTCTGGATATCCATATTTAGGTCTTTATCTATTTTTACAAATTCCAAGTTAAATTTCGTATTTTCCAGTACCCACAAATTCTCAACCTCTTTTCTTGTAAGACTAATGCCTTTGGAAATTAGATCATTGGCCATCCGTACCAGGACAGATTTTTTAATTTGTTCTTCAAATTTGGCAGGAGTCAGTCCTTGATTTGAAAGATAAGTTTCATAGTATGGCCTGCTAAAAATTCCTTCTGGCTTAAAAGCTTCAATTGCTAAAATTTCATCTCTAATTATTTCTGGAGCAACAACTAAGCCGATTTCACTAGCCTTCTGAGATAGAGCCTCTTCACCTATCAACTGTTCCAACGCAGTCTGCCTAATCTGTTCAATCTGAGTTTCGGACATATCAAAACTATCTCCAAACATCTCAGAGTAAAAATTGATCATTCTGTTAGATAAATTTTGGTGCTCATACAAGGTTATAATAGAGTTATTTACAACTGCAGCGTAACCAGAGGTAGTAGGTCCAAAAGTATTGTAGCCCATAAAGATAAACACAAACGAAATACCACCAAAAATTACAACCACACCAATTTTTTTCATTTATCAATACCTCAAAGATTTATTAAATAAAAAACCAACAGCCTATAATAACACCCACGCCTTATGTCATAAACTATCTTATTAAAAAAATAATACATAAACTTGGAAATTTTATGGGAGTTTGTTAATTTTAATCCAGGAGTTCACCTTGGGTAACCTACAACTAGACATTAGAAAAATACTCATCGTACTATTTGTATTCATACTGCCTATCCTATCTATTAACATGCAGCGTAAACGGAGTATAACATCTGATATAGTTAACAGTATAAATTATTCTTTAGGTCTGGTTCAAAAAGGTTACATAGGTTTTAGCAACAACATATCGGACACTGTAAATACATACACCAATCTGATTGATATAAAAAAACACAACTTGGAGTTAAAAAGAAGCCTTGTCTCGAAAGAGGCTTTGATTGCCACTTTAAGCGAGCTTACAGTGGAGAACAATCGCTTAAGGGAGCTTTTGGATTTTAGACAAAAGTCTTCAATGAGCCTGATTACCGCCAGTGTAATTGCCTACGATTTACTGATAGAGAATAACTCTACTGTTAGAATAGACAGGGGACTAGAGCATGGCATAGAAGTTGATCAAGCTGTAATAACCTCGGAGGGTATAGCAGGATATATATTAAAAGTTTATGAGACATTTTCTGATGTTTTACTCATCACAGATAGCCGTAGTTCGATTGATGCCGTTGTACAAAGAACCAGAGCAAGGGGAATTATCCAGGGAAATAAAACCTTTTGTATTTTAAAATATTTAAATAGATCGGATGATGTACAAGTTGGTGATTTAGTTGTAGCCAGTGGTTTAGATAATGTTTTTCCAGAAGGCTATCCTATAGGTACTGTGTCATTAGTAAATAAAAAAAGCTATGGAATAACTCAAGAAGTAGAATTAAAGCCTCACATTAACCCACTTAAACTGGAAGAGGTTTTTGTGGTTATGAACTAGGATGATGATAAATTAGATATGATGGTACCCCAAATACATTTTTTTGCATGTTTGTTACTACTAATTCTAACAGTGTCTGCACAAACCTCTTTTATGTACAACCTGCTGGGAACGACCTCCCATATGTGGCTTGCAATTACAGTCTATATATCCATATACAGGAGTTTAACTTTTTGTATAACCTGGGTTTATATAAGTACCATTATACTTTTATTATTTTCATATTCACAACTTTCATACTTCTTGGCAGGACAGATGATTTTGATCTTTACTATAAGACTTATAGTTAAAAATGTTTTTTACAACACTCTATCTTACTTTATCAGAATGTATTTATTTTCGATAATTTTATTTTATCTAACAACTGTTACACTAGATTATATCTTACATAATCTACCAATTCATATAGGAAGTAATTTGATCCTCCAGGCAATTCAATCTATTCTTACGGGTACGGTTATATTTTATACTATGAGAATTTTAGACACCATTCGAACCAGAACTAGTGAGTAGCTATGAATTTATATTTAGATGATGAAAAGGATGTTAAAAGTTTAAAGGACAAGTTTAAACTTTTATATATTATTATCTTATCCTTCTCTTCCATTTTTTTGATAAGACTTTTTTACCTGCAAGTAATAAAAGGAGGTGAACTAAAGGAATGGTCTGACAACAACCACATTAAACCTCAAACTGTAAGAGCTACTAGAGGTATGATCTTTGATAGAAATGGAGAGGTCTTAGTGGACAATATTCCAGGCTTTGTTGCGGTTATAGTGCCTCAGTATACTAGTGATTTGAGAAAGACATCTAAGGAAGTTGCAAAAATTATAGATATTGACCCAGAACAAATTATTAAAACAGTTGAAAAAAATAGAGGGGCCCTATTTAGACCTGTAATCATAAAAGAAAATTTAACCAGAGATGAAGTAGCTCTATTAGAAAAAATTAGAATAACAAATCCAGGACTCAGAGTAGAAATGAAAAGTAAAAGGAACTACACCCTGGGTGAAAGTGGAGTACAGTTATTTGGATATGTAGGTGAGATTACAAAAAATCAATTAGAAAAAAACAATAAACTGAAGCAAGGGGATATCATAGGCAGGAGAGGCATTGAACAATATTTTGATGCGGAATTAAGAGGGGTTGATGGATATGTACCGGTAAAAGTAGATGCTTTTGGACGAGAGTCAAAAGACATTAATACACCAGAAGTAATATCTTTTTTATACGAGCAGTATTATAAAGAATCCAAACCTGGTCACTCTATGTTTCTTACAATAGATAAAAAAATACAACAAGCCGCCTACAACGCATTTAAAAACAGAAACCGGATTGGTGCGGCAGTTGTACTGGAGAATAAAACAGGTGCAGTGTTAGCTTGGGTAAATTCTCCAAGTTTTGATCCACACATGTTTTGGCCTAGAATTAGTACTCACAACTGGCAAAACTTAATAAGCCAGGAGTTCAAGCCTTTAAGAAATAAAGTTGTACAAGACCATTATGCTCCAGGCTCGACCTTTAAAACAACTGTTGCGTTGGCAGGTTTGCAAGAAGGTATTATAACCAAAAATACAGAGCATCATTGTCCTGGATATTTTAGATTTGGAAGAAGGTTATACCATTGCTGGAGAAGAGGTGGTCATGGTTCTTTAAATGTAATAGATGCATTAGCCAAGTCTTGTAATGTATTTTTCTATAAACTGGGAAATGACCTTGGAATTGATAAAATTGCTAAATATGCAAGGGCATTGGGTTTTGGCAAAAAAACTCAAATAACCTCTAGCCAAGAGACTACAGGTTTAGTACCTGACTCTGAATGGAAAAAGGAAAACACAAATGAACAATGGCAACCAGGAGAAACATTAAGTGTATCTGTTGGCCAGGGTTTTTTGTTAGCAACTCCAATACAAGTTGCAAATGTTTTTTCTAATATTGCGAATAATGGATATAGTTTTAAACCTTATTTTGTAGATAAATTTACTAGAGCTGATGGTTTGGTCATAAAGGAGTTCAACAAAACCTTAGAAGTCTCAACTGATGTAAGAACAGAGACAGGTGATGAAATTGTAATTTCCAATGACAACTTTCAGATCGTAAAGCAAGGTCTTTGGAAAAGTGTTAATGCCACAGGAGGAACTGGAAGAGCACATGCTCTTAAAGAGATTATTTTTGCCGGTAAAACAGGAACAAGTCAGATAATTAATTTCTCTTCAAAAGAACTTTTTGAAAGGTGTCAAGATAGACCAATAAATTTAAGGCACCATGGTTGGTTTGTAGGTTTTGCACCGTTTGAAGATCCCAAAATTACAGTGGCAGTCTTAGCACAGCATTCGTGTTCTGGTTCAGGTGGTGCCGCACCTATTGCCAGGGACATTATTAAAACATTCAGTGACATTGAGGAATAGTTAAAGTGTTGGTAGATAGAGGAACATTTTTAAAAAGAGTAGATTGGCCTCTGATCTTAGTTATTTTTATTATACAGGTTTTGGGGTTAATTAACTTGTGGAGCACAATACACAATGTAGACACCCCACTTTTTGAATTTGAGCAAAAGTTTGTCGCACAGATAATTTGGATTTCAATAGGTTGGGTTGTGTTTATCTTAGCAACTGTGATCAACTACAACTACTTTTTAAAATTTAGTTTTTTAATTTATTTTATAAATCTTCTGCTTTTGTTGTTGGTGTTTTTTGTGGGGGAATCTAGTTATGGAGCAAAAAGATGGATAGATCTTGGTTTTTTTAAACTACAGCCATCGGAACCTATGAAGTATGTGTTGGTACTTGTGTTAGCCAAAGTGCTTTCTAAGTTTTCAGATGAGGTACAGTTAAAAAATCTTACCAAACCTCTCATATTAACCGTACTTCCTTTTATATTAACCGTTAGACAACCAGACTTAGGTACGGCCATGGTGTTTGTGGGCATATTGGCAGTAATGCTCTTATTTATAGGAATCTCTAAAAAGTTGTTATTGTCGGGGATACTGCTATGTATGGTGATTGTGCCTGTAGCTTGGAAATTTGGATTGAAACAATATCAAAAAGAAAGAGTCATGACTTTTGTAAATCCATCTAAGGATCCTCAAGGCACTGGTTATAATTCAAATCAATCCAAGATAGCAGTAGGATCAGGTGGCATTTATGGAAAAGGCTTTCATAAGGGCACGCAGTCCCAGCTAGAGTTTCTGCCAGAAAGACACACTGATTTTGTTTTTAGTGTGCTAAGTGAGGAACATGGCTTTATAGGTAGCATGTTTGTTATATCCTTATTTGTTATTTTAATTGGCATGGGAATAAAAATAGCATCTCTTGCAACAGATAAAAGTGGGGCTATTATGGCAGTAGGTTGTTCGATGACAATTTTTATTCATATGTCAATTAACATAGCCATGGTGATAGGTTTATTGCCCATTGTGGGAATACCTTTGCCATTATTATCATACGGGGGATCAAATTTAGTACCAACCATGTTAGCACTAGGTTTTATATCCAGTATTTCCGCACGAAAAAATCTTTTTTAATACTCAAGGTCTTCCGAACGAGGCAAAAATAAGGAGGCTATGCCTACTTATTTTGCTGAGTGGTTGCCCAGCTTTCTACCACGATGCTAATCCCGACACAAAGGTCTTCCGAATCAAGTTAAAAGATGGATTGGTGAAATGTAAGACGAAGTCCAAATGTAACCAAGACATCTTTTAGCTTGATGGTTGCCCAGCTCTGGAACACGATGCTGATCCCGGCACATTGATCAGGCATTCTGGCAATCAGGCAATCGAGCAAACTGGCAGACAGGTAATGGTCTCTTATTTTAAAAAAATATTTCCTCCTAGATAAAAACTATAGAGCAAATATTTTTTTAAAATAGGAGACAACATAGTATGAAAAAATTAAAAACTTACCAGCTTGCAATTAACTTTTATCACAAAGCTGAAAACCTACACCTAAAGGAACCGCTTAGAAGCCAATTCCAAAGAGCTATCCTAAGCATTGTGCTAAATATTGCAGAGGGAAGTGCGAAGCCAACAGCTAAAGATAGAAGGAAGTTTTATTCTATAAGCCTTGGGTCACTTAGAGAAACACAGGCAATACTAGAAATCATAGACCACAAAAACCTAATAGAAAAAGCAAATACACTGGGAGGATATCTATACAAACTATGCAAAAATACATAAGATTAATCAGGCAATGATCTGCTTTTTTCAAGGTCTTCCGAACGAAGTCAAACAAATGGACTGGTATAACGAGTGTACGAAGTCCAAGTGAACCCAAGCTCACCTTTAGTGGAAATTTTAGAATTAAGTTTTTGTTATTATCTATCCAAGCTTTACAACATAATGTCCCGTATCTATTATCTTAACCACCTATAGGCTTCAGCTTCTGATGTGTCACGGCTTACGTAGGAGAAATTATGTAAAGGTTGACTTGTCCCATTGTTTTAAATAGAAATCTTGGATTGTTATGTTTTGTGTGTTGAGATCCTGGGAGTTTTATGGGTAGGAGCAAAAGGAAAGCAAAAAAGTCAATATTTTCTGGTTTTAGCTCAATAGCCTTGGCCGTCCTGGCAGCACTGTCTGTGAGATGGCTTTTGATAGAAGCGTATGTAATTCCCTCTGGTAGTATGTTACCTACCCTGCTAATACATGACCATATTTTTGTAAACAAAATTAAATACGGCATTAGAGCCCCTTTTGGCAAAACCTGGATTTTAGATTTTGAAAAACCCAAAAAAAATGATGTTGTAGTATTCAGATACCCCAAGGATGAAAAAATATTTTTTATAAAAAGAGTAATAGGCACGCCGGGGGATGAAATTCACTATGATGATGGAATTTTATACATTAATCAGGTAGAGGTAGAAAGAATACAGCCTCCAACTGGGAAAGACGGGTACAAATGGATGACAGATAGTGATGTTCCAGGCGGAAAACAAGACTATGATTATTTTTACGAGCTTATGGACCAGGAAAGTCACCCCACTTTGCTCAGAAGAAGTGAATACCACATGAGCTGGGGTCCTGAACAAATACCTAATGGCTATATATTTGTCATGGGCGATAATAGAGACAACTCAAATGATAGTAGACACTGGGGTTTTGTACCTATGGAAAATATTCTAGGTAAGGCCATGTTTGTATGGTTAAGTTGCAATGACACTCTACCAATTGTAAGTTTTCTATGTAACCCAATAAAACTTAGATGGGGCAGGTTCTTTGACTGGATAAGGTAATCAAAAAGATACAAAAATTGCACAAAATGTTGTATTATTGAGCAACTAGCTCTTCCTTTTTTTGGAGGTTATTATGAGATGGTTATTATTATTATTATTTTTGCCTATTAATGCTGAGGCTATGACTTCTTTGTTTGAATCTGGAAGCGTGGTTAATAGAGGTGAGTATAAGACCACATTGTCTACTCAGTTTTTAAATGGCAACGATACTTCTTCTATACAGTTAGTTGGCCAGGTAGAAACTGGTGTATCTGAAAGCGAGTCCTTTAAACTATCCTTAGGGGCAGGCGGATCTTCTTATGCACAATTTGGCGGCAGTTATAAGTGGATCCCATATCCTGACATAGCAGGCCAACCTGCACTAGGTGGTGTTGCAGCTGTGAGATATTCTGCTAATAGATCCACTGACAACGATTTTGTCATACAAGTAGGGCCTATTGTTTCTAAGTACATACAATTTGCTACAGGTGCATTTGATGTCTACTCCTCTATGCTATTTGGAACCAAAGTATCTAGTGAATGGGAATTACCTATTAACTTTAACCTCGGTGCTGAAATTGAGACCATTAGAATACCAGACCTTAAGCTATACGCTGAATTGGCAATTGCACTAAACAGTGCATCTAGCCATATTTTTGGTATTGGAATTTCTAGACTTTTTTAAAACCCTAAATTTTCTTGCATAAGCACTGTACACTACATATCAATTAGGGTTTTGGTGGACATACTTTGAAATTAAAAATATTTTTTGTATTGTTACTTATGCCTATTGTTTTCAAAGGAACAGAGGCTTTATCTCAAACTCCCTTTCAAACAACCCCAGCTTATGGCTCTCTACCTCCAAACCCGGTACTTCAAGACAATTTGATTCAAACACCTCTTCTCCAAACAGGAAAAGTAGTTGAAAAGAGAACTTATAAGGTAGGTGCATTTATTCCTTTTATCAAGACCAATACCAAGGCTAATATTACACTTCAAGCAGAAACAGGCATAACAGATAGTACCTCCGCTAATGCTATTATAAGTTTAGGCGCTTTTACTTCTATAACTGGTGGATATAAGTGGATCCCGTACCCCGATATAGAAAGTCAACCTGCAATTGGTGCTATTTTCTACATAAACTATTATCCTGGCGACTTTACTATGGCCAATGTTCTAAGGCTACTTGCAGGACCAATTATATCTAAAGAAATAGATTTTTCTTCTATGGCACTTAATTTGTACTCATCAGTTTTGGTCATCCTACAAAATGCCGAAACAAAACATAGGCTTAGTGTTCATTTAGGAGCTGAGACTACCTTTGAGAGTTTAGAAAATTTTAGCTTTCTTTTAGAGTGGGGTTTTGGTTTTGGTAATTTGCAAAATGGGCTTCCGAGGTTTAATACAGTTGGTACTTCTAATACTGTAATACTAGGGGCATCTATGGTTTTTTAAGCTTTGCTATACTAAATGTATAGTTTGGCTTGTCCTTTACCACTCCCACTCCTGTGATCTGTGTATTTAAAACAGATATAAATTTATAAGTTAAAAACTTATTGGCTTTGTCAAAAAAGTCTTTTTCTATACGAATGTTTGATATTAAAGAATCTTTGTTAAAGTGGTTTGAAATGGCTTTAAAAGATGCCTCCTTAGCTGACCAATATAGGTGGTTCATTTTATTTTCTATAAAAAATCTGGAATCATCCAAAACATCCAATCGGTTACAAACTTTATCTGTTATCTTTTTATTTTCTAAGTCAAATCCATAACTTCCTTCAAAGGATATTAGATATCCTCCTATATTTTTAGAATGGCTTATACTAATGCAGCATGATTTTACCCTGGGTTTTTGTGATAGATCTAGCAATGATGATTTGTTAAATGGAATTTCCGATTTTTCTAAAAACTGAAAAATACTGTTTCTAATTTTAAGTCTATTGTTTGCTTCATTAGAACCCCATTTGCTATAAGCTTCTATATGAACATTGAAACATGTTGGTAGTGTGTGCTCTGTAACCAGCATTTTTTTAAAGTATCAGTTGTAGTTTAATTGTCAAATGCAAATACAAATTCTAATGTTTGACGATTTTTAAAACTACGATTAAAAGAACTTAAATGGAACTAAGAAGCTTACTGAAAAAATGCGGTTTAAGGAGTTTGGATATTTCTAATATCGAAGGCATAACTGTTAATTCCAAGGATACTAAAAACAAGTTATTTGTTGCAATTAAGGGATTAAATCAAGATGGCCATGATTACATAGAAGAAGCTTTGCAAAATGGTGCATTGGCAGTTGTAGCTCAAAAAACAAATTTTAAGCACTCAAAAATAATTTTGGTCAAAGATACTCCCACTATGTTAAGTAAGCTTTCTAGTATCTATTATCAATATGATCCTACTAAAATGATATGTGTTGGAATAACCGGCACAAACGGAAAGACAACTTTGTCCTATATGCTAGAAAATATTTTAACCTATCTTGGTGTTAAAGTAGGAGTCATTGGAACAATAGACTCACACTATAAAAATCATAAGTTAGAAAGCACATTGACTACTCCAGACGCTATTACCCTTCACAAAATTTTAAACGCAATCCAAAAACTAGGTGGCAATACCTGCGTTATGGAAGTTTCAAGCCATGCAATTATACAGTCTAGAGTGAGTAGCATTATTTTTAATTGCGCCTTATTTACCAATCTTACAGCCGATCACTTAGATTACCACAAAGATATGGATGATTACTTTAGAGTTAAAAAGAAGCTCTTTTCTTCCAATAGTCTATCGATTATAAACACAGACTGTCAGTGGGGAAGTAAATTATCTAACACACTTAGTAACAAAGTTACATATGGCACCAAAGATCAAGATGTGGTAGTTACTAATATTAAGTCTCACATAACTTATGTTCAGTTCGACATTTTATATAAAACCACTACCTATAAGAAAAAAATAAATATGACAGGCAAGCATAATGCAATCAATTTTGCTGGAAGTTTTGCAACTTGTGTTGGTCTGGGATATAAACCAGAAGAAATATTGAAAGCAAAGATAAATCCAGTACCTGGTCGTATGGAGCTTGTAACCAAAAATGAAGTTTATTGTTTTGTTGATTATTCTCACACTGAAGATGCACTTTTATCTGCGCTTAAGTCATTAAATGAGATCAAACCAGTGAATTCTAAAATCATAACGGTGTTTGGATGCGGAGGCGGTAGAGACAGAGATAAAAGACCAAAGATGGCAAAAGTGTCGGAATCTTTTAGTGATTATGTTATTGTGACTTCAGATAACCCTAGGTTTGAGCAAATGGAAGACATAATTTTAGAGATCAAATCTGGTTTTAAAAATTTAGAAAAGAAAGAATTTATAAAGGATAGAGCCAAGGCTATAGGCAGAGCTTTAGAAATTGCCAAACCAAAAGATATAATTTTAGTTGCAGGGAAAGGGCATGAGAAATATCAAATAATAAAAAACAAAAAAATTAAATTTTGTGATAAGACTACAATTTTAAATGCAAAATAATGATATGTTAAACTACGACCAAATATACAAAGCCTTAGATGCTGATAAAGCTCTAAAAACCCATATTGTTAGACCTACTCTAAGACCTATAGAAGGTGCTTCCATTGACACAAGAGAAAATTTAAAAAATAAAATTTTTTTTCCTATAAAAGGTGATGTTTTTGATGGAAGTAATTTTTTACTAGATGCAATTAAAGCCGATGCTTCCGTTGTAATATGTCAGAAAGATAGAATACCGAACACAACAGATGATGTAGGCATTATTGTTGTAGAAGACCCTTTAAAGGCCTACCAAACATTAGCAAGTTATGTAGTCAAGCTATATGGTCCTAAGACAGTTGGTATTACTGGCTCTAATGGTAAATCAACTTCAAAAGTAATGTTATACGCTGTAGTTAAAAATTTTTATAACTGCATAGTATCTGAAAAAAGTTTTAATAATCATATTGGGGTTCCCCATACCTTACTAAAAACAAAAAAAGACACAGAGGTGGTGATAGTGGAGCTGGGCTCTAACATGAAAGGAGATATTGAGAATCTTACTAGAATCATAAACCCTGATATTGCCGTAGTAACGAATGTTTCAAGTTCACATTTAGAGGGATTAGGTAATTTAAGTGGTGTAGCATATGAAAAGGAACACATATATAAAAAGGCAAAAGTTGGAATATTCAATCTGGACAATGAGTGGACAAAAAAAATGTATGATTCATTTATAGGTGATAAAATTACTTTTTCTAGTACAAAAAGTGCAGATGTTTTCTTGAAAGTTTCAGATATGAATATGCAGTCTTTGGCTATATCTGGAACTATTGGCGGCGTAGATGGAAAAATTAGCTTAGGTATTTTTGGCAAGCACAATGTATACAATGTTATGGCTGCTGCGGGGTTAGCCTTGGCCTTGGGCATTAAACCTATTGATATCTGGAATACTTTATCTGACTGCAGGGGGATTTGGGGCAGAAATCAAAGAGTACTACTTTCAAATAAGGCTACGGTGGTATTTGATGGTTACAACGCAAATCCATCTAGTGTCATCGCTATGCTAGAGAATGCCAAAGTACTCTCTTCTGAAAACAGAATATTTTTATGTTTAGCAGACATGCTTGAGTTAGGAGATAAAAGCGACAAACTACATGAAGAGTGTGGGTCTATTGCAGGCAAACTTCCATTTGAAGCTATGTTTTTTGTAGGACAAAATGCCAAGGCCTTTAAACGTGGAGTAGCAAAATCAGGATTTAAAAAAAGTTTAGTTATTTTTGATAGTTACAAACAAGACCTTGCATTTAGATTAGAAAATATGCTAAAGGAAGGGGATATTTTGTTTGTGAAAGGGTCTAGAGGTCTGAAGTTAGAAAACTTGATTTTTGATCTTAAGCCTATGGATTTTTAACCTTAGGTTCTAGCTATGTTTTTTAAATTTCTATATGGATTATCTGAAGATATATCTGGCTTCAATGTCTTTAGGTATATAACATTTAGAACTTTCTTATCATTTATAACTTCATTTATTGTTTGTTACCTTGGGTATCCCTATTTCATAAAGCATCTTGCAAGTAAAAATGCATCCCAAGTTATAAGAAATGATGGTCCTAAGAGTCACTTCAAAAAGCGAGGCACTCCCACTATGGGAGGTGTACTAGTTTTGTTTAGTTTATTGATAACAAGTATTCTGTGGGCTGATTTACAAAATCCCCTGGTAATTTCTCTACTAACTATAACCTTTGGTTTTGGAGTTATTGGTTGTTTAGATGATTATTCTAAAATCTCCAACAATAGTTCTAAGGGAATTTCTGGAAAGTTGAGACTTATATTAGAATTTTGTCTATCGATTCTTGTGGTTTTTTTATTGGTAAAATTTGATAAGTTGTCCACTACTGTTTCAATTCCATTTTTAAAAAATGTAGAGTTACAATTAGGTTGGTTTTATTTAATATTTGCAAGTCTGGTTATTGTAGGTTGTGCAAATGCTGTTAACCTAACAGATGGTTTGGATGGATTAGCAACTCTGCCTTTAATAATTGCTATTGGAACATATGCAATTTTAACTTATATAGCAGGTCACTTTGAGATTTCAAATTATTTGCAAATACCATTTATAAATGGTGCCAGTGAGCTATCGGTGGTAGCGTCTATGACCATGGCTGCTGGGTTGGGATTTTTATGGTACAACACTTACCCCGCTCAAATTACTATGGGCGACATAGGTTCTCTTAGTATGGGTGGGCTTTTAGGCATGATGGCTGTACTTACTAAAAACGAGCTATTGCTTATATTGATAGGTGGCATATTTGTGGTTGAAGCTTTAAGTGTAATTACTCAAGTTGTGTCGTTTAAGTTAACAGGAAAAAGAATTTTTAAAATGGCTCCAATACATCATCACTATGAGTTGAAAGGCATGGATGAGAGTAAAATAATAGTAAGGTTTTGGATAGTTTCTATTTTATTGGCAGTACTAAGTCTAAGTACATTAAAGATGAGGTGATTTGATGTCCCAGGAAAATAATCAAGTAAATCAAATTTCAAAGGATCTTGCTGGCAAGAAGGTAATGGTAGTAGGTCTATCTACTACAGGAATTTCTTTAATCAAGTTTTTGGTTTCTAAAAAGGCAGAAATAACTGTGAGTGATCACAAGTCGGCAGCAGAGCTAGCAGACAACCTAGAGCAAGTGGAACATTTGGATATACATTATGATCTGGGAGGTCACACTCCTAAGGCAATGTTGAATCAAGAGTTAATTATACTAAGTCCTGGAGTTTCTATTGATCTTAAAATATTTGAGTATGTAAAACAAAATGGCATTGCTATTACTGGTGATATTGAATTTGCTTCACAGTTTATAGAAGAGCCAATAATAGCAATAACAGGTACCAACGGAAAAACCACTACTGCCAATATTGCCTATAAATTTTTGAAAAGATCCGGTGTAGATGTTTGGATAGGAGGTAATTTTGGCAGACCTTTGGTAGAATATCTGTTAGAAGACAAAAAGTATTCTGTAATAATCTGTGAAGTATCTAGTTTTCAACTCGAACATGCAAAAACTTTCTCACCTAAAGTTATTGTGTTCACAAACATTTCAGAAAATCATTTGGATAGACATAAAAGCTTTGATGCTTACTCTAATGCAAAAAGGCGCATATTTTTAAATACCAATAAAGCTATGACAAGCATTCTTAATGCTGATGACAACGGAATAGTTAGCATGGCAAGAGATCCTATTGTACAGAGAGGTAGAATTTTTTATTTTTCAAAGCGAAAAGGATTAGAACCTCAGATAATGAACATAGGTGGAACAGTGTGCAGCGATGATGAGATAAGTCTTAGAGTTGGCCCTGAAATAGAAAAATACTCAGTTAAGAATACAAAATTTAAAGGCTCTCACCTAGTAGAAAATATAATGGCAGCTATGTGTGCAACCCGAGACTTTGGTTCAGATCCAAAAGTAATTCAACAAGTTATAAATTCGTATGTAGGTCTCCCACATAGAATAGAGTATGTTGGAAAAGCTCACGGTGTTGATTTTTATAATGACTCAAAAGCCACTAACATTCATGCTGTTCATAGAGCATTGAGTTCTTTTGACGGCAATGTAATTTTGCTAGCAGGTGGAAAAGATGCTAACATTAATTTTGCAGGGCTTTCTGATATTATCCGTCAAAAAGTTAAAATGTTGATTTTGTTTGGGGAAGCAAAAGAAAAAATCAATAGAGCTATTGGCAATCATACTGAAACATTTTTGATGGGAACATTTGAAGAGGCGGTATATCAGGCCTATCAAAGATCAAGTATGGGTGATGTGGTGTTATTGTCACCGGGTTGTCCTAGTTTTGATTTGTTTGACAGTTATATTGAGCGTGGCAACTATTTTAAAAAACTTATTAAAAACTATCAAAGAGAAACCCTTAATAGATAATAAAGGGATTTTATTACTAACATCCATTTTTTTTCTAATGGGCGTTGGATTGGTTCAGATTTACAGTTCAAGTTTTATCTATGCAACTGACATGTATGGTGATGGATTGTTTTTTTTCAAAAAGCAATTATTATTTGTATTTGCTGGTGTCATAGCTCTTTTTGTTGTATCTAAAGTCCCTTACAAATATTTGTTTAATTTTGGTCTTATTTTATTTGTCTTATCTATTATTCTTTTGATTCTGACCACTATTCCAGGTGTTGGAGTTAAAGCTGGTGGTGCTTCTAGGTGGCTTCCCCTTTTTTATGGATTTAGAATAGAACCAGCAGAATTTTTTAAAGTAACTTTCCCTTTTTGTGCGTCATTATTCTTACATAAATTTTGGGGAAGACTAAAGATGAAAAACACTCTTTTTCTTTTGTTTCTCTTATTATTTCCTTCTTGGATTTTGCTTATGCAACCTGATATGGGAACTTTGGTAATTTATTTTTCAGTGTTCTTGTGCATGTTATTTATTAAAGGTTTAAAATGGCGGTATTTGTTTGTTAGTTTCTTACTACTAGTTGCTATGTTTTCCTTTTTTATTATGACTTCTAACTATAGAATGGAAAGAGTAAAGGCTTTCTTGGATCCTTGGGAATCCCAATCTGCTGGTGGACTTCAAACAATTCAAAGCTTGCTAGGGCTGCATGCTGGAGGTTTAACTGGTATTGGATTAGGTGAAGGGCAATCTAAGTTGTATTTCCTACCTGAAGCGCACACTGATTTTACTATTTCGGTCTTAGGTGAAGAGTTAGGTTTTATTGGAGTTTCTTGTATTTTAATAATATTTGGAATTATCATTTTTAGGATGTTTTATTTATCAAGTAGAATTATGGACGATAGGTTAAGGTTTGTATCTTTAGGTATGGCATTTACCTTTGGATTGCAAGTTTTTATAAACTTTGGTGTTTCGCTCGGCCTTTTACCTGTTAAGGGACTTGCTTTACCTTTTTTAAGTTATGGTGGCTCCTCCCTTCTGTCTACTTGTATACTATTTGGTTTATTTTTTGCCATACAAAGTAGAAGATCACTGAGGTAGTTTCTTGAAAAAGCAAAACAAAATAGTATTTGCATGTGGTGGAACAGGTGGGCATATCTATCCTGCAATATCAATGGCCAATCTTTTAGGTGAAAAAAATGTAGATTCAATTTTTATAGGATCAAAAGGTGGATTAGAAGAAGACATTGTGCCTAAGCTTGGTTTTAAACTTCATCTTATCAGTGTAAAGGGTCTAAATAGAGTTTCAAGTGTACAAAGAATATTCTCACTTGCTTTACTTCCTATAGCAATTTTTAAAAGTTTTATTTTACTTTTAAAGGAAAGGCCTAATTATGTTATGGGAACAGGGGGGTATGTTTCAGGTCCTGTATTATTTGCTGCAAGTATTATGAGAATGAACACCGGTATTTGGGAGTTAAATTCCAAACCAGGACTAGCCAATAGAATTCTTTACCATTTTGTAAAGGACTGTTGGGTTGTATTTGAAAAAACTAAAGAGTTTTTTCCTAAATGTAAGTTATCAGGTTTTCCTGTAAGAAGCAGGATTATAAATATAAAAAACAGAGCAGGCAGAACTTATAAAAATATTTTTATATTTGGAGGTAGCCTTGGAGCAAGAGCTATAAATGAAACTGTCCATGCTATGTTGAAACAAAGACCTGATTTGTTAGATGATGTAAAAATAAAGCTTCAGATAGGAAAAAAGAATGTTAATGAATTTAAAAAAATAGATTTTAAAAATTTGGAAGTGTTGCCTTATATTGATGATATTGCGCCTTATTATGAGTGGGCTGATATTGTAATTTGTAGAGCTGGAGCTAGTACCATAGCAGAACTTTCAGCTGCTAAGAAGGCATCCATATTGATTCCACTACCTACAGCTGGAAATGATCATCAGATGACAAATGCAGAATCTATCAAAAATGCAGTTATTATCATTGAACAAAAAGACCTAACTCCTGAACTCTTATTAGACAAGCTTACAACGCTTATAGGGAACAAAGAAAAAATAGAGCAATTAGAAAATTCTATTTCCTCTTTTCACGATAGCAAAGTTATAGACAAAACCATAGACACACTATGTTCTTCGTAACAGTAATATCTTCACCTATTTTTGTTATATAGCAAGTTGTAGGCTCGTATATCATTGGAGCTTAGTTCTTCTATTATCTCAAAGCTTTCGAAATTTTCTTGCATAAGACTTGAATTGCCTTCCACATGCTCTACGCCTAATAGATGTCCAAGTTCATGTGCTATAACAGTCCTAAAATGTCCAAACTCAGTAGGTTTATTATAAGCAAGGTTTTCTACCAAATGTTGGGCAAATACTTTTTGGACAGGATTGGAGTCAATATTGCAATCTATACAGTCAAAAAATAACTTATTTGCATTGATAATAACATTACCTTTAATAAATACTTCCGTATCTGAATCAACCCATACAAAAGTTATAGCAAGAGCGTCTTCAAGATTGTTGTTGTCCACAAAAAAATCTTTATTCCACTGAATAATAGTAGCTCCCTCTTCTATATTTGATTCGTATTGTTCTATATTGCTATACTCAATAACATTAAATATATTCTTTCCTACACCATGTTCCCAAATTGAGGTAGCTTCATTTATCAGACTTACAAATCTATCATAGACTTCAGGGTCTGGATCTAAATCAAAAAAACTTTTACCTAACAACAAATCTATTGATGTTTCAGATTTGTTTTTTTTGTAATTTATTAGTTCCGGTGTTGGAGGTCTTAGAACATCCAGACTGTTACTTAGAGTTGAGTGTCTGTTGTTGGAATTAATGATTAACTGTAATTCCTGTGCGTGTATTTGTTGTGAATAAAGCTGGCTACAAAGTAACAGAACAAATGAATATAATTTCAATTGAACCCCCAGGTGTTGCGTGCACGTATATTACAATGATCATGCTTTCTAACGGTTTTTGCAATGATGCAAATAGTCGCACACGACTATAGTTTTATTGGGAAATCATCCGTTGTAATAAACTATGTTTGTGATAAACACCACAGGTGTGTAGAGGACTATGAGTTTGATGACACGTGTTGTGGTGCTGGACAACCACGCGGCAAAATAATTAGGCAAAGCCTCCTTATTTTTTGCCTCGTTAAGAAGGTCTTTGGATATGAAAAACTTTAAAAATATTCATTTTATAGGAATTGGTGGCGTAGGCATGAGTGGCTTAGCTGAGCTGGTTTATTTATTGGGGGTTAAGGTCACCGGGAGTGATATAGCACGAAGTGAAAATACAGACAGACTAGAGAAACTTTGTGTTAAGATCACTTTTGGGCATAAGAAAGACAACGTTGAAAATCCTGATACCGTAGTTTATTCAAGCGTGATTAGACCTGACAATCCAGAAATTTTAGAGTCACAGAGTAGAAACATACCCACAATATCAAGAGCTGATTTACTGGCACTTATGATGAGTCTTAAAAAAAGTATAGGTATAGCTGGTAGCCATGGAAAGACAACTACCACTAGTATGCTAGCTTCAATTTTAATAAAAAGTGATTTTGATCCAACAGTTGTTGTAGGAGGCAGATTAAATTTGATAAAAAGCACAGCAAGGTTGGGTCGTGGACCTTGGCTTATTGCGGAGGCAGATGAAAGTGACGGAAGTTTCATAAAACTTTCACCAGAGATAGCAGTAATTACTAATATCGATAATGACCATCTGGATCATTATGGTAGTATGGATAAATTAAACGAATATATGAGGAAGTTTGCAAAAAAGGCAAAAACTTCAATAGTAAATACTCAAAATTCAAATATATTTGATGGTTTGGAGAACATAATTACTTGTGGGTTTGAGCCTGAGAGTGACTATAGACTAGAAAAGATACCTAACAAAAACTGGATCTATACAGCTTACAAAGGCCAAAAGAAGTTATTTCAATTTAGTGCTTGTGGTGATTTTAATGCATTAAATGCTCTGATGGCCATAGCTGTGGCGCTAGAAATTGAGATAGATAAAGATAGTGTACAAAATGGTATAAGTAATTTTGGTGGTCTTGATAGAAGATTTGAGTTTAAAGGTGAGCATAAAGAGATTTTATTTTATGATGATTATGCCCACCACCCAACTGAGATAAAAAGCATTCTAAGTGCGTTGAAGCCTAGCAAAAAGCTGGTAGTTGCATTTCAGCCTCATAGGTACTCCAGAACTCAAATTTGTTGGGATGAATTTACAAAAAGTTTTGATAAAGCAGATAAGTTTTTTTTATTTGATATATATCCTGCAAGTGAGTTTCCAATAAGGGGGATCACTTCTGAGAAACTTTTTGTAGACATCCAGCATAAGGATAAAAAGTATTTTAAATCTTTCAAAGATGGTGCAAGTTCTATAGCAAAAGAGCTCGAACCTGGAGATATTTTTCTAACCTTAGGAGCAGGAGATATATACACAATCGGTGATATGGTAAAGGGTATATTGTGCAAACAAAAGTAAGTTTAAAAAAATATTCTTCTTGGGGAGTTGGAGGCTATGCAGATTTTTTTTGTGAACCAACAAGCCTAGAGGAGTTGGCAGAAGCTGAAGCTATAGCAAAAAAAAGAAACCTAAATTTAACAGTTATAGGAAGGGGTACAAATTCTCTTATATCTGATGAAGGTATAGATGGGCTGGTGATTTGTACAAGAAAACTTGTTGGAATCAGAGAGTTTGTTAACAAAAAACTTAGGCTTGAGTGTTTAGCTGGAACTCCTAAAATTTTAGTTAAAAAAAAGTTTTTAGATCATGGCCTTTCCCCTGCCCTTTTTTTAGCTGGCATTCCTGGGGATGTTGCAGGAGGAGTTGTTATGAATGCCGGAGTTAGCGAAATAATAACTCCAAATGAGTTTGGACAAATTGTAGATTGGGTTGAAGTTGTAGAGAACGGAGTAATAACAAGAATAGAAGCATCGGATATAGAATGGACATATAGAAAGTCTAAAATTCCAGCTCCTGGGATAATAACAAAGGTTTCTGTAAGTTGGAAGATGAACAAGATGGACGGTTTAGAAAAACAAATGCAGGAGGCTGCAAAAAATAGGTTAAAAAAACAACCTTTGGATGAGAAAAGTTGTGGCTCTGTCTTTGTAAATCCAAAATCAGGTAAAGCAGCAAAGTTCATTGAAGAGTGTGGGTTAAAAGGCTTTAGAGTAGGAGGTGCGATGGTAAGTACCAAACATGCTAACTTCATTATAAATAAAGAAAATGCCAAAGCTACAGATATAGACAAAATCATAAAACATATAAAAAATACTGTTTTTACAAAAAAGAAAATAAAACTAGATTGTGAGATAAAATATATAGGTAGATGGCAAACTTGATTGCTATGTGTCATGTAATACATGTCATATGGTGTTGTCTTATGTTGATAATTACAGGCTAATATTAATGGTGAGCAATTAGCCCTAGTTTATGCGGTATGGGAGAGTTGCCAAAACAGTTTATAAGTTTTAGTCTCTTTTTCTATGTATTATTTTTTGTTATTAATTTTATCTTTATTTAATTTTTCTTATGTTTTTGCATATGTACCCAACTCTGATTTTATTTTAAAAGAAGTAGTTAAAAACAATGGTGATGGGAATTATGAGATAAAAAAACAGTTATCCTTTGGTGGCTTAAATAACACAATTGTTACTGAGACATGGAATATAACAAGTGCTAAACAAATGCATTTGGTGGCTGTTGGCAAAGATATTTATGTCGATCGCTATTATGAATATCCTTTTGTCCATGAAAAGATCAGAGGCAAGATAAGAAGGTTAAGTTGGCCTGATGAGTTTTTCGAAGATTTATTTTCTGCTAGATCTCTTAACCATTTTAAAAATCTTATAGTAAAAAAATCTCTTACTAGCCGGCAGGTGTTGAGGTGGGATCCAACTTCAAAAGCTGGTGATAAAATTATTCTTACTCAGAATGAAGCCAAAACAAATTATACATATTTGAGAACTCCACCATCTAGAAATGATTTGATAAAAATGTCGCAACTTAAATATAAAAAACCAGGGCTATGGATCGAGCAAGACAAGTTTGTGATAAGCAAGATTGGTTTACCAAAAGCTATGGTGGTTGCTGAAGACTATGCAGAGTTTTCAAAAAACTTATTATTTCCAAAAAACAGACATGTTAAGTATGGTCAGTATGAGACCACAATCAGTGTAGTGGGTCTCAGCTTCAGGTCAAAGGGTTTGATTCCATTACGAGAATTTAGACAGAAGGTCAAAAATACATCTTTTAATAATGATAAAGTAGCTCTTTTCTACAAGAGGTTTAGGTGACAGGTAAAGAGTGTTTTTTTGAAGTGGCAGTAGAGGCACCAATATTTGAACCATTAACCTATTCAAGCAACTTAGATATAAAAGAAGGCATGTCAGTTACAGCACCTTTGGGATCACGGAAGGCAAATGGCATTGTATTAAATAAAACAACTAAAAAACCTTTTAAGTTAAAATCAATAGATAGTATTAGAGATGATCTGCCCGTAATAAACAAACCTTACCTGGATTGGGTTAAGTGGCTATCCTCCTACTATGTATATCCAATAGGTCAGGTGTTTAAAAATACAACTCCAAGCCTAAAAAAAAAAATTACTACACTAAGTCCAGCACTAGACAAGACAAAAAAAGAAACAGTATTAAATAAAGCTCAACAAAAGATAGTAGATTCTATAAAGCTCTGCGGTTTTGATGTCCATTTGATACATGGAATAACAGGTTCTGGAAAAACAGAAGTTTATTTAAGTTTAATTGAGCAAGTTGAACATCAGGTATTAGTATTGGTTCCTGAGATTTCCTTAACTCCCCAATTAGTTTCTAGATTTAGAGAGAAGTTTTCAGATGATGTATCAGTAATTCATTCTAGATTGACAACAAGAGAGAGAACAAATCAATGGTGGAATGTTATAGATAGAAAAACCAAAATACTGGTGGGTGCAAGATCTGCCATTTTTTGCCCAATACAAAAAATAGGTTTGATAATTGTAGATGAAGAACATGATGCAAGTTTCAAACAAAATGAAGGTTTTAGATATAATGCAAAACATGCAGCAATAATGTTAGCTAAACTACATGATTGTCCGATCATACTTGGCTCAGCAACTCCTAGTGTTGAAAGTTGGTTTAACACGAAACGAAGCTACAAGTTACACACTTTGTCTAGTAGGTTTGGTGGCGCAAAACTACCAAAAGTAATTTTAGAGGATATGACAAAAAACCAAGAAAAATCTCTACCTTCCTGGTTAAGCAAAACATTGTTTGATAAAATGAATGTACACTTAAACTCGAATCGCCAAGTAGCTTTGTTTTTAAACAGAAGAGGTCAGTCTTATTTGATTTGTTGTCCCGAATGTGGTGAAGGGGTCAAGTGCCCAAACTGCTCTGTATCTTTAATAAGGCATGGAGATAAGCATTTGGTTTGCCACTATTGCAACTATCATAAAAATTTTGGAAAATGTGACTACTGTAATCTTGATTCTTTAAAGGTAGTAGGTATTGGTACTGAAGGAATCCAAAAAGATTTAGAAGAGTTATTTCCTAATCATAAAATTATAAGAGCTGATAGAGATGTTATAAGTAACAATCAGCAGCTAAATGAATTTATCAAGACTGTAGAACAAAACAAAGCAGATATATTGGTGGGCACACAGATGATCTCTAAGGGTCTTAATTTTCCTAACCTTACTTTAGTAGGGGTGGTTAGTTTAGATATGAGTATGAACATGCCAGACTTTAGGGCAGAGGAGAAGACGTTTCAACTTTTGTTACAAGTGTCAGGTAGAGCAGGAAGATATGGCACTCAAAGTGAAGTTGTTATTCAAACCCTAAAGCCACAAGATGAGATCTTAAACATGGCTACCTCTTATGAATATGATCTTTTTTTTAAAAGAGAGTTGAAGATAAGAAAAGCACTTTTTTATCCTCCGTATGGACGACTTGCCATGGTAAGAGCAACGGGCATAAATGAAAAAAAAGTGATAAGCACCATTCAGCAAGCAGCAGCACTTGCAAAAAATATAAGAGGAGAAGTTGGATGGTTTGACATACTAGGGCCAGCACCGTCTCCTATTTCTAAGTTGAGAGGAAAATATAGATTTCAAGCATTGCTAAAAGCAAAAAGAAATACTGGCAAAGATGTTAATACAAAAAAAGTTAATTTAAGTGAAGTTTGTTTTAAAATAAGAAAAGAACTAAAAAAGCATCCAGGAGTTAGACTGTCTTTTGATATAGATCCTATAAACACATTGTAGAAAATGCCAAAACCACTATTGCTCCTATTTTTTGCAAATAAAAGCGAGGCCTCCGCCATTACTCCTAGTGATTGTATTGACAGGTTTCAAAAATAAGCGTAAAACCTTAAGTAATTCAAACAGTCATAAAGTTGCTATATATACTTAGATTGTAATAGACTTAAAATATAATATACTACAAGTTTTGGGAGGCGTCGTATGTTTTTTAGTAAACTAAAAAACTTTAGGTTCATGGTTTTATCTATTAGTTTTTTATTAGTTTCTTGTAATGATTTTAAGTATAAAATTCCACTTTCTTTTGATCGTTTGGATGATGATACTGCAAATATACCTTTGGATGTTACTAATCCTGATATGCTTTCAAGGGATGTGCAGTCAGGTAGTCACTATAACCATGAAATCTCTAGGGACGATGTAGAAAAATATTTTAAGGATGCAGATCTTTCCACTCTTGAAATTACAGAAGGGCCGAATTGGCTTAGTTATGAGTTTGACAGACCTAGAAACCAAGCTTCTTTTTCAGGCAGCATACCTGAACTTCAAGCTAGCGAGATGCCTAAAACAATTGTAGTCAAAGGTGTAATTGAAGATTTGGAAGGTGCAGATCATAACTGGGAGTTTCCTCTTGTTATTAAAGAAGATACATCTCCTGTGATTTATACAAGGGATATCTTATTATCCTTAGGCTCAGAGTTTAGGTTTAATTTTACTGAGGAAATGATAAGTGATTTAACTCAAGCTGAGGTGGATAATGAACAGTATGAAATAACTGTGATGGAGAAACCAGATTGGCTGGAAAAAGAGAATCAAAATAGTTTGTTGGGTATCGTACCTCATGTTGGTTTTAATGGCGCTGTGATAAGTGGCTTCATTCATGATAGCACTGGAAATAAGTCTGAATGGTCATTTAATCTTTTAGCTCCAAGTACTTCTTTGAGTGTAAGTGATCACATTACAGAGGCTGGCAGTCCGTTTTCTGATCAGATATCTCTTAGAAAAGATGGGGTGCCTGATATAACGGAAGATAGACTTTCAGATGTAGAACTATATGTAACCAACCTACCATGTTGGTTGGGTTACACCTATGACTATGCTAACAAAACCATAACTTTTAGTGGTGTCCCTACAGATGATGACCTTGGAGATAATATTGTAGCTGGTGTGGTAGTAAATGGATACAATGTATCATCCGGCTGGTCTTTTGAGGTTCATGTTATGGAGGATATTGCTCCAACAATTTCCTCATTGAGCATAGATGGAACAACCCCTAGTAGAAACCAAACCCCAACATTACTTGTAGGTTTAGAAAGATCAAACAAAAACACAGTTGTAAAAATCCATTCTGACCCTTCTTGTGAGATCGACATAGGTACACTGTTACTAGATGATGTAAAAAAACAGGCTAGTATTACAATAGAGTCTAGGTTGTCTGAAGGAAACCATAACTTGTATGCCTCAGCAACTGACTTATCCAACAAAAACATTAGTTGCTATGAATTGCCAGAACCCTATGTTGTGGATTTGAACAAGCCAGTTGTATCTGGTCTTGTAATTGAGACCTTGGAGCAAAAAAACAATGACAAAAATCCAAATTTAACTGTGCACTTTAATGGTGCTGACAGAGGTAGTGTTGTAAAGATCTTTGATAAAAATCAGTGTGTTAATCCTATAGCACAGACAAGGTTAGAGGATTCTACTGACAAAATAGATATTAAGTTAAATGATCTTCAAGATGGCGTACATACTTTTTATGCTAGAGTAATTGACTTTGCTGGAAATGAATCTAGCTGCATAAAAACTCCTGGTCCTTACAGATTAGATACCGAGGCCCCTTCTATTTTGTCCGCAGCTTTATTGGATACTACTCCTAATACTGGTAAGACACCTACATTTAAAGTTACACTGCTATCTAGTTCTGGCTCTCATGTAAAGCTTTTCAGTGACGAAGCTTGCAGGAATGAACTTGGAATCGCAAGTGTTGGAGGTATAACTACTGCTGATGTGTTGGTAGATAAAGAGCTTAACGATGGCACACATACCATTTATGCACAAGCTTACGACTCTGCTGGGAACGCCTCTTCTTGCACCCCCGGTGATAGACCATATGTTGTAGATACTTTTGAACCTGCATGCAGTATTACTGGTTTATCTGATTCCTATACACCTACTAAAGTTAAAACTTTCAATTGGACCGGGTGTGGTGAGTATCGATATATTGTTACAAGCGGTAGAGCACTTGATGACTCCGTAGTTTGGAGTAGATGGTCTACACAATCATCTGCTCAAGTTGATGGTTTACAGAATGTAGATGATACATACTACCTGCATATTCAGGGTAGAAATGTAGATGAACTAGGCAATGTATCTGAGATTTCTAGTTCTGTTGCTAGCACTCACATTGATGCCAAAAAACCTGAAGTGCTAGGTTTAAGAGACGATTCCATCACTCAGGTACAGAATCGAACATGGAGCTGGAGATGTGATGAAAGAAACTGTGTTTATCGCTATGAGATAACCACCTCTCCTACTGCACCTTCAATGACACATAAATATTCTGGGGTTACCAGTGTAAGCAAAAACTGTGGTGAAGGTACTTACTATTTACATGTGCAGGCCAAAGATTTAGCTGGCAATGAATCTTTAGTTGTAACCAAGAAGGTAGAGATGACCAGAAACGATGACCTTGATGACACGTGTAGGTAAGCATAGCTTCCTTATTTTTGCCTCATTGAGAAGACCTTGATGAAAAGGATCAGCATCGTGTTAGAGAGCTGGGCAACCACTCGGCAAAAAAAAGTAGGCAAAGCCTCCTTATTTTTTGCCTCATTCGGAAGACCTTGATGAAAAATGAAGGTTATTTTGGAAAGTCTCCTAGACTGTTTTGGAGGTCCTGGGAACAGCAAGATTTTCAGTATATTTTTGTAGTAGTGCATGGCTTTGGGGAGCACTCAGCTAACTACGAAAAATTATTTAATGGTCTAAGATTACCTTTAAAACTTTATGCATTTGATCTTTTAGGACATGGTAAATCTGAAGGTAAACGTGGGGTTGTAAGCAGTTTTTCAGATTACACGGATGGACTTAAAACATTTCTTCAGATTGTAAAAAAACAAAATCCAAGATTTCCAATTTTTTTGGTAGGACATTCTATGGGTGGACTAGTTGTAATAAAATATTTATTAGAAAACCCTAATGAAACCATAAAAGGAATTATACTTAGCTCACCGCTTTTAGGTTTAACATTGTCAGTATCTGGATTCAAAAAGGTTCTGGGAAATTTATTAAGTAAATTTATTCCCAGCCTTGTTTTAGATAGCGGCATAAAGTATGGTCGCCTTATAAAAGATGAAGAGATTATGAATGAGTATAGACAAGATAAGCTCAGACACAAGGTGATGAGCACTAGATTATTTACGGAAATGCAAAAAACAATTAAATTTGTGTTGGGCAAAGGGAATACCGTGCCTAATGAAGTGAAAAAATGTTTGCCAGCCCCTCTATTGGTTTTGAGGGGCTTGGGTGATAAGGTGGTAAGTACTCCCGCCATAGAAAAATTTTATGATCTTATAAAAAGTCCCAAAGATATAAGACGATATGGTAATACCTTACATGAGCCTTTTAATGATATTGAAAGACAATTAGTTTATGATGATATCAGAAAATGGGTTAGTAAGGTTAGACTACAATAAACTGTTATAAAGAGAATGAGTATGAATAAGTCAAAAAGCAAGCTTGTAGCTTTAATAAGAAAGCATGGTTTAAAGCGAGGCAATGTTACTTTGGCATCTGGCATTTCAAGTGATTTTTATGTTGATATGAAAAATATTCTGTTACTACCTCAGGGAATCAACATAATTTCTCAAATGATCCTGGAATTTTTGAAGAATAAAACAGTTATTGGTATTGGGGGTACATCGCTTGGTGCAATGCCTATTAGTGTTGGAGTATCTATAATGTCTCTAAAAGAATTTGATCATCCACTAAAAGCTTTTTTTATCAGAAAAGAGTTAAAAACCCACGGTATGAAAAGGTGGGTTGAAGGACTTGATAACTTTAAAAAAGGTGATAAAGTTTGGATAATGGAGGATGTTGTAACTACTGGAGGCTCTAGTTTGCACGCAGTCTCTAAAGCTAGAGACGCAGGCTTAAGTGTTTCAGGCATTATTACATGTGTGGATCGAAAAGAGGGTGGAGGAGATCTAATAGTAAGCAGAGGTTTGGAATATTTACCACTGATAACTAAATCTGATCTAGTATAAGTCTTTGAATTTGAAGAAACTAATTATGAGAATATTGGTGCCTGTTTTTGCTATTATAGTAACAGGCTGTCAACACACTCCTAGGTCTCAGGCTGAGATCCAGGTGTTTGGTTCTAATATATCAAAAACTGACTATAACTTTCATTTCAAAAAACACTCATCTTATAGAGCATATTCTGGCTTAGAAAACATTTTTCAAATGAAAGCTAAGTTTCTAAGTTATAAAACCCTGGAGCTTATAAATAGAAAAAAAGCATCAATATATCAATGGGATACATCCAAATTAGAAGAACAAATACTCAAAACAAATTCTACTGCAGCCTCATCTAGTACTGTATTTATAAGTTTCTATTCTAAAAAACTCCCTAATCTAAAAGACTGGGAAGTTACCATTGAGGTAGGCGATACAAAATATAAAGCTAGTTTGATGGAGAAGAAGGAGGCTTTCGGGCAAGTTTTCCCTTTTCATGATCATTGGAGCAAAGGTTACTATGCCAAATTTTTACTACCTACAACCAAACTTGAGTCTGACTTAGCAGGATTAGATGTTAAGTTAATAGTAACCAGCAAAATTGGAGGGGGCTTTACCTCTCTTCACTGATCTGTTGAATATTACTAAAGAAAATTAATATAGGACAGTTGCTACATGACAACAAACTCTTTCTATTTATTATGGGCATTGTTCCAGGGCCTTAGTCTTGGTTTTGCTTTATACATGCTTGATCCATACTTTGGTATGTATGATAATTTTTCATGCTGATGAAGCTTAAACAGACCAGGCTACTTATTCTATGCTGTGGAAGTTTGTCTATTGCTATTTTAGTTATCTTGCTTGTAACCAGAAATAGTTTGATCAACACACAATATCAGTTTGTGAAAAATGAATCACAAAAAGTAAACCATATATTTTCTTTATTGGTAAGTGAATCTCTAAAAGAGAAGCATGTGGATCTTATCAATGTTGCGACAGATAAAAGGAATAACAGATTATCATTTTATGATTTTATTGCTGTTTTTGTAATGGGTAATAAGGATGGTAAACTGGTAGAGAAATTTTCTGATTCCATCACACATATACCAAGCGGTTATGGACATGTAATTTTAAATAAGCTTCCCACACAGGTGGAGTATCCACTACGAGTGGAGTATCCACATTTGGAGTCTCAGATTAATTTGCAGCCGATCAAGTCTACTGATGGTGTAGATTTAATAGCGATGATAACAAAGCACAAGGGCAATATTTTGATTGGCCTGTTTAAAAACAAATTTCCTGCTATGGTTCAAAAGTTTATTTTAGATCACAGTGAAGTTGTGCTTATGAACAAGCAGGGGTTTGTGCTGGCAAGCTCATCTACTTATGGTCAAAAAATAGAAAGCCCGATAACCAGAGCAATCCAAAATAATAGCTTTAACACCCAAGAGCTATTTCATTACTCTGATCACTTTCAGGAAATGGTATCTAGTATTGCATCTCTAGCAGACACAAACTTGTATGCTTCTGTATCTACCTCTCATGGAATAATTTATTCCTATGCAAATAAGGTATCTAAAAACATCCTTATGATTGGTATTGCTGTGGTGTTGATTAGCGTAGGCATTATATTGGCCTTTTCAATTAAGTTATCTGAAGAGTCTAAAGAGCCTGAAAGGCATAAACCAAAACCTGCCAATAATACTGAAGATATTAAGAAAGGCTTTAAAAGATATGAGTCTTTAGAGAGGGTGACATTGTCTGAGTTGGGCAATCAAAGAAAAAACGCTTTCAGAGAATTTAGCTCCTTTGTGTCTTCAAAAACCACAGGGCCCTTAGCCAGTGCAATTGGGCATATACAAATAATAAAGGCTAAAAACTCTAATCAAACACTAGAAAGGCACCTTGAAAAAGGAGAGCGAGCTATAAGGGATGTGCAAGATATAGTAAGTAAGCTTGCTCAATTTTCAAATACTGATTTCAGAGAAAAAACAACTTTGGATGTAAATCAAACTTTAAATGATACAATCAGGCTTATGGAGTATAACTTAACTGGTATAGCTATAAATACCAATTTTAACAAGCCTAAACCAGTGCTTGCCAACCAGGCCCAGTTAAAACAAGTTTTCTATGATCTGATATCTAAAATATTGGATGATATGAAACTAGTAAATACCAGTGAGCTTTTTTTAGAGACAAAAAATATTGATACCTTAGTAAACATAACCTTTAAATATTTATCTAATGAAGGCTTTGACCCCCTACCCTACAGCGATAAAAACCTGAATTTAGCAGCATGCTTAGGTATTATAGAAGAACATGGAGGTAGTATCACCCCTAGCCTTGATGGTGGTGGTACAGTGATTACCCTAACATTGCCCGTCTTGAACAAGGATGTCTATTTAAAAAATCAAGTATTAACAAATGTTAATATATCCAGCCCAACTGTTTAATATAACAAAAACTCACAACAAAATGTATTTGCCATTGACAAGAATGGCTTGATAGCATGAATAGAAACTGAAGTTAATACTATATATCAGGTTCTCATTTAGAGGATAGGCACTATGGCAGATCAAAACATATCAAACCTTGAAGCTCAAAATAATTTTTCTCACTCTAATAAATCATTAAAACTCCACAGCAAAATGTTTTTTTCTAAACTAAGGACCCTTACTAAGTACAGTGATATAATTAGCCATTTTGTAGAAAATCTTTATGAATTGACAAAGGCCAATATAATTTACTTGGATTATCATAGAACGCACTCTCTTTTAAGTATATTGCACTATACGGGCAACCTAGAATTTGAATATAAAATTGGCATAACCTGTACACCTAACGAAGCTGAAAGGATACTGTTTAAAAATAAGCTTCCAAATCTAGATAAAATCAAAGGACTTACTACTTATGAGACCATACCTATTCAATATGATAACAATTTGCATGGAATTGTAATATTAGATGGGATTAAAAATTTACAAGCATCTGGTTTCAGTTACCAGTTGAGCTGCCAATATGCAGCTCATTTTGCAAGTTTTTTGCATGCATTTAAGTTAGCAGCACTTAATAAAAAAATAATTGACCCAACTACCGGAGCTTATTCTAAAAGGCATTTTTATAAAACTCTATATGAAACATTTGATAAATCAAAAAAGCTGAGTTTGGTTTCAATTTGTTTATCCAATATAAAATCAATAGATCAAATAAATCATAGAATCTATAGAATGAGAGAGAAAGAATTTGTGATTCTTTTTAGAAAAAACCTAATAGATACAGCTTCCCTCGCAGAAAAAATAAGGAGAAGCTTGTTGGTAGGAGGTTCGAAAGCAAGTATAGGTGTTTCTGCATACCCAGAAACTTGTCATGATGCAGATTCTTTATTATATACTGCTCAGTCCGCAATGCTTGCGGTAAAAAATAAGTATAGAGTATGTACTGCAAAACCCATGGGTAAAGAAATTAACTTATGAGTTTTGAAATATCTCTGTCAAACTTGGATTACAACATCAATTCAATCCGAACTTATATCGGCAAAGATACATTTTGTTGCCCAATGGTAAAAGCAAATGCTTACGGCCATGGAGATATTCTTATTTCGAATAGATTAGTCAAACAGGGTATAAATACTTTAGGAATTGCAACAATTCAGGAGGGAATAAAGCTTAGAAAAAATTTCTCTGATATAAAAATTTTAGTTTTTAGTTCAAACTATGATGTTCAAAACATTATTGATTATAAACTTACCCCTGTTATTAGTGACATGAACGATCTTAAAAGATTTGAAAATCATAAAATAAATATTCATTTAAAATTTGACACTGGTATTGGTAGATTTGGTTTTGACATAGAAGATCCTCCCATAATCAAAGAGATTTTATCTAAAAGCAAACTGAAGCTAAAGGGCTTAGCAACTCATTTTGCCAGTGGTTTTGACATAAACAATCCTGAAGGTTTTAGTAGAAAACAGATTACTAGGTTTAACAAGATAAAATCACATTGGAAGAATAATATACAAGCTCACTATCACAACTCTGTAAGCCTGATGGCAAGAAAATATAGTGATAATATTGGGGCAAGACCAGGATTGTGTATGTATGGTGCATATCCTCCTAAATTAGACACATTTAACTTCAAGATAAAACCTGTGATGAGTATTACATCAGAAGTTATACAGATAAAATCTTTAGCACAAAATACACCAATATCATACTCACAATCCTATGTATTAGATAAAAATTCAAAAATAGCGGTGGTAGCTTTTGGCTATGCAAATGGTATTATTAGAAATGCCTCAAATAAACTACAGGTTTTGATAAACGGAAAAAAATATCCTCAGATAGGTTTCATAACCATGAACTCTATGATTATAAAAGTTGATAATAGCGTTAATATAGGTGACAAAGTGACTATCCTTGGTCAAGACGCAAACAACAGCATTACTGCATTGGATATAGCTAGCTTTGCTGGTACAATACCCAATGAGGTATTGACCAGCTTTGGCAATGGAAAAATTGATACATAACATTGGTAATACAGCAATAAGCTTTACAAAAAAAACAGGTGAAGTAATCCTTCACTTTTATAGCTCTTTTATAAATATTAAACCATTTAGGTTTAAAGAGCTGTTGTTACAAATTGAGTTTGTAGGTAACAAATCTATTTTAATAATTTGTATTACCGGTTTATTTACTGGATTTGTGTTTGCTTATCAAACATGGCTAGGGCTTAATTTATTTGATGTAGAAAATATAGTTGGCACAGTTTCTGCTCTAAGTATATTTAGAGAAATTGGACCTGTAATGACAGGAATTATTTTATCAGCCAGAGCAGGAGGAGCAATTGCCGCAAGACTGGGGGCAATGGTTGTGACAGATCAAGTAGATGCCATAGAAGTGATGGGAATTAGTAGCAAAAACTACCTTATAGCTCCCAGAATATTAGCCAGTATAATTGCAACTCCACTATTAACGGTTGTGTTTAGTATATTTGCTATGCTTGGTTGTTATGTATTGGCAGTAAAGTTAAACAATTTAGATGAAGCAGTATTTTGGAGTAAAACCTTAATGTGGCTTGGGCCTAGAGATATTATAGAAGGTCTCATTAAAGCAAGTGTGTTTGGGTTATTATTTTCGGTAATATGTACTTACATTGGGATGAACACCAAAAAAGGTGCAGCGGGGGTTGGAGAAGCAACCAACAACAGCATTGTAACCAGTATCGTATGCATAATTGTAGCCGACTATTTTATAACTAGAATTATAGGATTATTTTGGGGTTTTATATGAAAAATGCCATAGAATGTATTGGGCTAAAAAAAACTTTTGATAATAATGAAAAAGTTTTAAATGGAATAAATCTTAAAATAGAAAAAGGTTCTATAACAGTCATTTTAGGTTTAAGTGGAGCTGGTAAAAGTATCCTATTAAAACATTTATTAGGCCTGATGCTACCAACTGATGGAGTGATAAAAATACTTGGGAATGATCTACAAGCTCTTAACCCAGAACAATTAAAGGAACTAAGAGGAAGATTTGGAGTTTTATTTCAAAACTCAGCTTTATTCAATGACATGACAGTAATAGAAAATGTTATGTTTCCTCTAAAAGAAAAAAATAGATCCACCAAATCATCAAATTATGATTTATATAGCAAGGCTTCTAAAATGCTAGAGTCCCTTGGAATAGAACCCATTCAATTTGAAAAGTTACCATCTCAAATTAGTGGTGGTATGCAGAAAAGAGTGGGATTAGCACGAGCTTTAGTGATTCAACCACAAATTTTGTTCTATGATGAGCCTGTAACAGGGTTGGACCCTATTACAACATCCATGGTCAACAAACTAATTGTAAACACACACAAAAAAAGTTCAGGACTTACGTCTGTAATTGTTTCTCATGATCTACTATCATCGCTCTATATAGCCGATAAGATTGCGATGATACATGATGGGAAAGTGTTGTTATTTGGCACTCCTTTGGAGTTTAAAAACAGCAAAAACTCACATGTAAGAAGGTTTATGGAAACACATTATGAGAACGCTTGAATTTCGTGTTGGACTTTTGGTTATAACAATTTTGAGCATAGTTGTATCTATGCTTTTTGTTGTTGGAGATAATTTTGGTAATTTTGGAGCCAATCAAAGCTTTTATTTTTTTCTAAATGATGCAAATGGAATTACTAAAAAGAGCAAAGTAAAATTAGCTGGCTTAGATATTGGTTATGTAGAAGATATTGACCTCGTAAAAAATAGAGCAAAAATAAACCTAGTTCTCAATAGAAAAGATATAACCTCTGATGCATTCGTAGAGATTAGAGATGATGGATTACTTGGAGATAGATATATAACCATAGTAAACGGCACTTCAAATGAGTTATTAAAAACCAATCAAGAGATAACCCAGGTTGTAGATGGAGGAACTTTTGATAGAGCGGTGGATAAAATTGCATCTGTTGCAAGTTCAATAGAACTTATACCGGAACTATTAGGTGAATCTAAGAACACAAAATCTCCTTTAATAAACACAATAAAAAATTTGGAAAACATGACTCATGCATTAAGTGAAGTTACAACCAAACACAAAGAAGAAATATCAAATCTATTAGTTTCAATGAATCGCATAACTAGTAGAGTAGATAGTGGATTAGAAGGTTGGGATGAATCATGGAATAGAATAATGAAGTCAGTTGACAACATGGATATTGCATTTGAAAACATAAAAGATATAACAGAAAAAATACAAAATGGTGAAGGGGCCTTGGGTAAGTTAATCTACGAAGATGAAACTGTGGATAACATTAACACAGCTGTTTCAGGTATCAGTGAACTTGTTGAACAGTCTAATCAAATAAAAACATTTTTGGATTTAAGGGGCGATTATTTTACATCTGATTTGAGGGCAAAAACAAATCTATCTATTGTAGTACAACCAGGTCCAGACAGACAATTTGAAGCCTCCATAGTTGATGATCCTATAATTGGAAATAACAGTAAAATAAGATTTAGTGCATTGTATGAGCAAAAATTATATGACCTTGCAATTAAGGCAGGTATTATAGAAAACACTGTAGGGCTTGGATTAAGTTATTTTGCTCTTCCAAAGCTAAAACTAACTTTAGAGTCATTTAAGCTTGCTGAGAGTTTACCAAGGTTACGAAGCTATTTAAAATATGGTTTTACTAATAGTATATATTTAGTAAGTGGAATGGATAGACTACTACAAACCCCTTCTTTTTTTGTTGGGCTAGGCATAATGCTTTCAAACGATGATCTGAAAACACTATTTCTCTTACCTTGAGGGTTACAATGTCTTCTGACTTGAAATGGATTATATTAAAAAATCATGAAATACTAGGGCCTTTTACTACCTCTCAAATAATAACTAGCATATATGAAGGAAAATACAGACCAAATGATCAAGTTAGCATGAGAGTAAATGACTCTGCTACCACAGTATCTGATGACAAAGGTTCTAATAGTTATTTTTTAAATTGGCGAAAGTTAGCTGAAGTATCTGAGTTTGCAATATTCAGAGGTAATCAAGAAGATACACTGGTGAATGACACACAAGATGACTGTACTGATCCAGGAGATGGGTATACAGAACCAAGTATCGATGACACAAAAGTAACTGACTTTAGTTATAATGATAGTGGAACAGGGAAAGTTAGTAGAGATGGCCATTATCAAGTATCGTCTAAAAAAACCAGATTAATTGTAAATACAATTTTGGTTTCAGCTGCTGTGATATTATTAGGTTTAGCTGTATATAAGAGGATGGTTAAAATTTCAAATGAGGACAAAGATTGGCATAAAATAGGGCTAAGCCATAAAAAAATTGGAAACTACAATAATGCCATTACCAGTTTAAAAGAAGCATATAAAAATACACCCTCTGATATTGATGTAGCTTTTAACTATGCTGAAGTTTTAATAGAAAGAGGGCAGTTAAATAAAACATCAGAAGTTTTAGATAAAATAACCGCAGCCGGAGCAGAACAAAGAAAGTTAAATTTACTTGGTATAATTAATTTGAAGAGGAAAAACTTACATGAGGCCAAAAGTTTATTTAACAAAGCTTTGGATATTGATCCATCATATACACCTGCACTCATCAACTCTGGAATTGCAAATTTACATGCTTTTCAATATACAAACTCACATAGTAAATTCGAGTTAGCGTATCGATCAGGTTCTAGGGATCCGATACTGATAATGAGCAAATTTTTAGCTACTGTTAAGCTGTTTGAACAAACAAAAAATCCCACACTGCTGCAATATATGAAAAGAGTTTTAGCATCAGCTTTAAATGCACAAACTGGATATAGAATTCACTATCACTTGGCATTATCTTATTTAGAAATTTTACTAGGTAATACTGAGGCTGCTGAAAAATGGTTTACAAATATTATTGTTTTAGATGCTGATTTAGAACCTAGTGATTTCTTGTATGATTTAGAAATCTTTAGAGATCATTTAAGCTGGGATACTATGTATTCACTAAGCACAGAGTTTGATGATTCGTTAGCTGATGAACCTAGAATTGAGGCTATAAAGGGTATATTGCTGCTTAAAAGCAAAAAATACGACGAAGCTGAAAGCACTTTATCCAACGCAATTTTACGAAACAGTGAAGACATAGGTATTAGATTACTATACTCCTATCTAAAAATGAAGTTGGGAGTTTTATCAGAAGCCAAAGCTAATATAGATCTTGTTTTACACGCTGACCATCCTCTATTAGTTTTAATAAAATCAAAACTATGTACTGAAAGCCAAGAAAATTGTCCTAGTTTTTTTGAAGAGATGTCACAAACTGATCACTACAAATTACAAGGTATTACTGGTTTAGCTGAGCATTTTATAAGTGCTAAACAATATAGTAAAGCCAGTAGTTTAGTAAACACAGGTCTTGAAGCTTCAGACTCATACATCCCGTTGCTTATTCTTAATCAAAAACTTGAAAGCATAAGTAAAAGTCCAATACGAGTGGAGTACCCACCAAAATAAAAAACATTATCTGGTATTAACCAGTGATTTTATATTTTCACCTGCCAGCATTCTTACGAGTAAGCCTAATGTTTTTAATACCGAGCCTGTTACATCTATCATTCCTTGATGTTTTTCACCTGTTCTAAGTCTCTCTTGCTCTATTTTATCACACACACTACCCATACTGCGATTGGTCTCTTTTAAACGATCTTTTAACTCCAAAAGTCCCTTTATCTCAAATTCATTTCTTACAAACTGAATAAGCCAATAGAAATTTCTTATAGTTTTTCTCAAACTATGGTAGTCCGAATAGGTTAATCTGACCTGTGCTTCACCACCCTTTTCTATCACATCGATTGCCTGTTCTAGGCGTGATTTTAAAAACGCATGTAGCTCAACTGTGGACGTACTGATAAAGTCCTTTTTAAAATCAAGCTTTATTATATGCTCTAGATTATCACCCAACAATTTATCGATAAATTTATTTGTTTTTCTGGCTTGTTCTTCTACCTTAGCCTTTGCTATAACTGCATCTTTTAACTTCCCCAACTTAACTACCAGTTTGTTGAGATCACGTGGAATAGAGTGAGATATATCAAACATAAAATATGCTGCTCTTAACCTTTGTGCATGTCGCCTCATCTGCAGAAGTTTCCTAAAATCATCTGTGCTGGCATACTTGCCAGAAACAAGCTTTGATAAAAGCTCTTTAAATTCTACTAGTTTCTCTAGGGAAAATGACTTTTCAAACCTAGATACGCAGATATTAAATATAAAAGACATATCACCGTCTAAAAGATCCAGTATCTCACCGAACGATATCACCCTATGCTTTTTTATATCTTCTTTAATAAGACTCCCAAGTGCCTACGGCACAAGCATTTAGTTGGTGGAGTACAAAGTATAATTTTTGTTCTCACCTCCACAAACCGCCTCCACCCGCAGGGTGGTGCCTACAGCACGGGTATTTAACTGGCACCTTACAGGTGCAGGTATTTAATTAGTGGAATACAAAATATAACGTATGTTTTCGCCACCATCAAATACCTCCCCCGTAGGGGGTGCCTTACAGGCACTGCTATTAGCTGGTGGAGTACAAGATATGATTTATGTTTTACCACCACTAAATACCTCCCCCGTAGGGGGTGCCGAAGGCACAAACACCAGCACCCGTAGGGTGTAAATCTAGTTGTAATGTACAATGAACACTACCCTGTTTCAAGCAATTTTGTTATCCTGACAGTACAGTAGAGGATAAGATTTTTATGTTAGAGAACAGAACTCACTCTAAGAGCTCTATAAAGAATCGTGGAGTTGCCTTATTAATATCACTATTTAGCATAATGATGTTAAGTTTTATTGCAGTTGAGGTAAGTTACGATACTAGTATTGACTACATTATATCGAGCAAAGAGTACCATAAACTAAGAGCATATTATGCGGCTAAGTCTGGTGTAGAATTATCATTACTTAGAATTTCATTATATCAAAAGGCAGTATTTGCTTTAAATAACCTTCCTCCCGCACTGAAAGGTGTATTAAAAAAGAGTATGTTAAACATGATATGGAATTTCCCACTATCTTGGCCTATTACTTTACCCGCTGATTTATCTACTGTAGATAAACAAAGTATAGATGAAATTAGTGGTGAATCTCTTTTAGAAGGTGTTAAGTATGAAACCAAAATTACCAGTGAAGGTTCTAAAATTGATCTAACTTCTTTTACCTATGGCAAGCCTGCACTAGCCGATGCCACCAAACAACAACTAGTAAGTCTATTTAGAAATTACTTAGACTCATTGGAGACAGATTCTCCATTAGAAGATGTAGACTATGAAAGAGTAATAGGAAATATTCAGGATTGGGTAGATCATGATGAAAAAAGTTTCGATAACAGAAGTGAATCTTCACTATATGAAGAAGAGAATTTACCCCCAAACAGAGCGTTTAGGACTGTCGAGGAATTAAGAATGGTAAGTGGGATTACCAATGATGTATTTAATTTTTTACTGCCTCATATAACAGTATATGGAGCAGCTGGTATTAACCCAAACAACGCAAGTGATATAATATTAGCATCCATTCATCCTAACATTACAGATCAAGTAGTGGCCCGTATGCATGACTACTTTGATCAAACAGGTCCTTTTAACGATGTGAATGAATTTTTTAATTTTTTAAGCAGATTTAATGTACCCACAAATGAAATAGAAAGGTCTAGTCTCTATTTTTCTGATACAGACGGAGAAATAAATTTTTCAATAAAAAGCGTGGGGCAATCTGGAAGCATTAACAAAGAAATTCAGGTAGTGGTTTATGACAAAAGCAAGATAAGTGCTAAATTAGGGCTAAACCAAAACCCTCAAAATAATCCGGGGCAAAATCCGCCTGGTGGTGCAACACAACCTCCCTCCGGAGGCACTACAGCACAAAATCCCACTCCTGGAGGTAATCCAGGACAAAATCCGCCTGGTGGTGCAGGACAACCTACTCCAGGAGCTAATCCAGCACAAAATACTGCTCCACCGGATAAAAGGCCTACCATCATCTACTGGTACGAAAATTAAAACAAAGGTCTTCCTAATCAAACCAAAAAATGGATTTGTGAAATGATTGGACGAAGTCCAAATGTAGCCAAGACATTTTTTAGTTTGATGGTTGCCCAGCTCTGGAACACGATGCTGATCTAGTAACTTAAGGTCTTCCGAATCAAGTTAAAAGATGTCTTGGTGAAATGTAAGACGAAGTCCAAATGTAACCAAGACACCTTTTAGCTTGATGGTTGCCCAGCTCTGGAACACGATGCTGATCTAGTAACTTAAGGTCTTCCAAACGAGGCAAATAAGGGA
>CBDANC010000013.1:0-307069 GCA_965197425.1 Bdellovibrionales bacterium
GTATATCCAGAAGCAGTTGGCCTATTTATGTCAATTTCTTCAACATTTAAAAGCCGTGTCACAATATCATGATGTCCATGTTCAGCTGCAAAATATAAGGCAGTTTCACCAAAAATACTCTCTGAGTTAACATCAATTATGCCTTTTTCCAACAATACTTCAACTAGAAATACATAGCCTTTTATTGATGCCCATGAAAGAAGACTATCTCCCAACAAATCTACAGCACTAACATCTATTTCAGGTCTTTCTAAAAGAACATACATTACATCTAGGCTTTCACCAACCATAGCTTCGCTTAGAGGTGTTTGTAAAATATAGTTTTGCTTGTTTACATCTAAATTTGGATTTTCAATAAGTAGCCTTGCAGCACCAACATTGTTAAATCTTGCTGCTATAATTAAAGGAGTATTACCACTTCCATACTCTGCTAAATTTACATCAACATTAGGAGATGAAAGCAGCACTCTAACTATGTCATTATTCCTTTTGTAAATTGCCCATAGTAAAGCTGTCATGCCATTTTCATCTTGAGCATTCACATCTATATTGGTGGCTTTAAGTAAATTTGAAACAACGCCAACATCTCCACTCTTGATGGCTAATATTAAAACAGGAGTTTGAGCATATACCGATACTGTTAAAAATAACATAATGGGTACAATTATTAGGCTTCTAATTATTACTCTCATATGAACCTCCTGTGGTTTAAAGTGGTGATTCGAACTTAATATATACGATTCAAGTAAGTATAATCTAAATACACATAATTTAACTGGCAGCGGATTCGCTTGTACCTTTATAGAATTCTTAAAAAATACCACATTTTTTAAAGTGCAACAATTGTTGTCACTTTTATGATATAAATTAAAGTGAAAATGATAAAAAATTGTAAGATTTACTAATCAAATACAACAATTGTATACGTTAATACTGTCTGTTTTAAAAGGATCTTATTTAATACCGTTTTCTTTATTTCTTAGGCTTGTGTATTCTTCTATTCGATCTGCAATTTCTAAATATCCAGCTCCTCTTGCAAGATCTGAAGCTCTCATATTGTCCACACTTATGTTTAAATCAGGGTTTGATTTGAGCAAAAGATTAACAACTTCTTTATGCCCTTTTAAACTAGCCCACATTATGGGTGACATTCCGTCATTATCTACAACATTTAAATAAATACCATGAGTTGATAATAAAATCTCAATTATCTCTACATGCCCAGCTATACTAGCTAACAGCAGAGGATTTAATCCCGAATCTTCTAATGTGGTATTCACATCTATACGTCGTTTTGAAGGACTTAAAAATAAATCAACAAGCCCTACTCTGCCATAATAACTTGCCCATCTTAGTACAGAACCTTCGTCACTATTACCCAGTACCACATCTATTTTTTTGTTCTTAAGTCTTTTAATCGTATCATTTTCTTCGACCACAACTGTTGAGCGAGACACTTTATTTAAACCAGAATCATCGTCATAGCCCAATGCAGCTCTGCAACCCATGCTATTAGAACCAAGGACCGACATAGGAACACATAGAGACAGTAAAAAAATAAAATAAAATAATCTCATACCTAAAAGAACCACTACATTTATAGTGATTTTAACAATTTAGCAGTTTGCAAAAACACATCCTGCTATAATATATCGGTACAAAGGTGAGCTTAATGAGGCAAAAATAAAGAGGCTCCACTTACTTTTTTTGCCAAATGGCTGCTTCCTGGTGGACACGATGTTGATCCTGTAACTAAAGGCGAAATACTTTCTAAAAACCGTTAATTTCTAACTCTTTTATTTTTCCTAGCGCTTGAGACTTGTTTTTAATCAATTCATTTAATTGCATTTTTCTTATTATCTTTAGTATTTTTCCAATTTTACGTTTTTCCACTTTAGTTTTTATATCATTCCCATCTATAAGCGGCGGGGGTAAATTTGGATATTTTTTACTTATTTGTTTGAGTTTATTGATTTCACAAGTTCGATTTTCTGATTTTAATGCATCTATTATATGCAAATTTTCATTAATTTCTCTAAGTTCACACAATTCTAATGACATAATATTTTTTTCTAAAATTTTACAAATATCTAATACCATATTCAGATTTTTTTTATTAATAAAAAATTGCTCCAGTTTTTGCTTATCACTTGTGTAGAGCAATGCCGCAAGTCTAGCTTCATAGCTTCCATATAAATTTGTAAGAGTATTTATTTTTTTGCTCTAGTTCTTTTAAGTCAAATAACAAATAATTTTGCAAAAGTTTAGTATCTAATAACATTTTTAAACCCTTTATTGGATTGGAAGAAAGTATTATTTTATCAAATTCAGTTTGCCACCTGGGCTTGCTTATAATGTCTATATCAGAACTTAGTATTTTTATGACTTCATATGTTTTATTGTCAATTTCCCAACCTAGTTCTGACACAAATCTAATTGCCCTAAGCATTCTAAGCTTATCTTCTCTAAACCTATCTAAAGGATTACCTACAGTTGTAATGATCTTTGATTTTATGCTATCTAACCCCTTTATATGGTCTATTAATTTTTGTTTGCTCAAATCAAAATATAGAGCGTTACAGGTAAAATCTCTCCTCATTGCATCAGTTTTTAGATCACCAAACTCTACTCCACTAGGATGTCTGCCATCATAGTTAAAATCTTTTCTAAATGTTGTAATCTCAAAAGAATAACCATCTAAAAATACCGTGATTGTGCCAAACTTTTTTCCTATATCCAAAGTATTTTCAAATATGTCTGCTACAATATCAGGTGTTGCACTTGTAGCAAAATCAATATCTTTTACTTTTCTTTTTGCTAAAATATCCCTAATGCATCCACCAGTAAGATACACTTGATAATCTTTTAATTTATCTACTATCTTTTTTATTGAAGCATAGGTGGGTAGTTTCTCTATTGCATCTAAAATAAAGTCATGTGTCATATAATAGCTTGACCCATCTTTTCTCTTACAGCCTGCAAAGTTTTTGCATTAGAAACACACTGCCCGTTCCAACTCAAACTATCCCAAGTTTCAGGAGAATCTATAATTAACTCCGTTTCATGCAAAGTCTTGTTATCATAAACTGGAAAAATACCTACGCCTTGTTGTTTAGGAAAATTAACAATTTCAACAAATTTATTTGTTTTGTTTTCTAAAATTTGCTTTACCTTCAAAGATAATAGTTCGTATTTTTTGTCATCATAGCTTGAAGGAACTCTAAGCCAACAATTCATATAATTATTTGATATGGTTTTTTGCAAAATCATTAAATTTTCATGACTCCATGGAAGATATATGTCTTCTAAATTTACAAAATGTACTGGCAACAAATCAAATACTTGAGAAGGAAAAGAAACCTTATATCTGACCCAATACCAAACAGGTTTTACTACCTTTTTAAAAATTTTATTTCTAAGTTTCGGTAAAAAGTAATCCGTTTCAAATGAAGATAACATCCACACCAAGTTTTTTATACTCAACAACTGTTTTACCTAAACTTACTGTCTTACTACTAAAAGTGATATTATCTATGGAATTATAAACATCTACTCCTAACCCTTTTAATTTTTTTTTAAAGTCCGAAACACCCCTTCTGGTTGTCAGCCTATAATAAAATGGACTAAACATAGGGGTAAGTAGACCAGAATCTAAAGCATCTGCGTTGCTTCTAAAAGCAGTAGAGCTTAATTGATGAGATAAATGAGCTAGCCAACTTTTATCAAAGTCGATACCAGTTGGTACATTGGACAGATCATTTAAATAGCCTATTGTATCTTTATTAATTTTAGAGAACTGAAATTTTGAAATAGGACCTCTAAACTCTAGAATAGAATTTTTCAACCAAACAGTAAAACCATTATCAGCATGCAATAAAGGACTTTCATTTTCTAATCTATCCGCAAAAGACTCCAAAAGCTTCGTTTTAAAAATACCAAAAGGGCCCTCCATATCCTCCGATGTAAAATTTAAAACCAGAATTTAGATCAACTAAAATTACACTATAACCTAGACGAGCAAGCTCAAAGGCCAACCAGTCTCCCCTACCATAAATAGAAACTATAACAATATACACAGCCAAATTTATACAATCTATTTAATTTCAAAACAAGAAAATCAAAAAACCACACTTTTTTATATTAAACTAAAATATTATGATACTCTAATAACTATTTTAATATACTAATAAAATTAATAATTTTATTTTAATAATCTACGGGTCCGAGAAAGCAGGCCAATTATTTGCTGGACTCAATCAGTGTTGGGGTTTTAGAAGATATTTTGTATCATCGCAAATGGAGGAAAAAATGGCCAGCATAACTATTTACACCAAAACATACTGCCCGTACTGCGATAGAGCTAAGGCTCTTCTAAAAGATAAAAATCAAACATACAAAGAAATAAACTTAGATGATGATCCAAATGAGTTTGAGAATTTAAAGAAAAAAACCAACCTAAAAACCGTTCCACAAATTTTTATAAATGATAGGTGTATAGGTGGTTTTTCAAGAACTAGTAAAACTAAACTCATCAGATGAATTAGACAAATTATTAAATGATTAGAAAATATTTTTATGAGCCAAATTTCAAATTACTTTTGATTTTATAATACTCTGCTAGAGTTTTATCATATGGTACACTTTCATTATTAAAAATCTTAAAAAGAGTAGGTTCCATCTTCTTTCCACTTTTAGTGTATGGGATATAACTCACTCTATATATGTACTTAGGTACATGTCTGGCGGTAAGTTTTTTCCCTATGATTTTTAAAATATCATCTAGATCTACATCTCTATCTAAGATAACAAATAAAACCACAACCTCATCAGACCCACAACATACACCAACACATATACTATCCACCACACCATCTACACACTCTACACTTCTATAAATTTCAGAAGTCCCAATTCTAATACCTCCAGGATTTAATGTATAATCAGATCTTCCAAAAATTCTAACCCCTCCATTTTTTAAAATCTTTATATAATCACCATGTCTCCAAACAGCATTATATTTAGAAAAATAAGAGCTTCTGTATTTTTGCTTACCAGGATCATTTAGAAAATAAATAGGCTGAGACGGAAAACTTTGCCTACACACCAACTCTCCTTCATTTTCTGTAAGCTTACCATCTTCATCAAAAGCAGCGATATCCATACCAAGTCCTTTACAGGTTACCTCTCCCCTACTCACTGGCACAAGAGGATTAGCTAACATAAAACATCCCAAAATATCAGTACCACCCGATATACTAGACAATCTTACATCTTTTTTGATTTTATTATACACAAAGTCAAATTGCTCATCGTAGAGTACTGAACCAGTGGACAAAATAGATTCTAAACTTTCTAATTTTAAATTATTATTATACCCTGATTTTTCTAACGCTCTTAAAAACTTAGGACTTGTTCCAAAAATATTAATTTTATTTCTATCTATAATTTTTAGAAAGTTTAGAAAATTTTTAACTGACCCTTCATACAATGTTATTTTTCCAAAAAACAAACCACTAATAAGCCAGTTCCACATCATCCAACCACAAGTTGTATAATAGAAAAGATTTTTTATAGAATTCATATCACAATGAAGGCCCAGCTCTTTTATGTGTTGCAAAAGAGTTCCACCTACAGAATGCACAATACACTTTGGACTACCTGTAGTACCAGAGGAAAACATAATATATAAAGGAGAGTTAAACCTAACTTTCACAAACTTAAGCTGTCTTTTTGATTTTTCAAAATTCCATGGATCACCTAAAGCCTGACAATTATTAAGCCCTAGAAAATCTACTATGATTACTTTTTTTATAGATTTAATCTTTTTTAAAATAGTCTCAATGTTATTTTTCAAACAATATTGCCTGCCATTATAACTATATGATGAGACAGTGACTAAAACTTTTGGATTTAAATCAAAAAATCTATCGACTACTCCATCTGCACCAAAATTACAGCCAACAGAACTAAATACTCCGCCTGAGGCAGTGGTTCCTAACATAGCTATAACAGTCTCTGGAATATTAGGCATATAGCTTGCCACAATATCTCCAACACCTACAACATCACTTATATAATGCTGGAAACAAGCTGTTTTGTTTATGATTTCTTCCTTGTCTAAAGTTTTAGATAAACCAGACTCATGTTCAAAATAAATTTTGTCACAGTTGTTTAATAAGTTTTCTGCAAAATTTAAGTATAACTTAGGAAACCAATTATATTCTAAAAAAGTTTTTTTAGAATAAACACAATCACAATCACCTTCAAAAATAACATCAAAATATAATAAAAGATCTTGCCAAAAAAAATCTTTACTTTTATCTTTTTCTATACTGTAATTATACAACTCCTCGTAAGTTTTGAAGTTTAAACTCTTCATAAATTTATACATATGTGTGTTTTGAATATCAGTTGGCGTGTAAAGAACACTCACTACTTATACCTTAAGGGGCGTTTACTTTTTGGTAGTACCTTATTAGTAGTTTTTATGTTATGCACCTGAACAGAATTAGTTGAACCTGTTTTTAATAGTGGGAATCCAAGGGTTATAACAATATTATCACCATGCTTTACGACAGCATTGTTAATCAAAAAATCCTTAACGCTCTCTATAACTTCTTCAATTCTTTTGTAAGGTTTTAAAAATAAAGTTTGAACTCCCCACATAAGCTCTAATTTATTTAGTGTCTCTTTTATATGAGTGGCTGCTAATATTCTAGCATAAGGTCTGTACGAGGAAATTAATCTGGAAGTTGTCCCAGTATTAGTGAGCGACACAATTAACTTTGCGTCTACTTTTAGAGCCATTAAACAAGCACTTTCTGCAACAGCATATGCGACTGTACGTTCTTCTTGTTTATGATCTATGAAAGAGTAGTTTTTGAACATCGACTTTTCTACATCTAAAATAATCTCATTCATAGTTTGTATACACTTATCAGGATACTTACCTACCGCTGTTTCTGCACTTAACATTACAGCATCTGTGCCATCTAATACTGCATTTGCGATATCAGTTACCTCAGCTCTGGTTGGCCTAGGCTTATCTATCATGCTTTCTAACATCTGTGTGGCTGTAATTACAGGTTTACCAAAATAATTACACTTTGTTATTATTTTTTTTTGGATGGAAGGTAGTTGGCTTTGACCTACTTCAACTGATAAATCTCCTCTTGCAACCATTATTGCATCACTATGCATGGCTATCTCATCTAAACCATTTATAGCACCTAATCTTTCAATTTTTGCTATTACTCTAGTCTCTGGTGAGTTTGATTTTTTAATAATATTTTTTAGTGTCTGTATATCATGGTAGTTTTTAACAAAACTTAAAGCAACATAATCGACCTTACAAGATAGACCAAATTTAAGATCTAGTATGTCTTTTTTGGTTAATGCAGATTGATTTATCTTGCTATCGGGAAGATTCATGCCCTTTCTATTAGTTAAAACACCACCATACACAACCTTGGAATATAATATTTTATTTTTTTTACTAGTAACTCTCAGTTCAATTATTCCATCATCAAGTAAAATCCTATCTCCAACAGAACAGACATCATAAATTTTTGAAAAATCAGAAGATATTTTGTTGGCTTTGCCTATTTTAAATTTGGAAGATACTTCTACAGCACTACCTTCCTTTAATTTCATTTGCCCATTTTCAATCATACCAGTTCTTATCTTAGGACCTTGTAAGTCCTGTAGAATTGTTACAGGAGCAGCAAATTTTTCTGATAATTCTCTTATATGACTAATAACAGTTTCATGCTCTTTATGGGTGCCATGGGAAAAATTTAATCTCAGAGCATTTACACCAGATCTTATAAGTTTTTCTATAGAAACCTTGGAACTTGTGGCAGGACCTATGGTAGCTACTATTTTTGTTCTTCTATCAGATATCACAAAAACCTTCTTAAAATTAAGGTTATAGTTTATTTAGTTAAGTTCACTCAATTGCTCTGCTAACCTTTCAAACCAATATTCTCTAGTATGCCTTAAATTTTCTAAGTCTTCTTCATACAAAATCTCGTCTAACTCATATAACATTTGCAGTGTATCCATAGTTAACCTTAAATCAGGCAGAATTTTTTGATTTTCATTTATTCTATAAAAACCCAAATCTTCGTCAAATAGTTTATTATTCATAGTGCGATATGTGTCTGTAATAACAAGTTTTACTAAATTAGACTCCCACTCATGGTTGTGCATTGCTACAAGCCCTCGTATTGCATGTACTTGAGTGTCAAGTGACAAAGTCTGTTCTCTAAAATTGGTGTCTAAATAATATGAGTCATAGAACCCACCTTCTCGTTGTTGTAATTTTGAAGTCAGCAAAAAACCCAAACCTAATATCATTCTTCGTATTAAAACTTTGGAGTCATGAAATATCGGAGCTCTAAAGACACCTCTAAGCACATCTTCTTCATCAAAGCTATCTATATTAATAGAATTCATAAACCTTAAAAGCTTATCAATTGAGATAATAAATTTAGATATATCCTTGGTTACAATCTTATGATGTTGAATATTGTTGGTCACATCACTTACCGACATCATAATGCCACGTGCCTCTTTTAAATCATCACCAGTGAAAGTTCTATGTTCTCCTGTTTCATCATATAAAAGAACACCTTTCTTTTTCAAATTAGTAAAGACAACAGATATCAATCCCAAATTTAATAAAAATAATGAGTCTTTTGGAAACATTTTATGATTACCAACATATTCATTACCCATAGCTATATCAAAATTATTAGGTCCTTGATCAGTTCTAAAAAATTCCAGAACCTCAGTAATACCCTCGATATATTCTGCCTGCGATAGTACAGTTGTTTTTATATCTGGTGTATTTGTGCCTTCAAATCAATTTCAAATCCGCTCCTAATCATTAAAGTCTCAGGCATGCCAAAGTAAGTTGGGTTCTCATTATCATAATATGTTCTAATATCTATTTTGGAATTGGTAACATTATCAATACTATCAAATGGTAAAAAAGATCCTTTATAAACATCCAAATCTTCTTCGTCCTTAATATAACCTACGACACTAGATGATTTGTTGATTAAAGAAAACAATACTTGCTTGTATTTTTTGTCAAACGGATTGTCATTTGACTCTTCTAAAAACTTAAGCCTTTCTAGCATAAGAGGCATAGATAAAGCCCATGTATTAGCAGTAGTTACTTTCTCATGCTCTGATATTAATGGTTTATCAAAAACGACATTATTATCATGATCAAGATATGTCTCTACATTAGAAAACTCAATTGCAGGAGCTACACCTCCATCTCCATTAAAAGCCAAATCATCAAACATACCTCCCATAACTACATGGATGGAATCTTTAAATCTTTTGTCATCATTTAATAACTCATTAAGCTCTTGTTCAAAAATATTTGAGATAATTTCTGGTATTTTATTTAAGTGTTCGACAAAAAAGTTTGCAAGATCCATTAAAAGTTGTTCATTAGATATGTTTTTTCCAAGGATTCTAGATACTATATCTGCAAAAAATTTACGCCATCCTGTAGTTTTTATTGCTTCGTCTATATTTCCTAAGATTTGCTGACCTATTTCGGTATTTTGTATAAATTCGTTGTCACTTATAATATTTTTTACATTCTTTATATTTTCATCAAAAGTATGTCTTATATTTACACCTGCTAGTAAATCTGACTCCAGCTTGCGTATTACCGGTATGTATTTGTCTTTTATTATACTTCTAACAGCATCTATAATAGATTCGTCAATTGATCCCTCCAGTTTATCATCAATTCGACCAACAAAATCTACTATTTCATCAAAATAACGTTTTAACTCATAGTCCTCAAATTCAGATATTTCTATAAATTTAGTTTCACTAATTGTCATATCTTTAATGAGATCTTTTATTGTTGAAACAAGCTCTAAAGCCATCTCTTTTGTAGAGTCTAAAATTTCATTGTTATTTTTTGCATCTTCCTCAAAAAACAAATAGGCATAAGGGGTTCTGTTTGGTCCATAAGCGCTGTAATGCTCCCTGTTAGCATAAAATCTCTCAGTTAGCCTATTGCCCAATTCAATCAAATCTTCATTATCATGTTCAGTTCCCATATCAATCATAGTGTTTAGAAATGAAAACAGATCTTCAGTATTTTTTAAGAGCAGTACTCTTTCATCAGCAGTATCAGGCAAAAAGCTAATGTTACGGTTAATAACTATACCTCGTTTAGGCACTCTAGGGAGTATAGAAAAAGGTTGGATTTGATTTTTTTTGTCTAATATACTCCTCGTACAACCTACACTACTTAAAACAAATGCTATCAAGATAAATTTAGCTACGCTTGTTCTAATTATTTTTAGATTTACTTTTTTGTTTGTTTTTATCACATGCCTTCCCACTAAAAAAATAAAAGTATACTAATCTCTTGTCTTGATTGTCTTATAACATTAACTCCTGCTAGTACATCAGAGTAATAATAGTTAATCATAAATGGGAATGAAAATCTATGTTGCATAAACCACTTCGAGGTATTAAAAGTTAAGCCCATTTTAATAGTAAAACTTTTAGAGTCTGTATTATTAGATAATAAGGAATAATCAGAAAATTTGCTACCTGTATATTTATCTCTGTTTTTAAAGTTATAAGCTAAGTTTGCATTTAATATCAAAAAATCTGTTAGATCATATCTAGAATATAAATCCAAAGAATAACCTTGGCCATAGTATGCTTTTAATTCTTCTTTTCTACTCTCCTCTGGGAGTATGTCCATTGAATCCTTTGGTACTCTTTTGGTTACCTTAGTAGGTAAATTAAAAGTTGTTCCCAAAGCAGTACCAACTAATATATCTGAACCAACAGAAAACTCATGATGAGATTTTAAATTAAAAAATGTCTTGTTGAACTCATTAATACTAATAAGATCATCAGGGTTAGGTTTAATACCAGTAGGAAGATTAAGTATTCCTAAAAGATAAAAGTTCATAGATTTCTTATTTAAATAATTATAGGCGTTTAAAACTTGGTAAATCACCAAGGCCATTCTCATTTCTATAAGATATTGGGTCATAACCCATTTTCTCCTTCTTCATCTCAGTATTAAAGTGTTCTATTAATTTTATATTAGTCATCTCGTCAAAAGCCTTGCTAAATTCAGAGTCCTCTCCACCAATGTCAACTCCCTCTTTTGCTATCATTTCTCTAATGTTTTGAGAGTTGTTCTGCCCAGTTTGAAGAATCCCAATTTCTCCTCTAAGAGTTACAATAGGAAGTGCCACACCAACTGTCCATTTGTCAGAAATTCCATATGCCAAAGCAGGAACAAAATAAGAAATATTTAATCCTCCTGAAAACTCTAGCCTTCCTAAATTGAACTGATCTCCTATATTATAACCAGGAGAATACATGTTAAGCACATCTGCTAATGTACCAAACTTAGTGATATACTTTTTTAAAAAGTCAGAGGTTAAAGGTTTGATTGAACCTACCAATCGAATTTAATTCACCTTCATTGTTAAACTCACTGGAGATCTCCTTTACAGTACCAAATATAAATCTGGGATGCCAAATACCCTTAGGAAGAGTAGTCTGAGCAAATGCTGCATTGGTAGATATTATAAATATTACAAAAAATTTCTTCATATTGATTAGGTTCTTTTTAGACCTTTGTGAAACCGGTAAGTACCCCACTGGTAGTGGGTACCCCACCCGTGGTGGATACTCCACTCGTAGTGGATACTCCACTAGTATCTGATTTTATGGAATTTGTTTTTGTCATAATTTTAAATTAACCCATCATAACCCTTAGCTTCCGAAACCGTCCAAACCGGGGTACTATAGCATATAGCTAATGAAAACTAAAACACTCGTATATATCATATAAAAGCTATATGTCTTATGGTTTTTTTAGAGGCGTGGGAGGTACAAAAAAGTTAAGTAAAACCAAGCTATTATTAGTTGAATGTCAAGGCCCATCACAAAAACCCGTTGACCCACAAGAATTGGTACAGCCTGGGCATACCAAAGGACCTAAGTTAAGACAGTCAGCACTAGTGTTACAAGCTGGTATCTGACAGGCAGGGTCGTCAGGTGTGTGCAAATAGCATACTAAAGGGTTACCGTTGTTGAACATACACTTTGTCCCAACATAGTCATAACAATTTTGTTTAACTGCATCTGATCCAATCAGATCATAATCAGACTCATTGAATAGTCTACTACCAAAGTTGCTACATGTTTTTCTGGCACACGTTCCTGCAACCTCACATCTACCGCAGTCAGTGGGTGGAGGGCATTCTGTACTGGTTAATAGGTGCTTTTCAAAACAAAAGTCCTCGGTCATAACATAGTATTTACCTTGATCCCACCTTGATGGTGGAGCAGGTACTTTTTTTAGACAATGAACACCAATTGTTATCTGGGGTGAGTAAGGGTTTTCAATTCTTTTATCAAACAAGGAGATATATGATCCCCCAGGTGGATAATCATTACACCCCACTTTTACTACATTTGGATTTGCGTTAATTACTAATCCAAGCTCTTCCATATCCAACAAAACTGTCTGTACATAGTACAACCCATCACCAGGACATGGCTGACTTCTAGGAAGTGTAGGTGTTGTTGGCCTTTTTGCAGTTGGAGTACCTGCTACTAGTTCTAAAGTGTTGCACACGACTATATCAATACACTGGGTGTTCTCATCTTCACATCTTCTACATACTTGAGAACCATCTTTTCCACCGCAATATGGTGAATAGCTATTAATAACTCCTATTGAAACAACTGTGTTTGGGCTAGAAGGAGGATGTGTGGTTGTAGTGGTGGTGGTAATAGGCGTGCCTGGAAGTGGAATGGTCATTAGAGTTGAAGGCAAATCTGATCTATAGTACTGAGCGCAGTATTTGACCAAATCATACTCAACACAACCAATATCAGCCCCACTAATAAACAAGAGCCTTAGATCATCAGCCTCAACATATCCTGTCTTTAAACCATTTTTTGTTACATACAACCTAGTATCTCCTAGGGCAAGAGTAGTAAGAGTATTTCCAGGTGGAATATATTCTATTGCTTCCTGCATATTGTATGCAAGCAGATCCATTACATCCATCATTGCATGATTTCTTTTCAAGTCAGCTGTACTAGTATTTTTTCTATTGACTGCGTATAAAACAGTTGCACCTATCGTTGAAAGTGCTGCCAAACTCAAGACCGATACAGCCAAAATAGCAGCAAATCCATTACAAGGTCTTCCGAACGAAGCAAAAACAAGTAGGCTTCGTAGGCTTCGCCTACTTTTTTTGCTGAATGGTTGCCCAACTCTGGACACTGATGCCGACAGTTTTTCTCGTTTATTTAAAAGCAAAAAACCACCTCGATATTTCTAAAACAAATACCACTAGAATTCTAATACAAAAACAAACAGCAGTAAAAGACAAAGCTTGCAGACATGGCCATAAAACAACTCCACCACACAAATGCATCTATTTAATACATTACTTTATAAAACAAATATAACTATCTAAAAAGATGTATCTAATATGACAAACTCTAACAAAACCAAAGGAGGTTTGTTTGGCAAATTAATGGGATGAACTATAATATGTACTATGCTAGCTTTTTGTCATGAAACAGTATTGGTTAATGAAAACAGAGCCTACTAACTATTCTATAGATGATCTAAAAAAAGAAAAAGAGTGCATGTGGGATGGTGTCAGAAATTATCAGGCTAGAAATTTTATGATGAAGGATATGAGAGTAGGTGATGAAGTGCTGTTTTATCATTCCAGTGCTATTCCACCTGGGATCGTGGGGCTTGCTACGGTGTCAAAAGAGGCCGTTGTTGATGACACACAATTTGACAAAAAAAGTAAGTATTATGACAACAAAGCCACACCAGCAAAACCAATCTGGTATTGTGTATATGTCAAATTTAAAAAAAAATTAAAAATACCTATTACACTGTCACATATTAAACAGCACAAAGAATTACGCAAAATGATGGTAGCAAAGAGAGGCTCAAGGCTATCCATACAGCCTGTAACTAAAGATCAATATAACACCATACTTAACATAATAAAAATTAACCACTAACACTGAGAGGCCACTGACAACAAACTGACTGGTTGATTTTTAATAAGTGGTCCTACGTTCCGGCACAGTCGCTTAAAATCCTAACTTCTCAAGACTTTGTTTACTTTTTGTCATCTAACCCCATCGCTAAGCATGTATAGGACCCTAAAGATATCGGTATTTAGTCTGGCAATTCCTACGGTGCATCACCTTACTTTTAGTTTTTTATTTTTGTTGCTATACTTGTTTGTTGTTATACTTGGGCTATAAGGAAAAACCGTGATGTCGAAGCACTTACTGTCTAATCAAAGTGGCTTTTTTGCAATGTTATTGGTGGCTGTTACTTCATTTGCCTTATGGAGTACAATGAGCACTATGCATACATATTCTACAAACAAATCTGATACTCTAGCTAAAATAAAAGAAACCGTGGATATGAATGCTGTTATGTCTGATTTTGCCATTGAAGCACAAGCTGCTTTTTATAGACACTATATAGCAAATAATGGCGATTTGTCTGGACCTGATTGCCCCGATTCTAATAAAAAAAGCTGTACACTGGGTAATCAAGATATGCTTTGTCTTAATAAAACGGACTGTAGTACATGCTTGGAAGTTGTTTATGGAAAAGATTCGTTTGGAAATGAGGTTTCTGAGGATTATTGTGCTACTTTTTCCGATTTTAGTAGTGTCGATGCTTTCGGAAACTGTTCCAACGATAAGGTATTATGTGTAACAGTTGCTATAGATGCTAATGACAAAGAGAATCCTCCTGCTACTGCCGATCTTGCGGAGTGTAAGTCATGCTTTGTTCAACCGTTAAAAATATATTTGGATATACCTGATACCACATGTACTACTCCAACTTGCATAGCAGATTCTACTACCTGTGAAACATGCCCCAACGGCCTATGTGGCGCCCAAGAGGCATGCCCACCAGGAACAACATGTGATGGTGCTGGTATTTGTACCCCCCCTACTTCATGTACCGATGGAAGTTGTGCTGTTGATAGTGATTGCAATAAATGTGGAGCAACCTGTAACAATGGTTGTTGCAACGGAGGACAAGCATGTACAGGGCATTATACGATATGCAGTGCTATAAGAACATGCGAGAGACTTCAGATAGGCTGCGACAGAGATTCATGCTGTGATCGAACAAGTGGTGGTAGTTTCCCATGCCCAAATAAACTCCAGGATTCAAGTTCAGGATTGTGTACATTAAAGTATCCTTGCATAGACAGAACATTGGGCAACAAGTGTTACAAATGTAACCCAGTACTCAATGAAGCTTCATGTGACGAGTCGCCCACACCAATTACATGTCCTCTAGGACAGACCTGCAACCCAGGCACAGGACTTTGTGAAGGGCAATGTAGGGGCTTTACGTGTACTGATGATCAAAGCTGCGGCTACGATGATTCCAATACCTGCGGAAGCAGATGTGAAAGAGTTAGCCCTTATAGCACATGTATGAAATGTTCTCGTGGCGAACAATGTAACAGTAATCAGGTTTGCAAGTGGGGTGCGTGCCAAGACCCCAACAACATTCAACCCTAGCGTTTTTTGTCATAAAAATGTTTAATCTTTCTTGCTAATACATTCATTATATCGTTGATTGATATAGAAAAAATGTTAGCGTAAAAACAGTATAAAAAGGAGAGTACAAAAAAGTGAAAAGTGTGCTTGTTACCGGTGCTACCTCTGGTTTTGGTAAAGCAATTGCCGAACAGTTTGCCAAAAAAGGCTACAGCGTAATTATAACCGGTAGAAGAAAAGAAAGATTAGCCAAAATAGAGAAATCTCTATCTAACACTTATGGCGTTAGCGTAACCTCTCTTTGTTTTGATATTTCTAATTTGTCTGAGTGTAAACAATATCTAAACAAGATTAAGTCCTTGGATATTTTAGTTAACAACGCAGGATTAGCTCTAGGCACTGATACAGTTGATAGAGCTAATATAGAAGATTGGGAAAAAGTTATTGATACAAATATCAAAGGTGTTTTATACACCACAAGACTTTTACTACCTGCTTTGAAAAAATCTAAAGGCCACATTGTGAACATTGGCTCCACCGCAGGAAGATGGTCTTATCCTGGTGGAGGTGTTTACTGTGCCTCTAAATTTGCCATTAGAGCATTTTCAGAAGTCCTAAGATGGGACCTTGATAATTCTAAAATTAGGGTTAGCAATGTATCACCCGGTAGAGCTGAAACAGAATTTAGTGTTGTAAGATTTAAAGGAGATGTTTCCAAGGCAAAAAAGGTCTATGAAAATTCAACCCCCCTTAGCTCAGAAGATGTGGCTGCTGCTGTTATTTGGTGCGTCGATAGACCAGCTCATGTAAATATACAAGAATTGGTTATAGTGCCTACTGATCAACCTGGTGTTCCGGTACCTCCAAAGGAGAGAACAAATGAGTGAATATAGAATAGAAAAAGACACGATGGGTGAAGTAAAAGTTCCAAAGGATAAACTCTGGGGAGCCCAAACTGAACGTTCGAAGGAAAATTTTAAAATCAGTAATGATAAATTTCCCAGAGAATTTATACGGGCTTTTGGAATTGTTAAAAAAGCCTGTGCCTTTAGTAACTTTAAAGTCGGTCTTCTGGATAAAGACAAATACGAAGCCATCACCACCATTTCAGAAGAAATTATTTCTGGAGGGCTAGATGAACACTTTCCCTTAGTAATTTGGCAAACCGGTAGTGGCACTCAAATGAATATGAATTTAAATGAAGTAATTTCTAATAAAGCAAAAAGTGGATACTCCACCCATATAAATTTACACCCAAATGATGATGTAAATTTAGGCCAAAGCTCCAACGACACTTTCCCCACCGCTATGCATATTGCTACAGGTGAGCAATTAGAAAAACTCTCAAACTCACTTAACTTGATATCCAGCAGTTTATCTAAAAAAATAGAGGAGTTTGATGGAATTATTAAAATTGGCAGAACCCATTTTATGGATGCTACCCCTATCACATTATCTCAAGAGTTTTCTGGCTACCTCACTCAAATTGAACAGTCAATTAAGCGAGTGAATGATGTAAAACCTTTTATTTATGAACTGCCATTAGGTGGCACAGCAGTTGGAACTGGAATTAACACAGACAAAAATTTTTCAAAACATGCTGTTAGCTTTATATCAAAATACACGGGCTTAAAGTTTACAGAAGCAAAAAATAAGTTTGAAGGTATTGCTGCACACGATGCAATGGTTCAGGTTAGCGGAGTACTAAAGGTTATAGCATGCTCTGTTATGAAAATTGCAAACGATATTAGAATGCTCTCAAGCGGCCCCAGGTGTGGAATCGGTGAGCTAATTTTACCTTCAAATGAACCAGGTAGCTCTATTATGCCAGGAAAAATAAACCCAACTCAGTGTGAAGCACTCACTATGGTTTGTGCCCAAGTAATGGGTAATGATACGGCAGTTGGTATTGGCGGTTCAAATGGTCACTTTGAGCTTAATGCCTTCAAACCTATGATAGTGTTTAATGTATTAAATAGTATTAGATTGCTTTCAGATGCGTTGAGAAATTTTAACGATAAATGTCTAATAGGTATTACGCCTAATGAAAAGAGAATAAAAGAACATTTAAATAATTCACTGATGTTGGTTACTGCACTAAACCCTCATATTGGATATGAAAAAGCGGCTATAATTGCCAAAAAAGCATATGAAAATGGCACAACTTTAAAAGAAGAAGCAGAAAAACTTGGAATTAAAAATTTTGATAAACTAATAGATCCTAAAAACATGGTTTAGTCCACCATGTTTTTAAGTTTTATCATAGATATTATAGCCTCAATTATATTAGGTCTTTCAGCAGGAATTTTGTCTAATTTATTTGGTGTAGGTGGCGGAGTGCTATTTATAACCTTTCTTCCTTACTTGGGTTTTTCCGAAATCTCTTCGATTGCAACAAGTCTTGCCATTGTATGCTTAATTGCTCTTATGAATTCAGTTAGATTTCAGAGATTGAAGCTAATAAGGTGGAAAGTTGTGCTTAAAATTATACCTTTTGCTTTGATTTTTTCTTTTAGTACAACATTTATTTCTCATGGCTTTGATCCTTTTAATTTAAAACTTATTTTTGCCACAGTTATTAGCTTGTTTTTTATATTTTCCCTAAAACCGATAAATATTGATTTTATTCCTGATAAATTTAAAAGCCCTTTTGTAGGGACTGTGGCAGGTAGTATTGCTGGCTTTACTGGTCTAGGTGCAGGAGGGATAATGTCTTTTTTATTGTTAAGTTGGAAGGTTATAAAAAGCAAAAATATTGTCCCAACCATAAATGCAATTATGGTGTTTACAACCTTTGTGGCCAGCATCACACACTTTAGTGTAATAAAGAATTTTAGACCAGACATTATAATTGTGGTTTTCTTATCCGCTCAAATTGCAGGAGCTTATTTGGCGGATAAGCAAAAAAAGTTGTCAGATACAACCAGGCGAACTGGCCTCATTTATATTTTTGGTATAGTAGCTTTAAAATCTTGGTTGGAATTGTGATCAGACAATTGGGCAGTCGGGCAATCTGTTATCTGGGATCGGTTATCTGTTGCCAGTTTACCCGATTGCCAGTTATTTGGTCCAACTAAAGGTTTTTCAATATACTTTTTGTGATCTCACAAAACCCTTTTCCTCCAGGAGATTTAGCAATAACTTTTGGTTTAAATTTGAGCTGATCTAGATAAGGCTTAATATTGGATACCGCATACGAATTTTGAAAAAACTCAAAACAAGGTTCATCATTAGGAGAGTCCCCTACATATACACAATTACCTTCATCTATATTTTCTTGCTCCAGCAACTTTTTGATCATAGTAACTTTATTATAATCTCCAAACCACCCATTGATATGAATTGAACTCTGCTTAACACACGCACCGTTTTTGCTAAAAATTCGTTTGATCTGCTCAATCTCAGAATTGGTAAGCTTAACATCTTCGGCAATATCTATAGCCAAATCATATTGCCTTGAAAATTGATCACTCGCCAGCTTTGCATTTGGCACTTCACTTAAAATCTGTTTTTTTATATTTTCTAGTGAGTTAGAAGAAAGTTTTTCAAAAATACATGAACTTTTATCTAAACTTAAAAAAAATGCTCCATTCTCTCCAACTACCCCAAAGACTGGCCACATCCTGACAATCATCTCACACCAAGCCCTTGATCTGCCAGTAACAGGAACTATAAGTTTTTTAAAATTTCTTAAGCTCCATAAGGCTTTATAGGCTTCCCAACCAAGCTTACCGTCAAAGGTCAAGGTATCGTCAATATCTGTAAATACATACTTAATCATAAATTAACGCCATGTGACTATTATTGTTTGTAGAATATATCGTTCTAGTTTTAGATTTGCAATTTTTTATGGTCACAGACAATATTGATGCTAAAAGTTTTTTTAACTTATGTATTTATGAAGTTAAAAGACATTTGATAGTAAAAGAAATTTTGATTACTAGTGGAGTATCCACTACGAGTGGAGTATCCACAAATAGAGTTTTGGAAGAGTAAGTTATGTCTAAGAAATTATTGATTGTAGAATCCCCTACTAAGGCTAAGACCATAAAAAAGTTTTTAGATTCTAAGTATGAGATTACCTCTTGTGTGGGGCACATAAGGGATCTCCCTCAAAGTGCTAAGGATATTCCGGAGAAATACAAAAAAAAGCCATGGGCCAACCTTGGGGTAAATACCGACAATAAGTTTGAGCCAATTTACTGCATACCAAAAGACAAAGATAAAGTTATCAAACAAATTAAGTCCAAGCTTAAGGAAGCAGATGAGCTCTATCTTGCTACTGATGAAGATAGAGAAGGTGAAAGTATATCTTGGCATTTAGTCCAAGTTTTAAAACCTAAGATAAAAGTAAAGAGAATGATTTTTCACGAAATAACCAAGAGTGCTATCAAGGAGGCTTTAGTTAATACAAGGGATATTGATGACAACCTGGTAAAAGCTCAAGAAGCTCGCAGGATCTTAGATAGACTTGTGGGTTATACCATTTCACCTCTTTTATGGAAAAAACTTGCCTATGGGCTTTCTGCAGGTAGAGTCCAATCGGTTGCAGTTAAGATACTTACAGCTAGAGAGATGGAGCGGATTAACTTTGTCCCTGCAAAATATGGTAGTGGTACAGCAACCTTTGTTGTTAAAAACAAAAAATACCAGGCTAAATTAAAATCTGTACCTGGTAAAAATGTAGCTGTGGGTACAGACTTTTCACCTACTACGGGAAAACTAAACAATAAAAAAGTAGTAGTGTTGGACAAAAAAATCTTTTCTAAAATTGAAAGTTCGAAGAATAAACCTTGGGAAGTATCCAAAGTAAATGAAAAACAGATAACAAAAAAACCGCCCCCTCCATTTATCACCTCCACTCTACAACAGGTTGCAAGTCGTAGATTTTCTTGGAGTGCTTCTAAAGTCATGAAGGTGGCTCAAAGTTTATATGAACAAGGGTTTATTACTTACATGAGAACTGACAGCACTTCTATATCAAAGGATGCCATTAAAAAAGCAAGGGGCATCATAGAAAAATTCGGGAAAGAATACTTGCCCTCCTCCCCTAATGTTTATAAACAAAAATCCAAATCTGCTCAAGAGGCACATGAAGCAATAAGACCTGCAGGTGATTTTATTCACCCCGATAAAATTACAAAAAACCTTCCTGCAAAATCAAATGGTGAACCAAAACTTTATGAACTAATTTGGAAAAGAACTTTAGCAAGTCAAATGACAAACTCTATCCAAAAACAAGTGAGCTTGGAGATTAAACCAAAAGGCACTGATTATACTTTTGTATTATCTGGGACAACAATAGAATTTGATGGGTTTCTAAAGCTCTATAATGATGAAAATTACGAAACTACTGTTTTACCTAAACTCAAAGTAGGTGAAAATTTAAAATGTGCTGATTTGGAGTATAAGGAACATGAAACAAAACCACCTTTTAGGTACTCCGAGGCCATGTTGATTCAAACTATGGAAAAAGAAGGCATTGGAAGACCTTCTACCTATGCACCCACAATATCAAATATTATTCAGCGTGGATATGTAACCAAAGATAAGACATCATTGATACCAACATTTAAAGCCATGATGGTCTCTAAGCTTCTTACAAAATATTTTCCAGAATATGTTGATCTTAGTTTTACATCAAAAATGGAAGAGGATTTAGATAGAATAGCAGCAGGAAAATTAAATCATGTAGATTATTTAGATAGTATATATTCAGGTAAATCAGGGCTTAAGGATAAGGTTTTGAAAAAAGAGAAGCTCATAGACCCATCAGAATCTAGAACTTTTTTAATAGAAAAACTTAAAAAATATGAATTTAAAATAGGACGTTTTGGAACTTATGCCTGCACTAAGCAGGGTAAGGAAGAAGTAAAAATTAATTTGCCAGATGATCTTGCACCATCTGCTGTTGATGAAAAACTTTTGTTAGAATTTTTTAAAGGCAAAGAAAACAATAAAATAGGTGTAGATAAAGAAACTGGATTAACTATATATGCTTTAAGCGGAAAATATGGCCCTTATTTACAGCTGGGTGAAAATGACAAAAAACCAAAACGTATTAGCATCCCAGAAGAATTAGACCCGTCTTCCATTACCCTAAAACAAGCTACATTCCTTTTAAGCTTACCAAGCAAACTTGGTGTTTTGAAAAAAAATGTGGATACTCCATCCGTAGAGGTCATGCTTGGAATAAGTAGATTTGGAGTTTATGTAGCTTGCGATGGAGAATATAGATCTGTTCCAAAGAATGTAAGTATATTTGATGTTGATTTAAAATTAGCCAGTGATCTGCTTAAGCAAGAGAAGCGATCTTGGAAGAAAAAAAGTAATGCTATAGATTTAGGACCATATCCTAAAACAAAATCAAATATTTTTGTACATAATGGTAAATATGGTCCTTATATTAAGTTTAAAAACAAAAATTACTCGATTAAAAAAGATTTAAAGCCAGAAGAGGTTCAACTATCAGATGCCCTTGAGATAATAGATTCAAGTAAGCGTAAGTGAGCAAACCCAATGAAAGGCTCAAGCAAGAGTTTTTATTTTTTTGATTTAGATGATAATATTTTTTATCTATCATCTTATGTAACCATGTATCATAAGATCACTAACAAACCCATTAAAGTTAGCACAAGTGAAATATCAAAATTAGATAGTTGTAAAATGTATCAGTCTAAATTTAAAGACTATCAAATGAGAGAGACTTCAGATGGTAATGATAGTTTTAAAAGATTCAGAGATCATGGGCTAAAGGTGGAGGCTTTTGAGGAAGATATATCTAAAGTAATTACCAGACAAAATTACAGTTGGCAGGGTCCTTCTTGGGAAGCATTTGCTTATGCTGTTGGAAAAAATAGACCAATTTCTATAATAACTGCCAGAGGTCACTCTGATGAGACAATCAAAAAGGGCATTAAGTTATTTTACAAGAAAGGGTTTATTTCAAAAGAACCAAACTACCTATGTATATTCGCTTTAAACAATAAAAACACCCAGTCGAAGTTGACCAATGACGAGAAGATTTCATTGGCAGAGCTTAAAAAATTAGCTGTCATAAAATCAGTTGAAATTGCAATGCAAAAGTATGGAGTTAATGTCAAGCATAAGTTTGGCGTGTCAGATGACAATCTGAAGAATATGGAACAGATTTATAAAGCTATGAAAACTATGAAAGAAAGATACCCTCAAAATGAGTTTTATTGTTTCCATATGGATGGCACGAAAAAAATAGTAAATATCCTATAGGACCTTTTTGGGTTGTAAGAAGAGGTTTTATGCTTTACTCTAGCTCACTGGTTGTGTGTATAACTTGTTAAGGATCAAAAAGTGAGAACTATTAAATTGAGAGTTGTTAGGCTCATAGTTTTTTGTTTAAGTTTAGTCTTAGTTAGTGAAAAAGCTTTTTCAAATGACAAGCTTTCTTGTCAGTATGTTCACCCAATAATGCAGGCAATGTTAAAAAATCATATTCTGTATAGCAATCTGACCTCTCATTTAGAAACCAGAACCGTAGAAGGTTACTTAAAATCAGTGGATCCTGGAAAGGTTTATTTTACTAGTGCTGATGTTGAACAAATAAGCAACCTGTTTGAAGGCATTTTTGATGATTTAAAAAAAGAGCAGTGTGCTAGGTTACAGACCGTACACTATATCTATACTAGTAAGGTTTCAGACAGGTCCAATGTGGCTAAAAACTTTTTGGATGATTCTTATAAAATTGATGAAACCATAACTCTTCTTATAGATTATGATTTGATTCCCATACCTACAAACAAAGAGGATAGTGACAACTTATTTAAAAAAAGAATTCACCTTCAGATTGCTAATTTGATTTCTGCCGATGTTACGTTGGACAAGGCCAAAGAATTGGTAACCAAACGATATGAAAGGCATCTTAACTCTTTAAAGGATTTAGCGACAGAAGATTTGTATGCTCAATGGCTTTATATATTCTCGAGAAGTTTAGATCCCCACACAAATTTTATGTCAGCTCCTGATGTTGATAACTTTCAACTACAAATGAAGCTCGCCTACGAAGGTATTGGTGCTGTGCTTGTTTCTCAGGAAGGTTATGTTGTTGTTGATAGATTAATAAAAGGTGGCGCGGCTGATGTTTCTGCTTTGATTAATGTGCAAGACAAGATAGTAGCTGTAGCTCAGGGGAACGAAGGAGAGTTTGAACCTGTTATTGATGTGCCTTTAGGTGATGTTGTCCAGTTAATAAGAGGTCCTAAAGGTACTACTGTTAGACTTAAGATTTTAAGGCAAGTTGGTGGAAAAAGTGTTTCTATGATTATTCCGTTGGTAAGGGATAAAATAAAATTAGAAGAAGATGCAGCTAAGATAAGGTACATAACCAGAACTATAGATGACAAAGAGGTTTCGGTTGCTATTTTAGAGTTACCTGCATTTTATCAAGATGATAGACTTAATGGAAGATCTAGCTCTAGAGATGTAAACAACTTATTAAAAGAAGCTTCTGAGAGAAATGTAGTTGGTTTGGTTTTGGACTTCTCTTCAAATGGTGGTGGCTCTTTAGAGGAATCTATAAAAACAGCTGGTCTATTTTTGAAAAATGGCAACATTGTACGTACCATTGGAAGTGGTGAAAATAAAATTTTATCTGATAAAAATGACGACATCAGTTTTACTAAACCTGTGGTAGTTTTAAATAGCAGGTTTACTGCCAGCGCTTCTGAGATTGTATCTGGCGCGTTGCAATCTTATGGACGTGCTGTGATAGTTGGGGCTGATCACACTTTTGGAAAGGGAACTTTTCAAACCATCATTCCTATTTCAAAACACATAGGCCACTTTAAAATAACTGCTGGTATGTTTTATATTCCAGATGGATATTCTACTCAGTATAGAGGTGTAGAGTCCGACATAGTTTTACCTTCTATATATTCAGTTGATAGTATAGGAGAAAGATCACTCCCCTACTCTTTACCCGAAAAGGTAGTAAAACCTTTTATATCCAGTAGAGAGACTTCAGGAGCGGGTATTTGGACACCTATTACTACTGATGATTTGGAAATTTTAAGAAACAACTCTAAAAAGAGAGTTGATGAAAGCAAAGAGTTTAATGACATCAAAGAAGAGCTATCCAACATTAGAAAAGAAATAAAGTTATCTGATATCCTTTCCAATGAGGAGAAAGATAAGAAAAAGCAAAATGGAGAGACTGTGCGTCGGCTAAAAACAGATGAGAGTTTCAGAGAGGAGCGGTATTTGAATGAACCTCATCTTAAGGAAGCCATAGATGTTCTAGTAGATCTTGTCAAAATTAATGGAAACAAAAACTAAATTACCCGAAAAAAAAAACAAGTTGCCTAAAAGTTTGTTAGTACAGATGTACGAGCAGATGCTTGAATCTCGCCTTTTGGAAGAAAGGTTGATTAAGATCTATAAAAGTGGGGGGGGTTATTTTTGGATAGGTGGCCCTGGGGAGGAGGCATTCGGGGTACCACTTGGTCATTTAATTAAAAAAGGGCATGACTATTTACACCCTCACTACAGATGTACACCCACAATGGTAGCTTTAGGTATGGATACTAAAGAGTCAATTAGAATGATGATGAATAAGGCTACAGACACACACTCAGGGGGAAGAAATTTTGTGAATCACTATTGTAACAAAAAATGGAATGTCATGCCGGTTACCTCTACTATTGGAGTGCAATATAGTATTGCAATTGGCACTGCATGGATACAGAGAAGATCTTCTAGTGATGATATAACCGTTGTAACTGGTGGTGATGCTGGAACTGCTGAGGGTGATTTTGCTACATGTTTGATTTGGTCATCTAGACCCAAAAAAGAACTTCCAATACTTATCACTGTACAAAATAATAATTGGGGTATTTCCACTCATTACTCTGAACAACATAGTGAAAAAAACATTGCTGATAGAGGCAAGTGTTTTGGAATAAAAACATGTGTTATAGATAGCATGGATCCTGAGGAGACGTACCTTAAATTGAAAGAACTTTTCTCTTATGTAAGAACACAAAGAAAACCAGCTTTGGTCGAAATCAAGGTCTCTAGACTTTACGGCCACTCTTCAGCAAGCGGAGCTAATTTTATAAATGAACCTGACCCATTAAAAATGTTTGAACAAAAATTATTAAAGCTAGACATTATAAAAGAATCACAAGTTACTAAACTATATAAAGAAATTAACAAAAAATTAATTCTTGAAACAAAATCCATAGTGGCAGATCCGGATCCCAGTCCTGCTAGTATTTGGGATAGTATATACTATAAAAATGAAAATGCTGATTGGAGAAAATTTTAGATGGCTAATATGTCCCAGGCTATTCGGTTGGGTTTACACTACGGTGAACGTAACCTTGGTGTGGTTGACATTTTTGGTCAAGATGTAGGTCCGCCTTTAGGTGGAGTGTTTACTGCAACCCAGGGTTTGAGTACAACTTGGAATACGCCTTTGGATGAACGCGGCACTATAGGAATGGCAATTGGTATTGCTATGACTGGTTCTAGATGTGTAGCTGAAATTCAATTTGTTGATTATATTTTTAATACTATAGATTTATTAAAAATTGCTGGTAATACTTGTTGGTCTTCTAATGGTCAGGTCAACTTACCTCTGGTATTGATGACTCCTAATGGTAGTGGCATTAGAGGCTCTATCTATCATAGTCATAGCTTTGATTCCTTTGCATCTAGGATACAAGGTTGGAAAGTTGTGATGCCTTCAACTCCTCTTGATGCCTATGGACTTTTAATTTCTGCAATTGAAGATCCCAATCCTGTTATGTTTTTAAAACCTAAGGCACTTTTGAGAACACCAGGAAAAGAGTTATTACCTGGAGAGACAGCCGATTTAAAAAACAGAATTGATGCTCCTATAGGAAAAAATAAAGAAGATTGGACGCCTAATTGGCCTGATATGAAATATCACTCTATACCTATAGGAAAAGGAAAAATTGTTCAAACTGGTAATGACTTAACAATTGTTACTTACGGTAGGATGGTGGAAGAATGTATCAAAGCTTCAAAAGGGTTTGATGCTGAAATAATAGATCTTAGATCGTTGTACCCTTATGATTGGCAGATAATAAAACATTCTTTATTAAAAACAAAAAAAGTTTTGTGTGTAAATGAAGATACTGATGTCATAAATTTTGGAGAACATATTATTTACAGAATAAATGATGAACTGTTTTATAATTTACATGCAAGCCCAAAATTACTTGCTGGGGCAAATGTACCTGGAATAGGTCTTCATGATAATCTGGAGACCGCAAGTATACCTGGTGTAAATGCAATTGCAAAAGAAATCAGAAACCTAATAGAAGAGAAACCATGAAATTTGATAAGTATAAGCTTTACTTAGCATCTGTACAAGATCCTGAAGCGGATGTAGATTTTTTTGAAATGGTGTGGGGAGAGCTTAGGCCAAAGAAAAAACTTATAAGTTTAAAGGAAGATTTTTGTGGCACATTTGCAGTGTGCTGTCAGTGGGTAAAATCTGATGACAGTCGCCAAGCAACTGGTGTAGATTTGGATAAAATTCCTCTTCAGTATGGTTTGGACAATTATTATTCTAAATTAAACTCTGCTCAACAAAACAGAATTACTATACACAATAAAAATGTTTTAGATTTGAAAGTATCAGGATTGGATATTGTTACAGCCAGCAATTTTTCTTACTATATTTTTAAAGAAAGAAAAAAACTTTTAGCATATTTTAAAGTTGCAAAAAGTTCGATTAATAAGAACGGTTTATTTGTAATTGATTGTTTTGGAGGGAGTGACTGTTACGAACCAAATGAAGATAGCACAAAATATAAGGACTTCACATATTACTGGGATCAAGATAGTTATAATCCAATAAATAATGCAGCAACTTTTTATATACATTTTAAAAGAAAAAATGAGAAAAAAAGAAATAAGGTTTTTAGTTATGACTGGCGTTTATGGAGTATTCCTGAGTTAAGAGATGCTCTATATGATGCTGGATTTTCTAAAACTCATGTTTATTGGGAAGGTACTGATGATAAAGGTGATGGAAATGGAGTTTACACAAGAACGAATCAAGGAGAGGTCTGTGAATCTTGGATTGCGTATATAGTGGCAGAAAAATAAACCTCAAGGTCTTCCGAACGAAGCTAAAAAATAGATTGACGGAACGACCGCACGTAGTGCAAGTGAAGTCAGAATATTTTTTAGCTTCGTGGTTGCCCAGCTTTGGACACCATGCTGATCCCGTTCCATAGGGCCTTCCTAATGAGGCTAATGAGGTAAAAAACAAGGAGGCTTCGCCTACTTTTTTTTGCCAAGTGACTCCTTCCTGGTGTAACTAAGACTAGAGGGTTTGCTTCAAGGTAAGCTGTTTCAGTTAATGCGTCAGTAGCTCAATTGGATAGAGCATCAGACTTCGGATCTGAGGGTTAGGGGTTCGACTCCTCTCTGACGCACCAACTACAGGCAGTCTGGCAATCCGGGATCTGTTATCTGGGAACTGATATCGGAAATCAGGTAACCGATTTAATTTTTTCAAAAAGGAAGTAGATATATTAGGGGGATTCTTATACCAATTATGGAAAAATACATAACCTATACAGTGATAATGCCTGATTGAGAGATGTTATAAAATAATTTTAAATTGGTTAAATAAAAATTTAATAAACTATTCATTTATCGTATAATGTTACTTAATATGAAGAAGTTAGTTTTAGTTTTGTTTTTTACTACCCCTTTTGTCACTGAGGCAGAAGGTGTATTAAATGAGAATCAAACTGACCAGATAAGTTCTGAGCGGACAGATTTTTTTGATAAAAGTTTTGGTCGTTATTTAAAAAATGATTATGATAAGTGGCGATTTGCTGTTTCAGTACCTGCTGTTGTGAGATTTTCGTCTAAACTTAAATATTTACCAAATGATGATGCCAGTACCGAAGAGCAATTAGTTACAACTCTATTTAATAGGTTTGCCTCTTTAGAGTCAAAGGACATACCTGCACTTGGATTAAGGGCTGATATTTATAGAATTTTTTCGAACAATTTGTTTTTAAATGTGGGTGCTGAGTCATTTATTTTAAAGAAAGCCCGTGTTCCAATGGGACAGATAATAAAAAGACAACTTGATTACATACAACCGTATTCTTTGTATTTAAATTTAGGCCATGTATTCCCTCAAACTGCAACAAGTAGTTTTAATGTATATTTAGGATTAGGCTATAACTTATTAACTTACAAAACTACTGACGGTGGTTCAAAAATAAAAGCTGACAAAGATTTTTCATATCAGGCTGGTATAAGTTATACGTTAAAAAGAGTTTTTCTAGATGTTAGATATTCTCTTATACAGGACAATAAAAATATATATGAAGAAGTAAAAGACAGGCAAAGAAAAATAGAACTAAGCTTTAAGCTTATAACTCTCAATGCAGGCTTCTACTTTTAATATAAAGGTTTTCCGAATCAAGCTAATAAGATGGATTGGCGAAATGTAAGACGGAGTCCAAATGCAGCCAAGACATCTTTTGGCTTGATGGTTGCCCAGCTCTGGAACAAGATGCTGATCCCAGTCCATAAGGTCTTTCGAACGAAGTCAAAAATAAGTGGCTTGTTCACTTTGATTCAATTGGCTTACGGGATAAATCTTTATATTTTCCAATTGAAAGAACCTCCCTGACGGTCGGTTTTTGGCCGAGTGCCTGTTTCCTGGCGGCTGTTTTTAATAACATGGTGGAGGCGGTGGGTTTCGAACCCACTTTACTTCAAGTCTTCTTCTAAAAGGTACTACATGTTTAGTCTATGATTAATACCAAAGGAAGTAAGTTCACAGACAGACTCTTTCCCATGGCTAGCCTTAAAGCTTCGGTTAATTGATCAAGGCTAAAAATCTCAACTAACCTACAATTGCTAAGTGACAACCAAACTGATAGACACAATCAAACTATCAAAGGTTGGGCAGTCTTATTAACTAAGCTGCCAAAGCGTAATCGTTGCCAATTACTATTTGTCGGGTCTTAATAACGGGAAACCCAACCCAACATGCACCTTAAAGTTTCATCACCCAAAGTCGAGGCCAATTCGCCCCCAAGTCGGTCATTGTAACATATAGGTGTAAAATATTTAACCAAAAAGTGTAAACCATATCCCTTGTAGTACAACCGGGCTATATTACACATTGCAGAGCTGGGCAACTCTAATACTGAAAGCACCTTGGCTACATTTGTGCTTCGCACTGCACTTCACCAAGGCAACTTTCAGTTTTAGCGAAGACCTTTATTCTAAGATGTAAGATTCCGGATCTACGGGTATTCCATGTACCCTAACCTCATAATGCAAATGAGGACCTGTTGATCTTCCAGTACTACCCATACCAGCTATTACATCTCCCCTACCTACACTTTGATTTAGTACCACATATGTCTGTGAGTTATGACCATACCTAGTCACAACACCATACCCATGATCGATACTAATAAGCTTTCCATAGCCAGAGTCATAACCTATGTAAGAGACCATTCCATCAGCAGCAACCCTAACAGGAGTACCAGAAGAACCAGCCACATCTACACCGTAATGAAATGAAATATGCCCAGTTTGAGGAGAGGTTCTATACCCAAATCTTGAGGAAATCCAACCTCTTGCAGGGCTTATTGAAGGTGTGCTCTTCATTAAACTTTTCCGCCTGGATAGGTCATCCCAAAGCTCCATTAATTCATATCTTCTAACTTGGGAGCTATTAACAGCCTTTGATAACCTAATGCTTAAAGTCTTATAATTTTGTGCATCATAAACCGCTAGTTCACCACCACCTGTATCTAAAACAGGTGAACTTAAAAAAGCCTCTTCTTGAGGCTCAGCTAGTATTGGAGAATCTTCCTCAACATTGGCTATATTTCTATCAATATCAAATGTATTGCTTTGGGCCATAGTGGGAACACGAAGGTTAAAAATACGATCTTCAGTGTTTATGTCGGTAATTGTTCTAAGTTTCGCTTTCCATGTTCTAACATCTTCCAACTCATTTTCTAAACTAACTAGTTTGTTCTCAAGCAATACAAACTGACCAGCCAATCTGTCGTTTTCCAACTTTAATATTTTATTTTGATTTGTGGTAACAACAAGACCCATGTAGTCTACAAAGATACCGGCAAGCAGAACACAAAATACAACCCCACCAAGAATCGCAGCCTTCACCATTACAGAAGACAACACAAAGCGCCTAACTACGCCCTTGCGATTACTAACCAACATCAATGTAAACTGCTTTTTCAAGACTCCACTGCCTTTAAAACCAACACAGTGATGTTATCTTCTCCGCCATTTGCATTGGCCAAATCCACCAACTTAGAAGGTATCTTTGATGCATCACTTGTCTTCCTTAAAACTTGAGTTATTTCTGCATCATTGACCATACCATAAAGTCCGTCAGAACACAGCATGACAATCTCACCAACAGCAGGCTTGCGCTCAAAAATATCACATTTAATAGCAGATTTAGACACAATAATTGCCCTAGTTAGTACATTTTTCTTAGTAATACCAGACAAGTCATCAACACTGCCCACCTTGATAAGCTCATTTACCAAAGTGTGATCTTCAGTAATCTGCCAAAGATTCTCATCTTTATACAAATAAGCCCTGGAATCACCCACATTTGCTATATATAACTTCTCATCATTTTTGCAATACAAAGCCAAAACAATGGTGGTCCCAAGCCTCTTTAAATCCTTTCTCTTCCTTGCAAAGGAATTAAGAGATTCCCTAGCTACATTGTATAGATTTTGTATAAGCTCATGATACTGCTTTGTAGTAAACTCCCCATCCTTCTTTACTACCTTTGTGAGTTCATCTTTTATGGAATTTATAGAAATCTCAGAGGCTTCCCCGCCACCAGGCTGACCACCCATTCCATCAGCCAGGATATACAGACCCAACTCACTGTCCAACAAGTAAAAGTCCTGATTGGTTTTTCTGCGCTTACCCACATCCGTCTGACACCAAGATAATAATTTCATTGCACTACCATAATAATCTAGCTATAAAAAAATTGCATCTTAAGAGATGACACTAAACACTGCCATGAAAACAGGCGATAACGTAACCATGAAGCCTCTCTTAAAGCCAACAATAATCTCCATCACAATACATATTTTACTTGCACTATATTTTATAACCACTCAATATCACAGTGAAAATACCAATAAATCAAATGATAATAATGTAGAAGTTACTTTGATTTATGATAACAAGCAAATTGTAGAGCAGTTAGGAAACAATAATAAACATTCTGAAAATGCAAGCTTTTTAAGTAATGCTGATAACTTCACTGAGAGGCAGACAAAGCGTAAATTTTCTCATGGAATTGTGGGTAACATGCCTCAAAATCAAATTGTAGGCACTATTCCGACTAAACATAAAAATTTTGATTATTCTGGCCTTCACAAAAGAGCTATTGCATCAGATTTGAATGAGACAGAGTACAACTATCTGGAGATTGAAGAGGGTAGCGAGACAATTTTAAACACAAGAGAATTTTTATATTTCACCTACTACCTTCGAATAAAACAACAGCTTCAAGGGTATTGGGAACATTACATCAAACAAAAAATTAATGAACTAATAATCTCAGGCAATAGTTATTTAGGATTAAATAAAAGAGCAAAGTTGTTAATAGTACTAGATGAGACGGGGCACTTAACTAATGTAGATATCTTGGACAAATCAGGGTTTACAGGACTAGATGAGGCTGCAATGAACGCTGTCCAGGATGCCAACCCTTTCCCACCTCCTCCAAAGGGACTTTTACAAGATAACGAAGTGATGATTGCTTGGGAATTTATTTTATATAACAACAATTAAGCTTAACTAAGAGTACTGAAGAATTTAGACATTTTATTTATGGCTTTTTTTATTACTTTTTCATCTAAAGCGTAGCTCATTCTTATAAACCCTTCTACACCAAAAGCACTACCAGGGACAACCACCACATGCTTTGAGTCAAGCAGAGCTTTTGCAATATCACCACTGGTTTCTAATCGCACACCATTAAACTTTTTATTCAAAAAGTATGAAACATCTATCCAAAGGTAAAAAGCTCCACCAGGAGATTTTACCTTTAAGCCATTAATTTCGGAGATTAAGTTACATGCAGTATCTCTTCTTTTTTTCAAAGTACTAATAACATCTGTTAAGTTTTGATTTTTCAGCGCTGTAACACTTGCTTTTTGGCAAAAACTAACCGCACAGCTCACAGATTGACTTTGAAATTTGCTCATAGCTTTTATTACTGTTTCAGGACCTATACCCCACCCTATTCTCCAACCTGTCATAGAAAAAGCTTTTGACATTCCGTTTATAATAACGGTTCTATCAATTAACAAAGGATCAGCATTTAGAATATTAGGTGCATGTTTACATTCAAAAACCAGTTTATTATAAATATCATCAGATAAAATCGTCACCTTATCATGTTTGGACAAAACATCAGCCAAACTTTTTAACTCATCTAGTGTATATACTTCGCCTGTGGGATTATTAGGAGAATTTAACATAACAAGCTTTGTTTTTTTGGTTATCGAAGTTTTTAGATCATTGGCTGTGAGTTTAAATCTATTTTCTGACCTACACGGCACAACAACCGGAACACCTCCAGCAAGTGTTACCATATCAGGGTAGCTAACCCAATAGGGACTGGGGATAATTACTTCATCCAGCGGATCTATAACAGATTGCAAGCAGGAAAATATAGAAAACTTAGCTCCTGAAGTAACACTCACATTCTTTGCAGTGTAGTCAGTGTTTAGATATGAATTAGTATCTTTTGCTACAACTTCTTGTAAGTCTAAAATTCCGGCTGCAGGGACATACTTAGTAAAGCCAGATTTTACTGAATCACAAAGTGCATCTATAATATCATCAGATGTGTTCCAGTCAGGTTCCCCAACTGAAAGGGCTATTACATCTTTTCCCTCTTTTTTGAGACTCCTAGCTTTGTCGGCAAGTGCTAAAGTTGGAGAAGGATTTAGGTTTTTTATTTTTTTAGATATCATCTAAATTTCTCAGCTAATTTTAAAGCAACAGACTTTGTAACAAATTTTTCCAGTCTGTCGGGTTTTACACCAAGGCTTGCAAGTTCCTTTACCATACTAGAAGAAGTGAATTGAGAGTTGGACAGCAAAATAAATGTATCAATGTTATGATCACAAGAAAGCAAATTGTTAGCATATGACATCACACCTTCCCAAACCAAATCTTTCTCCCCTCTTATACCTCTAATAATAGTAGAAATATTATTTTTAACACAATAATCAACGGTCAAGCCATCAAAACTACAAACTTTAATTCTATCACTTAAAATATCAGTATCTTTTAGAGAGAGTTTTATTAACTCAATTCTCTCATTAGCATCAAAAGTATACGATTTATCAGAAGAGTTAGCTACAACACAGTGAATATTAGCAAATTTACTAACAGCCCTCTTGATAAGCTCAATATGACCCAAGGTCACCGGATCATAACTACCAGGTAAAACCACATCCATAACCACGATTTACTACAATGCTAAAAACCTAGCAACCAAAGTTTTAATTTTTTATTTCTAGCAAAAAACTCCCGTAGCAACCTGTCCAACAAAATACGTCTGGTGTTACCAGCACGGCCGATGTTATCGGTACGGCTGGTGCTACCAGTGGTTGGGTGTCAGTGTGTATTACTTAGGAGCGCTTTGGAGGTCATGGGAGCAAGTGCAAAAGAGATTTTTGTCGCCGTAAGGATTATCAACTCTTCCTACATATGGCCAAAATTTGTTTTGAATTGTGTGATTTAGAGGAAAACAAGCTTTTTTCTTTGAGTACGGGTGCTTCCACTCTGAGGCTAAGTGCAAGGCAGTGTGGGGAGCATTTTTTAACAAGTTGTCTTTTTTGTCCGACTTGCCATTTTCAATATCTAAAAACTCTTTTTTTATTTCAATTAAACAATCACAAAATCTATCTAATTCATCTAAAGATTCACTTTCGGTTGGTTCTATCATCAATGTACCTCTGACGGGCCAAGACATAGTAGGTGCGTGAAATCCATAGTCAATTAATCTCTTTGCCACATCTTCTACATCCACAGAAGCTCTTTTTGGCCAATCCCTTAAATCAATGATACATTCATGTGCTACAAAACCATTTTTGCCCGTATACAATATTGGATAGTGAGGAGATAATTTTTTTGCAATATAATTTGCATTTAAAATAGCGGCTTGCGATGCCTTTTTTAGTCCAGAAAAACCCATCATCAAAATATACATCCAAGATATAGTTAGGATAGATGCACTTCCATATGGAGCTTGTGATATTAAACCAATACTTTGTGTGGAATCACTAAAGAGATTGTCTTGTGGAAGATACTCTTTTAAATGCTCTTTTACCAATACAGGTCCAACTCCAGGCCCTCCACCTCCATGTGGAATACAAAAAGTTTTATGCAAATTCAAATGACATACATCAACTCCATATTCACCAGGGTAACATAAACCAAGTTGAGCATTCATGTTTGCACCATCTAAGTAAACTTGTCCTCCATGCTTGTGTACAACATCACATATTTCCATAATATCTTCTTCAAAAACTCCATGTGTAGAAGGGTATGTGATCATCAAGCTAGATAGATTTTTCTCATGCTCTTTTGCCTTTAGCTTTAGATGCGATAGATCTATATTTCCATTTTTATCACAATTAATTTCTACAACTTTTAAACCTGCCATAACAGCACTTGCTGGATTTGTTCCATGTGCCGAAGTTGGTATAAGACATACATCTCTATTTTCACCTTTTATTTTATGATATTGTCTTATAACCAATAACCCTGCATACTCACCTTGAGATCCTGCATTAGGCTGTAAGCTTGCAGCATCGAATCTCGTCAATTTACAAAGCCATTCCTCTAGCTCTGAGATAAGCTCTAAATAGCCCACAACCTGGTTTTCCGGCGCAAAGGGATGTATGTTAGAAAACTCACGCCATGATAAAGGTAACATTTCGGTAGTAGCATTTAGTTTCATTGTACAAGAACCTAATGGAATCATTGAGTGAGTTAGAGATAAATCTCTCATGCAAAGTTGATTTATATAGCGTAACATTTTAGTCTCTGAATGATATGTGTTGAAAACTTCATGGGTCATGAAGTCAGTTGTTCTTGCTACAGCTTTATCAATTACCAGTGGAGTATCTACCACAATGTTGTCATTATTCACGTTAGATTTTTTAAGATCGAATATTTTAAGGATGTTGTATATATCTTTATCTTTTGTGGTTTCATTGAGTGATATACCAAGTGTTTCCTTATTGATGTATCTAAAGTTAATTTTGTTATCGTGTGCTTTGTTAATAATTTTTAAAGCATCTTTTGTTTTAATAGTTAGAGTGTCAAAGTGAGTTTTTGTGACAACCTCCAGTGGAGTATTCACTACTGGTGGAGTATCCACTACCAGTGGAGTATCCACATCGAATGATGATTTTAGACTGTTTTTAAGTAGTGTAGTAAGTTTATGTATTCTAAGAGCTATATTTTTTAAACCTTTAGGTCCATGATAAACTGCGTACATACTTGCAATTATTGCTAGTAGAGCCTGTGCTGTACAAATATTGCTTGTGGCTTTAGATCTTCTAATGTGTTGTTCTCTGGTTTGAATACTTAATCTAAGTGCTGGATTACTGTGTACATCTTTTGAAACACCTACAATTCTACCTGGTAAAAGTCTCTTATATTTATCTTTAGTTGCGATGTAAGCTGCATGAGGTCCGCCGAATCCCATAGGAACACCAAATCTCTGAGTAGTTCCAACCACTACATCAGCACCCAGCTCTCCAGGAGGTTTGAATAATGTAAGTGCAAGTAAGTCAGCAATAAAAATTTTTCTTATACTGTGATCATTGGCTTTAGTTATTATATCTTTGTAAGTGTTCACATTGCCATAGGTGTCAGGGTATTGAATTACAATTGCAAAGTACTTGGATAGATCTAAACTATCTGATTCAAAATTTTTAATATCCATTTTAATGTTTAAAGGAGACAATCTTGTCTGAAGCACTTTTAGTGTTTGAGGGTGAACAGCATCTGATACAAGCACACTTTTACCAGGATCATATGCAAGTGGAGTATCCACTACCGGTGGAGTATCCACTACCAGTGGAGTATCCACCATCATGCTGACAGCTTCTGCGGTAGCTGTGGATTCATCCAACATGGATGCATTTGCTATATCCATACTGGTAAGCTCACAGATCATAGTTTGAAAGTTTAAGAGTGCTTCCAATCTTCCTTGTGAAATTTCAGATTGATAAGGAGTATATTGCGTATACCAACCAGGGCTTTCTAAAATATTTCTCAAAATTACTTTTGGTGTAATAGTTGGATAATAACCCATCCCTATGTAATCTTCATAAACAAAATTTTTTTGTGCTAAACATTTTGCGCGCTCTAAAGCATCATGTTCACTGGTTGGTTTTAGATCTAGAGTTGTATTACTTCTAATATTATTTGGAATTGTTTTAGAAGTTAGCTCATCCAAACTGGTAACACCAGCCGTACTGGTAACACCAGCGGTATTTGACAGAGATAAAAATTCAAGCATTTTAGCTATTTCTTTATCGCCAGGGCCTATGTGTCTATTAACAAACTCTTCCATTAGCAGTGGAGTATCCACAAATTTTTTAGAAGCTACAACACAAAAATAAGCTAAGCAAGACTAAAGGTCTTCCGAACAAAACCAACAAATCAGCTCTACTGGTTCTTTCAATGAGCAAAATATAAAGTTTAATAATATAGCCCATTGAATCAACTGACTTGTTATTTTTTAGCAGGCGAATTACGTTCCAGTGAATCTCACAACCAACCATTCCACTAAACATTGTCCCCAGTTTGACAACAAAACATATTTTACCTTAATTGTGTCTCGCCTAAAGACATCATTCCGGGAGAATAAAAAATACTGGGATTTTCTAAAAAAAGTTATAGCAATGTGTATCTCGTTTGCTATGATCTTGTTTCGCCGATCCTGTAACTCTTGGTTCTTAAATTAAAGCGAGTAGAGCTGATTGCCTTTGAGTGCTTTTGTAGCATAGATGGATGAATTTTGCAATAATAACTTAAGGTTATGTAAAATGTGCGTTCCAAGAAACGGCATAAGCTTATGCCAGTCACTTTTTTGGCAACGGGGATCAGTGTTGGTTTTCGTTTTCTTCTTAGCTTTTCTTTTTGCGTTTTGTTTTTGGTTTAGATTTTTTCTCAATTTCTATGTTGATTTTGAATTTATGATCTTTAATAAATCTGGAAGCCTCATGCACAAAATCAACTTTATCTAGAGACTTTTTAACTTCTCCACTAATTTTGTCATATAAAGCTTTTTTAGACTGACTAGCACTCTTGATAGCTGATTTTAATAAGTCCTTTGGAAGTTTTCTATCACTTAGAGTATTTCTTATAACTTCCTCTGTCGTAAAAACAGTGCCTGCTGCTGCTTCAATAAGATTTTTTACAGCTTCAGAAAAGTTTTTATTGTTTGTGCCGCTTTCTTTGCGTTTGTTCTTCATAAAGATCTCTCACTCGTTTGTGGCAGGAGCTCATTACGTTTGGAAGGTTAACTTCTGCCAGGGTTTTTTCTATTAAATTAGGTACAAACACTTTTAGCTGGTATTTTAGGTGATAAGTTGCCTTACACTTGTTGTCTGTTGGTTCAAGTTTCCAAAATCCAGAATTTAGTTTAAATATATTATCATCTGCTACCTCCCATGAAATCTTATTGGGAGCTTCTTTTATCATCCACAACTTATAGGTGAATGCTTTTACAATCTTAACTTCATACTCTACAAGCTGTTTGTTGCCATCAGTTTCTAGTATAATACATTTAGAAATTTCATTTACAAATTCTGGATAACTTTCATAGTCCACCAGAATTTTGTAAAACTCATCAACAGAGCAATTAAAAATTTCAGATGTGGTAACTTCTGTCATCAACTTTCCTCAAAGGTTTTTTTTATACAACGCATGAGTAGTATCAATATACCTAATTGTACCAGTTTTTGATCTCATCACTATGGAAAATGTTTTAGCCTTTTTATTGGGTAAAAACTTCACTCCGTCTAATAATGAGCCATCTGTTACACCTGTCGCTGCAAAGATAACATCATTTCCCGCTAATTCATCTATTGTGTAAACTTTATCAAAATTTGTTATGCCCATCGATCTGGCTCTATCCTTTTCTTCATCTTTAAATTTTAGTTTGCCCTGCATATCTCCATTTAAACATTTCAGTGCAGCAGCAGCTAATACTCCTTCTGGAGCTCCTCCGATACCCAGTAACATATCTATCCCAGAATTTGGATATGATGTTGAAATGGCAGCAGAAACATCTCCATCACCTATCATATGTATTCTCGCTCCAACACTTCTTACTTCACTAATTAAATCCAAGTGTCTATCTCTATCCAGTATTATAGTTGTTAGCTCTTTGGGGCTCTTACCTAAAGCTTTTGCCACTTTGTTGATATTATGGGTTGGAGATTTTGTTATATCTATTGCACCCTTAGCTTTGGGACCTACAGCAATTTTGTCCATATACACATCAGGTGCATGAAGAAAACTACCCTCACCTCCAGCAGCTATCACACTTAAAGCACCATAACCACCATTTGCACAAATAGAAGTACCTTCTAAAGGATCCAGAGCAATGTCTATTTTGGGGCAATTTTTTTCTGATTTACCTACGTTCTCTCCGATATAAAGCATTGGGGCTTTATCTCGTTCCCCTTCCCCTATAACTACAGTTCCATCTATATCTAGTTTGGAGAAAGCTTCCCTCATGGCATCCACAGCAGCCCTATCAGCAGCCACAGGATCACCTTTGCCCATCCACTTTGAGCTAGCAACCGCAGCTGCCTCTGTAATCCTAACAAACTCCAAAGCCAGATTTCTGTACATAGACCCCCTACAACTAACATACTTTGATAAGCATAATGATCTCTTTCTAAGAAGCTATTAATATTATGCGTCAAAAAATAGTTTGTATAAAGTCTGATTAATTATAGTGTATTTATATATGGACTTTACTTTACCAAACAAAGTTACATTATCCAGGCTCATTTTAATAACACCTATATTGGCGTTTTTATATGTAGGCTCTTTATGGTCTGAGCTAACTGCTGCTGTCATATTTATAATAGCTGCTATTACTGATTATTATGATGGATTTTTTGCTAGAAAATTAAATTTAGGTACTAATTTTGGTAAAATTTTTGATCATTCAGCAGATAAAGGGCTTGTTACTAGTGTTTTGATAATGTTGCTTTACCTAAAAAGAATTGATCCATTTTTACTAACGATACTAGTTGTAAGAGACATCTTGGTTAATGGAATAAGAATTAGTGCTGCAAGTGATCTTAATGTTATAGGAGCTGGCAAGTCTGGAAAGTGGAAGACTGCTTTGCAGATGAGTGCAATACCTTTGTTATTTGTAAACCCTGACAGTTTAAATTTTAAAATTTATGATTGGCTTCACCTGGCGGCTTACTATGTGTTGTGGCTCAGCGTAGTGTTCAGTATTGTGTCAGGCTTGGAATACTACAAGTTGTGGTCAAAGAACAAAACCAACCATTAGTTTATGGTTTCTTGACTTACTTTGAGGGTGGTATTAGCTTTTCCAGATCATCATTTGCGCAAGTAGCTCAGCTGATAGAGCGTCGCCTTGCCAAGGCGAAGGTCGCGGGTTTGAACCCCGTCTTGCGCTCCAGTTTTTACCCAATTCGGAAGATCTTTAGAGGCCAGATTTGGCATCGTGTTCCAGAGCTGGGCAACCACTCAGCAAAAAAACCGACCGCAGGGAGATTATTTCAATTGGAAAATATAAAGATTTATCCCGTGAGCCAATTGAACCAAAGTAGGCATAGCCTCCTTATTTTTTGCTTCGTTCGGAAGACCTTTAAATTAAAATTTTTGTTGAACAAACAAGCTACCTAAAATAAAACTTGTAGTATGAACTTTCAAACAACTATCAATACAACAATGGGAACTCTTGTTCTAATAGCTTCTGATAAAGGTGTAAAAGAACTACACTTTGAAAACAGAGCTTATGAAAAAAATATTGCCATCAAAAAATCTACACAAAACCACATAACAAAAGAAGCCACAAAACAACTGAAAGAATATTTTAATGGTAAAAGAAAATCATTCAATATACCTCTGGATTTAGAAGGCACATCATTTCAAAAACAAGTATGGCAAGCTTTAAGACAAATTAAATTTGGTGCCACAATAAGCTACAAAGAACAAGCCAAAATGATCAACAAACCAAAAGCATATAGAGCTGTGGGAACAGCTAATGGGAAAAATCCAATACCAATTATTATTCCTTGTCACAGAGTTGTATCCTCAAATGGACTAGGTGGTTTTTCAGGAGGAATGCATAATAAAGTATTTTTGCTAGACCACGAAACCAAGCACTTAAATCATTAAAAAATTTTTAGTTCGAAAAAGTTTTACTCACCCTTGGAGTCAATGAACATGTTGGGCTTTATTGTGTCAACCCAAGCTTTATAACTTTCGTAGATATCTTGATTTTCAAAAGTTTTTACAGGGCCTACATGGATAGTAAGTGTTTTGCCATATTTTGCAAACCAATTTGCTTTAGGCCAAGCTTCAAATGCGCCATCTATAAAGAAAAATAAAACTGGAGTATCGGTTTTTTTTGAAATAATATCAGCACCTTTTTTAAACATATGTATCTTACCATCTAAGGATCTTGTTCCTTCAGGAAATACCAAAAGCCAAACTTTATCTAACTTTTTTAAGAGAGACATACATAGCATAAGAGTGTCTTGACCTTTTTCATTTCTATCAACAGGAATAGCCCTCATACAATGTTTCGAAAAAAAACTAATAAAAGGGTTAGAAAAAAAGTAATCCTTAGCAGCAGTTACATAAAGATCAAAACATCTTTTGGTAGAAACTATCGTTGTAATGGCAGGGGCATCTAGATGACTTGAGTGATTTGATATAAACAAGAGTTTGGGGTATTTGTCTAACACCTCCTCTATGTTTCCTACAACTTTCAACTTTATATAATACTTAAAAAATATTTTTTTTAACAGCTTTACAAATAAAACTCTTACCGTCACACCCACTAATTTAAAACTACTACTAAAATGTTCCATTGATTACCTATAAACAAGATACAATAATAAGCAATGCATACTAGTGCCTCAGGATATTAGAAGTTAGAAATTGCAAGTTGAACGGCTCTATAAACATCAAGTATACCATGACCATAAGTGTTGTTTGGAATTTTATTTTTATTATTACCACAAACAACTCTCGCAAATTTTGGAGTAGCTGTGTCCATTAAAATTTGAGCGGTTTTATCTACTTGACCAATTAAACTTTTATTAGCAGACCAAACAAGTGCAATTGCACCAGCAACATGAGGTGTTGCCATCGAAGTACCATACCAATCATCACCAAATAGACCATTTGACAAAGAAGACCTAATGTTCATACCAGGAGCAACTATATGAGGTGCAACTTTATTAGTGTAAGATGAAGGACCTCTAGAAGACAAATGCCAAATTTCATCTGTCACATAAAATATAGCACCAACAGAAAAGGAGTGATCTGTATGCCATGCAGGAGAACTTTCAATACTGGAACAACCAGGGCCGGAGTTACCAGCAGAAACAACCACAAAAATTCCAGCAGTTTTCAAAATTTTTAACACATCTAATAATTCATCTTGAAAGCAACCCTCAGTGCCAGGGCAACTCCACGAGTTATTTATAATATGTGGAGCTTTTGAAGGATCACCATCTGTCATATGATCACCTCCTACTTTGTAAGGAGCAAAGAAAAATTCAAAACACCCCAAATAAGTAGACAGGTTACCTACACCCATATCCTTATTTCTACACGCAATCCAAGAAGCCCCAGGTGCAACTCCAGTAAAATTTGTTCCATCGCTTCCTACAGCAATTCCCAACACATGTGTACCGTGACTGAGATCATCACAAGGTATAGAAGAGCTGTAGCCACATGGATTGTTCTCAGCATAACTTATTAACGAATGCTCAACAGCATCATGCCAATTAAAATCATGCTGGGGTTTATCACCTGTTGATCCTCTATATTGATCTACCAAAGCTCCGTGAGACCAATCAGCTCCAGTATCCTGACTTGCAACCACAATTCCTTCACCATCAGTGAACTCTTCCCAAACTTTATCAGCACCTATATAAGATATATTAGGTTCTACAGAAACTTGTGGTGGATACTCCACTGGTGGCAGTTGCTGTTTACCACCCAAGCTAGAATTATTGTTTATACCACTTAAACTGGTAACACCAGTAGTATGGGTAACTTCAGTGACATTTGAAATTAAAAATATTCTGTCTATTTCATTAAATTTAGATAGTTTTTTAACAACTTCTTCCCCAGCAGATTGTACGAATATAGCATTAATCAAGTAATGTCTCTTATACAACACATCAACAGAGTTTAAAAAATCCACTACATCACGTTGACTATTTAAAGCTAGGTTAGTTAAAAAATTATATAAAACTTTTCCCCTTTCAGAAACAGGGTAAGAAGCTATGTGATCTAAAAATACATCATTAAGCTGATCTTTAAACGTAACCATGACAGACACATTACCATTTAAAAGCTTGTCAAAAACTTTAGGTTCTACCCTAGTGTTTTCTATTACTCTTAAACAAAAGATAAGTGTCGATATGAAAACTAAAGAAAATAAAAAATTTTTTATCATTACAACAATTAGTTTTGGCTCCTTCGAAAGTTAAATAATCAAAGGGGCTATTATTAATGCTACAATAGACATCAGCTTAACCAAAATATTCATAGAAGGGCCCGTTGTATCTTTGAACGGATCTCCTACGGTGTCACCAATAACAGCAGCCTTATGGGCCTCACCACCTTTAGACTCACCACTAAGTTCTCCCTTTTCTATATACTTTTTTGCATTATCCCAAGAACCACCAGCATTTGACATCAGTAATGCTAACACCACACCAACTAATAAACTACCAACCAACATGCCACCTAATGATGCTGGTCCTAAACCAAAACCGACCGCAACAGGAGCAGCCACAGCTACAACACCAGGAGCTATCATCTCAACTAAAGCAGATTTAGTAGCAATATCTACACATCTTTTAGTGTCAGGCTTACCTTCACCTTTTAGTAATCCTGGAATCTCTCTAAACTGCCGTCTAATTTCAGCAACCATTTGAGATGCAGCTTTACCAACAGATGTCATTGTCATTGAACCAGCTAGTAAAGGGACAACAGCTCCTAAAAATAAACCAATAACAACATTGGGATCAGATACATCCATGCTAAGAAGATCCTTACCAGCCGCGGTTAAGCTAGAGTTCACAGCCTGAGTGTAAGCTACAAATAAAGCAAGAGCTGTTAAAGCGGCAGAACCTATTGCAAACCCTTTACCAATGGCAGCTGTAGTATTACCTAAAGCATCTAGGTTATCTGTAATCTTACGCACATCACTTCCAAGCCCAGCCATCTCAGATATACCACCAGCATTATCAGCAACAGGTCCGTAGGAATCTACAGTCATAGTAATACCAACAGTGGCTAGCATACCAACCGCAGCCATTGCTATGCCATATAGACCAGCTTGATTATAGGATACAAAAATAGAACAACATATTAAAGCTAAAGGAGCTGCACAGGACTCTAAACCAACCGCAATTCCAGTAATAATATTAGTAGCAGGGCCGGTCTTTGAACTCTCCATTATCCTATAAACAGGTTTGTCGGCAGTGTAGTACTCGGTAATTTTACCAATGAATGCACCGGCCAGAGTTCCTGACAAAATAGCCCAATAAATTCCTAAACCAAAACCCATCGACTTTACACATATAAAAGTGAAAATTAAAAATAAAATACCACCTGTAAAAGTTGAGAAATTAAGAGCACTACGAGGGTTTAGTTTTTTTAAAAAGTTAATGGAAAATATACCAACCAGTGATGCACACAAACCTAAAACGGACAACATTAAAGGAAAGGACAGTAGTTTTGAGCGCAATATATCCTCATCAGTAATACTAGAGCTTAAATTAAACATAGCTTCACTGGACATGGTTGCGGCTATTGCAATAGAGGCTATCATTGCACCAACATAGGATTCAAAAATATCAGCACCCATACCAGCCACATCACCTACATTATCACCTACATTATCTGCTATAACACCAGGGTTTCTCGGATCATCTTCTGGAATACCGGCTTCAACTTTACCTACAAGATCACTACCCACATCAGCAGCTTTAGTAAAAATTCCACCCCCGACTCTGGAAAATAAGGCAATGGAAGATGCACCCATAGAAAAACCAGAAATCATACCTACAGTTTCAGGACTACCGCCAAAAAAATAAAACAAAATACCAAGGCCCAACAAACCTAAGCTTGCCACGGATAAGCCCATAACTCCACCACCTTCAAAGGCAATTAGAAGGCTTTCTGATTCACCTTTATCCTTAGCAGCAGCAGCGGTTCTTACATTTGCCTTAGTTGCAGCCTTCATACCAAGCCAACCGGCCAAAGCACTACAAACAGCACCACTAACAAAACAAATTGCAGTTTCTACATTAAAGAAAACAGTAAAAACTACAGCCAAAATTAAAACAAAAATACTAAGTACACTGTACTCAGCTCGCAAAAAAGCCATTGCACCCGAGTGAATTTCTTTTGCAATTTCAATCATCCTGTCAGTACCAGCAGAAGCACGCTTAACTTTGAAATACAAAAAACTTGCAAATATAAGACCTACAACACCAAAAATACCGGATAATATACCAACATTTATACCAGCTTCGATGCCAGCATTCATATCAACATCACCCACAACAAAACCTCCAATGGAAATTAGAAAATAATAATCACTGAATAAAACACTGAAAGTATAGTATAAGCAATAAAAACTTGTATAAAATATCAAAAGTTAAAAAAATAATTACTTTCTCTTAATATATGCTACGATGGCTTCGTGATCTTTGACCCTAAAACAAATAGCATTACCTGCTTTTATAAAACTATATTTTTTGTTGGATTATTTGGTATTTTAAATACTTCATGTAGCAGTACGGGTACTTACAACAGACATGGTTCTGTTTACGAATATTGCAATCAAGCAGTCAATTTTGATCCTAACTGTACCCATAACAATATAAACAACATGCATCGTACTACTGATCATGATCCCTTTGGCCGTGACTCTATACACAAACGAAAACACAAACCCTTTGGACATGATTCCCTACACAAACGAAAACACAAACCCTTTGGCCGTGACTCTATACACAAACGAAAACACAAACCCTTTGGCCGTGACTCTATACACAAACGAAAACACAAACCCTTTGGCCGTGACTCTATACACAAACGAAAACACAAACCCTTTGGACATGATTCCCTACACAAACGAAAACACAAACCCTTTGGACATGATCAGCAAATGCATAAACCATTTAGAAACATCGACCCTTTACCTTCTTCGTCTGGTACTCATTATGCTCCTCAACCTAATGCTAACCCTGGTGGCATAAACAGTTTTCATATTCCAGACCCTCCATCTGTACCTGAAATTACTCCACCTGTAATTGAAACACCTAGCTTTAATGAACCTTTTAAACCTTACATGCCTCCACCACCACCTCTTCCTGAACCCCCTAGGCCTTCCTTTTCTTCACCCCATGCTAACCCTGGTGGCATAAACAGTTTTCATATTCCAGACCCTCCATCTGTACCTGAAATTACTCCACCTGTAATTGAAACACCTAGCTTTAATGAACCTTTTAAACCTTACATGCCTCCACCTCCTCCTCTTCCTGAACCCCCTAGGCCCTCTTTTCCTTCCTCTTCACCATGGGTGCCATCGTACTGAAAGCCTTTTTTAAAACGCTGAGCTAAAAGCTTGCAAAACCAAATTTTTTAACTTATTCAGTCAGTGTTTAGGAAGGGATCAGGTATGAGTACGGAATTTTACACAGTTGTTCATTTTGTGGGGATATCATTATTGGTTGTGTCCTTAGGTGGGATGATCCAATTTTCTATTACAAACTCTGGTGCTTCTAAAACTCATCTGATGTTGATGCATGGGATATCTCTTCTTTTGATTGCTGTTTCTGGATTTGGTTTAATTGCAAAATTAAATTTAAGCTTTTCAATTTGGCTTATACTTAAGATATTGGTTTGGATTATATTTGGTGGACTTGTAACTTTAATATTCAAGCTCAATCAAAAATTATTTTTATATTTGATAATACCTGTATTGGTGGGTGCTGCTGCTTATTTTGCACAGCATTTACAAAATATCATACCTCATTAGCTTGCATGGTATTGCACCATTTAAGAGACTAAATTTCTCACATGCTTTCATTGCCAAATTTCTAGTAAGGTTACTATCAGAGCTTAATACCCAAGATGTCCACCCTTTCATTTTGTGTTTTAATGCATATGAGAGATCTTTATAATCATCTGTCAAGCGATCACTATCGAGTCTTTCTCCGTAGGGTGGATTAACTATTATTATTCCTTTGTTACAATTGCACTCTAAATCATCAACTGCATGGGCTTTAAAATCTATGTAATCAATTACTCCAGCTTTTTTAGCATTAGATATAGAAGCATCAATTGCATTGCCACTTATGTCAGATCCATAAAATTTATAGTCTAAAGATTCTTTTTCATTACTCTCTGCTTCTTCCAGCAACCTACTCCATAAATCGTCATCAAAAGTTGTCCATTTTTGAAAAGAAAAGGAATTTCTAAAAAGACCTGGAGCTGAGTTTAAAGCAATTAGAGCTGCTTCGATTAATATAGTTCCTGATCCACACATTGGATCTACTACTGGGGAGTTTTGATCCCAATTAGATAGAAGCAAAATACCAGCCGCCATATGTTCTCTTAAAGGAGCTTTTGTGGAATGCTTTCTATAACCTCTTTTAGATAAAGTGATACCGGAGGAGTCTAAAAAAACAGTCATAATATTATGATAAATTTTTATATATATGATGAGATCGGGGTTTTCCTTATCAACAGAGGGTCTATCATTATAATCCTTTCTAAATTTATCTACCACAGCATCTTTAGCTTTAAGTGAAACAAATCTAGAGTCTTTAAAAGTACTACCAACTACATCAGCTTCCACCTTTATAGTCTGGGATACTGTGATAAACTTAGAAAAGTCCATATCAAACATATTCTGATATAACTCTTCATAGTTTCTAACTTCACAAGATTTAATGTTAATAAGTATTCTAGTTGCAGTCCTTAAATGTAAATTAGCTAGGTAACAATTTTCATTTAATGATTTATTTTTGTTATCAAAATATATTCCGTCTTGACTTTTTTTGGTGTTAAGCCCAAGTTTTCTTAATTCAGAATCCAGCACATCAAACAAACCTTTTGAAGTTTGGGCTAATAAAACCATGGTGTCCGTGTTTGAAGCTGGCATGAGTTTGCTTGTAGCATAAAACTTGCACTTAAGTTATCAAATAAGTATATTACACCAACCAAACAGATAGGAGGGGTACCAGAGTGGCCAAATGGGGCAGACTGTAAATTTGCTGGCTTATGCCTACGGGGGTTCGAATCCTCCCCCCTCCACCAAAAATAAATTCAAAAAATATGAACACCAAACACATGACACGAAAACTATCGAGCATGTAAAAAGTAAAAAAGATTAAAATATAAGCGAAATAAATTGAGCTTAAACCACCTTATTTAAGCATATAAAAAAGTGATAATTTTAAGGATATTCTTAACTATTTAGATATAAGTATTTAAAATTATTAATATTTTTATTTTTAAAAAATTTCTTGTAACTTTTTTAATTCTGGTGTATCATGCATCCATCGCTACGAGTGGCTCAAATTGATACAGGCTAATTCGGTCTTCTAACATCTAACATAGGCAACTTAAGAAATAAAGAAATAACAAAAATCAATAATCACGAATAAAACAAACAAATGAGGTATATGTAATATGACAGAAGCAAATGGAAATACGATTTTACCCTACAACACCGATCAACAAGGATCTTCTAAAGGTTATGTATCTAAAAAATTAGGTACCCCTGTTGTATATAAGTCTCCGGCCATGCACCAGTTGTTTACCATGGTTGATAGAGTTTCTAACTCAAAGGCAAATGTATTAATTTTGGGTGAAAGTGGAACTGGAAAGGAACTTATAGCTAGAACTATTCATGATAAATCTGACAGAAAGGACAAACCATTCATTGCCATAAACTGTGGTGCACTAAGAGAATCTTTGCTTGAAAGTGAGTTGTTTGGTCATGAGAAAGGAGCTTTTACAGGAGCCTATCAAAAAAAGATTGGTTTAGCTGAGACTGCTCATGATGGAACTTTGTTTTTAGATGAAATAGGTGAGTTATCTCAAGGTATGCAGGCCAAACTCTTAAGATTTATTCAAGAAGGTGAGATTTATAGAGTTGGAGGTAAAATACCTGTAAAAGTAAATATCAGGTTGCTAAGTGCTACTAACAGAAACATAGATTTTGAGGTTGATAATAACAACTTTAGAGAAGATTTATTTTACAGAATCAACACAATAACATTGAGTGTACCGCCTCTTAGAAAAAGAAGAGATGATGTACCACTATTAGTAAATCACTTTTTAAATAAAAGTAAGTACAAACACTTAAACAGAGGTTGTGACATAAGCCCTGAGGCCATGGAAATATTGTGTAAGTATGATTGGCCGGGTAATGTAAGAGAACTTCAAAATATATGTGAAAGGCTACAAATCCTATCTGAAGGACATACAGTAATGCCAACAGATCTACCTCAGCCTATCCTCTACCCTGATCAAAGAACAGTAACAGAGGACTATGACCCTGCTATCACGGTTCATGAACTTGAAAAACGATATATTTTAAGCTCGCTTAAGTATTATGATGGCAACAAAACAAGAGCTGCCAATGCATTAGGGATTACTATAAAAACCCTCTACAACAAACTCCATGAATATGGAGAGTTTAGTAACTATGCGGTTCACCACAGATCAAAGTAAAAAAAATAAAACTTCAAACAACAAACTTATAAATAGAGGTGTTAAATGAAAATACGAAATTTCATTATCATTACATTTTTGCTACAAACTGTGTCAGCTCATGCTCAAGAATCTAAAGAATCTGCTCTGACCGAAGAAATCCCCGTGAGGAATCTAATAAATGACGAGGGAGAGACAGTATTGATGCATGCAGTTGCTAATGCTGACAGGGATGCTGTTCTAAGAATTTTAAATGACCCTGATGTGAGAAACTTGTACAGAAGAGATAAAAATGGTCTAACGGCGTTAGACTTGGCTATTAATCTTAAACACCCCGAGATCGTGGAGCTGTTATTTGAAAAAAAAGAGAACTTTAATCATAAGACACAACCACGATTAATGGACCCAGTAGAAGGTGAGAATGGCAATTTTATTAGCTACTATTTTGGTGGATATGTATGGCTATATGATCAAATTACTCTAGATGCTTTCGATTTACACGAAAATGGTGATGAGAATATGTTGGAAGATTTTCTTAGTTGGTACTTTAGTGGATACGAATGGCTATATGATCAGGCTAATGAATTGATAAAGGAATAGATTTTTGGTACCCGCAAAAAACACCCACTACACCCAGATTCTTTTGGATCCTCTCCTAAGCCCAAATTGCTAAGCTAAGACTCTTTTGAGCATTCACATTTTAATTTCATACAAAATACATTTAACACTAAGCGTAAGCACTTATCTTGTAGTGATTTATGGTTAATCTTAGTGATGTAGCTGGAGTAAGAAACAAAAATGAATAGATTCAGAAAGTTTGTATCATTAGTTTTGTTGTTATTGTTTTGCATAACAAGCTTTGGTTGCGAAAGCCAGGAGTCTATTGAATTAAAACAAGCCTTATTTGAAGCTGTCGGTGCAGGAGATGCAGAAGCTACTCAGCAGCTTCTTCAAAATTACCCTGAAATAGATATAAACATGCAAAATGAAGCAGGGGAAACACTTCTTATTGTTGCCTCCAAACAAGGAGCTTCATCAATTGTTAGGCTGCTTTTTATAGTTCAAAATCTAGATGTAAATAAAAAAGATAGAATGGGTAGAACGGCCTTACATTGGGCTGCATTCGAAGGACAATTGGAAATAGTAGAGACACTACTAGCATCAGGCAGTGAGTTGGATTCAGGTGCAGAGGATAATGATGGGCGTACCGCATCTCGTCTTGCATTGGTACGAGGGTATAACCCCATTGCCATTCTCATTAACGAACATAGCAGTAACAGAGGCACACCTCAAACAACAAAATAAAACTGCTGTTCACTAACAACAGTCATAAAAAGAGAACTTATCAAAAAAAGTTTATGTTAAAAAAAGATTGTCAAATCTAGAAAGTTTGTTTTTATTGATAAAGCTTGCCCTGAATGCATCTTCATTGCATTTAGCAAAGTCCTCTTTCTCAAAACCACATGCGTTGTGAAGTACTTCATATTCACCAGATATAGGGCAGTCAAAGATTCCTGGATCATCGGAGTTGATAGAAACTTTCACACCGTTATTCATTAGTTTTTTTATAGGATGCTCCTTTATGGAATTAACAGAGCCTGTTAGATAATTACTGGTTGGACACACTTCTAAGAGAACATCATTTTTTAACACCACATCAATTGCTCTTTTATCATTTATTATCTGAATACCATGACCTATTCTACTGGCACCCAAAATTTCTATAGCATCTATAACACTCTGAGTATTTCCAGGATAAATTGCTTCTCCAGCATGTATAGTTATCTTCATGCCGTTATCTCTTGCTTTGGCAAAAAGAGGAGCAAAGGGTTTACAGTCAAAGTCTTGTTCATTGTCTGCCAAATCTATTCCCACAAAAGTATCTTTGTTTTTTACAATAAAATCACATACTTTAGTAGCCAGCTCTAATGGATCATTTCTTCCAATTATGCCAATAATACCAACTTCTATGTCATATTTCTTAGCTTTAGAAACACCAAGTCTTATAAGCTCATGTATTCTTTCGAAGGCAAGTTTGTTATCACCGCTTTGTATAAAAGAGGGTGAATACCTAAGCTCTAAAACCTTAACTCCTTGCTTATATGCGTCCTCTATATATTCATAGGCTAACTTTTCTATAAACTGCTCGTCCTTAAAACACTGCTGGATAATTAAAAACTTACTAAGCGCTGTTTTTAGATCAAGCTCTGGTTTTGTAAGTAAAACTTTGTTTTTAAATTCATTGATATCGTGCGGAAGTTGAAGCTTTAGCCTTTTTACCACATTAAAAATGGTTTCTAACCTAAATGCACATTCTAAGTGACAGTGTAACTCTACTTTGGGAAGTTTGTCATAATCCAAAACATGTGTAGATCTATGTCATTAACTAGTTGCAAGTCAACCTAAAGGTCTTCTTAAAGATAAGCTAGGCTAAGTACTTATTGAGTATAACAAAAAAGCTGGCTCCCCCAGCTTTCTATGTGTAGTATAACAACTTTACTAACTAAGCTTAAGTCATTTACATTAAGTCTATAAACAATAACTACAAGTACAATATATGATATTAACAAGTAAACTAAAAACTCAAAGTAAAAAAAGCGCAGAGCTTATTTTGAATATGATTTATGAAGCTAAAAGTGGTCATCCCGGCAGTTCACTTTCTGCAATAGACATTATTACCACACTGTTTTTTTCAGAGATGAACTTTGATCCAAAAAATCCAAGTGATCCGAACAGAGATAGATTTGTTTTAAGCAAAGGACATGCAGTCCCTGCACTATATGCTACTCTGGCTTATTCAGGTTTTTTCCCTCCTGAAGATACTTTAAGTTTAAGAAAATTAAATAGCCCATTCCAAGGTCATCCCGATAAGGTCAGACTTCCAGCTGTTGAAGCATCTACCGGATCACTGGGACAAGGATTATCCGTGGCCATTGGTATGAGTTTATCAGCTAAACTAGATAACAGAGATAACAGAGTATATTGCCTAATAGGAGATGGTGAATCACAAGAAGGTCAAATTTGGGAGGCCATACTATACGCTGGAAACCGCAAGTTGGATAATCTATGTGTAATACTTGACTGGAACAAATATCAAATAGATGGAAAGGTAACAGACATAATGAGTCTCGAACCAATTAAGGATAAATTTAAAGCATTTAAATGGAATGTTTTAAAAGTAAATGGACATAGTTTTACAGCAATGATAAGAGCATTTAAGAAAGCAAAATCAATAAAAAAACCTACCATAATCATTGCAGACACCGTTAAAGGCAAGGGTGTTGATTTCATGGAAAAAGATAACAAATGGCATGGTGTAGCACCCAATAAACAAGAACTTGAAAAAGCTCTTAAGCAAATAAGAGGTCACAAATGAAAGCCACAAGAGCAAGTTTTGGCGAAGCTTTACTAGAATATGGAGGAGCTAACAAAAATGTAGTTGTCTTAGATGCAGATCTTTCAAAAAGTACAAAGTCAGCAAGCTTTGCAAAAAAATATCCGGACAGATTTTTTCAAATGGGAATACAAGAAGCCAATATGATAGGCGTAGCATGTGGTATGGCATTTGACGGAAAAATTCCATTTCTCTGCTCTTTTGGAGCTTTTTTAACAGGAAGGTTCGACACAATCCGATTAAGCGTCGGATACTCGAATGCAAATGTTAGACTCATAGGAACACATGCAGGAGTAGGAGTTGGTGAAGATGGAACATCTCAAATGGCACTAGAAGATATAGCATGTATGAGATCCATACCTAACATGAACATTCTATCTCCTTCCGATGATCTGGAAACCAAACAAATGATTAAATATCTAATACAAGAACACAAAGGACCCGCCTATGTACGCTTAACCAGACAGAATGTTAATACTGTTTTTAACAAAGATTATAAATTTTGTTTTAATAAAATAACTAACTTAACACAAGGTGGAGATGCAGCTGTATTTGCAACAGGAAATCAAACAAGTCTGGCAATGGATGCTTACAACAAGCTAAAAGAAGATGGTATAAGCATATCTGTAAATAATGTTCATACAATAAAACCACTAGATACCTCTTTTATAAAAGAAATAATAAGTAATTATTCTTATATTTTTACGGCAGAAGATCACAATATAATAGGAGGGCTGGGTAGTGCTGTAGCAGATGTGATGAGTGAAATAGGCACAAGCTCAAAATTAACTAAAATAGGTATCCCCGATGTGTTTGGAGAAAGCGGAACACAAACTGAACTTTACAAAAAATATGGCCTAGACGCTTGTGGTATAGCAAATACTATCAAAACAACCCTATAAAAATAGCTAAGTATATTTTTCTAAACAGAATTTATTTTAATCTTACTAAGTGCTATTATTTTGGGTAAGAGATTAATTTATTGAAAGGTAAGTATCGTTTTGGATCTATAACAGTTTTGTTGTGCATTAATTCAAAATGTAGGTGAGTCCCAGTAACAACACCTGTACTACCCATAGTACCAATAACATCCCCTCTTGAAACAAACATTTTTGCTTTAGCTAGGTTTTTATCTAAGTGTGCATATAATGTAGCCCAACCTTTTCCACTATCCAAAAGCACCATTTTTCCATAGCCACTATACCCGTTGCCACTATAGATAACATATCCACTGTGGGCTGCTAAAATAGGTGAACTGTGGGCCCCTACTATGTCAATCCCATGATGTCCTTTTTCATAACCTCTTGAAACTGTGGTCCCAATACCAACAGGCCAAGAAATTAAAGTATAGTCCTCTTCTTCTGCTGGCATTACTTTTTCTAGCCCATTAAGCCTAGAATTTTTTTTATCAGCAGAGGAGCAAGCTGTTGTGATAGAAAAAAGCAAACATAATTTAGTGATCGATCTTAACAATTGTTCTTCCCCATGTTTTTCTCTCAAGCATTTTAGCAAAGACCTCATCTAGCTCATCTAGGCTTATTTCATTATATATGTCCAAACAATCTGGCTTTAGTTCATTTGCCAGTTTTGACCAAATAGATTTTTTTAACTCCATATCACAATTATTTGAACTTATTCCCAATATACTAACACCTCTTAGTATAAACGGCATAACGGTAGTATTGATTTTGAAACCAGAAGCTAGACCAACGGACGCAATATTACCCCATAAATTTATGTGCGGTATTAAGCTTGTCAATACATCACCACCTAGATTGTCAACCGCTCCCCCAAACATTCCTTTGCCCAAAGGTTTTAAAGCGTCTAAGTTCAGTTTACCTAATGTAGTAACTTTAGAAGCGCCTAATTTTGTTAAAAAATCAAACTGTTCAAGTTTAGAAGTCATAGCAATGACTTCATATCCAAGTTTACTAAATAGATTTATAGCAAAAGATCCAACACCTCCGGTTGCACCTGTTACCAAAATAGGACCCTTGTCAGGACTCTGTCCATTTACCAGCATTCTGTGTACACAAAGTGCAGCGGTAAAACCAGCGGTACCCAGTATCATAGATTCTTTTAATGTCAAACCATCAGGTTTTTTTATAAGAAATTTTTGGTGTATATTTACAATTTGAGAATATCCCCCATCTATAATCTCACTTAAACCATTACCGTTTGCCAAAACCTCATCACCAGGTTTAAATTCATCAGATCCACTGGATAAAACCACACCTGAAAAATCAATTCCTCCATTTAAAGGAAATTTTTTTAAAATTCTTCCTTTACCTGTTCCAGCAAGAGCATCTTTATAATTTACACTGGAATATATTACCTTTACCTGAACATCTGCTTTAGGTATATCAGAAGAGTCAATGTAAACCACCTTTCCTTTAGAACGGAAAGCAACATCATTATCAATTCTATAGCATTTTACTTTCATGATTTATGCTTGTATGTCGAACTCTCTTAGTGCAGAAGTAAGAGAAGTTTTTTTATCTGAACTTTTTGTCCTCTCACCTATTATCATAGCACATGGAATATAATAATCACCGCTTGGAAAAGTCTTTTTCCTGGTGCCGGGGATAACAACAGAGTTTTTGGGAACTTTTCCCTTTATATACTTAGCTTCTTTTGATCTTACATCAACAATAGGGGTACTCTTTGTTATGGTTACTCCAGCACCCAAAATGGCACCTTCTTCTATTATTACACCTTCAACTACAATACATCTACTTCCAATAAATACATTGTCTTCTACCACAACAGGTCTTGCTTGTAGCGGCTCTAAAACTCCGCCTATACCTACACCACCAGATAAATGAACATTTTTACCAATACTAGCACAACTACCAACAGTAGCCCATGTGTCAACCATTGTGCCACTACCTACACGAGCCCCTATATTGACATAACTTGGCATAAGTACAGCACTCTTATCTACATAAGCACCATATCTTACCACTGCATGAGGCACCACCCTTACTTCATCCTTAGGCTCAAATTCTTTTACTGGAATTTTATCTAAAAAATGTAAATCACCAGCAGTTATAGGTTTAATTTTGCTAAGTTTGAAATACAAAAGTATTGCCTTTTTAACCCACTCATTTACCTGCCAATTATCCTGTACTTTCTCACAAACCCTAATCTGGCCTTTATCCAGTGACTCAATGGTAGAAAACACCACATCTTTTGCAGACTCAGGGTTGTTAGTATCATATGCCTTATTTATAATTTCTTCTTTACTCATTGCTACCATAGATTTCTTTAAGAGTGTTCAAAAGAGCTGGTAAATGAACTTTGATAATTTTCTCTACCTCAAGATCCCTTTGTATTTCATAAGTTATTACAGGTATTCCCCTCTCTGTGCCATAAGTTCCGAGGTTACCAGGAGTTGGATATCCTATATAGTCCTTTATTTCATATCCAGTATATTTTTGTAATTTTTTAGCAAAACCTAAACAATCACCATTAATGTTTATCATTGGGTCGTAGGAGTGTAAGCTCACAATTATACTTGGCTTTTCTTTATCTATAAGCTTAGTCAGCGCTTTTGTCTCAGACTGATTGTTAGCTGATTTTCCAGGGTTATATCTAGGCTTTGCTATCTTGGGACTCCAATCTTTTGTAGGAAGATTTCTGTTTAAATCCACACCATTTGCATTTACCCTGGTTTTCATAAGCATTCCATCATAGTTAAGTACAGGTATTAGAGTTATATTTGCATTTATATTTGCTAGTTTACAGATAAGACCTGTGGCTAGTGCTATACCTTCATATTCATCACCATGAACTCCACCAATTATCAGTACATTAGGCCCTGAATTTTTAAACTTATGTGCCACTATAGGAATGTTGTTTTCTGTATTACCAATTATAAAACCCGAAAAATTAGAATCCATAGTACATAACTATATATTGCTTACATCTTTTTAGATCAAATTAAAATTCTAAAACTTGAACTTAAACCTAAATTCTGCTTAATAGATACAAATGAAAAAAATAACAGTGAAAAAATTTGGAGGAACCTCTTTAGGAACACTGGATAGGATTGAGGATGTTGCAAAAAGAGTCCTGGAGGATAAAGCAAATCAAAATCCTGTTGTAGTCGTATCAGCTATGTCTGGAGAAACAAACAAGCTGGTTGATATGGCAGATACAATGTATCCAGGATACCGAGGGCCTTGCTATGACATGATCTTGGCCTCGGGTGAACAAGTAAGTGTTGGATTGCTTTGCATGGCAATAGAAAAAGCAGGGGGAAGTGCAAAACCACTTTTAGCCCACCAGCTTGGTATTTTTACTGACAGTGTATTTTCAAAGGCTAGGATAACCAAAATAGAGACAGATAAAATTAAAGACGCACTAAGCAAAGGACAAATACCTGTGATTGCGGGTTTTCAAGGGATAGACAACAATGGGAATATAACAACTCTAGGAAGAGGTGGTACGGATACTTCTGCTGTGGCACTGGCCTGTTCTCTAAATACAGACGAATGCGAAATTTATACAGATGTACCAGCTGTATTCACTGCTGATCCAAGATTAGTACACAACGCAAAAGAGGTGCACAAAATATCGTTTGAAGAAATGATGGAAATGGCAAGTTTGGGATCTAAAATTTTACACACCAGAAGTGTGGAGCTAGCATCCAAATTTAAAATAAAAATACATGTAAGATCGACTTTTAAAAAAAGAAATGGTACATGGGTTGTACCAAAGGAATCTTATATGGAAGAATCTACAATCACTGCTGTTACGCACGACACAAGCTCTGCTGTCATAAAACTCTACCCCCTACCCCTTGGAGTTCACATACTATCCGAAATTTTCAGTAAACTAGCTAAGGAAAATATAGTTGTAGATATAATCACACAAAGTTATAAAGATGAAAAACAAAGATTGGCATTTTCTGTATCTAAAGAAGACGCACCACACGCTCTAAAATTACTAAAAAAAATGCTCCCTGATGTAGAAGCCACCCTAATGGAAAATGTTGCAAAGGTTGGTATTGTAGGCATTGGAATGAAGACTCATTTTGGAGTGGCTGCTAAGTTTTTTTCTACTTTTTCAGAAAACAATATTCCAATTCATTTGGTAACCACTTCTGAGATAAAAATAAGCTCAATAATAGACTTACAGCACTTGAAACTTGCCGTGAATAGTTTGCACAAGTCTTTTAACCTATCTTAGGAATGTTATGGTCTATAAAAAAAACAAACTTTATTTATCTAATATTTGTCTGATAGATCTAGTTAAAACTTACAAAGTTCCTATATATGTATATTCCAAAAAGATTATTTCAAATAATTTAACAAATTTTAAAAATGCATTTAAGGGTAAGGCTAAGATTTTCTTTGCACTTAAAAGTAACTCTAACAAACAGATCTTATCTTTTTTAAAGTCAAAAGGTATTGGAATAGATGCTGTATCCTTAGGTGAGATAAAACTTGCAATCTCAAATGGATTTCAACCTGCAAATATAATATTCTCAGGTGTAGGAAAAACTGAAGAAGAAATTAAGTTTGCAATTAAAACTGGCATTCAAATCAATGTTGAAAGCCCTCAAGAATTAGAACGAGCTGGAAAACTTAGCCAAAAACTTAAAAAAAATGTTTTTATAGGTTTGCGTTTTAATCCGGATGTGAACCCTGAAACTCATCCATATATTACTACAGGATTTAGAGAGAATAAATTTGGCATGGCCAATTATTTTATTCCAATATTGACCACCATTTTAAAAAAATACAAAACACTATCTTTAAGAGGGGTAACTTTGCACATAGGGTCTCAACTATTAAAGACAGATGTAATAGGAGAGGCTATCAAAAAAACCATACCAGTCTATAAGTACTTTCAATCCCTTGGATATGAATTGGACAGATTTAATGTAGGGGGAGGTATAGGGATTAAATATCAAAAAACAGATATTAAAGTCGACATTAATTCGTATGGAAAAATGATCCTAGAGCTTTTAAAAGATCTAGATTGTGATATTTGTTGTGAGCCTGGCAGGTATATAGTGGGAAATGCTGGTGTGTTGATAACCAGAATCGAATACATAAAACAAACTCCCTATAAAAATTTTGTAATAACAGACACAGGAATGCACCATTTTTTAAGACCAGCGTTGTATGGTGCGTACCATGAAATTCTCCCGCTAATAAAAACAAGAGGAGAAAAGATAATGTACGATGTGGTTGGGCCCATATGTGAGTCTTCTGACTTTCTAGGAAAAATGAGAGTTTTTAGTGGGATAAAACAAGGTGACTTTCTGGCAATAGCAAATACCGGAGCCTACGGATATGTCTTAGTCAACAACTATAACGAACATCCTAAGCCTAAAGAAATATTCAAAAGCCTTTAGTACAAGTGACCTTGGTATTGATCTTTATTGCAATTAAATAAATCTAGTCCAAAATCGGTACACAAAAGTTTATTTTCAAAACTACAATATGCAATGGATTAAATTTGTGAGGTAGGTTTGGATTTAGATTTTAATCAAGTTAACTTTGGTGCGGAAGCAGAGCTAAATAATATAGAAGTAGAAAAATCTGGTGAACCCAGACTATACGATACACTAGAAGACTTTTTTAATTATAACTACAATGGAAACTGGAGTTTTGTAAAGTACCAAGGCCGTACCTCCATGATCACTGGAGGGCGAGTAACAGGAGTAGGTACAAGTGAGGAAAGTTTACTTGGGTTTGGACACATTATAGGCCAGTACTTTCAGGTGCCATATGAACAGCTTCCACAAATTATGTTAGTGTCGACAACCAGTAAAGCAAGACACTATTATATACCTCAGGTAATAGATGGGTTGCAGGTTTACAACTCAGGAATTCAACTATCTGTTGATCTGGAATCAAACTCCATATTTCAAATAGGAAGCACATTAAGAAATCCACAGAATATAGATGAATCTATACATGTGGACCAAATACATGCATGGGAAATTATAACAAGTTCATTTAAAGAATCTGTTATAAAACTAGATAGTCCCTATAAACCTGTGATCTACTCTGATTATGCAGTTTCAGGAGCAGAATTAGCGTGGGTGTTTAAAATAAAAGTGCACTCACAAATAGACCAACAAAGAACAGTAGTAATCGGCGCTGCAACAGGCTTCATACTAGTAAACTCCAAATTAGTAATACACTGACCTTAAAGGTCTTCCGAACGAAGCCAAAAATAAGTGGACTTGTTCACTTTGGTTCAATTGGCTTACGAGATAAACCTTTATATTGTCCAATTGGATGAACCTCCTTTGCAGTCGGTTTTTCCAATTGAAATAACCTCCCTGCGGTCGGTTTTTTGACTGAGTGGTTGCCCAGCTTTGGAACAAGATGCCAATCCCGTCACTAAAGGTAAGCTTAATGAGGCAAAAAACAAACAAAGCTTCACTTGATCCAACTGGCTATATTATTAAAATTTATATTTGCCCACTGAAAGAACCAGCAGAGCTGGTTTATTGGCCTCGTTTTTAAATACCTGTAGCTTGTAGTATAGGTTGTATGTTACTAAAATCTGAAATTCTGATCCCTTTGTAGCATGAGAAAATATTTTTGTTTAGATCATGTGCTCTGAGTATAAAAGCAACCCCAATTTTATTAGCAGTATCAAGATCAGTTTTAGCATCACCAATAAACACAGTTTGTTTTTTATCTAGTTTATACTTATCTAAAATTTCGTTACACCAATCAACTTTATTTTTAGGCGAGCCACAGATTTCTTTAAAAAATTTATCTATTTCCAGTGCTTTGCAAATTTTTAAAAGTTCATGATGTGGAGTGCCTGAGATAATAGAAAAGTGCATTTGAGAATAATTTTTTGTTATAAAGGTTTTTACTCCTTTAATAAACGGAGCATTCGATACATTAGAAACCACTAATTTTGAAAATCTATTAGAAAGAGCATCTATTTGTTCACCAGATAATTCTTGATTTAGTAATTTTTTATGATAGCTTTTAAATTTTTTTTGCCTGGCAATTCCACCCTCAGCAGTGTAATACTCAAAAACCTTATTAGCTACGTCATTTCCATATGGCTTATACAGTTCATAAAAAGCCCAAGCTTTAATCTCGTTGCTTTCTACTATTACACCATCAAAATCAAATAATATATTTTTTATCATAACCACGTCTTATAAATAAGAAAAAATGTTAAGTACAATATATCTTAATTATTAAATATCTCAATTATTAAGGATTAAAAACTTGAAATTCTAGCTAAGGATTCTTATCCTATTTTTAGCTATATGACAACATTGGTATACTTGTGTTAATAGTGTACTTTTGTTAAAATTTTAAAGGTATTAAAAATGACAAAATTTAAAACACAAATAATTATTCTAGCAATTTTGCTGGTCTCAGGCCCAGTTCATTCTTGGGAACCATCTTACTGGTTCGGCGGCGGCGGGATCGTGACAAATTACAGAGGTGATTTTTTTAATAGAACAGCTTCTGAACCACAATGGCCGATTAACCTGGGAATTACGGCTAACGTTGGAATAACTTTAGGTTTAACAGAATCCCTAGGTATACACACACAAACAGGCTTGTCTCATAACAGAGTAAATATATTTAATATCTCTGACTCTACCAACAAACGCAAAAGGGGTACTCAACTAGCAATGACATCGGTAGATCTATCTCCTATGTTAAGACTCTACCTTACTGGCGTTTCACCAAATTTATATATTGGATTGGGATTTAATGTTTCATATCTAATTAAATGCTCAAAAGAGGGTTTTGATAAGGGAACAACGACTGATGAGTCTGGTGTACAAACTCTTAGTAACGAAAATTTTGTTTCCACAAATTGTTTAGATCCAAATATACAAACTAATCAGGTTACACTTGATGTACCATGGTTACTGAAGAGATTTAATTTTGGCTTAACCGCAGGTGTTGGTATGGGCTATAGAAGCTCTGATAACATATACTTATCTTTTGACTGTACCTACACATATGGGCTTAGTCCTTCCATAATAAGTGGAGCTCAATTTGGTAATCTTAAAACACAAAACATTTTGCTAACAGTAAATGTGGGTATTCCTATATAAAAGGTCTTCCCCAACACTGATTGAGCCTAGCAAACAAACCGACTTGTTGGTTTTTTGCTAGGCGAATTACGTTTTGACACAGCCACTTAAAGTCTAAAACGGAACTAAGACTTTTTGGCCTCGTTCGGAAGACCTTTAATGTTATTTTATAAACCTTGTTTTTCTAACCATCTTTCTGCATCAATGGCGGCCATGCAACCACTGCCTGCAGCCGTCACAGCTTGTCTATATACTGAGTCTTGTACATCACCTGATGCAAACACTCCATCTATAGAAGTATAAGTTGAGTTGTCTTTGGTTATGATATAACCATTTTCATTAAGTTTTAGTTGGCCTCTAAAAATTTCAGTATTAGGTACATGGCCTATTGCTATAAATAACCCCTGACATTTAAGAGTGGTAATTTTGTCACCACTTTTTAACTCCACTGCTTCAACACTATCCTTACCTTTAATGTCATGAATTTCAGAGTTCCATACTACATCTATCTTTGGATTATTTATGGCTCTATCGGCCATAATTTTACTAGCTCTAAACTTATCTCTTCTATGGACAATATAAACTCTATTAGCAAATCTGGTCAAAAAATTTGCTTCCTCCATAGCTGTATCTCCTCCACCAACTACAACAACATCTTGATTTTTAAAAAAAGCCCCATCACAAGTAGCACACGCAGATACCCCTTTTCCCATTAATCTGGATTCTGATGGAAGCCCTAAAAATTTCGCATTAGCCCCAGTGGATAGAATCACACTATGTGAGTTATATTCCTTATCCCCTACCCAAACTTTAAAAGGTTGTACATTGAAATCTACTTTTGTAACATCACTTGTGATGTACTCCGTACCAAATCTGCCAGCCTGCTTTCTAAATACATCCATGAGTTCAGGGCCTGCTATTTTGTTTTCAAACCCTGGGTAGTTTTCCACATCAGATGTAATCATTAGCTGCCCACCTGCACTAAATCCTTCAATACAGAGTGGGTTCAAGTTAGCCCTGGCTGCATATATAGCAGCAGTTAAACCTGCAGGACCTGAGCCAATAATAATTACCTTATGAATCATAGAGGAAGTTGTAATATCAGTAATACAAATTGTAAACAGTAAAACACCAAATAACTATAAAAAAGCAAAATTGCTCTTACACAAAGCAAGGTTAGTTAACAACTGGCCCACCTTTTGGTGGATTGTTTCCAAATAGATTATTCATATTGTCTATAAATCCTATGGCTAATGTTTTAACTTTCTCCCCTTTAGGTATTGTAAGAAACTTTTTATCGACATTTGCCAACGACTTTGGAACATAAAAACCAAAAATAGGATGTTGTGTAAAATCACAGACTATTTCATTTTTTTGAATACTACTTACTACAGCTCTAGAAATATCTATTGGAAACCTGCTACCCGTTTCATAGTCACCACCTGTCCAACCTGTGTTTACTAACCACACACTAGCGTTGCTTTTTTTAACATACTCACTTAGTAACTTAGCATATACCATAGGGTGCCTTGGCATAAATGGTGCTCCAAAGCAGGCACTAAACACGCACTCAGGTTTTTTAACACCAATCTCAGTACCTGCAACTTTTGCAGTATAGCCTGAAATAAAATAGTAAATTAACTGATCATTGGTAAGTTTAGCTACTAGAGGTAATGCTCCAAAAGCATCAGCTGTTAAAAATATTATTGATTTAGGGAAGTCTGCAATTTTAGATTGATCAAACACACATCTTAATGCATCTAGTTTGTAAGAACCCCTCGTATTTTCTGTTCTACTACTGTCGTTAAAGTCAACTGTTCTAGCGTTTTCATCCATAACAACATTTTCTAATATCGAACCAAATAAATTGGCTGCCTTAAAGATTTCAGGTTCATTATCTTTAGACAAGTTGATAAGTTTAGCGTAGCACCCGCCTTCTAGATTAGACAGTCCATCTTTCGACCAAATGATTTCATCATCTCCAATTAAATATTTATCTTTAGATGTAGACAGAGTAGTTTTTCCTGTTCCAGAAAGTCCAAATAACACGCATGAGTTTGTTCCATCTTTAAGACAATTTGCACTAGCATGCATAGGGAAAATGTCATATTTAGGCAAAAGATAATTGCACATAGAAAAACATGCTTTTTTGATCTCACCAGCGTAACCTGTACCCACAATACAAATTGTTAAACTAAAAACATCAAGTGCTATGATTACATCTGAGTCGATATTCAAACCATAGTCTTTTGTGCTTCCATGAGGATCATGAAAAATTTGTATTGTCTTGGTTTGAGGTAGTTCATTTATTCGTTTACTTCTAAACATGTTTCTAGCAAACAAAGCATGCCAAGGAGAGTATGTGTTGAGTTTTACAGGTAGACCTCCAACATATCCTTTGTAGGTATAATGTTTTTGTTTTTCAAATTTATCGCTCATATTGCTAGCTAAGATTTCGAAGGTTTTTAAAGGTAATTTTTTATTAGTTTTACCCCAATCTATGTCTGATACTGTTTCTTCTCTTTCTACTATAAACCTGTCTTGTGTAGCTCTTCCCGTGTATGCTCCAGTTTGAACCACCAAGGCTCCATCTTGACTTAACTTTGCAAGATTGCCTCGGAGTGTCTCTTCTATAAGAAACCATCTATTGCTCATAAAGGTCTTCCTAATGAGGCAAAAAACAAGTGGACTTGTTCACTGTTTTTAGCCGAATGGTTGCCCAGCTCTGGACACTGATGCTCATCCCGTTCCATAAAGGTCTTCCCCAAAACTGATAAGTATTGACTAGCAACTTATATGTAGTTAAATAGGACTCCTAGTTTCATATTTCAAGCAGTTAAGGAGAAAAAATGCAAACTGATTCAAATAACTTAAGAGATTCGGCTAGTGGGTTGCCTATTGTACAGCAAAATGCCCCTGATTTTAACTTAAATGCTGTAGCGAATAATGAAATCACCCAAATTTCTCTATCAGACTTTAAAAACAAATGGGTATGCTTGTTTTTTTATCCTCTAGATTTTACCTTTGTTTGTCCAACCGAAATCATAGCATTCTCAGAAAGGGTTTCAGACTTTGAAAAGTTAAACTGCCAAGTTCTAGGAGCTTCAATAGATAGCCCATATACACATCTTGCTTGGATAAACACTCCTAGAAATAAAGGTGGACTTGGTGAAATCAAATTCCCTCTCCTAGCTGATATAAATAGAGAGTTATCTAGATCCTACGAAGTATTAAGTAGTCGCGGAGTTGCACTTAGAGGATTGTTTCTTATAAACCAAAAAGGTAAAATAGTATATCAAGTGGTTCACGATCTAGGAGTTGGAAGATCTGTAGACGAAACTTTACGAGTGCTGGAAGCTTTTCAAACACATGAAAAAACTGGAGATGTATGCCCAGCTAATTGGAACAAGTCCAACAGCACAACTATGACACCTAATCCAAAAGACTCTAAAAATTACTTTGAAAAAGTAACTTAAAGGTCTTCGCTGAAACTGAAAGTTGCCTTGGCGAAATGCAGTGCAAAGCACAAACGTAGCCAAGGCACTTTCAGTATCAGAGTTGCCCAGCTCCGGAACACGATGCTGATCCCGTAACTAAAGGTCTTCCAAATGAGGCAAAAAACAAGGACATAGTTGCCAGATCCCAGCTTGCCTGATTGCTCGAATGCCATATGATACTCAATATTGACTATAAAAGATGATATCGCCCCAGATTTCTGTTCTAATCAAACTAATTCCATACTTTGTGAGTAGCTTTCTTACTGAATGATGTGGGTGTTTATAACGTTTATACCTGGCACTACTAATTGCCATTTTTAAATTTTTGGATTTTTTGATAAATTGTTCTGATGTACTCATTTTAGATCCATGGTGTGCTAGTACTAAAAACTCTTGGTTTGTTTTAATTGTCCATGCTTTATCAGATTTTTTGTCACTATCACCTGGAATTATAATTTGATTGTTGTGATACACTCTAGAGGCCTGGTTAGATGTTTTATATTTTTTAGGGGTAAAAACATCCACTATAGAATCTATATTGGGAGGACATTTTTTTAAAAAAAGAAATCTTTGTTTTTTCAAATTTACCTCTCCATTAGGAGGAACGAGCACGCATGAGCTGTAAGTCAGTTTCTTTAAAACTCTTGTTAAATTAATGTGATCCCAATCCCAATGAGTATAAGAAAATATATTATGTTTCCTACCACACATTTTATAAAATTTCTTTTTATCAATAAACTCACCGCCAGCATCAAAATGGTAGCATTTGTTAACCGACACATGAGAAACCATCAGACCCTGACCAACATTCCAAATAACCCATTTGTCAGGAAGACCATCAGACACACTTACTGAAAATAATAAAATATAAAGTGCAAGCAAAATGTTCAAGTTATTCTCCTATACCTTTTCCAAAATCTATATATCAACAGAATAATATGTAAAGTAATTAAATAAAGAAACATGGTCATATAGCTCAAATTAGTATCAGCTTTGAAAAGAGGTATCTCATTTGATAAAAAAGACAAAACCCATAGAAAATATTTCCATATAAAATCAGAAATAGGTGAGATAAAATTGATTGCTAAAGTAAGAAGGGTTAATGGAAAAAAAATTAATCCAAAAATTGGAAGCACAAGAGTGTTAATTAAAATTACTATTGGATGAGGAGTACTTATATTCATAAGCACAGGAAACATCACCAAATATATACAAGCATTTTTAGCTAAAAGATTGTTGGTCTTAGCAGAATAACTAATTCCAAGCGCAGCAGCCCAACTTAGCATAAAAGAAAATGATTCAAACCATTTATTAAATATAATCAAACAAAAAAATGACACATGCCAAACAAGAGTATCTTTGGGCCAAGCCAAACAATATCTTTTGTTTAACTTTTTAAATAGAAAAGATAAAAAAGCTCTCACCACAGGAGGATTAAAAGATGTGGCCATAGAATACACACCCAAAATAATTATCTCTAAAAAACTAGGAATTTTTAACTTAGATAAAAGCTTTCCAAAAAAACTTAGATGAGTACCTGAAACAACAAAAATATGAACAAGGCCAGTAGTAGCTAAAATTTCACGTAAACCAATACTAGAAATTCGCTTGCCACAACCAATAGCCTCATACACCTCTCTATACTCAGACTCAGGTACCAAATTCAAACAAACACCATTCAAATAACTAACAGTACTTGTAAAGTAATCAGACAAATCTATTCTGATTAAATTAAAGAAAATTAGAAACAATACTAGACTAATGACCATAATTCTAAGTAGTTACTACTACAAAAAACATATGTGTTAAAAAAAGCTTATTTAACCCCCACTATTACAAATTTTTCATGCAAGTTTTTGTTATAAATTTAAACAACATGGTTAAATATTAAAAAATTATGTAGTAATTTTAGCTAGTTAAAAACTTTATACTTTATAAGCAATTTACTAACCTTACCAGGGACAGAATATTACATGTGCGTATTACATATGTGTTTTCGTACTCAATTTTGAGAAACAGAAATTGTTTTGTCTGAAGATATATTGTTAGAATTACCTCATGCGAATTCTTCTGTTTTTTATTTTTCTTACATTCACTACAGGTGGAGTATCCACACCTTTTAGTTTTCTATATGCACAAACTAATGATTTGCTTTTTGAGGATTTAGCTCGGGAGTTTGAAGAGTTAGATATTGATTATGAAGAAGAGGACAGAGGTTTAGATAGCGTAGATGAAGAGACAGAAGAGTTTGATGACGTTCAAGAAGAAAGTGAAGATTTTGAAGAAGTAGAAGATACAGAGGATAGAAGCATAGATAGTGTTGAAGAGGAAGATGAAGTTGGTGAAGCTTTAGAATCTAATGACACGCAAGACGAAGTGGCAGAAACAGAAGATGACTATTTTGATGATGTAGAAGAAGTAGCTGATAATGAAGATTCATATGAAGAAGAAATAGAAGATGAAGTGAGAGATCTTGCAAATGATGAAGAGCTTACTTCGGAACCTTCATACGAAGTGTATGATACAGAAGATAGAAGTATAGATAGTGTGGAAGAAGAAACTTATGAAGTAGAGCTTAGTGATGATGGTGAAGAATACGATTCAGAGGCATATGATGTAGAAGAGGGTTATGAAGGTGATCCTTATACTGAAGAGGCTGTGGTATACGATGAATACGAAGATGATGCTTTTGTAGATGAAAGTTTAAGTGAAGAAAATGTTATTGATGACATAGTCAGCGAATCAATTTTAGAAGATGAAACTAGAAACATAGCCTCAGAAGAAGAGGTGGAAGGTTCATATGAAGAAGATATGGCATATGAAGACGATGATGGCTATGAAGACGAAGAGTACCGTGAGGTTGCAAGCGATGGGTTGAATGCTCCTGATTTAGAGTTGGAAGCTTATTTGGATGACATATTCAGTAAGTACTCCGACAGGTTGGATCAAACTAGATGGGAAGAGATGATAGGTAATGAAAAGGTGAAAGAAATTTACTCTATTCAGCCTGGAGATACTCTATGGGATATAAGCACAACCCTATTTGGTAGCGGATATTTTTGGCCTAAGATATGGCAGATTAATTCTGTAATATTAAACCCACACTTTATATTGTCAGGTGGACAAATAAGATTTACTTCGGGTAGTGCATCAGAAGGACCAAGGCTAGATTTGATAACTGGTGAAGGTGGAGTAGAAGAAGATATACTATCCAGCTCTTCTCTAATACCTAATCTTCCTCCAGCACGAGAGACAAGATTTTCAAACTTGCCACCTAGTTTACCTGGAATGAATTTCAATCTACCGGATACACAAGCAACAAGAGAACCATCTTCTTTTGATGCAGCTAATTTTGCGGATGGAATAGAAAATACACCAATTTATCTAACCTCTTATTTAACTACAAGAAAACCCCCTTCATACGGAACAATTGTGTCGGCTGAGGAATGGGATACTGTGGCAAGCACAAATCAACATGTCTATATAGAAGGGCGTGGCCTATCAATAGGTACGCACTATGTTGTATTTAATGACGATGAAAAAGTAGATCACCCAACCCGAACCTCTAGTGCTGGCTTCATTGTTACTATATTAGGAGTAGTAACCATTCTTGAGCTTGTCGATGAAAGACAAAATCTATATAGGGCCAGGGTTACAAAAGCAGTTGCACCTGTAGCAATTGGGTCTAACATAGGAGAAGATGATCCTAGCTTAAGATATAATTTATCCAAAACTAACCAGTCAGGTAACTTTACATCAACAGTTGTAGCGGGTTACGCTGGAGATGATAGAGTATTTATTGGTATGAATGAAGTGTTGTTTTTAGATATGGGTGAAGATCATGGTGTAAGAACTGGAGATATGTTCCAGATTGTGGAAAACAACAAAATTGGAGGCAGTAAAAACCTAAAAAGCAAAAAAGTCGTAGGAACAGCAAAAGTTGTTAAAACAACTCCAAGAAGAGCTACAGCGATTGTACTCACCACAAAAGATGTAATAAGACCAGGGGATTATGCTGAAGCATTATAAAGCGAACCCCGCCTGACTGCCGGATTGTCCGTCTGCCCGATCAGCTCTGGGATCTGGCACTCCGGGATCTGTTATCTGCATCTGACATCTGCCACCCGGCAACAGACACCTGATTGCTTGATTCACCTTTAAGCGTTCTTACATAATTTATATAGAAAAGCTCCTAGTCTATCACTTTCTTTTGTGAGGGCTTTGTGATTTATAATTTCTAGTATTGCCTGTGTTTCTCTGAGTGAACCTAAACTAGTTCTATAGAACCTCCGCCTTTCTTTGTTACTGCACTTCGTACTTCCTTCCGCAAGGTTTAGCACTATGCTAAGTATTGCTCTTTGGAACTGATTTTTAAGAGGCTCTTTCAGGTATAGTCCTTTAGAATTGTTGTAGAACTGAACAGCTAATTGATAAGTTTTAAAATTTTTCATAATATGTTGTCTCCTTTTTTAGAAAAAATATTTACTCCATAGTTTTTATCTGGGAGAAAATATTTTTAAAAAAAGGAGACCACTGCCCGACTGCCCGACTGCCCGACTGCCCGACTGCCCGACTGCCTGATTGCCTGATCCCTAATATGCGTCTTTTGAGATAAAACCTTTGGTAAGAGTTAAAATCATTATTTTAATATCAAACATTATGGACCAGTTATTAATATAATAAAGATCATACTTTATTCTTTCTTTTAAATCAGTATTCCCTCTATACCCATTTATTTGAGCCCATCCCGTTATACCTGATTTTATTTTGTGTCTTTGCATGTATCCTGGAATTTCTGATTTAAATTTTTCTACAAAAACAGGTCGTTCAGGTCTAGGGCCCACAATACTCATTTCACCTTTAAGCACATTTATTAATTGAGGTAGTTCATCTAAAGAAGTCCTTCTAATAATTTTTCCCAATGCAGTAGTTCTATCGTCATCTTTAGAAGCCCATACGGGCCCGGTATCTTCTTCTGCATTTATTGTCATGCTTCTAAATTTATACATTCTAAAGCTTTTACCATCCATTCCAATTCTATCTTGAGCATAAAATATATGTCCTTTGGAAGTAAGTTTTATTAAAATTCCAAGTAATATGAATATAGGAGAAAATAATATAAGGGCAACAACACAAACCACAATATCTAACGATCTTTTTAAACCAAAATTAAATCCATGAATTATGTGTTGATTGACAGATAAAATAGGAAAACTACCCATTGTACCTACTTTGAGTCCTAATATAGTAAAATGAAATATATTTGGGATTATATGAGTATATAAATTTTCTTTGGAAGTCTCTTCTAAAATATCATTCAAGAAATGAACCTTATCACTATTCAAACAAATGATTACATCACTTATTGCCAGTTCTCTTACAAAGGGACAAAACTCATTATCATATTGCATATCCAAAAATTCTTCTGTAGAAATTACTTTTGCTAATTTAATATGTTCACTATCTAATTCAGACTTAATTTTTGAGGCAGTAAGTTGTTCTCCTATGATCAGTATATTTTTCGGCTTTTGGTTTTTCTTAAAAAGAGATCTGACAATAATTCTCTGTAAAATTAAAAGCGTAACAACTGTACATAAAAACAACACAAGCATGGCTCTGGATACATAATCCCTTGCTAGAAAATGTAATCCCACTACAAGTAGCAAAAAAGTTAGAGTAGAGCTTTTTATAATCGGCCAAATTTCTATGTTGTAGCTGCTAAAAACAGACTCAGATCTATCATCATAAACCCCAGAAATTTCCATACAAAAATACCATATAAGACTAAAAAGTATTCCTAAAAGTATGTACATGTTTAAATTTATAAGAGCTGACCCCGTATCTAATAGTAAGTAGAATCTTATATAAAAAGCCAAGCCCCATCCTAACAGGATAGTTAAGATGTCTATGAATTTTAATAATGGAGTTTTCGAATTTATTATCATACTTCTAATTGATTTAACACATACAATACACTAGAGTCACTAAAGGTCTTCGCTGAAACTGAAAGTTGCCTTGGGGAAATGCGGTGCGAAGCACAAATGTAGCCAAGGTACTGTCAGTGTCAGAGTTGCCCAGTTTTGTAGGTATAAATACGACAAGAGTCACTAATTAAAGATGAAAATTGCAATTGTCCATGACTGGCTTGTATCTTATAGAGGCGGAGAAAGAGTGCTATTAGCACTGTCCAACCTATTTCCAGATGCACCGATCTACACTCTTTTACATTCTAAAACACATGTACCAGACACCCTTTCTAAAAAAGTACAGAGAACTTCTTTTATACATCACCTGCCCTTTAGTAACAGACTGTATAGACACTTTTTACCTATTTACCCTCTAGCCAGCGAGACTTTAATAGACAAAAAATATGATCTTATTTTATCTGTCTCTTCAGCAGTTTCCAAATCAATAGATACAAAAGGGGCAAAGCATTGGTGCTATATCAATACTCCTATGCGTTACATATGGGATAGATTTGATGATTATTTTGGAAAAGAGAGAGTGGGTTTTTTAGCATCTAATTTATTCTTTAAACCTTTGGCTTGGTACTTAAAAAAGTATGATGTCCGAACCTCTAATAGGGTCACAACTTTTGTTGCTAACTCTAATTTTGTAAAGCAAAGAGTTTTTAGATGCTATAACCGTGATGCTGAAGTTATATATCCACCAGTTGATATTCAAAATTTAAGCCTTAGTACAAATCAAAACAAAAGTTACTATTTATTTTTAGGAGGTCTTGTACCTTATAAAAAGGCAGACCAAGCTATCTTAGCTTTTAACAGACTTAAACAACACTTAGTGGTAGCAGGAGTAGGAGGAGAACTGAAGTTTTTAAAAAGTATTGCTGACAACCGCTATATCAGTTTTGTAGGTCACATAACTGAAGACAAAAAACAAGAGATATTTAATGGAGCAAAAGCTTTGATTTTTCCAGGTGTAGAGGACTTTGGTATTGTACCTGTAGAGGCAAATGCAACTGGATTACCTATCATTGGTCTAAATCAAGGTGGACTTACTGAAACCCAAACAGATGAGACATGCATGTTCTATGAAAAACAAACGGTGGAATGTTTGATAGAGGCAGTTTTAAAGTTTCAATCCAAAAAATATGACCACAGTAAAATTAGAGAGCATTCAAAGCAATTCTCACCAGAAACTTTCAATACCAAAATTATGCAATCAATAAAAAAACTATTATAAAAACTATGAAAGCCAAAACTATTTATACATTCAAAGCATTAGTAGGAGCATTGTTGCTATATTGGCTTCTTTCCAGCGGGAGATTTGATATAAGTGTAATGAAGAAGCTATCCAATCCAATGGGTTTAACTTTTTTAATAATGATTTATCTTTTGATTTTGATAAACAATAATACAAGATGGTTCTTGATACTAAAATGTTATAACTCAAAAGTTACTTGGCTTCAGTGCTTTAAACTTACATTCATCGGTTTGTTTTTCAATTTTTTTGTACCAGCCGGGAGTCTTGGCGGTGATGTGGTCAAAGGATATTATTTAGCTAAGGGCAGTAACAACAAAACAAACCTGGTTGCCAGTGTACTTTTAGATAGATACTTTGGTTTTTGCTCTATGTTGTTTGTCAGTTTAACTGTATTTTTGATAAACTTTAATACATTTTCAAATGCCCTTGGTGTTGTAGTTTTAGTGTCTATATTCTTCTTACTAGCCTTATCATTTTTTTTAGTAGTAAGGAATTCTAGATCAATAAAATTACACAATTTTATTTTAACAAAGTTTAAAAAGCTAACTTGGCTTACTACTTTCCATAATTCTTTTTCTACAGTGTTAAAAAATAATGGTTTAGTGATTTTATCGTTTTTTATAAGCGTGGGATCTCTTATGTTATATGTTTTATTTTTTGCATTATCAGGAAAAATTATAGGATATGACGAGAATTTTTTAGTATATTTGTACGCAGTACCATTGACCTTAGCAGTTACCTCTATACCCATATCCCCTGGAGGAGTAGGCGTAGGCCAAGTAGCTTCTCTTGTATTTTTCAGCATTACATCAGATGATCCAAATCTAGGACCTGCCAGCATATCAACCTATCAAGCAATAGGGATCTTGCTTAGTTTGGTTGGGCTTATAAGTTATATAAAATTAAAAGATTGATAGATATATAATACCAAGCTAAAAGATAGTGATGGCTATTGATAAGCACAAAATTTTATTGGGTAGTATTAAGAAACTTTTAAATCGTTCTGCTCACATGAATATCAAAAAGCTCTTAGATAAAACTCACTCTGCTGATATTGCAGATATACTGGAATCTCTAGATTGGCCTAGCCAAAAAATTGTATTTCATTTGGTTTCAAGTAATGAAGCTAAGTCTGAGATAATCAGCCATCTTAATAAGACAATGCAGGCCACTATCGTAAATAGCATTCCTGATAATGAGCTTGTTGATATCTTGTCTCATATGGACTCAGATGACCTAGCAGATTTAGTAGGTGGTTTGGATGATGATTTATCTGAAAAGATCATGCTTTCATTAAAAAAACCTGACAAAGAAAAAGTTGAGGATCTTCTGCAGCATGAAGAAGATTCTGCAGGCGGGATAATGACTACTGAGCTTTTGAAACTAGATGAAAATCTAACTGTAAGTCAAGCCATCGATATCTTGCAAACTGCTGTTGATAATGCAGAAGCTACTTTTTATGCATATGTAGTAAATGCTGACTCTAAGTTAGTTGGAGTGGTTAGCCTCAAGCAAATTCTACTGTCTAAACCATTTGAGCATATAAAAAACATAATGATAAAGGAGACGATATATGTTGATGTATCTACCTCCCAAAAAGACGTGGCCAGGATTGTAGAAAAGTATGACTTTTTGTCTGTCCCAGTAGTTGGAGATGGCAATGTACTGTTAGGAGCTATTACGGTTGATGATGTTATTGATGTTATTAGAGAAGAAAACAAGGATGAAATACTTGCTATGGGTCAAACCAGCTCCTCTGACACAGAAACTTTTAAAGGACAGATGCTTTCTCGTTATCCATGGCTGATGATTTCATTTTTTGGTGGGTTAGTTGCATCTTATTTGGTGTGGAGTTTTCTAGGATTTGAGCTGTCTATCGAAAAAGTTTTTGTTTCCTCAATTCCTCTAGTATTAACACTTGGCTTAACAGTAAGTAACCAGACTGTAACTATTGCAGTACAACATTTTAGGAGCAGTAAATTTAGCGGGCTTATAAAATATACTGGCAATGAGATTTTATTATCACTACTGGCCTCCTTTTTGTTTTCTGTAATTATTTACTTATTGTTTCGTTTTTTTGGTGTAACTCAGTTTAACTTTTTTATGGTGGTTGCTGTAAGTATTGGAGTACAGCTCTTTTTATCTTCCTTCATGGGTGTTTTAGTTCCATGGATTCTAAGAAGACTTCAGCTTGACCCAGCGGTAGGAAGTCTTTCGATTGTAATTGTCTTAAGCCATGTTTTAGAAATTGTTTTTATGATTAAAACCCTGCATTATTTTGAAATATAATGGAATAGTTTAAAATATATGGAGTAACTTACAAATATAATAGGTGTTTTTTGCTTAAAAAAAAGAGGGTTATAGTACTAGATAAAGTTCGTTACGGTGATGCTGATATAATAATCACCACTTTAGATAAGCACGGAGGAAAACTTTGCTTTTTTGCACCTAGTGCTCTTAAGAGTAGAAAAAGGTTTGCAGGTGGAGTGTTGGATCCCGCCAACTTCATTGAGGTTCTCTATTCAAAAAAAATGGACGGTAATTTAAATCGCTTAAAAGAGGCTTTTTTATTAAACTCATTTGATAAGATAAGAGCCAGCTTTGACAAAATGAACTTCGCCCTTAAGATGCTTAAGCTCACAAAAGTCTATGCACAAGAAGGTGTGGTGGACAGCTCTAGTCTATTTGATTTATTAGGTAATAGTCTTGCTACATTAGAAAAATGCGATAATTTGGAACTTTTTAAAGTTATGTTCGAGGTAAAGTTTTGGAGTATTCAAGGGTTACTACCCTCTGTTAGAGAGTTTCACAATATTTTGGAAGTTCCTATGGTAAATTATAAATCCCTGTCACTTGATAACAATAAGTTGGCAAAGACAAATATGTTGTTAGAGTCTGTAAGAGAAAAAAATATTCTGTAACTTCAAGGTCTTCCGAACGAGGCAAAAATAAGGAGGCTATGCCTACTTATTTTGCCGAGTGGTTGCCCAGCTATACACTTGTCATCAAACTCATCTTAAAAGGTCTTCAAATGAGTTCAATAAGGTGAGCTTGCTTGCCTTTTGAACTCATTGTTGCCCAGCTCTGGAACAAGATGCTGATTCCATTCCATAAGGCCTTCCAAACGAGGCCAATAAAGTGAACTTGTTTGCTTTTTGGCCAAGTGGTTGTCCAGCTCTGTAACACGATGCTGATCTCGTTACTCAAGGTCTTCCGAACGAGGCAAAAATAAGGAGGCTATGCCTACTTATTTTGCCGAGTGGTTGCCCAGCTCTGGACACAATGCTGATCGTGTTCTAGGTTCCTGGAGCAGACTTTGCTTTCGATAATACACAATCTGGTTTATATCCCCATTTCCATATTCTAACTACAGGGTCACTTAGCACAGATTCTAGACAAGATTTAGATTCTATAATATTTGATCTACTTAGTAATTTGTCTTCAGTAACAAAGTAAGACCACAATACACTACCTAGCCTTGTATTTAAAAGCATCTTGCCTTCCACATTACTTAAAAGGTGAATGCCCAAAAGATCTCCATCAGGGATTGTTATTGTTCCTTTTAAATCAATTTCTGAACATATTTCATCTAATTCACACTCGTAGATAGAAACAAGTTTAGATCTAAGCTGAGTGGTATAACTAATTCCCCTGCCATCTTTCCATGTGTAAGAAAGTTCCCAAATATCCCCTACTCCAACCTTTTCTGTTGGCAAGGCCAAAATAGGCATATAGATCAAGTCATCTTTGGCATATACATGATCTGCGTTATCCAGTTTTTTGGCATCAAGTACTTCTGCCTTTTTATTGATTGTAAGTTTGATTGAATTGTCTAACCCTGGAAAAGCCATATTTTCTAGAGTTATATCGCCTCTTTTCTCGATTGTTTTCATCAAATAGGTTATTTTTTCTTTGTCCTTTTTTAAATCATACCTAATTTTAAAATCTGAGTTGTCCATTTCCTCTTTTCTTAAAACATTACCATCATATACTTTTGTATGAGATTTATAATTGTAATCCACAAGCTCCACTCTTTTTCTAGGAACATCATAGATCATCGAGATTTGCCTATTATCCAGACTGACAAGTCTATTTTTATCCACAGTGGTACAGGAGATTAACAGCAGAGCTAAAAAAATTTGAAATACATAAATCATAAATTAGGATCCTTAACGACACTTAATATGATAATTAATCTTACCTTGAGTTTGACACAATTTCTATCTTGTTTACCTAGAGTAAATACCATATTTTTAAACTCTACACTTAGGTCTTATTGCTTAAAATAGCATAGTATATAAAACAACTTAGGAACACATTGGGTAAAATCAGTAGTTTATTTGCTGCAATGTATTAACAAAATAGTCTTGATAAGTTAATAAGACATCTATCACAATTAACGAAGGCAAGATTAGGGGGAGTAAATTGGAAAGTTCTATACCACCTGAAAGATTCGAAGAAATAGAGTGTATCTTAGTTCAATCTACTAAAGGAATACACCTACTGTTTGATAAAGATACATTAAGAAGTAAACTCCAAGACCCACAAAAGGCAGAACACTATTTAACCAAGGAAAATATTCAAAAGGTACAAGGTATTATTATAGAAATGATACAACAACCAACACTAGAGAAGAAAAAGTATTATCTATCTACTCTTGAAGAAGATTCCTATGATTTGTTTGTCAGAACTTATTTTAACATAGTAGAAAACACTGTGTTAGAATCCACAAGCTGCTTCCACTAAAGGTCCATTAGGATTGCCCGACTGCTTGTTACACGAATTGCTTGTTTTTGATTTTTTCTAAAATAATTTTTTCAGGCATGATTGGATCTTTTGGATCAACCATAAACAGTGCTTGTTGCTCACACCTTCTCTTATTCTTCAAAAGCCATTTTAAGATATTAGTTAATTTTTTATTTTTTTTATCAATAAAAAATGGGTCATTTTTCATGGCATCTCTTGCTTTTTTTAAAGCCCTCACTTCTGATAGATCTTTTTCTTTTACTTGGTAATCATGTAAATCATAATTTTTAACATCCTCAGGTAACAGACCTAAGAAATGTACTTTAGGGGCAGAAAAATCCTTATTTCTTATCAATGAAGCAGCAGATCCTGCCTTAAGAGTTCTATATATATTTTGCAGTGTGTATGCATCTAAATCTCCAAAAAAATACATTGGAATCTTTAACTGATCCTGGATTAATTTACACCATCCTCTCACTGCGTTACTGGGTACACCTTGAGCCCCCATCAATATGCACTTATTACGTTTAGTAAAGCCGTTACTTACCAGGGTATTCGCAGTACCCTCTGATTCTACTATTAAAGCAAAATCTATTTTACCTTTAGTGGATAACTTTAAGCTCTGTGGTCTGTTTTTGGGTTGAAATGGGCTAGTGCCCAGTGTGCTTAGATCAATTTTTGCCTTTGCGCCATCTGACAGAGTCTCAGTTACAACTAGTTGTTTGGAAAAAGTCTGACCACCTCTGTCATTAGCAAAGCAATTCATCTCTTCCCTATAAACCTCAAGCATCTCAGTTATAAAATCCACAGTTGAATCACTTTCACTTTGTTCCTGGAAATCCAATGGTCGTAATTTAGGATTATTTTTCACTTCACCCTTAGAAATATAGTAAAGCTCCCTCTTTGTGTTAATTGCACCTGTTTGAATATTTCTAATTAGGATCTCTAGCATAAAAATAGCTCTTGAAATTTTTTGAACAGAGGCTACATTTAATTCACTTCTAACTTTTTTACCAGCAGGTGTAAGATACCCAAGCCTAGTATCATATATTGAGTTGTCTAAAGAACACTTAGTGGCCTCAAGCACTGGTCTTCTTGCCTGTTCCAAGTCCTTTAACAGAGTTTCACAAATTTTCTTGGAGTAACCTATTATGTCCAAGCCCTGTTTATTCGCCATGCTTTGCCTTTAGATCTGATAATTTATTTCTAGCATCCATTAATATCTTTTCAGCAGACTTGGTATCCTTCGATAGAAGTTTTAAAAGTCCTGCCTCCGCTTTGGCATGTCTGGCTTTAGGTGCTTTTAGTATTCTCACAAGCCCATCTACCAATATAGGACCAAACTGTTCGATATGCTTTACTTTTTTCTCCAACTCGTGAGCCTTAATCTCGGCTCTTATATGACGAGATAACTTTTGTCCTGTCTGCATCAACGCTCTTCTTATTTCTTCCACTAGCTCTTCACTTGCGTCTATTGTCTCTTTTGAGGCATTTTTAAATTTTATAAATGGCGACACAACACTTATAGCGAACACATAAGGTCCACATGGTACGGAGTTTTTAGATTGTGTTAAGCCATAGGCTTTCCAGTTTACTGACTCAATAGCTTTTGTTATGGCACATGATGCCTTATCAAACTGTAGCGGTACTCTGTTCGCAAATCTCAATACTTGTACTGTGCTTTCTTGTCCTTGTCCTTCACCTTCATTCACTTTGTTTTTAAACCTGGATATTGCAACTTCGATGGCAACAGGTTTGTGGTCACATACCTTTGGTTTTCTGGTCACGACACTAAAAAAATCTATCTCTCCCAATCTCTGAATACTTTTAGACAAAGCTTTCTCGCCGATGGTAAGCACAGATTTAGTAGATGGTGCTAATAAATCCGTATTTTGAAAAACTCTATAAACTTTTTTTATTTCCTCTTCTGATAAAAATTGTTTTTCTAAAATCTTTTTAGAAAGGCCATTTTTTACCATTTCAGCTATAACATTGTCTGTCACTCTAGAAAAACCCTGCTTTAGCCAAAGTTTTAGTTTAATTTTTCCAACAATCTGGCGGTAAGCAATAAACTCACCAAGTTTCATAGTGTGAGGATGAGGTAGAGTAGCCGATGGTATCTCCGGTACAATATCAGAAACTCTGTCTATTGCTACTTCCTCATTGTCTAAAATTTTATATCTTATAGAAGCATGCGGGTTCACTAAAGCTGTTCCCTCTATATAGGTTTTTAAACCTCCATCTCCATTTAACCTAACCCTTCCGTCTATTTGAAACTGTACATTTATCCCAGTTTGTTTGTGATCTTTAGTTGTCTTGTCTCTAACCGTTCCTTTATTATTTTTTATGTCTACATCTACTCTCATTACTACAGCTTTTTTCATTCTAGTGGTTTTGCTCACAACCATAGCCCCTTTAGCATTGGTCAATTGAGCCCATGTCGTTGCAGCAGATATACCTATCCCCTGCTGTCCTCTAGAACACTGTCCTTTCCCAAATTTTGAAGAAGCTAGGTATTGACCAAATACCTTTACAACATCCTCTGCCTCAAGACCAGGACCGTTATCTGATATCTTTATCAAAAGAACATCTGCACTTTTACCAAAACCCTTTTTTACAAGCTCAATTTCAATATCTATGTTAGGCAAAATTCCAGCTTCTTCACAAGCATCCAAGGAATTATCCACAGCTTCCTTCAAGGTAGTCAGAACTGCCTTTGTAGGAGAGGAAAACCCAACCTGTTGCAGGTTTTTTGCAAAATACTCAGCTGTGCTACTTGATACTATCTTCATAGTTTTACAATACTTTGTTTTTTTACTTGTTACTATAATTAGATACTATCTATGTAGCAACACTAGACCAGAGAAAAGTTCATTTATGGCAATCTAAAGTGGGATAAAAGTCTCGAATTTTAAGAATCTACCAAATCAATAATAATTTCTGCCATAGTTCTAGTACCTTTGAGGGTGTTACATTTCTTGCAAGATAAAACTACATTGGACTTTGTACTCTTACCACCTCTTGCAATGGGAACCTTATGATCCATGGTTAAATCTTTTCTTTCAAATTTTAAACCACAGTAATAGCAAATGTTTTCTTTGACCTTCCACCAATTAGACTGCCTAAGTGCCTTTGCCTTTAGACGCTCTTTGGTAATGTGGGCTTTGTCCATCTGCTGATAATAACTCACAGCCGTTATTTAAATTATAATATGCATCTTGTCAAAATATAAAGTTATATGCTAAAAGTCGTTCTTATGACCACGGAAGAAATAAAAAAAAAGATATTAAACAATTTTGTGGTTACACCACCCGCAGTGGTTACACCACTCGTAGTGGATACTCCACTCGTAGTGGATACTCCACCAGTAGAAGATATTGCATTAGAGGTAATAGATCAAACAGGAATGGGTAACAACTTTATGATAGTTTTTAGCAACTACAAATTAAATAAATCCAGATTAGAGACACATAGAGAAATTATGAAAATCTTTGCAGATGAATTAAAAAGTGGAGAAATCCACGCGTTATCAATTAATATGAGGTAGAATAGAAAATGAGTTTGATGACATGTGTAGTGGTAGGGTATTGGCTGTGAGGTCCACCGGGAAGGAGCCACTTGGCCAAAAAACCGACCGCAGGGAGGTTATTTCAATTGGAAAAACTGACTGCAAAGGAGGTTCATCCAATTGGACAATATAAAGGTTTATCCCGTAAGCCAATTGAATCAAAGTGAACAAGTCCACTTGTTTTGACTTCGTTCGGAAGACCTTTAGGAGAAAGTATGGACAAAAATATTAAGAAAAAAATAGATGGTATATTAAGCTCTAACAAAATAGTTTTATTTATGAAAGGCTCTCAAATATTTCCTCAGTGTGGGTTTTCTGCAAAAGCTGTTGGAATTCTAAACGAATTAAAAGCCTCATTTAAAAGTATAGATGTTCTAGAGGACCTACAAATAAGAGACGGAATTAAAGAGTATGGCAATTGGCCCACCATCCCACAGCTATATGTAAATAAAGAGCTTATAGGTGGAAGTGATATAATGATTGAAATGTATGAGTCAGGTGAACTCAAAAGCTTTCTAGACAAGGCTATATAAAATATAATGAAACTGAAAATCAAAAAATTACCTCACTTTAAAGGCGAGCTTCCTAGGTATCAAAGCTTATTATCAAGTGGTTTTGATATAAGAGCTCAGCTGGGAGATTCTACTATTAACCTGGCTTTTCAAAAAAGAGCCTTGGTGCCCACAGGTCTTTGCTTCGAGATACCAGAAGGCTTTGAAATTCAAATTAGACCCAGAAGTGGGTTGGCTATAAAAAATGGAGTAACAACTTTAAATTCTCCAGGCACAATAGATGCGGATTACAGAGGAGAGGTTAGGGTCATTTTGATAAACTTAGGAGAAGAAGTTTTTAAAATTTGTGATGGGGACAGAATTGCTCAGGCCGTGTTATGCCCCGTGATACAGGCTAGTTTTGAGTTGGTAGATAAGCTTGGTGAATCAAAAAGAGGCTCCGGTGGTTTTGGCTCCACTGGAATGTCTTAACTGTCATAAAAACTGTTTTTAATTTAGAAAAAAAGTAACCCTTAAAAGGCAAATTTTAGATACTTTAAACTACAACACCCCAATTAACTTTACAAAAATAGAAAAAAGTTTTAATATTAAATAGTTATGATAAATATTTCAGAGTCTGCAGCAAAACAAATTTCATTTCTAAAATCACAAGAAAGTGTAAAAGAAGACTCATGTCTCAGAGTGTCTGTAGTGGGCGGTGGGTGTTCTGGGATGTCCTACAAAATGAAATTTGATGACAAAGTAGATGAAAGTAACGATAAAGTTTTCTCCGGTAACAATGTACAACTTGTTATAGATAAAAAAAGCTACCTATACCTTGCAGGTACCACACTAGAATTTGACGGCGGGCTAAATGGACAGGGTTTTGGATTCAAAAATCCAAATGCATCTTCCACTTGTGGATGTGGTGCTTCTTTTTCAGTATAAGTATAAAGGTCTTCGATGAAACTAACAAGCTGGATTGGTGAAGTGCAGGGCAAAGCCCAAACGAAACCAGAACAGTTTGTTAGTCTCAGGGTTGCCCAGAGAACAGGCTCCCGTGAGTTATATGTTTTGCCAAGATTTTATAGGTAGAAATAAAATTTTGTTATTGCGTGTTACTCACAGATCATCCCCTCGCTTGATCAAGCAATCCACAAACCGGTAATCAGGCAATTAGTCAGTCAGGCAAACAGGGTCAGGTATCAGTCAAAAAGATATTCACACAAATCAACCATTCTATTGGAAAAACCATACTCATTATCATACCAGGATAAAACTTTAATAGTATTATCTATCACCATAATCGAAGATAGATCCACTATTGAACTCTCACTTCTAGCTAGAAAATCTCTACTTACTAGTTTCTTTGCTTCAACACCCAGAATACCTTTTAATTTATTCTTAGATGCATTTTCAAACATTTGAGTTAATTCAGAAACACTAGTTTTTTTACTAGTACTTGCTACAAAATCTACAACACTTACATTAGGTGTAGGAACTCTGATAGATATGCCATCAATTTTACCATCTAACTCTTTAATAATCTTTCCTACTGTCTTAGCAGCTCCTGTGGTAGTAGGAATCATAGATTGCCCGGCTGCTCTTGCCCTTCTAAAATCACTGTGTGGACTATCTAATAACCTCTGATCATTAGTATAAGAGTGCACGGTTGTCATAAAACCAGACTGAATATCAAAGTTTTCGTGAATTAATCCCACCAAAGGTGCAAGACAATTAGTGGTACAAGAACTATTACTTATTATTGTGTGACGATTATTTAACTCTAAATGATTTACACCCATTACAACCAGAATATCAGCTCCATCTGACGGTGCTGATACAATTACCCTTTTTGAACCAGACAAAAACTTTTCTAAGTCTGCCCTCTTCTTAAAAACACCAGTACACTCAAACACTACATCCACATCCCAACTTAACTTTTCTGGATCACTTTCACGAAAAAATGGTATGGATTTATTTCCAACAACCAGAGCATTTTTTGAATGGGAAACATCAGGCTTTACACCATAAGTAGAGTCATATTGATATAAATACGCTAATATATCCAGATTCGCTCTGTCATTTATACCAACAACCTCAATATTCCTATCTAGGCATACCTTTAAAATACACCTTCCTATTCTACCAAAACCATTAATTGCAACTTTCATATATCCTTCTTTACTAAAAACTCTACGCTCTATCAATCTATAAACGCCCTACGGGCGTAGGCATTTGTGCTTACAGTACCGTTCTTAGCAAATAAGTTTGTATAATACTACTTTTCAAACACCCTACGGGTGTACGTGTTTAACTGGTAGAATACAAAATAAGGAGACCATTGACCGATCCCAGAATAACGGATCCCAGGTTGCCAGTTTACCTGTCTGCCTGATTGCCAGACTAGCCTCACCTGTGTATGCAAAAACAATACAGACTGTAAATATATTGGTTAGCAGTGTACAATGGGTTGTGTATTTAATTGATACAACAGGTCGGGTAACTCATTAATATAGCTTAACCTAGACTTTTTGGTATGAAATTAGCACTTGAAAGGGTGTAAGTTTAATATATAATTTGGCTTATAAGCCTTAATTTTAAGGGGGAAAAATGAAATTTATTGCATTTGTATTTTCAATATTAATGTTTACTTCAATAAGCAATGCTGGTTCAGGAGCAGACTGTGAACAGGTTACTGCAGATGTTTCTATAAGTGATAGCACTAACCCCACTGTTTTAGATAGTTCTGGGGACAAAAAAACAAAGTCTGACGGTACTGATAACTAAAAATTAAAAACTCTAAAACAAATAAAAAAGGACATCTGATGATGTCCTTTTTTGCGTGCCTTCAAATTTGTTAGCATTGTAGGCGTAGTACAAGCAAGCAGGTAGACAGTCATCAGGCAACCAATCCAGGTCCGGTATCTAGCAGCTGCATTTTCGTTTTGTTTGACTCTCGGTAAAACTATGTATTTTTCCATAATTTATATAAAAAAGCTCCTAACATATCTGCTTCCACCATTAAGAGTTGGTGGTCTATGAGATCTAGTATAGCTTGTGTTTCTCTGAGCGAACCAAGGCTTATTGCATAGAACCTTTTTCTCTCTTTGGCAGTTGGTTGGTTCAATTGGCTCACGGGATAAACCTTTATATTTTCCAATTGAAATAAACTCCCTGCGGTCGTTTTTGCACTTCCTTCTCCCAACATTGATTGAGCTTGCCAATAAAGTGACTTGTTGCTTTTTGGCAAGCGAATTACGTTCCGACAATGTTTAGCACAATGCTTAAGGTAGCTCTTTGGAATTGATTCTTGAGTGGTTCTTTTAAGCAGAGTTGTTTTGAGTTTTGATAAAACTCTTTAGCTATTTGGTATGTTTTTAATTTTTTTGGAAAAATTAAAGATATTACAGGTGCCTGATGGTTGAGCCCAGATACTGATATCAGATCTCTGAGTGCCAGATCCCAGATTTAATCAGGCAATCAAGACAAATAATATTTACTTTACAGTAGAGGGTGGTGCAGCAGTTGGGCTGAAGAGATTTATTTCATCTAGGCCATGTTCTCCCTGTGCTTCTTCCAAGCTTCTTACTTCTTCTGAAGTTTCATTTTCTGGAAATATTTTCTGCTCTGTTATGGAAGAATTAACACTTTTAGTTGTAGTAGTAATGGTAGTGGTAGTTGCAAATAAGACAGCGAATAAAATACTTTTCATACACACTCCAAGGTCTTCACTGAAACTGAAAGTTGCCTTGGTGTAATGATTGTACGAAGTACAAATGAAGCCAAGGTACTTTCAGCTTCAGAGTTGCCCAGCTCCGGACACTGATACCGATCCAGTTACTGCTAGAACAAGTTACACTTAATGTCAACCTTTAGTGGAGTTATATACCTAGGTCAACTCCGGAAGGTGATACAATTTCCAAAAGCCCATTAAAAGTTGATGCTATTTGAGTGGCCACCACAGGTCCTTCTTTTGAGTTTACATCTTTTAACTCACCATTAGATCTATATTGGACCATAAGACTACCCACTCCCGGTCTTTCTAATTTCTTTGGCTTTCCGAATCTATTATCATAAGTAATATTCACAGCCCTATGAGCCTGATCAATTAGAGATACCACCCTACCTCTCTTATCATACTTTAGCTTCACAGCCCTACCATCTGTTGATACAGCACTGACCAAGTTTCCGGTAGGTCCGTAACTAAATTTAGTTCTAAGTTTCCCAGCCTTTAACTCTGTGACTTTATTAAAGGTCTTGTGATATTTAAAAGACATGGTTTGTTTGCCAACCTTTCTGGCCTTAACTTGTCCGTTGGGGTAATAGGATACTAGCGTGGTTACACCATTTTTAATTGTCTTAATAGGTTTTTCAAAACTTGCTGAGTAATAAACATCTAAAGAATGATCATTGATAGCACTTTTTGCACGAGCTAAAAACTTTCCACCAGTTTTTTTAGATTTATACCAAAACTCATATTTAGCATTAGTTTGAGTTATTTTTCCACATTTTTTAACCACATTTATCCAATAGTGATCTTTTGGATTTTTAGGTGACATTTGATATCTAAAATCTTCTACACACTTATCTCTACCTGTAAAATTTAAAACCCAATCTCTATCAGTATCATACTTAATAGCTTTAAAAGTTTTATCTGGATAAGTAACTTTCGTTAGGTTGTGCAGTTGATCATATTGATAGGTATATGTGTTACCCCAAGCAGTTCTTACTTTCACCAAATCATTTTGTCTTTTATAGCTATAGGAAACCTTCATACCCCCTGGTCCTGATATACTTCTAATTTTTCCGGAAGGATGATGCATAAAGCTAAGTTGTCTTTTATTGTTATCGGTTATCTTAACCAGATTTCCTTTTTTGTTATACTGTAAGTGTAAGTAATTTTTATCAGCATCATAAAAATGCGTGATCACTCCATCAAAATTAAACCTTTGTTTTTCTTTATTTACCAAAGTTCTTTCAAAATACTTACCAGTCTTAATTAAAGTTTCATTTCTGTTTTGTACTGATCTATAAACGGTGTTAGTTTTCATATCTGATTTAACCCCGTATCTTTCAGCATACCGCTCTAAAACTTTTGGATCATTTTTCATTGATTGTTCTAGTCTTTTTAAATTTCTAGCATTAAAGGATTTATTACGCTGCTTTATTTTATTTAGTACTTGTCCTATAGCGCCCTTGGTATTTGAAGCTGAGTAATTTTCAGATCTAAAAATAACAGTTTTACCATCTCCACATTCTTTTAATTTTATTGAGCCATCTGGTTGAGTAGTGAACTGGGTTTCAAAATCAGAACACCATCCAAACCCAAACATTCCATTAAACAACGACCGGCTGTTATAAGTTCTTTTGATTTCAAAGTTATAACCAGTGCCTGGAATTTCTAGGTCCTTCCAGGTATCTGAGTAGTTAGCAAGCCTAACATCCACAACTGAAAGGGCTTTTTCTATCGGGAATAACAACAATAAAACAAAAAGCCAACTATGGCATCTAAAAAGAATATTCTGCATAAACAATCCTAAAACCGGTAACACCGGTGGTATTTCTGGTAACACCAGTGGTATTTAAAGTTTATGCTTCAATTGTAATGATTTTTTTAATGACTAGTCCACCAACAATTTGTAAGCCTAGCATAAATACCAGCATCACTATCCCAAGAACTGTGGTGAATAAGGGTTTAACATAACCTGGGTCTAGCATTGCAGTAACAATCAATATCACAAACGGCACTGCTGTAATAATAATTCCCTGCATCAAACCCTGTGCGGTTAGTGTTTCTATTTTCTTTTGTACCTTCTGTCTTTCTCTAATTGTCTCGACTATAGTAGAGAAAGTTTCTGACATATCACCGCCTGTTTCTTTCAGTATATTAACGGCTGTGACAAACATATTAACATCGGGAATGTGTATTCTTTTGTACAAATTATTTAATCCTTCTTCAAGGCTTAACCCCAGTCTTAGTTCTGATAAAACTAGACCAAATTCTTGTGCGATTGGGTTTTCCATATTATCGACTACTCGTTCCATGGCTTGTGCAACTGTCAGTCCACTTCTAACTCCGTTTGCAAGTAGGGTGAGACCGTCGACCATTTGATCTGCGAACATACCACATCTTTTTTTAAATAAGATATCCACCACTACTTTTGGTATTTGCCATCCTACAAATGTCACTATTAAGCCTAAAAACATTCCGGTTTTTAGATTAGGTAGTAGGCTAAATGCTACTAGAAATCCTGGTCCAACACTTACTGCTAGCATGAGTAGTGTGACTTTTTTAGGGTCTGTTTCTACAAACATAACTTTAAATTTTTCTAAGATATATTCTCTTTTACCAAGAGTTTTGCCGTGCAGCCAATTAACAACTTTTTCAGAATAGAAATATGCCACCATAAAGCCTACAGCACCTATTAGTGGAAATACGATTAGTGGTTCTTTAAAAATTATCATTAGCTTGCCTTCTTAACAATGGGTTTTGCTGCGCTTGTAGTTTTTGGTTTTTGAATTGTTGGTTTTGCTCTACCTCCTGTTCCTGTGAACAACGTTCTTGGAATTTTCACACCTTTCTTTTCGAAATCTTCTATAAATGTGGGTATTCTTCCGAGCGCTTGGAACTGTCCGATAATTTTTCTGTTTTTATCAAAACCTTCCTCTTTAAATTTAAAAATTTCGGTTAGTGTGACATTATCCCCAGACATACCGCAAACTTCTGTAATACTTTTTACCTTTCTACTTCCGTCTGACATTCTGGAAATTTGCACAATTAGGTTAACTGCATTTGCAATTTGTTTTCTTATAGCTTTTGCTGGAAGTTCCATACCTGCCATAAGGCAAAGAGTTTCAACCCTACTTACCGCCTCTACTGGATTATTGGCATGTACAGTTGTCATTGAACCATCGTGACCTGTATTCATTGCTTGTAGCATATCTAGTGCTTCGCCACCTCTACACTCACCTACTATAATTCTATCTGGTCTCATTCTTAAACTGTTCATGATAAGGTCTCTAATAGTCACACTACCAGATCCTTCTAAGTTAGCGGGTCTGGTCTCTAGCCTTACTACATGAGTTTGTTTTAGTTGTAGTTCTGCTGCATCTTCTACGGTAATAATTCTTTCTCTTGCAGGGATAAAGCTAGATAGAGTGTTTAGGAGTGTTGTTTTACCAGAACCTGTACCACCAGATATAAGCAGGTTAAGTCCGTTCTCCACGCAGATTTTCAAAAAATCTATCATAGGTTGAGTTATGGAGCCCCACTCTATGTAATTTTTAATTACCACTGGTTTTTTTGAAAATTTTCTTATGGTAAGAGATGGTCCATCTATCGAAATAGGTTCAATCACTGCATTAACACGACTACCGTCTTTTAGTCTTGCGTCTACGTAGGGAGAAGTTTCGTCAATTCTTCTTCCTAATGGGGTTACAATCCTCTCTATTACTTTTCTTAAGTGAAAGTTAGAGGTAAAGGTAGTGTCACTTAAGGAGAGTTTTCCACTTTTTTCTACAAACAGCTGATTATGACCATTTACCATAACCTCGGTTACGGTGTTGTCTTCAAGTAGATCTTCCAAAGGCCCTAGTCCTAGTGACTCATCCAAAATTTCTTTTATAAGGCGGCTTCTTTCATCTCTTGCACCACCTTTTAGTTCTTTATCAACTAAGGTTGATACCATTTGTTGTACTTTTCTTCTTAGAGCTTTTTCTTTTTCAGGATCTCCTTTGGTATCTGTTTCACTTTTTCTTAAGTCCATAGCTTGTATAAGTTCTTGGTGAAGCCTTAGTTTTAGTAAGTTTCTAGGATTATTTTCTGAGCCACTAGTTGTAGTTTCTTTTTTTGTGTCATCAGATGTTGCTCTGCTTTTGATGTTAGATACACCTTTATTGAGTGACTTTAGTTTTGTTAGAAAGTTTCCGCTTGTAACTTTTCTTACTAAATTGTGATAGGATGTACTAACTTTGGCTTGTGAGTTTAATGCTACAAATGGCATTCCTCTTTGAAGAGCTGTGGCACATAGTTTGTCATCTTGTTCAATTGCTCCCAAAATATTTTTTTTCAGAGAATTTTGGATTTGTTGAGGAGATAGAGAGTTTGCACTAACTCTATTAGCTACTACACCTATTAAATCCCCTGGTATAGTAGCAGCAGCAAAGTCACCTAGCAGTCTTGAGGTTTGATTAACTGCAAGGCTATCAGATCCTGTTACAGTTAATATTAGGCTTGCGTGCTTTAAAAATTCTTGTTGAAGTTCAGAAAGAGTGGAACCCACATCCACAACTATATACTTAAACATAGTACTCAAAGAGCCAATGGGTCTAGCTATTAAATTAGGATCAACGCTTAGGGTTTCATCTTTTGATTTAACAGCTCCAACATAAAAAATTCCTGAAGCATGTTTTGTTATAAGTGAAGGTATTGTTTGAGCGTTAATTTTGCCGTTAAATTTGGCCAATTCACTTAGAGTTCTTTTGGCCATAGTGCCTAATATAAAGTTTTGATCACCGCATGACAGTGCATCAGCATCTATTAACAGGGTATGTTGTTTTAGTTCTTTTACTATAGTTGCAGCAAAATTTGCAGCAAACACACTTTTACCAACACCACCTTTACCACCAACTACAACTATCAAATGACACTTCTGATCTATCATTAACTAAATACCCCCGTACTTAGGAGTATCGGAGTATTTGTTGTTTATATGTATATTCAAAAGCCTGTTTGCCAGACTGCCCGATTGCCAGACTGCCGGGTTGCCTGATTGCCCGATCAACTACCTCTTGTTGTATTTATACCTACACCAGGAAACAGTCGTTCGGCCTGAAGATGTCTTGGTTGCATTTGGACTTCGTCTTATAAAGGTGAGTTTAATGAGGCCAATAAATCTGGCTTCGCCAGTTGGTTCAATTGGCTTACGGGATAAACATCTATGTTTTCCAATTGAAATAACCTCTCTACGGTCGGTTTTTGCCCGAGTGACTGTTTCCTGGTCCAACTAAAGCTAAGGAATTTTCACATTTCACCAATTCATCTTTTAGCCTCACTAATGGACCTTTAGGACTTGAGTCTAGCCATGATAAGTTAAATTTTGAAGTAAGTTTATAAATTCATCGCTCCACTTATCAAAAATATCTTTTATTGTAACTTTATTATTATGATTGGTTAGTTTATCAAATTTTTCATTTATTATTCCGCATGATTTTATTTTAGATATGATGTTTAGATTATTTGAGATATTTATGGAAAGTCCATGCATTGACACCCCTTTTTTGAATTGTAATCCTAGAAAGCCAATTTTTCCTTCGGTGGTATAGAATCCTTTTTTTTCTTGGTCAAATTCTGTTTGGCATCCAAAGTGTCCCATAGTTTGTGTTGTGCAGTTTATTATTATATCTATAAATTGCTTGATCTTAATTTTTAATTTTTTTATTGGTACTATTGGGTATATAACAATTTGCCCTGGGTTATGTATAGTGGTTTGTCCTCCTCTTTTTATTTTAAAGACTGGGATATTTTTTAGATCACTATCTAAGATATCGTCGTGATTTCCTCTTATACCTATTGTGATTACTGGATTATATTCAACTCCCATTATGTGGTAGTGAGAGTTTTGTTCTGTGAGTTTTCTTAGGTAGTTTTGTTTTTCTAAGCTTTTTTCGTAACAGATTTTTTCAAACCAGTGTGTCTTATATTTCATTTGTCAAATGATGCACTAACTCTACTATTGCCTATGGATCTAATTTTAGAAAGTCTTCCTTTTTGTAGTTTAAGACTTGATAGTCCTTTTGCAATTTGCCTGGTTGAAACATTGGATTCTAGTTTAAACACTATTTTATCTTTATCAAAAATGTATTCTTTGAAACTAAAGACTTCTGGAAAAGTTTTTCTAAAAACTGTTTTTACTTCTTCTACTCTGGGGTAGGTTAGATCTCCTCTTAGGGATAGGTAGATGATGTTAGCGCCTATTTCCCCGTTATTCCATGAGGCCACAATTGCTTTAACTGTGGTATCTATTATATCTGATGATACTTTCAAAAGAGTTTCTTTTGTTAGAGCTTCATCTTTATTTCTAGAGGTTCGGTCTACAATTTCTCCTATGATCTTACCGTCAGTAACTGAGATAGCGTAGAAGTTGCTTTTGATAACAGCTTGATTTAATTTTCTTCTATTTTCAGAAAATTTTATATCTCCGACCAATACTAGATCTGATTTAAATTTTTTACCTAATTTAATGTAGTCATTGGTGCTGAATGATGTTTTTTCAGGGGTTTTATTTTTGCTATCTGGGGTCATTATTTTTATTTTTCTACTAGCTGCTGAAAACTTTTTTGTAAAATTATCAACTACTGTGTTTGATAAATTATTGGAAGAATCTAGCCACCATGCATAGATCACGCCCTTCATTGTATCTGTGATACTGATCATAGGTAGAATGTTAAGATTATCGCTATTAACCTTAAATAGACCACTTTGTTTTAAAATCTGTCTAAGATCATCGTATGAAATTTTGAAGGTTACCAACATTTGATAACCCTTATTACTTTTTAATAACTTGCCGCTGTTGATAAATGGTATAAATCTATTGATCTTATTTTTCATAATATCGCTGACTGTGTCTTTGTTACTACTAAATCTTTTTCCTCCAATAAAACTTTTTATAGCATCCGTAGCTAGTTTTTGTGTCATTTTTTCTACTATTTCTTTTTTTGCTTCTTTTGGATCAATTAGCCCACTTGTGCCTTTTAAAGCTATAGTTTCTAGACAAAAAGCTTTGTATGAAACAAAGAGTATGACAAAAAATATTTTGCTTTTCATATATCTCCAGGTCTTTCTCAACACTGATTGAGGCTAGCAAAAAAACCGACTTGTTGGTTTTTTGCTAGGCGAATTACATTCATCAAGGTCTTCCGAATGAGGCAAAAAATAAGGAGGCTATGCCTACTTTTTTTTGCCGAGTAGTTGCCCAGCGTTGTAACACGATGCTGATCCCTTTCACAAGGTCTTCCAACGAGGCCAACAAAGTGAACTTGTTCGCTTTTTTTCAATTGGCTCACGGGATAAACCTTTATATTGTCCAATTGGATGAACCTCCTTTGCAGTCGGTTTTTCCGATTGAAATAACCTCCCTGCGGTCAGTTTTGGCCGAGTGGATGCCCAGCTTTGCAACGTGTAATACAACTCCAGTTACTTACAACTTCCACTAAAGCTATTGCATCATCCACATATTATATCAACTGACCCTGGCTTTGATATACACGAAACAAGTTCATTTATCAATTCTTTATTCCCCTTTACACCCAAGAGATCATTAGGTGACATTTCTATGGATTGTCCTGGTAATTTTATATTAAACATTACTTCTTTTGTACCTTTATATTTTTCTAGTATACTTTTTATTTCTAAAAATTTATCTTTATCTTGGGAATCAAGGTTTAAACACAGTCCGTGGGAGTTTATTAATTTTTGATCTAAAGTATAAAATTCGTTAGCTATGACTCTAAAACCTCTATCATCGTCACCAGGTTGTGCCTTAAAAAATACTATTTCATCTTCTATGAGCATATGTTTAATTTCTGAGTATAGTTCTGGAAATACTACTACTTCAATTGTGCCAGTTAAATCTTCAATAGAAACAAATGCCATGGCTTTACCTTTTCTGGTAACTTTTTCTGAAACATTGTTAATGATTCCTCCAATTTGCATAGGCCCTGGGTTTCCATTTAGTCTTCCTATCTGATGTTTTGCAAATTTATTTAAAATTTTCTCAAATCCTTTTAATGGGTGATCTGTGAAGAAAAAGCCCAAAGCTTCTTTTTCATGTTTCAGTTTATCTAATCTGGACCATTTTTGTTTAGAAGTCTTTTTTGACACAACATCATCGCTAAGGCTTTCAAAAAAACTCACTTGTCCTATTTGTCTATCTTTAGACTTCTTATCTGCTCTAGATATTATATGGGAATAGGAGCGTATGAGGCTTTCTCTTGGAGCATTAAAGCAGTCAAAGGAACCTGATAATATAAGTTGCTCTATGCTTTTTTTGTTTAAAAATTGTGATGGCACTGTTTCAAAAAATTCCATTGTGCTTTTAAATTGTGCGCCATCAAGTGATTTTCTTACTTTTACTATTTCATCTGCTGCTGATTTCCCAACAGTTTTTATAGCACCTAATCCAAAGTAAATTTCATCATCTACGATAGTAAAATCATATTCAGATTTATTTATACAAGGAGGTTTTACTGTTATTCCATTTTGTTTTGCATCTTTTATGTAGTTAATTATTTTATTTGTGTTATTTAGATCAGAGCTAAGTAGTGCTGAGTAAAACTCTAGGGGATAATATTTTTTTAACCATGCAGTTTGTGCGGTTATCACACAGTATGCAGCAGCATGTGATTTATTAAATCCATATTCTGCAAATCTGGCCATTAAATCGAATAATTCTTCAGATGCTTTTTTGTTAAAATCATTTTTTACTGCTCCATTGATAAACCTGTCTCTTTGTGTTTGCATGTCTCGTTTTTTCTTTTTCCCCATAGCTCTTCTTAATATATCAGCTTCTCCTAGCGAGTAGTTTGCAATTTTATAGGCTATCATTTGAACTTGTTCTTGATAGACAATAATTCCATATGTGGGTTTTAAAATTCCTTCTAATTCTTTGAATGGGTATCTTATTTTGTCTCTATTGTGTTTTCTTTTAGTGTACTCATCTAGCATTTTCATAGGCCCTGGTCTGTATAGGGCATTGATCGCTGTTATATCATCAAATGAAGTGGGTTTAACTTTTAAAATAAGTTCAGTAATACCTGAACTTTCAAATTGGAAGATGCCTGCTGTGCTTCCACTTGAGATCATCTTGTATATACCTTTATCAGATAATGAAATATCTTTTGTGGTAATGGTTTTATTTTTAACCTTTTTAATTAGTTCAAATGTTTTTTTGATATATGTGAGGGTTTTTAGTCCTAAGAAGTCAAATTTTACAAGTCCAATTCTTTCAGAAGAATGCATATCGTACTGAATAATAGTTTCACCATCTTTGCCTTTATATAGTGGTGCATGTTCTAGAAGAGATACACTGGATATTATGATTCCAGCTGCATGTACACTCACATGACGATTTAGCCCTTCTATTTGTAGCGCAGTTTTTATTAGTTGAGCTACTTTTGGGTCATCTTCCATCATCTCGTTAAGTCTTGGTTCTTTTTGTAAAGCAGATTTTATTGTAATTCCCAGTTCTTCTGGTATTAGTCTGGCTATGGCATCTACTTTGGAATATTCAATACTTAAAACTCTTCCTACATCTCTAATCGCAGCTCTTGCCTGTAATTTTCCATAAGTGATAATTTGCGACACACAATCTTGTCCGTATTTATCGACCACATAATCTATGACTTCGCCTCTTCTTTGTTGACAAAAATCTATATCAAAATCAGGTATAGAAATTCTTTCTTTATTTAAAAATCTTTCGAAAATTAGATCATGTTTTATAGGATCTAGATCAGTAATCATCAAAGAGTACGCTACAAGGCTACCTGCACCTGAGCCTCTACCTGGGCCTACTGGAATATTTTTTTGTTTTGCCCATTTTATAAAATCCTGTACTATTAAAAAGTATCCAACAAACCCTGTATCTTTTATCGTTTTAAGCTCACTTTCTATTCTGTCATAATATTTTGTTTTATCAATTACAGTTTCTCCTAAATTTTCTGCCTCAATAAATCTTTTTTCCAAACCATCATAGGAGTACTTTTTAAGTGCATCATACATTGTGAGCTTTCCATCAACTTTGAAGGTGGGCATATTATACAACGCCTTTCCATCTTTACTTTTGATGTTAAACTCAAAGTTACACATATCAGCTATCTTCATTGTGTTGTCTATTGCCTCTGGAAGATCAGAAAACAGATTTTTCATTTTTTTAGTAGATTTAAAATAACTTTCTTTCGAAATAAAAAGTCTATCATCATTTAAAGTTCTGTTTGTTCCTATGCAATACAAAACCCTTTGTGCAAGATGATCTTCTTTATTGGCAAAGTAAACATCGTTGGTGGCAACTAAGGGAATCTTTTTATCTTTAGATGCTGAAACTAAAAACTCATTAATTTTCTTATTAGTCTCTCCAAATTTTTGTATTTCTAAAAAGAAGTTGTCACCGTATATACCTTTTAAAAAATCTATTTTTTCTAGAGCCTGATCTTTACCACGCTTTATAAAACAAGATGTTATCTCTCCACCAATACCACCTGTAAGGCAAATTAAATTGTCAGAGTATTTTTTTAAAATTTCATAGTCGACTCTGGGTTTCCAATAAAATCCTTCTCTATAGCCAATTGTACTTATTTTACATAGCGCTTGATATCCGTTGTAGTTTTTAGCAAGTAGAACTAATCTTGTATTGGGTTTAGTTATTGATCCTGTTTTACCTTTGATATGCCGTCCATCTGGAGCAATATATACATCCATTCCTATTATTGGTTTTACTCCTTTTTCTTTACAAGAATGGTACCAATCAACTACTCCAAACATGTTGCCATTGTCTGTTATTGCACAAGCTGGCATTTTATATTTTACACAAAGGTTAATTAGGTCCGGGATCCTACAGCTGCTCTCCAAGAGAGAATAATGAGTATGTGTATGTAAGTGTACCACAGTTGCCTACTCCCATTCTATTGTGCTAGGGGGTTTAGAAGTAATATCATACAAAACCCTATTTATACCAGATACATTATTTGTAATTAAATTAGAAACTTTTTTTAAAAATTTATGGTCAAATTCAAACCAATCAACTGTCATTCCATCAGTAGATACAACCGCTCTTAGGCTAAGGGCATATCTATATGTCCTTTCATCACCTTGGACTCCTACTGTCTTGATGGGGATTAAAACACAGAATGCTTGCCATATTTTGTTATACAATCCTTGATCTTTTAGAGTTTTTGTAAATATGCTGTCGGCTTCTCTTAAGATTTCTAACTTTTCTAAAGTTACTTCTCCTGGAATCCTTATGGCAAGGCCTGGGCCTGGAAATGGGTGTCTTCCCAAAACTGATTCTGGAATACCAAGTTCTCTTCCTAAAGCACGCACTTCATCTTTAAACAAAGATTTTAAAGGTTCTATTAGTTTAAGGTCTAAATTTTTAGGTAAGCCTCCAACATTATGATGACTTTTAATTCGCGTACTTTCTATTACATCAGGATAAACCGTCCCTTGGGATAGCCATTTAAAATTTTTCCCTTTTATAAAATTTTTGAACACATCTATAAATGTAGACCCTATAACTTTTCTTTTTTGCTCAGGGTCTGTTATACCCTTTAGGGCTTTCATAAACTTATCTTTTGCATCTATTAAATTTATATCTATGTTCAGGCTTTTATAAATATCCAAAACCTCTTCTACCTCGGAATCTCTTAATAGCCCGTTATCTACAAATGCAAAAGTAGCTGACAGGCCTATTTTCTTTAGCACTAAGGCTGCTACTGTGGAATCTACACCACCACTTACAGCACATAGTATTTTTTCATTTGGCTTAATAGCTTGTATGATTTCACTTTGAATTTTTTGTGCTATTTTATTTTTGGAAAATTCTATTTTTGCTGTTTGCAAAAAATGTTTTAGTACCTCTGTACCATATTCTGTGTGGGTAACTTCTGGATGAAATTGTAGAGCCATTATTTTGTTGTTTGCAATTCCTGCAGCAACTCCACAATCACTTTTAGCTAAAATTTGAAATCCATCTGGTACTTTTGTCACGCTATCTTGGTGACTCATCCAAACAATATGTTCTTTTGGAATATTTTTAAGTTTAGTGTTCCAGGTAATTTTTTTTTGTCCAAATTCTGAGTCAATATCAGAACACACTTCTCCTCCAAACTCATTTACTATTAATTGCATTCCATAGCAAATACCAAGTACATAAGTTTTTTCACACAAGTTTTTTAAAGATATGGAAGTATTTGCCGCTAATCCAGGACCGCCGCTTAAGATAACCGCTTGGGGATTTAGCTTATCTAGTTCTTTTGATAAACTGGCAACGCCAGCGGTACTGGCAACGCCAGCGGTACTGGCAACGCCAGTGGTACTGGTAACTTCAAAACTCACACCAAGTTCTCTAAGTCTTCTTTCTATGAGTTTTGTGTACTGTGAACCAAAATCCAAAACCACAACCAAAAAAACCTCCCTTCTAAGTTCTCAGTCTGTAGTTTGGAGCTTCTTTGGTTATCATTACATCGTGTACATGAGATTCTACTAAGCCTGGAGGACTTATCTTTACGAACTGAGCCTTCTTTTGTAGTTCTTCGATTGTACTTGCACCCAGATAACCCATACCAGACTTTAAGCCTCCCACTAACTGATAAATTACACTGCTAGCAGAGCCTCTGTAAGGGACCTGACTTTCGATACCTTCTGGTATTAAATCTCTTGTATCTTTGGAGTCTTGGTTGTAGCGATTACCACCTCCAACTTTCATAGCACCCACACTACCCATGCCACGATATATTTTGTATGTTCTGCCTTGATATAAAACTGTTTCTCCCAGTGCTTCATCAGTACCCGCTAGCAAACTACCGATCATTACTACACTAGCTCCAAGAGCAAGGGCTTTGGTTATATCGCCAGAATACTTAATTCCACCGTCAGCAATGATAGAAACCCTGTGTTTTTTAGCTAACCTAGCACAGTCATTTACAGCAGATATTTGAGGAACTCCCACTCCTGCTACAACTCTGGTAGTACAAACACTTCCAGGGCCTACCCCAACTTTTATAACATCAGCTCCTGCTTCTATTAGAGTTTTTGTGGCCTCTTCAGTTACAACATTGCCTGCAACAATGATCACATTTTTACTTTTACCTTTTATATATTTGATCATTTTGATCACATTTTTGGAATGCCCATGTGCAGTATCAATAACTAATATGTCACTACCTATCGAAATAAGTTCATCAACTCTGTCATAAGACTCAGAGTCGGTACCAACTGCAGCAGCAGACAATAGTCGTCCATGAGAGTCCTTAGAAGAGTGAGGATATTTTCTGGCTTTTTCAATGTCCTTTACAGTGATAAGTCCTTTTAATTCTCCCTTATTATCTACTACAGGAAGTTTTTCTATTCTGTATTTTCTAAGTTCTGCTTCTGCTTCAAAAAGAGTAGTACCTAATTTTGCTGTTATTAAACCTTCCTTAGTCATTACATTTGAGATAGGTTGGTTTATATCTGTCTCGAATCTCAAATCTCTGTTAGTGAGTATACCAACCAATTTTCTTTTTACGGTTATTGGAACACCACTTATTTTATATTCTTTCATTAAGTCTAAGGCTTCTGAAACTGGAGCATCAGGAGGTAAGGTTAAAGGATCTTGTATCATACCACTTTCATATTTTTTTACCTTAGAAACTTCTGCGGCCTGATCTATCACATTTAGGTTTTTGTGGATAACTCCAAAACCACCATTTTGAGCCATTACAATTGCAATTTTATGATCAGTCACAGTATCCATAGCAGAAGATATTATGGGAACATTTAAACTTATATCCTTTGCAAAATGCACTTTGGTAGTAGCCTGCGAAGGAAGTACATCGGAGTATTGAGGTACTAATAAGATATCATCAAATGTTAGGGTGTTTTTTAAAGTATCCAATTTCTTGTTGCTATCTTTTTTTGTGTATAGAGTCAAGTTTTGTATTTTTCGTTGCACACTTGTCATGCTACAGGTTTAAGCCGCCCTGACACCCTTAAATTATCTGGCTTAAGCCCGGCATTACACCAGAAAGCACTTTTTAGGTTATGGAAAGGAAAGGATATTGTTGATATATCTCAAAAGGCCCTTTAGCCCCGTTTCTTTTTGACAATCTGGAAAGGGAAAAATGTTTTTTTCTCTTTTTTTGAAAATTTCAGATTTTTTATCAACCGGTTCTTCTTCCCCCATTTTGGGCTCATTATCAAATGTCCATCTTCTCTTTGAAACTTTTCTGGGTGAAAAGTCATAGAAATATGTAAGAGTAAGGCTTGGTGAATTCAGGTCAAATACTAGTTCCTCAACGACTGGGAATATACGGTGATATACATCTATAAATTCATACTTTCCATCGTACATATCGTACCAAACTTCTTTTTCATCTTTAACAATTTCTCCTGATGGTAACCCTATTGACCTCCCGGCTCTGTCTTGGATATAACGAAGAGTAATTTTATCTTCGTTTTTCTTTAGATTATACGAGCCACCTGGCATGTTTTCTGTCAACGAATCATGATGATTTTTTGACCATGTGCTCCAAGCAAAACTCATGTGATCAACAACAACTTTCCCACCATCATGGCCAAAACTTATATGATTAGTTTTTTCCTCATTTGCACAAAGATACCACGCAGCCCTCGCATCAAATGCAAAAAGAAGAATCAATAGTGATAACCTAAAATTCATGCCCCCTACCCTTATAACTATTCCTACTATATCTCTTTTCTATATCTCTCTATTTTGTTCTGTTTGTACCATGAAGAGTACATTATATAGTTGTCTTTTGATTTATCTAGAAAATCTAACTCCTTTTTATTTAGATCTCTTACCACTTTAGCAGGGCGTCCCAGTATCAAAACCCCTTCATCAAATTGACTTCCCCCAGTAACTAAGCTCCCAGCCCCTACAATAGAGTTTTTATTTATAACAACATTGTCCATCAAAATACTTCCCATGCCAATTAAGCATGTGTCCTTAACTTCACAGCCATGTAGTATAACTGAGTGACCTATGGTTATATTGTTACCTAAGATTACACCACATTTTTGATATGTGCCATGTAACACACAGTTGTCTTGAATATTTGTTTTATTTCCGATCACTATAGGAAATACATCGCCCCTTAAAACTGCTCCAAACCAAACAGAAGACTGACTTCCAATTGTTACATCTCCTACTATGGTAGCTGTGTTGGCAATGAAAGCATTTTTCGCTATATTAGCTTGCAATCAAAGCTCCTTTACAATTATGTGAATGAGACTTTTCAATTTTTACGCTCACAGTTTGGCCTGTTAGACTTTTATCACTTTGAAAGTGTACAAGTTTATTTTTGGTAGTTCTACCAAAATAATTGCCTTTCTTATCTACACCCTCTACTAAGACATCTTCTGTTTTATCTAGATGGTTTAGAGCAAGCTTTTCTGCAATTTTATCATGTTTTTCAAAAAGCTTTGAGAGTCTTTCTGATTTTTGAGCCTCTGTTAATTGATCTTCATATTTTAAAGCTTTAGTAAATGGTCTTGGGCTATACTTGAACGCAAACAGTGTTTCATAGGGGACCTCGTCTAACAAACTCAAAGTATCTTCAAACTGTTTTTCTGTCTCCCCAGGAAATCCAACAATTATGTCAGTGGACAAAGATGCTTCAGGAAGCTTTTCTAAGATCATATCCACCTTTTTTATATAGTCCTCCCTACTATAACCTCTGTTCATTCTGTCTAAAATTTTTGAATTTCCAGATTGTACAGGTAGGTGTATATAATCACAAACTCTAGGTCTATATTTAGCCATTACTTCTACCAAATCTATGTCAAAATCTTTTGGGTGACTGGTTGTATACCTAATTCTCTCAATGTTAGTTTTTTCGCACACCAATTCCAAAAGTTTAGAAAAGTTTATACCATTTGTAGATAGATAAGAGTTTACATTTTGTCCTAGTAGAGTAACCTCTTTAACTCCTCTTTTGTTTAAAGAGTTTATATCTTCCACAATTTCCATTTCACTTCTGCTTCTAAGTCTTCCTCTCGTAAATGGCACAACACAAAATGTGCAGAAATTGTCACACCCTTTAGTAATGTTCACAAATGCACCGACCCCTGGATTTCTTATAAGGGTAGATGTGCTATAAACTTCTCTATTATGAAGTTTTGCCTTCGATACTCTTGATTTTTTAGCATCATTTATGATCTGTGGTAGTTCATCAATGTTATCAGGTCCAAAAACAAAGTCTAATAGAGAAATATCCTTTAAAAGTTTGGCTTTTTCTTGCTGACCAACACAGCCCCCAACACCAATCAAAAGGTTAGAGTTGGACTTTAAATCTTTGTACCTACCAATTTCGCTATGAATTTTATGAACAGGTTTTTCTCTAACACTACAAGAATTTAGTATAATTAAGCTAGCAAACTTAGGGGCTACTACAGGTACATAATTTTCCATCTCTAAGATAGAGTACATCCTTTCGGTATCAGCCACATTCATCTGACAACCATAAGTGGAGATATACACACCTTTGGGATCAACTAAAACATCTTTACCTGTTTTCGAAATACCATATCCTTCTAACATAACAAAGACTTAACACCACAACTAAATATTATCAACCCAACACTGACTAAAACTCGCTTTATTGGCCTAGTCAGGCTCAACTTCAACAACAACCTCAGCCGCGGAGTTCACTAAACAGAGCTATTCTGCAAGCTTTTTGCTCCGTAGAAAGATCCTGCGAATCTTCGTGGGCAAATATCTTTAAAGATTTGCATTGCAGATTTAACATAAAATGTTAAATCTGCAAGGATAAAACCGGAAATCTTATGTGAGTAAGGTATCTCTGGCGTCTTTTGTAAATGAAATAAATAAGTGCCTGAAAAAACATCTAAAATAGTTGCCGCAAAGACTACTACGATTGCTAACTAAAGCCTTTACTATTCTGAGTCTGAAGCAAAAAAATCTGTTATCATGTCAACCGGATAAAAAAGTATCATAAATGTTTCAATAAGAATGTATTTAGAGATAGATCTATTCTTTCTTATATACACTCTTTCTACACCATATCTGCCGGTTATAAATGTAAGTGTCCAAGCCCTTCTTTTATTCGAAAGCCTATATGTATAATTTGTATCATGAGTATAGTACTCCCCAGTGGGTTCTCCTAACTGATCCCTCACTTCCTCCAATTCCTTTCCCATAAACCTCGTGCTTTTAATAATGTCGACAACCATCGAGGCTTGCTCTGATGGAGTACCCTCTTTGAACTCTTCTGAATTAAAAGGTTTTTGTGGCCAAAGTAAGCTGGCCTGCCATAAAAACAATCTGTTATCAAAACAATAAATTAATGAGAGTGATAAACAAAGCACAAAGCCATACAAAACCACAACCTTAACGACCTTTACAATTTTTCTAACTATATAAGCATATTTCATTCATTCACCTAATGTACACAAAGCCTACAGTATAGCAGGATTTTACCTACTATTGAATGACTAGAATTCTAGAATTCTAGAATTCTAGAATTTTCTTTAAGTTAAAAATAACAAAATTAATTTTTCAGTACTTGATAGGATTTCGACCAGGGAAGCACTTTAACATGTGTCCTTAACTGAGTTTTGTCCCCACCGTACACAAGAGTTGATTTGGCATGTTTGTCTTTTACATATTTTTTAAACCCAATTAAGTTTTTGAAAAAAGCTGGCTGGACTGTTTTTCCTGATTTTATTTCAATTGAATATATTTTTTGCGCTTTTTCAAAAAGCAAATCAATTTCCAGTCCCTTCTTGTCTCTCCAAAAATAAAAATCTATTCCCAAATATTGATTAAAATTATGTTTTATAAGTTCACTTAAAATCATAGATTCAAAAATAGAACCTTTATAAAAAGAAAGGGCAAGGTCTTCTTTTTTAATTCGAAGTAGTGAACATAAAAGGCCAGTGTCGTAAAAATATATCTTAGGTGTTTTAATCAACTTTTTAGAAAAATTTTTATAAAAAGGCTTTAACAAAAACAAAATATAACTTGCCTCAAGGACTGAAATCCAATTCTTTACCGTCCTTACATCAACCCCAGCAGCACCACTCAGTTCAGAAAAATTAACAAGCTGACCATTTCTAGCTGCACATAATCCCAGAAATTTTTGGAACTGACTAAGCTCTTTGATGTTGATTAGATATCTCACATCTCTTTCAATATAAGTCTTAATGTACTCCTTGTACCAAATAAATGGCCGCACCTTCCGGCTATATAGAGGTGGGTAAAAACCACGGAAGATTTGATTGTCTAAATCGCTTAAATCTTCTTTAAGTTCCAATATAGAAAATGGCAAAAGCTCCAAGCAACCAACTCGTCCAGCCAGAGATTGTGTTATTTTAGAAAACAATCCAAATTGCTGGGAGCCAGTTAGTATAAACTGACCCATCTTTTCAGGTGACTCATCCACGATTGTTTGAATATAAGAAAAAAGTGAGGGGCATCTTTGAGCCTCATCAATTATCAACCCTTTATTGGACTGATTTAAAAAATCGATCGGGTCTTTTTTTGCATACTCAAGCTGATCTAAAACCTCCAAAGAAACATAAGATTTATTGCTAAACACTTTTTTTGCTAATGTGGTTTTGCCCGACTGCCTAGGCCCCGTGACAGACACAACAGGAAAACCCCTAGATAGCTCACGAAGCAAATTTTCCGCTTTTCTTCTTATGTACATGTACTATAAGTGTATCGTAAATGTGGGGCCAATTCAACATATATATGCATGATTGGCACCCTAATTTGAACTAATATGCCCCAAAAGAAAGGGTTAAGAAAAGATTAGCGTTTAGAGTATTGGAATCTTTTTCTAGCCCCTCTGAGGCCATATTTTTTTCGTTCTACCATTCTGGCGTCTCTGGTCAAAAACCCTTGTTTTTTAAAGGATGCCCTCAGTTCTGGGTCTAACTCTAGCAGTGCTCTGGATAAGCCATGTCTTATAGCACCAGCCTGGCCAGATTCACCTCCACCAGACACTGTGATTTTTAGATCTACTTTGCCCATTAGTTTTGAGAAAACTAATGGCTCTAACGCCTGATAAACAGATGTTTTTCTTTTGAGATATTCATCCATTGGCTTTTTATTCACGATCACCTGACCAGGGTTTGCTCTTAAAAATACTCTAGCGGAGCTGGTTTTTCTCCTTCCCGTTGCATAATAGATTTTTTGAGCTTCTTTTACTGGCTTTCTGGTGGTCATGTTATACCTTTGTTTCTAAAATGTTAGTGCTTCTGGTTTTTGTGCTTTATGGGGGTGTTCCCCTTCAGCATATACTTTTAGCTTTCCTATAACCTTTTCATTAAGTTTATTTTTAGGTAGCATGCCTTTTACTGCCTTATAGATCACTTGCTCTGGCTTTGATTCCAACATTTTTTTTGCAAGCTTTTGCTTAACAGAGCCTATAAATCTAGAGCTTGTGTAGTAGATTTTTTTATCTTGCTTGTCACCGGTAAGCTTGACCTTACCTGCATTTATTACAACCAAAAAATCGCCGGTGTCTACATGTGGTGTGTAGGTTGGTTTATCTTTGCCTCTCAAAACATCTGCAATTTTGCAAGCAAGCCTACCCAGTGTTTTGCCACTTGCATCCACTAAAAACCACTTTCTAGCCTGCACATAATCAGCAGGCTTAGCAGTCCATGTATTGGTATTGGCATTTCTCATAACCCAAGATTTCTACCTATTGTTATACCCAATGTCAATAATAAATGCCCTTTTTGAGTATTAACGAAAAGGCCTTATTCTGAATATCAAACATTATTTTTTCTTTTTCTCCTCCACACTCATGTTCGAAACCTAACAAGTGCAAAATTCCATGTAATATCAAAAACACTGTCTCATTCATAAATTTTCCTCTACTTTCAATAACATCTACACAAAGGACAATTTCTCCTAACGAATTTTTATCTACACCCTCAAAGCTCAATACATCAGTAGGTCCGTCCTTTCCTCTAAACTTCTTATTAAGCTGGGACATTTCATTTGAGTTATTAAATACCACGGTTAAATTTTTAAATTGCTCAGGTATTTCAATGGCCAGTTTATCTAAAGCTTCTAATATTAAATTCACATTTTTATAAATTACATCATATGAGATGCTAGATTTGCTCAAATCAACGACACACACTTCCATTTGTCTAAGGTACCTCTTGCATGATCTTAGGTGAAGTTATTATGCTAGGCCCTCGAATGCAAAGGCCACCTAAAAATTTAAGAAGTTTTGATTCCTTGGTTGAAATTTTTCAAACTCTACAAGGTCCGGATGGATGTCCTTGGGATAGAGCTCAAACCCACAAAAGCATAGTAAAGCATATTGAGGAAGAATCAACAGAGTTAGTAGAGGCCATAGAGTCGGGTCAAAAAGACAAAATCATAGAGGAGTTAGGGGATGTACTGTTGCTTGTAATGTTAAATGCAGCAATAGCCAAAAGGGATGGAACATTTGAAATATTAGATGTAGTGGAGGCATTGGCCAAAAAACTTATTCACAGACACCCACATGTTTTCTCAGGCCAAAAAATATCAACTGCAAAAGAAGCTTTGGATATTTGGAATAATCAAAAAAAGTCGGAATAATAAATGCTAACCTCTATTGTGAACTCAAAAGCAAAGGGCGTTAAGCTAATAATAGCGGTTAATGTTCTGATATTTTTTGCCTGGCTTGTAGGTTTTGATTCACTCTTTATGAGAGCACATTTTTTAATAAGTCCTATGCACCTCAAAGATGGCATGTGGCTAAATCTGTTGAGTGCCGCTTTTTCTCACAATCTATTGTGGCATTTGTTAATAAATATGCTTGTGCTACTTAGTTTTGGACCTGTTATTGAGTTTATTATGGGAACAAAAAAGTTTTTGTTCTTCTATATGATGACAGCTGTTGTAAGCTCCCTCACTCATTGTGCAGTGTCGTATTATTTGTTAGGTGCACCAGATGCTATGGCACTGGGTGCATCTGGGGCAATATCTGGTTTGGTACTCTTATTTTCACTAACCTACCCCAGAGAAAAACTTTACATACTGGGCATCATACCTGTTCCTGCAATAGTAGGTGCAATAGCTTTTGTGGGCATTGATATGTGGGGGCTTATGTTCCAAATTCAGGGAAGTGGCCATCTAATAGGACACGGAGCTCATCTGGGTGGAGCTATATTTGGTGCTATGTATTTTGTGGTGCTAAAGTCGCTCAAAAAAGTCTAACCCCATATTCTCTTAAAATCACTTTTGGTTCAAAACTTTCCGACTTTTCTATAAAACAAATAGAATCTCCATATTCTAGTGTGAGTTTTTAATTTTCTCTATCTCTTCTTTAGAAAGACCAGATACCTCGGAAATAAAATCAAGATCAGCGTTCTTTTTTAACATATTCAACACCATATCCCTTACACCTTGTTCTCTACCTTGTTCTTTACCTTCTTCTAACATGGAACTCATTTGAGATCTTCTTTTCATTTCTGCAAACTCTAGCCACTCGGCAACTTCACCTTCTGCAAACTTCTTCATTTTACCTACCATTTCACCCATAACACCTCCTTTGACAATAAAATCATCAAATTCAACTTTTGACATTCTACCAGAATTCTTCAATAAATAACACAACTTTTCTCTACTATCTAAAAGCTCATCAAATGACTTAGTAAACTTATTTAACTCAACTAACACTATGCTCTGCCCTTTGGCTTCACAAAACCTAATATGCGGTTGTTTAACCCTTAAAAACTCAAACCTATGATAATAATCACTTATACCTTTTAAGCCAGAAATAGAAGCACCTTTTGTAACAAATGCTATTAAAACTGTGTGTACTGCATCTCTAAAATCACCGCCTACTTTTATTTGATTAGAATATCTTCTACATAAATAAGCTAACATCCTAGGTGCAAAGAACCTCTCATTAGTAGTCTGCATCTCTACTATTACATTTTGACTAGATTTGTTACCTTTAATTTTATAATCCACAGAGGCTATCAAATCCAAAATAGATTTTTTGGGAAACTCACTCTTTGACTCAACTTGGGTAGGTAATTGATCGGAGTCTAATAATGACACGCTTTCTATAACTGCATTATCAGGAAGCGGTAGAAAATGTTGTAATAGTAATTTAAGCTCATTAATATTTGACTTAAAAAATGCTCTAAACAAAGTATCTGATGTAAAGTCGGGTAAAGGATTTTTGTCTTTATTTTTCACTGTTACAAATAATAAACTATAATAAAAATTAAATTGCAAATAACAAAAATAAACTTGTAAAACATTCTTAATAGAAAAGAGGATTAGCTTTGATATTTAAAAAAATTTAATTTAAAACGAAACAAAGACAATACAAAATTCTATCTTATTGTCATTGTTTAGAAAAAAATTTGCTAAAGTGCAAAAGGTACTAAGCATGAGTGCAAATAAACCTGTTATGTATCTAGACAGCAATGTCTTTGGTTGCTTTAGCCAAAAACACAATTGTTCCGGACATAAATACTATTTATTTAAAAACAACATCAACTTAAATCCAAAACTTCCAAATACAGATGGTTTTTTAGTAAGTAATACAGCGTTTTCAGAATTTGAAAAGATGGGTTTGAAGAGGAAAGACTTCATAGATCTAAATAAATTAGACACTATTACAGCTAAATGTGAATGCACTAAAAAAGATGTGGGTAAAAAAGATAATGGGTACGATGAGTATGATATTGAATTTATTAATTGTTTGTACGAAGCTATTAAAACTGAAATAAATAATAGTGGCAAACTCAACCTAGATTTTTTTAATAAAAAATATTTGGAGCGTATAAAATCCTTAAATCATTTACCCAACAAGCTTCGTTCAGAATTAGAGCAATTCTACCATCATAAAGATTCTGAAACTCCTATCGATGATCATGTAGTAGAACAATGGGAGAATGTACTAATACTTGACATTCTGGCTTCATTAAAACCTAAAGAGAGTAAAAAAAATTACTACGACCTATTATTGGATATGGCACACACCCTAAAAAAACGTGTTAATTTTCCTTTCCCCGTTACTAGAGTGGCGTATAACATGATGAAATTTGGAAACCTGGATAAAAGATTATACCAAGATAAAAGCTCAAGAGAGCTGGAGAAGGCTCTGAAACTAATAACATATCGCCAAAATGAGGATATGGTCGATGCAGAGCTAGTACATGTTGCTGTGGTTGAAAATTGTTTGCCACCAACTGAGGGGAATATTCCATATCTTTTTACATGTGATCCTATCAAAACAGTTTTAACCAGAATTAGTTACTATAAATCATGTGTAAAAGGATGGAATGATAATTTCAGCAAACTTTATAACAAAACTTTTATGGATGAATGTAAAGAAAGTTGGCTAATATTTTTAGATAAGGATAATTTTGGAATTACACACATTATAAATGTGCAAAGCATACCATGTTTGTTTGAATGGATTGGTGAAAGTAAAACCTTGGATGATATGTATGAATTTGTGGGGATTGATGTTTCAGATTAGGGGAAGTGGCCATCTAATAGGGCACGGAGCTCATCTGGGTGGAGCTATGTTTGGTGCTGTGTATTTTACGATGCTTAGACTAACAAAATAAATTAGGCAAAATTAAAGCAGGCACATTAAGATGAAGATATTGGATCAAAAAAGGCTCGGATTCCCAAGCCTTTTTTGTATTAACAACTTTTAATCAAGCTGTAGTTTATACCCCACTGAGGTGGTTCGTTAAAATTTTGTCTTGGGTAATTGTCCATACATCGTCGCGTGTCTCACCAGCGTTGGAGCCAATTACACCGATGTTTCCATACGCAATACCTACAAAATTAGACGTGTTGCACGGAGCACTAAGTGTAGAAGGAGTAGTAGCTGGTGTCATCAAAGCTGTCAAGCCTGCCGGAACAGCATCAGAATGAGAAATATTCGTAGCATTCGGTATGTTGACCACGGGTATCGGAACGTTTGGTATGTCTGTCTTACCCGAAAGGTTAACACAAGTGGCGGTACCAGCCAAAGTAGATCCTGGAGCATCACAAACGCCAGCACCTCCTTCTCCTGTATGTCTCCTAGCTAAAGACAATCCAGCCCCAGTGTATCTGATTGGACTACTACCAGGACCGCATATAGGGGCCGTACCAACGATGGCAGAATCATTCGAGAATCCAGCAATGTAACCAAGCTGTCCTTCTGGATAAAACCCAATGCCCTGAAGGTCGGTAGTTCCCGCACCCCATTCGGCTATAAACGATTTTTCAGCGGTGAATATTCCACTTAGCAAGCCCCTGGCTTCTGCCTGTCTAGCTCTTCTTTGGAAGGCCTGATAGTTTGGTATTGCTATTGCCGCCAATATCCCTATGATCGCAACCGCAACCATAAGCTCAATTAACGAGAAACCCTTTTGTTTGCTGTTGTCAGCTTTTGTTGAAACCCTAAGCATGCGTGAAACCTCCTAATGATCGTTAATCACGTGTCCCATTCTTGACATCAATTCAAGTTTATCTACAAGATGTTAGGTCATCGGAAGAAACTTTGTCAAATTAAATGGATTTAATACCTCAAACATTACAGCCTTTTGTCTTAATTTGTATTGAAACTGATCACAAAGCCTAAATAACACAACTATCACAGGGGGGCTTGCTCCCTTTATCATGCGATTGTGTAATAACATTGGCCCTGGAAACCAACAGTGGTGGCATGTAAAATGACTTTGGACATAATGTGAGTGCTAATACATCCAAACTTATAACATAATGCAAAAGGAATGATTGACCTCAGCCCTGTAACGCTTTGAAAACTCTGGAAGAAATGCGACTTATTTTTCTGGATGCGGTTTCTTTTTTTATCACACCTTTGGATGTTGCCTTGGAAATCTTGCTGCTATAGGCCCTTAAAAGCTCCTTCAAAGAGTCTTTGGAATCAGAGCCCAACGCCTTTAAGATCTTCTTTTCCAAAGTTCTGACCAAACTTTGGATACTTTTATTACGAACTCTTCTTTTTATATTCTGCCTGGCTCTTTTTTTTGCAGATTCTATGTTAGGCATAATAAGCTCCCAATAATTCCTATAAAAAATAATCCCTGCAACTCCAAACATCACATAAATTCAAACCAAACAACATGAACATCTGAAGACTTTCAGGTATATTCTAATACAACATCCAATGTTGTGACGCAAGGACTTAAATAGTGGAAAGAAAGAACATAGCCAGTTTTGCCATCGTAGTGGGCCTGGGAACTTTTTGTAGTCGCATATTTGGCCTAATTAGAGATGTACTCCTGGCCTCATTTTTCTCCAGATTTACCACAGATGCATGGCTTGTGGCCTTTCGCATACCTAATATGTTTAGAAGACTTTTTGGAGAGGGTTCTCTTTCAGCTAGTTTCATCCCTGTATTTGTAGGTCTTACTGAAAGTGGAAACATCAAAGATGCAAAAAAACTAGCTTCAGTAGTATTCAGCTTACTACTTACTATCCTTACAGCATTTGCAATTTTAGGGGTAATATTTGCCCCAGAAATCATAGGCTTCCTTACCCATGGCAAAAACTACTCTGAAATCCCAGGTAAGGTTGAACTTACCATAGAACTTACCAGAATCATGCTTAGCTTTGTAGTGCTGGTATGTATGTATGCATTTTTTATGGCCATACAAAATAGTTTTCGAAAATTCCTAATTCCAGCCTTTGCTCCAACCCTATTAAACCTGTCAATCATAGCTTCTGTATTTCTACCAACAAATTGGTTTGATGTAGAGGGAAAGAACTTGGCATGGGGAGTACTAGTAGGAGGACTACTACAACTTATCATAGTAATTCCTGGTGTGTATAAACTTGGTTTTTTGCCAAAACTAAATTTTGACCTTGGTTTTAAACACTGCAGATCAGTTGTTAGAAAATTTGTTCCAAGTGTTATTGGAGTAGGAATATTACAACTAACTGTGCTTATAAATACTCGCTTTGCAAGTCACCTGCCCGAGGGGGCTAATTCATGGCTCTTCTGGGCTGATAGACTTTTAGAATTTCCCTTATCTCTCTTCGCAGTAAGCATGGGTACAGCACTTCTACCAGTACTATCCATCCACTATGCACAAAAAAATATGGACAAGTTTTCCAAAACTTTGCAAGAAGGATTAAGGCAAGTGTTGTTTTTAGCCATACCTTCTGGTGTTGGATTGTTGATGCTTTCTGATCTACTGATCACCACAATTTTTATGAGAGGTGCTTTTGTAGAAAGTGATGTCCACTATACAAGCTCAATACTACAAGTTTATGGTGTATCCATAATTTTTTATGCAAGTATTAGAGTATTACAACCTGTATTTTATGCCATACACAATACATGGCTCCCTGCAATTGTATCAGCAATATGCCTTGGTATTCATATAATGATGGCAGGGCATTTTATTAAATTAGCCGGGGTTCAAGGACTAGTAATATCAGCAGCAATTTCCGCTTTCATAAATGTTACAACTTTGGTTATAGCCTATAGAATTTTAATAGGAAAATTTCATTTAACTTTGTTCTTTTTAAAAAGTGTTACATCCGCCACTTTTATGGGAATACTTTTGTTTTTTATTAAAAATAATTTTACTACAGATAATTTTTTAGAAAGACTATTGCTTCTTACTTTTTGTATTACTATGGGAGCTGTTATTTACTTCATAATATCATGGTTAATTAAAATCGAAGAAGTCAATTACTACAAAAACAAATTGAAAGAAAAATTATTCCACTAATGATACTTTCAAACACTCAGATTGAGATCACAAACCACGCTTTGTGAATAACTTTGGTCTGGCAAACCAAAAGTCCTGTTTCAGGCCTTAAGTTATAATTTTGTTTCATAGATAAAAGTATGGCCCCTCTGGCTAAATGTGACACCTGGTTAACGATTGTTAAAAGGAGTCACAAATGTTAAGGTTTAATACAAAAGTCGGTGCTGTCAAGAAGGATGCTTACAGCACGAGTGTTTTACAAACACATGTAGCAAAAAGAAATGTAGGGCGCAATAAGCTACAAAAAAAATGCCTCCAACCGCAGGTTGGTTTCTCGTTAATTGAGTTGATGGTTGCGGTTGCAATCATTGGTATATTGGCAGCGATTGCGATACCAAACTATCAAGCCTTCCAAAGAAGAGCTAGACAGGCAGAGGCGAGGACAATGTTAAGTGGTATATTCACCGCTGAAAAATCGTTTATAGCCGAATGGGGTGCTGGAACTACCGACCTTCAGGGCATTGGGTTTTATCCAGAAGGACAACTTGGTTACATTGCTGGGTTTGATGAAGATTCAGTTCAAGTGGGTACGGCTCCCATATGCAATGATGGTACTCCTGGTGGGGCGGGGCCAGGTAATTCTGGTACTCCAATTAGATACACTGGGGCTGGGTTGAATTTTGCTAGGAGACATACAGGTAATCTTGCTACTGGTGTGTGTGATGGTCCAGGATCTACTTTGGCTGGTACCGCTACTTGTATTAATCTTTCGGGTAAGACAAACATACCATCTGGTGTTGAAGGAATAATTAATGGGACTAGTGCTACACAGATTGTACATTCTGATGCTGCTCCGACAAGCTTGACAAATGTAGGGACAGCTGCTGATAGTAATGGCATTAGTGCTGCATGCAATAACGGCAATTTTATAGCCATTGCATATGGAAACATAGGCGCAATTAGTTCTGCTACTGGTGAAACGCGGGATGATGTGTGGACAATTACCCATGATAAAATTTTAACAAACCATCTTAGTGGTGTATAAATCATATCTTAATTAAGGGTTGTTAATACAAAAGAAAAAGGCTTGGTATCCCCAAGCCTTTTTTTATTCCCACAATCACTTTCTATTCAAGCTACATCCCTTACTCTAACAGAAATATTTTTTCCAAGAGATGATAATGAGTCAAAAATACTATTGCAAAGATTGATGCCATTTTGGACATGATTACAAAGGTTGTTAAGATAAAATCGCTGTGTTACAAGGACACAATGATTGAAGTAAAAAACATAACAAAAGAATATTCACAAGAAAACATAAAAGCAGTAAATAATGTTTCTTTTAAAATAGACAAAGGTGAAGTTGGCTCCATCATTGGTACAAGTGGGTGTGGAAAAACCACAACGCTTAAAATGATAAACAGATTAATTGAACCTACATCAGGCAGTGTTATTGTCAATGGACAAGACTCTAGCACAGGCAGCGCTGTTGCATGGAGAAGAAGGATTGGCTACGTAATACAAAAAGCCGGGTTACTCCCTCACTTAACTGTTGGCCAAAATATTTCACTATTGTCTAAAATTCTAAAAAGAAAAAAAAGTTTTATTACAAAAAGAGTACAAGAGCTAATGGATGACACAATAAACATGTCTTATAGTAAGTACTCCTCCAGGTATCCTGCACAGCTTTCTGGCGGGCAACAACAAAGGGTAGGCATAGCCCGTGCATTGATGGAAGACCCTTCTGTTATGTTGATGGATGAGCCATTCGGAGCACTTGATCCAATTACAAAAAATACTCTTCATGAAGAGTTTATTCATCTAAACAAAAAACTGAATAAAACTATATTGATGGTTACTCACGATGTGGAAGAGGCATTTAAGCTAGGAGACAAAGTCATTCTAATGAATAAAGGAAATATTATTCAAGTAGGTACAAAAGAGGATTTTATTAAAAATCCAAGAAATGAATTTGTAACTGATTTTGTCAGTAAGAAGATTGCATGAAAAAAATATTGCTTTTAATTTTTCTGATTTTTATAGGAAATATATCTCAAGCTGAAGATAAGATCACTATAGGCTCCAAAAAATTTAGTGAATCCATAATTTTATCTGAAATGCTCTCAATACTATTGGAAGAAAAATACAACATACCTGTTGAAAGAAAAATGGGTTTTGGAGGTACATCGATCACTTTGGATGCCTTAAAAGCTGGTGATATAGATGTTTATCCTGATTATACAGGAACAGGCTATATCATGATCCTGAAGTTGAGTGGAGAAAAGGATAAAGACAAAGTTTATGACATTGTGAAGGCTGAATTTTTTGAACGTTGGAACATAGTGTGGTCTAAACCAATAGGGTTTAATAATACCTACGCTTTAGCTGTTAAAAAAGATGATCCTGTATTTGAGGGTATAGAAAATATATCTGATCTGGAAGGAAAGTTGGATGATGTAAGATATGCCGCTGGCCATGAGTTTATGGAAAGAGCGGATGGACATGAGAGTTTTGTGAATACTTACAATTTAGATTTTAACTCTGGTAATGTTTTCTCAATGGAGGTTGGCCTGATATATTCTGCAATTAGAGATGATCAGGTAGATATGATTGTTGCTTATTCTACTGATGGAAGGATTGATGCTTATGATTTGCGTTTATTAAATGATGATCTAGGCTTTTTCCCTTATTACTATGCTGCATTTTTATCTAGAAGTGACACTTTAGAAAAATATCCAGAGCTTGGAGAAGCTATAAAACTTTTGGAAGGCACGATAAACGAGCCTGAGATGGTGAAGATGAATGATGCTGTAGATCGCCTCAAAGAATCTCCTTATCATGTTGCTAAAAACTTTTTAATAGAAAGAGATTTAATTGAAGGAGAAGTTTTAGTTTCACAGGGTGGTGTTGGATTTTTTGGATACTTAATGCAAAGAAGAGATTATTTATTAAAGCTTTTATATGAGCACTTATTGATATCTCTTGGAGCATTAGGATTTGCTCTTATTGTATCTATTCCAACTGGAATACTTCTTACTCGTTATCCGTTACTTGGGAATGTTGTATTTCCGGTCATAAATACTCTACAAACCATACCTAGCCTGGCTTTGTTAGGTTTTTTGGTTCCTATTATGGGCATAGGAGTTGCACCAGCGATAGTAGCGTTGTTTTTGTATTCACTTTTACCTTTGGTTAGAAACACATATGCTGGAATGCTTAGTGTAGACAAAAGTTTCATCGAAGTTTCAAAAGGTATTGGTTTGACCGGAATGCAGGTTCTACTAAAGGTAGAAATTCCAATGGCTTTACCAGTGATAATTGCTGGATTAAGAACTGCTGCTGTAATTGTGATTGGTACAGCAACCTTAGCTGCTTTAATTGGGGCTGGAGGTTTTGGTGATCCTATCTTTAGAGGAATTTCAACTGTTGACTCACGCCTTATCTTACTTGGTGCAATCCCAGCTGCTTTGTTAGCTGTTGTATTTGATAAGATTATAGGTTTCCTAGAAAAGTCGGTAGTATCAAAAGGCCTAGTGCTTCAAAGCAAAAGATAATAAAACACCTTACACTTAACTCTTATTCCAGATTTTATTCATGAACTGCAGAAAAACAAAAGCTTTGAAACTACTAAAAAGATGAATAATTTATTCATCAAAATAATAGTTGAAATACAAACCCTAGAGCCAGAACTAGAAAATTCTTTTTATTGTTAGAAAATGTTACAATGGCCTAAACTCTTGCTACCAAACTCACGAAGTTTGCAGTACATCCTTTTAAATAAAAGGTTCTTTTTTGGGATTTAAATTGTTCAAATTTAAAGGTGAGCTTAATGAAGCAAAAAACAAGGAGGCTTCGCCTTCTTTTTTTTGCCGATTGGCTGTTTCCTGGTATTTATTTTTAATAATATTTTTTGTTGTTTTAGAATCAAAAAGCTTAGACAAAGAAGGGTGTATTAACTCTTTATCACAATTTGAACAGCTTGAAAAATCTGAGTCTTCATTAGAAGCAAACGAAAGTTTAAAGCTTTTCATAGAGCGAGGTAATGTTCGAGAAATAATGAAAGTTATTGAGAACAACATGATAAATATAAATACACAAGATGCCAAAGAAAACACCGCTCTTATGAAAGTGGTCCAATTTGGCAATTTAGATGATATTCTTATTATTTTTGATCAACCTTTCTTGAATGTAAATTCACAAAATTCCCTAGGTAAAACTGCTTTAATGCTGGCAATTGAATGGGAAAGGATTGACATGGTTAAACTTCTTTTGATGCATCCATTTACAAGACTAGATTTGGTAGATACAAATGATAAAACTGCCTTAATACTAGCAATTGAACTATATAAGCAGTCACCACAATTTTATTATCAAGTTGTTAAACTACTTTTAAACCCAAAACTTGCAGCTGAGTTTTGGGGAACTGCCGATAAAAGAATTAGGGAAGTTTTTGATCGAAAATCTATTAAATTAACAAAAGATGTAAACAGAAATAATGCATTAAATTTTCAAGATAACCTAAATGAAACTGCAACAATGAAGGCTATTACAATTGCCCAAGACACCAAACTTGTAGAGCTATTGTTAAGCTATGAACATTAGACTTACAGGCAAAAGAATAAATGTTTGAAGACATACCTTTGGTGCAGACTTTAGAAACACCCGTAGTCTCAAAAGGCCTATTGTAATTGGATCTAATGTACCAAAGGGTTCGTCCACGAACACAACCGTAGGATCTTCTATGCAAACATTATGATTTGCTGTTAGAGTGACCTCCATTTTTTACCACAGATCCTAGGTAAACACAAGTTTGCCACCCACAGTGATCTGTTGAAAAAGTCTTATTTTAGATTATTACTGTTGTGTTCCCTTATCATGCTAATTATCTCTGCATAACCTTGTTCTAAAGCAATATCAAGAGCTGTCTCTCCAGCTCTGTTTTGGATAGTCACATCGATGTTGGGGTGAGAAAGAAGAAGTGACACCACATCCACATAATTATAAAAAACCGCCCCAATCAAAGCAGTCCAACCAGTTTGATAATTTCTAATGTTAACATCAATATCTGGGTGTAGGAGGAGCATTTCCACAACCTCAGTGTGACCATGCGTAGATGCTAAAGTGAAAGCTGTTGAACCTGAAATACCCCGTAAGTTAATACCAACTTCTCCAGCACATCTAAAAGTAAAAAAACTAGGACAATTACTGTCTAGGATCAATTTCACTACCTCTGAATGACCATTTTTGGCGGCTAACATAAGTGCCGTATAGCTATTTGCATCCCGTTCGTTTATATAAATACGAGCTAGGTAGCTAGAGATGGCAAGAGACTTCAGGTACCACTTAACAGTATCCAGGTCGCCATTTTTTGCTGCTTCTAAAAACTCTCTATGATGTTGAAACATAACGATCTCAGATTTGTATCCAGAACCGGACAGTACATTTCTATTTGTATCTGTTATGCTATGTTTATTCTGATTATTACCTGCATTGTTGCAAGCTATGCTTGTCAGAGTGACAAAACTTATACTGATTAAAAACAAAACTTTCACAACAGTCCCATGCCACGTCAGGGTAACACACATGCGGTGTAGATGCCAGTTATCTTACTGTGTTTTGTATTGACTTCAAAAATCTAAATTAGGTTGATAGATGATAAGTCCCTGTAAAACATTTGATGTTTAATTTTTATTCCCCGGCATCTCGTTATTGGTTCACCCCCCTGGTATGAAATGGACATCGTCACAAATAAGTGTTGGTTCATCAAACTTTCAAAACACCAAAAACCATCAGTTAGAGGTCTTGATATGTAAATATTTACAGGTCGTTGGTTTTTACACCCTCCAATATGATACTTGCTGTATAGTGTCAACCAACGTATTTCAAAGTTTGAGGAATTACAGTGGAATGTTTTCGCATTATTGTGGCAGGGGTTTTTGCCCTTACTTGCTCTAAAACAGCGGTTGCTGGGAGTAATAACCTACTCTCAATATCGGCACCTGGTGGCTGTCAGATCATGCCCTTGGTTGATGATATAAATAAACTGAATTTAGAAGATCCTGAGTTCGAAATAGAGCTCTTGGAAGCACTAGCTCAAAGGGATCGCAAGGGCAGGTACTATATAGCAAACTCTGAATGCAAAGATGAAATAATGCATTTTTTAAATAGAGCTTGCGATAGCAATGACCACAAACCCCAGGTGGTTTGTGAAGTTACTTATTTGCTAACAAAAAAAGGAGCTATTTTAGAAAAGTATAAAAGTCTTTCACCTTATCAACAAAGACAAGTGCAAAGGTATTTTGACGAGCTGTATATGGATATTCTCTCAAAAGATGAAGAGACTGTCCTAGACATAACCAAAATTGATGAAGAGGAGCTGGAACCCACAAAAGAAAAATATGAAGATCAAATGACCAGCGGGATTGGCGTGTCGATTCTCGGAATAATAACGGGCCTTACATCGGGCTCTGGCCTGTATGTACTGTGGCCTGCTGAACCAATTACGATAGCATTACTTTCTCCATTTTTTATCGGCGGTTTCCTGTCACTTATATTTGGACCCTCAATCTTTTTAGAAGCTAAGAAGAGGCTGAAAACTGCAAAGGTTGAATTAAAAAAGATAGACTCTAACACCGGCCTTAAGAGTTCTGAAATGACACTTCTAATGCGGTCATTTGTAGAAAATATTAAGTTAGAATATGCCCACAAAAACAAAGAAGAGGGCTGCATTCGTGCATTAAAATAGAACTTGATAATTTTTGTTTGTGACTAGTTCACTTGAACCGCAAAAATTTAAAAGTTTCAACAAAATCTGCTGAACTTAGACTTTCAAAGGCAGTATATAACCATAGGAATAGATTAATACGACAGTAAACCCAAATTACGCCATATGGAAGATAAAAATGAATAAGAAAGCTGATATTAATTAAACCAAAGGACAACAATTAATTGGACGACAAAGAGTTTAAAATTTTGAGTATCGATGGAGGTGGAGTAAAGGGTATCTTCGCTGTTAAAATACTGTCTCTCATAGAAAGAGAGTTGGGTATAAAAACTTATGACACATTTGACCTTATTGTTGGCACAAGCACTGGAAGTATCATAGCAGGGGCCGTGGCAACAAAATATGACCTAACTCAACTGGTTGATGATTATTCAGACCTTGCGTTTAAAATTTTTAAGAGACGATGGTCTTCATTTGGTGGGTTTGTTAGATCAAAATACAGCAGCAAGCCTTTAGAAGCATTTGTTCGCCAAAAATTTGGAGACATCAAATTAAGACAAATTGAAAAACCTCTTATTATCAATGCTACAAATGCCAGTGCAGGAGATGTCCATGTTTTCAAAACAATCTATCAAAAAACACAAAGAAGTGGTGACTACATAAGAGATGGTGAAGTTCCATTGTTTAAAGCAATTTTGGCCTCCTGTGCAGCACCAACTTATTTTGATCCAGTAGATGTCAATGGAGATCTTATTTGTGATGGAGGTATATGGGCAAACAACCCCTCTCTAGTAGGTTATACAGACGCAGTAAACAATTTTAAGCCAACAAATATAAAAATATTATCTTTAGGTACCGGAAAATCAAAGCAAATGTATAAAAAATCAAAAAATTGGGGGGCATTATTTGGGTGGAAGAAAACTAAACTTGTAGACTTTTTTATGTCTTGCCAAACAACATTTCCAGAAAATGTTCTAGATTTAATCAATGGAGATAAAACTCTTAGGATCAACCCTGAGGTCGAAGATTGTAAACTAGACGAGTATAAATGTATACCCAACTTAAAAAAGTTAGCAAAGGATGAATTTAAATATCATAGGGAAAAACTTGATATGTTTTTAACAACCAAGGAGAATATAAAATGGAACACGAACAAGAATTTAAAAGATTTTTATCTAATCACGTGAATCTAAATCAGGATCGGCTTGATAAGTTGAGAAGTCGTGTAGATACAATCACAGATATATCTAAAGCACATTTACCTGGTTATGTTGGATATAGTGAACAAGGCTCCTACGCTCATGGCACCATTATTAAACCTGTGAAAGATAATGACGAATTCGATGCTGATATATTAGTGTTTATTCGAGACCATGATTTCGATCCAAATAGCTTCAAAAAAAATTATGTAGATGAAATTTATAAAGTTTTTAAAGAGCATAAGACATACGAAGACAAAGTCACAAGAAACACCAGGTGTATAGTCATTGACTATGCTGGTGATTTTAAATTAGATGTTGTACCTTGTGTACAGCATGATGGTATGGATTATATCACTAATAAAATAGCCAAACAGTATGAGCCAACAGATGGTGATGGGTATAAAGGGTGGTTAAAACAGAAAAATGAAATTGTTGGTGGTAACAACTTTAAAAAAACCACTAGGCTTCTAAAATTTTTAAGAGATCATAAAAGTAATTTTTCTGTTAAGTCAATATTACTCACAACCCTCCTAGGTAACATGGTACAAGATAATGAAGATAGTAGCACTTTTGAAGATTTACCAACAACCTTGCTAGTACTCTCATGTAGGCTTGATGAGTTTCTACAAAACCGTAGTTCAATGCCAACTATTTATAATCCAGTTTTACCCAATGAGAACTTTAACAGACATTGGGACGAAACAAAATATGATAATTTTAGAGACAAATTTGAATCTTATAGTAAACAAATCAACCAGGCTTTTCATGAAAAAGATTACAACAAAAGCATCATAAAGTGGCGTGGGTTATTTGGTGATAATTTTGGAAAGTTAATGGATATTTCATCTTCCAAAAAAATAGACGCTGTTCCTCCAATAGTGAGGGCCACTAAACCATTTGCTCATGATGATCAAATACTCAAGTGATGAATTACAAAACATTAATGAATACTTTCCTCACTTATCTTGTTGATAAAAAGATCCTTTAGGTTGACCGAAGGTGTATGAAGTTAGCGAAAAAATTGAGGGGCTAGAAAAACAAATTATAAAAATCTATTAAATCTATAGGAAAAAATGTACGGCCCATTTGAACAAAAAGTTAGCATCATATATCTTATCGTAGCTAGAAACTTTCTTGAGATAAAAAACTATCTAAAATTACTAAATAACATGATAAATGAAAATAATATAAAAAATACAGTCGAAGAAGACACAGTTACAAAAAGTGTTGAATTTGGTAAGAAAAATGTAACTGGATCAAAAAATATAATAAGATCTATATTCTTAGAATTTGTAAAAAAGTACATATAGTCTCTGTTAATTTGAAAACTTGTCTTTTTTGACATAAGTTTTGTGGTACTAATGTGTAGAAGAATTGGCTTTGTAATTTTGATTACTACAATTTCACAGACACCTTTCGCATATCCTTGCAAAAAATCTTTAACTGAAAATGGATTGCATGAGGTTTTTTATCCTGATATTTCATCAACACTCCAGGTGAAATTTCCTACCAACAACCACAGAAACGTAGACAAGTATAATAGACTTACCAAAGCTGCCTATGAAGGAGATTTAAAAAGAGTTAAGCACTTAGTGGAAGCTAGAGGCTTCAGCGTTAACCAGCAGCATAATGTGTTAGGTTATACCTCCTTGATGTTTTCTGTGGGTTCTGGTCATACAAGTGTCGTGGAGTATTTGCTAGAAAATGATGAAATAGATGTAAACCAGGTAAATGATTTAGGGGCCACTGCCCTGATGGAGGCTTTGGGCGAAGACATCACAATTTTTAAACTTATTCTAAATCACCCAAAAATTGATGTGAATAAAAAAGATACAATTGGCATGACTGCCTTAATACTTGCAAGCAGGTTTGGGGCTTTACACTATGTGAGGTTGCTTCTACAAAAGCCAGGTGTTGATATCACTCTTTATGACGATGAAAGAAATACAGCGCTAGTATGGGCATCAAGAGAAGGACATTTTGATGTGACAAAAGCTATTTTAGGAAAATATAAGAGCTTTTAACAAAAATCTCCTAGTATATTTTTCCCAAAAATCACCTAGGTTTGAAAAATTTTGCTATAGGTGCTACAGCTTGGGACCGTGAAAAAAACCTGCTTTATTACTTTTCTTTTTTTAGTGCTTCAAGCATTGCCAGCATATGTTACTGCTGAATGTTTAGATGCTTTAACACCTCCGCTTGTTTTGAACGAATATAGAGTCACAATAGAGCAAGATGAGCTTAGACACGATCTCTTCAAACGTCTCGGAAACAGAAGAGTAAGTTTATTGATAAATGATAGAAACGAAGATGCTATATTAAGGTGGGCGAGTTATGAGGGTAGCGTAGATATCGTTAACTTATTAGTAAATAGCAATGGAGTTAGTGTAAATGAAAAAAGCAGCTCGGGTATGAACCCTCTTTTATTGGCAAGTTTTGCAGGCAATAGTGAAGTGGTTGAAGTGTTGGTAGGTGTACATAAAATCAATTTAAATGTAGTAGATGAGAACGGAATGACACCTCTTATGTGGGCAAGTTACAAAGGTCATCACAAGATAGTCGACATCCTGCTAAATCGTAATGTAGATTTAAGTATTACAGTCGTTGGTTTAAATGCGTCGGATCTTGCGAACAGAGCAGGACACTCTGATATAGCAGAAAAAATAGATCAAATGATGAATGGTAACCATAGCTCTAAAGTTTCATATTTATAACAGTTTCGTTTTATTCTAAATGCACTATAATAAAATGAAACTGTGATTCCTCCGTATTTCATCGATCATTAAGATATATTTAACCCTCAATAGGGTATAGGTTTTGAGGACAACAAGACAGCTTGAAATCTAAATCTCTAATAAGGTGTATGGATTTTATGAATTTAAAGGACAGGTCATTTACTCCAAAAAAGTGCGGGGAGTTAGTAGTTCAACTACATCTCCGTGGCCTCCCTTTTGGGCAAGTTGGAGTGCTGTCATGCCTTCACTGTTTGTTAAATTTGGATCAGCATTATGCATAAGAAGAAGAGAGGCTATCTCAAAACAACCATGGCGGGCTACACTCATTAGAGGTGTGTTTTCTTGATGGTCTTTAAGATTTATTAAATCAATTCCTCTATTTTTGATAGTATCAAGCACACGTTTGACCATCATTTCATGAACTTGCCTTCTTAAATGTGACTCATGATTTACATGGTTGTCTAAATCAGTTGCTATGGCAAGAACAGTTCTATTTTCGTTATCTCTTAACTGAAGATCAATATTTAGACGATTAAGAAGATAGTCCACTATTCCAAGGCGAAGTGTGATGTCGCTATCAAGACTAGGATCAGGTAAAAATACACCAATGAGCGCCAACATCAAGGCGGTACGTCCTTCGTTGTCCTGAATGTTCAGGTCAAGTTTTTCCGCACATCTGTGCGTGGTCCTTTTTTCGCACCTACTATTTAAAATTGCAGTTACTACGTCAAAGTGGGAGTTAAGAGAGGCCAGCATAAGTGCTGTTCTGCCATTTTGATCCTGATAGTTAATGTCAACTCGAGCAAGCCCCCCTGTAAAACTCCAAGTTTTAAGCTGCCACTTAACATAATCCACGTCACCACTTTCTGCTGCCTTTAAAAATTGTTCGTGATGACTTTGTACCGGGTTGCCAGATGCAACATCCCTATTAGACATCCTGCCATCTGCTTTCTTGTTGAAAGAGCTACACGAAATAGAGAAAACAAAAGTTGCAAGGACAACAGTCCTAAAAAGAAACGTTAGCTTCATTACTCCCCCTCCCCCTCTTGACATGGTCCGAGCCAGGCCAAAATCAATGAAAATAAAAGCTGGTATCGTGCTACTCTCCCACAGTTAATACTGCAGTACTATCGCCGCTGGCGGGCTTAACTTCTGAATTCGAAAATGGGATCAGGTGTACCCCCACCGCTATAGAAACCAGCATACTTGGTTAATTCAATGAGCCAATATAAAAATTTTTTAATACAAAAGCCCACCGAGACAACCAATTATCAAGCCGGTTCATTCAACTGGAAAACACAAGGACTTAATCCCGTGAGCCAATTGAATAAACCAGCAAAACAGTTCTAACTAATATGAAACAATTTGTCAATAAACATAGGTGCAATTATTCGCACTCAAATTCAATCTGATGGCTCTTTGCTAAAAAGTAAATCAGCCATGTAATTTCCTAGCCTTAGTCAGGCCAGGAAGAAGCCACTTAGCAAAAAAGTAGGCAGAACCTCATATTTTTTGCCTCATAAGGCTTACCTTTAATAGGTAATAAAGCCTCACGACTTATTAGTACTGGTAAGCTAAATACATTACTGCACTTACACCTCCAGCCTATCAACCTTGTAGTCTCCAAGGAGTCTTCAGGGGGGTAAACCCCCAGGGAAAACTTATCTTTGGGTGTGCTTCCCACTTAGATGCTTTCAGCGGTTATCACTTCCGAATATAGCTACCCTGCACTGCCACTGGCGTGACAACAGGAACACCAGAGATTCGTCCAACCCGGTCCTCTCGTACTAGGGTCAGCTCCCATCAATTTTCCTACGCCCACAGAAGATAAGGACCAAACTGTCTCACGACGTTCTGAACCCAGCTCGCGTACCACTTTAATTGGCGAACAGCCAAACCCTTGGGACCTGCTTCAGCCCCAGGATGTGATGAGCCGACATCGAGGTGCCAAACCTCCCCGTCGATGTGAACTCTTGGGGGAGATCAGCCTGTTATCCCCGGAGTACCTTTTATCCGTTGAGCGATGGCCTTTCCACTCAGGACCACCGGATCACTTTGACCTGCTTTCGCACCTGCTCGACTTGTAAGTCTCGCAGTCAAGCTCCCTTATGCCAATGCACTCTAAAGCCTGGTTTCCAATCAGGCTGAGGGAACCTTCGCACGCCTCCGTTACTCTTTAGGAGGCGACCGCCCCAGTCAAACTGCCTACCAGACAATGTCCCTCCCCCTGTACTCGGGGGCAAGGTTAGATCTCCAAAACAACAAGGGTGGTATTTCAAGGACGACTCCACCGAAACTAGCGTTCCAGTATCAAAGTCTCCCACCTATCCTACACAAGTCACCTCAAAGATCACTGTCAAGTTACAGTAAAGGTTCACGGGGTCTTTCCGTCTTTCTGCGGGTACTCGGCATTTTCACCGAGATTTCAAATTCGCTGAGCATTTGGTTGAGACACCGGGGAAGTCGTTACGCCATTCGTGCAGGTCGGAACTTACCCGACAAGGAATTTCGCTACCTTAGGACCGTTATAGTTACGGCCGCCGTTTACCGGGGCTTCAATTCTCCGCTTCGCTCAAAAGAGCTTACAGATCCTCTTAACCTTCCGGCACCGGGCAGGCGTCAGGCTGTATACATCTTTTTATCCAAATTAGCACAGCCCTGTGTTTTTGATAAACAGTCGCTACCCCCATTTCACTGCGACCACCACGCAAGTGATGGTACACCTTATTCCGAAGTTACGGTGTCAAGTTGCCGAGTTCCTTAACCAAATTTGACTCAATCACCTTAGGATACTCACCCCACTCACCTGAGTTGGTTTGCGGTACGGACACTAACTATCCCAAAAGACATCGAAGCTTTTCTTGTAATCATGGTTTCAGCCACTTCCGAGAACCTAATCTCTCGCTTCACACCTCAGTGTTGCTGTGCGGATTTACCTACACAACCACCTTGAATGCTTACACCTGAATCCAATAACAGGCTGGCTTAACCTAATTCGTCCCTCCTATGTCAAAGATAATTAGTGGTAACGGAATATTAACCGTTTGTCCATCGACTACGCCACATGGCCTCGCCTTAGGATCCGACTAACTCTGGGAGGATAACCCTGGCCCAGAAACCCTTGAGTTTACGGTGTGGAGGTTTTTCACCCCCATCTCGCTACTTATGTCAGCATGATCACTTCTGGATCGTCCAGCTATCCTCACAGATAACCTTCAGCCTAAACCAGAACGCTCCTCTACCATTTACTATCTATTAAAACAGATAATAAATCCACAGCTTCGGCAGTATGCTTAAGCCCCGTTGAATTTTCCGCACAGGGCCGCTAGACTAGTGAGCTATTACGCTTTCTTTAAAGGATTGCTGCTTCTAAGCCAACCTCCTAGCTGTCCTAGCAGCCCCACCGACGTTTTCCACTTAGCATACATTTAGGGGCCTTAGCTGATGGTCTGGGCTCTTACCCTTTTGTCACAGGACCTTCTCACCCCATGACTGACTCCCAATTTAGTTTTAGCAGCATTCGGAGTTTGGTTGGGTTTGGTAATTCCAAGGAACCCCTAGCCCATTCAGTGCTCTACCTCTGCTAAAAAATTAATTGAGGCTATACCTAAATATATTTCGAGGAGAACCAGCTATTACCCGGTTTGATTGGCCTTTCACCCCTAACCACAGCTCATCCAAGTAGTTTTCAACCTACACTGGTTCGGGCCTCCACACAGTTTTACCCATGCTTCACCCTGGCCATGGTTAGCTCACCGGGTTTCGGGTCTATACCTACAAACTAAAAACGCCCTATTCAGACTCGCTTTCGCTACGACTACACCTGTCACGGCTTAATCTTGCTTATAAATATAACTCGCTGACTCATTATGCAAAAGGTACGCAGTCACATACTAAAAGTATGCTCCTACTGCTTGTAAGCTTACGGTTTCATGTTCTATTTCACTCCCCTTGCGGGGTTCTTTTCACCTTTCCCTCACGGTACTGGTTCACTATCGGTCTCTAAAGATATTTAGCCTTAGAAAGTGGTCTTTCTAGATTCCTAGGGGATTCCTCGTGCCCCCTAGTACTTGGGATACTCTTCCAAAGATCACATCTTTTAACTCACGGGGCTTTCACCCTTTCTAGCTAACCTTTCCAGGTTATTAAGCTAAGATGTGATTTTGTAACTTTGTAAGGCTTTGCAAGAAGCCTAAGAAAAGTCCCACAACCCCCAATATACAACGGCTTGCACCTATCACATATACTGGGTTTAGGCTGTTCCCCGTTCGCTCGCCGCTACTAGGAGAATCTCAATTGATTTCTTTTCCTGAGGGTACTGAGATGTTTCACTTCCCCTCGTATGCTTTGCCTTTCTTATGAATTCAAAAGGCAATAAGAGCTTAAAAGCTCTTGGGTTTCCCCATTCGGACACCCCCAGGTCACAGTGTGTGTGCCACTACCTGGAGCTTATCGCAGCTTACCACGTCCTTCATCGCTCTTTAGAGCCAAGGTATCCTCCGTAAGCCCTTAGTAGCTTTTTACCTATTTAAGATGCTTGATTTACCTCAGCAAAGAAACCATCAAATTGAATTTGATTGTTTCATATGCAATACAGAATATTATTTCTATATTCTGTATCTTTCAAAAAAAGTTTTAAAAAACTTTTGCTTCTATTCTCAATTTTCACAGAGCAATATGGGTTGCCGGTCAATTTTCCCAGCACCAATTAAGTCTCACATTTTCAAAACATAACATAATAAAAATTGGACCCGCCACGGATACTAGATAAAGTTTACTGGGATTTCAAGCTTTTATTTTGGAATTTTCACAAGGTTAAATCCTGGTTTACAGCTCGAACCAGCCTTTTACTATTTTGAAAGGCAAAAAGAGATATTAAGTGCCAAGGCAAATTGGCCTTTTTTAAAAACTAAGACCCCTTTTGATCATGATGAGTCACGAATCATTTTTTAGTACTCAGATCATATATTTTTTATTTACACTATATAATAGTGTGATATAGTGTCTTATGGCCAAATTTAGGTTCGTTACGTGGCTCCTGGATTGGATACTTGAAAGTGAGTCATTTGAGTTTGTTTGGGATGTAGGTAATAGAACAAAAAACAAGACAAAACATGGCGTTGAAACAAGAGAAATTGAAGAGGTATTCCAAAAAAGATTGGCAATTCCTTTGGGTATTCAAACCTCACCTAAGGTTGATGAGGAACGGTTTGGAATTATCGGCCCTACAAATGAAGGAAAGATTCTACAAGTCGTATTTGTTATGAGAGACAAAAAAGTGCGACCCATAAGTGCTAGGGTTGCCCACAAAAAAGAGAGGGAACAATATGAAAAAATCGTACGCAAAATCTATGAAGGAATATGAAAAACCATCTTATTTTGATGAAAAGCAGTTTCTTAAAGCAATGAAAAGGGTTTCTGGTGGTAGGAAACCTACCAGTGTTGCTTTAGAGGATAAAACAATAAAGGAATTAAAAAAGATAGCACGAAATAAAAACATCCCATATCAGGTGTTAATGCGTATCCTTATCCAAGATGGTCTGAAAAAGATGAGTGATACTGATATTTGATGTAGTGTTAAGAAGCCGGCCATATTGCCAGTTATAAATAAAGGTTTATTTTTTAAAATTACAAATTATGTAGTTTTTTCTTGATACGAACATGAAGATGTGAAACCATTGCCTTCAGGTGGGAGTTTTTATGAAAAAGTTAAAATTTTGTAGTCTTCTTTTGATTTGTCTGCTCTTTGCTGCCTGCGGGTCCGGTGATAGTAGCTCTGCTGATGTTGCACAGTTGGAACAACGGCTTTATACCTTAATGGATGAAAAAGGGCTAGATGAAGAGACGCAAGAATCTATTAAGGCTGCTGTTAAAAGTATAAAAAGTGAAAGATCAAACGCACAAATTATCAAATATTTGAATAGTCAAATTGATTTTTATACAGAATACCAACCACAGAGCTAGACAAAATTGGGAGTAATTATGAAGAAAATAGCAACATTGTCAGTGTTTTTTTGTTTTTTTGGCCTAAGCCAGGTTTCTTTGGCTAATCCAGAACTTGTGGGAGAATGGGAACAGATTTCTTATGCCTGCGTGGATGGAACGACAGCATTATCTGTCCATCCTTTTGGACGTGGACAAAAGACTTCACTTGATTTTACAAGCACGGGAAGCACAACTGGAAACGCTACCTTGAAATGGACAGGACTAGCAGTGGGAAGCGTTTTAGAGGATCAAATGGAACATGTTAGATATTGTGATGATGAGAATTCTGATATTTTTACAGATGAGCAATGTGAAGAACACAGAAATAAGTTGGCACAGATGCAAGAAACTGGGGTTGATTGTACTATAACTCACGCGGCCACATATTCTACATCATCAGGAAGTATCGATGTTACAATTAATTCTACTACTTCGGAAGGTTGCACCCCAGGTGGAAGCATTGACGGACAAACTATTAATTTCAGTTACTCTGTAGCATCTAACCGACTATATCTAGCTCCAAACAATGTTGGTAATGTTCCTTTCACATGTGATACGGGAAGCCCTACTGTTGTTCTTACTAAAATGTAAAACTCTCAAAGTATGTGCTTTTCTATTTAACCAGACTTAAACGCTGGTAGAAAAGATTTGATAAAAAAGTTTAAATTACAACAGAGTTAACGAAATAATCGATCGTTCTTTTCAATCCTTCTTTCGGCGAAATTTTATATTTCCGCCCCAGTTTGTTCAGCAATGAGTTACCCTACATTAAAAATGCTAGATAACTTTAAGAACAAAAAAATTTATTTTTTTATAGATAATTTATCAGAAGAAGGAACTGAAAAAGTTATTATAAACCTGACAGAAGAACTATCTCTAAAAGAGATTTCAAATTGAACTAGATTTGCAAGATAAAGGTGTAAAAACTGCTCTATTGCTGACAGAAAAAAATGACCATCCAGAAGCTGTGGAACTGTTAGTTAAAATTGAGAAACAGTTACAGGCTAGTAAAAATAAGTTTGGAGTTCTTTAGTTCTTTAAGCTACATACTTGTATGCGTGAATAAAATATATGAAAGATAAAGCTAAAAGCCTGATAATTTTAATCATAATTATGTATACTCCACCAGTATTTGCAAACCCTTGCCTGGATTCCTTAATGAAATCTAGTAACGATCATCAAATTTTTTCTGCAATTCACAAAAATGACAAAGCCAGGCTTTCTTCGTTGTTGGAGTCTGGGGCTAAAGTGAATATAAGAGAAGGTGGCTTTACACCGTTAACGCTGGCTATATATTCGAATAATATAAGTCTTGTAAATACATTACTTGATAACTCAGGTACAGACATAAATCTTCCAAATATTTATGGAGAAACACCTCTTATATTAGCCGTCAGTTATCTTGATAACATTGAAACAATCAAGAGATTTATAAAACATCCATCAATTGATATAAATAATGCCAAAAATCGACACGGACAAACCGCTCTGATATTGGCTTCAAGAAATGGAAGGGCAGATATTGTGCGACTACTTCTAGATCATCCTGAAATAGATGTGAATGCTAGTGATAACTATGGGTTTACATCTTTAATAATGTCAATTACTGGTGGAATAAAGTTCGAATATTTAGTAGAGAGTGACACAGGATACTTAGAAGTTCTAAAGTTATTGTTGGATCGTGAAGATATAGACGTCAATTATATAGATCATGATAGTCAGTATGATAGATCAGCTCTAATGTGGACAGTGCTTTTAAATCGTTCTTCTGCTTTTTTTATAGAATTGCTTAGTGTACCTAACATGGATATAAATGTAAGAAATAACTTTGGCAGAACTGCTCTAATGATGGCCGTCATTCATGGTCAGACAGATACAATCTTTATAATGTTCCAATTTAAACGGACGCAATTTAGATTACATTTGAAAGACAGAGATAGAAAAACTGTTTTAGATCTGGCGTTTGAAGATCGAAAGCCAGGGGTTCTGGAATTGTTGGTGGATATTAATAAAAAGCTACAACGTCAATATAGAAAAGAGTTGGGAGTCGTTACCATAAGCCCTCATAGTAAATAAAGAAGATTTCATAACGAAAATATATCAACTCAGGTAATAAAAGATCAAGGCAGTGTTGCTCTACCTATTGTAAAAAACAATTTATCTAACCTTGGCATCGTTGTGGAATCACAGTCAATACTATTACTTTTAGGTCGTCCTTTACTAGTGTTTTTATCAATAAAAAGGAGTTTGATAAATTTATCCTGAAAAATAAAAAAGTTATTTTGAACATCGACATATAAGACAAAGTATAGTGGAAATCATTTTTTTCAGATTTTTAACCTCAAACTAATTGCTGGAGAAACTGACGGACAAACTGTTAGGTTCAGCTACTCCATAACATCTAACCGACTATATCTATCTTCAGATAATACTACTGGCGCTCCTTTTACATGTGATACGGGAAGTCCTACCATCGTTCTTGCTAAAATATAGAGTTCTCAAAGTATGATTTTCTCTCTTTGTACTTTTTCTAGCATCGCCTGCTAGGAACTTGACTATGTACAATTCACCTGTACACTGCTCGGCGTGAGAATCGTTATAGTACTGCTGTCATGTGTTTTTCTTGCTTCTTGCATCACGCCGCAGACTTCTACGCCTAAGACTGCAAGAACCTTGGGTAAGGGTAATTGGGAGTTAGACTTAGGTAGTTATATTCCCACTCTCAATCTTTCTGTTTCTAGGGGTTTTAGCGAAAACTTTGATTTAAGACTTGCCGGCGAACATGGCCATTCTCTTTTCGTTGTGGGCCTCAATGGTACCTATGCTTTTTTAAATCAACCGGAAGGATTTTCAATTTCAGCAACTGGGGGAATTGCAATCGGTATTCCTGTAAAAGAAGTCACCACAATAAGCACCTTTCTTGGACCCATTGCCAGTTATAAATTTGGCAAACTAGAGACTTATTTTGTCACAAAAATAGGCTGGGCAAGTGTTAATGAAGGAAGAGAGGAAGACAGTGACAAAGTAGAAAGTTATTTTGAAAGTTGGGCAGGTGATAACAATGCAACTTACGTGCAATCTTCTCTCGGATTGAACTTCTGGTTCAACGATAATCATGCGCTTAATGTAAATGCTAATCACTTTTATAGAATTGATATTAATACAGCGAGAGCTGACGATCCTCATTTTCTTATAGGTGGACTGTCTTACATCTGGAGATTCTAAAGATAAAAAAACCTGTTTTAGATCTGGCGTTTGAAGATCGAAAGCCAGGGATTCTGGAATTGTTGGTGGATATTAATAAAAAGCTACAACATCAATATAGAAAAGAGTTGAGAGTTGTTACTATAGGCTCTCATAGTAGATAAAGAAGATTTCATAACGAAAATATACAACTCAGCAGGCCCAGTCTCTTTTAGTGCAGTTCCTGATGACTTGGGTATATACATTACCACCTCTCTTCTTAAGACCAAACACAACTGTTTTACCAAAAGCACCTCTACCTTTTCTTCCACGAACTCGTCTTGCACCAAAGTAACTCTCGTCTAATTCTACTTCTCCAGATTCAAACAAGCCTTTATTTTCACAATACTTTGCTATCCTTAGACGAATCTTTTTTAAAATTGAGTTGATTGTATGTATGTTTAAGCTAGTTGCTTGGGCTATTTGAGTGGCAGTTAGATCTATGCAAAAATACTTAATAATTTCCCTAAATTTAGCCTCAAAAATGTGGGAGCGTACAAAATACCTGTTGTTCATAGTTATAACAATAAGTTAACCTACATAAAAGTCAACTCAACTAGCTATGAATCTAAATATTCCGATCCTAGATCTTAAGATGTCGTACATTTACTTTTAAGTTGTGTTTTTTGATTATGTATTATAGTTTAGCTTCCCTCAAGAATTGAATATTAAAGGAGTTCTTTTTATGAAAAAGTATGTCTTAATGTTGTTTGTAACGAACCTATTATGCAACCCAGCACACTCGCAGGATGATAACGATCCGGCAAAGTTGCAGGGTGATGAAGAAGTGGCTTATGAGACTCAAAAGAAGTACAGCGTTTACGGTTTTTTTGGCCATGATTTTTCAGGTACTTCTGACTTTAGCCCTCATTCTATTTTAGGAATTGAAAGTTATAGTAAGAGTCAACAGTGGTCAGTTAATGCAGAACTTACCCACCACTTCAAATCTTCAACCTGTTCTGAATTGTATGGGTGTGGACCTGATCCTTGGGAAAATGAGGAAGGTTCTGAAGATCAAGATGGTGACCTGCCTTACAAGACCAATTCTTTTTCCCTGCTCTTAGGTGGCACTCGTTATCTGGGCAATCCAAATGAATCTGCTGTTTATTTCTTGATGAGATTCGGAATATCCTTCAGTTCCGGAAGAGTTGATGGGTTTTTAGATGATTCAGCTATTTCCCCTGCATTCCAGATGGGATTGGGTGTAAGTCACACATTTAGCAATATTGTAAATATTGGTGCAGAATATAGATTTGGTGGCGGTCCGGGAGCTAAATATGAAACCAATGGTGGAACTGAAGTACGAGATTCACTCGAATTGGCAACATTTGGCTTGGTCTTAGGAATAAAATTTTAGTAGTGGTTTAAGCTTAGAAGAATTTATAAATGTCTTTTCTGTGACCTAACCTAATAATTCTAATTACAAGAACCGACTCCTGTGGTGTGTAAACAATTCTGTAGTCCCCTACTCTAATTCTATAGTGATTAGTATGGCCTCGAATCTTCTTAAAATTTAAAATGTTATTAAATGGTGAAATGCTAAGGATTTTTAGAGATTCATCAATTCTTTCTCGAGATCTCTTTGGTATTTTCCTGTATTCTTTGTAAGCCGATTTTTGAAAAACAATTGACCATCTAGTGGGCCTAGGCATTTGCTTTCCACTTAATAACTTCTTCTAATTCTCTTTCAGAAATTATAGCCTTATCCATTTCGTCTTCTATATACTCCAAAACAGCCTGTTCAATCAGGTGATTGATTTTGATTCCTCTAGCTTTTGAAAACCTAACAATCAAATCCTTTGTCTCTTTGGTCAAACTAGTTGAAAAAGCTACCGTCCCACTATCTTTGCCTTTAGTGTCTTTGGTTTTAATAATCCACCTCGTAAATCAATTTAAAAAAATAAATATCAATTTTTTTCTTTAAAATCAAGAATTACTTTTGTGCGAAAAGGTCCGGAACAACCTAATTGGAAACTTATTTTCTTAAACAAGTATTTTGATACATGGGAAAAATGGTGTTTGATCCATCTGAGGTCAGGTCTACCGAAAATCTGGTAAGTGGTGGGCCTGACAAGATTTGAACTTGTGACCCCACGCTTATCAAGCGTGTGCTCTAACCAACTGAGCTACAGGCCCAATCTTTTTTATTGACCTCGCTCCAAAAAATCTAAATAGCTTGCTTGATAGTTAATCCAAACTGCCAAGCCATATGATCGTAAAATCACATGGATTGACCTGAAATGAGCTTAGAACTTTTATTTCTCTCTAACAAACCCTCCTTAAGTCTAATGACCGGAAAGTCCAGTGAGTGACAAATTTTGTCACACCCAATTTTATGGGTGACAAATTTTGTCCATAAAAAGTTTAAGCTAAAGGTTCCTTAAAAAGGAGGTGATCCAGCCGCAGGTTCCCCTACAGCTACCTTGTTACGACTTCACCCCAATCACTAGTATTACCTTGGGCGCTTGCCTCCCCGAAGGGTTAGCAAAAACGACGTCTGGTCCCACCAGCTTTCATGGTGTGACGGGCGGTGTGTACAAGGCCCGGGAACGTATTCACCGCATCATGCTGTTATGCGATTACTAGCGATTCCGACTTCATGGAGTCGAGTTGCAGACTCCAATCCGAACTTAGATCGGTTTTTTGGGATTAGCTTGACCTTGCGATTTTGCAAAGCCCTTTGTACCGACCATTGTAGCACGTGTGTAGCCCTAGGCATAAAGGCCATGAGGACTTGACGTCATCCCCACCTTCCTCCGACTTAACGTCGGCAGTCCCTTTTGAGTGCCCAACTTAATGCTGGCAACTAAAGGCAAGGGTTGCGCTCGTTGCGGGACTTAACCCAACATCTCACGACACGAGCTGACGACAGCCATGCAGCACCTATCACTGATGTCCCGAAGGAAAGCTATATCTCTATAACGGTCATCAGGATGTTAAGCCTAGGTAAGGTTCTTCGCGTTGCATCGAATTAAACCACATGCTCCACCGCTTGTGCGGGCCCCCGTCAATTTCTTTGAGTTTTAATCTTGCGACCGTACTCCCCAGGCGGAACACTTAACGCATTAGCTACGGCACTGAAGGGGTCAATACCTCCAACACCAAGTGTTCATCGTTTACGGCGTGGACTACCAGGGTATCTAATCCTGTTTGCTCCCCACGCTTTCGGATCTCAGTGTCAGTAGTTCGCCAGGTAGCCGCCTTCGCCACCGATATTCCTCCTGATATCTACGTATTTCACCACTACATCAGGAATTCTGCTACCCTCTCAAACACTCAAGATGAACAGTATCAAATGCAGTTCCAGAGTTGAGCTCTGGGATTTCACATCTGACTTGAACATCCACCTACATCCGCTTTATGCCCAGTAATTCCGAACAACGCTAGGACCCCTCGTCTTACCGCGGCTGCTGGCACGAAGTTGGCCGGTCCTTTCTAGTGCGATACCGTCATAATCGTCTCGCACCACAGTGTTTTACGACCCTAAGGCCTTCATCACACACGCGACGTCGCTGGTTCAGGGTTTCCCCCATTGACCAATATTCCCTACTGCTGCCTTCCGTAGAAGTCTGGACCGTGTCTCAGTTCCAGTGTGACTGCTCATCCTCTCAGACCAGCTACCGATCACAGCCATGGTAGGCTTTTACCCTACCATCAAGCTAATCGGACGCAGACTCATCCTTCAGCGATAAATCTTTGACCTCTGTGCCCGTGGGCACTGTGGTCTTATGCGGTATTAGCCCATCTTTCGATGGGTTATTCCCCACTGAAGGGCAGATTATCCACGCGTTACTCACCCGTTCGCCACTCTTACTCTACCCGGAGGTATTTCTTCGTTCGACTTGCATGTATTAGGCACGCCGCCAGCGTTCGTTCTGAGCCAGAATCAAACTCTTCAATTAAAAAAGTTTGCTAGATAACTTCATGCTACATATACGCAAAAGCACACACACAACAACGAAGTCTCTGGCTATTAAAATAAATTGACAGTTCTTCTTAACTATCTATTACAAGCTATTTAGATTTTGCAGAACGAAGCTCCAAGGAACAAAAAACCCCAACCTTAAAAGCCAGTTAAAGCCCTCCCTCAGAAACCCATCTTGTCCGTAGACAGAATGGCCAACGGCTAAGCTACAACCCTCCCACATCAAGGTCAATAGTATTTTGTCTTTTTTATAAACCCTCTTTTGTAAAAGTTATTTTTTTCCCGTATATGGCTACCCGGAATAAGAACACGGTCGTCTGCAATTTCCAAATAAATGCGAATAAATTGACAGGTTGTAAATAGTTTATTACCCCCCCCCCATGTGTGTTAAGATTTTTTTCATCCACATGCTGTGGAGAGGTAACTAGGTTGCTGTTAATGGAATACAAAAAATCAATTTTTAATGTTGTTTTAGCGAGTGTTTTATTTCTGGTTTTTTTGAAAACCGCTGCTGCTGAAAATGGGGATATAAAATATAGACTTGCTTTGGATATGACCCGGCCTAAGCCCGTAAACGTTGATCAGCCAATTGATCAAAATGAAAGACTTGCCTTCGAAAGTGTGGAGATTGGTGAAGAGACGGTGAGCTTGAAAGAAATTTCTAAGACTAGATATATTGTTGGAGGTCTAGTAGCAACCCTACCACTTAGTGGAATGATCTTGTTTGATCATCTTAGAAGTAGTAGAGAACATCAGGTTTTTGCAAAACTGGAGAGTTTTAGTACTTATTCCACTATGCTATCACCAGGGCTTGGTCATATCATTCAAGGTAGGTGGAAAGGTAAAGGGCAGATTTTTACCTTTGGTCAGCTTGCTGCCCTTGCTGCAATGAGAATAGATCGCAATTTATGTTTAAATGAGAGAAAAAACAAGGAGTCTGACGGTCTTTTTGGTTGGCTTGACTGCGTCTTTCCGAAACTCTCATCTGTTTCATTTCTCTTTGGTATGGCGTTTGCAGCTCTAAAAACTTGGGAAATTATAGATATTTGGTTTCCTAGTAGGAGCAAATATACTATTGGATCAAAAAATAACAAAAAAGTGGGCTTTGCAATTTTGCCGTTTAAAAATACAGCAAATGGCTCAGGTTTGAGGTTAGCTTTCTCCCTCTCTTACTGATTTAAAAATAAAACTTTAGATACTTTTTTCATTGCTTTGATAAATTTCTTTTCGTTAAAAAATGATGGCTTTTTGTCATTTTTCCCTCTTCGAAGACCTCCTAAATTTCTCTAATTTCAACTACAAGTGGTGGCATTACAATTGCAAAATCAATTTTTTTGTTGTATAATGGGTACTCAGTCGTGCTCTTCTGGCATAGCACGTTCCTTCGGGTAATCTAAAAACATATTTTTTAATTATCCAATAAGTTAGCATATCAATTTTATAAACAATGGAATTTCTAATGACTAAATTTTTTAAAAAAATAGCTATTTTAATAACAATATCTTTACCGTTAAGTGGCCTGGCTCAAACTAACGGACTGATAGGTGCTATAGAAGAAGGTGATATAGAAAAAGTAAGCTCTATTCTTAGCGAAGGGGTGGATGTTAATGCCGCAGAGGAAAGATCTGATTTTGATACCCCATTAATAAAGGCTGTTCAGAATAATGCGGTAGAAATAGTAAAGTTGCTTTTGGAAAACCCAGCTATACAAGTGAACAAACAAAACAAGTGGAAACAATCTCCACTTATTTTTGCAAACATGGAAGGCAACATAGAAATTGTAAAACTACTACTCGAGGTACCAAGCTTAGATACTGAAGTAAGGGATGTTTTTCAAAACAATATTTTAATGGTCGCAAGTTCGTATGGCCATGCCGAACTGGTCAGATTATATTTAGGTTTGCCAGAACTAAAGCTCAATATTAATGAACAAAATTATGCAGAAAATACTGCTCTAATGTTGGCCTCTCGCTATGGACATTCGGATGTTGCAGCTCTTTTGCTAAAAGATCCAGATATAGATGTTAATTTAACCAATGATTCCGAGGAAACCGCCCTGATAGTTGCAAGCACTAATGCAAGCGCAGACATTGTAAGACAGCTTGTTAATATGCCTGATACCAAATTAGATGCTGTAGACAAGGATGGAAATACTGCTTTAATTTATGCAAGCAGATATGGATATGCCCATACGTTAAATTATCTTTTAAGTGCTGAGAATAAAGATCATTTAAACTTAAGGGATGAGCGTAGCTTTACTCCTCTGATGTGGGCGATAAAAAATGATTATCTGGACGCTGCTATAGTTCTTGTAAGATATGGTGTGGATGCAAATTTACAGGATGCTGAGGGAAATACTGCACTAATGTTAGCGTGTTACAAGAACGATTTTACCATGGTAGATCTGTTATTGGGTATAGAAAACATTAATGTAGATATAAGAAATAACCTTGGCCTCACTGCACTTGAGGTAGCCGGAAGAACAATTAATCCCAGACACGGAATTTCATTATATGAATTTATGTCCACTAGAATAGAATTTATCGAACATCAACGTCAAATTGGCATCTCTAAACCAAAAAAGTAAAATCCCTTTCATTAGAATAGTTGAATGGCACCGAAGCTTGGTGGAACACAGGATGGACATTCTCTTTTTTGATAAAATTACAGCTAGTTACTACTGCTTATTCACTCTGTGCAGCTCACTGTAGTTAGAAGCATCTTTTATTGTGTATTGTAGTGCATCTGACGAATTAGATCTATAACTACCTAATCCAATTAGCATATCATTACTTTCTGATACATTATCACAAAAGTTATATAACAGATACAGATGTTCAAACACATCATCTTCGCATACATCAGATTTCGATATAACCTCATTTGAGCTGAAAAAAGGTAGTCTAATATGATTTCCATCACACATGATGGTGCCGTATAAAAACATATCATCATCAATCCCTCCATACCCATAGCCAGTAAAGTTCCGTGAACTACCAGTTGCATAGTTTGCATAGTTATGATTGAGGCTTAAATTGTGGCCAATTTCATGTGCTAGGGTGGATGAAAATTCTTCCATTTCAACAGAAGTTTGGGGTTCTGCTTGAGGCCAAAATTTTAGCACATACCTACTAACAGCGTTAAAATCTAAACTGCCAACTGAACTCCAACGTGATGAAAAATGTGCATCATAACGGATTTGTCTCGTATCTGAGATTCCGAATACCCATTCACTATCGTTGTTGTAAGCATAGTCGTGTAGTCCATATATCAAATCTGCACCAGTGTCATTTTGAATTCTTGGCACTAACTCTTTAAGAACATGAAGACCATCATCACCAGACAGGCCATCTAAATCTACAGGACAGTTTAGGTAGTTTTTATACTCCGAAAATGCTTTCACGGCTTTAGCATTAAACCGCACATTTACACCAGAGTTTTGATAAATCTTATTAACTTTGGGTAAGATTCTTTCATTTAAGAGTTGTTCCCAAGTTTCTAGGTCATGGTAATTCAAGTGGTTTTCAGAAATGACAAATGCAATATCTATGTTATAGGTTATCTTAGGATCAGCTTTGGGTGTTTTAGGGGTAAAATTTATGATCATTTCCTGGCTATAAGGATCAATATTATATTCCACCGCATTAGTTGCATCAAAGGCAGAACAGGAGTCTGGATAATAAGTTACAAAAAACTCTGTATATATTATTTCACGGAGAGAAAATCCACCGTCACCAACAATATTGTCAACTTCATCTTTTGAAGTAAAATTTTTTATAGTAATACTATGTGGTGCCATCAAACTCCATTCAGCATAGTAGTACGCTTTTGTGTCGGGTGGATTTATTGTAATAGTTGTTTTGTTTCCTGAATTGCTAAATTCTACTTTAGACAAATCAACAGGACCAGATTGAGTTGCTAAATCGGTGTCATAGGATCTCCTAAAATGTGGCCGTATTTCAATCATTTTCAGAAGATTTTCTTTAGTTAAATCAAAATATTCACCTTCATCTGTTACATATACTACTTCAGAATCAAAATATATCTTTATGACAGTTGTTGGATCACCATTTGGATGTAATAACTCAGCTCCTCCTTTTGGAGTAAAAGTAAAAAGATGATCTGGCGTTGGATCAAGTTGACTGTCTATCTCATCTTCATCCTCAAAAACATAATATTCGTTTTCAAGTGAAAAAGATTGAACTGATAACAATAAGGACGCTAGAAAAATAAAAGTTTTCGATAAAGTATTCATAGTGAAAATAGGTTTTTTGGTCTGTCATTTAAGATAACCTACTCAGGTTATTGTACCAAAAAATACAAACTATATCCACAGTAATATTTACATTTTTTATTCCATCTTTTGTCAATTTCAACAATATTAAAAATATCAACTAGTTAAATTTTGGGTGGAGGAAGTGGCCTTTAATACAAGGTTAGTTAAAAATATATCATCAGGTACATAAGAAGACTTCATCTTAACATCAGTCTCAAATAATAAATCATAAATCCCCTTCAAATCATCCATATCCCAACTATCACTTTCTCTAATATAATCCCTTAGAAAATAACGGGGTACTCCTACCAAAGACGACAACTCAGCATCAGTTGCATTCTTTTCCTCTTTTAAGAGAATAAGAATTCTAAAGTGTCTTTTTATAAGTGCTAGGATACCTATAGGGTTTGAATCGGAATTAAGTAAAATTTCATTCAACATATGTAAAGCCTTGCGTCTATTTTTCGAAACCAGATATTTTGAAAAATTAAATATACTATCAGTGGTTAGTTTAGAACAAGCCATATGTATATCTTGGATTTCTATGGTCTCCTTTGTCCCTACGAAGTTGACCAACTTCATTATTTCATTATCTAGGCAATACATATTATTCCCAACCACCCTTAGTAAGCTTTTGGATGCGTCTAATTCTACCCTTTTATGCTCATTAAATTTTTTGTGTACCCAAGTTAGCAGTTTATCTTCTTTTAAGTAACTAAACTCTACAACCAATCCATGTTTAATTACCGATTTAAAAAAGTTTTTTCTTAAATCAATTTTATAACCTGTCAATACCAACACTGTTGTGGAACTTATGTTTTCTAGCTCATCTTTTAATTCATTCAAATAAGTACATGACTCTATATCCTTAATTACCACCACTCTTTTGTGGGACATAATAGGCAAGGTATTGATACTTGATATAACCTTTTGGTTGTCTGCATCAGAGTAAAAAGCATCCACATTAAAATCACTCGAACTTGTTCCAAGTGCATTCTCTATAATTAACCTGATACTTTTATGGACTAGGTATCTTTCCTCTCCATAAATGCAAAAAAGGTTAGCACTTTTTATTTTGTTGAAAAATTCTTTACTACTTACTTTGGGCATAAAAACTCACAATTGCGATTTATATAAACACCTAACTTAAATAAATAAGTTTTTCAAGTGAGAGATTCTGTATTTAAATCCAAAACTTGCTTTGTAGAGGTATCAGTGTTGAGGACAAAATTATGGTGTTGACAGGGTTAAAATACAGTTTAATATTTAGATCATGATAGCTTGCGATATAAGGGTAAGCTCACCACTTGCTCTTGTTTTATTTTCCTTCATACTTCAATCTTGCAGCTCTACTAATAAAACTTTTAGTACAAACACATTATCAGATAGAAAAGTCGCATTCGCTAATATCTCAGGACCAACAGATATCGCAGAAAAGATATTAGATGGTTCAAAAGGGGGTGATCTACAAACTATCCAAAATATTTTCAGCAGGAACAACCGTGGGAAAATAAAACTAATTTTCAAAATATTTAAATACAAATTGCTAACTAAAAAAAATTGCGATATTGAAGTCTGTTGCCTGAATTCTATCTAAAAACATAAGGGGCCGTTGACTTGTTTTCTCACGCTAATACTATAACAAAAAAATACATCCTGCTTTTTACTCTTTTGGCTTTCTTCACAGCAACTAGTCCAATTGAAACTCATGGTTTTAATAGAGCCAATATATGCAAAGAAGCTTTAACAAACCCTGCATTATTCCCAGAACCATACAACACCAAAAATACAAAACACACTGAGGAATTATTCTCATATTTTACTAAAAACCTTGTGCCTGACATACAAAATTCTTTCCAAATACTAGCTTTTGAAATGTATCGTATTTATAAATTTGGGACAAACAACATCAAATTGAGACCAGACACACTTGGCAGAATTTTGAACACACTAAGCGAGTATCCAGAGCTTAAAAAACGACCCTTTCGAAATTATAATATTATAGTTCAGGAAAGCAGGTACCCGGTTACAGAAAGACTTTCAAACTTTTTAAACTCACATCTAAAAAGCAGTGGGCAGATTAAAGCCAACTTATTCAAAATAGAGGATAATATAGGATATTGGAAAAAAATATTAGACTACAAAGAACCACCCCAATTTAAACAATATACAGATAAAGAAACAAAAAAACTACTTAGAGAGCAATCTAGAAGACATTTTGAAAACTATTTAAACACTGAATTACCTGTATCATTTCGAATTTCACTAGTAGACAAGGTTCCTTCTATAAATTCAAAATCCAAAGCACTTTATTATTATTTGCTAAGCAAAAGAAAACATTTGCTAGAAAGAAACCAAAATATAATACCCATATCTCAAGCTATCGTTGATCTTATTCACACTATAGGTTTTCACAACAAAGCCTTTACAGAAACGCTTAAAAGTGGAGACGGATTAGATAGAATAGATGCTTTTAAAAAGATTTTAGAAAAAAGAGAAGATCTTGCACAACAACTTAATTATAAAAGCTTTGATGATGTTTTAGATTTTTTGGGGATTTATGGACCAACAGGTGTAGGAAATCAAAAAAGATTTGTAGAAGAATTAGATGAGCTTGAAAATGAAGTAAAAACTAGCTCTGATGTTAACGAATATAGTAGTTTAAAGACAGTTCGCCATTTATCGATAATGGAATCACCTTATAGATCATGTATTGGAGGATACGACTGCTCTTCAAACATTTACTTACTTAAAGCGCTTGATCCAAATTATCACTACTTCACACTAACTGAGGGACAGGGTTTTTCCAATGGACATGTAACAATAGTTTTAGGGGAAGCTGAACATAACAACCAAACAATCAAAGTTGCCTTCATAGATAAAGTTCAAAATATTGATAATTCAAAACTTGCACCTATGCTAGAAGCCATCAGAAGAAGTGTTTCAGAGCAAGGCTATACACTAGCAATGCCTACACACCTGGATTCATTTGCTGTCGGAATAATAAACGGGATAACAAATTCTCTGCTTATTAGTAATTATCTAGAGAATTCTATCAAAACAGATGATATGGTTTTCAAAAATTTTAAACCTCATCCAAATTCCTATGATTTCTATTCTGGCGCATCTAGAGCTGAAACAAAACCTGATCTAAAACCTGTGTCTTACTTGTCAACATTGGAACAGGATAATATACAACCTGGAAATATTAACTATCCTTGGCAACTAGATTCAACTTTTGATGTAGAACAAGTGGTAGAGGAACTTTCATCTCCAAATAATCTAAGCCTAGAAGCTAAATTAGCTTTCATATCAGCTACTGAATACTTAATCAAAAATGAATTATATAATAACATTAAGTGGACCAAAGATATTATACAATCATGGAAACAAAATAAAAACGAACCACTGGAGCTAAGAAGAAAGGCAGCTATCCATCTTAACATATTAGATCTGTTAGAAAGTTTCCAAGATGAGACTTAGTGACCCTATGTTTTTATTTGTGGTACGCTTAGGTTACATGATTACTTTTTTATGCCCAAGTTTGAACATCAAGTTATACAAGAATTTATTGATAATATCATATGTTCAAGGGATGAAAGATTAGAACTAACACTAGTACACACCAAATACAAGCGTGCATATTCTGACGTTTCAAAATGAAAATTAAATTTTTATTTTGCATCTCCACTAGTCTGTAATTATTCTACCAGTACTTCTGAGTATTTTAGCAATTTCAACATAATCACTCGAATATAAATATGCCCCAAAATATGCATACGCTAACGCCGCAATTCCATATCTGTCCTCAACATTAATATCCACTTCTGTTTTATTTGCCAAATATTCAACAACCTCTGTGTGACCACCTATAACCGCTAAAGTTAGTGCATTTCTTCTATCTATATCCCTAATATTGGCATTTCTCTTTAACCAATTGTCATTGTACATTTTGACAATGTCCAAATGCCCATTTTTACAGGCGATCATGAATGCATTTTGCTTATTCAAGTTTACATAGCTTATTCCAATATAAGGTGTTTTTAATAAAATATCTGTAATTGTAACATCTCCTTTAGTGGACGCCCACATTAAAGCGGTCATACCAAGGCTATCTCTTGCATTTATATCAGTATCCCTCTTTGCAAACATAGACTCAAACACATCAATATAACCTGAAGCACTCGCTTGAAGTAAATTGTCGATTTTAGCTTTGTCCATCAAATTAGGGTCTACAACAACATCTTCATCTAATTTGGTTGTAACATCTAAATCAATATTGGGAATGCCTTGCAAAATATCCATCACCTTAGTGTGTCCATTCATAACAGCCAAATTATAAGCAGGCTGTCCCCAGGAGTTTTTAGCATTTATATCTACATTGTCTGTTGAAACATCAAGTATGGTTTGAACAACTTGCATGTGATTGTTCATACTTGCAAACATCAAAGCCGTATAGCCAAATAAGTTGTCTGCATTTACATCTGCCCTTCCACTAGTAAGAAGAGAGCTGATTACATCGGTATGTCCATTTATGCTCGCTAACATTAAAGCTGTATAGCCATCTGTGTCTTTTTTATCCGCATCAACGCCAGGGTGTTGTAATAACAGATCAACAATATCCTGTCTTCCCTCAGAACTTGCTAGCATCAAAGCCGTGGTATTATAATTATCAACAGCACGAACATCCAAATTCTGGTATGTCGCCATTAAAGTATATACAGAATTATATGTTCCCTTAGAACTTGCTATCATCAAGGCATTTCTGCCCCTCATATCTTGAACATTTGGATCAATCTCGTCAATTTGAAGATCTGGCTGAAAATCAGAAATCTTGGATAAATACGAAATAAGCTCAGAGTCACTATTTCCAGCAGCAGACATCAGGACTGTTTGACCATGCTTGTCTTGATAGTTTATATCTATACCTGATTCTAACAGTTCTACAACCCTATCTATATCACCATTCTTTGATGCTTGTATTATGTCTACTTCATTAGTATCTACAGCTAAAGTATTCTCTTGTGCAAAACTATGATTAAAACAAAAGAACAAAATAGTAATAGCTAGCTTTATTATCATAACTTACTCCATTTTTTTTAATCGTTTTTTATTGCTGTTATATTGCAAACATACAGATGTGTTTCAATCAAGAATATTTTTAAACGATCTGTTTTTTATACAGTTATCTCGTACATTACTTTTTCACCATTTAAATGATTATGGCCTGGTATTAGTTTCATTAACTCTAAAGTTTGTTGATCTTGTCTACACTTTTTTGTAATACTCCTAATGAGGTTCTTTATGAGACATGTTCATGTTACTGTAGCTGTTTTGTTTTTTGTGTCCAACGTAGGATTTACTAATACACAAACAACCAGAATGCCTAACCCTAGGCACATAGCTAAACTTAATGCCTCTTATAAATCTGTGACGGGTAACTGTGAATTTGTAAAAGGTATCATGGATGATGCCACAAGGCTTGGTATGGATAATCCTGAGTTTGAAGAAAAGCTCTGGGATAAACTTTCTTCGAAGAATGAAACAGGTAGATATTATATAAAAGACACTAATTGTAAGAAGGAGCTTCAGGCTTTTTTAGGAACTAGTTGTGAGTACGGTGGTATTAAAGGTGAAGTTGCGTGTGAGATGATGCACTTGGCTTCTAGTAGTTATGATGCACTGGAGAAGTATAAGAGCCTGACACCTGATCAAAAGCAGTTAGTGAGGAGTTCTTTGCTAGTCATGAACTGTTAAACCGTGAACTATTCAACGTTGACCACCATCTAAAATTTGAACACATAGCGAACAAAATATTTAAACAAAGAATACAAATGGCCGACAAGTTACGCATGTATAAGTATGTGTTTTATCCTATCATGACAAAATATGGAACTATGGCTGGAAGAGCTTCTAGAGCCGAGTATTGGTCAATTACGGTATTTTTAACTATACTTGCCTTGGTTATATATGCAGTTGCAGACAATATACCTCCTACACAATCCGTAGGTAATATCTTTTTTTTGGTATCCGAAGTTATACTTATCATTCCCTGGATATGTGTATCAATAAGAAGGCTTCATGACACAAACCGTAGTGGATGGTATTACTTTACTTATCTTATACCTATCATTGGTATAATAATTCTATTAATATTTATGTGCTATCAAGGAACTCATGGAAAAAATAGATATGGATCTGATCCACTCGGGAAGCTATAGGAGGTTTAAGATTTACAAAAACTATCATGTCTTGTTGCATGCTACTTTAGGCTCAAAAGTTTATTTAAACACCACATTTATAGGCTTACACTAGACTTAGCTGTCACATGGGGTTAAAACAACCTCAATGTCTAAAATTATATCAACATCTAAAATTATACTAACACCTGGGCCTGTAGCTATACCCCCAGAAATAAAAAGTATATTATCGGACCAGACAATACATCATCGCTCTTCTGAATTTAAAAATATTCTTTTACGAGTATTGAAAAAACTTCCAGAATTTTTTGGATCAAAAAATCCTGTAATATTACAACCTGTCACAGGAAGTGGTGCTATGGAGTCATCCCTGGTAAACACACTTTCTCCAAAAGATAAGGTGTTTATCATAAACTCAGGCAAATTTGGAAATAGATGGGTTGAAATAGCAAGTAAGTTAGATCTAAATATTACAGAGCTAAAAATTCCGTGGGGAAAAAGTTTTCAAGTAGAAAATGTATTGGAAAATTTAAAAGATAAAAAAGCAATCCTAACCCAACTGTCAGAGACTAGCACCGGAGCAATACACTCAATAAAAGAATTGGCCTTGCATACAAAAAATAAAGATATCTTACTAATAGTTGATGCCATATCTGCCCTGGGATCAATGGATTTTGAAATGGACTGGGGTATCGATGTGGCATTCGCAACCTCACACAAAACTTTTATGTCGCCCCCAGGAATAAGCACAATTTGTTTAAGTGACAAAGCATGGAATTTTTATAAAGAAAGCAAATTTAATAAATACTACCTAGATCTAAAAGCAGATCTTGAAAGTGGCAAAACAGGACAAACCAGATTTACTTCCTTTGTATCGATTATAAGAGGCATAGACTGGGTACTAAATAACATAGACAAACAACAACAAATAAAACGTGTAAATAAAATTTCACAAACTCTTAATTTAATTTCTAATTTGGGATTTAAAATTTTCCCTGAAAACCCAAGTCCAACATTAACAGTGGCCACACTACCTACTACAAAACTTAATGCAGAAGAATTAAAGACGGAATTAGACAAGAAATATAGTATATCAGTTGCCAGTGGACAAGGACCACTAAAAAATAAAGCTATAAGAATTGGTCACATGGGATATATCCAAAACCAGGACATAATCTTGCTGATAGAATCACTAGCAGAAATTTTAAACTATAAAAAAGCAGATGATTTGCTTTTTGAAGTTAAAAAAATTATGGAGTAGAGCTTGAATATTTTTATCACAGATTATTTTTTTGATATAAAAGGCTTAAGAGAAGATAGTCACACAGTAGCTACAAAGGAAAACCAGACCTTTGAGCTAAAAGAAACCGAAATTATAATTACAAGATCCAAGACAAACATAGATAGCGATTTTTTAGATAAGTTTCCAAAATTAAAATTGGTAATAACTACCACTTCTGGCTTTGAACATATAGATTTAGCGGAGTGTAAAAAAAGAAACATTGTATGTGCCTATACCCCGGATGCTAATGCACCTTCTGCTGCTGAACTCACCTTGACCTCAGCACTTATTGCACTAAAAGACATTAAAAAAGCTTTTTCAAATATAGAGGGAAATTGCTGGAGAGAAAATTTAAATTCTAGGGAGCTTTCGAATAAAACTTGGGGAATCGTAGGTTTTGGTAGAGTGGGAAAGAGGCTTTATAAACTACTAGATGCATTTCAACTAAAAATTTTAATCTATGATCCTTATGTTAAAGTTCCCACAAAAAATGTGACTTTAGATGAGATTTTCTCAAACTCAGATATTGTAAGTCTGCATGTGCCCAACACAAAAAAAACCCGTAAAATGGTGACTGAAAATTTAGTTTCAAAAATGAAAAAAAACTCAGTGCTAATGAACATGTCCAGAGCAAGTGTAATAGATGAAGAAGTCATAAAACATGCGTTAGACAATGAAATAAAGGTATGTTTGGATGTGTTTGAATCTGAGCCTTTAACACAGTCTAATCAATTTAAAGGTGCAATTTTAACTCCTCATATAGGTGGATTTACTAAAGAAGCACAAAGAAGAGCATCTGAGGATACATTAAATATTATCCGAGAGTTTATATCCAAAGGTTTGATTACAAAAAACCAACTGCCCCCTAAGGCCTCTTGGTATGACGGATAAATAAAAAAATTAAATTTGATGGCTTTTAGTTGGCCATTACAATTATTTTTGTTGTTTAGAATTTAATGCTCTAAACTCATTACAAGCAGAACTATAGTTCGTATAGGAGCTACCCCGGACACCACAGTATATTCTTAACAGCATCGATCCTTTTGTTTTATTCCCTCTTCTATATTCTAAATGTCCTAGGGATTCACATCCTTTTATAGAAGCCCAATTATCAGGTTTCTTCTTCATTGCCTCATCAACATCACCACAAACTTTCTCATACATTTTTCTAGCAGCGGCAATGTTTCCTCTTTTTTCCTCCAAATTTCCTAGGCTCGAGCATCCTTCTATTTTTCCATTATCGCATTTTGCCTTGTGCAGCTCGTATAGTTTGTTACTATTACATTCGGGGGAGTTTTGAAATCCCCGCTCTGTTCTGTAACAGGCTTCCTCGTGTATTTTTATAGCGGAGGCAATATTCCCACTCTTTTGTTCCAAATTTCTAAGACTCCAGCACCCTTCTGCCAGCCTTTTACATGCCTCCGAGTAAAGTTTTTTAGCGGAGGCAGTGTTTCCTTCCCTCTCCTCCAAATGTCCCAAACCAAGGCATCCTTCTGCCGACCAATCTTTACATGCTTTCGAATAAGCTTTTTTAGCTTCAGTGGTGTTTCCCCTCTTTTCTTCTAAAGAACCAAGGGAATAACACGTTCCACCATCCAAGTCATGATAACAATCTTTCTTATATGCTTTTATAGCCAGTGGAATATTCCCACTCTTTTGCTCTAAAGCTCCGAGCCAGTAGCAATAAGAAGAGCTTTTGTCACACACTTTTTGGTACACTCTCCGAGCTTCATTTATGTGACCATTTTCTTCTTCCAGCTTCCCTATTTCAAAGCAGTAGGACAGCTCAGCAGAGTTAGGAGAGTATTTACTCAGATCACAAACTTTTGTTTTTCTGAAAGTCTCTCTAGCCTTGGCAATATTATTTCTTTCATATTCCAATCTCCCAAGATCGAAGCAAGCTTCAATAAAACTTCCATTACATGCTTTTTCATACGATTTTTTAGCTTGAGCAATATTATTCTTGTATTCTTCTATTTCTCCAAGCAACAAACATCCCCTCATTTCTCCACCTTCACAGGCTTTTTTGGACGCTCTCTTAGACAAATCAAAATTATCAGTCAGGCTACAATTACGAAGAGCAACCTTCATGCACATTGATACATCTCCTTTGTCACAAATTAACATATCCCCCTTCCCACAAGATGTCATTCTCCCGGTTTTTGGATCTGCACAGTCAGCAATGATCCCGTGGCAACTTGGATACTTTTTTGTCTCTTTTTTTTCTTGTTTTAAGTTTATGGACCTACCTACAACAACATTGAACAGTAAAAAAACAAGACAATATACAACAAACACCCTCATATAGTATTCACTACCATTTGATATTTCCTTGGTTCTCGCCCTTACTTATAGCTCCTTGCCAGTATCCCACACCATAACTTAAAGATATAGACAAAAACATTACTTTAAACACGCAGGCTTTGGGGACATTAGAAATGTAAACCAAAAAGAATAAGGTTAGGCTACTATTTATTATATCGATTGCTTATGGCATGTAGCAAGAGAATTTACACCCAAAGGAAGCTTTCTTAACCAATCAAAATTGCTGGCAAAGTAAATCTAAGTTAATGATTTACAACCCCACAAACTACTACTATAATAGTAGTTATATTAAATAATAGAGGTTTACTAATATTATGGTAGTAGTTTTTAACAACACTAACGCCGGGGAACTTTTGAAGCAATACTTAAAAGAGAAGCGGCTTCAAACGGGCTTATCTCAAGAAGGTTTAGCAAATCGTTCTGGTGTTAAGCTTGCTACCTTACGCAAGTTTGAGCAAAGTGGAATGATATCTCTAAAGTCGTTCCTTAAGCTTCTTTCTATTTTAGGTGGGTTGGATAAAGTAATGGATGTTCTAAAGCCAACTGATCCCATTTTTCACTCCATAGACGAAGTAATTAAACTTGCAAAAAAGCCAAGAAGAAAAAGGGGCAAGCTTAAGTGAAGTACACTCCTATAACCAACATAAAAGTATCTATTTGTTTTAATGCAGACAATAAACTTACTGTTGGAAGATTAGCAATTTTAAACAACACAATTTACTTTGAATATGATCCTAAATTTATTGAAACCAAACTAGAAATTTCTCCGTTTAAACTCCCACTCACTAGAGAAACAAAAACATTTGATCTATATACAGAGGGCCTGCCGGGAGTTTTTAATGATAGCCTTCCTGATGGATGGGGACGTTCATTATTGGATAGAAAGCTAACAGAAGCCGGCATAGTCCCAGAACAATTGTCTCCACTAGATAGGCTTGCTTATACAGGAGACAGGGGTATGGGTGCACTTACCTACGAACCCGATTTTGCACATAACTTTGATGAAATACGTTTAAACCTAGACACTTTAGCAAAGCAAGTAAATCAATTTCTATCGGGCAATTCTACTAAGGTATTAGAGCAATTAATTCAATTAAATGGATCTTCAGCAGGAGCGCGACCAAAAGTGATGATTGCTTTAGATAAGGGAAGGAAAAATATTTTATTTAATTTAAATAAAGAAGGTTATGAACAGTGGATAGTTAAATTTCCAAACTACAATGATGGAAAAGATAAAGGTGCTATAGAATATGTTTATGCACTTATGGCAAAAGAGGCTGGTCTTAATGTTCAAGAGTGTCATCTATTTGAAGCTAAAAACTCTCCAGGATATTTTGCAACCAAGCGATTTGATCGTTTTAATAATAACAAGATTCATGTTCATAGTGTAGCCGGATTAATAAATGCAACCACTGATACTTTCACAGACTATGAATTTTTATTAAAGCTGACTTTGTCGTTGACTAAAGATATTATCGAAGTAGAACAAATATTTAAGTTAGCCGTGTTTAATGTTTTAAGCTATAATCGTGATGACCACCTCAAAAATTTTAGCTTTTTAATGCATGAGAATGGAAATTGGAAATTATCTCCCGCATATGATCTTACATTTTCATCAGGACCAGGAGGTCAGCACACTACGACAGTTTTGGGTGAAGGGCAAAACCCTACAACAAGTCATCTAATTGAATTAGGAAAAAGAGCAGAAATAACAAAGAAGAGAATCGATACAATTATTGCTCAAACTAAAGCAGCACTTGCAAAATGGAATAAATATGCAAAAAAGTGTGGAGTAAATAAAGAGAACATAAAATTGATAAATTCTAGAATACAATCGTAAAAACTTTCAATAGTGTAACACACCCCAAAGCAACTGAAACTTTTTAGAAACATCACGAACTTAAGTTTAAAATCTATACACACAAACTCCTGTGCCATCGAAATTTTTATGATAGAGGTGGCACGGTTTTTGCTGATTATGAGAAGAGAAATAGAATAACTTACATCAAGCTTTTAGAAAATTATTCAAGAATACAAATTTGAGTAAAAACAAAAGGAAGCCAGAAATGGGAATTATTAAATTACTAGTTTGTTTATTAGGTTTAACTCATGCTGCGCTGTTTACACAACATGCCTATGCACAAAAAACAATGGTATTGCACGACAAATCGGAGCCAATATTACAAAAGAGAGAAAAGCAACGAGGTCCCAGGAACCCATCATTACGATGGTTACGTGTTATGGATGGATTTGATTGTAGATCTTTAGTAGTTCTTAGTAACGCTACTGAGATAGAGCCTTATGCTTACTGCGAAGATAAACCTTACCTTGTTTACAAATACACTACTATTTTGAACTACAGGGGCGTTCCAGTGCAAATAGGTGGAGCTGTACGATTAGCAGACGACATAATAAAAAGTGTTATATTGTACGAACTTGCAAATAATTTACAACATTACAACAAAAAAAAGAAGTGTGATGATTCACATGGTGAAGCTTTTAAATGCGGTTTTAATGCTGTTGCATCTTTTCCATTTAAACTTTTAGGAGCTGTATTATCTCTTGGCGCTTATGATCCTTTTCCATATGTTGAAGAAGAAAGTGGTTTCATCAATTCTTATTTTTCCGAACGAATTTTGGAAGTAATGAAAGCTCTTGCTCCTCATTTTAACGAAGATCATAAGGATTTTGTATGGGCAGATATAGGTACTAAATGTTTTAAAGATGGAGTTTGTGATGGGGAATTTGGAACCAATGCTCGTGGTAGTTGCGTCCATGCAGATGCTAAAAAGTATTTTTTGGAAGCAACTGAACAATTAAGGCAAGATGAAAAATTTTTAAAAGAGGCTATTGAGAGTCCTTTTTTTGATGTGGTTGGACTGAATAAGGCAGGACTTAGCACGCTTTCTAAACTTGATAGACAATTAGAAGATGAAAATGCAAAACTAACACCACAACAAAAATTTGAAAATTGTATGCGTAAAGCACAACCTTATATCGACAAAGGCGGAGATGTTGAATGGGTTAAGCAACAATGTAAAATGACCCCAGGAAAAATATTAGCTGGTGTAGGTGCTATTACAATTCCAGCAGCAGTAGCTACCGTCAACCCTGCAGCTGGAATAATTGTTGGTGTAGGTGTAGGCTTGTTTTATATAACTTTTAAATGGACATTTTAATGAACAATTGCTTAAATCGATATACCTTAGGCTAAAAGTAAAATAGCTACATAAAGTTGTTAGAGTTTTTTAGGAGGTAAGTTTGAATAAAGACAAAAAGAAACGGATAAGAAAAATTCTCAAATTACTAACTTATTTATTGTGTTTAACTTACGCTATACTGTTTTTGCGATACATCTATGCACAAGAAGTAGTGGTATTGCACCATGAACCAGAACCAATGGTGTTACAGAAATAGTGTAACACACCCCAAAGCTACTGATACTTAGGTTTCGACGATATCAAAATATAGCAAGTTATATATCCTTCTTTGGTACCCTCGTATGCCTCTCTCAGATTCGCTAGTTATCATTTGAAATGGATACAAACCATCATCATTCTTGATTTTATGATTAGCACCCTCTTTGAGAAGTAGTTTAACTGCTGAAAATACACCCTTGGAAGTGCCGGTGGCAGCAGCAAAGTGAAGTGGGGTATTTCCTCCCTTACCTCTAGCATTCAATGTAGCTCTTCCTTTAATTAATTCCTTTACCACCAATTCTGCTTTTACAATGTTAGGATTAACCGCCAAGTGCAGAGGAGTATTTCCATCTTTGTCTACACTATTAACTACAATTCTGGCATCAACAAGGTATTTTATAATATTAGTTGAAACAATAACTCCCCACTCACTTAAAGATCTTAATTCATTGATCAGTATATGTAATAAACTATTTCCATCTTTGTCTTTAAAATTTACATCTGCTCCTGCATCTATCAGTGTTCTTACTAGTCTTGATACATCACGATAGTTACTTGGATTAAGCTCAGATATAGCCATGCTAAGAGGAGTGTGACCATCTACAGCTACAGTATCTATAAAAACTCCTGTTTCAATAAGTTTCTCTACAAATGATAAAGAATACCTCTTACTTAAGTTTTTGACTGCTAAATGTAAGGGCGTATAACCCTCATTATTTTGTGTATTTAGTGCATCTAAACTAGCTATATTTTTAAATAACTTATTAAAGACCACCAAACTATGTCGATTACCAACATTGAGTGCCAATAAGTGTAACGGTGTATTGCCATCTTTGTTTTGAGCTTTGATGTCTGCTCCAGCATTTAAAATTCCTTCTACCAACATAAAAATAGGATAACGATCAGGTCTTAGTACAAAATGAAGAGGTGTATTGTCATTTACATCTTTAGCACTTACATCAGCACCATTTTCAATCAGAATTAAAGTAGAAGTTATTCTCCGACACCATGAAGCCCAGTGCAAAGGAGTGAGTCCCGAATCATCTGGAGCATCTACATCAGCACCATCTTTGATTGCTTTCCGTAACGAACCAAAGCCCATCTTAATAGCCAACCTATGTAAGTCTGTACCAACAGAAGTCTGATAACTCCTTTGCTCACAATTAAATCCAGATTCAAACAAGTATCTTGATTCTTCAGATGCAACCTTTCTTAAATTAAAATTTGCATGCCCATTAGTTTTATGGGGTGAGGAGCAAGACATGCAAAAAACAAGCACCATTAGAAAAAAACAAAAAAAATTTCCGTATTTAATCTTGTACATAGTTCTTAGCATAAATTATTTTGTTCTAATTTTCTTCTAAAAAATTTTATACAAGATTCTAAAATAGTTTAAGTCCAGATCAACTTATTAACTCAAATCTGAAAAATTAGAGCATGCCAGATTTTTAATCACCTTCAACTTTTTATGTGAAGTTAAACAAAGAGGCCAGACAAAAAGATCCTTAGAGTAAAAGGACAAACCAACAAAAAACTTATTAAGTTTACTCTGTTTCGAGAAACAATAGACCAAATGAAAACAACCCATTTATGCCAAATAATAATATTACCGATCGGGAATTTTATTATAGTTATGGGTTGTTTTTTGCCAAATATTACCGTACGGTAATACTATATTTGTTTTGTATTTTAAATAGGTTAGGTCTTTTATGGTGAAATTGTGAGAACAAAGCTATCTATGTCAGAAATTGGCAAGCTTGTGAAGAGTACTAGGGTTAGTCAAGGGCTTACTCAAAAGCAACTGGCTCTGGCTGGTGGTACTGGAATTCGCTTTATCATAGATCTTGAAAGTGGCAAGCCTACCTGCCAGGCAGAAAAGGTTTTGCATGTATTAAACATGTTGGGTGTAAAGGTAGAGTTTAATGCTCCTAGAATAAAGGATAACAAGTGAAAAAAACAAAAAAACTAAATATATTTTTAAATAATGTTTCATTGTTAAAAGATAAGTATGAGAAAGTGAGTGACTTAGTGAATTTGATAGAAGAAAGGGCGGACATGGTTGGAAATATAATTTAGTTTTGGAATTAAGGCAGTTAATTTTCCCAATAATTATCAGACGCCACCACCACAGTATCTGGATTTAGACTTTCTATAACTTTCTTAAAAAAATCTAAATAACTACTTATAACAATGGTTTACTCCACAACTTAGAAAATAGTGACCTTAACTGGAACAAATCAGGTGGGAACTTAGGAATTACTTTAAAAAAAGTTTTTGAAGAGCTTTTTGCCAGTGAAGGCAGGAGATACCTTGGATACTTTGGGCTTGAGTATCAAGCGACCAAACCTGTGCACTGTGGGGTAAATCCCAATCTGAAGAAAAATGTTTTACGGTTTTAATATGATCTTTTCTGATTTCGTTAGTAGATTTTATTTCTACAATCAATTCCCTTTTACCAGGTCTTTGTATAATCAGATCCATTTCTAAGCCATTTTTAGTTTTTAGATATGAAAACTTATAGCGTTTTCTAAAGTAGTGGTTTAACTTAAAACATTCCAGAATAACAAAATGTTCAAAAGCTCTCCCAAAGGAGAAGGTTTTGGGTTTAATGGGAAGTGTAAGAGTTTCGTCTAATGCTCTAGTAATTCCGGTATCAAATAGATAAAACTTAGGTGCCTTTTGCTGTTGCTTTCTAACAGATCTAGAGTAGGTGGGTAGGAAAAATCCTATAAGAGTGTCCTCCAAAATCGAAAAATAATTTTGAATAGTTTTATGATCAGATTTTACCTCTCTCGCAAATTTGGAATAATTGATTGTCTGACCATTTAACTGAGCAGTGATTTCTAAAAAATTTTTAAAAGGTTGTATCTTTCGGACAATCTGCTCTTGAAGAACTTCCTCTTTTAAATAGTTTTGCACATAACTTTCTAAAAACAATATCTTTTCTTTTTTTGATTTTAATTCTAAAAGTTTTGGAAGTGTTCCAAACTGTAAAGCATTTTTGATGCTAAATTTAGATACAAGTTCAAAACAAGAAAATGGGTAAAGGTAGTAAGAAATAGCTCTTCCCGCCAAAAGATTTGCCTGGCCTCTTTTAAGTTTTCTGGCACTAGAACCTGTCATAATAAATTGTGTTTTTTTATTTTGTTCTATCTCCCTGTGAATAATATCCAGCAGTTTAGGAACTTTCTGAACCTCATCAATGACAACAAATTTGTACTGGTTTTTAGAAAGGATATTAGATAGCCTGTCGGGATTTTTTAAAAAAGCATTCTCTTGCTTGTAATCCAGAAAATCTATGTATAGCATTTTCTGAGAAGAGAACAGATGCTTAACCAGAGTTGACTTCCCAGTCCCTCTAGCTCCAAACAAAAACAGGTTTTGTTTAGTTTTTAGATTTTGAAATCTTGAGATCATACCCCTAAATTTATCGTCTAAATTGGTATTAAAGTCAAGTTTTTTCTCAGTTGACAAAAATAAGGACAGCTAATTTTCCCAGTAATTATCAGACACCGCTAAGCCTTCAGTTAAGTTAACCTTTAATGCTTTAACTGAGTTAATTTCCATACCTGCCATCATTCCTTCAACCAAAATTAAATTGCTAACTGCTGTATTTACAAATTTACCTCCTCCAAGCTCATCATCAGTTTTGTCAAGTCTTCTCAAAATGCCAGATTTGATTTGCTCCTGGTTGTATTCTTCTAACTCAAGCTCTTTTGATACAGCGTAATAATGTACTCCTCCTATACCAAGAATTATGGAGTTTTTTAACAAATCTTCCATGTGAGTACGAACATTTTGAGCTTCATCCTTAGCAATTTCGAAGGCTTCATTATAAATAGATAACGATATAGGATTTGGGGATGATGTCCTGTTTTGTAGTTCAAGAATTTGTTCCATAAATCCAATAGAAGCCAGCTTACCTTGGTAAACCTTTGTACCGCTCCTGCCATTAGAACAAGTAATCTGAACACTGGAAGCTCCAATATCCCAGACGCACACTTTTTGTTTCTTCGAAATGCCTTCTTTAGTAATTGCTCCGCGAAAACCAAGTCTAGCTTCTTCATTTTGAGTTACTACTTTTATAGGGATTTTTACTAAGTTAGACAATTCATGAGCAGCACTTATTCCATTGTTAGCTAATCTAAAAACAGAGGTAGCCACACCTGCAAACCCAGTTGCTTTACAATTTATTGCTGTATCTTTAAGATTTTTTAAAGCAGTTTCACCTTGTTTCAAAATTTCCTGAGGTATAAGGTTTGAATTGGTAAGATTTTTTCTATATTGTACAGGCTCTTCCGCTTCACATTCTTTATCTTCTATTTGCTCTACGCTATTGGCACATTCATTATAGTGATACACTTTCATTTTTGTACTTCCACTACCCACATCAAATGCTGCACGAATGATATTTTTTTTACAAAAACTAAAGTTGGATACTTTAAGTGTTAAGAACACCAAGAAAGGTATAGCAACTAGTATCGCAAAACCAATTTTTTTGTTGTAGGGTAAGCGTCTGAACATGCTCTCCCAATATAGCATGTTACTTTTGGTAAGTTAAAAACATATTTTTTAATTATCCAAAAATTAACAAGATAAAAGCGGATCAAACAAACAGGAAGATTCTCAAGTAGCCAAAAGAACCATTCAAAAGGACGAAGGATTGGATGGACAAAAAGATCCTTATAACAGAGCAAAAATTTTGGTTATTCTGTTTTGAGAAACAATAAGTTGGGGCAGAAATCTGCTACCCTCCTTTAGCTAAGACATAGTAAAAGCCTAAAGCACATAAAAGGCCAAAGGTTGAACCACTGAGTGCGCAGAGGATGATACCAGAAGCTCTGCTTTTGCTTCTCTTGCCAAGCCAAAAGAAAAAAAATGGCATAAAAAAGGGAGTAATTACTAAGACGCAGAGAATTGCAATAGCTATAGCAACCGCAGGGAACAAAAAAGATGCCATAAGCACGCCAGCCCAATAGAAAAGAAATAATCCAACCACATCCATTGATTCACTATTAGTGCCTGGGGGCTCATGGAAGAGCAGATAAATAAAAAACAGAGTACCTGCTAAAAAGTAAGAAATAGTAAGTGCAATCAAGAGTTCTTTTTTAGTAGATCTAAAAATAGACTTCCATCTGATATCAACAATGTCCAGAAACTCTAGCATTATCTCCTACCCTATTTATTTTTATGTACTGCTCTTTGTTTTTTACCTTAAATAGTATAGCACATCACTTAACAACTGAATCATCTTTTCTGTAGTGGAAACTAAAAAAAACTTTTCTCATGCGAGTGTAATTATACTAAAGTCAAAGAATTTACAAATGTAAAATCAAAGTCTCAAATACATATTTAATTTGACTAAAAACTAATATGAAGCTTAAAGGAATGGTGTATTATGATGCATCGATAAGTATACGGTGAAATCTATCTAATTCTGTTTTAACTCTTTTCTCAACATGATCATTTTCATAATTAACAAATTTTATAGTTGATAGATCTATGTTGTGCTTGTGAAAAGTTATAAGCAGTTCCGAAATAAAGGATTGTGCCATTGATTCAACGCCATCAAGATTAACATTAATATTATCACTAGGGTTGGGTTGAATTTCTTCTACAGCTTCAAAGGCTCTGCTTCTGCCAGACAGGAATCTTCCGATTTTTCCTAGTTCTATTGTTTTCATTTAACAGGAACCTCTATCTCGAATAATACACCACACACCGTATCTCAGAAAAGTTTTTGTTGCTTTTGAACAGGTGGATAAAAAACCCCAACAATAACAAATGGATTAGGAGCTATATTGTGAAATTTTAATGTTGTCCCAAGGAAAAAGTGAATATCTTTTTTAGCGATCTCTAAGCACTTGTCCTTTACTTTTTCTACAGCTATTTTCTCTGGATATTTTTTGAGGCAATTCCAATATAATGCTCCGATTTCCCAATCTTCAATCATTAAAGTAGATTTTTTATTTTTATCATCTCTAAAAATATATGAAAATTTATATGGAAGTTTTTTAACAATTTTGAAAATTTCGTGAGGTTTATCTGATTTAAATAGATCAATTTGTTTAGCTCGGTTTGCTATCGCTTTTAATTTTTTAGGATCCCAATCTCTATCTTTTTCTACTTCGCATTTAATACCTATAATCTCTTTTGGTTTAAAAATAGCTAAGGATGTATATTTTTTTTTATTTTTTGCATCAGATATTAAATTTTTCAAATTTTTATAAACTTTTGTTTTAGATAAAATGTCCCTTCTTCTATCCCAGCTTTTTACAAAATCTTTGGTTACTATAGATTTCCCCCTATTTATTGGATTATAACTTTCTGGCCTAAAGTCCTTTTTGTTTTTAATAAGATCAGCTTCAATCCATTGGTACTTTTTGTATTGCTTTTCATATTTGAGCTTTCTAAAAGGAACAGGATAAATTCTAATCCACTCACCTTTTTCTGTAATACCTGCTGTACAAACTAATTCATCATATTTTGCAGATAATGTAGGATAGGCCTTTACAGTAATAAATACTCTTAGTTTTTTCGGTTTCATATATGTTCAATTAAGATTTTGGGGAATCTTCTCTTTAACTCAGAAGAAACACAATGCCTGTGGCACATATCATGTTCAGCCTCAAAGCAAGTTAAAGCGATTCGTTTATTATGTAAGAAAGTATTCATTATTTCTTTCAAGGCATTTCCTTCCGAAGACAATATCTCTTTTTTATATATTGAAAATAGCTTTCTATAATCTTGTTTTGTTTTAAGATTACTTCTAAGTTGACCGTTGATCCCTAAACTAGGGAGGTGAAGATACTCGATATTTAGGGATCGTGTTTTTTCTTGCAATGATTTTTTTGAAAATCCATATTTTCTGCTGAGAGGATTTTTCCTAACATCGCACAATACTTTTATGTTATTTTTCATCAATAGATTGAGATATTCATCTATACTCCTACCTTCATAACCGATGGTAAAAATACATTTTTTATTTTGTTTTGGTTTAACACTTTCAATTCTATTTTTTTCTTTAGCGTTTAAATTTGCTTCTGAGATAATCTTGCTGTTTATTGCATAATAGGGAAATTCAGAATATACTTTGTGTAGTAATCTTTGTTTAGATAATATTCCATATTCTTTTTTAATATTAAGGATAATGCCTCTCTCTTGCGGGCAAATATCATTCAAAAAACCATTTGTTTTATTTCCAACCCATTTTTTGTTTTCTAGTAAAAAACCCTGATCTATTAAGGTCTTTTTGTCGTGGTATGACTGGAAGGAAAAGCATCCGTAGTTATAAGGTATGAAGTTGTAGTGTTTTTTTGTTAGTTGTTCAGAGATCAAGAATAGATATTTTTGAAATTTTGTTGCTTCTACTGAGCCTCCGAATGCTTCAATAATTGCCAACAAAAATTTTTGTCTATAAAAAAGCAACTACTATACCCCTCTGCCCTGGCAAGTTTACTTGATGTCATTTATAGACTCAATCATTTTTTTATTTAAAAACCACAAAAAACTCGCTACCTATTGACATACAAGACCTCAGTTCCCATGTTATTGGAAATACGTTTAACCTTAAAAAAGGAGAGAGAATTGAAATCAACTCATGTTGTACCGAACAAAAATGAAGGTTGGAGTGTGAAAACTAGTGGTTCAGATATGCCAATAGCTACTTTTAACACAAAAAAAGAAGCTATATCCCATGGGAGACAAGTCAGTAGAATGACAAATAGTGAGTTATTTATACATAATAAAGATGGTAAAATTGCATCCAGGGATAGTCATGGCAATGACCCACATCCTCCTTTAGGCTAGCAATTAAAACGAACCAACAATGAAGATTATGAATAATAATAACCCTAAAACTAAAAATATATCTATTTCAATCAGATTGATTAACCATGCATGGTGCAAACTCAACTAGTTTAGAAATTGCTAACAAACTTTTCCGATGTATAGAAAGCTTTATACAGGTGTTTTAAACTTCAATGAAATTTTATAACTTCAACCAGTTTAAGATGACATTTTTTAAATTTTTTATTGCTACCACATGAACAAATATCATTACGCCCAATTCTCCTACGCATTGTGTTTTTTATTGTGAAATTTTTCTTTAGTTCTGTTAATACCTCTTTAAATTCATCGGGATGCATATTCCTATAGAGCTTGGAATGACGGACAAATTGTGTGCTATCTGAAATAATTTCATCTATAAGACCTTGCACCCCATGTTCCAAATCTCCAAATGGCCATTTGCTAAATTTGTTGTAATAGCTTAAGCCGTATAAAAAAGATATTATGAGCTGAGAAATGAAATCTGTTGCTGGAGTTTCACTGTTTCTAAGTTCCTCAGCTTTATCAAAAGCAATTATTCTAGAACATAAGCATAATTCAGGGGGATCGGTTTTATAATTAGCGTGCAGAGACATTATATTTATATTTCTTTCCTCTGCTAATTTTTTAATTCTACCACCAACCTCTTTAACTACAGGTAAAGGTTCACACCTGTTAAAATCAATATTTATTTCATAAGCATCTTCTATTAATTGACGACTAAGCTTCGCTTTAAAATTTAAAGTTCCACATAAAATGTTTTTGTTTGGCTCAAAAGTTAATCCTGGTTGCTCTTTTAAAAGGAATTTTTTATCTTCTTCCGAAACCCAACAAGACATTTTGTTTTATACACTCCAAGGAGGGGTAGTAGCAATTGATCCTGTATCTTTACCACCTTTTAAAATATTAAAAGTTTTTGCAGACCCTACATTTAAAGTTCCTAAATAGTACAAATTGTACTTACTTATACTTCCAGATTCTTTTGATAGAAACTCTTCTTTATACAAACTATCTTCTACGTAAATATCTACTTTGAAAGTGTAACACTCAAACAATATATCACCAGCAGAGTTCTGTTTGATTGTGTTATAGCCGTTGTAGTAATTTAGATGTTCTGAAGGTGCTTCACCAATAACAATAACTTTAGGTTTCATTCGATTTAACCACAGCTCAGGTATTTTTCCGCTGTCTCTACCATGATGAGGTGCAAATAAGATATCAACAGAGTCAATGTTTCTATCCTTAAAGTTTTTTTCTTTATTCAATAAGTCCACTAGACTAATTGGTGTTTCAATTTTTATTTTGTGCATAAAATCTGATTCTAAATCACCCATAAATACCATGTTTATTCCGTTTTCTGAGTACATAATAATTGGGGATATATTGTTTGGACTTAAATCATGTTTTGCTGATTCTAAAGCCTGTTTGTAATGTATATTATCAACTACAGGCCAAAGGATTTTAAAACCTAATCTAGATAGAACGGCATATCTATCAAGTGAAGTTTTATTTTTACAATTGTTGTCTCTAAAACTTGCCAAAAGCCTATCAGTCGGTGATTGAACGTTATCTTGATTTTTGCCATTTATAAGACTAACGAAAAGAGAGTTTTCACAACCTCTGTACAAATAAGAAGCTTTATTAGAATCCTTTAATTCACAATATTTATCAAAATCTTTTGTACCATCAACCTTCTTAGTTTCATTCTCGACAACATAAAAATCAGTAATATTTAGTTCATTGTCTAAAATACTCAAACCTTTGATATGATCATTGTCTGGATGAGTGGATATAAATCTAATATTTCCTTGATTTGACATATTAACTATTTCGTCAAGATTTTTTTTGCCATGGTCACTGTCGTCCAAACAACAATCTATAACAGTTAGATCTCCAGAATTATGTTTTATATAAAACATATCACCATTACCTACAGAAAAAGACTTTATAATACTCATTTATTTTCCTCCTTCGAAGCTCGAGTTTGATTGATACCTACTAATTCTTGAAAAATTGATTCAATTTTCTTAATAAAATTATCTACATTTAAACCAGCAATAAATGCAAGTGCATAATAGGCATATTCATTTTGAAATCCAAAGTTAGATGTAAATACAAATAACCCTGCCTTAACAAAGATCAAGCTTACAGCTCCAGAAACAGCACTTACAAATGGCCTAATTATGTGCCATACAATCCAACCATTGTCCCAATCTTTTCTAACACAGAAGTGTAGATAAAGACCTCTCATACAGTAAACACATCCACCAATCATACCTATCATTGCCACTTTTAACCAAATAACATCACCTAGCTTACAAACAATAAAAATTGTTGGATTACAAAGAAGGAAAGTACAAGCACATACCAAAAATAATTGAAATAAGAAAAGTCCTAAAACTACTTTACAAGGTTTCATTACTAAATATATCCCTTGTTGGAATTTGTTTTGAAGTTTGTATTGGAGCTTTTGCTGTGGACAGCTTTATATCTATACTTCCATTTTGATCTACATTAAGTAAAACGCTTCCTTTAGTTTTGGTTGAAAGGCATTTGATACTCTCTCCATTAAAATTTAAACCTATGGGCATATTATAATATCTATTATCAGTCTGACCTCCTACCTCATCACTAATAATAACCAAATTAGGGGCAATAGATTGCATCATTTCTTCAGAATAACCGGACTCCCTACCATGATGAGGAGCAACTAAAATCCTTTTGTGAGACTTTTTAATAAAAGGTTCTAGCTTTGAATAATTTTGCTTCCATAAGAAATCCCAACCCTTTGGCTCAATGTCACCTGGACACACAAAAAGTATTCCTTTATACAACATGAATACTACAATTGAAGTGTTATTTTTCTCCAGTACACAACCATCTGGAAACTTGCCATGAGAAAGAGAAAATATTTCGTACTCAATTCCTCCATTGAAATTAGGATTTGTAGGGTTCTTTTCATATTCAACTGGTGCGGTGTAATCTTCATATAACTTCTTCAAAACTATTTGGTGTGGCTCTGTTTTTGTGCCTGTATTGCCACAAAACTCACTTCTAGGAAGGCTTCTGTTAATTCTCAAAACCCTTGGTTGGCCAAAAAATTTGATAAAATATGGGAGTCCTTCCACATGATCTTTGTCTGGATGACTTATTATCAGGTAATCTACTTTTTCAATATCCAATGTCTCCTTAGCATATTCTGATAGAGAAGATTTTTCTGAAGACCCCACATCTATACAATGAAATTGGCCACTAGGAGTTTTGATACATATAAATAACCCATGCTCAACATCACAAACTAAAAATTTCATACCCTCTCCTAACATAACAACTCCTTTTAAAGTACATATCCAGCATTGCCCTATACCAAAATCTAGAAAAACAATCAATTTTTTTTTATTTTTCTAGCTAAAATCTAGCTTTTAATATAAAATATTATGTTGGTCAAATAAACATTTAATAATGAGGATTTTGTGAAAAATTTACAAAATAGCTTTTACAACCAACTGGGTAGCTTGATTCGTGATAGGAGAAAAGAGAAAGGGTTCACTCAAGAGGTTGTTGCAGAAATACTGGAGATAAACAGAGCTACCTTTGCTAATCTAGAAGCAGGAGAACATCGAATACTATTCCATCATGTTGTGGAGCTGTCGTTTTTACTTGAACTAGATTTAAATGCAATCATAACTCTTTACCGCAAGAACAAATTAGAAGAACAATCATCCATAGCTCCAGGTAAAGTCAAAAAAGCATTGAAAAAAATTAGAGAACCTGACATATAAAATCAGAGCAGGGAATTTAATGAGACCAAGATACGATTTTATAGAAAAAAGTGCCAATACTGTATTGAGTAAGTGTGGTACACCACAGAAATTCAAAATTTCAATCAAGAAAATCTGTCACAAATTGAAGTTTGTGTACATAGAAGAACCTCTTGAAAGCAATTGTAGCGGAATGTCTGTGGTAGATGGAGAGAAAAAAACTATAATAGTTAATTCAGGCCATAATGAAAAAAGAAGAAAATTCTCTGTAGCCCACGAAATTGGACACATACTACTTCATGGCTATGAGGCTTTAAATATAGATAATACCGGCTCTTTAGTTATGTTTCGTAATGAAAAATCTTCTAAAGGTACAGACTGGAAAGAAAGAGAAGCAAATTATTTTGCAGCTTGTCTTCTAATGCCAAAGGATAAGATATTGGAAGTTACTGAAAAGTTTAATAAAGGGTGTATATCGGAAGACCAGTTGGAAGAATTATCTGATAAGTTTGGGGTTTCCGTTCAAGCAATGTGTATTCGTCTCACTCAACTAGGTTTTGTCACAACTTAGATTGAAGGTAAGCTAAGCTTCAGCAATCTACCGCTTTGTCATCAGGTATAACCCTCTGTACATTCCCTCTACCTGATGAACTTGTTCTATAATATATTCTTTTAGAAAGGCCTTTTCAAAATTATCCTTATTATACCAATCAAACAAAATCTTTTGATCTCGCATCCCAGCGAGTAATTTTTGAGCTAAACTACCCTCCTTGAGCTAAGATATAAAAGCCTGTAGCACATAAAAGTGCAAATGTTGCACCACTGAGTGCACAAAAGGTGATACCAGGGGTTCTACTTTTACTTCTAGAACCAAGCCAAAGGAAAAAAGCTGGTATACAAAAAGGAATAATGAATACTAAAAAGAGACCTGCACTAGTTGTGGCCATTATGGTCATCATAAGTGGTACCACGAGCAAGGCAAGCCAATAGAGAAGAAAAGCTGTAAATGTACCCATTGATTCACTGCTAGTATCAGGATCACGAAAAAGCATATAAATAAAAAATAAGGTGCCTGCTAGAAAGTAAGAAGCAATAAATGTAATTATGCGTTCTTTTTTAGTAGATCTAAAAATAGACTTCCATTTGGTATCAATGACATCCAGAAACCCTAACATTATGCCTCCCCCTATTTTCTATATTGCTCTTCAATAGTATAGCACACGGTTTGTTCGCTTAAAGAGAAAAACTCTTGACACTGGTTCCATATATGGTACCATTCTTGGGTGAAAATAGAAGATGCTATAAAATATCTTGAGAGTAGTAAGAGAGTTGCATTTAAAGATTTGCTTAGAATGTGTGAGGTATTCTTTGGAAAGGCTAGAACTAAGGGAAGTCATTTCATTTTCAAAGTGCCGTGGTGTGGGAGAATAAATATTCAAAGGGATAAAAAAGACGCAAAAAAATATCAGATTAAACAAGTATTAAGTGCCTTAAAGAGGCTACGATCTCAAAAGGAGGGGCAATGAAAAAATTGGAACAAACTATTATGAAGTATGTATATCTTGTTGAATATGACGAAGAGGATAAAGTTTTTATTGCCAGATGTGCAGAATTTCCAGATTTAGTTGCACATGGAAAAACCCAGCAACAAGCACTGGAAGAAATAAGGACTGTTGTGTTGGAATCTGTTAAGTGGATGAAGAAGGAAAAAGAGCTAATACCTGAACCTCTCTGTTTGCATAATTTCAGTGGAGAGTTTCGGCTAAGAATGCCCCCAGAAAAACACAGGAAAGTTGCGATAGAGGCTGCTACTCAGGGCGTATCTATGAACCAACTCATCATAAGCAAACTGTAGTAGCTTTTCAAACTTTCAGCCTTTTATAAGCTTTAATTTAACTAGTTCAGTTAAGGAATACACAAGCACCGCATTGCTATCACTAGTTACAGAGAGTAGCATTGAAACGCTCATTACTAACCACCCATCATGCAAAACTTCAAGCTTTTATCTACCAGAACTGATTATATCCACCTCTCCAGAATACTGACGAAATGGTCAATCTCACACTCTAAGTTGTCATTACGATATGCCTATATAGGTTTTTGACAAAATATTTTGGATTGACATAACAAAGTTTTTAATTGACAATGTATATACAATGAGATACAGTGAGTCGCAGTTATGTTTTGAGTGGGATGAAGAAAAAAACATATGAAGAGGGAATATAACTTAAAAAAACTTAAAAAGAGAAAAGCCTCTATCAATGTGGACAAAAATGCCATTAAAATACCTATGAGTTTGAGGATTGATGCTACTACGCTTGTGGATATTAAAACTTTGGCTGAGCAACAAAAAATTCCATATCAAACTTTAATAGGAAGTATCTTACACAGATATACCCAAGGTGATTTGATAGACAAACAATCCACTAAAAGGATTCTTAAAATTGTTAAGGGCTAAGCTACCGCTTAGTCATTAAATACAGTGTCCTGCTCATGCCCTCTATCTGATGAACTTGTTCTATGATGTATTCTTTCGAAAAAGCCTTTTCAAAATTATCTTTATTATACCAATCAAACAAAGTCTTTTGATCTCGCATCCCAACGATTAATTTTTGAGCTAAACTATCATCCCTATCTACAAATTCAATTATTAAATATTTACCTAGTGAAGAAAATATTTGGGCGAGCATATTAAAAGAGCAGTTTTGAGAAATACACAGATGATGTGCTAATGCTAGAGCAAGAACACATTCTGAGTTCCAATTACAAGCTCTGTCTAAAAATGAACTCCTTTCTTTATTAGCAAAGCCGTAGGCTGGAGTAGGATTGGCAATATTTACCAACAAGCTTACCATATCTCTCCCCGTATTTTTAGACTCTAAAAATCCTCTGTTTAAAGAAGATAAATCCGTGTCACACAAAAGAGTACTACTTCCGCTGATATTAGATAAACTCCCATCATTTCCACCAATATCTAAAATTTTACTAGCGTTTACTTGAGTTAACCATCTATGAACAGTATTCTTTTTTTCTACAAAAGCTTTGTCCTTGTAGCTATTATTCTTGTAATAGTCATTCCATTGAGTATTGTGTTTAAGTTCTAACTTATCTACAAAGTCATATACATAATTTAAGACTTTAATAAGCTTATTTTTAGATAATTTAATATCTTTTTTAAAACTGTTAACATCCTTATTGTCTTTAAGAGCTTTAGCATGCATGTGTATGTTTGATTTTATAAATAAACTAAAGTGTGTCCTTAGTGGAAGTAAGCTACTTACAATATCTAGTGGTATGCCATCAATAAAGCTAATTAACATTTTACTAACATCAGTATGACAATACTTCATTAGCAATAATGGTGATATAAAGTGCCTGCAAAATTGTCCAAAAGCCACCCATGGAAGATCTTCTTTATAAAAATCAAAGGATAAAGTGTCTATAAAAATTGGTTTAGGGCCAACAAATTGAACATTGTAAGAAGAAGCATCTTTAAGGATCATCCCAAATTTAATGGCTTGTATATTTGTTTTAAGTGTCAATAGGGCTGCATCTTTTAAAGCACAAAAAGGCCATTCTACAGGATAAGATATAAATGGTATCATTTTAGGTTTTATAACTATTTTTGATTTATCTTTTTCAACAACAACATGACTGATCAAAGATTCATCTTGCACCAAGTGGTCATATAATCCTGATTTATATAAGTGTTCAAACTTATCAAAGTAAATAGGGTCTATATTTCTATAAACTTCTCCATCTTTTGTGTAAACAAAACCACTTGGATCTCTAAAAGATGCTGGATGGATCATCGTTCAGTCTCTATAAAAACAAAGTTACCATCTTTAATTACTTGTTGTATTTTATTTTTATCAACAATATAAGAGTCGTCATGAACTTTTGCATTCAGTATTGACTCATCTTCTGCCATATAGGCAAATAAATATCTAAATAAGTTGGCAACACTTTTTATATTAGTATCGTATCTACCATCATAATTCCCTGCTACCCCTCCCCACTTTATTGCTAGAAATGTGCCCACTCTGTCCATAATATGCAATGGATCAAGTGAGGAAACGCCATACATACATTTATTGGTTACTCTTGGCCCATGATCAGATGCAACAATTATAATAGCATTATCATCTACTGAAGCTATTTTTTCTATTATTTGAGACATATATTGGTTTGTATCACGAACTCTATCTAAATATTGTTTTGTCTCTAACTCGCTTTCACAAAATGAATCAGTTGGAGAATGTCCTGGAATATACAAATGGAGATAAGTAAATTGATTTTCTTTTGTAGGATCGATATGAGATATTACATCTTCTACGGATAAAGAAAACCATGCTGTGGGATCAATATGCAAATCCATAAAACTATTTAACACCACCTTATTAAATAAACCCAATGTTCTAACTAACTTAGAGGTGCCGCCTCTAGTATCAAGACTATTAACACAAAAATCTGCATAGCAATGATCTTCAGTAAGGTAATCATTTTGAAATATTAGATTGGTTCTATAACCGTTATCTTTAAAGATATTAACAACATTTGAATGCCCTGCTATCATTTTAGACCGTGTATCATACTCCACATTAGCCATCAATTTACCGCTATACTTATAATCCATCATAAAATAAGAAGGCATGGTATTTTTTGTTGCAGAATAATTAGAATAAAAAGAATTATATGTTCTAAAACCTTTTTCTTCTAAAAGTTCTAAAAAATTAGAACCGTATTCATTCAAAAAATCAAAATTTATTCTCTCTAAAAAATCAACATTAGAATAACTATCGAATAAAACGAAATATACATTCAATTTGTTTTTAAATTGAATTTCTTCGTAATTGTAATTTATCAAATGCGACTTACTTGCAATGTAATTAATATATTTACCTGCTGTTTCATAAACTGGAAACACAATCACAATAACTGTAACAATAATAGTCTTCTTGATATTGAGAGAACAAATTAATCCTAATAAAAACCCACCTAATAACAAAAAAACTCCAGGTAATACATTATGTATATTTCTGATCATATCAAACTGATCAAAAAAGTATTTTGAAAATACACCGATTATAGAAGATCTTAAACAATAAAATACAAATACAAATAAAAGACCAATAGCAATGTTTCGGTTAAGCTTTAAAAAGCTAGTTACAAATAACAAAAAAGATCCTACAAAAATACTACTAGATGTAATTAATAAAATGCTATAAATTGCATATTGAGGCCTAATTAAATTCATATTATTACTTACATGAAAAAATGAAATATAAAGGCCAAGCAGCAATGATAACAAAAGAAATTGTGTATTAAACTTATTATTTTGTTTAAACATTAGGTTAAAATTATTGCTTCTTTATTTTTTGTGTAAGATACACAATTAGGTTCTTAATTTTAAGTTTAATATCTCTATAAAACAAAACAATGCCAGCAAGACCGGCTATTAAACCTTGTATAATTAAACTACCCGTTCCAGGATCAAAATAAGCGTTCGCAATATCGTGGTAAAAAAATAAAAGTATAAATATTAAAAAAACCAAAAAACCTCCAAATAATTTGGATTCAGCAAATCCGATTCTATCTAAATACTATTTATAAAACAACTTGTTAATAAACCCTCTGTTCTGGCCTTTGGTCAATCCTCTTGAGGGAAGGATATTTAGAATTCTTCGGTACATGCTATACATCTATCATACAAAATTTCAATCTTTTACCTATCGGAGCTGATTATATCCATCTCTCTAGAACACTAACAAAATGGTTAATCTCACGCTCCAAATTATAATAATGATTTCCAATAAAAAATCCTAGGTCGTGAATTTTATCAGCATTAGAAAGCTCTCCATGTACAGAATAATCAAAATACTTTATCACAGGATGCTTTGTGAAATTACCTGCAACAATCGGTCTTACTTCAATTTGATGTTTATTTAGCTCTGAAACTAAAGATGCACGATCACTAGCTGTGCCATTTTTCAAGATTATAGGAAAACCAAAAAAACTACTTTCTCCAACCTCTTTCTGCAGATGAAACATGTCACTAAATCTCTTCATCTTACTATAGAATACAGAAGCATTGTCTCTTCTAACTTTAATCATTGAAGGAAGCTTTTTTAACTGCTCTATTCCAATTGCAGCACTTAGTTCAATTGGTCTTAAGTTAAATCCAGGTAAAACAAATTTAAAATATTCCTCAAATGAGTCTTCTTGTTTTTTTCCAGAAACAAAGTTGTCATTTGGCAAATTCCTGGTCCATCCATGAGAACGAAGGGACAAGAGTATATGATATATTTCTTCATCATCAGTTACACACCCTCCTCCTTCCATAGTCGAAATGTGATGACTAAAAAATGTGCTAAATGTCCCTATCTTTCCAAATGTTCCTGTTTTTTGCCCTCTAAATGTGGCACCTAAAGATTCACAATTGTCTTCTAACAAAATAAGATTATGTTTATTACATATCTCATTCAATTGTTTAAATTCGTTTGGATTTCCTAATAAATTAACGGCAAAAATGGCTTTGGTATTTGAAGAAATAGCATCTGCAAGAATGGAAACATCCATATTAAGTGTTTCTATGTCAACATCAACAAATTTTAGTTTAAGGTCGTATTGCAACAAAGGGATGTATGTTGTTGACCAGGAAACCGCGGGAACAATCACTTCATCACCTTTGGCTAGAGCACTCTCTTTCTTGTAAAACAAGCTAGCAATAGCCAAAAGGTTTGCAGATGATCCTGAGTTAACCATCACACAGTATTTTGAACCCAAAAACTTGGCCATATCTTTTTCAAAAGCATAAACCTTCTCACCCATGGTAAGGTTCCCTGAGTTGATGACTTCTTTTAGAGCCTCAATTTCTTTATGATCCCATGAGGATGATGCTAAAGGATATTTCATTAAAAACCTGTTCCTAGCTAAGTAACAGTATAACATGCTATAAGAGTGCTCTCCAGTTTACAAACATTTAAACTGTCATGCTTTACTTTTAAGTACACTATTTATAATATAAATACACCACGCTATTACTTTACAAAAATCATAATTCATTCTACAGTAATCTGGCGGACAGGTACGCAGTGTTAAAAACTTATCGTAGGGCTTTAATCATAAGAGGATTTAGTATTGGATACAAGAACTAGAGTTTTAATATTAGGTGGTACTGGCCTTGTAGGATCATCGCTAGTAAGATTACTTACCTCAAAAAAGTTCAAAAATGTTCTGTATCCTAATAGGCAAAAATTAGATCTTCTCAACTCACGAGACACAACTGATTTTTTCATAAAGAATAAACCTGAGGTAGTCATTAATTCTGCTGGAAGAGTCGGAGGTATACACGCCAACAATACTTATAGAGCAGAATTTATATTGGAAAACCTAACTATCCAAAACAATATCTTCAATGCTGCACTGAAAAACCAGGTGGAAACTTTTCTTTTTATGGGATCATCTTGTATTTATCCAAAATATGCAGATCAACCAATCAAGGAAGACAGTTTGCTTACAAGCAAACTTGAGGATACAAATGAGCCTTATGCCATTGCCAAAATTGCAGGTTTAAAGGTTGCAGAAAATATCAAAAGGCAATTTGGCTTAAACTTTTTTTCTGTAATGCCAACTAATTTATATGGAATGAATGACAACTTTGATTCCGAGAAAAGCCATGTCATACCTGGTATTATACGGAGAATGTATGATACAATTCAATCTGAGAAAAGCGAGTTTGAGGTTTGGGGTAGCGGAAAACCCAGAAGAGAATTTTTGTGTGTAGATGATCTAGCAGAGGCTTGTCTTTTTTTGCTTCATCAAAAGGATTTGCCTTACTTTATAAATGTAGGAACAGGTAAAGATATTACCATAGCTGAGTTAGCACAAAAGATTGCTAATATTATGGGTTTTAAAGGCAAACTTGTGTTTAATACTAAATATCCTGATGGAACTCCTAGAAAATTGTTAGATGTTTCCAAAATTCATAAAATGGGATGGAAACATAAACTTTCACTGGAAGATGGTCTGAAAAAAGCAATAGAACTTTTTAAAAAAGAAGTCTTCAACACAGCAGATACTTAGGTAGACTTATAGCGATAATATGCTAACTCAAACAATATTCTTAGAGCTTCAATAATTGATGCTAATTTTATATTATTGCTGGGATTGGAATATGTGATAGGTACCTCAGCAATGTCATATTTATGTGCATGAAATTTAATCTCAGTTTGAATAAACGGACCATTAGATCTGATACCCTTTTTTAAAATTTGATTTAAAACTGAACCTTTAAAACATTCAAAACTACTGGTCATGTCAGTAAGCCTGGTTCCAAGAAGTTTATTTGTTATAAAAGTTCCAGACCTACTTAACAACCTTCGTTTAAAACTGGATTGTTTTTTGTAAATACCGCCCTTGCCAAACCTGGTACCAAATACGCAATCTTTCCCCTGATCCATAAGATCAAAAAATCTGTGCATTTCGGAAGGCTTTTGACTAAACCCTGCATCAATCTCCAACACCCAATCATATTGTATGGCTTCCATATACCCGCGAATATAAGCTTTAGCAACTGAAGTTATAGAAGGATCATAAACTAATGAAAGTTGGCTGTAATCTTTAAGCATTTTTTTGATAATATTAATAGTATTATCAACACTTGAATCATCCATGATTATAAAAAGTGTGAATTTATCAAAGCAAGAGGCTTCTTTGATTATTTCGTGAATGAACTTTTCAATAGTTAATTCTTCGTTAGCAATAGGACACACTATTCCGAGACTTTTTTTGTATCTAGTCATGATATCTCTTCAAGAAATGTAGTTAGCGTATTTATCTCATCGTGTTTTACAATTTTGTTTCTTTCTAATACTTGGTAGCTCAGTAACAGGTTATCTTCCATACTATATGTTGGTTTTATTACCGACCGAACGATGTGAGGAATTTTTTTGGACTGCAAATAGATCGGTATTTCAGATTCAAAATCTTCCATGAGGTCATGTTTATTTCTCTTTTGATAGACAGTAGCATTATGGAAACCAACGGATAATTTATATACTCCCAATATTTGCTGCATAACAAGTCCCCTTAAAATATCAGTAAATCTAAAAGAAACGGTGTGAGGCAGATACAGCAATGGGAAGGCTTTTTTGGAAAAAGTAGTATTTTGTGAGTTGGTAGGGCAAAATTGATCATGACTTAAAGCTAAGGGAGGCTGTTTATCAAAGTTGAACTCTGGATTTTTTGTTGTCATCCTATATATTGCATCCACATCTGGATCTAAGTCCACCAAACCTTGCCACACAACAACATTCATTGGTGAAACTTCTAGATCACATTTTTCTTTTTTTAATTCATCTAATGGAAAACCTCTGGGCCAACATTTTCGTTCAGTAAAATATTGGTATATATTGCACCATATATCTTTATTCACTGGTGTATTATGCTGTGAAATACCAAATTGTGGGCAAGATGATATGTCTTTGTAAGGATAATTATCATCATCTGTATCTACGATTTCTGATGCACTATTTTTGATAGCATGTATATATCCTATATTTTTTCTGCAATAGTGATTATATGGCAACATTTTGTGGATTTTGTATTTAGTTTGATTTTTGATAGAGAGATAATCTACATTAGTAACTCTGTAGTTATCGGGTGTTTTTTTATCACCAACAACTAATACTTTACTTCCTGACATCTTAGAATAATTACGAACTACTTGATTTGGTGGGTTTATGCTGGTGATTACAATATATTTCACTACTCTCTCGATATTAAAAAATATAATTGATTACTACAATAATTTCTGTTTGATCTAACTATAGATACTACACTAAAATAATACAAGAAACAATTTATATATGAAAACACAAATTAACATGTTCAATTCTTTTCGATTAAAAAATTGTTGGTTGCTGTTAGGGTTAATTACATTTTTATTTTACTTTCATATTCCTTTTATAAGAAATTTTATTTTATTATTACATAACTGTGTGGACCTAGACTTCGCTATATATCAACAATCAATATATGACAGTTTTTACTTATTAAAAGCTAACCCGTATAATAGCTATCTTGAAGAATATATTTTGCAAGTTCACTTTGATCCTGTATATATGATAGCAGCACCATTTGCAGCATTATTTAATTATTCATCGTACTCGCTGTTACTATTTGAATATTTAACTTTGGTAGCCACCATAGCTGTAGTTTATTATTATTCTAAGACAACAAAACAATTTTTGTTTTTCTTTGCACTAATAGCATTGTCTAGGATTATACCTCATAGCTATGGATACCCCATTCATGTCACTACCTGGTCAATTTTGCCAATGACTTTGCTTGCAATTTCTATTAAGAACAACAAAACTGCATTATTTTGGATTGCTGCAATTTCGCTTATGTTTTTTAAAGAAGTTTTTCCTTTTGCCGTCATGGGATTGGGTCTAGGTTATTTGATATCATCTAGTAGGAAGAGAGGTTTTATTTTAATAGTTCTTTCGGTTATTTTTTGTATTTTTAACTTTGGACTCAGAGATGAGCTATTAAATTCAACTTATAGATGGGATCTGGCGGGAGATTTTATGGCTAATATTCATTGGTTTATAAAACAACTCTTTTCTACAGATAATTTATTAAAGTGGCTTTATGCTCTGATGCCACCTATAACAATTATTCTGTATTTAAAGTACAAAAAGCTGCTTAATAAAACAGATCATCTTTTACTATGCTTTTGGATACCATTATTATTAATCCATGTTCTGCACAGTGCTAGAGGTTATCATTATGAGGTGTTGTTTTCATTTTTGCCTATATTTTTGTTATATGATAAGTGGCATACATTAAGTAAGCACTTTATAGCCTGCATTTTATTGCTTCAATTTTGTTCTAGTGTTCCTCAATATTTTAGATTGGGATCAGATTTTCTCAAAGAAAGATATGTACTTACTCATGGAGGATATTGCACAGTCGATTGTGATAAGCGAAAAGCTGTGCGTGATTTGCAACAAGCATTTCTTCAGATACCTGATACAGCTCGCATTTTTATTGATCGAGGTACAGTAGCTCGTGTATTAAGACCAAATCTTAACATACATGAATGGCCAATACAGCCGGATAAATATAATGTCTCACGCAACAATAATTATGACTATATTGTGCTTGGGAAAACAGATGGGTATCACGCTAATCAAAAATATAAAGCTTCTATGGAGGTAGTAGAAAAATGTAAGGGTGTTAATATCATTGATAACTATTATTACTTACTTGTAAAGGGTCCCTTTGATAAGGCATGCATTGATATTTTATAAAAATTCATATAGTATGTTTTCTTTACCTTGTAAAGCAAGGCAACATTGATATGCACAAACATACATACAAAGTACAAAACTCAATAGTAGCCTTGCAAGACTCAGAAGACTATGTTGCATGTGAATACCTTACGGTGATAACTCTTACATACAATAACTTTGATCAACTTGAAGAAACCCTAGAATCCATTAAGTCCGTTAGGCCTAAAGAAGTTTTAGTAATAAATGGAGGACAATGTACCAAAACTTTGGATTATCTAAATAGTAAAGCTGAATACTTCAAAGAGTATTTTGAATTAAGACATATATCAGAACCAGACAAGGGAATATATGATGGCATAAATAAAGGTATTAAAAATGCTACTGGTCGATATATCAATTTTTTAAATAGTGGTGACAGGGTTTGTGACCCACAATACTTTAAGTTTGCCATTGATATTTTAAATCTTAACCCACATATAGGTTATACTCATGCGGATGTTGTACTTGGAAATGAAAAACAAGGTTATCATCAATTAGGTAAAAGACACATGTTATACCTCTATATATCCAAAAAAAACTATGCGGTAATGCCTTGTCACCAAACCATGGTTTATCGTTTAGGCATATTTAGTGAAGTTGGTATTTTTGATACTAAATATAAAATTATTTCTGATCTAGATCACTATATAAGAATGTACAAAAAAGCCATAAAGCCACACTATTTGGATTTTATAAGTATTGTTTTTGATGATGGTGGGATTAGCTCATCTAATCTATTTTCTATTTTAATAGAATTGATTAGACTTTTTAAAAGTAACAAAACGATTTTCGTTAATAGAAAAAAATTGATATCTTATTTTCTTTCTGCTACTAGACACAGCCGTATTTTTTCTGCTACTAAGCATAGTTGTATACTTATTAAAAATAATATCATAACTTTATTATTATTAGGTTTAAAAAATATTAAGTATGATGTCGAGCCCAATGAGAAACATACTGAAATACTTGGTGATAGACATATTGATATCAATTCATTATTAGAAAAAATACCAATAGGCAAGATAAAACAGCTTAGTAACTTAGAAAAACAACAATAAAGAGTTCCTTTTGATAGAGAATAACATTAAATCAACTAAAGACCCTAAGGTATCAGTAATTATCCCCATACATAATAGAGAGCTGTATGTGGCCGAGAGCATTGAGAGTGTTCTAGATCAAACTTACACTGATTTTGAATTTCTGATATGTGACGATTGTTCTACTGATAATACTTGGCAAGTTTTAGAAAAGTCTATACTCGATAATGGCTCTAGCGCATGATTTTTATGCTTTATACATATGGATAGTAGTATGCTATTAATAAATATGCAAAAACAAACATACAAGGTAAAAAACTCAATAGCTGCAACACAAGGTTCTAATGAATATGTAGCTTGTAAACAGCTAACTGTAATAACACTTACCTACAATAACTTCGATCAACTAGAAGAAACTTTAGAATCCGTCAAATCAATTAGACCTAAGGAAGTTTTAGTGATAAATGGCGGGCAATGTACCAAAACATTGGATTATCTGAACAGCAAACCTGATTACTTCAAGGATTATTTTCAATTAAGACATCTATCAGAACCAGATAAAGGTATATACGATGGCATGAATAAAGGAGTTAAAAATGCTACTGGTCAATACGTCAATTTTTTAAATAGTGGCGACAGGGTTTGTGACCCACAATACTTTAAGTTTGCCATTGATGTTTTAACATCTCACTCACATATAGGTTATACTCATACAGATGTTGTATTTGGAAATGAAAAACAAGGCTATCATAAAATACCAAGTAAAAGATCCATGTTATATCTCTATATACCTAAAAAAACCAGTAAAGTTATGCCTTGGCACCAAACAATGGTTTACCGTTTAGGCATATTTAGTGAAGTTGGTCTTTTTAATACTAAATATAAGATTGCAGGAGATTGGGATCATAATATAAGGATGTACAAAAAAAACATAAAACCATACTACTTGGATTTTCTAAGTATTGTTTTTGATGATGGTGGGATTAGTGCGTCTAATCCATTTTCTACTCTGCTAGAAGTTATTAAATGTTTTAAGATTAACAAGATACTTTTTTTAAACTTAAAATATCTATCGCATTTTTTGTATTATTACATTAGTCAAAAAATGAATCAAAAAATGATGCTGTTTTTTAACGCTACAAAGACATTATTGTTATTAGGTGCAAAAAACATAAAATACGAAGAAGAACAAACAACAGATGTTGACACTTTATTAAGAAAAAAAGACAAATTAGATCAGTTGGGCAATATTAATTAATGTGTGTCATCATACAACAAATGTTTTGTTTATTGAGTATGAAAAATATTAAGTATAATAGACAATATGTAATGTTTACTGGAGTGACAATTGAATCCTAGAGTTCAGTAGTAATACCTGTGTATAATAGAGATCTGACTTGTTAACACAATTGACAAACCTTTATATAGAAATATAAAAACAATAATTGTTACATTGCAAAGCAACATAGTTTATAATCTATCAATCAGTTGCATTTATTCTTAAGTTACATAAAATACCATTTCTGTTGCTTTGGGAGAACGTTTTGCCTATTCAAGAAATAGAGAGCCTTAGTTTAAAAGGTTTAGAACATCTAAAAGAATTGAACTTAGGTGGCATATCTGATCTTTCAGATTTTAACTGTGGAGGATTGGGTAGGCTTTTGTGTAAAAAATCACTTTGGATAGGTAAGATGGCTCCTATATCTTGTGACATGTTAGATATAACGGGCTTTCCTAACTGTCGTGCTCCAAAGAATTATCATAAGAACTATGAAGTAGTTTGGATTTATGAAAATCAGATATGTGAATACGGCAACTCTTGGTCGTTGGTGGTTGATGAATCCATCCGTATTGTTGGAGAGTCTGGTTACTTAGTACTTAGAACTAAATCCTCTGGGAATGTTAGTTTTATTGAGTTAAAATCTATGTTGGAAAGTATACCATTTATTAGGTCAACTTTAGAAATGAAAGAAAATTTATACTGTGGTTCTATAGCAAGTGTGTTTAAAATCGAAAGAAAAGATTTAGATAATTATTTTGACAGGTATTGGCTAACGGAATTTTTATCAAAAGATTATGTACAGAAGTCAATCTACTCTAGAATATCTAACATACTTAGTAGCTTTATAAAAAAAACTATACTTAAATTTTGGAGAAGTTTACCTGAGAATTTTAAAATATACATAAAGTACTCGAGATTTAACAAGTTACACGCTTGTCTAAAAAAACACTTTAGGAAATAAAAATAAACTTACACAGAATTAATTAAAGATAAAAAGATATGATAAGCAGAAAAAATATAGCTTTTATAACTAACAACTTATTCTTTACCAACTCACACGGTATCAGAACATTGACTTACTCATTGATCCATAAGACGAGAAAACTAGGATTAGCAGTTCATGTTGTAAATGTTGAGTTAAAAAATAAAGAAACCATCTTAACAGAGCTTGATGTAACGGATAAAGATTTGTTTAACAGAGGCTTCGAATCTAATACATGTATAGGGAAGAGTAAGGGGGAAATATTGCACATTTTAAAAAGTGGAAAACTCGCCAGTTTTTTAAAAAAAAATAAAATGGCCAAAGTTCCATCTGGAAAAACATTGGACCCTAAAACACGTTTTGATACAACGATTATGTCATATCCATTTTGGAGTTATCCTGGGTTTCAAAACCCCTGGCTTAACCCTGAAAACACCCTACCTAATTCAAACAAGTTTTATCTTATGGCTTACGATACTATACCCAACCGAGTCTACCTAGCAAAACCAGATGATGCAGTGGTACACCGCATAGCTTATGAACAGCAATTAGCATATAAATTTGCAGATGATAGAGATGGTATTTTGTGTATAACTGATGATGCCAAAAAACAGTGTCAGATATTTGGCTTTGGGAAAAAAAGAGGGTTAAAGGTCTTGCCTTTAATGTTACCTCCTGGTTATGAACGCATTGATATTCCATTAAATCGTGATAGATCTGTAATCCTATCAGCTCCATTTAATAAACGAAAAGGATTGAGTATAATGCCTGACTTATTAAATGCAGGAAGCCTCGATAGAATTACTATATTTGGACAACCTATTGAAGACATACAACATATTATAGATTTTTTCACGAAGCTAGATACAGATAACGTAACTTGGTGGATAAATGTAGATTATGAGACTCAAAAGAAGTTGTACTTAAATTCAAGAGTCTTACTATTTCCATCAATATCTGAAGGATTGGGCATACCTTTACTTGAGGCATATGCATGTGGATGTTCCGCATTAGTGTCTGACATTTCACCTCTAAATAAAATAGCTTTTCGTGAAGATATTTTGCCGGGAGATTTAGAAGCTGCCTGTAAAATATTAAGAAAACATCTTTCTAAAAAACATGACCCTAAGTTTTATCAAAAACTCGTGCATGAACAAACTAGTTCATTTAATCTTTCTATTTAGGTTGAAATTAGATTACATCTTACTTAACTAGCCAATATAATCTAGTATTAAGCACCCTGGTCTTTGTTTATGTTCGTATCCTTGAATGAAGTCAAATCTGATGCGACCATCTCTTTTACGAGTGATTCAAGACTTGTTTTTGGCTCCCAACCAAGTGCTTTTTTTGCTTTAGATGAATCACCACAAAGTGCATCAACTTCTGTTGGTCTAAAGTAATTAGGATCAACGAGTACAAGCTCTCTACCAGACTGTTTGCAAATTCCTGTTTCGTTGGAGCCTTCCCCTTTAAACACAACATCTACGCCAACTTCTTTAAAAGCCATTTTAACAAACTCTCTAACTGTTGTAGATTTGCCTGTGGCTATTACAAAGTCATCAGGTTTGTCCTGTTGGAGCATCAAATACATAGCCTCTACATAGTCCCTAGCATGACCCCAGTCACGAAGAGCTGATAAATTCCCTAAAGATAGCTTTTCCTGGCTTCCTAAATGAATTCTCGCTACGGCTCTGGTTATTTTTCTTGTAACAAAAGTTTCTCCTCTGATCGGAGACTCATGGTTAAATAAAATCCCATTTGAGATATGCATTCCATAAGCTTCCCTATAATTTAAACCTATCCAAAAAGCATATAGCTTTGCAATTCCATAAGGAGATCTGGGATAAAATGGCGTCGTTTCTGTTTGAGGACTTTCCTTAGCCATTCCATATAGTTCGCTAGTTGAAGCTTGGTATATACGAGTTTTTTTCTCCAATCCCAATAGCTTTACAACCTCTAAAATTCTTATTAGCCCTAAGGCATTAACTTCAGATGTGTACTCTGGTTGTTCAAATGAAACCTTAACGTGGCTCATAGCACCCAGGTTATAAATCTCATCTGGTGAGGCTCTTTGTATAATCTTAGTAATGCTAGAAGAGTCCGTCAGATCCCCATAGTGAAACTGAAAGTTGTTCTTTACACTAGAATTCTTGAGTATATGCTCTATTCTCCCAGTGTTAAAAGATGAACTCTTTCTCCTTATTCCATGTACAAAATAGCCTTTTTTGAGTAAAAACTCAGTTAAATATGCACCATCTTGCCCTGTAACACCCGTTATTAACGCTTTTTTCATATTAATTTTTCTCTCAAAAACCCAAAAGAGGCTGCCAAAAACCTAAGTAGATATACCATATGTGCGATCAAAAGGTCATTAAATATTTTGATGATATTAAGCCTTTCTTGAAGCTTTTATATTTTTTGAGTATTATCAAAATTGATGATCTTGGACGAAACTAAAAGGAGTTTATTTAATGTTCTCCATATTACTTCTAGAGCTGATGTAGGAGGAGGGCCTAAGCACTTATATCTTTTAGCTAAAGGATGCTTAAGTTTAATAAAAAACAACTCTAACACAAACATAAATAGTAGCATAGCTAAAGTATACATAGCATCACCATCCGAAAAGCCATATGGCCCACTATTCAAGAATATATCCACAGAACATGTTGAGATTCCTAGACGGAGATTTTCAATTTCAAAACTGTTTTATCTAATCTGGTTTTGTAAGAAAAATAAAATATCAATAGTACATTCACATGGCTTTGGAGCAGGGTTGTATTCCAGACCTTTGTTTTTGGGAGGGTTAAAGGTCATTCATACTTTTCACGGAATACATTTAGAAAAAGGATTTTTAGGACAAATCAAACTTTTAATAAATAAATTTTTGATAGCTTTCACCAGTAAATGTATCTGTGTTTCAGAAGATGAAAAGGAAGTGGCATGTAAGTTGCTTAATTTAAATCCTGATAAAGGAGTGGTTATTTATAATGGCTTAGATTTAAGTACAATTTTAGAAGTTAAAGATCTCAATAAAAAGGATATAAGAAAAGAAGTTCTGAGCAATGTAAGGAAACCAAAAGAGAAGAGAATAATTATAGGATCATTATCCAGACTTTGTTATCCAAAAGGGCTGGATGTTTTGTTAGATTTAGTATCTCAATATAAGTGTTCAAAAGATACACCTCCTTTTTATTTATACATTGCAGGAGATGGAGAAGATAGACACAAGCTTGAAAATCAAAGGAATAAATTAAATTTAAAAGAAGATGTTATTTTTTTGGGAAATATAGATAAACCCTATTTGTTTCTAAAGTCACTAGATTTATTTGTAAGTACAGCTAGATGTGAAGGCATGCCTTATTCAGTATTAGAGGCAATAGCCTTAGATATTCCAGTACTCCTTTCTGATGTTACAGGCCACAGAATATTTGGAAAAAGAAATCTATTTGACTTAAATAACTTTCAATCTTTTAAAGAATGTTTAAAGAAAAAATTTACATTAAACGGTAAAGATATAGAATTGCAAAAAGAATTATTAGAAAAATATTCTTTTAAACAAATGATCAACCAAACATTGAATTTGTATAAAACAATAGCCAATGGATAATAATAATTAATCTTGTTAAATCAAAAATTATGTGAAAAGTATAAAAAACTTATAATTGCTACTTATAAACAAATATATAAAATACCGAAGACGCCCAGAAGTTTACCTTGAAAACTGGTTTTTTGTTTTTTTGAAAATTGTCTTATATAACTTAAACATTTTTTAAAAGAAAATTTTATTATTCCAAGTTTGCTATAGTTATGCATTATAAATATAAATGTGAGAGGAAAAAGATATATAATATTTCTCTTTTTTAAAAAGTAGATGTGGAGTTTGGCAAATAATTTAAGTTTTCTAAATATTGCTTCATCACTGTATTCCCTTTTAGCCAAGTCACACATTTTTTTATAAAACTCCGTCCATCTTGCTAGAGGTGTAAAAAAAAGCATGGCATGGTAAAAATGTACCAGTACTGCAGAATACATCATAGCTTGTTGGTTAATGGTTGTGTTTAGATGTGTATGTGATTTTTTGAGCTCACAGAATACCTTGAACATATCAAAAGATCTCGTTGATCTTGAGTTTGTAATACTTCCTAGTCTATTTTGTCTGTAGTACAACATTACATTATCAACAACAAATATTTTTTTTGAGGAGAGGATTAGATGAGTTGTAAAAACCATATCTTCACCAATATTAACTTTCGGTAGTATTTTATTTTTCAATAGAAAATCTTTTTTAAAGATCTTACCACTTGCTGATATACAACAAGGTTTGAGATGAAGGAAGTAAGTATTTATCTCATTGCCTTCGATAAGTTTATTTTGAATATTCAAGATTTTTTTATATTTTACTGAATGTTTTCTTATAAAATTAATAGTAGGAGATGGAGGAAGATATGTTTTGTCCTCAAATGCTACTATATTGCCAATAACAATGTCAGCGCTACTTTTTACAGCAGCATTTATACTCAGCTCTAATGTGTTGTAAGGTATAATATCATCAGAATCTAAAAACATTATATATTTACCACTTGCGTGTAAAACGCCACTGTCTCTTGCTTTAGCTAATCCTAGGTTATTTTGGTTTATAACAAGTATTCTGTTATCTTTTCTAGACTCATTTCTTACTATTTGTTCTGAGTTATCTGTAGAACCATCAATAACAAATATAGCTTCCCATTTTTCGTAGGTTTGATTTTTTATAGACTTTATTGTGTCAGAAATCCAATATTCTGTATTGTAGACCGGCACCACTATAGAAACTTTCAAAACTTAACCTCTCTCTATAGTAGGTTAGAATTTTTGTATCAAAAAGTAAAACTGTTTGTAGTGGAAAGTATGATAGGCCTGTCCCTGTTGGTGATTCTTTAGCCTTTTCTAGAGCCATTTTAAGGCCGTTGGTACAGCCGTTATCTGTAGAGATTTTGGTTGAGCGAGCTAAATTTTTCTCTGTTGAGCGTGCCGGTTCCACCTATCTGAGGCTGTTTGGGCTGTGTTGCATGATATTAACAAAGGTTATATAGCCTATTTAGTAGGTAGCTTTACAAACGGATATTTCATGCTACACATCTAACATTATATTTTGATCTTGACTAAACCTGCCTCACAAGCTAAATCATCTTCTAAAAATACCATCATCTGACCTGCAAACTCATACATCACAGTATATTTTCTCTTAAACGGTAGGCAACCGCAGAACCTGTCTCAATTAAAAAATTTAAAATTATAAGAATTTGCTTTTTTATTCGATGATCTCTTTTGATTGTTTGACGATTATCAAAAACATAGGCCTTTACAATATTTTCTATATAAAAAGTGGTGTCTATTTCTAACCCTTCATTAGGTAAATCAGAGTTATTTTTTATGATATCACTGATCCATAATATTCCATCATCTCTAAAATTACTTCCTATACCGTTAAGCACTCTTGAAATAGAATATAAAACTGTAGGGTGGTGACCAACATCCTTAGAAACTTGTTTAAAAAATAACTTTTCACTCTCCTTCAATGCATGCCATTGCTTTACACCTTGTCCCAAATCTTTTTCAGCCAACAAATAATTACGAATAATCTTCTTGTCAAGATGGCTTGGCCTCTTATTGCAAATCTCAACTATTTTTGGATAAAAAATACTCCATACAGTCCAAAAGTTTTCATGCTTGTTAAATTTGTTTGCAACAATTGTCAAAATCTCAAGAAAAGTATTTATAATCTGATCGGATATCAAATTATCAGGTTGTTCTACAAAATAAGATAAGTATAATTTCATATCGTCGTTCTTTGATGTTAAAATACAAGACGCTAGTTTGATTAAAAATTTATGCTTTAATCCACTGGTACCACTGGTACTGCTCTTGATTTTTTCTAAACAAATAGGAAGAATAGTCTTTATAAATTCCTTGTGTTCTTTGTTTTTTGTTTCAAACTGTAGTATTTCAAATGCCGTAACCAAAGTCTCCAGACTCAATTTTGCCATATCATATTCATCGAGGATCATTTTGTACGTCAATTTGTTTTCAACCATATCGTTTATTTTGCCCTTATGTTCTTCAAAAAAACCTTCTAGTTCATGTCCTTTTTGATATTTATGCTTAACATTAGAACGTGATAATAGCCCTGTTCCATTTATGAAGTTATCAAATTTTGGTTTTAATAATAAATAACCTATAAAAACAGAATACGCATCTTTAAAGTTTTCTTTCCACATATATGATATTGATTTTAATATGGAATTAGACTGGCTATATTTTATCTGAAAAAGTAATTTCAATACAATAGTTTTAATTTGCTGTTTATTGTTAGGAAACCTCTTTAGCAAAATGTGTAGCATGATCGTTGCAATATCTTCTTCTACTTTCCTACTCTGGCTTTGATCATTTAATATACGATAGAAACATTTCATAAAAACATTTAAGCAAAATTCTTTATCTTCGCTATTTAATAAATCAAAGTAGTCTCTAACTAACACAGCACATGAGTACAACGGAGTCAAAACTTGAGTCATATTATAAGCAGGAAATAACCAATCATTGTTACTTTTACTGATAGCAATGACATCTTCTAGTTCTTTATTAACCTGTTTTGTTTCCATAATCACTAATTTTAGGTTACTTTCATATTGAGGATATTGTTCATATTCAAGTTTTTTTTCTTCGAATTTACTTTTAGACCATAAAAACAATCCAACATATTTATTTCCATCTATATTTTCAATTTCTTTTAATTTATTATCTCTATACTTTTTCAAATCTGGATCAATTTTTGTATTTAAATATAATACACTTTGACCATTTTCCTCTTTAATTTGAGGATTCATTTTTCTTCTATCTATTCTTGATAAAATTAATTTCCAATCTTTATCTTGAACTACTCCATCGGGTGGATTAGATAGTTGTTCGTGGTATTCATCGAATATATCAAATAAAATCCGTTTCCTTTCTTCCAGTTTTTGCTCATTTTCTCCTTTGAAAAGGGCAAATTGGTATTGTACAGCTAAATTCTCAAGATTTTGCCTCCTATGTTTTAACTTATCAGATTGAGCCCTTTCATATTCAAAATCATCCGTGATACCGAAATTAGTGTTTAGAACGTCATTAACTTCTGTAGTCACTCGATCTGTTGTACTAAGGATATTGCTATAAATGAAAAACTCTTTTGTTTGAAAAAGCACTTTTGCTACATTAAAAGTCTTTTCAGGGTATGCTAAGACAATACTTGTAACTACTGCGGAAATAGAAGCAGATTTTGATCGCTTAAGTAGAGATAACAAATGTTCTTCTAATTCACTGTCAATCATTTTCTTGCCATTATCAAGAAAGTATTTCTCTAGAGCCATATGTATTGACTCTAACAAATGTGGAAATCCTTGATTTCCTCTATAAATGCCCCAAACCCTACTACTAATATATTGTTTAACAGATTCATTTTCATTTATAAAAACTTCTATTTCTTCTAGCCCATCTGACAATTTAGATTTTGAAAAGCTATCGATGGTTCTATTTACAAATGATAAAATAAAATCAATTGCAAGCTCAAATACAGTGTGAAGTAGTGGCAATATTGGTGTTTGAAGAGAGCTAGCAGGTTCATATCTAAAATCGTAACTACTTATTACAGAGAAGTAACCATTTATTTTATTTGATACTCTAGTTGACCTGTTATTCTCAGGAACTCTAAACCAAAATAAATCAGCCAATTGTATGACTTGCTCAGGGAGATTTTTTATCATTTCCATATTTTCCAAAGGTGATGTTAAAATGGCGTGAGCTAATTGATAATATCTGCTATTCCTACTAGTTTCTTTTTTAGAAATGATTGACTTAAATACACAATCTAATTCTTTTTTGATCTCATAGGATCCTTCAAATATTACTTTTACAAGCCGTTTCTTAATTTCATCGTATTGAAAGTTATCTTGGGTATTCATAATTTTTTCATAGTAAAATAGAGCTAATAAACTTGCGTTCCTTGTAGTTTCACCTTTTTTATTCTTGTAGTTCCAATCTTCGATAATTGGTAGAATAATATTTATACCAGGTAGTTCAAAACTTTCCTTATGCTTATTTAAAAAACCTATGACACAGTTCCAGCCTTTTCCTTTCGGCTTTAAAAATGTATGTTCAAACATATTTCTGTTTTTAGATGTTTTAGGCAATCCTAAAATTTCTAATATACTATCATCTGGCTCTTTACAGGCAATCCTTATCAAAAAGAGCAGTTTGTATAACAACCCTTTGTTATAGTGTGATTTAATGCAAGCTTGAAATTTGCTACTAACAATTTGTTTATATTCTTTCAATAATTGTGGGTCAAAGATCTCGAAAAAATTAGAACAATAATCAGAAAACAGTACAGAAACTAAAATTTCATCTCTCCAATGTTTTTCAATATCCCTGCTTTGAATACAGCTTTCAACCAATTGCTTAGCATCCTTACTATTTGTTTCAAGTTTCGCGGACAGCCAGTCTCTGAATGCCCTACGAATTGATAAGGAACTACCTATTTTATCGAAAAATTCTTTATAATCCGATCTGTTACAAAAACTTCTATCAATAATTTTGTCTAATGCCCATTCTTCATAGATATCGTGAACTACAAAATAACCTCCTAATTGCGAATCATATTTAATAATTTCGTTAGCCTGTAAAGCTTTAGGAAATTCATCACTAAAACCATCAATAGTTGTAGTAAACAGACCTTCGTCAGCCTTCTTTTTAGCTAATTCTAGAAAATACTGTTCTAGTTGCATCTTATTTTGACTAGATGCTTTTAAAGCTACATTATTCCAAACAATCTCTTTAAAGGATAAATAATCTATATTATCTTTCATTTCGGAATAATTTTTTAGATATTCTCTCAGGAAAAAAGGACTTCTTAAAAGTTCAAGAAGTTTTTGATTTGTTGGAAGATCAAAACTATTTTTCATAGAAAATTTTTCAAGATTATCAGTTGTAATATTTGGCACTTTCAATCTTGAGGAGGTGGTATTACAATAGATTGAAAGATGATATTTAAGATCATCACAGTAGTTATGTCTTATCGTAAACACAATTTTCCAGCTATTTTGTACTAAGACAGATAAAAATTCTTTGAAAGGCTCATCGTTTTCTATGTTCGATAATTGTTCTGCTGAATCTATTACAACAAATTTTTTAGAATGATTTTTATGTTCTTTTACGAAATCGATTAGTTTAAAGTTTCCATAATTTTCAAATAGTTTGTTGATATGGGAAATGTTAAACTCAGAAGCTTTAAACATGAAAAAAGCCATTGAGCATTTTTTCTTTATTTCATTATGCCAATCTTTTATTATTGCTGTTTTTCCTGAACCAGCTTCTCCAGTTAAAATAGCTGATGGGGAGCTTATTAAAACATCTTTTAACTGTTTTATAATGTCCGATCTATCTATTTTTATTTTATTGCCTTGAAAATTGATCTCTGATTGTATTTGAGATAAAAGAGATTTTGTATGTGAAGACAGCTCGTGTATAAAATCAAATATACTTTTTTCAAAGCTAAAAAAATGATAGGCAATCTTCTCATTTTCTATGCAAACAAAACCTAATTCAAAAAAACTTGCTGTCTTCCAATCTATATCTATACCCTTGTTTTTGGCATGAGCTTCAATACTTTTTTTGTAATTAGGACTAGAACCATCTCGGCCCTCTCCAAATTCCTGATTGGTATAAAATATAATTTTATCTATATCTGGATGCTTCTCTTTGGTTTTATCTATAGAATCCTTGAAAGATTTTTTGTTTTCAGATAATCTTGTTTCACAAAACTTAGCTTGCCAACCAATTTTTCTGCCTTCTACTGTAATTGGCTCTGTCTCAATCCCAGCTTGATTTTTATATCTCATGATGCCTTTAGGCTTGTTAAACTCTCTGCAGAACAGAAGGTAGCACAGCCATTCAAAATTGGATTGTTTGTTATTGCTGAATTTTGCTTTAAAGATATCCCAGTTTGGACGAATCATTGTGATATAAAAGCAAAAAAAATAGTAAAAATAAAGCAATTATTTGATATGTGTTATATTGAGATGGTGTCAACCACCCTGGCGGTCCACATGAACTATTTGAGGTAATCATATGGTCGCCTAGTATCTGCGGGGTATTCTGACTCTTTGTCTGAGGCTATATCGGAGTAGTTGGTGCATACTTTGCCTTCGAAGGTTTTTGGTTGAGCTAACTAAGTACTTTGCTGTTGAGCATTCTGGCTTCACCCACTTCCCCCTCTTCGGATTGTCTAACCATGCTACATGACTGCTTGGACAGTTGACTAGTATACATTTGATGAGATAGAGTGCGACTTTTATAGAAGATAATCGATATGAAAACAAACCACTAATAAGCAAAGAACATAATTTATGGATAAAAAATTACAAGACTGTTTCTCAAATATAGATTACTCAATTGATAGAATGCGACTAACCGATAATAAAAGAAACTTTGAACTTGCTGGAATTAACTTCAAAGCAGTTGATCAGAGCGTTGAAGAGTTCAAAGCAGGTTTGAGAGCTAGAAAGTTAGAAAATAGCAACCCACATGTTGAGTTTCTTTTACGAGCGTTAGCCAAATTTTTGCAAGTTTTAGATGAATATTTTTCTGGTCAAATAAATTTGAAACTTAATGCATTAGATGATTACGTTGACCATGTCAAAAAGACAATACAAGGTTTAAACGAAATAGCTATTGAGATAGACGCTGAGCAGGCTAAGAAGAAGCAATAAAACTGTAATAGATCTGCTACAGTTTAGGAGAAACAATGGTTAAGGAGTAAATAAAAGCTCTATTTAGGCAACTTATCAGCTCTTCGGGATTGGGGTCACGCCAGAGATTATGTGGAGGCCATGTATCTGGTGCTACAGCAAGATAAACCAGATGACTTTGTCATTGCTACCGGCAGAACTACTACAGTTAGAGATTTTGTTAAAATGGCTTTTAGGGAAGTCGATATTGATATTGTTTTCAAAGGCAAATGACCCAATGAAGTAGGGATTTGTAAACAATCTGGTAGAGAGCTGGTAGTTGTTGATCCTAATTACTTTAGACCAACAGAAGTTGATGCTCTTTGTGGGGATGCATCTAAGGCAAAAAAAATACTTGGTTGGGAACCAAAAACAAATCTCGAATCACTTATAAAAGAAATGGTTGCATCAGATGCAGCTTTATTAAACGGAGTGGATATCGACTGTGTTCCATAAAAAAATTATACTTAACATAAGTCCGATTTATTTTTTAGTTAAAAACTGAAGAGTCAATTGTTCCTCAGGAACATTTCCCTCATTAGGAAGGTAGATGTTGCATGGTATATCCATTTTAGCCAGGTATTTGTACATTAAAGGACCAATATCCCTCCACTCTAAACCGCCTAATCCACAACCTAAAGCAGGTAAGGCGATAGATCTAATTCCTGCGCGTTTATAATTTTCCAGAAGCCAACGCATTCCATCTTCAATACCATGAACCTCAGACCGATTTTTCCAATGAGTCTTAGTTGGAAACAACAAAAACCATCTACTTCCGTTCTCTGTCAAAAGCTTTGTATTGTCCTCAGTCAAAACTTGTGCAAAATTATCATCGCGTTTGTATAAAAAAGGTGTCCCCATCTTTAATCCACCCTGCTTACAAAGATCCTGATAATAAACATAAACATCAGGAAATTGATATTTAGCCCTCGAAGCAAGACCCTTGCCCATAACACCAACAGTATTTACGCTCACTGTAAATGTTTGCATTTTAGAAAAGAACATATCTCCCTTTACTAAAGTTAAACGATCAGAAAGTTTCTTGTGAAACTCGTGACGGAAAAACATGTCTGGATTTGGCACAACATTTGCTGACGGATAAAGTTTTCTAACTTCATCTGCTGCCCTTTCATTAGCCACATAAATACCTATGATCTTTTCACGTGGAATGTAGTTATAAACCAAAAGCTCAGCCATACGTTTTCTCTTATCAGATGCATTCCAGTATTCCTTTTCAAAAATATCTGAACTCAAATTTTTGAGTTCTTCAGAAACATCTTCAAAAAACTTAGTTGAAGATGAAGCTGCATTACCATCAGTAATTCCAACATTTTTGCCATGTATAATATCCGATTTGATTTGTAGCACGATAATGTTTTCTACACCATATTCTTGAATTACACGATAAAGCATCGGATTTCTAGCCTGAAAATATACATTGGCATACTCCCATAAGGAACGGCCTTTAAACTTTTTATCTTTCCTAACTTTAATTATATCATCATCGTGAATCGACTTTGTTTTTTTTAAACCTATTTTAACCCATATACTATCTGCCTTATTTCTAGAAAGAATCCCTTTCTCCAAAATAGATTTCAGTGTGTCCTTATGAGCGATATAATAAAAATTCTTTGGTATTCTCAAAATACACCCCTTCTGCATTACTGTGCCACAGTATTTAAAAAATATCGACTTTGTCAATAACATATAGTTTGCTCTTCAAAAACTCTTTTTTGACAGATTCTTCAAAGTAATTGAAAAAAGCAGTTTCTTGTTTAATCCTTTCTGGAAAAGATAGTGGAATCTTTGGCAAACACCAGAGAATCTTCCAAATGACTTCTTCAGCAGTTATCATCAAATAATCCCTTTGGATAGTAAATCTTCCATTTTGAATCATAAAGCCAGTTTTCACTAAAATTTCTATCTAGATAAAATATTGTATTAGGACAAGAAAAATATTGTGACCATTTTTTGCTTGTATAATCCGTTTTTAATTTATGAAGCAAAAAACCAATAGATTGCCAATAAGGATACAAAGGAGAATAGGATTCATAGATTTTATAAAGCTTAGTAGTGTCTATTCTAGCTTTGTAAAAAGCACTTACAACAGTTTTGATCCCACCACTGTACTGAGGGCTAATTATAGAATCAATAAGCGTTCTTTCCAGTGAAGTAAAAAACACCCTCACCCGCCTTGACTCATCTATCTGCAAGAGATTGGTTTTAATGCCTATTTTGCCAAGATCTTGTTTTTCCAAAAATGTTATTTTTGTTTTTTTGTACATTAAATATTTCGATGTTTTTCTAGATGACTTTAAAAAAGCCTGCCGTATTTGTTCGTCTAACATCTTTTTTTTTGGATGATAAGGAATACGTCCAATAATTTCCTTAGACAAAAAATATTCTACTGGCCTGTGCTTAGTTAGGCCATGTAAGTACAAAGCCGAAAAATGACTGAGGTAATAATGTGGTTGAAAAGCAGCCAATATATCAACAACTTGAACTCTAGGAAGATCAAAGGTTAATAGTTTATAATCTACTGTTTTATTCCACTTCAGGGGAATCTGCTTTATAGCTTTATCAAAATTAACCTTGTTTGCCCTGTAAGAAATGCTGTTTTTTTTTACATATATCTTCAAGTTTTTCTTTATACACCTTTTTAGAAAAAACAAGCGGTAGCTTTTTACTAAGCTCTTTTCTGATTCTATCAATTTTTTGTTTGTTAGCTAATATCATATGTATCTATACATATGATATTACATAAATATAAAAAGATCAAGAGAAAAATATGATAAGCTTATGCTGTCCCGTTTAACCACTATGCAGATAGTAGAAAGATAATTAATATTTGAATCTACCACTATTTTTAATACACAGTCACATTTTATTTTTAAAAGTTGAATGGTTGCCAAGCAGGAGGATGCATGTCACTCGTATCAAGACTCTTATCTAAAAACCACCTCTTGGGATATATCACATGCCTATCAGAATTAACATTTAGATACGCTTCCCACCAACTAAATGAACTGTTTGCTAATATATTTGCTTTACATAAACTCATCAAATACATCTCCTCCAAATCACTATCAAACCTACCACCTCTCGAAACAACGGTTACAGGATATATAAATTTATCTTTATTCACTAAAACCCAACCTGGATCATCCGTAAATACAAAATACACACCCTCCCCTATCATAGACATTGCCTTATTATAATATTCAAATGGCATCAGACCGTGAAATTTACGAACAGCTTAGGTAGTATAGCCCCCTCTTCTAATATGTAAAGACACAGGCCTTGCACTTTGTAAAACAGTTTGCTTTAACCTCGAAGCCTCATCACTTTAGACCAACAGAAGTTGATGCTCTTTGTGGGGATGCATCTAAAGCTAAAAAAATACTTGGTTGGGAACCAAAAACAAATCTTGAATCACTCATAAAAGAAATGGTCGCATCGGATGTAGTTTTACTAAACGGAGTAAACATTTAATGTTTTAAAAGTTCCTTAATGCCTTCTCTCCACTCCATACATGAAACTTTATTTATAATTTTTTTCTGTCTTTCCCTAGAGAGACAAAACAGCTTGGAGCGTGGTATGTCTTTCCCTAGATTAACTAGATGTCGAATATCACTGCCTGATACTTTTTTATTGGATTTAATTTCAACACAAAGAGTTTTTCTAGCACTATCTATAATTAAATCAATTTCACTTCCGTCCTTAGTTTTTAAATAGTAAAACTTCCACTGCTTCCTATAATAATCAGCTAATCTTATAATTTCTAAAATCACAAAATGCTCAAAGTACAAACCGTATTCATAGGTCCTGGAAAGTACAGGAATACTGGTAACTCTTCTTAAAGAGCGGCACACCCCAGTGTCAAAAAAATAAAATTTGGGAGAAAGCCTTTGACTCTTTCTTACAGATTTATGATAGGAAGGAATAAAAAATCCAAGCAGGGTGTCTTCTAAAATAGAATAATAGTTTTGAACGGTTGTTGTATCAACACCAACTTCATTTGCAATTTTTGAAAAATTAATTATTTGTCCATTCATCTGAGCTGCAATTTCCAAAAATAATCTAAAGGGATCAAGTTTTCTAACTATTTGTTCAACCTGTATCTCCTCTTTTAAATATGTGAGCGAATAAGCATTCAGATACTCATGTTTTTCATTATTCTTTAAGCTAAGTAGCCTGGGCATGGTTCCGTAGGTCAGAGCTTGTGTGAGGTTAAAGTCATTTCCAAGCTCAACATGCGTAAACGGGTATAGATTAAACACAAAAGCTCTTCCAGCCAACAAATTGCTCCCACCTCTTTTAAGCTTTCTTGCAGAAGAACCACTTAACACAAACTTAATACCCCTTTCTTCTATCAACTTGTGTGCAATATCCAACAGCTTAGGAAGCTTCTGTACCTCATCTATTATGATCCACTTATACTTTGAAGCAAGTGCCTGGTTATACAAATCTTCAGGAGCTCTTCTATAGAAATCTTCAACACTAGGATCTAACAAATCCATGTACAAAACTGACTTTCTTGCCCCAGAAAAATACCTCTCTTTTATCAAAGTCGATTTGCCAGTACCTCTGGGACCAAACAGAAAAAAGCTACTTTGCCTCGATAGTTTATGCAGCCTATTGACCATACCCAATATTAACCCGAAAAATATTGGGTATACAACGGTTTTCTAAAGAAGATATTCCCGCTTGCTCCTTTAAATAATGGGTGTAATACGGAGTTCAACTCCATATTTTGACCAGAATCTAACTATGAAAACTATAGGTAAGAACCTTGCAAAAAACATCGGGATCCTCAACTTTAAGGGTCTAAAATCCCTGGATAGTTTTTGAAAAGCCAGCAGTATAGAATAGATTTTTTATAAAAATCTTAGTTATTTTAGTGTGATATAGGGTTATGAGAAAATTACGCAAAGTCGAGTAGTTTTTCAATTTATTACGCAATATTGAGTAATTTGAAAAATGATAGGTAGGAATATGCTTTGCCTCAAACACACACATAGTGTAACCAAGACTTGCAATAACTAGTACAGTAATTAACAACATCTAAAACAGGAGTTTCAACTGTGGTTATAATTGGATGTCAATGGGGAGATGAAGGCAAAGGTAAAATTGTAGATACCATAGCCCAGAATGCAGATCTTGTTGTTAGATTTCAAGGTGGCGCTAATGCAGGCCATACCCTAGTTTTTCAAGGAAAAAAAACAGTTTTACACTTAATCCCATCAGGGATCCTAAACCCTTCCTGTATGTGTGTAATAACACCTGGAGTTGTACTTGATTTAGAAATATTATCAGAAGAAATAGCACTTTTAAAAAAAGAAAATTTACTAAAAAACAACTTGCTCATTTCATCCAACACCACTCTGCTTCTTAACTTTCATAAACTAATCGATAGAGCTAGAGAGAAAAAGTTTAAAATTGGCACAACCCACAGAGGAATAGGACCTGCCTACGAAGATCGCATATCTAGAAGAGCTGTCCTGTTTGGAGATATATTTTGCCCAGACACACTTAAAGATAAACTTATCTATGCATTGGAAGAAAAAAATTATCTACTAAAATTTTATGACGAAAAAACTGTTAATATTGATGAACTATACAAAGAATTGTTGAAGTATGCTGAAAAATTAAAAAGCTTTAAATGTGACGATACTGCAAAAGTGATTTCTGATTATCACAAGCAAGGCAAAAAAATAATTTTTGAAGGTGCCCAGGGCGCTATGCTCGATGTAATCCATGGTACATACCCTTTTGTCACTAGCTCCTCCACAATAGCTGGATCAGCCTGCACAAGCTCTGGAGTTGGATCTAACATAACAGGCAAGGTATTAGGTGTAATGAAAGCCTATTGTACTAGAGTTGGAACTGGGCCATTTCCAAGCGAACTAACTTGTGAAATTGGAGATAAGATATGTGAAGCCGGTCACGAATTTGGTACTACCACCAACAGAAAAAGAAGATGTGGCTGGCTTGATCTGGTGGCTTTAAAATATGCAATAAAACTAAACGATGTAACCAGCCTGGCAATAACAAAACTGGATGTTTTAAGTGAATTTGAAACTGTATCTGTAGTAACACACTACGAGATAAAGGGCAGACAAATATCTGATTTTCCATGCTCATATGAAAAACTTCAAAACACAAAACCCGTGCTAAAAACTTTCCCAGGGTGGAAGAAAGCAGATTTTGGAAAAACAAAATCTAAACTACCCAAAAACGCAGAAAACTACCTAGCTTTCATACAAAAAGAAACCGGTATTCCTATAGAAATGGCTGGTATAGGCCCTGGAAGAGAAGAGATTATGAATTTTTCCTTTTGACTGTATAAGGCATTTTGTGATTAGTCTTTTAGAATACTAAAAATAGGGCCGCTAGCTCAGCTGGTTAGAGCATCTGCCTTTTAAGCAGAGGGTCCCAGGTTCGAGTCCTGGGCGGCTCACCAACTAATCGCTGAAATCTATTCCAATTCCCCACTTTCTTTTTTTAAATCATGGGTGTGATATAGAGTTCAACTCCATATTTTGACCAGTATCTAATTATGAAAATTATAGCTAGAGAAATTAAGAAAGAGCTTAAAATTCTTTTGAAAGAGTACCCATTTTCTGTCTATTTTTCACAGCTTTGATTTTTTTCTATTAAAACTGGTTTTGATCTTAGAAATAGTGTTACCATATTATCATTAATGTATTACATATTACCATGTACCAATGTTTGTATTATAATGCATTTGAGGTTTCGAGGTTTGTTGAACCCGATAGTGGGTGCATAATCACAAAATCAGGTGTTTAAGAGAAGGTAAAATGTCGGAACAAACAGAAAGAGAGAAAAATCTAGAGTTTTTTGAAAAAAACCTGGACTCCTGGCTCAAGGATGTTGCGTATCGCCACAAATACATCATCATTTCGGAGTGTGAAGTTAAGAACGTTTGTGACAAATTTCCAGATGCTCTGAATTATGCTGCAGCAAACTTCCCGCCAAAAAAATTCATTATTCAGCATATCATTGGTAAGAATGAGCAAATTGGGTTTCTTAAGCTGGGGACAAATGGCTCACATTAATATTTTTCATCCTGGCGTCAGCGTAACAGAAAGTAAAAATAAAAGAGGTGAAGCACAAATAGGAATAACCCACTCTCCTCATATGTTAGTAAACTTGGGCCTTAACCTTTTTGTTGAAGTAAGCACTGCAAGTGCTTTTGTAAATCAACCTAAAGGCATTACAAAAAGCCACATGGCAGTAAGGGGGTTAGTTGATACAGGGGCAACTAGAACATCCATTGACTCTTCTCTGGCCAAGAAATTACAATTGATACCAACAGGGAGCAGTACATCCCGTACAGCAGCCGGATTGCAACGTACAGATGATTATGCGATTGACTTAACATTTATTGGCTCTAGGCTACGATCAATATTAAACCTAAGAGTTAGCTCCTGTACCCTAGGTTTCGATCTGGAAAAATCTCAGAAGACCCCAAATGATCCTACAAATATTGGGCTGTTAATTGGTAGAGACGTTATGTCTCTTTGGAACATAACTTGGCACGGACCAACCTCAACGGTGTTTATATCTGATTAACTCACATTAGAATTTCTACAAAAAATTAATTATTTGATTTTTTAATAGTGAGTTAAAGTGTGGAGTTCAGCTCCACATTTTGACCAGGATCTAATTATGAAAATTATAGCTAGGAACCTTGCAAAAAACATCAGGATCCTCAACCTCAAGGATCTACACTTCTTAGATATTTTTTGAAGAAGCTAAGCTTATCTTTTATTGAAAAATCAGTTTATCATCGATGAACAAATGATTCTGGGTTTAACTATTGTTTTACTATGAAAGTTAGTTAATAATTATTGTCCATAAATGTCTTCCACCATCTAGTAGTTTTGTTGGGTGAAAGCACATCCACTGTTTCACCTATCATTGGCGTCAAGTGATCTACATCAGCCGCAGAAGAAAACCAGCTTGAAATTTCTATTGGATCAAACCAATTATGATCAGAAAGATCAAACATACCCCAGTGTATTGACATAAGCTTTTTTCCTTTTAAATCTCTAAAGGCTGACACTGTCTGTTCAGGATATAAATGGAACATAGACTGTCTTAAATTATACTGGCCATTTTCAATAAAAGTTATGTCAAATGGTCCATACCTTTCCCCTATCTGGCTAAAATGATCAGAATAACCAGAATCTCCACTGAAATAAATATTGTTAGTTTTATTCAGAGCATCTGCCTTTTAAGCAGAGGGTCCCAGGTTCGAGTCCTGGGCGGCTCACCAATTAATACTGTTGTATAACCACTATTTCTTAACTTTTATACAAACTCCACTTTCGCAAAAACTGCTACCTAAAAATAGAATATGATTCCTGATTTTATGCCAAAAGATGTATTTGCATCACCAAAGTCATCATCTGTTAAATCATGTTTCACACCATCACCAGTTAAAAATGCATGAACAACACGATCATAATTAAGAGCAAGTTTTATAGCTAATCGTTCTGTAAAAAAATACTTCCCCCCTAACTCAGCTCCTGTAATAAACATGCTTATCCCACTGCTCGACTCACCAGATGGACCAGTATTACTATAACTATCAACATCAACACCAAATCGTATTATATTGTATGTTATGGAAAGTCCAAGATATGGGGTAAATATACCATCTCTCTTTGTTTCCAAAATGTTTATCATATTAAGATCAAATCCAATTCCAAACCCAAATACCAATCCCCACATTTTAATAGACTCTATTGTGTCAGTTGTGCCCACGCGTCCAGATTCTTCGGAAGGATCAACTAGCTCGTCAAGGGGCGATTCTTCATAGATGTCTGATCCAAAGCCGTCTATGTATGTCGTCCCTCCTAGGCTTAATCTAGCTAAGCTAACTCTATAAAACGGCTCAAAATACCCAAGAGAAAAAGAATGATCTAACTCTCCACTAAACATAACCACATCCTGCTCTTCGCTCAAAGTATCAAAAAATTTAAAATCAAAATCCAAAGCTTGCAAAGTCCTGCTGCTTTGCGGAGTCCTAGTAATACCTTCTTCCATACCACTGTGTTCTATTATTGAATTATCATTACCTTGAGATGGAGTAGTGGCTTGCTTCAAAACTTCTTTATTAGTACCTATCTCAGCTTTACTTGGTTCATTTGCGGATGCAACACATGTTAAAAACATAGCACTAAAAAAAGTTATTCTAAAAATTGACATACCCTTGTACCTCCAAAGTTAACTAAGTTCATACTTACTCTGGTCAATTCATGCAACAAAAATACGATACAAAGTGAAAATTACACAACACCACTAACCTAAATCTAATAACTATCTGAGTTTGCTTACTGCTTTATCAAGAAAATTAGTTAATAATTATTAGCCATAAACGGCTTCCACCATCTAGTAGTTTTGTTGGATGAAAGCACATCCACTATCTCACCTATTATTGGTGTAAAGTGATCCACATCAGTTACAGAAGAAAACCAGTTTGAAATTTCTATTGGATCAAACCAATTATGATCAGAAAGATCAAACATACCCCAATGTATTGACATAAGCTTTTTTCCTTTTAAATCCCTAAAGGCTAACACTGTCTGTTCAGGATATAAATGGAACATAGACTGTCTTAAATTATACTGGCCATTTTCAATAAAGGTTATGTCAAATGGTCCGTACCTTTCCCCTATCAGGCTAAAATGATCAGAATAACCAGAATCTCCACTGAAATAAATATTGTTAGTTTTATCCCGAATAACCCAAGATACCCAAAGAGTTTTGTTTAGCTCATGTAAAGATCGACCAGAAAAATGCTGAGCAGGAGTAGCTATAAACTCCAAATCACCAAAACTTGATCCTCCCCACCAATCTAATTCCCGTATATTTTCCACCGCAATATCCCATAACACTAACCGAAATGAAACCCCAAGTGGAACAATAAACTGAGTATCCGTATTAATGAAGTGCCTGACAGTACTCCTATCCAGATGATCATAGTGATCATGAGATATCACAACATAATCTATCTCTGGTAGATCCTGAAGGTTAACTACCGGAGCTTGAAACCTCTTAGCAACAAATTTTACCGGAGATGCATATGTTGAAAATACCGGATCAAACAAAATAATTTTTCCGTTGAAATTAAGTAGGAAAGTAGAATGACCAAACCAAATGTAGTAGATACCTTGTTTGTGCGATACAAATTCACTGAGATTAGGCGTTACCTGTGGTAATTTATGAATTGGCCTTGTTTGGTTTTTATTAATAGAAGCAAAGTATTGTATTATCTCAAACAAATCTTTCCTTGATTGATTATCTAAAATAGTCTGATTTTGATTAATAAATTGTCTTTTAGTCCTATCAAAATTATTTGAACTAGTTAGAGCATCAGTGCATTTTTCTGAAATTGTTATTCCAAAAGCACCTTGTACTGAAATAAGTATAAATAAAATTGCCAGATTGGCCAAATGCTTCAAGGCACCCTCCTATTTAACAACAAATACAAAGCTCGGTAAGTAGCATATTTAATAACTTCTAGCAATTTGTAACTGTAGGTTGATGCTCATGCTATCTACTCACAAATTAAGGGAAAACTTTGTACGAAAATCCCTTGTCTTTTTTACTATTATAAATCTTACACTCACCATAATAAGCGGTGCTATGTGATAATGCATTGATTCCGGAGGCAAAATGATTCGAATCATATTAATCTTTTGTGTCTTTTTAGCAACAGAAGCTCAAGCACAAAAAAGGTGTAGAGATTTTGAATGTGGATGGTATATCAAAGCTGGAGCTGGCACCTTATTTGACACAAACGGAAAATTTCTAATTGAAGAAGAACCTTTAATCCTAGGGCTTTCAGAAGATGATGCTGTTTTTGTTTCCTCGTTTACCGGTGGATTTGGATATAAATTTAGAAGTAATTTTAGATTAGAAGGTGAATTTTCATATTTGGAATATGATATAGGCGCAACACCACAAATTCGGACCGATGGAAGTAATATTAACCCTGGAATAGATGGATTTACCACAAGTAAAGTGGCTATGTTGGGATTATGGTATGAGTTTGAAAATGGAACGTTTTTAATACCGATTTTAGGAATACAATCTGGATTAACACACACCGAAGTTTATATAACATCAAATTCACCAGCCGGAGAAATAGCTTTCGTACATGATTGGGACTTTATAGGATCCAGCCAAGGTACGGTCGGTATCAGAGTACAAACACCACTGTATGATATATCAATAGGTGCCTTGTATAAGTACTTGTTTGTTGCAGACAACTACCCGTACATAACATCATTTGACCTTTATGATGGAAATCGTCTTAAACTAGCGGATCCCATGCACTCTCACAGATTAGAAGCAGAAATTATGATTCCACTGGTTGGTAAAAATAGACGAAGAAGATAAGCTGTTTTGAAACTATCTTTTAGGTTTTATATAAAAATTATTTTTCTTCTCTGTTCACAAACTGCCTGCGACTTCGAACAGTATATGTTAGAAACGACCCCAAGTGCAGACACAGATCAACTCCTCTTTATCTCTAATCGATTGGGTGATTTGTATAGAGAAGAGATGAACAACACATCTTATCTTGAAGCGTTGGTAGTAGAACTTGCCCCAGGTATGATTCCTATACGCAGTATGAACACCTTATACAAAAACAAAAACGAGAATATTTCACATGGACAAAAAATAAAAATAGAAATAGGGATAGGTACAAATCACTTGGTTACGGTACTTAACTCTGTACAAGCTATATGCCATGAATTTGGACATGTGTTAGCTAAAAATCCCAAAACTGAAGTTATGAGTTTCAACATGTTTGAGGGTGAGTCAGATTACTGGTCAAGTTTTTGTGCTAAAAGATTTATTAATTCCTTATCAGAAGATGAAAGAAAAATGTTATCTATTGAAGAAGTGCCTATAGAAGATGCTTTGGATCACTATAAAACCATAGGGTTGGGAAAAACTAACATACTTAAGGATTATCTAAGGTACTATCTAGAAGAATGCTCTTCTGTTTATACTTCAAACAAAGACACAATAATCTGTTATCTAACAACCGTTGGTGCATTGGAGTCTATATTGGCTGGATATATATATCTCTCAAATATATCAGGTGTAGGTAATATTGTATTAGATGATATAATGCACGGAAGGAATATACCTGTTAATCCGTACGAACCTGATAAACATGTGGTAGAAACTACTCTATCAGACTATCCTTCACTTCAGTGCAGGTTCGATACTATGTTTCAGGGTGCATTGTGTGATAACCCACTTGGTTGCACTAGAGCAGAAGGTTATGAAAAAGGTGTTAGACCTTTATGTTGGTATAAACCATAATCAGCTTTATTGACTCTATCTTTTCTAAAAAAATCATGTATTTTTAAAATAATTTTTAAAAAATACATGTATTTTTGAATTGATACTTCAAAAATACATGATATAATTTGAGCATGTACAAAAGAGTTTTAGACTGTCTTCCCTCTTTAGAGACTAGTTTCTTTTTATTAGGGCCAAGACAAGTTGGTAAATCTACCTTATTAAAGCATTTGTTTCCAGATGCTGTGTGGGTTGACCTTTTAAAATCTGATGAATTCGCTAGATATTCAAAAAATCCACACTACCTTAGAGAAGAGCTTATTTTGAAAAAACCTGAGTGGGTGATAATAGACGAAGTTCAAAAGGTTCCGCAACTACTGAATGAAGTTCATTACCTAATCGAAAATGCAAATATTAAATTTGGCCTATGTGGGTCTAGTGCAAGGAAGCTTAAGCAAAACTATGTTAATCTTTTAGGTGGAAGAGCTATTAGGTACGAACTTTTTGGCCTTATTTCAGAAGAGCTAAAAAAAGATTTTGATCTAGAAAAAATATTAAACCATGGGTATTTACCAAAGCATATAAATTCAAAAAGAATACACCAAATGCTAGAGGCTTATGTGTCCGACTATCTAAAGAACGAAGTTGCCTTCGAAGGCTTAACTAGAAACTTACAAACTTTCTCCACCTTTTTAGATGTAGCCGCCTTATCTGATACTGAACTTATAAACTTTTCTAATATCGCAAGAGAGTGTGGTATATCTTCCCATTCGGTAAAAGAATATTTTCAGATTTTAGAAGACACTTTAATTGGAAAGTGGCTTGTAGCACACACAAAATCCCCTAAAAGAAGAGTTGTAAGGTCTCCCAAGTTTTATTTTAATGATGTGGGTGTAGTAAATTTTTTATCAAAAAGACGAAATATACAAATAGGCTCTCCGCTTTTTGGCAAAGCATTTGAAAATTGGGTTTTCCATGAACTAACCGCCTTAAACTCTTACTCTGAAAAAAGATATGAACTAACTTACTGGAGACTATCTAGTGGAATAGAAGTAGATTTTATAATAAGTGAGCTTAACCTAGCTATAGAAGCAAAAGCTACAAACAAAATTTCGGGCCAAAATTTAAAAGGTTTGAGGGAGCTTGCTAAAGAACATCCCCAAATAAAAAACAAAATAGTAGTATCTTTGGAAAAAAAGAAAAGGCTTACAGATGACGGAATTTTAATTCTACCTTACAAAAATTTTATCCCACACTTAAAACAGATATTTAAAACAAAAGTTCATAGCTAGTTAAGATCTTTTAAGAATTGTTTAAGACTGGCAACTGTAACTTTGTTTTTGATTTGATAGTTAGAATTCACCGGAGCAATGATATACTTTTTTGTAAAATGAATATCCTTTAAGCCTTCCCAAAAGCCTCTTTCAGGAACTGGAGCTTTTGAAGCTTTTGTCTCTAAAGCGATAGTGGTTCGCCCTTTTTTCATTATTAAATCAATCTCTGCACCAGATCTAGTTAGATAAAAAGAATAATTCCAGCGAGGAAAATGAGAAATTATATTTTCAATAACAAAACTTTCAAAAGACCTTCCATATACCGGATGTGCGAATAGATCATTAAAAGACTCTATCTCTAGTAACGCATGAAGAACCCCACTATCTCTAATGTATATTTTAGGAGATTTAATTAGTCTTTTTTTTAAATTTGAATAAAGAGGTTCAAGTCTTCTTATAAAAAACGCCTTTTCTAAAATATGAATATATGAATTTATAGTATGGGAGCTAACCCCAAGAGAACCAGCCAGCTTTGACGAGTTTAAAGTCTGACCATGACTATGTGCCAGCATTTTAAAAAGTCTTTTGATAAGCCCCGTTTGAATTTTGATACCAAGCCTTGCTATATCTCTTTCTAGAAAGGCATTGATATAGTTCTCTCTCCACACAAGACTTTTTTCATCAGTTTTTCCCAGAAAACTTTTAGGAAGTCCTCCCCTACTCCACAGAGTCTCAAATTTTTTATCTGACACCTCTGAAACTAACAGCGGTGGCATTTCTATGTAAGAAATACGACCAGCTAAACTTTCACCACTTTGCTTTAACAGATCACCAGATACACTTCCTAGAACCAAAAACTGTCCACTTTTCTTTCGCTCATCTACAAGACTTCTTATTAGGGGGAAAATTTCGGGCAGTTGCTGGATTTCATCCAAGCATATTAGCGATTTTTTATTTTGGGAGAAAAAATATTCTGCATTATCTAACTTTCTTAAGTCACTAGGTCTTTCCAGATCTAGATATAGACTATTTGTTTTTTTTTGTATTATTTTTTTCGCAAGTGTAGATTTGCCAACCTGCCTAGGGCCTAATATGGCCACAACAGGATAATCCCTTAAGGATTCAAGTACTTCTCGAAGAATATTTCTAGGTATATAACCTGTCATATTTGAAGTTTAACTTCAAATATGACATGTTGCAAGCACAAATGTGAGGTTAACTAATATTCTCCGTGTATCGGAGGTCCCCACCACCTAGAGGTTTTGTTTGGTTTAGAAGCATCGACCATTTTACCCTACCTTGACCACATAACCTAACTTACACCAAAAATATTTAAACCAGATAGATCGGCATCTACAGTTTAAGCTAATTTTAATTGATGTGAAACAACTTTTAAGGTCTTAACATAGCCTTATCTAAGCTGTTCCATCGAAAATATCACAATGCAAACAATGCAAATTATATAAAATGTGGGGGTGAGTTCCTTTGCTTTTTTCGAAAAAATTTTGCAAAGTGCATGTGACACGAAACCTGCAATAATTCCGTTTGTTATAGAGCAAGTAAAAGCAATGATGGCAATGGACATGAAGGCAGGAAGTGCAACATCTACCTTTTCCCAATCAATATCTAAAATTGGTCTTATCATAAAGCTACCTGCTAAAATTAAAACAGGAGCAGAAGCAATAATTGGTATGGAAGAGATCAAAGGACCCATAAACAAAAAAGGCAAAAAACAAAGCCCTGCTACAACAGCCGTAAGACCCGTTCTTCCCCCCTGCAAAACCCCAACTGCTGACTCTATATAGGTTGTAACAGCTGTTACTCCAAATAAACCAGAAATAGCACTTCCAAAAGCATCCACCAAGAGCGATTTTCTTAATTTTTTTGGATTTCCTTTTTCATCCACCATACCTCCCACATGAGATACACCAATAAAAGTGGCAAGCGAATCAAACAAATCAACAAACACTATAGAAAAAAAAGCTGGCAGAAATGTCCACTTCAACGCGCCCTTAAAATCCAATGACATTATCAATGACAAATCAGGTGACGATAACAAGCCTTTATAAACCACAACAGGTTCCATATCTCCCCAAAATCTACCTATAGGAATAGACAAAATAGTCACTATGATAATAGAAAGCAACAAACCACCCACCATCTTTTTTATCAAAAGATACATTGTTATAAAAATACCCGCCACAACCGTTAGAGATTTGGCATCAAATTTTGATAAGGTAACTATTGTGGTTGGGTGGTTTGTGATTAATCCAGAGTTCATAAGACCAAGAAAGGTAATAAAAAGCCCAATTCCAACACTGATTGCAAGCTTAAGAGATTTTGGAATTGCCCTTACTATTTTTTCTCTAACCTCAAATGCAGACAATAAAAGAAATAAAATACCAGAATAAAACACAGCACCCAAAGCTGTCTCGAAAGGTACACCCTGAGTGCCCACCATATAAAATGTGACAAATGCCAGTACTCCAATACCAGGGCCTAAAACAAACGGCCTGTCAGCATAAATACCCATGGCTATGGAAGACAAACTACTGGCTAAAATTGTGCTAGTGACAAGAGCTTCTATAGGAACACCCACATTTGCTAAAATACTAGGTGCCACCACAATTACATAAGCACACGAAAAAAAGGTGGTAAGCCCTGCCAAAATCTCAACTTTAAAACTTGAATTGGAAAGCTTAAACATAGGACTAAGCCATACCAGCGGTCATGAATTATGTACAGGTTTTAATTTACAAAGTTGAAAGGCCTCGCAATTGTGAAGCCTTTCAAAAAATATTTTATTGTTAATTTAGAAACTTATAATAAGAATAAAATCTTTCTACATTTTCTCCAAAACAACAGCTAGCTTTGTATTTTCACCACAATCAAGATCAGTATCTACTACTTCAGGCTCATCTACAAAATCTTCTTCAGGATTAAAACGTGTACCACTATAGTAGCTAGTACTTTTGGTACTATAACCACCTGATAAAGATGGCAAGCCTACCAAATATAATCTATTAGATTCTACAAAATAATCGATACCACCAACAGATACACTAAGAGTAATTCCTAACGACTGAAGCATATCGAAATCTTCATCTTCAGCACATTCTCCAGAGGCTGAAAGTATATCAACAGTTGCATTAATAGACTTTACATATGTTCCTGTTCCCAAAGATGTAAAATATGTGCCATTAACATTGCAAGTTTCAATGTCCAATTCTATATTTGGCGCCCCCCCAGAATGAAAGTCATGAGAATAAGTAGGCACTACTTGGGCAGTCATAATATCTAAACTTCCAGTTGCATCACCATCACTTGTAAATTTAATATAACCAGCTGAATCTTCGGGTAAAACATCCTGTGAAACAGGTGATGATACTTCATCCTTCTCAACATCAACACAGGCCATGCCCATAAGCTTCCATTCTCCTTCAAGCTCTGGATTAGCAAAAGTCACCTGACTTACACTAAACACAACAAATGCTGATAGCATTAAATATTTTTTCATAATTTCCTCCATCCATATAGTTAAATTTGTTACTTATATCTAATTACGTTTAATCACTTATATTTGTATTTATTATTTGTTTTCACTAAAATTTATAAAAAGAGCCTACGCGTGAAAGTCTAGTGAGCAATATCCAAGCCGTGGTTTTCAATCAGTTCTTTTAGCATTTTATCTGCAAAAAACCAAGCAAAAAATCCTATACTCTGTAGAGCCTTTTCAACCACTCTCTTTCTGACTGTGCTATCTTGCATAAAATCATATTCTAAAAATGCTTTAAGTACTGTAAAACTATCGTATGTTTTTACAGACATCACTTTTTTAATGGCTCTAGATAAGTAGAAAGCTAAATCGTCTTCATCTAGCTCTAACTCAGGCCTTTCTAGAATCTTTTTTACATATGTATCATTGGTGTGTTCAATTACATGTGTCAATGCACCAGGTCTTTTCGGGTCAGAAAATATATGACGATTTACATTCATATTGGGATGCTCTAAAAGAATATACACTGACGATGAAGAAGTAGGCAAACTTAAGGTATAATTTAGAAAGGAAGGATGATACTTCTCATTGATAAAATTTGATGTTCCGTTGATGAAAAAGTCTGTACCTTCTTCATATTCTTCAAATATTAGTTCAAGTAAGCGATAATTGTCCCGGCTAATTGCACTATATATAAGCGCGTTAATATCAACTAGTTTTATTTCGTACAATTCTAGGTCTTCTTCGTAAAGTTTCCTTGTGTTTTTGTGATCAGCTATTAGTTTTCTAGCCTCATTCAAATTACTTTTATCAATAACTTTATGTAGTCCCTCCTGCAATTCCTCTTGTAATTTATTGAGTCTTTGGGCAAGAAGTAAGGTTCTGATATCCTCAATCGTTTTTTCTATAGCTACCTCTTCAAGTTCTTCCCGATAAACAGAACTAGCTACTTTTGTTAGAGCATCTAAACACTTATCTGTTTGAGCTAATGCTCCGTTTGTAAAAAGAAAGACAATTGATATTGTTTTTATAAATGTTATTTTAAACTTCATAAACACTTACATATATACCCGCCCCTAGACTTTTGTAAAGTTGGTGGTTATGAAACCACTAAGATCCTTTGACTATCTGAATTTTTTTCAATCTACTAACAAAAAATGTCACATGACGCTTTAAGTGTTCTTACATAATTTATAAATGTATCCACCCAGAATATTTGCTTCACTAATTAGCTTTTTGTGATTTATAAGGTCTAATATGGTTTGTACCTCCCTTAGTGATCCTAGGCTTATTCTGTAGAACTTTCTTCTTTCTTTGTTGCTTGGCTGGTTTAATCGGCTCACGGGATAAAGCTTTATGTTTTCCAATTGAAATAACCTCTCTGCGTTCGGTTTTGCACTACCTTCAGCTAAGTTTAATACAATACTAGGTATTGCTCTTTGAAATTGGTTCTTGAGTGGTTCTCTCAAATATAAATTGTTAGCATTATTGTAGAACTGAACTGCCAATTGATAAGCTTTAAAATTTTTCAAAAAAATTTTAATCAATTGCCTGATTGCCTGATCAAGGCCTTTAGTTTATAATACAGCTATTTCCTAAATCAAAAGACTCATTAGGGCTTTCTAAAATGGCATAATTAGCCCTAGGAATACCAAGAGAATCTTCTAGATAAAATCTGAAGACATAATCAGTTGTGATGTAATTCACAAAACCATCTTCATCCTCAACCCTTGTCCCATTTAAAGCTGCTTCCTCTATAACAGAGTTTTCTAACATTTTTATCACCAAAGAAGCAGTATCAGTCTCAATATCATAGCTGGCTATCACAAAAAGCCTTGTCTCAGACTCAAAGCCAATCTCACATCTTACCTCTTCAAAATTATCTATGCTTGAATTGTCTATATCTTCAACAGTTACAAGGGTAACATTCTGAAAAATCACCATTAAGATAAAACCACAAATAATAGTGGGAATAAGGATTTTTAAAACTCTCTTGCTCATACCATAAATTGTAGCACAGCAAATGGGCTAGTCACCTACTTTTAACGCCCCATATATACTTCTTGAGTTAAATAAATACTACTGGTAAAAATCTGGTTTATAGCAAATAACATATAGAATATTTTTAAGCTCTAGGAGATTGTTAAATGATCGAGGTCAAGGGCCTTACAAAACACTACGGCTCTAATGTCGCTATTAAAGACCTAAACTTCAAAATTGAAGCTGGAGATACTGTAGGACTCCTTGGTCCAAATGGAGCTGGCAAATCCACAGCCATGAGAATTATAACTGGGTTTATGGCACCCACATCTGGCTCAGTATTGATTGATGGAATGAACATTTTTGAAAAAGCTATCCAAATAAAAAAGAAAATTGGTTATTTGCCAGAACACCCACCTCTCTACACAGATATGAGAGTAAAAGAATACTTGCTATATTTATGCGCGCTAAAAGATGTTCCAACCAAAGACTTGGCACGAAATGTCAGTGATGTGTTGGAAAAGTTAAATATCACAGATGTGAGGCACAGGCTTATTCGCAATTTATCTAAGGGCTATAAGCAAAGAGTAGGCATTGCCGGAGCTCTAGTTTCTGAGCCTGAAATATTGATTTTAGATGAACCTACAATTGGACTTGATCCCAATCAGATAAGAGATATTAGGACACTTATTAAATCCACCAAGAAAAATCATCAGACATTAATTTTATCAACTCACATATTACCTGAGGTACAAGAAACCTGCGATAAGATCATAATCATCAATAAAGGAAATATCGTGCTTACAGGCAACCTCAAAGATCTAAGTGGCATGATGTCCGGACACCGAGGTATTAAGGTAAAAACAAAAAGACCACTTAATGGCCTTAAGGAAAAATTAATTAAGATTGAAGGTGTAACAAATTACAGAAAAATAGGTGATACAGAATTTGCGGTGGACATAGCACAAGACGACAGTTTGCAGGAAAACTTAGCTAAAGAGGTGGTCAATGCAGGCCTTGGGCTTTTAGAATTTTCATCCAGCAAAGTGTCTTTGGAAGATATCTTTAGAGAACACACAAAAAAAGAGGGTAAGTAATTGAGACAGATATGGGCCATAGCTAGAAAAGAATTTAGAGGATATGTAACAAGTCCTGGTTATATTATCGTAGGTGGCATTCTCTTCTTAGTCCTATCTATGACTTACTTTGTCTTTCTATCTAATTTTCACAGAAGCATTAGCAGTGGAAACCTCAACCCAATGTCAGCAAGCTATCAGGTAAACATACATGATGCAGTATTTTTACCACTCATCTGGTGTATTATATTTCTGTTCATGTTCATTGTACCTATGTTTGGAGCAAGGCTTCTGGCTGAAGAAAGAAAACTTAATACATTTGAGTTACTCATGACAAGCCCTATAACCTCTCTTCAAATTGTTGTAGGCAAATTTATAGGATCTTTTAACGCTGTTAAGTTAATAGTTTTAATAAGCTTAATCTATCCTCTAAGTACCCTTATGTTTGGAGTGGATATAGAGTGGGGTAAACTTCTTTCTGCTTACTTTGGGTTGTTATTGTTATCTGCGGTATTTACTTCTGTTTCATTGTTTTGTTCTAGTTTTACAGAGTCTGTTGTTTGGTCAGCTATTTCTGGTATGATAGCAAACTTTTTTAGTCTATGGGTTATATCTTGGATTGGCATGTTTGTGCAAAATGCCGACGTTAAAGAAGTAGTAGAATATGTGTCTCTTACAAAACACATTGTATTATTCAATAGTGGTAGCTTCGAAACCTCTAGTCTTATCTTTTTTGCTTCAGTTATCTGTACATTTTGTTTTTTAAGTATAAATGTTCTGCAATCATCCAGAGGAGGAGCATAAGTCCATGAGTAAAATCGGTAAATTGTGTCTAATTTTTTCTCTATTTTGCCTGCTGCTATTTGCTGTAGTTGGATACCTTTCCATGTTTTTGACTTCCAAGCACTACTTACCTTTGTATTTTAGTGCAGCTGGTTTAGTAGCTGCAGTAGTCTTAGATTTTAAGTTTTACAAAAAATTCTTCTTGCTAAAAACCACAAAGCATGGACTAAGTATTGGTGCAAGTATTCTATTATTTTGTGTCCTTGTAGTTGCTTTGAATTTCATATTTTTTAAAAATAACAAAGTTTGGGATTTAACCACTGAAAAACTTCACTCATTATCTGATCAAACTTTGCAAGTAATAAATGATTTGGAGGAACCTTTGGAATTTAAATGTTTTTTAATAAAGGGCAGAGCTGAACACGACAACATAAGGAATACATTTGAAAATAAAATTAGACTATATAAGCAAGCTGGCGATGTTAATGTAACTTATATAAATCCACATTTAGAACCAGCTCTTAGCAAGGAATACAATATAGATGAATCTGGTGCCATAGTTTTAGAGTACAAAGACAAACGCACTGAAATAGAAACTTCGTCAGGCAGGATGATGGTAGGCAGTACTAGCATCACAGAACAGGATATAACAAATGCTATAATTAAAGTAACAAGAGAAACAGATAAAACACTATACTTTTTGTCTAATCATGGAGAAATAGACATTTCGTCTGATACACAAAGAGGCGGTCTTACTTTAAAAACAGAGTTAGAAGCCCTAAGCTACCAAGTTAAAACTTTAAGTTTTATAGAAACAGAAGGTAAGATACCTGACGATGCAGATGCTATATTTGTTCTAGGACCTACCCAACCACTTTTAAGGACAGAGGTTCAAGCCTTAACAAATTACCTTAAGTCAGGTGGCAATTTGCTTATTGCAATAGACCCAGAGACAAGACACGGCACAGGGCCTATATTAAATGCTCTGGGCCTTAGGTATAAGAATGAGTATGTAATTGACAGGATGTCAGCTCTTTTTGGTGATGTACCTGTAACTGCACTTGGAATTCGGTATTCTCAAACAAGTGAAATTTCCGCAAAATTAACTCCAGGAGCAGCATCATTGTTTTTCATGGTATCTGGATTTGAGAGAATAGAAAATCTGGAACATTCATTTGAATATGATGAAATTGTACAGACAGATGCCACTACTGTCTCTACATCAAAACTTGCAAGAGAAGTAAATATTACTGGCAGAGGACCATTTAGTGTAGTCTATTCTGTTACAGGAAGTTTTGAAAAACCAGAAAATGAACCTGAGGACAAAGAAGAAAACAAGTTTTTAGCAGTACTTTATGGTGATAGTGACATCTTTAGTAATTCCAGAATTTTTCAGCAACTAAATAGAGACTTGGTTTTAAACACTGTATCTGCCCTATTAAGAGATGAAGACTTAATAAACATAAGACCCAAAGCACCAGCTCAAACTATGATGGCCTCTTTTACCACTACTAAATTTAGGCTGTTTAATGCAATCCCTTTTACAATATTACCTATTTTACTCATCATCACTGGTATAGTCATATCCTATAGAAGGAAAGGGTTATGATGAACTTCAAAATTTTTATACCCATTGTGTTGCTTGTTGCAGCATACGCCATCTATGAATTTAAAAAAAGCCCATTAAAAGAAGGTGAAAGTCAGGCAGTCCTATTAAAACACCCCGACATTAATAAAATTATAATTTCAAAAGAAAACAAAATAGAGCTAACCAAGGAAGAAAATAATTGGAAGGTCAAAGCCTCCAGAGAATATAATGGAGATACTATTGCGGTTGATAAATTTTTAGAAGAAATTAAATCTTTCACTTTAGAAAAATTAGAAGGTGCTGTTGATTTACCTAAATATGGTTTAGATAATCCAACAGGATTTTTTGAACTACACGATACAAATGGTAATATAGAAAAATTGAGCATAGGAAGTACACCAGGACTAAATGCAAAGGTCTACATAGCTAAGGGAAGTGATATATATATATCATCTGTTGATTGGAATAGATTGTTAGAGAAAACAGAAGGAGAATTTAGAGACAAGTCAGTTATTGATCTTTCAGAAGGAATTCAAAAAATAAAAGTAGAAGGTAAGAGTAAATTTACAATAGAAAAATCAGAAGACACTTGGGTATCCTCTGGTATTGAATTGTCTTACAGTGAAGTAGACGCCTTTATGGCTAGAGCCGCATATCTACAAGCTGTTGAGTTCATAGGAGAAGAGGATACTATTAAAAACCCAACACTTACTGTATCTTTTGTGTCAGAAAAAGGAACAGACACTCTAAAGGTTAGCGATGAAGTCTCTGGCAATTATGCTTTGGTTTATTCATCTCAAAAAAATATTTTGGTTAGAGTAATGAGTGAATATACTACAGCTATGATGCTGGATAGAGATGATTTTAGAGATAAAACTAAACCATTTGAATTTAACTCAGAAAATATCAACTCTATAATTTTGAATGAAGACGGAAAAACAATTACTATTTCAAAAACAGATGAACAATGGCTGTCACAGGATTTAGATGTGGACTCTATGAAAGTTTCTAGCTTAATAGAAAACATATCCAGCCTACAGGTAGATGAGTTTATAGATCAAGACATAAGAAAAAGAATAGAAGGCCAAAACAGTTTGGAATTTAAAAATAATGATGAGATGAACTACAAACTACACTGGAATGCTTACGAAGATAAAATAGAAGCCTTTAGCTCAATAGCTGATATTAACTTTACAATTGCTAAGGATGATTTCTTTTTACCAATAGCTGAAGAAATTAAATCCACTGTAACTGCAACTACACAAGAAGAGTGATGAATAATCAAGTACAGTGTCCTTGTAGAGTTGATATATCTGGTGGTACCCTTGATTTGTGGCCAATATACTGCCTTATAAACAAAAAATGTTACACTATAACAACTGCTATAGATATTTTTACCACCACCACATATACTAGATCAGATGATTTAATTACGCTAGATATTAAGGATTTAGAATTTGTATCAAAGTTTAATTCCCTTCAAGATTTGTTCCAAAGCCAAGATGATAGGCTTAAATTATTTGTAAAGTTGTTTGAGTATTTTAGCCCGAACGACTTTTTTACACTTACCACCAGTTCTCAGAGCCCTGTAGGTGGAGGTCTCGGTGCTAGTTCAAGCCTACTTATATCTGCAATTGAATGCATGGAACGGGTTACTGATACAAATCTAAGTGTATTACAAAAAGTTACACTTGCTGAAAATATAGAGTCCTATGTTTTAGGAAAACCTGCTGGTACTCAAGATTATTTTGCACCTATTCTAAAATCAGGCATAACAGCAATAAACTATTCTGTAGGCGGTATTACTTACGAAACCTTTGATCCTATTGGCAAGTTTAAAGATAATTTTATGTTGGTATACACTGGAAAACCACATAACTCTGGTATTAATAATTGGACTGTATTTTCTGATGCAGTAAGTGGAAATAAAAACACATTAAAAACTCTAGAAGAGTTAGCTGACATTTCCCATGAAGTTTATAACCTTTTTAAAACTAAAAACCTAACAAATCTAAGCGAGCTGTTAAAACTTGAGTTTGATGCTAGAGTCAAGTTGTCTAAAACATTTACCAGCGAAGCTATTTTTCAAATAGCAAATATAGTTGGTGAGTTTAAAGACAGTGCTGTAAAAATATGTGGAGCTGGAGGCGGAGGATGTGTAATGATTTACTCCAAGCATAATGAGGAAATAAAAAGGTTGCTGAATTTCAAAGTACTAAATGCAATGCCTATTTAGAAATTTTTATTTTGCTTGAAACTGGATTGGATATGTTATGAAAGTTTCAGACTTTAGCCCTCTAAATTTAATTGTTTTGATAACTCTTTCTACACATTTTTGAAGCTCTGTATCTTGTATAGAACTATCGGCAAGTTTTATATATGACACATAACCAGAGGTATTTATGACAAACGCCATGCTGATATACCCCCCTTCATGCATTGGATCTTTTTTTAAAAGTCTATGATAACATCTTTCGAAAAGATCTAAGTGTTTGTCCATAACACTGGTTATATACGGATCTTCTCTTTCATTACTTCCTCTGATATCGCTTGGCTCATAGATCTGCCTATGAATTTTATCTATTTTTACTGTTAGCGTGAGGATATCAGTTAATCCAACGCTATTAACTGTGTATTTATTTGGTGAGTCTGAGCTTACTACTCTAAAGTTACCTTCCAAAAAAGTAAGCACTACATCAGAGCTAATTTTTTTGAATATTACAATTGAGTTTCTTAAAATATCTAACGTAACACCTGAGTTTAAAATTTCTAAAGATACTACTGAGTTATTGGTTAGTAGAATATCCCTATGCCCTAATGTTTTTTTAACAGATTTTAACTCTATGCTTGTGCTAGGTCTAAATTTAGCGGAGTTATTGGTGGAGTTTAAAATTTTTGCTATAGGATCTATGGTTTTTTCAAAGTCCCAAAATTCAGCTTGAGAAAAAATTAAGAATAGTAATCCCAATAAGATAAATAAAGCCGGAGTTATATACCTTTTCATATCAAACTTATAAAAGAGGGCTTTATGTTTTAAGTTGTGGGAGTGATCCCCAATGTAGTAGGGGTGTCTGTTTGAGTGTTTGTAGTTTCAACATCTGTAGATTCCACAGCCTCTGTTGGTGTGTTGGTTCCTGCACCGACTTCATCTAAAACACTATCTCTGTTTTGTGCAGAAAGTCTGGTAAGTAGTATGCAAGTAAGTGCAAACAAAACCACAAAACCTTTAGTTAATTTGGTAAGTGCATTATCCGCACCAGTGGCTCCGAACAGGGTATTTCCTCCGCCTCCTCCACCACCAAACGTACTGCCCATAGCACCCTTAGAATCTTGCACAAGTACAAGAAAAATAAGAATGACGGCCACAAAAATATGTAAAACAGTTAGAAGTCCCACGTTTTAACCACCTTTTATCTCATGAAGTATATGTAGTATTTGCATAAAGCTGTCAAGTTTTAAAGATGCCCCTCCCACTAGAAATCCATCTAGATTGGAAATACTAGCATATTGCCTTGCATTTTCTTCCTTAACACTACCACCATAAAGCAGTTTCATATCTATGCTAGGCTTTACAATTTTTTTTATAAAAGAAGCTGTTTGTGTGAGTTTGGAAGGTTCAATATTATTGCCTGTGCCTATAGCCCATACCGGTTCATATGCAATAATTATTTTGTGATTTTGTATTTCACTTAGAGCTGTAGTAATTTGTTCTTCCAAAACTTTTTTTGTATCTTCATTTTTATTTTCACCAACACAAAGTACTGGCATAAGTCCCATATCACAGCAGGCTTTCATTTTTTTAGCAATCATCACATTATCTTCATCAAAAATTATTCTTCGTTCACTGTGCCCTACTAATACAGATTTAGCACCCATTTGTTTTAGTAGTTTTGGTGAGTTTTCCCCTGTAAAAGCACCTTCATTTTCAAAGTAACAATTTTGACTTCCCCAGATAATATTTTTTTTGTCATTTAAAATTTCTGCACATTTTGGAATAGAAAAATTTTGTGGAAATATTATAACTCCACAATCTTTTGTCTCTAGTTTTAAATTTTTTAAAAAAGCTTCGCATTCTTCTGGAGTTTTATTCATTTTCCAGTTTGCAGCACACCAGTACTTCATGCTTTTTTCTCCAATGCTTCTAAGCCTGCTAATGTTCCTTTTGTTATGTATTCTAACCCTGCTCCTCCTCCTGTGGATAGATCTATATCTATATTATTGGATATAGCTGCATGTACCAGATCTCCTCCCCCTGCTATGCTTATAGCATTGGATTTGGAAATTTCTTTTAAAAGACTAATTGTACCTTCAGAAAATTGTTTTTTTTCAAACATTCCCATGGAACCATTTGCAAAAATAGTGGCCGCTTTTTTAATGTGGTCGCTATATAGTGTTACCGTATCAGGTCCTATATCAAAACCTCTAAACCCACTGGTTATATTCTTGCTTACTCTATCTGCATTTAAATCATTTAGTTCTGCTTCAATATGATCTATTGGTAAAAGCAGTGTCTTATCTCGCACATCAAATGCGTTAATTATGTCTTTTGCTAATGCTTTATGTTTATAGAGTACAGATGAGTGCGTTTCTATTCCACTAGCTTCTAAGAAGATATGTGCTAATTTTCCACCTATGATGGCTACATCAATTTTTTCTACCAATGTTTTTATTAGATCTATTTTGTTTATTTTTGCTCCGCCTAGGAGAGCTAAGAAAGGTCTTTTGGGATCTCTAATTTTATCTAACAAATTAATTTCATGTTCCATTAATAAGCCCATACCTTTTGTTTCTACAAGAGTACAAATTGCATCTATGCTAGCATGCTTTCTGTGACTTACCCCGAAGGCATCGTTTATATAGACATCTGTGTAAGATGCCCACTTAGAAGCCAGCCTTGAGCTGTTCTGAACTTCGCCTTTATTAAATCTTAAGTTTTCTAGCATTAGTATTTTCTTAGAGTTCGTTTGTTTGATTAGAGATTTAGGTGCATCGCTAGCTGGATTATCTATCATGACAACTTCTACATTTAATTTTTCTGCCAAGAATTCTGCTACAGGTGTGAGTGAAAAATTTATGTCCTTTTTTTTAGGCCTTCCAAGATGTGAAGCTACGATAATGTGTGCATCATTTTTTAGTAAAAATTCAATTGTTGGGATTGCACTTTTGATTCTAAAACTGTCTTTTATTTTTCCTTTACTTATTGGGACATTAAGATCTAATCTTAAAAAGACTTTTTTATTGTTTAAATCCAAGTCTCTAATAGTTTGCATGTTTTATCTCTTAAGGTAACTGTCGCTTAAATTTAAACCACATAGTGGTGTTGAAAAATATTTAATTAGTTACAATTTTTGTTATTTTACAAAAAGCATAATGATCTTAATTGCTTAACTTAATAAAATTAAATTGTAGTTATAGTAATTATAATTTGCGTGTAAATCAATAAAAATCAACTTGTAAAGTAGAGGTGTGATGGGTAGAATCGCGGGACCATCAATTTTCTATGGGAGTGCATTTTATGAAATATATATATGTTTTAATGTTAATAGTATCTTGTTTAAGTTTGTCTTGTTCAAATGACTATTCCGCAAAAACAAACCCTCAACCACTTCTTATGGAAAATAGTGCTACTGATCATAAGGAGTATTTGAACAGCCAAGAGTTCTATCTATTTTCATTAAGGGAAGGTGATACTAATAGAGTTAAAGAATATATCGATAACAAAGATGCAGTTCCATTTGATGCTATAAATGGTGAAGTTGATACTTATAGATATGGTATATTACCGATAGAAGTGATTATTGACATTTACAGAAAGAATAGCACTGATCTTGGTTTATATGGTGGTGGTATTAATGGTATTAATGGTATTAATGCTTACAAGTCCACTCCATTAGCAATAGCCGCTGGCCGTGGACATACAGCTATAGTAAAAGTGTTAATCGAAGCTGGTGCGAATCTAGAGACGGCTTCAACACCAAGCCCTCTTTTTCTTGCAACATTGGGAGGACATAAAGAAATAGTTAGAGAATTAATAAACGCTGGTGCAAATGTAAATAACAGTCACGATATAATTATGGGTGAGATTTTTGCACGATCAGTACTACTACCCCCTTCAAGCTCACCCACAACGCCGCATAGACTAGCTTTAACACCTTTGCTTGGTGCAACGCTATCTGAAGATTTAGATTTGGTTCAGGAATTATTAGAAGAAGGAGCTTATATAGATCAACCAATTATTTATCTAAATAAAAACAACCCTTCTCCTACAATACTTCCTGCTAACGAACAATTAACTATCATATCTGTTGCATCATTAACTGGTAATGCAACAATAGTTGATGCACTAGTCAGGGCTGGTGCAAATATAAATGAGAGGTACATTTATGATATAGCTCATGATGATATTACCATAACAACTGTTTTCTCCCCTTTAAAACTGGCGGTACTGTCTTATTTTGCTGAAGGAGTTATCAACGTTCTTTGTGGAGCTGGAGCTACGGTAGATAGTTCTACCGAAGAAATATTTGAAGAAATATCCACCGTAGAACCGGGACGAGTATTACCTGATAGAGATAAATTGCTAGATGTCGGGACGGGATTAACACCCAAAAAACACGGCATAATGATGGTATTTTATAACATCATAACGATGGGGGAAGCTTGCCAAAACTAACTTTTTACTATTATAAACTTTTAAAGTTCCAATAAAATATCTTTTTAAAAAGGCTTTACGATCGTAAAGCCTTTTTAGTTTGCCCACAAAACAAAGTACAAAAACCCAAAAAAATTAAGAACCAGGCTTTGGACTCTCAATAAAACTACTGTAATTTCAATAAGTTATAAGCAATATCGATAGTTCCGTTAAATTCACTGTAAAATTAACGGAACTATCGGCAAGGGAAAATTTATGTGTTCTAGGTTGTTGAAATTACCTAAAAAGTTATTTCAAAGGCTTATGGAATTTATGTGGGTGAAACTAAGTTAAGGTATTCTGATGTTGAGGTATTGCCGTTGGATATACTCTTAAAAAAAATACAAAACAAAACAATTTTAGGTTAGCTTTATCATTTAAAAACTAATAATTTTCATTAAGGAGTAAAAAATTTAGCATCCTGTTAAGGATAAAATCTAAAATCACAAGTTTTATGCTATATTAACTCGAGCGAGGCGGTGGGAGAGGCGTAATACAAACCTAAGTAACAAGTGTAAAACCATACGGAGGAAATTATGAAGAAATCTTTAGTGTTCGCACTTATAATATCTTTTATGGTAGTTGAGAAGTTGCATGCCAAAGATTGTAGTGCAATTTTAGCTGATAGCAAGGTTATAGAACAGCTCGAACAATACAAATATGATTTTACAAATAAACCAGAAGCACATGAAGGTTTAATTCAGGCTATCTTGGATGAAGCACACATATGTGTAATTGAGTTTTTGCTTAATGAGCAAAAAGACAATGAACATGCAAGTGAGTTTGTAGATATAAATAACCAAGATGCTGTCGGAGGCACAGCCCTAATGTATGCTTCATCATCTGGACATATAGAAATTGTAAAAACTTTGCTAGAAAGATCAGACATAAATGTAAATGTTAGAAATGTAAATGCTAAAAATAATGATGGGAGGACAGCCTTAATATATGCTTTATTATATGGACATACAGAAATTGCAGAAACTTTGCTAGAAAGATCAGACATAGATGTAAATGTTCAAAGTAATAATGGGATGACGGCTTTAATGTATGCTTTGCAATTTGGGCATACAGAGATTGCAAAAACTTTATTAGAAAGATCAGACATAGATGTAAATATCAGAGATGCGATGGGAGCAACAGCTTTAATGAGTGCAGCTGTATCAGGATATGTGGAAATTGTAGAAGATCTATTACAACACCCATATATAGATGTAGTTTCTAGTAATCGTTATAGAATTACAGCCCTGATGGGTGCAGCTATATCAGGACATGTTGATGTAATAGACTTGTTACTAAAAGAACCAGAAACAGATGTAAATATGCAAGATGAAGATGGAATGACAGCTTTAATGCATGCTTCACAAGGTGGGCATACTGAGATTGTAAAAACTTTGCTAGAAAGATCAGACATAGATGTAAATGCCCAAAACAATAATAAAGTAACTGCCTTAATGAAAGCTTCGCAACATGGACATATGGAGGTTGTACAGATACTTTTAAATTTTGCTGAAACCGACTTATCTCTGACAAATAACCGTGGATATACAGCCAAAGATATTACTGAACTTATGTTGAAAGTAGGTCATCGTACGGGAACATTTCCATCCAATATACCACTAGTACAGCATAGTGCGTTAGCATTCGAAGCAATAATTGAACTCCTATCTGCTGAGTCTGAAGAAAGAAAAAATTAATGATAAAGAAAGTGACGGTAGGTTATACAAGAGAATTTTTCAAAACTTATTCACTAATGATTTAAAGAATCTAGTGATATCGTTAAAAGCTTCTTCACCAATCGAAAAAGCGAGGATTTAACGATTTGAAATATTCAATGATTCTATTAAGAAGATTTCGATTCTGTCCAGCTCTTGTTTCTATCAACCGGTCGACTATGTTGTCATAACCTGTATCTTTGGATCTGGCAAGCATCATTAGAGCTATTTCAACATACTTCTCATCTACCTTAGTCTTAGAGGTCAAAAGAACACTAAATACTTCAGAAGAATCTCCTTCTGTTTCCAACGATTCCAAAAGTATTTTGGATTTTGCAACAATTAGAGCTATTTCAGCTTTACTATACTTCTTGTTTGCCTTTGACTCTGCCTCCAAAAGAAGGCGGACTACTTCGAAATAACCGTTTTCTGTTTCCAACATACCAGACTCCAAAAATGTACGGACTATGTCAGCATGACCTTCTCTACTTGCCATCATAAGAGCCGTTCTACCACCACTATCCTGCAAACCAACATCAGCTCCAGCTTCTAGAAGTAGCTTTACAGCATAACCATGACTTGTTGCTACATACATCAGAGCTGTTTTACCCTCTGAATCCTGCAAATTCACCTTAGCTCCAGCTCCTAGAAGTAGTTCGATAGTATCACGATCACTTCGTTCACTTGCATACATAAGGGCTGTCCTATCATCTGAATCCCGCAAACCCACCTTAGCTCCAGCTTCTATAAGTAGTGCAGCAGTATCAGGATTACCTTTTTCACTTGCATACATCAGAGCTGTCTTATCATCTGAATCCCGCAAACCAACATCAGCTCCCTCTTCTATAAGTAGTTCAACAGTATCAGGATTACCTTTTTCACTTGCATACATCAGAGCTGTCTTATCATCTGAATCCCGCAAATTCACTTTAGCTCCAACCTTTATAAGCATGCTGGCTATGTCAAAATGACCATATTCAATTACAATCATTAGAGCTGTCTTATGCTCTGAATCCCGCAAATGTATATTACCACCTGCATCTAAATACTTGCCAAGCTCATCAACACTGCCTTTACGAACAACATTCATTAATTGTGTGCTGTCATGTTCAGTTCTCAGGGCATCACGGCAAGTATCCTGATTAGCAAAAATAGGACTTGCAAACAATAATGCGGCAATAAACATAATTCTTAAATTCATAAATATCTCCTAATGATTACATGCGCTACTAAGTGAATGAAATTTTAAGTGAGTTATGCACGCATCCAGATGAGTCGTTGTATATCATATTCTTAGGAATGACTTGAAGGTTAATTATATTAAAACCCAGGAGCATGAAAAAAGGTAAATAGTATTGCGAGCTGAAACAACATATTTGCCCACAATAAAAAATACTCTCAAAAAATTTTGTAATTTGTTCCAAATTTATAACCGTAGCTTTATTTTTATATGTCTGTAAAAACAGATAACAGATAAAGGTAAAACAACTCTTAAATAGCTAGGTGTTATTTGAAAACTCTTAAAGAAGGCTAACTCTTCTGTAAGAACCTAAGTGGATTGCCTTATTAGTCTCTGTTATAGTTGTACCACCAAGGCACATCAGCTCCCGCTTTTATAAGCAAACGAACTATTTCATAATTACCTTCTAAACTTGCTTCAACTAGAGCACGGTTGATTGAAGACAAATTAGCTCCTTCTTTTATAAGCATATGGACTATGTTTTGATGACCTTCTGAATTTGCTATAATTAGAGCATCGTTAATATAATCCATATCATTCAGAAAGTTTAAGGCATTTTGAACTTCAACAACATTACCTCTAGAAGTAGCTTTTATTAAATGTGAATTATATTTACTTTCCAGAGCTCCAAGACAACCATTGGAGTTTGCAAACACTGAACTTGCAAAAAACAAAATAAGAACAAATATAATGTTAAAGTTCATAAATATCTCTTAGGTGAGTTATGCGTGCATATAGATGAGCTATTGTATATCACATTAGGTATTTTTATAATTAGCGACTTGAACTTCAGAAATTTTTTCCTGTCCATGCACATATTACATGTACTTTTGGGAGTAGTGCTGCACTACCAGTTAAGTTAATTCGACATCTCGTTTACTTCATGATCTGATTTGACAAAGTAGTGGGGAGGAGTACTAAAGTACTTGTTAGAAATAATCTAATTTCTCAAAGCTAATTCCTTAATGATTCAAAGAATCGAGTGATACCACTAACAAAAGGGGTTCTGTTCTGTTTAGCTCCTGCTTCTATCAGCCGGTCGACTATGTTGTCATAACCTGTGTCCTTGGATCTTACAATCATTAGAGCTATTTCAGCTTCACTATACTTCTTGTTTGCCTTTGACTCTGCCTCCAAAAGAAGGCGGACTACTTCGGAATAACCTTTTTCTGTTTCCAACATACCAGACTCCAAAAGCATACGGACTATTTCAGTATGACCTTCTTTACTTGCCATCATAAGAGCCGTTCTACCACCGTTATCCTGCAAATCCACATCAGCTCCCGCTTCTAGAAGCAGGCGGACTATTTCGGTATGACCTTCTCTACTTGCAACCATTAGAGCTGTTTCTTTATATAACGAATTTTGCGAATCTACATCAGTTCCAGCTTCTATAAGTATACGAACTATCTCAGTATAACCTTCTCTACTTGCAATCACTAGAGCTGTTTCTTTATGCATCGAACTAGGCACATGTACATTGGCTCCTGTTTCTAAAAGCAGGTTGACTATGTCAGAATGACCCCCTGAGCTTGCTTGTATAAGAGCAAAGTTAATCGAGTACATATCAATATCAGAACCAGAATTTAAAATTTTCTGAACGGAGGCAACATCACCTTTGTTAGTAGCTACTACTAAATCTGCGCCGGTATATTTACTCTCCAAAGCTTCAGTACAACCATCTGAACTAGCAAGTACAGAACTTGCAAAAAATAACATGATAACAAATGTAATGTTAAATTTCATAAATTTCTCTTAATGGTTATATACGCTATTAAGTGAGCTAAACTCTAGGTGAATTATGCGTATATCTAGACGGACTATCGTATATCACATTAGGTATTTTTATAATTAGTAGCTTGAGCTGCGGAAATTTTTTCCTACTGTGTATATGTTACATATATTTTCGACAGTTATGCATGTATGTTTATTTTGGAAAGTACATTCCCTAACAAAACCCTATTAACTTGACAAAAATTAGGGGGCGTGGTAGAGTTTGAAGCACTACTACAAAAAATATCATACAGTATTCAAACTATTTCTTAATACACATCAGACATCTTTAAAGATACAAAATTAATTTTTTTACAAGGAGTGTAAACATGAAAGATTTATTAACCCTACTAATCTTCAGTTTGTCTTGCGTAAGCGCAAATGCAACTGAGATTCTGGATACAGACAGAAAGGTGGCTTTAAAAGTAGGGCAAGGTGAGATTGGCGCACTAATTGCTAGTCTTGACAAGAAGGTTACCAAAACCGAATCAAATGATCCTTTTTTAAATGCAATAATAAGTGGGGATCTAAATGCAGTTCGAGAGTTAATTGAAAAAGGAGAAAGTGTCGACAAACACTTTAGTTATGATCAATTCATTTTCTTAGCACTAAGTAATCTATTTTCAAACACAAGTATATCCACACTATCGAACTTTGGACTGCGATCATACAACAGGTTTATCAGACCGGTTATTGATACTAACTATCAGGCCACTCCCCTGATGGTTGCAGCTGGTTTTGGAGAGTTAGAAATAGTGAAGGAATTAATAAAAGCTGGGGCTCAAGTTGACCTTGGAGGTGAGCTTTCTATTAATATTAACCTTGAAGGTGGGTTTTTTGACGAAAATGTAACAATTCATAATTTTCTAAATCCTCTTATCGTAGCATCAATACATGGATATAGAGAGGTGGTTAGCGAATTAATCGAAGCTGATGCTGATGTAAACACAGTTGCTTCGTTTTCTGATGATGATAGTGGAGAAGGGTTTTACTTAACTCCCCTACTTGCAGCAACATTGAGGGGCAATTTGAGTATAACTCAGGAATTGTTAAGAGCTGGAGCTAATGTCGATCAAACTGTGGCTGTATTTAAGGAATACACGGAACATAAAACCTTTTCATCTTCATCCACTGTCACTGAAAAGGGCGAGCAACACGATGAACCTGTGCTTGAAGATGAATTTTTGACAGTCAGCACTACTTCAATTCCCCTTATTACAGTAGCAGCAATAACTAGAAACGATGCAGTGATCAGAGAGTTAATCAAAGCTGGAGCCAACATTAACGATAATGGTGGCGTGGTTTCCCTTCATGATCTTTTTAATGATTTTGATGTAGGGAGTGAAAATGATGATTTGCAGGAGAAAATGAGCGACTTTTCTCTACCACTTTTTGCAGCAATTACCTATGGATATCCTCAGACCGTTCGTGCACTATGTGAAGCTGGAGTTAAGCTAAATGACACTTTGAAACAAGCTTATATAACATTGAGTGCAAGCATTGCTACCCTTGATATGCCATCAGATGGTTATGAAGAAGAATCTGAAGAGATAAAAATGTTAAATGAAACATTCTCTAAAATAATGGAAGAGCATGTACCAAGAATGGTTGAAAATATTAGAGTGATGGCTGAAACATGCCAAGGATCATAGAGGTTGTTTAACTTACAAAAAAGCTTGTCACTATAACCATGAGCTGTTTGTGATATAGTTTGCTCAACAATACAATGATATATTTTTTTGAAAGGCTTTGTGTAAATATACAAAGCCTTTCAAGTTTTTAAACCTAGCACAAGCTCTATAAGCTTAGGAATAAGAAGAAAAGCTCAAAAAATCACTAAACAACACAACCCTATGGCTTGAATTTAAATCACAGTAATTCCAATAAGCTATAGGCAAATGTATATTTATGTATAACTTGACATCAAAAAACGGTGTAATATAATGTCGATATGTTCAAAATTCGCGTCCAAATCAGGGGTTAATATATGTCGAGCAAGTTATATAAAAGAATTTTTCAATGTCCTAAGTCCAGTTTTTTTCTTTTTGGGCCTAGGGGAACAGGAAAAACCACTCTTGTTAGAAAGCTAAACCTACATGCTAAGGAAATATCTCTGTTAAGCGAAGGAAAGTATCAAAGTTATTTGGCAAACCCTAGCATGTTCTATGAAGAGCTTTCTTTACAAAACCCAGGTGAATGGATTTTTGTTGATGAAATACAACGACTACCTAATCTTCTAAACGAAATTCACCGGTTAATTGAAGACAAAAAACTTAAATTTATTCTGACTGGTTCTAGTGCAAGAAAGTTGCGCAAACATGGAGTCAACCTCTTGGCAGGGAGAGCTTTATACAAAACCCTCTATCCCTTAACTCCTATGGAGATGGGAGATGACTTTTGCCTTAACTCAGTACTTAGATTTGGAAGCTTACCGTTGATTATCAATTCACAAAATAAAAAGGAAACTTTAAGAAGTTATGTTCAAATTTACCTTAAAGAAGAAATTCAATCAGAGGCCATAGTGAGAAACCTAGGTGGTTTTTCCAGATTCTTGCCTGTAGCAGCACTGTTTCATGCTCAAATTGCAAACTTATCGAACATAGCCAGGGAGTGTGAAGTGGCCAGGCCTACTGTAGTTGGTTTTTTTCAAATTTTAATCGATACGCTATTGTTAAAACCTTTAAGTGCATATGATGCAAAACTAAGAATGAGAGAGCGAAAAAAATCAAAGTACTACTTTATTGATCCTGGCCTTGTAAGAGCTATTAAATCTCAGTATGGCTATGTCACAGCAGAGGAGAAAGGATCTTTATTTGAGGGATTAATATTTACATTGTTGAATTTTCAAAAGGACACTTATGGAGAAATTGACGATATTTATTATTGGTCACCTGCAGATGCAAAGAAAACAGAGGTCGACTTTCTAGTAGTTAAAGGCAATAAAATAGTAGCGATTGAAGTAAAGGCATCAGAGAAAATTCAGCCTCAATATTTAAAAGGGCTAAAAGCCATATCTTCATTAAAAAATGTAAAAAGAAGGATATTGATCTACTTAGGCAAGACAAATAGGATCACTAAGGATGGAGTTGAAATACACAGCTTTAAAAGTTTTGTAAAGTTACTAAAAACAAAACAAATTTAAAACATACCAAGATCGGAGTTTTACTAACAATAAATCGACTCTCTTTTTTCCTCAAATATTTTAGTGGCCAAGAATAATCCATACAATAATAGATGCACGATCTAGTTAAAATAGATAAAATCAAGTTAAATTTCGTAGATGTAAAGTAAAGGCCTATCTTCAAATGACTTTATCCAATCAATCAGCATGATTGCTCGTGAAGGATTATCTTCACCAAGGCCTTTCAAATCTATTATACCCGATTCTATCAATATGGACCATATTTCAGAGTACGAGATATGTGGGATATATGGGGTATACCGTGCAGCATACCATGTCCTCATAAAAAAATATAATTGGAAGGTTTCTAAAAACTCATCAAATGCATTACTATTTTCAATTTTTCTGAGTAAATCAGAACTATTTGCACTTGCAATCGTGAGAGCCGTGTCACCATCATCATTTTTCGCATTTACATCAGCCCCTGCTTCTATAAGCAAACGAACCGTATTAATATCATAACTATCTCTAATTGCAATCATGAGAGCTGTATCACCTTGTTTATTTGTCTTATCTACCTCAGCTCCTGACTTCAAAAGCAGATCAACTATTTCAAAATAACCCTCTCTGCTTGCAAACATAAGAGCTGTGTCACCATTATAGTCCTGTGCATTCACCTCAGCTCCCAATTCTATAAGCACACGAAACTTCTCAGGCTCTTCAACATGACCCTCTCTGATTGCAAATAATATAAGAGCTGTACCATCATAGCCGTCCTGTGCATTCACCTCAGCTCCCAATTCTATAAGCAAACGAAGCATGTCAGAAGTACCGTATTCAATTACATGCAAAACCAAAGTTGTTTCTGCAATATCCTGCTGATTTAACTTAGCTTTAATATCTTCTTCATCGCCAACAAAATTTAGAATCTTTCGAGTTTGAATAACATCACCTGAATCAATTGCATCAAGTAATGCTTCATCTAATACTTCATCATCTGAATTTAATAATTCATCTGATTCCCTTATTAATACTTCATCTATATCTAATAATCCATCTAAATCCTTGACAATAATTCCTCCATGTATGTGGTCGAACATCTGTGTAGCTTCATCATCTTCCGTTGCCATATTCTGCATATTGGTACCTGATTGTTCAAGCAAACGAACTATGTCGTAATAACCGTGTTCTTTTGCAACATAAAGAGCTTCATCAAGAGCTTCATCAAGAGCTTCTCCAATTAAGCCCGGATCAACAGCACCAGAGTTTAAAATATTTTGAACTTCATCCGCATCATTTGTATGAATGGCATCGATTAAATCATCTTGATCATACTTATTTTTCAGAGCTTCAAGACAACTATCCGGGTTAGCAAACACAGAGCTTACAAAAAACAAAGTGATGATAAATGTAATTTTAAAATTCATAAACATCTCCTTAAAACAAAGGCAGGGATTGTTGAGGCACTATGCTACCACAATAATCACCTTTTTTACATTTCAGGATTATAATTTGAAATTTATTTATATCTTGTACAAAAAATGGAGCAGCTAAATAGTGATGGTTTCTTTGTGACGACCAAACACACTTCTCAATGCATCCGATATCTCACCAAGCGTAAGTCCACTCTCCACAGATTCTATAAATACAGGCATTAAATTACCTCCACCTTCTGCAGTATTCTTGATTTTTTCAATACCTCTTGAAACTTTGTTACTATCCCTCTTTTTCTTAAACTCAATCGTTCTTCTAACTTGATTATCACTAACCTCTTGATCTAATTTCAACGCCTCAAATTTATTTTCCTCACTCTCCGCATATTCATTAACACCTACTTGAATAAGTTCTTTGTTTTCAATATCCATCTGAGTTTTATAACTTTCATTTTGTATTTCACTCTGAAGCCACCCTGTCTCTATACACTTAACCACACCACCTAAATCCTTAATCCTCTCAATATAGTCTTTCGCACCTTTCAAAATTTTACTAGTCAAATTTTCGACCAAATAAGAACCACCCAAAGGATCAACATAATCTGGAACACCAGTTTCATGTGCAATAATTTGCTGCGTCCTCAAAGCAGTAGTTGCAGCTAAATTGGTCGGCAAACCAAGAGCCTCATCCATCGAATTAGTATGTAAACTTTGAGTACCACCCAACACAGCTGCCATAGCCTGAAGAGAAACCCTAGCTACATTATTCAAAGGCTGCAATGAAGTTAAAGTTGAACCAGCAGTTTGAGAATGAAACCTTAACTTACAAGCACTCTCATCATTTACACCAAACTTATTTTTCACAACCTCTGCCCACAAAACCCTAGCAGCCCTGAACTTTGCCACCTCTTCAAAAAAATTATTATGTACATTAAAGAAAAAAGAAATTCTCTTTATAAAATCCAAACTCAACCCAGCTTCAACAGCTGTCTCAACATAACAAATAGCATTGGCAATGGTAAAAGCTACCTCCTGAACTGCACTACTACCAGCCTCCCTAATATGATATCCAGAAACACTTATTGTATTCCACTCAGGAATATTTTTTGAAAATTCAAAGATATCAGTAACAATTCTAAGACTTTCCTTAGGTGGATATATATAAGTACCCCTAGCTATGTACTCTTTTAAAATATCATTTTGTATGGTTCCCCTTAAACACTTAATATCAATTCCTCTTTTTTTTGCCACAGCAATATACAGCGCAAGTAAAATTCCAGCAGTGGCATTGATGGTCATTGAAGTGGAAATCTTATCTAGAGGAATTTTATCCAATAAAATTTCCATGTCCTCAACAGTGTCTATAGAAACACCTACCCTACCCACCTCACCAGTTGACATTATATGATCAGAGTCATAACCCATCTGAGTTGGTAGATCAAAAGCAACACTAAGACCACTTCCACCTTTTTTTAAAAGATCCAAATACCTTTTGTTACTACTATAAGCATCCCCAAAACCTGAGTATTGCCTCATTGTCCAAAGCTTCCCTTTATACATAGACTTATGAATACCCCTTAAATAAGGATACTCACCAGGCAAGCTATCTAACTTTAAAGTTTCTAAATCTTTTTTTGTAAACAAACTCATATCAAGGTCTTCCCCAACACTGATTGAACCTAGCAAATAAACTGACTTGTTAGTTTTTTGCTAGGTGAATTACGTTTTGACACAGCCACTTAAAGCCCAAAATGTAATAACTTTTTTTGCCAAACGGGTTGCCCAGCTTTGTATCGTGTAATACAACTCCAGGTACTTAAGGCATAATAATATACCAACTACTGATCATCAAAAACAACTAAAACTTCACCCGCTTCTACATTTTGATCTTTTTTAATTAAAATCTTTTTTACTACAGCATCTTTAGTTGCTCTCATTTCATTTTCCATTTTCATTGCCTCCATGATCAAAAGAGGCTGACCTAGCTTAACAGAATCATTCTTTTTAACCAATACATCTATAATTTTGCCCGGCATTCCAGATTTTAAAACATTTTCTCCACCTATTGCACTTACACCTTTGATGCTTTCTTGCAGCAAAACTTGCTCATTATAAATAGAAATTTCTCTATAAGATCCTCTAGTAAAAACTTTTGTAGAAGTACCTTTAGAAACCACATTTATCATGTAAGAAACATTGTTAAATAAAAAACTAATTGCATCGTCTATCCTGATATAATCCCACTTCATAATTTCAAAAGTTTCTTTTTTATCACCAGCCACATTCAAAAGATCAATGACCCAGGAATTATCAGTCTCTTGTATTGAAATTTCATATTTATTTTTATTTAATTCAGCTTTAAAAAACATTACTCGTTAGTCCTGTTAGAAAGTTTCCAAAAGCTTTTTGTAGTGGTTGGCCTTTTGTTTTTTAAATCTTCGTAAGTTTCAATTACTGAAGCTATCAAAAACACCTTATCATCCACAAAATGGAATAACTGTTTTGATCCATCAAACTCCTGCTGCAAAAATCCAGTGGTATATGTTCCATCTAAAAACTTGTCTTCTTTCAAAATAGACCTTAACAACACAATGTTTGTTTTTACCCCTGAAACATTAAACTCACTCAATGCCATCTGCATTCGCGATATAGCTTCTTTTCTGTCTCTACCCCACACTATTAATTTACCTATCATAGGATCATAGTAGATAGGTATTTCATAGTCTGCATATGCATATGCATCCACCCTTATAAATGCACCATGAGGATACCTGCATCTCTTAACCAAACCAGGGCTTGGTAAAAATGTAATTGGATCTTCTGCACATACCCTGGCCTCTATAGCATGACCATGCTTTTTTATATCAGATTGAACTACACTTAATTTTTTTCCTGAAGCAACATTAATTTGTTCCTTTACTAGATCAAAACTAGTTATCATCTCTGTAACAGGATGCTCCACCTGTAACCTGGTATTCATCTCCATAAAGAAAAATTCTTTGGTAACATTATCGAAAATAAACTCAAAAGTTCCAGCACTTGAGTAACCTATCTTCTTTACCGCAGCAACTGAGACTTCTCCCATTTTTTTTCTAATATCTTCACTTACCGCTGGGCTTGGAGCTTCTTCAATAATTTTTTGATGCCTTCTTTGAACACTGCATTCCCTATCAAAAAAATGAACAGCGCTTCCAAAACCATCTCCAAACACCTGTATCTCAATATGCTTTGGACTTTGTATAAATTTTTCTACATAAACATCATCATTTAAAAAATACTGCCTTGCCTCTGATTTTGCTGATTTGTAACTTAACTCCAGTTCTGATTCATCATGCACAACTCGCATACCCTTACCACCACCACCACTTGAAGCTTTTATGATTACGGGAAAACCAATCTTTTTAGCAATTTTTTTTAGCTCATCCAAACTTTTTACAATACCAGGGCTTCCTGGAACTGTTGGCACACCAGCTTTCTCCATGGTTTTTTTGGCCACAATTTTATCACCCATAAGTTCAATGCATTCGTAGGATGGGCCTATAAATGTGATATTATTATCCTTTAGCGTTTTTGCAAAAGTAGCATTCTCACTTAAAAAACCATACCCAGGGTGAACAGCATCTGCCCCTGACTTTTTGATTGCTCTAAGTATAGAATCTATATTTAGATAAGAATCTCGGCTTGGGGCTTTTCCAATGTAATAAGCTTCATCAGCAAGTAACACAGGAAGGCTTTTTCTATCTGCATCACTATATACAGCAACAGAAGTTATTCCCATTTCTCTACAAGCTCTTATCACTCGTAGTGCAATTTCACCTCTGTTAGCTATCAATATTTTCTTAAACAAAATTAAAACCTCATAATTCTACCTTTCATCACACTTACTCAGTTGCCAGATTAGGCATACCGGCAAACAGGAACTGACATTCAGCACACGGTATCTGAAATCAAGTATTTTGACATAACTTATATAAGAATCCTCCAAGCATATCTGCTCACTAAAGGTTGGGAGGAGTTTTTTAAAAAAAATTAAAAAAAAGATATCGGATGCCGGATCCTGATTGCTCGATTGCCCGATTGCCCGATTGCCTGATCTTTGTATCATCGTAACAAACCTTATAAGGGTATATTCCCATGTCTTTTTGATGGATTTTTTTGTTTTTTATTTTCGAGCATGCCTAAGTATTGTATTATTCTTTTTCTTGTTTCTTCCGGCCTTATAATTTCATCAACATACCCTAAGTCAGCAGCACAATATGGGTTAGCAAATGTTTTTCTATAATCCTCAGTAAGCTTTGCTCTTTCTTTTTCAGGATCTTTAGCTTTAGAAATTTGATCTCGAAAGATAATATTAACAGCACCCTCTGCACCCATAACTGCAATTTCTGCTGTAGGATAAGCTAAGTTTACATCTGCTCTCAAATGCTTGGAGGCCATAACATCATATGCTCCACCATATGCCTTTCTTGTTATAACAGTGATCTTCGGAACAGTTGCTTCTGCATAAGCATAGAGTAACTTTGCTCCGTGAGTTATAATTCCATTCCATTCTTGATCAGTACCAGGTAAAAATCCCGGCACATCTACTAATGTAACTAGAGGTATATTAAATGCATCACAAAACCTTACAAATCGTGCAGCTTTAATTGAAGCCTCTATGTTTAAACAACCAGCCAATACTTGAGGTTGATTTGCAACAATACCAACACTTCTTCCATTAAACCTAGCAAAACCTACAATGATATTCTTGGCAAAGTGCTCATGCACTTCTAACAAAAAACCATCATCCACAATAATTTTAATAAGCTCTTTTATATCATAAGGTTTAACTGGACTTGGAGGGACCAATGAGTTTAACTTTTCATCTATTCTATTTGGATCATCATTTGTTTTAACAGTAGGTGCATCGTCCATATTGTTACTTGGGAGGAAGTTTAAAAGCTCTCTAATCATAAGTAAGCAGTGCTTGTCATTGTCAGTGGCAAAATGAGCTACCCCAGATTTAGTAGAGTGTGCAGACGCACCCCCTAACTCCTCTTTAGTTACCTCTTCATGAGTAACAGCTTTTATAACATCAGGCCCTGTTACAAACATATAACTGGTATCCTTAACCATAAAAATGAAGTCTGTGATACTAGGACTGTATACTGCTCCTCCAGCACAAGGTCCCATAATGGCGCTAATTTGTGGAATGGTCCCAGAAGCCATAGTGTTTTTAAGAAATATATCTGCATACCCACCAAGTGCTTCTACACCCTCTTGGATTCTCGCACCTCCAGAATCATTTAATCCAATAACAGGACAACCATTGGTAATTGCTAAATCGAGTATTTTACAAATTTTTTGGGCTTGGGTTTTAGATAAACTTCCACCAAACACCGTAAAGTCCTGACTGTAGACAAACACAACTCTTCCATTTATTTTTCCATGCCCTGTTATTACACCGTCTCCTAAAAACTTTTTTTCTTTCATGCCAAAGTTTTCACATTTATGTGTAACAAACCTATCCACTTCTACAAAACTATCAGCATCTAATAAAACATCCAGCCTTTCTCGCGCAGTTAATTTACTACCTGTTTTTTGTTTTTTAATTCTCTCCTCACCACCACCTTCAAGGGCTAATTTGTTTTTTTCTAAAAGTTCATTTAATAAATTAGTGCTATCCATGATTCCTCCCACTCAAGGGTAATTCCTTCCATACATTCTAGGAAATGGTATTGTTTCTCTTAAATGAGATAACTTACAAATCCACGCAACAGTACGCTCTATACCCAAACCAAAACCAGATGAAACAAAAGAGCCATATTTTCTAAGATCAATATACCAAGCAAAGTCGTCACGACTCAATTTGTGCTCATCTATACTCTTCAACAATACATCCAAATTATCTTCCCTTTGACTTCCTCCCAAAAGCTCTCCATAACCCTCAGGTGCAATTAAATCACAGTTCTTACTCTCCCCTTTATCTAAATCTTTTTTCATATAAAATGGGGTTATGTCTGAGGGATAATTGTGAATAAAAACTGGTTTTTGAAAGTGCTCCCCTAAAAGAGTTTCGTCCTGGGCACCAAATCTGTCACCTGGCTTAAAATCAGGTACTTTTTGTTTTAAAATTTCACAAGCTTTTTTGTAAGTTATTCTTTCAAAAGGAGTGTCTAAATAACTTTTTAATAGCTTGGTATTTCGCTCTAAAATTTCAAGTTCCTTTTCGCTAGTTTTAAGTACAAAAGCAATTACATATTTTATTAGCTCTTCAGCCAGATCCATATTTTTCCAATAGTCTATAAATGCAACCTCTGGCTCACACATCCAAAATTCTATTAAGTGTCTTCTGGTTTTAGATTTTTCTGCTCTAAAAGTAGGGCCTAGACAATACACCTTTCCAAATGCAGCAGCTCCAGCTTCCATGTACAACTGCCCACTTTGGGATAAATAAGACTCTTCATCAAAATACATTGTCTTAAATAACTCAGAAGTTCCCTCACATGCATTTGGAGTAAAAATTGGGGCATCAACTAGGGTAAAATCAAGATTATTAAAAAATTCTCTGATAGCAGAAATTACCCTGGCTCTTATCCTAATAATAGAGTGCTGCCTTTTTGATCTAAGCCACAAATGCCTGTGGTTCATTAAAAATTCCACCCCATGTTCTTTTGGAGTGATTGGATAATCATTTGATATACTTAAAATTTGAAGCTTGGTTACAGAAAGCTCAAATTCTCCAGGAGATCGCTTGTCGGCCTTAACAATACCAGTGACCTCAACAGTAGATTCATTGGTCAAATCATTAAACTTTTCAAAAGAATCCTCACCACAGTTAGATGCCAGAAGCACACACTGACAAATCCCCGTTCCGTCACGCAAAAGCAAAAACTTTATTTTTCCAGAAGACCTTAGAGAATAAACCCACCCTTTTAGTGTAAGCTCCTTTCCCACATAACTATTTAGCTGCTCAATATAGACCATTTAAACCTATTTACACTTATTAAATCCTCAAATTCAAGTCAAAGCACAAAAGAAATGACACAAAAACAATAACTTACACCTGATTTAAAAATAGCATTATTATTCCCGATGATCTATTTACTAATTCTATTAATTGCTAGAATAATTAATGGGTTATAAATTTATTTAGATTTCTTGTCATTTAGGCTACCAACATAGGAGACAAAAATGCCTCTTTTAAAACCAATACTGATATGTTTGCTGGCCATTACCCTACGGTTAGAGCTATCGATGGCAGGATCTAAAAAATCTAAAATAATGGCTAATGAGGTTGGTTGTGCAGCGGCCAGAAATGGTATTTGTTTTAGAACTAGAAGCAGAAAGCCTGCCTCTATAAAAACACTAAGCAAACATAACCCTGAAGACTGTACATTTGAAAAAAGATCTGCAGGAGTCAAAGATTTTGATGATTTCATAAAAAATAATGACCTAGATTGTGTTGCTAAATTTGTTAATGATACCAGAATAAATATAACAATTCGGGGAAACACTCCCCTGATGACTGCAATTCAGTACAAAAGAATGGAGGCAGTAGAAATTCTTTTAGAAAGAGAAGATTTAGATATAAATGTACAAAATAAATACGGCAAAACAGCATTGTTTTCAGCCATTGATACCAATCAACCAGAAATGGTAAAAATACTAATTGAAAGATCAGAAATTGACATCAATATAAAAGATAACCGAGATGATACCCCTTTATCAACAGCAAGTATTAAAGGCAATGACACCATTGTTACTATGCTCCTTGATCACAACAAAATAGAAATAAGAGACAGTGTGGTAGCTGCACTAATGAGAGCAAGCATGTATAATAAGGATAATGTTATCAGAGCCCTGATAGAACACCCTAAAGTAGGTCCAAATTTTCAAGATAAAAACGGAACCACCATATTAATAATTGCAACTAAAGAAGACCGTGAAGATATCGTACAAGCTTTAGTCACAAACGATAATTTAGATGTAAATTTTAGAGATGAAGATGAAAGGACAGCACTAATGTGGGCAACTGGCCCAAGTAGAAGGCCTGCCAAGCTACTGTTGGAGCACCCAGAAATTGAAGTAAACTTACAAGACAAAAACAAAGATACAGCACTAATAATTGCAAGCTCTGAAGGTACATCTGCAATTGTAGAAGCTTTGCTACAGCATGATGAAATAGAGGTAAATTTACAAAATAATGACGGAATGACAGCACTAATAAAAGCATGCAAAGATAACAGGATGCTTACAATAAACCTTTTACTTAACCACCCAGATGTAGATGTAAATGTGCAAGATAACAATGGAATGACAGCACTAATGTGGGCAAGTGCACAAGATAAATTTGGTACTGTAGAGAAGTTACTTAGCCACCCAGCAATTAATATAGATTTAAGAAATAACGAAGGATTAACTGCACTAGATATTGCAAAAAAAGAAAAATTTAGACATGTTAAAGAAACATTTAAACGCTACCGGCGTTAACTTAAACTAAACCCCAAATCAAATGACACTAAAAAAGCTTATTGTTTCAAAAAAAAGCATTCCATCATTAACTAAAGCAAGACTAAAGGATTAAATTAAATGTTCCGATTTGCCTTACTGTGAATGACGATTGTACCACATAGGTATAGGCACCAGTCTTGCTGGTATTTGTCAGATAGAAAATCTAAAGGAGATTAGAATGTCACATTTAAAACCAATACTAATATGTTTGTTGGCCATTACTCTACAGTTAGAACTATCGATGGCAGGATCTAAAAAATCCAAACCATCAGCTAAATCAGAAGCTAGTTGTGTAACTGCCAGAAATGGGGTTTGTACTAAAGTTGGAACTAGAAACCCGTCTTCTATAAGAGGTGATGATCCTGACCCAGAAAAATGCCAAGTTGAAAAAAACATAATAATAAATAGTGCGTTTATTGAGTCCGCTAAAAACAACGATTTAGATTGTGTGGCACGGTTTACACGTACGGAAACAATAAGTGTCAACCTTGTTGCTGGTTTTGGAACTCCTGAATATAGAGGAAAAACACCTCTGATGGTTGCCGCGCTGTATGGCAGAACAAGTGTGATAGAATTACTATCTGAAAGAGATGATTTGGATGTCAACAAACAAGATAGAGACGGAAAGACAGCCCTTTTCATAGCATCTGAGGAAAATCAAATTGAAGCAGTGAGGCTGCTTACAAGATTTTCAGATATTGATGTAAACAAGCAAGACAAAAATGGCAATACCCCTATCATGGTAGCAGGTAAGAATGGTCATTACGGGGTTGTACAAACACTCCTTGAACATGAAGGAGTTGATGTAAATAAGGAAAACAATCAGGGCCTAACTGCATATGAGCTTGCTAGAGAAAATAATCATGCAGGGGTAAGAGAATTATTTATTGGACATGTGAGAGCTCGAGAGAACGAACTTGATGTAAGACGATGCTTCCATTCTGCAAAGACTGGCAATCTAGGGGCTCTACAAACATGCTTAGCTAAAGGTGCAGATATAAATGCACAGCAAGCCGATGGATACTCTCTTTTGATGCTTCCGATAACATACGAACAACCAGAGGTTTTCCGTTTTCTAGTAAGAGATCCAAAAACAGATGTTAATTTACAAGATAATAGAGGAAATACTGCCTTAATATTGGCTTCTAGAGCCGGCACCCTGGAAGATGTAGAGCTCCTACTTTCCAGAGAAGATATAAATATTTACGCTAAGGATAGAGAAGGATTAACAGCACTTGACTACGCTAAAAGACGGAACTCCTTCCGTGTTGGAGGAGAAGATGTTACCTCTATCGTAGAAGCAATATCTGATCTAACAGCACAACATAAAAGAGATTTATTTGATGCAGCTAAAATAGGAAATATAGCTTTATTAGACAGAACCTTAGACAAAGGTATCGATATAAATGTAAGAGAGGATAATGCTGGACAACCAACTCCTTTGATAGTTGCAGCTCAAATGTCACGAGAAAATATGGTGGAACACTTACTAACCAAACCAGATGTGGATGTGAACGCACAAACTGCAAATGGATTTACTGCACTTATGATGGCCACAGTAGCAAGCAATATGAAACTAGTAAGACTATTAGTTGGTGGAGAAAGTGAGAACTCGAGGCTTTCACGAGAACAACAAGCTAACATACTGTCAAATACAAGAAATATAGATTTAAGCTTGAAGACTGCAGGAGATAAAACCGCACTTGATCTAGCTAGAGAAAGAGGTCGTAGTAGAGACATAATTAGTTTTCTAGCAGACTCAAGTGGTGAAAGAGGAGGTGCTGGAGCCTTCTTTAGATCACTATTTGGAAGATAGTAGTTTTATTAGCCTGAGTCACAAAGACGACTTGGCTCAGGCAAAATCAACCAAGCTAGAGCTTTGTGATGAATTCTCTTATAAGCTTGTCAACATTTTTGGAACTAACCTTAGCTTGTTTACAAATATCTTCATGAGTAATTTTTTCTGTGCTGGGAACTAGGTTGCTTACAAGGCTAATACCTAGCACCTTCATTCCCATTTCTCTGGCTGCAATGCATTCAAGTACTGTGCTCATTCCAATAACATCAGCACCTACGGTTTTAAAAAATTTTATTTCAGAAGAAGTTTCATAGTTAGGCCCTAGAACTCCACAATAAACACCCTCATTAAATTTAATCCCAACACTAGAAAAACTAGCTTTTATTTTTTGTCTCAAACCAGGGTCATAAGCATGTGTCATATCTAAAAATCTATCTTGTGTTTTTTTACCAACAAGAGGGCTTGTACCTGTTAGATTAATGTGATCGGATATCACCATCAAATCACCCTTTTTCAAATTTGCATTTATTCCACCTGCTGCACTAGTTAAAATCAAAGTTTTAATCCCAAATTTCGAAATTGCTCTTATAGGATATACCACCTCATCTGCACTAAACCCCTCGTACAGATGCAATCTTCCTTTTAAAACCAAAACCTCCACACCTTCTAACAAGCCGATCTCCAACTCTCCCCTGTGGCCGGGGGCACTTGCAGATTGAAAATATGGAATGTCTTTGAATTTAAAACTAACAGAATCTTTTAGTTGTAAACTTCCAAACCCAGAACCTAGAACCAAAGCTATCTTGGGTCTACACTCTGTAGACAATGACAAAAATTTGCAGGTTTCAGTTATTTTTTTTTCAATATTCACAATCTAATACTTCAAAAAGTTATCTGGAAGCTGGGCCTATGTACTTACCCCTAGGCCTATATATTCTGTTATTAGAGTATTGTTCTAAAATATGCGCTAACCAACCTGATACCCTTGAAGAGGCAAATATAGGGGTATATAAATCAGTTGGAATCCCCATTGAGTAGTAAACCGTAGCAGAATAAAAATCCACATTAGGTAAAAGGCTCTTTTTTTCTTTCACGGTTTGTTCAACAACTTTTGAAATTTCAAACCAAACAGAGTCTGTTTTTTTGGCCAACTCACCACTCATTTTTTTCAGAATCTTTGCTCTAGGATCGCCGTTTTTGTAAACCCTGTGACCAAAACCCATTATTAGCTTCTTTTCTACTAGAGCTTTTTCAATCCAAGCTTTGGCATTAGAAACACTGCCTATTTCTTTTAACATAAGCATAACTTGTTCATTTGCTCCACCATGCAAAGGCCCTTTTAGGGTACCAATTGCACTTATGATTGCAGAATATATATCACTTAATGAGGAAGAAGTTACTCTTGCAGAAAAAGCTGAGCAATTTAACTCGTGATCAGCGTGCAAGACAAGACACTGATCAAATATGTTTACCATATAATCTTCTGGCTCTTTCCCACTGATACAGTATAAGAAATTCCAAGCTATTCCTTTATCAAGCCTTGGTTTAACTATATCCTTGGAATTTCTTAGTCTTTCAAACAACGCTACCAACATACCCATCTTGGCCACAAGACTAAGGCAGGATTTTTGTTTGTCTTCATCTACGAGTGGAGCATCCACTACCAGTGGGGTACCCACTTTTTTTGCATACAAAGAAGCAATTGATACAGCAGTTCTCAAAAAAGCCATTGGGTGACAATCCAAAGGAAGTAATTTTAGATTGTCCACTAACTGATCATCCAAAGTCATATGCTCCGAAAGAGACTTTTTAAACTCAGCTAATTCCTGAGCAGTTGGAAGTTTGTTGTTCCACAATAAAAAAACTACCTCTTCAAAACAACAAGTGGCAAGCTCTTCTATCTTGTATCCCCTATAAGTGAGATGGGTATCAATAATCGAAGAAATTTTAGTGGTACAAGCTACCACACCCTCTAAACCCCTATCTATTGCTTTATCATAATTCATATTTTCCTCAACAAACCCCAATTAATACTTATTGTAATAACATTCATAGGATATACCTTGGAGGTATACCTTAATTAATTTTCACTATAGGTGATTACCCTGATAACGATCTACTATTAAGCAACACAAAATTTTTGTCAACCACCAGTTATCAGCCTAAGTTTATATTGCCTAGTATCTTCTTTAACATCCACTATTACTAGTGTAGCATCTCTATCAAAAGTTCCGTTGGTATGTTTTCCTAGTTCAAATAATATCTCATGTTTTAGATCATGGGTGCTTCTATCTCTCCCCTGCTGGATTATTTTTTCTATTTCGGACACACCAAAAGGTTCCCCTGACTCATTGGTACTTAAAATTAATCCATAACTAGCCAGTACTATCCTTGATCCAAAAGGAACTTCTTCTTCTTCTACATCCTTTGGAAAAGTGAAGTTATCCAAAGATAGTCTTTCACCCAACCTTGGGAACCTCATTAAATTATCCCTTCTCTGAATCCACCCCACATTGTCACCTATATTGCAAAAATTTAATCTGGAATTTCTCTTATCAATGAGCATAAGAAGCATACTTAAACTATCTTCATTTTGTATTTGTTCTTTTAAATCCTCGCATAGGTTTTTTACAACCTGGCTACTACTGGTTCCAACATCACTTAGACTCATTATTTTTCTAAGTAACATTGCAGCTATGGAGTGATTAGATGCAGCACTAAGCAAGATAGCTACAGATTTTTTGATTTCCAAAACATCAAAATAATCCCCACCTGAAACCGAGCTTGCTATATGTCTTGTGGAAAATTCAAAACCTTTTATGTGACCAAACTCAACTATAGAACTTAGTTTTTGAATTTCACGAGCCAATTTTAGCTGATGCTCAAGGCTAGATTTGAGAACCTCAAGCCTTTGATTTAATCCGCTAAAAGTATCTGATGTCTCTTTTGTATCCACCTAATACCTCAAAATCACCCTTTTATCCCCAACTTACACCCTCTAGTTTGGCTTCCTGGCCTACCAATGGTAGGACACAAATGTACAGTATTACTTGAAACATATGAAAACAACATATAGATAGAAGAACAAAAACTTTTTATAAAAAACACTTATGAATAGCACAGTAAATTTAAAGACAATAGACAAAGCATTTCTGATTAACAACGATTTGGACACATTTGGCAGTTTTGCAGAAATTGGAGCAGGTCAAGAGACCGCCAGATGGTTCTTTAAGGCCGGGATGAGTTCCAATACCATAGCCAAAACCATGTCCGCCTATGATACCACCTTCAGTGATGAGATATACGGAAAAGAAAAAACAGGGCGCTATGTTTGTGAAAGCCGCCTTATCAAGATGCTAGACCTAGAATATCAACTCATTAAAGAACGACTTGACAAAAAAAGAGGCAAAAAAACCAGATTTTTTGCATTCGCCAACACTCTTGCAACAAAAAATAGACGCTCAGAGAGAGGCCATGGCTGGCTTGGCATAAGATTTCAACATGAAGTTGGAGCCTGCCCCAGTGAGGTGGTCATACACATTAACCTAAATGACCCCTATACTACCCTGCAACAAGAGGTGACCGGTTTAATAGGTGTTAATCTAATACATGCTGCACTTTATTTTTATAAAGACCCAAAAAAAATTCTAGAATCACTAGCAGATAACCTCTTTCAAAAAAACATAGAAGTAGACATGATAAGATGCAGTGGAGATGCTTTTCCCAATGTAGATAATCGCCTCTTATGTCTTGAGCTGGTTAAAATGGGTTTATCTAAAGTTATTTTGTTCAGAACCAAAAAAAAAATATGCCAACCATCTGATATTTTGTACAAAAAAAATGTGTTGATCCAAAGAGGCGATTTTAGGCCCATTACAAATGCTCAGCTGAAAATTCAAGACACCATCACAACTAAGTTCATAAACGATCACAGCATTGAAGAAAAAGATGTGGTTGTAATTATGGAAATGTCATTCTCTGATTTAAAAGAAGCTTTAGATACAAAAGATTTCTTAGCCAGAGTAAATATCCTGAATGGATTAGGTTACAATGTGATGATCTCTAATTATCCAAAAATATCAGAGCTAGGCCACCGCATGAGGATTGAAAGGGTCAAACGATATACCTTTATTCTATCTGAAAGAAGACTAGCGGCCATTTTTGACAACTTAGAAAACGATGGACTTATGCAAAACATGGGGAGGTTTTTGGCTAATAACGGTTATGTCTATACCTACAATGCCGGCGTTAAGTTTAACCCAGATCCACATCAAAAAAAATTATTTGAATATCTAGTAAGTGAAGGCAGAATAAACCCTCTCAAAGATCAATATAAACCAGAGCACTATAATGTAATCTCCAAAATAAAATCAAATGACAAGTCTTGGACAAAATATGTACCGCCCTTAGCAGTCAAAGCTATACAAGATAATAACTACTTTAAAAACTAAGAGGTTTTTATATTGCACTCCAAACTCAATAAGCGTTGCGAGATTACAAGACATATATTTCATATACTGTGTATGTCCTCTATTGCGTTTGGTGTGTGGTATGTAGATTTTGGCAAAGCAGTTACTGTACTGAGCATTTCTGTGCTTGTAATAATACCCTTAGATTTTTCAAGAAGATATGTTCCATTTTTACAGTCCTTAGCTAGGCTAATATTTGGCAAGTTAATGCGGGATTATGAAAATACCAGACTATCAGGAGCATCCTATGCTCTCTTGGGAGGCTTCATATGCCTTGTTATCTTCCCAAAGGAAGTTGCTGCAATTTCCATTTTAATGTTTGCTATAGGTGATCCTGCGTCTAATTTTGTGGGTACTAAATACGGTAAAGATAAAATATTGGGTGACAAAACTCTTCAAGGAACAATAGCTTGTTTTGTTATCTGTATGATTATATCGTTCTCCTACGTATCAATGATTGGAGCATTTTCATTTGAAAGATACATGGTAATAGGATTACTTGCAGGATTAATAGGTGCGATTACAGAGCTTGTTCCGGTAATGAAATTTAATGACAATTTTACAATGCCTACATTGAGTGGCTGCGGTATTTGGGTTTTATTTGTATCTTTTGGAATAATATGAAAAAGGAAAACTTACACTACATAAAACAGACTAAAACACGATCTGACACAAACCATGGACAGGTTGCCAATATTAAGGTTTTTATTTTACCCAATCTGCTGACCACAGGAAACTTGTTCTTTGGTTTTTACAGCATAGTATCCTCTATAAACGGTAACTTTAAGGTTGCATGTTCCTCCATAATAATAGCCACTGTTTTTGATCTGTTAGACGGTAGAGTTGCTAAACTTACTAAAAGTGATTCAATATTTGGAGCTCAATATGATGCGCTCTGTGATCTGGTTAGTTTTGGTGTAGCACCTTCTTTGTTAATGTACTTTTGGGCCTTACAGCCTTTTGGCAAATTTGGTTGGGTGGCCAGTTTTTTATATGTTTCTTGTACTGCTTTGAGACTTGCAAGATTTAACAGTAGTTACACCACTAGTGGTGGATACTCCACTCGTATAGGTCAATTTGGGGCAAGTAACAAAATTTCAAGACATTTTCAGGGACTGCCGTCTACCGCAGCTGCCGGTGTAATTGCTAGCAGTGTATTGTTCCTTTTGAAGAATAATATAGAAAACTATCGTCAAATAAGTTTGTTACTACTAACATTTACGCTAGCATTTCTTATGGTATCCAATTTTAAGTATAGAAACTTTAAGGACATATTTATAAAAAAACGACACTTTTATATGTTAGTAATAGCGGTATTGTGTTTTATTTTACTTGTCATGCACACCGAGCTTACGCTCTTCATATTTTTTACATCATACATGTTGTTTGGTTGGCTGTTTAGCTCTAAGAGTTTGGAAGGTTAGTTTTATGCAAAACATAGCGGTTGTAGGAGCCACTGGACTGGTTGGAAAAGAGTTTCTAAAATTACTAAAAACCAAAACCAACCTTAAACTTTTCGCAAGCCCTAGCTCAAAAAACAAAAAAGTTAAGGTCTCAGACAAAGAATTTGATATCAATGTATTAGAGCCAGAGTGTTTTAACAATTTAGATATAGTATTTTTTTCTGCTGGGGGAGAAATTAGTAAAAGGTGGACTTCCAAAGCTGTCGATGCAGGAGCTTTTGTAATTGATAACTCCAGTACATTTAGAATGGACCCAGAAGTACCTTTAATTGTACCAGAGGTAAATGGTCAGATTTTAGATTCATTAAAAAACCCTTGTATAATTGCAAACCCAAACTGTTCCACCATTCAAATGGTTGTTGCATTGAACCAAATTCATAAAAGTTTTGAGATTAGTACAATCAAGGTTGCCACTTATCAATCAATAAGCGGAGCAGGAGCTAAGAGAACGCAAGACTTAATAGACATGTCTTTGGGTTACTTAAATAACAAGCCTGTCAAAGAAGATGATTTAGCTTTCAATAATATCCCTCAAATAGGAAACATGTCACAAAATGCTTTTTCTACTGAAGAACTAAAAATGATAAATGAAACAAAAAAAATATTAGATCCTGATATAAAAGTAAGTGCATTTTGTGTAAGGACTCCAACCATGAATGGTCACAGTGAAGTTGTATGGTTTACTTTAAAAAATAAATATTCAAGGCAAGATATTGTAAAAGCATTAGACTCAAGTGAAGGTGTTAAATATTTAGATGAAGGCTTTTGCACCAACAGGCATGCATCTGGCAAAAATGAAGTTTTTGTGAGCAGGCTGAGACAAGACCCAGATGATCCTTACACTTGGACAATGTGGGTTGTATCTGACAATTTGAAAAAAGGCGCTGCCCTGAATGGTTTTCAGATAGCAAATAGATTAAGCCATGGAAATTTGTAAAAAAGATTTTTTCAAAAATCTGCAAGATAAAATTTGTGATTGGATTATGTCTATAGAGACGAAGCCTTTTTTTACAGATAAATGGCAAAAGAGTGACTTAAAAGGTGGTGGTGAAACCAGAGTATTTGAAAATGGCACTTTTTTAGAAAAAGGTTGTGTGAATTTTTCAGAGGTAGAAGGAAAACTTGATCCTAGTTTTGTAAATAAAATTAAATTAGGCAGTGGGCTTGATTTTTATGCCACGGGAACTTCGGTGGTTTTACACCCAAAAAATCCATTTGTCCCTACGGTACACTGTAACTACAGATTTATTAAAAGAGGCTCTGATAGTTGGTATGGTGGTGGTGCTGATTTAACTCCGTATTATATTTTTGAAGAAGACTGTATACACTTTCACCAAACATATTATGAAGCATTAAAACCCTATGGAAAATATCAGGAATTTAAAAAAAAGTGTGATGAATATTTTTATTTACCTCATAGGAATGAAACTAGGGGTATTGGTGGAATATTTTTTGACTATGAACAAGATGAAAATGCATTTGAAATGGTCGAAGCTTGTGGTGGTTCGTTTGTAAAATCTTATAGTGAGATAGCTCTGAAAAGAAAGAGTATACCTTTTGCCGAGAAACATGTAGAATTCCAACAGCTAAGAAGGGGTAGATATGTTGAATTTAATTTGCTTTATGATAGGGGTACAGCTTTTGGCTTAAAAACTAAAGGAAGAGTTGAATCTATTTTGTTGTCTTTACCCAGAAATGTTAAATGGCATTATAAACACGAGGACACCTTAGGATCTGAGGAGAAAAAATTGTTTAAGTATTTAAAACCTATAGACTGGCTAAAGCTACCTAAGAAGGGTTAATCGCTACAAACCCAAGTCATTACTTAAAATCTTTTTAGGTCTGATTTCTAGTCGAATAATCATCTCAATACGTAACACACACCAAAGCAACTGAAACACAGCAATTTTCGATATGAGCCCACGGTATATCGAAAAAAACTTTAATTTTTGATATGTCACCTAAAAGCAAAAATAAAAACTAAGTTTAACAACTAGGTTTAGTTTTTCTCATTTCTTGCCTTCATGTTCCCTTAACATGCGAGCTATTTCCGTATGACCTTGCTCTGAAGCAATATCAAAAGCTGTCTCTCCGGGTTTGTTGGTGATAGTCAGGTCAATATCAGGATGAGCAAGAAGCATTGACACTATTTCTGTACGAACAAAAAATGCAGCAGCCATGAGGGGAGTAGTACCGCCACTTTCCTTGTTCACATCAATGTCAGGGTGAGCCAGAAGCATTTTCACAATCTCCTTATGTCCTTTTTCGGTAGCCAATAACAAAGGGGGACCTAATGATCTAGCACCGCTAGTGATCGAATACACTAACTGTCTATGGTTGACATCAATAAAACTGTATTCCAGCATCGTTGAAACACTATTTGTGTGCCCCCATTCAGTAGCATAATTAAGCGTCTTATTAGCAGCCCTTGAGCACATTTTTTTTTGGAAAACATTCATGTGCTCGATTTTATCCATGGCATAACGCAATTTTGCATCATCTTTCGTAGAAACACTATCAATAATAGCTGCCTTTTCCGTGCAGAAAGCTCCAGATTCAGATGCCACTCCTCTTTCCCGGTTATCTAAAGCTTCTCTGTCAACTCTAGAATCTACACTCTTACAAGAGATAGTAACTAGAGCAATACATGAAAACAAAACAATAGAAATTTTATTCATAACACCATCCTTGAGCTTAGTAACTTCTTTAGAACGTAACACAAATGGGGGGGGGTACAAGTACTTTGTTAAAAGGGAATAGCAAGATCAGTTACTATTTTGTAATTATTCTATCAACACTTCTGAGTGTTTTAACAGTTTCGACATAATCGCCAAGATATAAATACACACCAAAATATGCATACGCTAATGCTGTAACTCCATGTCTATCTTCAACATTAATATCTATTTCTGTTTCCTCTACCAATGGGAAATTTTACATTTTAGTTTTTACATTTTAAAGCTGAAGTGATTTCAACAATTCTAATGTTTGTTCTAGACCAGAAAGGTCTTTAGGACCACTTAGAGCAGACCGTATTAATCCTCTACCAGAGACACTTAGCTCAATAAACATTGTTTCGTTAAGTGTTTTACTTCTAAAATACATAGCTCCGTTATTAATAGAATAGTCAGGCATTATTTTCAAAAGATCGATCCTTCTATTTTCTAATTCAGTTTTTTGCTTTTGTACTTTAATACTACTTCTAACTTCACCCATTTGCCCAAAATGAGCATCACTTATACTTAAACTTATATCCTCTTCTATTATGTCGATTGCTTCTTGCCTCATGGCGTGAAGACCAAATGGAGTTTCATCCATAATTTTAATTATATCATGGTGTCCATACTTTAATGCAACCGCATTGGCAGTATGAAACTCATCTGCAGTGTCTTCCATAAAGGAAAATTTTCTTAATAAAGCTCCAACTGCTTTAGCGCGTCCCGATAGACCAGCCCACATCAAAGCAGTGTAACCCCCTTTATCCTGGGCATGTATATCTATCCTATTAGAGTTAACCAAAAGATTAACTTGCTCAACATTTCCGCGAAGCACCGCCCAATGAAGCGCATTTCTACCATCTTTATCTGTGACTGAAAGATCAATGTAAGAGTTTGCTATCCAACGCTTAAGGGCTTCAGTGTCTTCATTTTTAACCGCATTAATTATATTATTTCTAAAAATTTTACTAACTAAAGCGGTAATGCAGCCTGAAGCACTTGCTGTATTATAAGATAATAAGATAATTAATAAATACTTGATTTTAATTGCACACCACCTGCATACATTAAATTCCCAAAACCAGCATCGTGCTAGCAGGTATTACCTAAAATATAAAGTTCCATATTATAACCATGTAATAATTGTTTTGTTGTTAGTACACTACATCTTTAAACTAAAAAGTTAATGATTTTTGAAAACTTCTAGCACTTCTTCCATAAGTGCAATGTTTTGAGAGCTACTTAAAGCAGCATTTATTAATTCAACATCAGATCTGCTTAATTTCGCTGATACTGTACGGTTAAGGGTCTTGCTTCTAAAATATATCACTCTATCATTATCGATAGTATAGCTAATCACTATCTTTTCAAATAGTTCCTTAGTTTTAGCTTCCAACATAGCCAGTTCATCTGCTATCTCAGATGCAAGTTCAATTTCATCTACTTGCTCAAAATAGTCTTTTCTTTTTCGCAGACTTATACCTTCTTCCATTATTGTTATTATTTCTTCAATTGCAACATGGTATCCGAACGGTGTCTCATCCAAAATTTCTCCTACGTCTCGCCTGTCATATTTTAACGCTAGTACATAGGCAGTATGAAACTCATCTATAACATTTTCATTAAAGATAAACTTTGTTAATAAAACTCCAACAACTTTAGAATATCCAAGCACACTCGCCAATACCAAAGCAGTGTAACCTTCTTTATCCTGGGCATGTATATCTATCCTATTAGAGTTAACCAAAAGATTAGCGTGTTCAGCATTCCCTAAACGTGCTGCCCAATTAAGAGCATTTCTACCGTCTTTATCTGTTACTGAAAGATCAATGTAAGAATTTGCTATCCAGCGCTTAAGTGCTTCAGTATCTTCATTTTTAACTGCATCAATGACACCATTATCTTTACTATTTAAGGCATCAGTGCAATCTGAAGCACCTGCTATACTATAAGATAATAAGATGATTAATAAATACTTGATTTTAATTGTACACCACCTATTTGTATGAAATATGCCCTTATAAAAAGACACCTCAGTCCTAACTCATATAGCTTAAAAAAGAAAGCTTTATACCATAAAATATGTAATGATTTTACTTATCATATAAGAATTTAATAAGTAAATAAACAATTTTTCTAATTGTTCCAACAAGCTAGATTTGATAGCTTGAACATATGGTGTAGACCAGGGCATTGCTTCATACAGAAGACTCTTAAACTTTATATGGTTAATTATATAAGAACTGAACAAAAAGAACTCTCTTTTCATGGAAGGCAACTTTTAAGAGGAAGGCATAAAATACACCCCTACCCTGCCATGTTGCATCCATTGCTGGTAGATTTTCTCATTACAAAATATGCTAAAAAAGCTGATGTGATCTTCGACCCATTTTGTGGAAGTGGAGTAACTTTGCTTCAATCCAACATCAAAGGGTATGAGTCAATAGGCTTTGACATAAATCCCATAGCAGTACTAATTGCCCGAGCTAAAACTAAAACTTACCATAAAAAAAAGCTACTTGAAGAGTTTGAAAAGCTAAAGAACTCTCTTTATAGCAAAAGAAATTCTTATGATAACCAAATAGATATTCCTCAAATAAAAAATATAGATTACTGGTATCCCAAGGAAGTTGTAGGTGATCTTGGTAAAATAAGATGGTCTTTGAAAAACAAATCCTATGAATATAGAGACTTTTTCATGACAATTTTTGCATTTATCTGCCGCAATCAGTCTCTTACAAGAAATGGAGAATTTAAGCGATATAGGATTAAAAAAGAAAAAATATTAAAAACAAAAAATGAGGTCTTATCTAAATTTCTTTTACACATTGAAAATATGATAGAGGTGTTTCTAAGTGATGATATACCCAAACAAAAAAGCCAGCCTATACTTGCCAATTCAGAAGACAGAATCCCTTCCAAAATAAAATATGATCTAGTCATCAGCTCTCCACCTTACGGTGATAGCAAAACAACTGTTGCTTATGGACAATATACGAGTTTTGGAGCTGATTGGGTAAATGACTTAAACAATCACCATACTAATGGCTATAAGATTGACAGAGAAAGCTTAGGAATAAAAAAACAATTAAAAAAGGAACTAACCAAGCATGCAATCTTGATAGATACAATAGAGAAGATTAAGTGTGTGGATTCCAACCGAGCTTGCGAAGTGTTGCACTTTTTCAATGGCTATTACAAAGCTTTAAAAAACATAATAGAGAACCTAAATGAGAAAGGAAGGGTTTGCATTGTGGTTGGAAATAGGACGGTAAAAGGTTGTCAAATACCTATGGATCAAATCACCGCATCTTTCTTTGATAGCATGGGGCTTAACTTTAAAGGGATATTTGTTAGAGATATTCATAACAAAGTGATGCCTTCAAAAAACTCTCCTACAAACCAAACTGGCATGAAATCAAAAACCATGACAAAGGAATACATAGTAGTTTTTAGCAAAGAATGACAAAAAAAGTATAAAAACCATACAAACGTTTGTGTTGTTGTTAAACAAAATACCGAATTAGTCCTTAGATGGGATTTAGTAGTAAAAATATATTTTTGGCACTATTTTTGATTTTATGCACCAGTTGTGCAAAACAAAATAGTTACCAGTCAAATAACCAGGATGAGATTTTAAATGATTGGGTGGTGGCCGTAACTCAGTTGGACAGAGAATCTACAACAGATCTATTAAGCAAATATCCTGGCCTAATAAATGAAATAGGTGATTTTAAGATTCAGGATCGCTATATTAGAGGTACCGCCCTAGATTATACCAGTCACATGTACCTATCGTATGTTGAGTCTCATACTTCTAAAACTCACAATACAAAGGAACATAAAAAACAAAGCAGAGACAATTTTGTTGATGATTACTTCCAGACTCCAGGACTTATCAACCAAATCAATAGTTTTACTAATTTTTTAATCAGCAACGGTGCAAGACGTAGCCCAGCTTTTAACAGAAATTACCATGTAAAACTAAGTGAGCTTTTCGACCGAGATTAGTCAAAAGATGATAAAAATACTATGCCTTGTTAAGATTTTTTCTTTTAATTTTTTCAACCAAAGTAGTTCTATTTAACTTAAGTAGACTAGCTGCCCTATTTTTATTCCAATTGACTTTGTTCAAGGCATCTATCAATAACATATTTTCATATTGAGCAACAGCCTTATTAAGATCCATTCCAGAGTTAGGTACAAAGGTGTGTAATTTGTCATTTTCCCCAGAATCTCGATTGGTTATATATTTTGCAGGAAGATCTGCCAATTCAATTAGTCCTTTACCCTTTATAATAATTAATCTTTCAATTAAATTTTCTAACTCCCGTATATTTCCAGGCCAAGGATGAGCACACAGCTGATCCATTGCGCTTTTGCTAATACCAGTTATCTGTTTATTGTTTTGTCTTGAAAATATATTTAAAAAATAGTTGGTTAATATGGGTATGTCTGAAACACGATCTTTTAATGAAGGCATTTTTATTGGTATAACATTTAATCTGTAATATAGATCTCTTCTAAAATTATTTTCCTTTATAGCTTTTTCTAGATCTATATTAGTGGCTGTAATAACCCTCGCGCTAAACCACTTTGTCTTATTGCCTCCAACCGATTCAAACTTTCTATCCTGTAAAACTCTGAGTAATTTAGCCTGCAAGCTAGCACTCATATCCCCTATTTCATCCAGAAAGATTGTGCCATTTCCTGCTCTTTCAAACCTACCTATTCTATCAGAGATAGCACCAGTAAATGCTCCTTTGACATGACCAAACAGCTCACTTTCTAAAAGCTCTGATGGGATAGCAGTACAGTTTATAGCAACCAATGGCTCATTTGCCCTTTTCGAGTTGTAGTGTAATGCTTGAGCTACTAGTTCTTTACCAGTGCCACTTTCTCCTGTGATTAGTACATTAGCGTGAGATGATGCAACCCTATCTATGAGTTGCATAACCTTCATAATGGGATCACTCTCTCCTATAATACAGTCTAATTTATATTTATCCAGATTTACTTTCATAAGTAGCAAAAACTCCTCATCTAGATTTACAGGTTAATTTAGGCTAGGCGAGTTTACCAATTTCTCATCAAAAATTAGTCAAAAGACCACATACAAGCCTCACCTAAAGACTAAAATATTTTTGCTTGAAAAAAAAATCCTACGGACTATAATCCCAGAGCTTACGTTATGATGATAAGACCTATAGGAGATGAGTTTGATGACACGTGTAGAGCTGGGCAACCATTCGGCTAAAAAACCGACCGCAGAGAGGTTATTTCAATTGGATAATATGAAGATTTATCCCGTGAGCCAATTGAACCAAAGTGAACAAGTCCACTTGTTTTTAGCCTCATTAAGAAGACCTAGAAGGAATAGAAAAAGCCAAATAATAAGAGATCTGGTTCAAGAAACAAGATTAAACGTAAGTGATCTTATCTATCCAATTTTTCTGACAGAAAACTCTAAAGAGGCAATTCCTTCAATGCCTGGTATTTTTCGATACAACCCAAAAGATGTGATAGATGAAATTAAAGAATGTATGGACCTACAGCTTAATGCCTTTGTTTTATTCCCACTAATTCCTGAAGAAAAAAAAGATAAAACAGCCACACTTTCATACAATGACAATTTTTATCTCAGAACCATTGAAAAAATTAAATCAAAAATCCCTAAGGCACTTATTATTACAGATGTTGCCATGGATCCTTACAGCTCTGATGGCCACGACGGTTTGTTGGTAGGAGATAAAATTGATAATGACAAAACATTACAAATCTTGTCAAAAATGTCCCTTGCTCAAGCAAGAGCTGGAGCAGACATATTAGGACCATCTGATATGATGGATGGCAGGGTATCGCATATCAGAAACTGTTTGGATGAGAATGGATTTAGTGATGTATCAATCATGTCATACACCACTAAGTATGCCAGTGGATTTTATTCACCCTTTAGAGATGCTTTAGATTCTCAACCTAAAAAGTATGATAAAAAAACTTATCAGATGAATCCTGCAAATAGAAAAGAGGCAATTACCGAAGCTCTTTTAGATGTACAAGAAGGAGCTGATATTTTGATGTGTAAACCTGCCTTAAGTTATCTAGACATAATCTCTGATCTAAAGCGAAATACAAACTTACCAATAGCAGCTTATAATGTAAGTGGAGAATATTCCATGGTTATGGCAGCTAGCCTTAATGGTTGGATTGACCGAGACAAAATTATGAATGAAATTTTAATTTCAATAAAAAGAGCAGGGGCTGACATGATTTTAACCTATTTTGCAAAACTTTGGGCAAGCCAACAGTCTTGATTTAAACCCCAAACCCAATATACATTTTAACAAAAAAGCAAATAGTTCCGATTGTTTTTTAAGGTCTAATATTATGGTAAGGTTAGAGACATTTTTTTTAGGACTGTTTGCAGCAGGTGTTCTGGTAGGTTTTGTGGCCTGTGCTGAGGTTGAATTTGGAAGTACAGTTTTGTACGACCGAAAAAACTACGAAAAAGTAGTGCCTCCAAACATGGTTGATATACTAGTCGTCGTAGATAACTCAGGCTCAATGGCAGATGAACAGACAAAACTAAGACAAGGATTTAATGGGTTTTTAAGCTATCTATCTACATCTGGATTTAATTATAAAGTAGGGGTAGTTACAACATACCTTGATTCTAACCCCTCAGCGAACCAAAATATTAGAACTGGTAACTTCTATGAAGTAATTGATGATATAAAAAATAATGAAACTAACATCTGCCCATCCCTCGGTTGCCCACCACAAAATATGCAACAGGCAAGGCTGTATGGAAAAGAAAGAGGTATAGAAAGAGCTATAGCTGCTATCAAAGGCAATAGAAGCTTTTTCAGAGATCAAGCAGAGCTTGTGGTCATATTTTTAAGTGATGAAGATAGCGGATGCGAATATACAGATTATGATAACTTTATTTGTGAACAATATTTTAGTGATCATCAAAATGCAGATGACCTTATGCAAGCAGTAAAATCAAGATTTGGAAATGACAAACACTTCACAGCACACTCCATTGTTGATACAGGGAATAGTGCATGTGTAAGACCACGCGTTGAATATGAAACTAACAACCCTAGTATAGGAAAATTATACATGGAGGGAAGTAGCGAAACAGGTGGACAGGTTGCATGTATTTACACAGATGACTACGACAATGTCTTGAGAAACATTGCCGAAGATATTGCCGTTCGATCAATTCAACTAGAATGTGAGCCTTACGAAAACATAGATGAAGAAAAATGTTTTGAGCTAGTACTACCAGATGATTACGAAAGCAATGAAGGTCATCCATATGTTGAAGGAAACAAGCTTATACTAGACCCTCCATTAACTTCTGGCCAAGTGATAAGTCTAGAGTATTGGTGTACGAATTATCAACACAGTGCTACCCCTAATCCTGATATCCCCTGTGTAGAAAACTAATACGATTTCTAAGTAGAATAAAAAACAAGGTGTATAACCAAGCTGTCCATACAAAATCAATGTGTGTACTCACAAAAGCAAAAATTGTTACCGGTATCAAAAGTACTTTGCTAATTGATTTTAATATTTTGTTTTCTCTAGCCAGCCTTGCCATGTGTGGCGAGTATTTATAATATCCATCCACTATTCGTTTTCCTATATTTGATCCTAAAAGTTTTTTATCTCTAAATTTTCTAAGAATTCCAATAGACGGAGATAAACTACTGGCATTTGCGGTTTCCATAATAAAGCACCGATCTGAATCTCCAAATATACCATACACATCATCCGGTGTAGCTGTATGGTATCTATCTTCACAAGAAGTGTTCGGAGTAAAAAGACCCACATTACCCGACTCGTCTACTAAAGCTAGCTTGAAGACATATTGTTTTTTATTTTCAAAACCTGAAAAAAAAGTTTTGTCTACCTTAAAACCACCTTCACCATCTAGTTCGAGAATATTGGTTGAAACATATCCGGAGTTATTTTGTATCTTATAGACATCATTACATCCAGAATTACTTTCTATGTAGTAAAGGCGTATTTCATTAAAATTGATTAGCCCTTTGTAGGATGGAAAAGTACCAAGAACATTCATACCCTCTTCAAAGTCATCATATACATCCGTTTCATTATCTAACAAATAGACCTTTCCATCTCCAGGGTATATCTGAAACTCAGATATACCGTTTTCCGTTGTTTGCATATCTACAACATCTTCCATGTTAGATACGGTTATATTAATGGCTACACTGTGTTCATTAGCACTAAGCATACCATCATCGTCTGCATCTAACCCAACATAGATTGTGCCTTTTGCATCGTCCGAATCACAATTACTATTTCCAACAATATATGTACAAAGAATATTCCATCGTATAGATATGAAGGAAGCACTACTACTTTCTTCTCCTTCAGATACGGATGGTTTCAAATTAGTGTCTTTTTCCCTGTTGGTGATAATAGGGAAACCAGGAGAAGATTTGCTAAAATTTATAGATAAACTACCTCCTAAATCATTAATTCTATTTTCATTACAAGATCCTATCCTTTGCTCTGTAATTACATGCCCTGTACAATTATCACATGTACTTTCATTACCCCTACAATCCACACCTGAGGTTCCTGCAAAAACTTTAACCGTATTTTCATCAATTAAATAATTTGATGCTCCCGAAATAGACACTATTTCTATATTTGCATCTACCTCTACTGTTAATAAAAAAAATGAAAGCAAAAAATAAAATGGCATTTAATATTCCCTTTTTTCTTTTTCCACCCTATAAGACTTAGAAGTACTTTCTTCTAAAATGTGTAAGTTTTTTAGAAGCTCTGTTTCAATAGCTTGGCTTTGTAGTAGAATTTTTTGTTTTTGTTTATCTCTATTTTTAATATAATCATTCCTGACTTTTTTGTACTGCTCAAGCCATACAAGTTTTTCTTTATTGTGTAGTTCTTCTAGTTTTGACAAATCTTTTTTAGATTTTCTTAATTTAAACTGTTCTTTTATGGCATTTTTGTAGTACTCTTTCATTTTTTCTTTATGCTTCTTATGTTCTGCTATATTTACTTTGAGTTTTTTCGCTTTGCTGTTTTTATTTTTTAGATATTCGACATAATTTTTGTCATTGTTAGCTCTCATCTCTTGTTCTATATCATCGAACTTTAGATCAGAGTAAACATTTGGTATTAACAAGATAAAAATTATAAACCACATACCACAATATAACACTCTACTTTTATGCATTTAAACTAACTTGACTTCTCAAGGTGTTATACAATACGAAAGTCTTAAATGTAAGCTCTACAAACCCCTTTGTTTTTTTGTGGCCCTGCCAAAATCTCAAGGTCATTATCCTTATATGACACCAAATAATTGCCTTTAGTTATAATACCTTCTAGCATTTTTTTAGAAATCTTAGTTTCTAGCTCTCTTTGTAAAACCCTTTTTAGTGGTCTTGCACCATATACTGGATCATAACCTTTTTCCAAAAAATAATCTTTAGCACTATCATCCAACTCTAAGTATATCTCTTTGTCCTCTAATCTTTTTGCCATTTCTAAAAATAGAATTTCTAGAATTTCTGTTAATTCTTTTTTTCTTAGAGGTGCAAATAATATTATCTCATCTACTCTATTTAAAAATTCAGGCCTTAATTCTCTACTAAGTTCATCAAATACCTCTGTTTTTATATCTTCTGTTATTTTGTCTTTGCATTTAAGCAAACTATGCGCACCTAAATTTGAAGTCATTATTATTACAGTATTCTTGAAATCTACTTTTCTTCCTTGAGAGTCTGTGACAGAACCATAATCTAAAATTTGAAGCAGTATATTTAACACATCTCTGTGAGCTTTTTCTAGCTCATCAAACAAAACAATAGAGTACGGGTTTCTCCTTACTGTCTCTGTTAGTTTTCCTCCTTCATCATATCCTACATATCCTGGGGGTGCTCCTACTAACCGGCTTACAGAGTGTTTTTCCATGTATTCACTCATATCAATTCTTATAATATTCTCTTCACTATCCAGAAGCTCTGATGCTAAAGCTTTTGCAAGCTCTGTTTTTCCGACCCCTGTAGGTCCTAGGAAAATAAATGACCCAATAGGTTTGTTTGGATCTTTTATTCCAGATCTTGCTCTAATTATACTGTCTGATACAAATTGAACTGCCTGGTCTTGGCCTACAATTTTCCGATGTAATCTTTCAGAAAGATTTAATAATCGCTCACGATCTTCTTTTAATAAATTAGTAACAGGTATACCTGTCCATCTAGACACAACTTCAGCAATGTTATGTTGTGTTACAGATTCAAATATCATCTCTAGATTTGATTCTGTTTCTGCTGCCTCTAGTTTTTTTAATAAACTTGGAAGAAGGCCAAATTTTAATTCAGCAACTTTTGCCAAATTATATTCTCTTTCATACTGCGTAATCTCTTTTTTTGTATCTTCTATTTGTTTTCTGAGATCCGTTATCTTTTTTAGTTCTTGTTTTTCTTTTTTCCATTGTTTTTCAAGAGAAGAGACTTGTTCTTTTGTAGATTTTAATTCATCTTCTACATCTTTTAATCTTTCGATACCTGCTTTGTCTGTTTCATTTTTTAAAGCTCTTTTTTCTATTTCAAGTTGCATAAGTTTTCTGGTTTTTATATCAAGCTCGTTTGGCATTGAGTACAGCTCTGTTCTGATTACTGCACAGGCTTCATCTACCAGATCAATCGCTTTATCTGGTAAAAATCTATCAAGTATGTATCTGTCGGATAGTTTGGCCGCAGCCACCAACGCTGAATCTTGAATTTTAACCCCATGATAAACTTCAAATCTCTCTTTTAACCCTCTTAAAATTGAAATAGAGTCCTCTACAGATGGTGCTTTAACTACGACAGGTTGAAATCTTCTTTCTAAAGCCTTATCTTTTTCAATATATTGTCTATATTCATCTAATGTTGTTGCTCCAATACAATGAAGCTCACCTCTAGCAAGCATAGGTTTAAGAATTTGTCCTGCGTCCATAGCCCCATTTGTTTTTCCAGCTCCTACTATGGTGTGTAACTCATCGATAAATAAAATGATCCCACCGTGAGAATTTTTAACCTCTTCTAAAACACTCTTCAGACGCTCTTCAAACTCTCCCATAAATTTTGCACCTGCAACAAGTGAGCTTATTTCTAGGGAAATTACCTTTTTATTTTTAAGACTATCTGGTACATCTTCTTTTAGAATTCTCTGTGCTACGCCAGTGGCGATAGCTGTTTTTCCAACACCAGGCTCTCCTATTAATACAGGATTATTTTTTGTTTTTCTGGATAAAACTCTAATAACCCTCTTTATCTCTTCATTTCTGCCAATCACCGGATCCAACTTGCCTTCCGCAGCAAGCTTTACTAGATTTTGACCGTATTTTTCACACTTTGTCTCTTCATCCATAGGTTAGAATGTGTGTATTGATGCTGTGTATGTCAAGACATCAGGTGATCGGGCAGGCGGACAACCAGGCAATCGGGCAATCAGGGGTCAGGCAAACTGGCAATAGTCTCCTTTTTTAAAAAATATTTCCTCCCAGATAAAAACTATGGAACAAATATTTTTTCTAAAAAAGGAGATAATATACTATGAAAAAATTAAGAACATACCAATTAGCAATGGATTTCTATAAAAATTCCAGAAATCTCTACCTGAAGGAACCATTGAAAAATCAATTCCAAAGAGCAGCCTTAAGTGTTGTACTCAATTTAGCAGAAGGGAGTGCAAAGCCAACAGCTAAAGATAGAAGAAAATATTATAGAACCAGCCTCGGTTCACTTAGAGAAATGCAAGCAATATTAAATATTATAAGCCATAGGAATCTAACAGAAGAAGCGGATAAACTTGGAGGATATCTATACAAATTGTGTAAGAATACATAGGATAGGTCGGGTAGGAGGGCAAACAGTACTTTATATGGCTACGACACCTGCTATATCTGGAATATGTTTTTTTAACGCTCTTTCCACACCACCTTTTAGAGTAGCAGTAGAGCTGGGACATCCGGAGCAAGCACCTATAAGATCAAGGTATAGAATTCTGTCTTGATATTTCTTAAAAATTATATCTCCACCATCCATCATTACAGCCGGTCTTATATGATTATTTAAAATATTTTTGATTAGTTTCACCTCATCCGTATCATCGTCTAAAACTTTATTTTCGTCGCAATCTTCATCGGGTGTTAATTTTATGACAGGTTCTTTGGACTGAATATGTTCTAGTAAAATTTGTGCAAGTGGTTCTTGTATTATTTCCCAATCAACCCAATCTTGTTTGTTGACCGAAACAAAGTTTGGACCAATCAAAACTGATTCTGCCCATGGAAAACCAAATATTTTCATTGCTAAAGGAGAGTTTCCAGCATCAAGAGATTCTCTGTATTCAATAGTTCTGTCAGAGATAGCAGTATTAAACACAAATTTTTTTGAACTAGGGTTAGGGGTATCTTCTACTGTTATGTTGATTTGTTCCATATAAGCCTCTCGTCCAGCCAATTTTACAGACTAGGACAATCTATAAACACAAACATAAAAATTGGCAAGCTTAAAGTAGGTTACACTTTAAAAGTAAAGTAAAAATGACGATAGACTAAAGACATGGTTTGTAGTTGTTGTTTCAAATCAAGACTGTTTTTTGGTATAGCCTCAGTTTCAATTTGATTTAAAATCGCATCAAACTGTGTTCAAATTATATAGTTGATATTTGTAGGAATTACAAGACTTAAGGGTTATGAGATTATGAAGCGTTTTTATTCTCTAGGTTTGATATTATTTGCATCTTTGTTTCTTCCAAACTGTGCAATGGATCAAGAATTCGAATATTATGAAAATTATCAGTCTTCCAGAAGTGATGCAGCTTTCGTACAATCGAAATCCAACATTAGACAATCTCATGTTAATACCCTGAACAGGCTAAGAGAAAGACAAAGACGATTAAGACAAGCAAGTGTTGGAGGTCGAAGATCCAACACTGTGGTCTACACCACCACCACAACCAATAGGACAGTAGCTAGGCCATTTCGACACCTAGAAGTACAAAACGAGTCAACTTATATAGCCACCCCAAACCTTATAGGTAGAGGAGCTCCAAATGTCGGCACTAACATTGATAGGAGTAACAATTTGCTAGCTACACTTGGACTTGAAGTTGCTGAGTACGAAAGAGCAATGAGCCTATCAAATGCCAATGGATATGATAAGTATCAAACAATTAAAGTAAAACTGTTTCCTATCGAAAAAATACGTGGTCGTGCCTATGCACCCTATCCTTGGGTTCATGAGCAAAATTTTAGAGATGTAACACTAGAAAACAACAATTCTTTTAAAGTGCTTGAAGTAAATATGTCAGATGGAAAGGTCGTTAAGGATTTTGGACTTTTTCAAAAAATAAAGTTTGAATTTGGCATGCCACTAGATCAACTATCAAATCAAAATAAAGCTCTTTTATACCGAGAACTCTCTTCACCGCACCCAACACTGACGATTGATTTAAGTACACTGGCTAATAGTGAAGAATCCTCAGATCCTGAGTACAAAACAACCTCTCTAGTTATCAGTCCGAATGAAAAACCTGATGATAATGCTATTGAAGCTGATGGCACAAGAAAAAGTGAGGAAGAGTACATATCAGCAGGGTTTAGTGTAATTAGATGGGATGGTATCAGAAGATCAAATGGATCAACCCCAAGTGAACAAAGCTATTTTTATAGAGGGGATTTTGAGGTAGCATATGCACACAGATACCGAACTGTCAGAGACAGAAGAATTTGGACAATAATAAATCTTATTGATGTAGAGGATTATATTTACTCCGTAGCCTCTAAAGAACTTGGCCAAGCTGTTATTAGCACAGAAGGTGCAGAGAACGCAAGAAGGGCACAGGTAATAGCATCTAGAACATACACAGTTCTACAAGCTGATCAAGCCAGAACAGGCTCTATACCAAGACTTTGGGATCTACTCCCTACCACAGTTAATCAGGCTTATTTAGGGGTTGAAGCAGAAAAAGGGCCATATAGGGAAGACGTGGAGAGTACTAGGTATGAAATCTTGGGTACAAGGAGCAGAGGGGATAAAGCCAGATTATCTTCTGCAAATTACTTTGGATGTACAGAGACAAGGACACTTTATCCACAAGGTTGTCAACCAAGTGGAAGAGGTTGCATTCCAGAACAGAAACCAAGGATTGTGCCTGGTACTATAAGTTGTGACTATGCTAGAAGGCAATTATCCACAAGGCGTGATTTTGAAGGAGAGGTAGTTGCATACGGACATGGTAGGGGTATGTGCCAATTATGTGCATTACATTTAGCCACCACAGGATGGGATGATAGCACTAGGAGGCCGTCTGAAGATGCAACTTATCCAGAAAATTACAATGATTCTTGGGATCACGAGAATATCTTAAAGTACTTTTATGATGATTCAGATATTTATAAACTTACCGATTCAGACTTAGAATAATAAAGGGCTAGTGTTTTAAAATTTATGTTAAAAACTCTATATGCTATACTTGGTAAGTTATGAAAGTTGTATCTTGTATAATTGCAATCCTTATAGCTCTTGTATATTTCAAGTATCATCAAAATGATCCTCCCATTGAGGACGATACTTTGAGTTACTTAGAGAGCTTACCGAGATTAAAACAAATACATGAGAGAAATATTTTAAAACTGATAAGCAACAAAATAGATCTAGACCCTACAAAAAAAGATTCTGGTTTCCTGGCAGCACAAAAAGATTTAAAAAAACCAAAATCACAAAAACAATCAAAAACTCAAACTTGGATATTAGAAAAAAAAGTTAAAGAACTGGAGCGCGCAATTAAAACTCTAGATTTAGGATTGGAACAATACAAAGCCGTTAGAGTGAAGATTTTTCCTGTTGAAAGAATAAGAAACATTAAAAGTTCCTATACCATAATCTCCAAAGAAGAAATGAAGTTCATATCAATAGAAAGTATAAACTCACTTGATGTTAATGAAGTTGACTGGACAAATGGGAATATTGTCAAAAAGTACGGCGAGTTTAAAAAAATAGATATTCATTTTGGTAACCCAACAAACCTACTATCTCCAGAAAATAAATTAATTTTAATAAAGGACACATTTAGTAGCTTAGGAAAAGAAGAGTTGACACTGGATAAACTAATCTCGTCATCAACTTCCATAAGAATAACCCCTGTTATCGCTGAAAGACCAGAGTCCATTGCATATGGATCAAGTAACGATGAATATTACAAGACAGGGTTTAGCAGAGTAACTTGGGGCAATAATAAAAAATATTTTTACCGAGGCAGTTTTGATGTAACTTATGCACACAGATACTTATCTGGGATATCTAGAATATGGACAGTGGTAAACTTAGTTGGCATGTACGATTATATGCATTCGGTTGCATCACAAGAACTTAAACAGGCAAAAGGGAATATCGAAGCGAAGAAAGCTCAAACCATAGCTGCTAGAACATATGCAGTATTAAAAGCAGGTCAGGCTAGAACAAAAAAGTATAGCCCCAGAATGTGGGATTTATTGCCCACAACAGCACATCAAATATACTTAGGAGCAAAGGCAGAGATAATACTTTTTGAAGATGCTATTAAAAAAACAAGAAATAAAATTTTGGTTGTGGATACTAAAAAAGGCTTAAGGCCAGCATTTACAGAATATTTTGGTTGCACGAATCAAAGAACCTTAGATGACCATAATCCACCCAGAATGGATATGCTCATAGAGCAAGAACCCAGAAATGTCCCTTCTGTTGTAGATTGTGGATATGCTAGAACACAGATCAGAATAAAAAAAGATGTTGTTGGAAAAATTTTGGCATATGGACACGGTAGGGGTATGTGCCAAAAGTGTGCTATTCATCTAGCTAAAGATGGATGGAATGATAATAACAAAGAACCTACCAAAAAAGACGCTTTCTTGCCTACAGACATAAGGTCACCCTGGATGCATGACGCAATACTTATGTACTTCTATAACCGCACAAGAATAAAAAACATGCATGAAGTAACTTTGGTTTCAAGATAAAAACCAACACATTTTTCTTTCTACTTTTGATTATAGTGGGTGTAAGAAACCTTCAAGTTTGGCCACAAGCTAGAGTGTTTTAACGAAAGCTGTTAAATATTGTTTAAATTCATCTGCAATTTCAGGGTGCTCTAACCCTAGTTCAATGTTTGCCTTTAAAAGGCCTAATTTATTGCCTGTATCAAACCTACGATTTTTGCACTGTTTTGCTATCAGTTTTTCTTGTTTTGCTAGAATATTTATAGCACAGGAAAGACCCATTTCCCCACTGTCATTGAAGTTAGGATTTTTTATAATATCCATTATTTCATTATTAAAAACATATCTTCCTGGTAATATCCATGTACTATCGCTGGTTTTTGGTTTTTCCACTACCTTTTCTACCTTATAGATTGTGCTTTCTATTGGTGTTACATGTGCTACACCATATTTACTTACTTCCGAGGGTTTTACATCCAGAATTGAAACCGTGTTTTGCTTAAATTTTTCAAATGTTAAAATAAGCTCTTTCGTTGTATTAGGAGAACCCACCATTATTTCATCTGGCAGTAAGACAGCAAAAGGATCCATACCAACTACTGACCTGGCACAATAAATGGCATGCCCTAGACCCAGAGGTTTTTTTTGCCTTACTGATATGATATTTGTCTTGTTATAGATGTTTTGCACTGTTTTTAACAGTGTATTCTTGTTTTGTTTTTGCAAGTTGTATTCTAGCTCAAAGGAAACATCAAATAGGTCTTCTATAGAGTTTTTATGGCGCCCTTGTACAAATATTATTGTTGTAATTCCAGCTTCGAGAGCTTCTTCAACCACATAGAGTATTGACGGTTTATCTACTATATGCAGCATTTCTTTTGGAATATTTTTACTAGCTGGTAATAGCCTTGTACCAAGGCCTGCAACAGGAATTACAGCTTTTGTAATCTTCATACAAGTTGTAGTTAGGACTATAAAAAAGTTCAAGTCAAGCAAAGAAAGTTACAGGTTTGTGGGTAACTAAAAATTCACTTGAAAGAATAAGGATGGTTTACTATAAATTAGTTTTTTGGTTCGGTAGCTCAATTGGATAGAGCATCTGCCTTCTAAGCAGAGGGTTGCAGGTTCGAGTCCTGCCCGAATCACCACTTTCAAAATAAAATGATACAACCCTACCTTCTAACAAGAGGGTTACATGCTTCTAAGTCCTGCCCGAATCACCACTTTCAAAATAAAATGATACAACCCTACCTTCTAACAAGAGGGTTACATGCTTCTAAGTCCTAGCCGAATCACCACTTCCATCAATCAAACTTATGATGACTTTGAATTTCAAATTTACGATTACAGATCAAATGACAAAACTTAAAATACTCTAAAAGAATGTGGAAAAAAGATAACAGAACAAAATTATTTAGAGGAGAACATTTAGTTATCTGTTAATGAGTCTAACACCATTTTTTAATTCATTATATCTGTCAATATCACCTTGAGATAACCCATTTACCGCTTCATAAGAGGGTAATACAGCCTTCATTATACTTGCATCATCACCTGTACTGTGCGTAATACCTAGAACATGCCCTAACTCATGTGCCATAATACCAACAAAATGTGCAGCACGATGCCTACTGCCACCACCTGCTCTAAAGCTTTCCAAACTTCTCATAAATGCCTGTTGAACAGGACTGTTTGGAACAGAACAGTTAACAAAGCAATCAAAAAAGAATGTGATGCCAGAAGACTCATCACCACTTTCCCTAAAGTCATTTATTACAATGTCACCCTCAATAAACCTACCAACATACGTATACATGGTACACGCAAAACCAGATGCCTGATTCCTGTCTCCTATATTGTTATTTTTGTTCCAATAAATAGTAGAGTAGCCATCACCAGAAGCTGATCCCTCGCTAGTAGAAGTAGTTGGGGGTTCAATTACATTAAAAATATCCTTGCCTATTCCATTTTCCCAAACTGCAATTGCATCCTCTATCAGCTCCTTATACCTGTCACCAACCTCAAGTCTAGTTGGATCTGAACTATAAATACTATCATCTATCACCAAATCTATAGGAACATCATCACCAGCCCCTGCATTGGATCTATAGGCTAACATAGGATTGTACTGCGAAACACCAATGCCCTTACCCCTAGCCGATGAATCATAATTTTCTTGACCAGGCATACCTTGTTTCATATTGCTAGACTTATCTGGAATTGGAATAGGATCATCTGTGCGAATTATTGTTGTATGGGACGAACTAATACAAGCAGGATCTAGATCAAAAGGGTTAAAAGATGTATAAGACCTGCCACTATGCTTTGAAGAACCAAGAGAAGGACTAGAAGAATTGTCTATATGACCTGCACAATTCTGATAACCTAAAATCAAAAATACACCCATCAAGGCAAAGGCAAAAACAATCAACTTAGAACGCATTATAAGACACCTCCATTTTGCAAATATTTATCCAACAAGACCAACCCAAAATACAACCCCCCAACCTACAAAGATTAACAGAATCTAAAGCACAAGAAAATCCAAAACATCTTATAAGAAGAAAACAATACCTTTAGTCTAAAAAATTATTCCCACAATCTTTAAAAATTTTGAACTCACCATTATTCACAACAAATACCGCTTTTAAAAGTTTAATAATCGCACAAGTCACAGATAACATTGTCAAAAAATTAAAATGGTTTCATAAATTATAAATATAAACAATGTAACAACAAAGTTTTTACTTGAATTCTGTTCAAGTTTGTTACAAGTTTACTGCAAATATATGACAAATACGGTCACAAACAATACAATCGCAGCTTTGTTATATTTGCTGTTTTCAAGTCCAGTGTTTGCCAAAACAAACTGTGTTAACTCACTTGAGCCTTACTCTGCACACGACATACAAAATATAGACTTAACGTCACAATTTAAAACCGCAATCTTGGATCAAGACACAAACAAGGTAAGAGCCTTGTTACTAAATGGCGCTGATCCAAATAAGAAAATTGGTGATATAGAAACGCCACTCTTTCATGCTGTGTGGAGCAAAAATATAGGGCTTGTAAAAACTCTATTACAATCAGATGAGATTGATGTTAATGCAACAACTAATTGGATACGCGATAAAAAGACAACTGCACTGATGCTGGCCTCTGAGAAAGGACTTTTGAAAATAGCCAGTTCGCTAATAGAGCACCCAAAAATTAAGCTGAATTTTCAAAATCACAAAGGGCATACAGCATTAATGATAGCTATTATAAAACGTAATGTATCTGTTGTGGAATTTCTTATAAACATTAAGGGCATTAATCTACTTATAAGAGACAATGAAGACAGAGACACACTACAAATAGCACTGAACCTTAACCATACCACCAGCAATGATATTATCAAAATCATCTTAGACAGCAAGGCATATAACAGGTTGAGTCCGCAATACCGCAACAAATACGACAATATACTCAATAAAAAAAAGTTCTATTAAAAAACTATTGCCTTGTAGGTACAAACAAAAATTTCAGCTTTTTATATACATCCAAAGCTACGAAGACCTTTTGATTTGAATAATTTGACTACCATAAAATATAGCACCCAAGGTTATGACAGCACCTAGCAGTTTCGATGCGTTTATAGGTTCATTAAATAAAATTGCACCCATTATAAATGCTGTAATAGGCTGAATTAGTAAAATCAAACCACTACTTGCAACTGGTATCTTAGTCAAATTAGTAGATATTACTACCCAACCAATAACTTGGCAAACTACTGCAATTGATATAAGCCACAACCACTGTTCACCCTCTGGGACATAAAATGCCCCGTCAATTGAGTACTGTACAACACCAGAAATAACACCAGAAGAACCACACACTATAACAAACAATATTAACAACGAAGAAATACCTTCACCCCTACCCTTTCTAGACAACAAAAAAGTGAAAATGGCATATGCTACCCCACCAATTAATGCAAATATGACCCCTCTAAAATAATGTGGGTAACCCTCAAGTGTTAAACCACCAACCAAAAATTTTAAGCCAATCATAACTAATATGAACGACAAAATATTTTTTAAACCCATCCTATCTTTGTCAAAAAAATGCCCCAACAACATTAAATAAAATACCTGTGTATTAGCCAAAATAGTACTAATACCAGCACCAGCATCCAGGATAGCTTGATGCCAAAAGATCATGTCTATCCCAAAAACTGCACCCACAATTAAGTACATAACAATCTTTTTTTTAGAGATACGATACTTGCCTAAAAATAATAGCCAGACAAAAAAGATAATCGCACTTAAACTAAGACGATAAAATGCAATCCACCCACCAGCTTCAATATCTGCAAGAGTGGCAAAGATAGGAGCAAAGCCTATACAAAAAGCCCCAAAAACCATCTGTAACTTGTACTTTAAAACATCCGGCATGAGGGCATTTTAAAGCCAAGCACAAAATATGTCCCCTAAATTTTTTTATTTCTAGGCCACTACCCTAATGCCCGCCTTATACAATCTTTGCTCAATAATAGGCATCACTCTATCTACATACTCATTGTGTATAACTGGGATTTTTAAATCCCTTATGAATGGAAACTCCCTACAAACTCCGGATAACTAAGCCTCCAAAGGTCCAGAATCTCAGTATCCCACAACAACTTCCTATGATTCTAGGTTTTCATTACAAGTTTTTATCACACTAAAAGCCACTTCCTCATAAGGATGTGCCTCTTTCATTGCCTTAATCACTCCCTCTACATGCTCATCTTCACATACCATCTCAACTTTATATTCCTCTAACTTTTCAAGTTTACCTTCACTACCAATGTGGGGTTTGCTGCCAGATAGCGGACAAAATTGACCTGTGCCCTTTAACTCAAAAGAACACGAACCATACCGACCCATCCTTCCAGCATTCGCACGAAACATAGCCTCTTTGACCTTCTCTTTATCCGAAGGTGGCACATAAAATGAAATCAAATACATACTATGCCTAGCTCCATAACAAAATTATACACCCAACTTTTTTATAATCTTACTAGACATGGTTTTAATTTCTCTTTTATATTTTTCAAAATCAATCTCACCTAACTGCTTTAACTTAGAACCTTGTCCTTTTTTAGAAGAATTACCATCATCTGTATACTTTTGAACTAAAGAGTATGCGTTTTTACGAGACATGTTTTTATCGATAAGTTTCAACAAAAGTTTTGAGCTTAATATATTCCTTTCAGATTTTTCTAAGTTTTCTTTCATGCGAGTTTTATTTACTTTTAAGTTTTTTATAACATCAGCCATTCTATGTACTGCATAATCTAAAACTAGAAATGCATCCGGGAATATAACCCTCTCAACACTAGAGTGGCTAATATCTCTTTCGTGCCAAAGAGTTATGTTTTCCATCACTGGCACCATATAACCTCTAAGCAACCTGGAGATACCACATAGATTTTCAGATGATACTGGATTTTTTTTGTGAGGCATTGCACTGCTACCATGTTGATCCTTGGAAAACCCCTCACTTACCTCTCCTACCTCAGTTCGCTGCAGATGCCTAAGCTCAGTAGCAAGCCTCTCTATCCCTGTTTGATACTGCACCAGAGACAAAATAACTTCCGCATGCCTATCTCTAGGTATAACCTGTGTTGCCACTACTTCCGACGTAAGCCCAAATCTACTAGCTACATTTTTTTCAACCAAAGGCGGGATTAAATTATACGCCCCAACAGTCCCAGATAATTTACATATCTTGAACTGATCTATAGCGCGTTTCACCCTAATACTATTTCTTCTTAACTCTGCCAAATGCCCTGCCATCTTCAACCCAAATGTGGTTATATCAGCATGCATTCCATGAGTTCTACCAACACAAATTGTTCCACTATGATTTTTAATCAAGCTACCAAGGGAGGCTTCCAATTTTTTAAATCCCTTATCCAGTAACTTAAAAGCCTCTATAACTTGCAAACTTAGAGCAGTGTCCAACACATCAGAGCTGGTAAGACCATAATGTATAAACCCACCATATTTTTTTATACTGGATTCTAATACAGCAACAAAAGCTGCTACATCGTGCTTTGTCCTAGTTTCTATAGATTTAATTTTAGTTTCATTAAATTTAGCTTTTTGTATCGCCAGACCCGCAGCCTTAGGAATAATCCCACAAGAGGCCTGAACTAAGGCAACTTCCTTTTCCACTTGCAACATAAAACCAAGCCTGGCCTCTGTAGACCAGACAAGTGCCATTTCTTCCCTGCTGTAACGAGAAATCAACCAAAACCCCTACGAGCGGAGTGTCCGCTGCCGAAGCTAGATGTAAACGAACTAATATGAGTTTTCAAGGAAAAAAGAAACGAAGCATCGTGGTAAAGCAACTCTCAAAGGTCTTCCTAGCAAGGTCAATAAGATGGATTGGTGAAACACAACACGAAGTGCAAGTGAAACCAAAACATCTTTTGACCGAGTGGATGCCCAGCTATACACATGTCATCAAACTCATCCCCAAGAAAACCAATTTTAAGGCTGATGCTTTAACTTATCTATTGTATGAACTGCTTCTTCCAAATCTTTTGCGAATTGTTCCCTTAGAGCATTTTCCTTTCTCTTACAGGAGACAAGCTGATTTTCTAAATGAATAACTTTTTTTCTTAACTCTTGGACGGCGTTTTTAAAATATTGAACTTCTTCTAGATGTTTTTGTTTCACCTCATTTTGTGAATCAACTTGTTTTTTTAATCCATCAATATAAAGCCTTACATAGAAAGAAATCCTATTCTTAAACCTGTTAAGCAAGGCTAATTTTTTTGTAGTAGTTTTAAAATTTTCCTCTTGAAGAGAGTAAATTTCATAGAGTCTGGCATATTTTGCCTCACTCTCACTGAGTTTGCCCGATATATCCTTTAAACCTAAACTGCTATTGCTGTTTTCGTTTCTTAAGATATCTAGCTCATCATCCATGCTTCTGGTTTTTTGTTTTAAATAATTATTTTCTTCTTCTATTTGAGATACTCTGGTTTCTAGGTTTGCATTTCTTCTTAACGCAACAGACAACCTATACATAAGATCTGTGTTCTGAGTTAATACCTCATCCACAGTCTCAGAAAGATGGTTAGGCTTACCAACCTGCACGGGAACAGGAATCTCATCTGGAGTAGGTACACTCTCAAGCTCTTCTGATATAATCTCTTCAGACATGTACCTTCAATTTTTATAAAAAAGGAGGAGTTCATCAAAACTTATTATAATTTCAGGCCAAAAGACTGGTCAAAGGATTGGGTTTGACTCTGTATGATTAAGGTTTTGAAATTTTACTTCGTTCTGACCCAATTTGCTTAAAGCTAATTGTACATAATCTCGATTTATATCGTATCCAATATATTTTCGGCCCTTACCTTGTGCTGACAGTGCAGTAGTCCCACTTCCAATAAATGGGTCTAACACTATATCTCCATGAAAGGAGTAGAGTTCAATAAGACGAGAAGGAAGTTCTAAAGGAAAAGGTGCAGGGTGACCAGCTTTCTTAGCACTTGTAGTATTAAATTTCCAGATACTCTTTGTGTATTCTAAGAATTGATCTCTATCGATTTCTTGTTTTTGAGAGGAAGTTCTGTTATAAATCCCCTTACAAAAAACCAAAATGTATTCATGTACATCCCTAAGTACAGGATTACTAGCTGATCGCCAACTACCCCAAGCACATGAAACACCTGCACTTGCCCCTTTATCCCATATGATTTCACCTCTCATAAGAAAACCACAATTTAAGGCTATTTCGATAACATGTGAGTGAAGAGGTATGTAAGGAGTTCTACCTATGTTTGCAATGTTGATACATGCCCTACCACCTACTACCAACACTCTGTAAACTTCATTCAAAACATCAAATAGCAAGCTTTTATACTCGTCAAAGGATAAATCACTATCATAATCTTTGCCCACATTGTAAGGAGGAGAGGTCACCATTAAGTGAACAGATTTATCTGGCAAATGCTTCATATTTCTACTATCATGGCAGTAAATCACATCAACTTTATCCGGGCAGTTCCAATCGTAATTAACTTCACTTTGTGTTGCTTTTTTCTTCTCATACATTTTACGACCATAGAACCTAGAAGAATCATGACCTTCCCTTGTGGGTGTGCCAAAAGATTGGGTTTCGCTTTTATTTGTACTTTTTTTGCGTTCTATTTTTCTTCCCATAGTTCTATCCATTTCTTATACAAAAACTCTTGCTTATTTAATTTTTTATCTCTCATCTAATTAATCGATAGATATAATGTGTCAGAGTGGCTTTTCAACTGCTTTAATGCTTTGCTTTGTATTTCTATACCCCTGGCATTAGTGCCACGTTTTGGAACTTTTAAATATTTTTCTTCCCCCAAAATTTTCAATATTTTCTTCTGAATATCTACAGGAATAAAATAAAATCCACCCGCAATTGTATTCCATTGAATTTGAACTAACAATAAATGACAAGCTGGAACATATTCTTCAACAAATATTTTTGTTTTATCCCAATCAACAGTCCAAGCGATCTTTACTCCAGCATCACTAGAATCAGTTTTAGTTTTGATTGAAATTGGCTGATCCTTCACATAAATATCTGTTTCATGTTCAGTTGTATCTGGAAAAGTAACAGCTTTGCTTCCAAAAGTGTGCATTAAAAGAGCTGCCAAAACTCTCTCCCTTGCAACACCCACTTCCCATGTCTATTCTATTCCCTCTTGTACTTTCCAATTCTACTATATTAAACAACTTGGGTAGCTTGTGTTATATTTTATCACTAAAGGGGTGTGAAAATAGCTTGTCAATAAACATCGGCGTCATATTACAAACTGGGACAGTTTGTAGCAAGTTTTTTAATTCAAAAAGCCTATGGGGGGTCTGTTTGAAGTTAATCGGATAGGCAAAGGGTCATACATTAAACTTGAAAAACAATATATCACCATCTCGCACCACATAATCTCTGCCCTCAGACCTATACAAGCCCTTTAGCTTAACCTCATTTTCTGACCCAAGCTTAAATAGATCATCGCAGTGATATTTTTCTGCCCTTATGAACCCTCTTTCAAAATCAGAGTGTATTTTGCCAGCAGCTTGAGATGCCACCGTGTCTTTCTGTATACTCCAAGAACGTACCTCCTTCTGTCCTGCAGTAAAAAAAGTAATTAAATCAAGCTGCCTATAAGAAGCCAGTATTAACCTATCTAGACCAGAACTAGAAAGACTCATCGATTCTAAATACAAACCTCTCTCACTTTCAGGTAGCCTAGCAATTTCCTCTTCAATCTTAGAGCATATGCTTAAAACCTCACTCTCATGCGAAAATTTTCGAAAAACCTCTTGCGAGAGTTTATCATTACCCCCTTCATCTACATTGCAGAGATAAATAACAGGCTTACCTGTGATCAAAAAAAGATCTTCAATATCCAAAATTCTCTTAAAACTTTTAGCAAAGCTACCATCACCTATGTGAGATAATAACTGCTCCGTAAGATCGATTTGCTTTTTTAAAGATGGATCACCTTTTGCTTTGACCTTTAGTTTTTTAATCCTAGCTTCTACAGTATTTATATCCGCTAATAATAGTTCCGTATTAATAATCTCAATGTCTCTTAGCGGATTTACAGAGACTCCGCTTGTAACGGAAACTCCACTTGTAACTGTCTCTGAAACATGAGTAATATTAGAATCTTCGAAGCACCTTACAACATGAATTATTATATCTGTTTCTCTGATGTGACTTAAAAACTTATTGCCAAGCCCCTCTCCAACAGAGGCCCCCTTTACAAGTCCTGCTATATCTACAAACTCAATTGTGGAAGGTATAGTTTTCTCTGGCTTAAAAATCTCACTGATTTTATTAAGTCTCTTATCGGGAACAACCACCACACCTACATTTGGCTCTATTGTGCAGAATGGATAGTTGCTACTTTCGGCATTAGCATTTGTTAAAGCATTAAATAGTGTACTCTTCCCTACATTGGGAAGGCCCACGATTCCACATTTCATAGATCACCTAAAATCTTTTCTGTTGCACTGAACTGCTGCCTTGAAACCGTCTTTTATAAATTTCTCAACACATACAACAGTGTAAGACAAAAGTTCTTCTATGCACTCCAATTCTTCAGGCTGAAATTTGCCCAGTACATGATTATGAGTACTGTCAGATTTTCCAATGCCAATTTTAAGTCTGTTATAACCCTGGCTATTTAACTTGTCTGAAATATCTTGCACTCCATTATGTCCTCCAGAACCTCTATCAGATTGAAACTTAACAGCTCCAAACTTTTGATCTACGTCATCATGAATCACCAACAAATTATCCAAAGAAATTTTATAATAATTAACCAAGGATAAAACAGGACCACCAGAATTATTCATAAAAATAATAGGCTTTGCAAAAATACAAGGTGTTTCCTCAATAGATATTTTGTGTACTAATGCGCTGTGATTTTCTTTTGGCGCAGAAGCGCCATGCTTTTTTACGAAAGAATCGACCACCGCAAAACCAATGTTATGCCTAGTATTGTGGTATTTTTCACTGGGGTTTCCTAAACCAACTATCAGAAGCATTTAAGATTCCACGGTTTTATGATTTTTTATCACCAGTATCAGCTGGCTGTTCATCCTCTTTTTTATCTTCGATAGCCTCGTCAGCAGCTTCCTCTTGTTTAGGGATTTCTGATTCTTTGATTTGTTTCACAGAACACACCGCTATATTCTCTGTAGTAGTAAATTTCACACTCTCTGGTGCCTCAATGTCTGAAACATGTATTGTGTCCCCTATATCAAGAGGAGTAATATCAACCACAAGATGAGTTGGAATATCAGATGGCAAGCACTCTACTTCTAGGTTTCTTGTCTGAATTTCCAACTGTCCACCACTAGCTTCACCCTTGGCCTTACCCTCAAATTTAAGCTCAACAGATACCTTAACCTTAGTTGTCTTGCTAGTAGCATAAAAATCAACATGGATAGGTTTTCTACTAACAGGATCTCTTTCTATTTTTTTGATCAAAACATGCTTAGAGTTTAAATCATTCGAACTAGAGTTTAATACAAAAATATGGTTTTCAAACTCGTGACCAGAATACTTTTCCAAAAGCCTGCGATCCAAACAAACTGGCATATTTTTAACACCAGAGCCATATACAATGGCTGGAACATAATTCATTCTTCTTGCTCTTCTAGAGTGTCCTTTTCCAACTTCTCTTGGTTCAACCTTAAGTGTAATTTCTTTGCTCATAAAATACCCTTATAAAAATAATGAACTTACCGATTCCCTTTTATGTATACACAAAATAGCCTCCGCAATCATCTGAGCCATTGAAACAACTTTTAAGTTGCTATAAGCCTTTGCATTTTCTACTTGCGGGATGGTATCTGTAACCCAAACATCTCTCAAACCACTATTGTTTAAAAGCCCCAGTGCTTTGTTAGAAAAGATTCCATGAGTTACAATGGCCGACACTTGTTCTGCACCATTTTTTATCAAAATGTCAACCGATTGTATCAAAGTACCAGCAGTATCTATCATATCATCAAAAATAATAGCTCTTTTCCCTGTAACATCTCCAATAAGGCTATGAGCTTTCGCCTCATTAGGCCTTGGCCGCCTCTTGTCGATCACAGCAACTGGAGCATTTACACGGTTTGCAAAATGCAAAGCCCTTTCTACACCACCAGCATCAGGGCTAATAACCACATAATCCACCTTGTCTGAAACTTGTGCTTCCCACTGTTTTGCAAAGGCACGACCGGATAATAAATTATCAACAGGTATGTCAAAAAAGCCCTGTATCTGAGGAGCATGTAGATCAACCGACAGCAATCTATCTGCACCAGCCTTGGATATTAAATTTGCCACAAGTTTTGCAGATATAGGAGTTCTTGGAGTGGATTTTTTATCTTGCCTAGAATAGCCGTAGTAAGGAACAATGGCCGTAATTTTATCAGCGGATGCACGCTTTAAAGCATCCACAAAGATTAAAAGCTCCATTAAATTTTCATTTACAGGCGGACAAGTACTCTGAATGACATACACATCTTGACCTCTTACATTTTCATTTATCGATAAATGTATTTCCCCATCTTGGAAGCGCTTTAAAGTACAGTCCCCCAAAGGAATTCCCAAACAAGATGCTATTTTTTGGTTTAGGTCTGGGTTGGAATTTCCACCAAAAACTTTTATGTTGCTATCCATATACAATACCGTTAGAACGCAAAAACAAAAAAGTCAACTTAAGGTCTCAGCAAGAACTGAAAGTTGCCTAGGCGAAATGCAGTGCAAAGCACAAGTGTAGCCAAGGTACTCTCAGTATCAGAGTTGCCCAGCTCCGTAGGTATAAATACGACAAGAGTCACTTAAGATCTTCTTCAGGCACACTGGCAAACAGGCAATCAATACAAGTTGATAGACAAATAATCTCTGTTAGGCAAAACTACTAAAAAGGTCTTCGCTAAAACTGAAAGTTGCCTAGGCGAAATGCAGTGCAAAGCACAAATGTAGCCAAGGTACTTTCAGTATTAGCGTTGCCCAGCAATGTAGGTATAAATACAACAAGAGTCACTTTATGAAAAAATTTAAACAACATGACAAATTTGTTTTAATTCAAAACATTTTTGATCTACTTGCACTTATTTCGATGGTGATTTTATTTTTTCATTTTGCACCGAGTGATCTGTTTAACACACTACCCGCCACCGGAGGAGACACAGGTTCACATTTTTGGCCAGTATACACACTCCACCACTACGGTATACCAAACTTAGATTTCAGACTATGGAATCCAGGTAACATAGGTGGAGAACCACAACTGATACACTACTTTCCACTACCCTTTATTTTGATGGCACTTCTAGGATTTATCATGGATTTAGGACTAGCATTCAATTTGGGCACAGCGCTTGGAACATTTGCTTTACCCTTTGTTGTATATGCTTCTATTAGAATTATAGGACATAAATTCCCTGCTCCCATTATCACGGCTTTTTTCACAATACCCTTCATATACAGTGAAACTTACTCCATATTTGGTGGAAATTTTTTATCTACTATGTCTGGGCAGTTTGCACATGCATATGCTATTTGTTTTTTAATACTAGCTGTTGCATTTATTATAAGAGCTATTAAAAAAAATCGTGTTTCTGCTGCAGGGATTATCCTGCTATCCATGACAGCCCTGTCACATGCGTATATATTTTTAATAGCACCATTCTTTTTTCTGTCTATTTTGGTGTTAGCTAGAAAAGAAGAAAGATTTAAATGGTTAAAAATATTTTTTGTAACAGGGGTGATGACCTTGCTTATAACTTGTTGGCTGATATGGCCAATGATAGACCACCAACCTTGGATGACCCCCAATCCTATGGTATTTGGAGTCGATGGGTTCAAAGATGTTTTTGTCTCAAGAATGTTATACCCAGCAGGCATTTTTATGTTTCTTGCTACTATTGTTTTACTGTTTAGAAAACAAGGGCAAATTTTTAGAGATGTTTTGGTGTGGGTGATCCCTGCCATAACTTATGTTGGTTTATTTTTTCTTCTACCAAAATTTGGACTAGTGGATGCAAGGGCATTGCCACAAACTCTTTTATTTAGCTTAATAGCTGCAGGTATGCTTACCGCTTGTTGTATTAAGTCTACCAAGTACAGAATCATACCTTTCATAATGGTCCCTATAATATCAGCAAGTTTGGTTACTTGGACTATTTTACATGTGAAGGCTTTACCTCATTGGATGAAGTGGAATTACTCTGGCTGGCAGGACAAAAAACACTATGTGTTTGTTAGGTCAATATCAGAAGCTTTAGAACCTGGATTTGATAAGCCTAGAGTTATCTACGAACATCATCCTGAATTGAATCAAGCAGGTACTACAAGAGTTTTTGAAATGTTACCTTACTTTGCCAAAAGAGCCACTATGGAAGGGCTTTATCTACAAAGCTCTCTGTTGTCTCCTGCATCCTTATATCTACAATCGCAAATTAGCACAAATCCTAGCTGTGCTGTAAAACAATTTAAGTGTACAAATCTATCCTTTGATACTTTAAAAAATAAAATGGATCTTAATGCTGTAAGCTCAATTATCGTTATAACAAAAAAGGTGAAGGATAGTGCCAACAATTACAAAGATTTAGTGCTTCACAGTGCGCATGGCCCTTATAGTATTTATACTTTAAAGTATGAACCTAAATATGCAACACCACTAACTGGAAATGCTAGTTTGATGGAATACAAAAATGAGTGGAGATTTGAAGCACATGATTGGTTTATGAATTATGACGGAGAAAATAATTGGAAAATAGTTGATCTCCCTGGATTAAATAATTCTGAATTTATAGAGGCTATTTTGAGTAATAAAGTTTCTGACTGCAACACAAAAGTTGAAGTAGATTTTAATGGATTTGAGTTTTCAACCTCCTGTCCTGGAGTGCCACATATATTGAAGTTTGCATATCAAGATTCTTTTAAGAACTCATCTGATCTTCCTATGTACTTAGTAGCTCCTGGTATGATTGGCTTTATTCCAAATGAGGAAAAGACTATTTTTGAGTTTGGACAGAAGTTAAGTTGGAAAGTTGCAGATTATGTTTCTTTATTAAGTTTCATACTTATCTTTTTTGTAAGACAAAAATTCCGTCCCTAGTTTTTTATCAAAAAAAGACATATCTGAACTATTGTTAGTTCTTCTATTTTTTGTTAGAGCATAGAGGCTAATAGAAGTTAAAGCTAATGTTACACCATCAGTATTAAAGTGGGCCAATTAGGAAGGAGATTTTAGCGGCAATCCTCATATCCCCTAAGCCTTACAGGCCTGGATAATACCGAACTTACAAAATAAGCGAGGTTATCTCGTAGGGAATACTACACCTATTGCTAGACTCTTATTTTCCTCTTGCTGTAACGCAGATAATGTAAAATCCATATCATCAATGAAGCTAGAGTCATTGCCGTCTGAATTAAATGCCACTCGATTATCTCTAGTTAATAAACCTTTAACTAAATCAAAAGTTTTCCATGCAGCTAAACCTGATAGAGTAGCAACACTTATGTTTCGAACAGTGCTATTCCCCCAATCTACACCAGAAGCCAAATCAATAACTTCCCACACACGTAAACCACCAAAACCCAATAAACTTACTAATGCAGCAGTATCATATCCTTTTGCAGCAAATGCAAAAGTACCAACCGCAGTACCCAACTGACCAAAAGTAAAAATAGCTCCATTACTCTCGGACCAACGGCCTTGAATGGCATGACCCACACCAAATGGAACAAATGACCCCACACTTAATCCTCCTATAGGTCTATATGACTCATCTTCTGAGTCATTAACACTTAATTGGCTGTAAATTTGATGATAAGAATTATTGTTATACTCCAACTTACCCATAACAAAAGACTCCACCGCATTTCTTATGGCTTGATGCCCTACAGCTTCATCTTGGGTACTCGCTACAAATAAAATGACCTCATCATCATTTAAATTAAAATTTAACTTGTCAGATGCACTAGCTGTGTAGCTTCCAAAAATAAAAATTATTAGAAAAATTTTTTTTAAACTCATGGCAAAATCCTCCAAGATACTCAGTAAAGTATACAACCTATTTTAAAAAATTTTGAAAAAAAATCTAGGACTAGACTTTTGACCTTTAAGGTCTTTAAGTGAGTCAAAAACATGGATTAAGCGGAGCATAGAACAGGGTCCAAACGAAGCAAATCTAAGTTTTGGACTCAGTGTTGCTCAGCTTTGTAGGTTTAAATACGACAAAACTCACATTATAAAAAGGAAGGTTCAAGACAACTTAAGCCTTATAATATTAAATCTAACTTCCAGATGATTCTACACACTGACCAGTATTGGTATCTTCATAGATATGCGTACGGTAATAGTTCTGTTGGTCATCTATTTCCCCCAGATAGCCATACTCACCTTCCATGTTGCCTATACTGTTGCCCTCACTGGATACGATAGACACAATATCTTCTAAATGGCTGTAGTCTTTTGAATAAAAGTAGTTTCTTAATTTAATTCTATAGATAGCATTGCTACACACATAGTGATCTTGATCTTGTATTCTAATTTGTGATTTATACAGTCCATCCGCTAGATCTCTATCTACATAGATCTCAACAGTTATCTCACCATTACCATCAGCTATTGGATTTCCTAATAAGTTATCTCCAACTCCATCTGCATTGTCATCTATTGGTTCACATTCTTCATAGTTGGTGACATCATTTGTACCATCGTCATTAGTATCACAGTCCACTTCCACTAATTCAACCACCTTAGCTACCTCAGATTCAGAAATTCTCTTGTTGAAATAGTTGCCACTGCTAATGGTTTCTTCTGGATCGACATAACCAACAATACCATCAAATAAAATTTCTATTGTGTGATCTTTTGGTACTATGTACTCTATATTACTTCCTGATCTTGAAATAATACTATCATCACTGTCATCTTTAAAAGAAATGGCTGCGGTTGGAATGCCAATACATCCCACTTTATCACCAACATCATCTATAACTGTAAACACTCCACTACTGCCAGCATCGCATGCATCTTCTTCTAGATGAAAGATTATATGAGTTGCTACTGTTGGCAGATAACCATCCACCAAATTATCTGCCCTATATGCGTCTGGAGCATCAGATTTAAAGACATAGTTTTCTAGTTCCACTACATGATCACCTGTGATCGTTTTAGTACAAGTTTCAAGAATTGGATTACCGTTCTCATCTAATAACGGATTACCATCCTCATCACGTGCTATGCATTCATATTCAATCTCAGAAGTAGCACTTAATCCATTATCAGGAGGTTCTATTATGATATAAGACCCATTTGCATCAACACCCACAGTAATTTTATCTATGGTATATTCTGTTCCCATTTTATTTCTTCCGGTAGTACAATCTGTGTAGTCCTGTGCTGAATCACTGTCACATTCATCTATTTGTCTAATATCAACCATATCAAACACTCTTTGTAAGCTCAGTGTTTCCCAACCTTGCTCTACTATATAAGCAATTTCTCCGTTAAATCTAATTGTTAAAACAGCATCTCTAGGTACAACAAATGCACGGCCAGCTTCCCTGCTAATATTCTGTCCATCACTAGTTGTAAATTCAAATGTAGGAGTTGGAAGTTTTATACATTCAGCATTTTGACCATCTTTTCTAAGCTGGAAGTAACCCAATTCACCTCTAGCACATGGGGTATTACGTGTACCAACATAAAATGCAGAGGTTCTAGTAGCTCTCTGTAGATAATCACTTCTATTATCACTAACTGAAACCGCCTGAGCATCTGAATCTCTAACATAACCCTCTATCTCTACAGAGTAATCTCCATCTAGATAACCACCAACAGGAGGCTCAATTTTAATACGATGATTACCTGAAACAACCTCAACACTTAACTGTTCTAGACCTATTGAATCACCAATTAAATTACTACCTCCATTAACACTAGAAATCTCAAGCATATCCAACAAATGATTATTAGATAATATCTCAAAATCTCCATCATCATCTATGTGAGAAACTTTAGAGTCAAAGTCTACTGTAATAACAACATCATCAGCACCATTAGACGAACTATAAGAAACATCAACCACAGAAAGCTCTATACACTCAGCATCCTGACCATCTCTTTTAAGCTGGAAGTAACCTGATTCACCTCTAGCACACGGAGTATTACGTGTACCAACATAAAACGCAGAAGTCTTCGTAGCTCTTTGTAGATAATCACCTCTATTATCACTAACTGAAACTGCCTGAACATCTAAATCTCTAACATAACCCTCTATCTCTACAGAGTAATCTCCATCTAGATAACCACCAACAGGAGGCTCAATTTTAATACGATGATTACCTGAAACAACCTCAACACTCAACTGCTCTAGACCTATTGAATCACCAATTAAATTACTACCACCATTAACACCAGAAATCTCAAGCATATCCAACAAATGATTATTAGAAACTTGCTCAAAATCTCCATTATCATCTAAGTAAGAAACCGTAGAATCAAAATCTACCGTAATAACAACATCATCAGCACCATTAGACGAACTATAAGAAACATCAACCACAGAAAGCTCTATACACCCAGCATCCTGACCATCTCTTCTAAGTTGGAAGTAACCCGCTTCACCCCTGGCACATGGAGTATTACGTGTACCCACATAAAATGCAGAAGTCCTCGTAGCTTTCTGTAGATAATCATCTCTATTATCACTAACTGAAACCGCCTGAGCATCTGAATCTCTAACATAACCCTCTATCGATACAGCGTAATCCCCATCTAGATAACCACCAACAGGAGGCTCAATTTTAATACGATGACTACCTGAAACAACCTCCACACTCAACTGCTCTAGACCTATTGAATCACCAATTAAATTACCACCACCATTAACACGCGAAATCTCAAGCATCTCCAACAAATGATTGTTAGATAAACCCTCAAAATCTCCATCACCTTCTATATGAGCAACTCTGGAATCAAAACCTACCGTAATAACAACATCATCAGCACCATTAAACGAATCATAAGAAACATCAACCGCAGAAAGCTTTATACACTCAGCATCTTGACCATCTTTTCTAAGCTGGAAGTAACCCGATTCACCCCTAGTACAAGGAGTTTCTGGATTCTCCACATAAAATACAGAATGCTTCTTGATTAGAGATAAATATCTAGTCCTACTGCTATCTCCAGTACCTTCACTATTAAGAATGGAGTTTGCGTCCGAAAGCTTAGCATAATTTTCTATCGAAATCTCATAGTCATTCTCATCATAACCCCCGCTTGGCGGCATGACCCTAATGTAAGTATTACCACCAGAAGTTAAACCAAAGCTAAGGTTAGCAACCCCTATTGTATCCCCAACAAGATTACCTCCACCAACAGGTCCAATTTTCACCATATCCAAGAGACGATGAATGGAAAGTTCTTCCCATATAAACGTTCCTCCACCAGTAGTATTTCTTCCAAAATATGCAATTTCAGAATCAAATACTATGTCAATTACAACATCGTCTGAACCATCAGAATCATCACTTGTTACACCATCACTGGTGTATTGAAAGGAAACCTCAGAAAGCTCGATGCATCTAAGACTATTACCACTAGCATCTTCAAGCTGGAACCAACCCTCTTCACCTCTGGTACAAGGGGTCTCTGGATTACCCACATAAAATACAGAATACTTCCTAGATACAGATAAATATCTAGTCCTATTCACGCTGTTGGCAATCAAATTGCCTTCTTCCAACCTAGCATAATTCTCTACTGAAACTTCATAGTTACCTTCCTCGTAACCTCCGCTTGGGGGCATGATCCTAATATAATGATTATCATCATCAGTTAAACCAAAGCTAAGGTTAGCAACCCCTATCGTATTTCCAACAAGATTACCTCCACCAAGTGGTCTTACCACAAGCATATCTAATAGACGATGTATCGAAAGATCTTCTAAAACAAAATCATTACTACCACCACTAACTCCTCCAAGATACAAGACTTCAGAATCAAACACTACGTCAATTACAACATCACTTGAACCATCTGAAGAACTTGATGTGGTACCATCATTTGTGTAGCTAAAAGAAACAACGGAGAGTGATATACACCTGATCTTTCTGCCATCATCATCCACAAGCTGAAACCAACCCCGCTCACCCCTAGTACAAGGGGTCTCTGGATCGCCCACATAAAATACAGAATGCTTCTTGATTAGAGATAAATATCTAGTCCTACTGCTATTACTACTGTTAGTAATAAGCCTTTCATCTGACAACTTAGCATAATTTTCTACCGAAACTTCATAGTTACCTTCATCATAACCCTCGCCTGGCGGCATGATCCTAATATAATGGTTACCACCAGAAGTTAAACCAAAGCTAAGGTCATCAACTCCTATTATATCCCCAACAAGATTACTTCCACCAAGTGGTCTTACCACAAGCATATCTAATAGACGATGTATCGAAAGATCTTCTAAAACAAAACCACTTCCAGATCTTCCAAAATATGCAATTTCAGAATCAAACACCATGTCAATTACAACATCGTTTGAACCATCAGAATAATCGCTTGCTTCACCATCATTTATGTACTTAAAGGAAACTCTAGGGAGTTTTATGCAACTAAGTTTATTTCCACTTTCACCTTTAAGTTGAAACCAACCCCGCTCTCCATTAGTACACGGTGTTATAGGTTCTCCTGCAAAAAATACAGTTTCCTCTTGTACTTCACTTAAATACTTATCCTTATTACTACTCGCAAAAATTAAAGGTACATCTTCTGCTTTTGCGTAATTTTTCGAAGTGATCTTATAACTACCTGCTGGATAAACACCATTCAGTAATTGAGGAGGTTTGACAGTTATATGTGACTTGCCGCCCTCATAATCAACTTCAAAATCATCGACCAAAATTAACTGACCTACAAGATTTCGATTATCTTCATTAGTTATCTCTATCATATTATAGAGATCAATGCTTTTAGATAGTGCAGAACCTCTTCCATCTTCATCGAGATAAGATACGTGAGCATCAAAGTTAATATGGATATAAACGTCTTCCTTCGGCTCATTTGATGTGCCAGAAATAGATGTGCCACTGCTATCTTTAAAATCGAACTCTACTTCAGGAAGTTTAATACAGTTGTATTCATCTTTGCCCCCACTACTTTCCTTTTCTAGTAGAAAATAGCCACTTAAACCCGAATTACAAACTTGTTCATGACCTGATAAGTCATCACAGGCAGATAGACCAAGAGAAGCAAGTATCAACATTGCTCCACTAAGCACGGGTTTTATTTTGTCACCTAAAACACGAGAAACAGGCCTTGCAAATTTTAACCCTCTGACAGGAGTTAGTAAAAATAAAGACTGTGCAACTGAAAACTTAGTCCCCTCTCTATTACCTGGGTTATTTACAGCATAAGTATCATCTCGATTGTTTAAATCTAGATTGCCAAAAGCAGATTCACCAAAAGATTTATATTTCTGTTCTTCAACTTTTTTAATCCCCAGCCTATTACAGTAGAGATTATTTAACGATTCATCCGAAGAACATAACGAAGACACAAATTTAAGGATGGAATCTTCGCACTGTTTAGTGTCTATTAACAGATTACCATCTTCATTTGTTTGTTGTAACTTATCAAAAATTTCTTGTGAAGAAAGCTTGTCACCATCAATTGAATAGGCAACTTCTGATAGAATATCACATCTTGCTACCGCATTTGCTATGAGGTCCAGGTCATGCTCACTTGGCTGGGTGTAACTTTCTAAATTACCTGAAGCTGGATTCAACACCGGCGGAGTGTCCGTGCTTTGAGCATGTACATAACCTGTGAGTATAAAAACTAATAAAAAAGCTACGTAGCTTAAAAGCCCTTTCAAAAATCCCCCAAAAAATAAGATACCCCAGTGGAGACATTCGGATAGTTCGTTCCACTACTTTAATTTATAGCCATAGATGTTAGTTTTATTTTTTGATTTTCTGTACGCTCAGACGTCTTTATTTAAACTTAGCCTCATAAATTCTTGAATAAAGCCATAACAACAGTTAACTCATATCAAGGTTAACTTAACTGCTCATGAACCTATGTTAAACTTTGAATTAAGAGTGATAAACACCCAAGATAAAAGGATTAAAAGGGCATATAGGGACAAAAGGTTTAAGGCGTTGTTCGGTAGTACTCGATATGATTATCCAAAGATTCTAGATAACCATCGTTACCCGTTATATTATCAACTTCTTCTATCACACCGGATAGATGATCGTAGTCCTCTGCGTAGTAAAAATCTTTAAGTATGATCTTATAGTACTCACCACTGCTAAACGATGATCCTGTTCTCTGCTCTAGCGTTATGCGTGATCTATATGGTCTTCTAGATCTATCTTCGTCTTGGTCATCATCATAATAAGTTGCTAATACGTTGTTAGCTGTAGTTTCTGTACAGTCTTCATCAGGGATATTAGTTGTACAAGTTAACTTTCTAATATCGACAATATCGGATATATCCCTATTAGTAAGTTCCTCAGCAGGTGCAGATGAGTCTATTTTAGCTATAAGACCATCAAATATAATTTCTATTGTATGGTCAAGAGTTACAGTATAAATACCATTTCTCTTTGCAATACTGACATCATCACTGTCCATGAAAGAGATCTCTGCAGTTGGAATGCCAATACATCCAACCCTAATTCCAGTGCTATCTCTGAGCGTAAAATATCCATCTACCTCAGCATCACATTCATCCATATCCAAATGGAAAATCTCATGTGTTATTGTATAAGGCAAGAACCCGTCATCTCCTGTAAGATTATCAGCTTGAATTGCCCATGGAGCGTCTACTGTGTAAACATAGTTCTCTAGCTCAATTCTGTAGTCAAAAGCAGGTACAGTTGTTGTAACAATGGTACAGTTTTCTTCACCATTTACAGTAGTACATATCTCTTCTTCTACTTCAGCAACAGCGTTGTACCCGTCATCCGGAGCATATATTCTAATAAAAGATTGTTTTCCTGTTTTGCCAACAAGTATTTTATCCGAAGTTATGCTTGTTCCTATTTCATTAACATCAGAATAAGTACAATCAGTATAATCATCACTGTCAGTGTCACAATTGAACAAAGCCCTGATATCTACCATATCAAAAACTCTGTTTGCATCTAAAGTCTGCCACCCTCTCTCACCAATGTAGGAAACTTCTCCATCAAATGTAATTGTTAAAATTGCATCGCTAGGTATTTTAAACACACTGCCAGGAGTTTTTGAAATAGGATTCCCACTTTGTGTTGTATAGCTAAAGGTGGCTATCGGACGCTCGATACACTTAAGATTGTTGTCATCTTTTTCAAGTTGAAACCAGCCTGCCTCACCTCTAGTACAAGGTGTTTCACCTGCACCCACATAGAATGCAGACGTCCTACTTGTCTGAGTTAAATACTCTGCTCTATTATCACTTGAAGAAACCAAGGAAGCGTCCGAAGTCTTGGCATAGTTTTTAACCATAACTTCATAAATACCCTCTACATACTTCTCAAATGGTGGGTTTATTGTAATACGACTACCTTTACTAACACTAATCTGCTCCAGACCTATGGTATCTCCAATAAGATTATCATCACCAGCTCTTAGCTTCACCTCTACCATATCTAACACATGGTGTTCTTTGAGTTCTTCCCAATTAGCCTGCTGATCAATATAAGCAACCTTTGTGTTGAAATCTACTGTAATAACAACATCATCAGAACCAGTAGACGAACTATAAGAAACATCAACCACAGGAAGCTTTATACACCTGGTTCTTGAACCACCTAACTCAAGCTCAAAGTAACCGATCTCATGCCTATCACATGGTGTTTCTGGATCACCCACATTAAAAACAAAGTATTTTGTGGTTTGGTCTAAATATCTATCTATACCACCAGCACCATCGCTACCCTGAACTGTATAAATTAAATTAGCATCATCAACCTTAGCATAATTTCTTATAGAAACCTCGTAGTCACCATCATCATAACCACCAGCTGGAGGCATCACTCTAATGTAGCTATCACCAGAAGATGTTGTACCAAAACTAAGATTAGCACTATTTATTTCATCACCAATAAGCTCAGTACTATCTTGCTTTATCGATACCATTTGCAGCAGACGATGCGAAGAAAGCTCTTCCCAAGTATAGAATTCTCCACCAGGACTACCCGGCCCTATATACGCAACCTCAGAACCATCAGCATCAAACGCTATATCAATAACAATATCCCTAGCTCCAACAGGATTTTGACCATTTTGATTAGTATTCCTAAATGAAACTTCAGGAAGTTTGATACATCTCACTCTGTTTCCTTCTCCATCAACAAGTTGGAAGTAACCTGGCTGACCCAAAGTACAAGGGTTAGTTTGAGTACCAACATAGAAATAAGTTGCTACTGATACACCATTAACATAATCAGCTGTATTCTCACTTTTGAAAATAAATCCTGCATCAGCAACTCTAGTATAATTTTTCAATGTAATCTTGTAACTATCCTCGGAATAACCACCTATAGGAGGACCTATAATTATAGAATGTTGTCCGTTGCTGAAATTCACTCTCAACTGCTCTAAACCTATAGATTTACCAACCAGATTTGCACCACCATCAACAGGAGTAATTTCAAGCATTCCAAGTAATCTACCAGCTACCATCTCCTGCCAACCAGTTTCATCTATATAAGCTATCTCAGAATCAAACAAAATAGTTATAACATTATTAATACCACCAAAATCACTATGAGTAAAAATGGGTTCAGGAACCTTGATACACTTACCAAGAGACTCATCTTCGTTATACAATTGGAAATAACCTAATCTACCAGTAGTACAGTTATTACTTATCTCCCCTACAAGAAATACCGAGTATTTTTTAGCTAAAACTAAGTACCTAGCTATACCAGATTCACCAACACCTTCACTATTAACAATTAAATTTGCATCACCTTCTTTTGCGTAGTCTTCTATCGAAATTTCATAGTCACCCTCAGCCCAACCATTTTCAGGAGGCATAATCCTAATATAAGTATTACCACCAGAAGTTAAACTAAAACTAAGATTAGCAATGCCTATTTCACCATCACCTACAAGCTCTCTACCATCTCGTTTTACTGATACCATTTGCAATAGACGGTGCAAAGAAAGTTCTTCCCAAGAAAAGAAATTAGCATTATCTCGTCCCAAGTATACAATTTTAGAGTCAAACACTATATCGATCACAACATCATTAGAACCATCTGGTTGAGCCAAAGTGACACCACCACTTGTGTAATTGAAAGCAACTTGAGGCAGTACTATACACTTAAGTTTACTACCGTTACTGTACTCAAGCTGAAAGTAACCAGGCAAACCCTCGGTACAAGGAGTACTAGGCTGGCCTGAATAAAAGACAGCTTGCTCTTGAGCCACCTGAAGGTATTCATTTATATTATTACTACCTGAGATTAGACTTAAATCTTTTCGTCTTACATAGTTTTTTACTGTTATTGTGTGACTACCTTCTGGATAAAAACCATCTAGCAAAGCTGGTGGCTTGATGGTGATATATGATTTACCATCCCTGACACCAACTTCAAAATCATCCAACAGAACAAAGTCTCCCACCAAATTTACTGTGTCTTCATAATTTACCTCTACCATATCATACAGATCCAAGCTTTTAGATAACTTAGAACCTCGTCCATTTTCGTCAATGTAAGACACAATGGAGTCAAACTGAATATTGATATGCATATCTTCTTTAGATTCTTGTGAAGATCCTGAAATAGGATTACCATCCGAATCGGTGAAAGTAACTTCTACATCTGGTAATCTTATACACCCACTTTGTGGACCCTCACCGTTTCCTGCATCAGATGTTTTTTCTATTAAAAAATAGTTGCTAAGACCAGTGCTACACGCTTGTTCAGGACCCGTTAAATCATCACAAGAGGACAAGCCTAGGGAAGCCAAAATTAACATCGCCCCACTTAAAACTGGTTTTATTTTGCTGCCCAAAATTTTTGATGCAGGCCTTGCAAGTTTTAACCCTCTTACCGGAGTTAGTAAAAATAAAGACTGCGCTACTGAAAACCTAACTTCTTTTGTATCGTCTTTTACATTGTTACTTGCAAAACGACTATTATCCCAATCGTACAAATCTAGATTACCAAAAGCAGATTCACCAAAAGTTTTATAATTGTCTTCTGATTTATCTGCATCATCAATTTTTTTAATGCCAAGCCTATTACAGTAAGTATTGTTTACTAACTCACCTGAAGAACACAAAGATGATACAAATTCTAAAATAGCATCGCCACATTCCCTGCTGTCTATTAACAGATCACCATCTTCATTTGTTTGTTGTAACTTATCAAAAATTTCTTGTGAGGAAAGTTCGTTGCCATCAATTGAGTGGACAACTTCTGATAAAATATCACATCTTGCTACTGCGTTTTCTATGAGGTTTAGATCATGTTCACTTGGCTGGGTATAACTCTCTAGACTGCCTGAAGTCAGATCCAAGCTCTGGGCATTTACATAGCCAGCAAACACAAAAGCTAATAAAAAAGCTACATAGCTTAAAAGCCCTTTCAAGAATCCCCCTAAAAGTAATATCCCTCAATGGGAATATTCGGATGGTTTGTTCTACTATGTTAGCGTATAACCATAAATTAGTTTTATATTTTTGATTTTCTGTATGAATATCCTTAAGACAAAGGACAAGAGACAAGATCGGCATCGTGTCCAGAGCTGGGTAATTCGCTAGACCAAAATCTTAATTGCTTAATAAGCGATCAAAACAAAAGTGATAAAGGCAATTCGGCTTTTAATGTAGTTTGAGTTGTATTCAAAGCTGGGCAACCACCAGGCTTTGAAAGTAGGCGAAGCCCCCTTGTTTTTGCCTCGTTGGAAGACCTTGGGGATGAGTTTGATGACATGTGTAGAGCTGGGCATCCACTTGGTCAAAAGATGTTTTGGTTTCACTTGCACTTCGTGCTGTGTTTCACCAGCCCATCTTATTGACCTCGCTAGGAAGACCTTGAATTTAACTTAGAAGTTTATCCCATATACCATCTTTTTTTCCAGAAGTGATGTCTATTGACTTAGAACTACCCTCAGACTTAGCAATAACAATAGTTAAAACTCCATCCTCGTGATGAGCTTTCACTGCACCTTCTTTTATTCCAGAAGGAAGACTTACCTGTCTTTCAAATACCAACGGAGTATCCGTTACCAGCGGAGTATCCGTAAAACAATAGCTTTTTTCACTATAGGTTTTATCGGAGTGTTTAGGTTTTCTCTCTCCTCTTATTTTTAATGTAGATCCATGCACCTCAACTTTTAAATCTTTTTTTGCCACACCAGGCAAATCAAAGCTATATAGATAATGCGTGTCTTTTTCTACTACGTCACATGGAGGCATCATGCCAGTAGGGTGATCAAATAAATTGAACATACCTCCAAAATCGTCCCTCATATCCGATAGCAGAGAAAAAGGTCTAAGCGATCTATGAGAATTATTAATTAAACTTTTCATAATTAACCCTCCCTAAAGGTCTTCGCTGAAACTGAAAGTTGCCTAGGCGAAACGCAGTGCAAAGCACAAGTGCAGCCAAGGTACTTTCAGTATCAGAGTTGCCCAGTTTTGTTATTGTTACTACAACTCAAACATGGGTCTTATTTTTGATAAGTCAAGAGGCCTTGTTTATTTTTTTAGCGGAAACTCCGCCCGTGTACGCCCATAGTCATCTTCATATCTAACTATGTCATCTTCACCAAAGTATTCACCTAATTGAACCTCTACAAACTCTAAGACGCTGCCTTTTACATTCTCAATCCTGTGTTTTGCCAAAGCAGGTATGAATATATGATCACCAACATTTAGTGTAATATCTTTTCCATCCAAAGTAACTTTCCCTGTACCTTTTACAACAGTCCAATGTTCCGATCTTTTTTTGTGTGACTGATAAGAGAGTCTACAACCAGGATTTACCTTAATAATTTTGATAGCAAAAAAAGGAGTACTTCTTACTTTTTCAAATTCTCCCCAAGGTCTTTTAACAGTGTCAGTATATGCATACTTAGTATTAGATATTTTTTTATATACTTGTTTAAGTTTATGCATTTTATCTTTATCTGAAACCAATAAGGCATCAGGACTATCCATTATGGTTAAATTATTGGTACCTAGAAATACAGATAACTTATCTGTATTAACAGAAAAAAAGCTATTATTAGATGCCTCATGTTCTATTAGTGGGTTTGCGGATACTCCGCTGGTGTAATTAGAGGACCACTGATTTATATTTCCAACATCCCTCCATCCAAGGTCACACACAATTACTTTTGTATCTTTTGCTTTTTCAGCTATTGCTATATCAAAACTCTGTGCAGATAATTTTTTATAAACTTCATCTAAACTAGATAAATCAGCCTCCCTTAGTATCTCATGGGTTTTGGGCTCAAAAGTTTTAAAAAGCTCTATTAGATTTTTAACCTTAATTATAAAAATCCCTGAGTTCCAAAGGTAATTGGATTTTATGTACTTCTGTGCCATCTCCTTCGAAGGTTTTTCTACAAATTCTATTACATCAGCAATATTGGAACCTTCATGTTTGATATATCCATGCTCACAACTAGCATGAGTGGGCGTTATGCCAAATGTAATGAGGTTATTGTTTTTTGCAGTTTGAATACCAAGCTTTATGTTGTCATCAAATATTTTTTGGTTTTCTATCAAGTGATCTGAAGGAAATATACCTATCACACTATCCTTAAAGCCTTGTTTTTCTAAAATCAATGCTGCTAATAACGCTGAATGAGCAGTGCCTTTTGGCTCTGGCTCTAATATAATATTTTTTGAGGCTACTAGCGGAGTATCCGTTTGAAGGTTTTCTAATGAATCAATGGTTAAATTTTCAAGATGATGACTGGTAACAACAAGTATTTTTCCAAAGTCTTTTAGTCTATCAACGGTTTGTTCAAATAGGTTTGGCTCAAAGATAGGTGAAAATTGCTTTGGTTTATCAATGCGTGATATAGGCCAGAGTCTTGTACCAGCACCACCTGATAATATAACTGAAAAAAACTCCATCAAAAAAATATAGTGAACAAACCCACCCTTTGCAACACTTTAATAATAACAGAGGTCTTCCGAATGAAGCTAAAACTTTTTTTAGCTGAATGGTTGCCCAGCTCTACACATGTCATTAAATTAATTCAACCAAAGAAGCATACAAAATCTAGAAAAAAGAAATAACTTATTGGGATCAATATCTCTAAACTCTTCTTTTACTAAAACACACAATTTGTTGTAACACTCCAGCCAATGTTGCATTTGAATAAAATCAATTGTTGTAGAAAAAAACATAACTCCATGCCTGAATAATAAATTAAAATTACCAGAAATAGAAAGCTTGAAAGACAGTTCATATTCTAGAAAAATTTTTCCTAGGTAAAATGACTAAAGAAACAATAAATGTACACGGCAACCCGTAAGCTTAAAACATAAACAAAAAGTATCCTAATAATTAAGCAAAAAACTAGCTACTAAGTTTTTACAAACCATTTGATTAATACAAGCTTTACTTGCCACACAAAAAACCCTACTGTATCCTCTTAGTACATGCTGAATAGATAAAGATTATAATAAGGACTAAAATGCACAAATTATATGCTTATAAAATATTAATTCTAGTGGTACTAGTTTCTGTCCCTGGTTTCGCTCAAGTACGAGATACGTATATGTCAAATGATTCTGTTTTTATTTACGATGAATTTGGGTGGCGGCTATCTGGTTCAGTAGGTAGAGTGTTATTTGATACAATAGACATAACATTCGATGACACCATATCCAGCCCTACCAGCCTTACGTCTCTGGAATACGGCACAACAGCAAATTTGCAAGAAACGCTCTTTCCTTCATTGGCTCTAAGAATTGAATATAAACCCTATAAAGGATTGGCAGCTGATTTTGAAACAGCTTATTTTATGCACGAGATCGACGGCACAGATTCTAACTGGATATACCAATGCCCACCAGATACAGACCCCTGCGAGGAAATAAACGGATCCTTCGAGGGCAACAGAAAAAATTTTGTAGTACTGGTTGGGGGAAACTATTACTTTGACAACTCGAGTAGATTCACACCTTATGTACAAGCTGATGTAGGGATCTCTAATAGTTTTATTACACTTGATTTTAAAGATTCTGATTCTGCGGATTTTGATGTTGCAAATGACTTTCAAATAATTCCGCTAATGCAAGGCGGAGCTGGTTTTGATACCAAGTTAGGCCCGGTATCCATTGGGGTTATGTATAAATATCTATTCCTAGGAGATCAAAATTTTGAATACGACCTAAGCTCTGGTGATACAGATATCGATGGAGAAATTCACCTGAGTAATGTTGGTGGCCATGTATTAGAACTAAAGATTGGATCACGTAACGGCCTATTTTAATCAATCCAGACTATCCTGCACAACAGTTGATCCTCTGACACTATCAACTGTATTTACAGTGTTATAGTTAGACGCATCCTCTATTGTGTATTGAAGTGCATCAGATGAGTTTGCCACAGGATCACCTAGCCGGATTTGCACATCAGGATTTGAACTATTATAATAACAATACCCTATGTTTTCCAAAACATCATCTGCACATATATCAGATTTCCATCTAACTTCATCTGCACTAAACAGGGATATTTCTTGATCAGAATTACTATATGACATTATCGTTCCGTATCCCAGGTCACTTAGACGCCCCCCATAACCATAACCATTGCCGTTAAAGTTATCAGGATCAGGATAACTTCCACCACCTAAAGGGTCCCTTTCTAGTGTATCTTCATCATGCATAAGACTAAGGTTATGCCCGATCTCATGAGCTAAGGTTAAATAAGCGAACTCTCTAGCAGAATTATTGCTAATGGGCTCAGGTGGTACAGTGCTTCCCACCGACCTCCACCTTGTAGCCAGTTCAGATACATTTCCCCTTATTCTTGTAGATGCAACTCCTCCATAATCATTATTTTTTACTATCGCATGAACAAGATCAGCACCTGTTTGCCTTTGAATTCTGGGTACCAGCTCTCTCAACACATACAACTCCCCGACACCATCAGTTTGTCCTTTCAAAGACAAATAGTCCAGTGAACTTACATCACATAACAGATATGGTCTATACTCAGAAAAAGGTCTGACTGCCACTGCTCTAAACTCTACATTCACACCTGAATTTTGATACATATCGTTTACTGCTGGAATATAATTATTCTGAATCTCGCTTCTCCAAAAACTTAAATCTCCAAGTCCTAAATAGTATTCAGAAATAATGAATGCAATATCGATTTGATAAGTTTTATTAGAATCTGCTCTATCTCTAAGTGAACTCAGGGCTTTATCTGCATCCTCACCTGACAGAAAATTATCAAATTCAATGTGAGGAAAATCAATCAAATCAGTGCCACAAACAAAGCCAGGCTGCGACTCTCCATCATTAACCTGTGCTTGGTTAACACTTCCTGAAATAGATATTACATCACAGGATGTTGACAACGACAGCATATCAATAGGAGTAGTTTTAGTTATATCAGCTAGATATTCTGATACATTGTTACTGCTGTAAATTTTAGATGCATCGGTCTTCTTAGCAAATTTACCTATCGATACAATTAAATCAAAATAATAACTATCTTCACTTTGTGATAAAGCATCATAAGAGTTTCCTCTCTCATAAACAGGTGGCTTTATACTTATGATAGTTTTTCTATCAACAACACTATATGACACTTGGCTCTCCCCTATATCACCAAACTCATTCACTATATCTTCCTCACCAAACTGCATATCAACCATATCTAAAATTCTTTGCTTTGTTAGATTGCCCTGTTCACTATCTGTTAAGTAAACAATTTCACTATCAAACTTTATATTAATAGTTGTGGCAGGATCAAAATTATGTTGAACAAGCTCTTTTCCCCCACTAGGAGTGTAGGTGTAAGACACCTCAGGAAGCTTTATACACTCAGTTGTACCATTGGAATTTTGAAGCTCAAAATAACCAGCCTCTCCTCTAGTACAAGGCGTTTCAGCTTTTACCACTAAAAAAGAAAGCTGCTGTCTAACCAAATTTAAATACACCAACTTATTACTACTTGCTACAACCTTACTAGCATCAACACTCTTAGCAAAATCACCAAATGACAATGTATAAGAACCAGGTGCATAAACTAACCCATCAGGAGGACTTATTGTAATAACTGTACTACTAGTTGAACTTGCAAATGATACTTGATCTGTATCAATAGAACCAAATAAAGTAGCAAGATCAACTCCACTACTATCCCTTACTTCCAACATCTCCAAAATATTTTGCTTACTTAAATTACTAGATGTATTACCACTTCCTAAGTACATTATCTGAGAATCAACCTTTATCTTTATAACTGTAGTCGGATCACCATTGTGGCTTGAAGACTCACTCCCACCACTTGGAGTAAAAGTAAAGGTTACTTCTGGAAGCTTTATACACTCAGTTGTACCATTGGAATTCGTTAACTCAAAATAACCAACCTCTCCTCTGGTACAAGGCGTTTCAGGCTTTACTACTAAAAAAGCAAACTGCTGTCTAACCAAATTTAAATACACCAACTTATTACTACTTGCTACAACCTTACTAGCATCAATACTCTTAGCAAAACCACCAAATGAAACAATATAAGAACCAGGTGCATAAACTAGCCCATCGGGGGGGCTTATTGTAATAACTGTACTACCAGTTGAACTTGCAAATGATACTTGATCTGTACCAATAGAACCAAATGAAGTAGCAAGATCAACTCCACTACTATCCCTTACTTCCAACATCTCCAAAATATTTTGCTTACTTAAATTACTAGATGTATTACCACTTCCTAAGTACATTATCTGAGAATCAACCTTTATCTTTATAACTGTAGTCGGATCACCATTGTGGCTTGAAGACTCACTCCCACCACTTGGAGTAAAAGTAAAGGTTACTTCTGGAAGCTTTATACACTCAGTTGTACCATTGGAATTCGTTAACTCAAAATAACCAACCTCTCCCCTAGTACAAGGCGTTTCAGGCTTTACTACTAAAAAAGAAATCTGTGTTCTAACTGTATCTAAATAACTAGATTTATTATTACTTACTACAACCTTACTAACATCAACACTCTTAGCAAAATCACCAAATGAAACAGCATAAGAACCAGGTACATAAACTAGACCGTTAGGAGGACTTATTGTAATAACTGTACTACCAATTGAACTTGCAAATGATATTTGATCTGTATCAATAGAACCATCTACAGTTGCAAGATCAACTCCATTACTATCCTTTACTTCCAACATCTCCAAAATATTTTGCTTACTTAAATTGCTAGATGTATTACCACTTCCTAAATACATTATCTGAGAATCAACCTTTATCTTTATAACTGTAGTCGGATCACTATCGTGGCTTGAAGACTCACTCCCACCACTTGGAGTAAAAGTGAAATCAACCCGAGGCAACTCTATACATTCAGTTGTACCGTTGGAATTCGTTAACTCAAAATAACCAGCCTCCCCTCTAGTACAAGGCGTTTCAATTTTATTCACAATAAAATCAAAACTAACATTTGCATTATTAAAATAATCTGACTTATTAGAACTATCTAATATCTTTCCAGCATCACTTCTTACAGCATAGTTTTTAACCACCACACTGTAACTACCGTTAGAAAGATTCTCCAAAGGACTAAATGTAAAATAAGAGCCATCCATAACTAAACTATAAGCAAGACTGTCATCCAAAATACTAGCATCACCACCACTATCAGTAGTTCTTCTTATATCAAATATATTAGAAAGAACACCGTCAGATAAACTCCGCCAACTATCGTAGGAAAGATAACCTACATCACTCCTATCAAACCCGACCCTAACAGAATTTAAGGGATTTTCATCATGCGAGCTAGATTCATTCCCCAGCAGATCAACATAACTAACAGTTACTTTAGGAATGTCTATACACTGAGCACCTCTAAAACTTTTTAATTTGAATTTATCATCTCCACACTCTATTTGTGGCTCTGTTAAGTCATCGCATGAAGATAAACCCAAAGCAGCTAACACCAATAGCGCCCCATTTAATACAGGTTTTATAGTAGGAGAAATAGCATGCCTAACCCTGCTTGCCAATTTTAGCTTCTTAACAGGGCTTAATAAAAATAAAACCCCTGCAACGGAAAATCTACTGGTGTCCTGCGTAGCATTAAGTTCTGAATATCTATTTAAACTTCTACCAACACCCAAAGCATCTATGGCAGATGAACCAAATTGTTTATAATCATCTCTATTACTAGCGGGGTACCCGTGAATCCCCAACTTTGCACAAAACGCCCTGTTCTGATCAGAACTGGAAGCACAAACTGAAGATACAAACCCCAGAATAGACTCTCTACAATCTAAACTATCAATCAACAACCGACCATCAGAGTTGGTTTGTTGAAGCTCAGAAAAAAGCCTAGCAGCAGCTACATCCTCCTTACCACCACTATTTTGGATAAGATCATTTAAAATCTCACACTGACTGACTGCTACATTCGCCAAATCGAGTTCTCTTTCACTTAAGCTCATATAGCTTGGCGAATACTCCACTGGTAGCGAATACTCCGCCGGTAGCGAATACTCCGCCGGTAGCGAATACTCCACTGGTGATTGAGCATAGGAAACACTCGAAACTAAGAAAAAATGAAAGACTAATATTCTGAACAATGGCATATCAAAAAAACTGGGGCGCTTTAAAAACATCAATATTACGAGACCTTGTTTTTGCCTGCTTTCTTCGATTCATAATGGGCTTTATCAGCACGATCCAATAACATCTCCCAACTATCATGCCCATGTTTTAGAAATGAAACACCAATTGAACTGGTGACACGAACCCCTTTTTTGTCAAAAACAAACTTTTTACCTGCTATGCCCTTACAAATATCATCAGCAACACTATAAATATCCTCTTTTTTTAAATATGGTAACAAAATGCAAAACTCGTCACCCCCAAGCCTTGCAAATACATCGTCAGGTTCTAAATACTGTTTTGTTATTTCCACTACCGACTTCAAAACCTTATCACCGGACTTGTGACCATAATTATCGTTAACAGACTTAAAGTTGTCCAAATCAAAGACAATAACAGCAAGTTTAGCCTTAGATGAATGGGCCCACTTAACCATCTGAGACCCTGTGGCATCCAAAGAACCCCGATTGTTAATACCAGTAAGTGCGTCCAATTGAAGTTTGTTGTACAACTCCTGGTGCATATGGCCTGCCTCAAAAAATTTCACTCTAACACTGCCAACCTGCAACAGATCATTATCCTTCAATTTTACATCATTATTTGGGGCAATATTCTCTCCATCTACTTGTGTTCCATTTGTAGAACCCAAGTCCATGTAGTGCGCACCAGAACTGCTGATCATAAACTGACCATGTATTTTACTGATACTAGGATCATCTATTTGGATGGTAGCCTCGGGCGATCGCCCTATAGTAACTACCTCACCTTTTAAAAACCACAAACTCTTCCCAAAATAATTAGTGGCACCGGCAACTAAAGCTATAGCAGGAGATTTTTTTTGTGACTCAGATAATCTATTACTCAGAACCTCTTTTGAAAGTATCTGAGTAAACTGCCCGTCTGTTCTGGTACTGTTCTCGGTTTTTTCTTTATTTTTTTCTTTTCTCTTTCCCTTTCCCACAGTAAGTCCCGATAGTTTAAACCACCAGGGCTTATCGACCAATACTAAATTATTCTTTAGACTTAAGTTTAGATTGAGACACCTTATCTTTAACTAACTGTTTTGCCCTCTCTACTCCGGGCTGCACAAACACATCGACATCTAAAAACTCGCCTAAGACGACAATCACTGTCTGCATAATAGCCACAAGCTTACCCACAGAACCAACTTCATCCAACCTAAGATAGCTAATTTTATTTTCCTCTAATATTTTACAAGTTGCCTCATAATGGGCAAAAGAAACACTGTCTAAATGTTTCCAACCTTTAGGATCACATGCCACCTTAGATTTAATTAGCCAGATAAATTTGTCCCTGCTCCCCTCCACCACCTGCTGTAGAATTGAGTGTTGTGCCTTAACCCCACACAATACCATGGGTGTACTAACCCTAGGAGCCGAAGCACCACCCCTAGTCACAGCTTTAGCAAAAGATTCAGACCACAATTGATTTAACCAATAACCAAAATTTAAAAGTCTGTCAGAATAAATCCAAAAAACAGTAATCCACTCACCCTTATCAAAACTCTGTACAACTTGGGAAGACAAATTGACAATGATCTCACGACTGGATAATCCATTTTTTGCATCCTCGTGAATTTTTGAAATCTGTATACCAGAAAATGCACAAGGTAACATACCAACCACACTTAATACTGAAAACCTACCGGGTATGTTAGGTGAAATATCTATAACCTTTACCCCACAATCAAATGCCCATTTATTTAGTGAGTTCTTTTCCTTGGCAGTAATAACAGTACAGTGATCTGATAACTTTATCCCTTTATCCAAAAGATACTCGTCTATAAGCTTAAGCATCGTCAAAACTTCCACAGTTTCACCACTTTTAGAAATAAATAACCAATGTGTATCACTATTTGTCTTTTCTAGTTTTTTATAAAAAGTATCTACATCAAAATCATCAAAGAAAATAACTTCTTTATCCACACATTCATGGCAAGCACTAATAATCATCTTGGCTCCCAAAATAGAACCACCCATACCTACTATGGCTAGAGAGTTATATTTTTGCCTTAAACTGTTGGCCTCAGAATTTACACTATCTAAAAAAGCTTTATTGTTTATGAGTTTTATAAAATCATGATCCTGAGATATAACTTTATCTAAAACTTGTGTTAGTTGTGAGTATAATTTGGAAGATGTTTTTTGTTTATATGCTATTTTCATATATCGACATATTCGGTTTCTTTATAACTACCCATCCATGCTTTTAACCTAACAACCGGTTTTTCTACATCAGGAAAATAGTTTATTATACCATAAGTAAGCTTAGTTCCCCTACCTAGAGTCGAAAAATCCAAAGAAGTTACCTCAGTCCAAGTTCCTGTGTTAAAATACTCTGCATTATCACCCCATCTCCTATAAGAGTAAACATGCGAATGACCAAACATTACCGTGTGAATGTCCTCATGCTCTAGTACCTTCTTTGCAGCCATAGACAAATCAGGAAAAATGGCGGCTTCTCTGAAAATACCCACTAAAGTTTTCCAATCCCACTTATGCTTATCTTGCTTGAAAATTTTCTTTAAAAAAAACAATAGGAGCAAAAATGTTGATTTTAATGTAAAAATTGTCCTAGTTAAAAAGCTCCACCTCACCATCTGTTGAAAGGGCCTAACTTTGTCAATGTAAGGTGTATCAAACTTTAAAGGCAATACAAAATCTACAAAAAGCACCGAACCAAATGGCAAGTTCAAAATAGGCTCTGGAACATTATGTGTAAAAAACTTTTTTTTTAGATTAAATCTATTAGCAGCCTCAAACATATGTCCATGTGATATGTAAATACCATCAAATTGATAATCTTTATCACAAAACTTAATCTCCGCACCCACAACCTCAGAAAAATATTTTCTAACCTCAGGCCACATCATCTCTTGATCGTGATTACCTATGATATAAGTAATAGACCTTAAAGGGGAATTTGCAAATTTCTTAAGAGTTTCTATTACAATAGGATGACCCTTTACCATATTTTTTAGTTTTTCAAGAGAAATACTTTCAGTAATCACCGACACATAATGACCTTTGTAATCTACCTGGAGAAAATTAAAAATATCTCCGTTCATGATTAACTCAATCTCATAATTTTCGTATTTTTCTGAAATATAGTAATCTAAAAAAGACTCAAACTTTTCATCATAAAAAAATTCTTCCAGGATGTTACGACCCCTGTTGGTAATGATCTTACCTAAACCAATATGCAGATCACTAACAACCAGCTTTATTTTTTTATTCATCTGTGCCTTCTAGTATCCCCAACGCAACTCTTAAAGCTCTGACGCTTTTTTTAATCCTCTCATCACTAGCAAGTATTTTGGCCTTCAACTCTTTCTGTTGGTCCCTATAGCTGTCCATTTCAAAATTTAGTTTATCTATTTCTCTTTTAAAAGATAAAATTGTGCTATCTTTATCTTTTAACAAGGTATTTTTCTCAGATCTCACAAGCTCCAATCTATTTTCAAGCTCTCTTTCTCTAGTTCTCACATTATAATTTTCTTGTTTTAATCTGCTTTCTAAAGTTTCAATTTTAGTTGTCAGTGAATCTATTTTAGATTGTTTATCAGATATAGACTGTGTTAAAACTTTCTTGTCTTCAGATAAATTTTCTTTAAAATTTTTAAGCTCTGAGTTGGATGTTTGTAATCTACTGGTTAAATCAACTACCTGCTTATCTAACAAATTACTAGAAACTGATAAACTTTCATTTTCTTGCTTAAGCTTAAGCAGCTTATCGTCTAACTCATTAATTCTATCCTGTGCTACTTTTAAATGATTAGCCTGTTTAATGCTAGCAGATACCAAATTTGATGTGCCAGTAGAAGTATTTTCAATTTTTTGATCGGGCTGAAACTCGTTTTTCTCTCCACTAGATACCTCATTATCTACAGCTTTCAAACTCTCTACTTTAGCCTTACCTTTTGGCTCAGTATTCTGAGCCGGTTCAAACCCACCTACTTTTGTATCCGATTCGATATCTTGAGTCCCTTTGAGTTTTTTTGCTTGTGTAGTTGTTTGCTCTTCTGATTTTTTACCAGCAACTGGATGTATAACCGGCATAACATCCTCTGACTTAAAATTCTCAGCTTTTTGTTCAAGAGTTGGAAGATCATCTTTTTTTGGCTTATTAACTTCGAGAGCTTCAAGAACTTCTAACTTAGAACCCAATTTAGTTCCATCTTGACCAGGAATGGACTGCTCTGTTGACTCATCTACATCTACATCTTCTTTCTGAGCTCGTGCTAGCTTTGCTCTCATATCAGTTCGAGTCTGATCTTTTGCTAATTCATCCAAAAAATCATCAAAGTCACTTTTAGTCTCAGTATCAGAGTCATTGTCTTTTTTCTTCGGTACACCCATCTTGGCATGGGTATCGGCATTTTTAACCAAAAATCTGACAGTTTTAAGATCTAAAGTGGAAGGATCAGCATCTAGAAGTTCCTAAACTTAAATCCTGGTATTTTTAATTTTTAGGTAAAGTAACAAGGCTTATCATGGAAAGCCCCGAAGATTTTAGCTCAGCAATAACCTCCGCTACTACCCCATACTCCACTCTTCTATCTGCTCTGATAAAAATTTGAGAACCATCCTTAGCTTCAGTAATAGCCTTAATCTTCTGACCTATGTTGTCTATTACAATATCAGACTCTCCTAAAGTAATAGCACCACTTCGTTTGATGTTGATAATCAGTGGTTCATCCCTAGCAGGTAGTGACTCAACCTCCTTGGTCTCTGGAATGCTTATATCTACCCTTTGACTCATCATAGGTGCTGTGATCATAAATACAACCAACAGTACCAACATCACATCCACCAAGGGAGTAACGTTGATTTCACTCAATGTTGTATGTTTTCCACTAGTCTTCAATTTGTTTACCCTTCTTTCTATATGTGTTTAGAATTACATTTGCAAAATTGTTCAACTCTAAATCTACCTCTTTAACTTTACCAATAAAATGATTGTAAAAACTCACGGCAGGAATAGCTACAAAAAGACCCATTGCAGTTACCACCAATGCCTCTGATATTGCAGGTCCTACAGTTGAAAGAGTTGCACTACCACTTTCACCTATCTTTTGAAAAGCAGTTAATATACCAACCACAGTACCAAATAAACCAACAAAAGGGGAAGCACTCCCAATGGTAGCTAAGTGACCTAAACCTCTTTCCAATTTAAAAACTTGAGTCTCAACTTCACTAGACATAGCCCTTTCGATATTATCTCTCTCAATGCTGCTTTCCAACGCTTGAACTTCTAAAGATTTTAGCTCTTTGAACGCAGCTACAAATACTGGGGGAAATTGTCCTTTGTTAGTCAAAGCATTAGTATAAACTTTATCCCAATTTCTGGGATCCTTGTTTTTAAAGTAATTCAAAAACAGATCATCATGCTTTTTTAATGTTTTAAATTCTTTGTGTTTTTTTAAAATAATACTAAATCCATAAACAGAGGCAAACACTAAAACCACAACAGTCAATTGAACAAAAAAACCAGCTTCAAAAAATGCATTCATTAAATCAAACTTATCAGCCAAAGATACGCTCTCTTCTGTCATAAAATCCTCAAGTTTAGTGATTTTACCATAGTATCCACCCTAAGTATTTTAAAAGCAACATGCTATCTATGTTTCAAGGCCTTCCTCATCAAGCTAAAAGATGAATTGGTGAAATGTTAAGACGCAGTCCAAATGTAACCAAGACATCTTTTAGCTTGATGGTTGTCCAGTTTTCTATGTCGTAGGTATCTCCCTCTACGTTAAAGGATCGTCTGTGAGGTCCACCAAGAAACAGCCATTCAGCCAAAAAATGTTCTGTCTTCACTTGTACTTCGTATAATCATTACGCCAGTCCATTCGTTCAGCCTCACTAAGCTCACCTTTAAAGCTGCTGCTATTGATGTCTGGACAAACGAAAAATAACTCTTTTAAGAGCGCCAGGCCTATCCGTGATGATACCCTTAACACCCATTTTTATTAACTCTTCCATCTCTTCCTCATCATTTATAGTCCAAGCGTATAAAGGTTTTTTTCTCCTGTTTAATTCATCTATCAAAGTCTTTGTTATTACTTCCTTACCTCTATAGCGTCTAGGCAGACAATATACATCAGACTTTAGTTTAAATAACAGCTCGATAGATGCATCAGCATGCACAAACCCAAGCCTACTTAAAGGTATTAACTTATATGCAATTTCAGGTCTTGTGGGGGCAAACAACCAGTTTGGTTTTCTTTTTCTAATCTTATAAATTGGTAAAAAAAGCTCACTAGATACGATTAGCCTACCTTCCAAACTATTTACATTATCAGCATAAGTTTGGTTATGTGTAACACCATTTTCATAAGATTTGTTTGCATCTTCTTTTAACTCATTTATGAGGCTTATCAATGCATTTACTGCTCTCAATTGTTCGTCCAGGTTGCCCTTCAACTCTACAATCATTCTATTGCTATATTTTCTAAAAACATCTCCCAACTTAGGAACAAGCAATTGTGCATATACACTCTGTCTATAAGGATACGCACCTCCAAATTCAAAATTGTAGCCAGCATTTAATTTTGCAATTGAAGCCATATCGGAAGAACTAACCTTACCAGAGCCATTTGTAGTTCTATCCAAAGTATCATCGTGCATCACAACAAGATGATTATCCGAGGTGACCCTTGCATCCAACTCAATTATTGCATCTGGAAAGTTTTTGGCTACATAAGAAAAGGCCATATGAGTGTTTTCAGGACGCTCCAAAGAACCACCCCTGTGAGCTATAATCTCTACATCACTAATCCCAGGAAAAAAATTGCTTTCCGGATCCTTAAATTCCATCCTTAGGGAATACCAATTCAAAGCAAACACAAAAGCACTGGAAAACAGAACAAAAATAGTGAACAATAGGCCTATAAACTTAATCATTGCTTCGTGCCTTACATTTTCTTACATATTGCAATTTTAAACAACTAAAATAGCTATAGTTTCGTGAGTCTCTTTAAAAATTTATCCGGGCTTTCATATCCTGTCAAAGTTATATCCTCTCTTAAATGCCCATCACCATCATAAAATATGACTGTAGGCAGCCCCACAACTTTTAGCTTGCTTTTTAATTCTTTGTTCATTTCTGTATTCAGAGTGTTGTCTATCTTCAATAACAAAAAACCTTCCAATGCCTCAATTACCCTATTATCAGAAAAAGTTTCCTTATCCAACTTAATACAACTAGGACACCAGGCAGCCCAAAAATCTAAAACAATAGGAGTATTATTAGCCAACGCATCTTCGAATAGCTCCTGATTATATGGTTGAAATATCTTTGCACTGTTATCTGAAAAAATTGATCCAAATGTTGCGTAAAAAACTCCTTTAGAAAATAACAACACACCCAGCGCAAAAATAATACTAAGAGTTACCTTTTTTAACTTCAAAGCCAAGGTGTCTGATTTAGATTTTAATAGGCCAAATGAAAGAGCAATCACAACAGCAGATAAACCAGCTAAAATATAAAAAATTCTATCATGCAAAATAGGCCTTATATAATGAAAACCCATTGCTATCATGACAGTTCCAAAAATAAACTTGGCACCCTCAAGCCAACCACCAGATTTAGGTAAGTTATTGATAAGCTGACTAAAGATACCCAACAACACCAAAAGTACTCCAAAGCCCATCGCAAATGTAAATAAAAATAAAAAGCCTAAAACCATACTTTGAGTGATTGATGTGTAGAGCAACAAACCAACCAACACTGGGCCTATACAAGGACTTGCTATTACACCTGCAATAATCCCCGACAGAAATACACCCAAATAACCCCGCTTTTCTACATTAAACTTATCTATAACAAAATGTGGAAGCCTAATCTCAAACAAGCCATACATACTAAGACCCATGAGTATAAATATTAAAGACAAAACTATAATAAATTTTGGATCAGCCATATAAGTACCCAAAATAGACCCAGTAGAAGAAGCAATTACACCCAAAATTGAATATGTAGTAGCAATGCCCAACACATAGGCCGCACTTATCAAAAAACTCTTAAATCTAGTCTGATTGATAACCTTGTTACCCAGTATTGATATAGTTATTGGAATCATAGGAAACACACAAGGCGTAAGACTAGACAAAAAGCCAGCAAAAAAGATAACAACAAGTGCGTAAATTAAACCCTTGTTCAAAGCCTTAGTAAATTTGTTATCCCCACTGATCGATGCTGTGAATGGAATTTCCTTAGGCAAAAGACAGACGGTATCAGTACACGCCTGATACTCTAATACACCTTCAAGACTAGTAGAAGGCGTCTCCACATGAGCAGTAATTGTACCAGACCCAATTATCCCCTCTTTATCCTTCTGAGTTACTGGATCAAAAAAAACTTTTTTTGGTTCAATTTCTATATCATAGAATAACTCGCTAGGAGTAATCTTCAATCTATCAGAATAAGCTTTAAAACCCTCTTGCAATTCGACTTCTAATCTTATTGTGTGATCTTCTGTGGTAACAGAAATTAACTTTAGTGGATTAAGGTTAAAGTCCTCAGCAAAAGCAAAAGAACAAAGAATCAAGAGTACGAAAACAACCTGATTTTTCAAAACCAAACCTCATAAGAAATAATTGGTAAAACCACCAAACGGTGATAGCATCAGACTTACTCAAAGTAAACTAAAGACTCTACCTTTTCAATGCCCTTATACCAGCTCCAATAGTAAACAATAGCACTCCAAATATAAGCCATCCCCTACCCACCTCCGGCAATAAACCTAATATCATGATGACAAATCC
>CBDANC010000014.1:0-451728 GCA_965197425.1 Bdellovibrionales bacterium
TAAGAAATAATTGGTAAAACCACCAAACGGTGATAGCATCAGACTTACTCAAAGTAAACTAAAGACTCTACCTTTTCAATGCCCTTATACCAGCTCCAATAGTAAACAATAGCACTCCAAATATAAGCCATCCCTACCCACCTCCGGCAATAAACCTAATATCATGATGACAAATCCAAACACGGCAACAGCACCAGACTTACCTAAACGAAATGTATATGCTTGTTCAGATGAACTAGGTACATAAGATGCAAAAGCGAGTCCCACAATGTTATTTATCATTTTACTAGCTATCTCATCGTTTGGGTTGGCATCTAATATTTTACGATACTGCTCAGATGCAAAAGTCAACTTATCTTGACTTAAACAAATTTGTAAAAACCTTTTATGCTCCTTTTCATTATCATAGTGGGCTTTTACATTATCCCACACCGCTTTAAGCTCATCACCAACCTCTACCCCTTTCATAGGAATATAAGTTTTTGTTACTTCTGGTTTTTCTGTTTCGCTATCCAATGCCTCTATATCTGGTGTCTCTGCATCTAAAGCCTTAGGAGCAGCAGGTGTTTTTTGTGTAACAGTTTTTTCTACAAAATCCTGAATAGGGTCCTTGTTAGCCTTGTTTTTCTGTTCCATATATTTTTTGTACTTTTCAAATACAACACCACAAAAATCACAAGAAATCGTATTACTTACATTTTTTTTGCCACACCTTGGACAAGTATGATTCAAATCACTTTCAGTGGATTTAGACTCACTGGGCTTGTTAAAGTTAAGCCCCTTATTAACACTGGATCCTTTTGTATCACCCAAGCCAGTCTCAGGATTGAAAGCAAACTTCTCACCTATGTTAGCTTAGGTTTGTCTAACGGTGTTTCTTTAGGTTTTGACTCTGGTGCTACTTGCAACTGTTCCTTGGATTTTTCTGGAAGTTTTATCTCTGGCTTTTCTGCTTGTGGCATCCTTTCTTGTTTTGTTTGTGGTGTTAGCTCCACATTGTCTATGTCTCCTGGCTTGTCTGGCAAATTTTGCTTAAGTCCATCGCCTGGCTTAGTATGAAAATCAAATTCAAACTCACTTTTTTGCAAATCATCTAAACTAACTTGAGGATTAGACTCAAACTTATCCCCTATATTACTATCTTGCGTTGTCTCTGACTTTACTTCCGAGCTGTCTGGAGGGCTATGTTCAATATTCTCTGGTTTCTCAATTTCTAAGGTAGATTTTAGGAAAGTAGATACAAAACTTTCATCTGTATTAACAGGGCCGCAACAAAAGTCAACGCCACATCTGGAGCAATTAAACTCCGCAATATTACTCTGTAAATCCGCTACCGCAACAGAGTAAGACTGCTTACAACTTGGACACTGTATATTTACTGTTTCCAATTTCAAACCATTTAATGTTTAATTAAATTATGATAGCTTCCATTGTATCAGGTATTTTAATTGGCACAAGCTATATTCCATTTCCTCCATGGGCAATTTTATTTGCAATGGTTCCTTTGTGGTCATTTTGGGTAAATAGAAATTTAAGCTATAAAAAAGTGTTTCTCTATGGATTTATAACTCAGTTCGTTTTATCCATAATAGGTTCTCATTGGATCATCCACACTGTTGTAGAGTTTGGAAAAATGCCCTATTTTGTTGGAGTAATCGCTCTTATTGGATTTGCTGCTACTCAAAACCTACACATTCCATTAGCAGGTATAGTATGGAAAGCGCTAAAAAAACCTCTTAATCTCACAAAGCCCATGTCTTTTGTTATATTGGGTATTCTAACAGCTATCCTAGAGGGAATCCTACCTATGATATTTGACTGGAATCTTGGATACACATGGCTGTATTCAAAACTTCAATGTATCAAATTGCGGACACAGTTGGAATTCATGGTTAAGTTTTTTAACCTTTGTTTATAATGCTCTGTTTGCCATTGGATTTTTATATAGAAAACAAACAAAAAAACTCATTCTATGTGCAACCACTTTTGCATTAACCTTTATATCTTTTAATGTCATTGGAATTGTGAAACAAAAAAAATTTCAAAAAACTGACGCTCAAGTTCGTATAGGAGTAGTTCAAGCAAACATAGGTAATATGGACAAACATTTATCTAAGTATCAAAATGAAAGACCATCCAGAATAGTAAACAAGGTATATGAAAAATACTTTGAGCTAACTAGGCAACTTCTAGCAAACTCAAACCCCGATTTTGTGGTGTGGCCAGAAGCAAGCTTTCCTAAAAATTTAAACGAACGATTTTTGACAGGGTACCACCAAACAAAGTTAATAAATTTTATAAAAGAAACCAAGACTGTGATGATCGTAGGAGGTTTTGCCACCGACTTGGACCTAACCAAATACTATAACAGCATGTTCTTATTTGATAGAGATGCTAAACTTTTAGATATCTACAAAAAGACATATCTGTTGGCGTTTGGAGAATATTTGCCTGGATCAGATCTAATACCAGTTCTAAAAAAATGGTTGCCTCAAGTAAGCCATTTTTCCAGAGGCAAAGGCCCCAAAGTTACTAAACTAGGAAACGTAAATGTTGGATATCAAATATGCTACGAAGGTTTATACCCAGAGTTTTCTGTAGGATTAGCCAAGAAGTCAGCTGATGTCATTGTAAATGTAACTAATGACTCCTGGTTTGGCCATACTATAGAACCTGTGCAACACCTATACATGACCATGGCTAGAACAATAGAAACTAGGATTCCAATAGTTAGATCAACAAATACAGGCATCTCCCTCCGCCATATTAGCAGACGGAACTTTTTTAGAAAAAAGCCCAGAGGAAGTAGAATGGACAAAAGAATTTTTAATAAAATATAACTCCAAACGCACACATACATTTTTCACAAAAATATCTAAATACCTAACACTAATTGAATTAATAATATTAACAAGCCTACTTACTGTACTTTATTTAAACAGAAGAATAAAAATATAAATCTCAAAGGTGAGGTTAATGAGGTAAAAAATAAGGAGGCTTCGCCTTCTTTTTTTTACCGAATGCCTGACCAGCTCTGAACACGATGATGATCCAGTAACTAAAGGTGAGGTTAATGAACAGCAAACAAACCTGGCTCTGCCAGTTGGTTCAATTGGCTTACGGGATAAGCCTTTATGTTTTCCAATTGAAATAACCTCCCTACGGTCGGTTTTTTGGCCGAATGCCTGACCAGCTCTGGACAAGATGCTGATCCAGTTTCACAAGGATTGCATGAAACAATAAAATATGTTAGACCAAGGATAGCTCGAGTGGGTTGTGTCAGAAGTCCTAGGTTGAATTTTAAGCTGAATTTTAAGCTGAATTTTAAGCTGAATTTTAAGTTGAGTTTTACACTAGCAAATATTACCCAACACTTGTAATAGAACATATGTGATAATATTAACCATCAATTTTGAGGTTTTATGAAAGATAAAAAACCTAGCTCTAAAACAATAGAGGAAGAGGTCAAAGAGTTAGAAGCTATTTTTCAAAAAAAATTTGGAAAAAGCCTGGACCTGTTAAAATTTTTGCTGATGTAGTTTATCCCAAAAAACCTATGTCTGCTGAAAAGCCTAAAAGTAGTCAAAGCAAAAAAAGCGTATTAAAATTAAAATTCAACTTAAATCCTAAAGAGGTCAAAAATTTTCTAGACAGAAATGTCATCCATCAAGATGAAGCCAAAAAGGTGTTATCAATAGCCATTTGTGATCACTATAACCATGTAGACTACTGTATTAAAAATCCTCAAAAAACAAAAACAGATTATGCTAAACAAAATGTTTTGATACTAGGACCAACAGGTGTTGGAAAAACCTATTTGGTAAGAGAACTTGCAAAATTAGTAGGAGTACCTTTTGTTAAAGCAGATGCAACTAGGTTTAGTGAAACAGGTTATGTAGGTGCAAATGTCGATGATTTGATAAAAGATCTAGTCAATCAAACTGACGGAGACTATGAGCTAGCGAAATATGGGATCATTTATTTAGATGAAGCAGATAAACTAGCTGGTAATTCTTCCATTATAGGAAAAGACATAAGCGGCCGTGGTGTACAATTTGGGCTTTTAAAATTGATGGAAGAAACAGAAGTAGACCTAAGATCCTCTAATGACATTGCATCTCAAATGAAAGCATTTATGGATATTCAAACAAAAGGCAAAATTGAAAAAGAAATCATAAACACAAAACACATTTTATTCATAGTAAGTGGTGCATTTACTGATTTAGGAGACATTATACAAAAAAGATTAAGCGTAGGTGCTCTAGGTATAGGTGGAAAACTTAAACAAGATGTTAGTGAATCTGATTTGTTCAGACAAGTTTCTACTAAAGATCTTATAGATTATGGTTTTGAACCAGAGTTTGTTGGAAGACTTCCTATCAGAGTAAATTGCCACGAACTATCAGAAAATGACTTGTTCGATATACTAAAGCACTCAGAAGGTTCGATTATAAAACAATACAAACATGCATTTAAAAGCTATGGCATTGAACTTAGTTTTGACGATAAGGCTCTAATGGAAATTGCATCGACAGCTCATAAAGAAAAAACTGGAGCAAGAGGTCTGGTTACTGTATTAGAATCCCTATTAAGAGATTATAAATTTGAACTCCCTTCCACTGGCGTAGATAAAGTACATGTTACTTATGAACTAGTTAAAAACCCAAACACAGTTCTAAAAAAACTAGTTAAATCTGCAAAGAAAAACAAAAAATCACCTGCCTACAGAGAAATAGAAAAGTTTGAAAAATATTTTTTTGAAAAACATGGATTTAAAATTGATTTTGATCTGCCAGCCAGAGACGAAATTCTAAGAGTTGCTGCAAAAGACAAAGTGTCTGCATTTCAGGTGTGTGAAAAAACCTTAGAATCATATGAACACGGTCTTAACCTTATAAAACAAAACACCGGCAAAAAATCATTTAAAATCAACAAGTCTGTAATACAAAAACCTGCTGAAGTTTTAGAAAGTTGGATCAAAGAATCATACGCCTACCAACTTAAAAACCAAACCCCTACAACATCGTAATAATACTTGCACCCTTCGCAAGAATACTACAGGGATAAGTGCTGGTGCCTCCGGGGAGACTCGAACTCCCAAGGTAATAAATACCGGTGGATTTTGAGTCCACTGCGTCTACCAATTCCGCCACAGAGGCTTGGCCTACAATTTAGTAGTATCTCCTTACAAGAATATCAACTTAAAGGGATAAATATTGGTGTTTAAGTAATTGTGTCAAAACGTAATTTACCTATTAAAAACTGGCGAATGTATACATTCCTTAGCCCGAGGTCCACCAGGAAAGAGACACTCTGTAAGTACCTGGATCGGCGTCGTGTCCAGGGCTGGGCAACCACGAGGCAAAAAAAGCCAACAAGTCGGCTTGTTTTTGCCTCGTTCGGAAGACCTTTGATAAAAAACACCCCTCACCCAAAAGGGAAAGGGGCCAAGGAGCAATAATGCTAGGAATCTTAAAGGGGGGGGGGGCGACCCCTAGCACACCTCGGTAGGTAAAAACTACCAAGAAAGCTATGGAGAATTAGCCTGTTTTTTAATCAAAAGTCAAACACCAAAATTTAAGCAGCCTCAAACCATGGAAAAATTATATTATAAAGGTAAGCTGGGCAACCACGAGGCCAAAAATCAAACAAGTTCACTTTATTGGCCTCGTTAGGAAGACCTTTATTACAATTTTTGTCACTTAAGTATATAAAATAGACAATTTGAACAATAAAAATACAATCCAAAAATCAAACAAAAATACCAAAATAAACATATCATATATATAAAATCCTAATAAAATTAATATGTTATAATCATTAAGGTGTTCAGCTTACATACCTCGGCATAGGTTTTGCTTAATATATAAGTCATATGGATCGGAGGTTTGTATGAGACTAACAAAAAAACTAATGTATCCAGCTATTATAGCTCTTTGCATTAGCACTTATCAAACTTCTTCTGCAAGAGATTGGGACAGAGGGAGTAACAATTATACGGGTGATACCCATTGGGATGGCTATAGAAACAATACCAAACAAGAAAGCCCTGTTTATAATAGCGAAATCACATACAATGCTTTTCCTAGAGAAGCAAAGGTTGTAGGCCGTGCCAATTACACAATAAGAGGTAGATACAACGATAACCCATCTGAAAGATTAGTAAATATCGGTGAAAAAATACAAGAAAAGAAAAATGAAACTGTTCAAAGATACGATAAAAAAGTATCTACTATCATTGATAATGAAGTAGAAAAAACTTTGGACAAAATTGAAGGTTCAATCGACTCACCTGTTCATGGCTATTCGCACCTGTCTGCTCATCCACACGGTGGTGGTGATCATCATGGTGTTATAGCTTCTCAGGTTGTGCCTGCACATTCAGCTCATACCTACCATGTAAAAAGAAAAAAATCTTCCGTATACCTTGGTGGAAGTTTTAACTACGGAATTTTTCATGGAGTTTCTCACATAAGAAATGGTTTAGGTACAAGTGCACTTATAGGTCTAACTGCACTAGATACTAATGTATCTGCAGAATTTGGATTTAACTACAACAGATACAACCTAGGACATTACTACGGTGTACCTCAAAACTATCGTGCTAACCATAGTTACATGAACAATATAAATCATCTTGAAGAATACTCTGGTTCTATTAATGTAAGGTATCACTTACTACACTCTTCTGCTCTAAGACCTTCTTTCGGTTTGGTAGCTAGTTACAGATATAGAACATACGCTCCAAATACTTATCGCTATGATAACTATACATCTGTTGATGCAATAGATTGTGGTTTTTCTGCTGGCTTAGACTTTGTAATTAGTGACAGACTGAGTTTTGGAGTAGACTACAAATATATGCTAAATCTTCATAATGCGGTTGATGGATTCTACCAAGACGATCTTTATGGAAGAAAGTATTTTGGATTAGACAACACAGAAAACCTAAATTACATGCTATTTAACTTTACTACTAGATTATTCTTTTAAACAAACTCCCCTACTACAAAAAAGGCTACCAAACAGTAGCCTTTTTTTTGTCTCAAAAATAAAAGTAACTCACAGATTACTTCCATCTTTATATATCTGATCCAATAAAATTTGGTTTTCTTCAAAAGTACACAATTTATCAATTGATAATAACTTCCTCTTACCAGACTCACCCCGACCAACCATTATGACGTAGTTAATACTTAAAGAAATAAGCTTTCTGATACTAAGGATATTCCAACTACTTGCACCCAACTGCACCAAAAATTCCAACCTTATTAAAGCTTCCCTGGCAGAACTTGCATGCAGTGTACACAAACACCCTTTATGCCCAGTAGAAAGAGCTAACAAATAATCCTTTGCTTCCTTACCCCTTAACTCACCCAAAACAATACGATCAGGACGCATCCTCAATGACTCAAAAATAAGATCATTCAAAGAAACCGGAGCTAAATTAGGATTATTTCTTGTAAGTAACTTAGCACTCACATTGTTTGGTTTTGTAATTTCACAAGCATCCTCCAATATAAGCACCCTTTCATTGTCGTCACACAAATTAAGCAGAGCAGATAAGAATGTCGTTTTACCAGAACTGGTTTCCCCTATAATCAAAATGTTGTTCTTTTTTTTCAATAGAGAGGCAACTAACTTCATTTCTCTGTCACCTGCAAAACCATTTTTCTCCAAAAAAGCCATATCCAATGAAGCAGAAGAAGTTCGCCTAAATGTTACCTGCGTTTCATTGGATACCAAAGATTGCCTTACCACATGCATCCTAAAACCTTTCCACTTAGCGGTAATAAATGGATTATCAACTGAAGGATCTATATTACACTCATGATATATTCTGTTCATACAATTACTAAATGAAGTTTGGGACATAAAATTATCTTCATGCTTATGTATAGTCCCACCACGCTCTACCCAGATATTGCCAGAACCTATTAAAATAATCTCAGATATTGTCTTATCATCAATTAAACTCTGTAACGGGCCATAGGCAAAAAACTCATCATAAATTCTTTTGCTTAAATTTTTATCCAAACCCTCAATGTATTTGTTTACAATACTCAATGCTTCTGAATTTTTGTTTGAACTAGAAAACTCCAACTCCGACATAGGAAGTTTGGATATTTCCTTTAAAAGATCCAATACGATAGATTTAGTTTTATCCATCCTTGATCTCCTATATGCCACTAACTAATCTAGGGGTAACCAAAATAACAAGCTTTGTTTTATTGTTTCTATAGTCAGAAGAGGAAAACAGTTTTCCTAAAATAGGTATCTTACTAATAAGAGGAATACCTTTTAGAGCTTTACCATTTGATGACTTAAGTAAACCTGAAAGAACAATTGTATTCGAAGCTTTAATATTAAACTTAGACTTAATCTCATTTTTAAACATTGCAGGCACACCATTTGCCGTCATGCTAGAGTCAATAGAAGATATTTGTGTTGTAAGATCTATCGAAATTTCACCAGTCTGATTAGCAATAGGACTAAACTTTAAAAGCACACCATAGGGCTTCCACTGAACAGCCGACCTGTAATAGCTATTAACCGGTATCGGGATTTCACCACCAGCAAAAAAAGATGCTTCCTCTCCACTTTTGCATATCAAAGTTGGTTTCGACAATACACTACCATGCCCAGACTCCTCCAAACTATTTAACTCAAGCTCTAACTTGTCTGAAAATTTAGTTGGTAAAATGGATGCAGTATAAGTACTAGGCCAACCAATACCAAATCTATAAAACCCGCTTTTTCGAAGTTCAGTAATATGAACCTGAAGCTCTATCATAGGAGCTAAGGAAATCTTACCGCTATTATAGCTAACGGGTAAACCAAATGAACTGATGTACCTTTTGTGATCATCAATTAACTTAGTATCTCCATAAATTTCAATGCGATAAGTTTTTTTGGCTTTTATAAACTCTATTTGATGTAAATTATTTTTTACTTTGTACTCTGCTAAATGTTTTTTAAAGGCACGTTCAACTTCTGGTTCAAAGGCAGTATCTAAAACAAAGTTACTATTATGCTTTAAAGAAATATTAGAAAACTCCAATAAATCTGAAATGTGTAGAACCCTGCCTGATACAATAGGACTGTCTTTGGAAAATTTTAACTCCGGCCCTCTCATATCTGCTATAGCAACATTTAGTGCGTTGGCAAAATTATAGAGTTCAGGAGGATACACAACTATCATATAAGTATCACTGGAATCTGAAACCAAAGAAACCCCTGGCTTTTTGGCAGAAACACTGTAGAAACCACCATAAGATCCTACGTCTATACTAGCTCTACCCTTAACAGAAATACTTTTGGCCACGCTTATAGGAAGCTGTATATGCTGAGTAGGCATAAGGATTTTTGTAATTGTTTTAGACCAAGCAACTTTATAAAATAAAAAGCTCAAACAAAATAAAAATAAATTCAACCTTATCATGAAACAAATATAAAAGCATATTTCGTGCCGCCTAAAACCAACCTGTTTTATGCTTAGAGTATTTATTGAGTTCAAAAGTTGAACTGCTTTCTAATACCAGAAAAATTTTTGTTGTTTAGAAAGCTTAAGTTTGAGAGACACTAATGATAAGCACACATTTTAAGGAGCTTTTAGTGTGTATTATAAAGCAAGACAAAGGTGGGTGTTCTTATGTGGGACAAATAGGCTTATTCCTATCTAAAAGGACCTGTTGACCTAGAAGATATAAAAAATCTGCTTTATAATATGAAGAGCTTATAAGAGGTAGATTTTATGTCTCAACAATTTAAACAAACCTTAAACACATCTCAAGTGCAGACAATAAGAATTACTCCTCAACTGCAACAGGCAATTAAGCTTTTACAGATGTCTAGAATTGAACTAGAAACTGCCGTAAGAAAAGAGATGGAAGAAAATCCAGCTCTGGAAGAAGCTCTTGAAGCGCCTACAGAAGATCTGAAAGAAGGCGAACTTAGAGATTCAAAAGAAAGCGACATAGAATCCCACGACGATCCCAGAAAAGCAGACCAAGATGAGTTTGATTGGGAAAAATATGTGGAAAGCGCCGCAGCCACAGATCAAACATTAACAAGATACCACAAAGACGAAGCTAGAAATTATGAAAATGTAATTTCATCACCTCAAACCCTTTCGGATCACTTAACATGGCAAGTAGGCCTAAATGGTTTTAGTGATGAAGAAATTTATATGGTAAGCAAACTAATAGAATATGTAGAAGATGATGGCTACATCAAAACGCCCTTAGAAAAAATATCTCTGGAAGAAAACATTGAATTAAAATTTTTAGAAGAAAACCTAACTCTATTACATGAATTTGATCCACCAGGTGTTGGTGCTAGAAACTTAGAAGAATGTCTTTTAATCCAAGCAAAACACTTGGAAGAAGATACAAAGGATGTGGTAGAACTAATACAAAACCATCTAAATGATTTAGAAAAAAGAGACTATGAAACGATAGCAAAGAGCATGAATCTAAGCATTGGATATATAAAAGAACTATGTAAGATAGTGTTTGATATGGATCCTAAACCTGGTTTTGCCTTTTCGCAGACCAGTGATATTCACTATGTTACCCCAGATGTGTTCATAACCAAAGTAAACAATGAATATATAGTAACGCTAAATGATGAAGGTGTACCTAGATTGAGAATTTCAAATTTTTATAAACAAGCAATTCGCTCTGGTTCCCTGGAAAAAAAAGAAGCAAAAAATTATATAAAAGAACGATTAAAATCAGCTAGGTTTTTAATAAAGTCGATTGAGCAAAGACAGAAAACCATAAGTAAAGTGACAGGCAGTATTATAAAACATCAACTAGATTTTTTTGAAAAAGGAAAAGATTATATAAAACCCATGATTCTAAGAGACATTGCCCAAGATGTAGGTTTGCATGAGTCAACTGTATCCAGAGTTACCTCCAACAAGTACATGCATACACCCAAAGGAGTGTTTGAACTTAAATATTTCTTTAATTCAGGAGTATCCAGTGATAGCGGTGAATTTGTTGCCAGTAACTCTGTTAAGTCACAAATAAAAAATATCATAAAAAATGAAAATCTCAAAAAACCATACTCAGATCTCAAGCTCATGGAAATTTTGAAAGACAAGGGTATTAATATAGCCAGACGAACTGTGGCAAAGTACAGAGAAAGCCTTGGAATTGCCCCCTCAAGAAATAGAAAAAGATTTAACTAAAGGTCTTCCCCAACATTGATTGAATCTGACAATAAGCTGGCTTTGCCAGATTTTGACAGATGAATTACGTTTTGACACAGCCACTTTAAAACTCCAACAACTTGCTTTCCTTTTTTCAATTGGCTCACGGGATAAATCTTTATACTTTCCAATTGAAATGACCTCTCTGTGGTCGGTTTTTGCTAAATGGTTGCCCAGCTCTAGACACGATGCTGATCCCGTTACACAAGGTCCTCCGATGAGGCAAATAAGATGAATTGGTGCGCCAAAGTGGACTTGAACCACCACGGAAAATTAATTCCACTAGGCCCTCAACCTAGCCTGTCTACCAATTCCAGCATTGGCGCTAAAATACCTCAAAATATCCTATAACCTTCAGAACTCCAGCATAGCCCCTAAACCAAAGTACAGGAATATCCAGCACAATAACATTAAAATCATCCTGTAGGTACTAAACAAAACCGCAAAGGTTACCGAAAAATAAGAGGTAAGAAGGGTTTTATTATATGAAAAAATTCAAACCATCAATATTATTAATAGTCCTAATTACAGCTCTAACCGGCTGTGGGGATGGGTCTATACCAACAAACATAAACAAACCATCAACCGACACTACCCCAAGTGATGATCTTGGATGGACATTTGGAGAAACAGCTCAGTTAGCAATTTCAGGTAGCCAGGCCAGAAGAACACTGGAAACTCTAGGCACAGACCTTCTTCTTAATGTAAATGAATTTGAAAACTTAAGCGTTAATTTAGAAATCCAAACTATCTCGGTTCTGAATCCAGGACAACAACAATACTACGCAGGTGATCTAAGCATTGGATGGGTAGCCAACGGAGAATTTCAACAAGTAAAAGCCAGAGCAGAAACCACCATGATGCAAGCATCTGAAAAAGATTGTTCCTGGTGGAGAGGTTGTACTGTTCTGTTCACTCAATCAAATAAAGCTAAAAGACACTCTTTTGGAAAAGGTGCGAGTGTTAGACTTATATTCGAAATACTCGATGAGTGGGGAGCCGACTATGATCTAATGGGAGGAGCTTTTATTTTTTATGGCAACATAAGAGGCGATGAGTTTCTGATGGACGGCTCAATTCACTACCTTCCACCATACTGCCCGAACGGAGGAGGATGGGTTAACGGAATATTTTACGCCTGTGCAGAAAAGAGTCTGCATATGCATTGTTGGCTTTTAAGGTCAGGACCATATCAGTGCCATACTACCGATCCAAGCCCCAGTGCAGGTTACAACACATATCAAGTGCAGCACTGCAAATCAGGATCCAGATACGACGACAACTTAAACAAATATGTTTGTCCTTCAGATAAAATCATATCTAGAAATTATACTAAAATTGGAACATTTAGAAACTTTGATTTCACGAACGCTAATACTGATTACTACGGATCAATTTCAACATCAAGTTCATCCAGAGGTCTTGCATCGACAGAGGATAACAAACAATACCAAATATGGATGCTATACATACTGTGCGGCACATTTATCTGCACTATAATTATAACACTGGTAGGTTACTCAAAATCAGGAAGTAAAAAAAATGAAAAAAAAGTATAAATCAGGATTAATTATAACCACACTGGTCGTCTTAGCTTGTGTATTTGTTTCCTCTTATGCAGTTGTGGGCTGTGGACAAAGAAACCTGAGAAGACCTTATCTTGGTGGACAAATTTACAGTGCCACAGGCTATGCACCTCTTATTATTAGACCAGGAGATCATATAATTAACCTAACATTCTACCCATACGGGGATTACTACGGCAATACTCCAGCACGCGGGGATTACTACGGCAGTACTCCAGCACGCGGGGATTACTACAGGGGTATTCCACCGCACAACTCACCTATTATATCAAAAGGTATTTCATCCAGTGGATCTACCAACATAGAAGGGGAATTATTCCTAGCAGATAATTTGGGGAACTCACACCTATTTGGCGGACAGTTCGGTGGATTCCAATATAACCTAGGGTATCATCCAGGTGCCATGAGACCCTACGACAACTGTTCTATACCAGCAGGACAATACACAGTTTTTACAGAATATCCAGCAGTAATGAGCGGTACCTCATTTAGCGGTTACCAACTTATAGCTCAAGGACAAGGGGGAATAACACTACTCCTGACACCAACAGAACCAAGCTTTATAGCAGGATTCAGCAATAACACCGGCAGGAACCCATATGTATCCATGCAGGTCATTGTAGAAAGAGCAAACCAGTATGCCAGAGGAAATGTGGGTGGTTACCATTTTCCAGGTCAAAGATACTGTTCTAGATATGTGGTAACCTTCGGAGCACCACCATTAGCACCAGGGTTTTAAAACAACACTCAAGAAGAACCCAGCTTACTTAAAAACATATTTCTCATATCCTCCCTAACCCTCCGTCTATCTTCCTTGGTTAAACCATTAGTTGAATAAGCAGGTAGTATGTCAATTTTAATATTTGTATTTTTTAAATTTGCAAATACACTTTTTCTAGGAAGTATTTTACCCGTATTGTGAATCACCACACCAACCAAAGGTGCCTGTGCTTCTATAGCCAAAATAAATGGACCACTTTTAAACTCCATTAATTCATCAGAATCAGAACGTGTACTTTCAGGTGCTAACATATAGCTCATCCCATCTTGTATTCTACCAGTAGATTGACTGTATAAACCCAAGGCCTTCTTTTTGTTAGCTCTAAAGATTGGTAACATACCAATTCTTTTCATAGAAAAACCAAACACTGGTATTTTAAATAATTCAGCCTTAGCACCAAACCTAAAAGATTTTTTTACACAAAAAGCCAACAAAGGAATATCAAGTAAACTTTTGTGGTTAAACAAAAAAACACAACCTACATCAGGAATATTTTCCTCACCAACAACCTCAACTTTTAATCCAAAAATTTTTACCAATACCCCAGACCACATCTTCAAAAAAGAATCTTGTTTACTCGTATCCACATACACTGTCCAAAGACACAAAAACGAACACAAGGCCGTCCAAACAAGAGCTAGAACTGAAGCTAAAAAAGAACGAAAGATCATTCCTAATACGAACAATCACCTGGAACCTGACAACTCAGAGGAAGTCTGGATCCACTAGGAACTACAAATGAACCTACATCATACCAAATGCTTTCTGATTTAAAAAAATTAAACTGTACAGCATGCCTATAACACTCATCTACAATTTGGACTGAGCCAACCTCATCAGCATACACTCCACACTCACCACCCCTTCTATTGAGCACAATCTCTAACGCATCCTGGTCCTGTGCATAAGGTTGAATGTCATCCACATAAATCACCATTTGACTATCACTGAGGCCTAAAAACACTTCGTGAATAGGAGGTTCAATGTCCTCGTGTAATGTTTCTAAATTATGGCCAATGTATGTCAGTGGTATTAACGCACCACTCGTAGTATCAGAAAAAACGCTTCTTTTAGCACTCAACCTATGACTACCAGGTCTTTTTGCAGAGCAATTAGTGTAAGCAAACAACAGGGCCAATAAACCTACCAATAAGACAGATACTAACAATACCCTTTTTGAAAAAATTTTGCCTCTAGTAAACACTCTTCAATATTATACGAAGATATACTGAAATTCAAAACAATTAAGAACGCAAAAACATACAAACTTTCAACTGCTATTATTTTATACATTCTACAAGTGGTCTTTTGTTAAAACTGCCCAAAACATACCAATTACCTTCACGATCACTAAATGAAGTAGTGTATTCGTCGCCCGCTCTCTTCACTCTAACGCTCCCAAATTGATCAATGTAAACTCCACACTCACCTTTTTTTGGCTCAAAAGTCATTTCAAGTTTACGACTACCACCACCATGGCTATCCTCAATCTTAATGGATAAATCCCTACCGCTAAAATCCATGTATATATCTTTTATTGGCGGCTTAATTTCATAACTAATTGCACTAGCTTCCCAACCTATGTTGTCCACCTTAATAATTGATGAAGCCTCCAAAGATAAACCAGATTGAGCAGCAATTAACGATTGATAACTACCATCACCACCTCTATAAGTTGTGGTTCTAGTTCTATTACAACTTAAACTAACAAAGCTAAGTAAAACACATGCAAAGAAATATATTTTTTTCATTTTAAACTCTCTATAGATATTATCCCGAGTTAAATAAATGAACTTAAATACTTTTAGTATTCTAGTCATATGATTAGAGTTTCTAGTCAAAAGACTTCTAGATTAATTGCAGTGTATGGTAATTTGACAGGTCTTTTGAACAGAGCAAGAACATTACCACCAAGCCCTGCACCAGTGGGTTTTACACAACTTGCACCATCTGAAATAGCTCTATCCATTGTTTGTTTAAGAGGAGAAATTAAACCCCAACTAACAAAACATTCTAAAGCCAAGTTCATGCCCTCAACCAATTTATCTTCATCATTTTTAGTTAATGCAAAATGTATGTGTTGAGTTGCAGTGTGCATTTTGTTATCTATCTTTTTTGCACTCAAGTTAGCTTGACAAAATTTATTTACCATCTCTACACAACGAGAAGTGACACTATTTACTCCAGAATGTATGATAGCCAAATTAGGAAAATACTTAGGCTTAATAACCTCTAGAACTTTTTCATACCTATTGTACAAAATAGGTTTCTCTTCCAAACACACAGCTATGTCTAAACCACTACTTTCATGGTGAAACATGTTCTCTAACTTTGTACAAAAATCTAAAAGGTCACCTATTTTGATAAGCTTTAAGCTCAACAGCGTTTTCCCTACAGCCACACACATGGCAGAGCTTCCACCAATGCCCTGTCCTAATTCAAGATTACTTGTTACAACTATCCTGCCACTCAAAGCTTGCTTTATGCCCAAAAGCTCTGACGCTCTAAAAAAAATTTTTTGAATACTAGCTTGCGCTTTTACGTTTTCATTATCTTTCAAGATATACTTCACAGATAGCTTTTCATCTTCTTCAAAACTTAGTTCCAACTTTTTCTGCTTAAGAGGTACAGCTATGGCATTTTTACCCCTAAGAACTGCATGTTCACCAGATAAAATAACCTTTCCAAACACATTAACTTTCATGGTATATACAAGGAAAATTCAACCCATTTTTCATACTCAAAGCAATGTTTTTATCCCGTGGCTTAAAAATAAGATGTATATTTGCACCCGCATCCATCGTAACCAAAGGGCCAGAACCATTATCATCCCAAATTTTCTCCACACTTCTTAATATTTCTATTGAACCTTGTTCTATGTAAAAAAACCCAGGTATTGAAGTATGAAACAAACTCATCATATCCCAAAACTCAGCACTCACCAATCCATATAACTCTTCCCATTTGTCTTCCTTCAAACAACTAATAACCTGGCTTAAACGAACAGCAGCTCTTTTAGCTCTTGTTTCATACAAAAGTGAGCTCTCAACCATTTTGTGAGCCCTTGATGAAGAAATTTTCTTTTTACCCGAAACTAAAACTGAGATATGTATAAACTTATCACTAGGCAAATCAATCACTTGAGCTATACCCGTTTTATGATCCCACAAACACCATGGCTTAAAAAAACTTCTACAAGATGATCCTGACCCCATTCTACTTAAAACCGAAAGTTGTGTGATACCTGGATGAACCCCATTTAAATTCAAAAACTCTTTAAAGGCCAGAGTCAACGCAGCAAAACTACTAGCTGAACTAGCCAACCCAGAACTCATAGGAAAATTATTATAAGATTTAACTTTAAAACAATTTTCTACATCAAACTCTTTTTTCAAAAACTTTAAATGATTTAAAAACCTATCTCTTTCACTTACACTAAAATTACTGTCTTCAAATGTATCAACTTTACTTAACTCTAATTCAACAGTTGTTCTCAAATGATCTAATGTTAAAGATAAAGAAGAGTTAATGGGCAAGTTATCCTGTGATTTTTTACCCATGTATTTTATTAACGCTATGTTTGATGGAGCAGATGCTTGAAATATCATATTCGCCTTTTATAAAATATCATTTTGTGTTGCTACAATATCCAAATTTAAATCCAAAAGACTTTGTTTGACTTCAGAAGTTTTAGCAAAATCAGAAAACACAATCATAGTATCAGAACCCATTGCTCCACATGCTCTGACATATACCACCCCATCTATCTTAGAAAGATTATTTTTTAAACTTATAGACTCAGGCAAACATAGGTTCAATTCGTTTAACTCCAGATCAAACTCTTTTAAACATGAAAAAAAACTTTCATCCTTTTTAATAAATAAACTAAATGCATTACGAGATAGTTCTGCGAGAACACCAAATTTTTTTACATCATTCAAACTTTCTAGATGCTTGTAAGTTTTTACCTTATTACCAGTTCTTATAATAAAAAAATCATAGAAGCTCCAATCTGTTGATAAATATTGCATACTAGATAAGTCTATTGCAAGCACCCCACCTACTAGTTGCGATATAACATCAACCCCACTTGGAGGTATACCAATTCCACTCCAGGTGGTCTCTACATATTTAGATATAATTGCTTTTGCATTTATGCTTTTAGAATTTATTTTGTTTTCAAAAATCCACTTTGCACTTGAAGCTCCAAATCCACCTTTGGATTTGTGGGGATCATAAAATTTTCCATCTCTTTTTTCAAATTTAGGTTTAGTGTTTAGAACAACTGCACATCCATTACTAAGTACCGCATACTCTCCTATTAGAAAAGTTTTGCTTGGGAGATTCATTTGTTATCTCATTTGCTGTAAAATACTCATTGCATCACTAGCTGAAACTGTTTTGTTTTTAATTAAAAGTTTATTTAATTCTTGTTTAACTTTATCAACTTCAAGTTTCTTTGCACCAACCTGCATAGCAAGATTAGATGCATGCAACTTCATATGACCAATCACAATTCCTTTTGTGACTAAAGCTTCTAATGCACCTAAATTTTGTACAAGACCAACTGCTACTAAGATTTTGCCTAATTCCTGAGAACTTTTCACTCCTAATATTTTTAAACTCAACTTAGAAGTGGGATGAATATTGGTTACACCACCAATAACTCCAACAGCTATTGGTATTTTTAAGGTTCCCACCAAGTCTTGGCCTTCCATGTTCCATGTTGTAAGCGAGGTATATTGTCCATTTCTAGACGCATAGGCATGTATTCCGGCTTCAACAGCCCTCCAATCATTGCCAGTGGCTATCAGAATTGGATCAATGCCATTTAAAACACCTTTATTGTTAGTAGCTGCTCTATAGGGATCAATTTTGGCAAACAAAGAAGCTTCCTGTATTTTCATTCCTAGCTCAGGATCAATATTTTTGATCACAACTTTTGATGAAAACAGCTTTGTGTCAGCCAAGTTAGATAATATACACATGGATACTTTTTCACCAGATAAATCTTCTATCTTTGGTTTAAGTGCTTCACATACTTGATTCATAATATTCGCACCCATAGAGTCAACAGGGTTTGCATACACATGCATAACACTCATCACATGGTTATCTTCTCTTTTAATTTTACGAAGTTTGATGTCAGTGAATCCACCGCCCCTATTTATCCAACCACTAGCTAACATGTTTGCATAATCTAACAAACTTTGTTTATTTTCGTTTATTACCAGTTCCAATTTTTCTGGATTTTTTGTTTTTGCGATTTGAATTTGCCCTATAATTAAACTGCCCTTTTGATCTGTCTCTACATACCCTTTCTGACTTACCCATTTCGCGGCCTTACTAGCTGCTGCTATCACAGATGTCTCCTCTACAGCCATAGGAATACAATAAGGCTTGTTATCTATCACAAAATGTGTTGCAACCCCTAAAGGCATATGAAAATATCCAATAGAATTTTCTATTAAATGTTCTGAAATAGTTTCAGGAAAAGTTTGATCTTTTAAAAAAAGCAAATCTTCTTTAGTTAAGTATCCAAGATCTACAAGCTTACTAAACCTCTCTTCTCTTGTAAGTTTCGAAAATCCCTCAAATTCAGATTTCTTCAATTACTCCTCCTATCTCTTTTATGCACTTTTTTCCCATACAAAACATTCCGACCTTAAATTCTCTCTCTATAGTTTGCATCCATACCTCTAATTCTTCCTCCCCACCACTTAAAACACTAGCTAAAGCTGGTTTAGCAAAACCTACAGCACTAGCACCTAGATAAATAGATTTTAGAGCGTCTAAACCGGACCTTACACCTCCCGAAGCCCACACCTCATAGCCATGTCCTAAAGTATTTTTTATAGATTCTGTAGTGGGAATACCCCAATTTTTAAAAGTCTCAGAAGCTCTTATAGCTTCCCTGTCATTTGATCTCATACCTTCAATTCTACCCCAGTGAGTACCACCGAGCCCACTTACATCCACAGCATCTACACCTACATCTGATAGTTGCTTAGCTGTTTTTTTAGAAATACCACAACCAGTTTCTTTTAAAACCACTTTAATATCTAAGCTGCTTTTGACCTTCTCCAATGTGCTAAGCCCACCTTTAAAGTTAGGGGTACCCTCAGGCTGTATTGCCTCTTGCAGAGGATTTGTGTGAATTACCAGTATATTAGAATGTAGAGAATCCAGAAGAGATTTTATCTTGTCCAAACTTAAATGGATCAACTGACTTAGACCAATATTACTTAAAATATGTATATCAGGTGCTAAATTCCTAATAGCAGATAATTCATCGTAGATTACCTTTGCATTATCAAAAAGCTGCCTTCGTTGACTACCTAAACCAAACATCCAACCAAACTTATTACAAGCTTTGGCAATTGCCTTGTTTAGCCCAACACCTCTGTCATTTCCTGCAGTCATACCACTTATAAAAAATGGAGTTTTCAAAGTCTGTCCCAAAATTGCCGCTTTAAGACTTACTTCTGAAAAATCTATTTCAGGCAAGGCGTGATGAGGAAGATTGATCTTATCAAACCCAGATAACCCCACAGACTGATTTGACTGCTTCATAGCCAAATCTATGTGCTGGGATTTTCTAGTTTGAAAGTCAGCTATTTCACTCATAATATTTTAACTATTAATATGTTGTACAAGTTGAGAGAATCCTTCTGGATCCTTAATAGCCATGTCACTCAACATTTTTCTATTTAATTCAATATTTTTCTTTTTAAGAGATGACATGAACTTGGAGTAACTAATACCATTTGCTCTAGTAGCAGCACCTATCCTAACAATCCATAGCGAACGAAACACTCTTTTTTTGTTTTTCCTATCTCTGTAGGCATATGCCATTGCTCTGTCATTTGTTTCGACCGCTATTTTGTACGACCTACTAGCTTGGCTATAATAACCACTTGCTCTCTTTAATACCTTGTTGTGCCGTCTTCTTCTTGTTGTTCCCGTTTTTATTCTCATCTTTTAAGCTCCCTTCAACATTCGACCCACTCTCTTAAGATCGGATCCATGAACATACTCTGTTCTGGTTAATTGACGCTTTCTCTTGGAAGGTTTGTTGGATAATAAATGACGCTTCCCCTTCTGTTTTCTCTTAATTTTACCCGATCCAAGTGTCTTAAATCTCTTAGAAGAACCTGAATGGGATTTCATCTTGCCAGACATAATATATTTTCTCCAACTTTTCCCTTAAGGCGAGCCGTATATTTCTACTAAGCTACTTTTGTTATAATGAAAATCCCAAAAAACCCAACATGTTTGCTAAAGGTATTTTTAGGTCTTTTTGCCCTATAGAGTTTCCAGAGGACATGCTTACATCATTTGAAAGTTAATTGTCAAGAACGCCTATCCAGGTGAGGCTAATGAGGCAAAAACAAGGAGGCTTCGCCTACTTTTTTTTGCCGAGTGCCTGACCAGCTCTGGACACGATGCTGATCCAGTAACTAAAGGTGAGGCTAATGAGGCCAAAACAAGGAGGCTTCGCCTACTTTGGTTCAATTGGCTCACGGGATAAATCTTTATACTTTCCAATTGAAATAACCTCCCTGCGGTCGGTTTTTAGCCGAATGCCTGACCAGCTCTGGACCTCACAACTGATCCTATTCAAAATATCCTAGCACTCAAACTGGTTTTAGGTCCGTATTGGCGTATTATTTAGAGTCTTTATAGATACTTTTCAATAGTCTTAGTCTTGAAATTTGACATGAAATCTACTAGAAATATAGGGTAATTTTTAAAAGGGAAGTTTTGTGGAAGTAATATCTGTAAGTAATTTATGTAAGTCATTTGATGGCTATCGCAACAAAACACTTGTGCTTAACAATGTAAGTTTTTCGGTAAAAGAAGGTAGCATAACTGGCTTCTTGGGTGCTAATGGTGCCGGTAAAACCACAACTTTCAAATGTATACTTGAATTTATAAAAACTACCTCCGGAAATTTTTCTTTCTTTGAACAAGGTCCTCTAACTAAAAAAACACGTCAGGATATTGGGTTTTTACCAGAAAGACCATACTTCTACGATTACCTGACAGGAGAAGAGTTTTTAACCTTCTATGCTAAGCTAGGATGGAAAGAGGATGTTGGTAGTATAGGCTCCAAGGTATCTGAGAGTCTTAAAACCGTAAAACTCACTCACGCTAGAAAAAAACCTCTCAGATCTTATTCCAAAGGTATGCTTCAAAGAATAGGCTTTGCCCAAGCTATTATCCACAAACCAAAACTTATTATTTTAGACGAGCCTATGGCAGGCCTAGATCCAGACGGAAGATCGATGATTAAAGACTTAATTAAACAGGTATCTCGCAAGGGGTGTACTATATTTTTTAGCAGTCATCTGCTCCATGATGTAGAAGATTTGTGTGATAATTTAGTAATTCTAAAAAATGGCCAAACAGCATTTCAAGGCACTGTTTCTGATTTTACCAAAGATATAAAAGTGGAATACGAGATTAAAACAGAAGCAAAAAATGGAGTAGAGACAATAACCACGAACAATATAACAGAAGCCAACAAAAAAATATCAGAACTAGTTTCTAAAAAAATAAGCATTCATTCCGTTCATCCAAAGAAGAAAACTTTAGAAGAAGCATTTGTTACGCTGTCATTTGATGGAGACGAAAGAAGTTGAACAAAATTTATATAATAGCATCTAATACAGTACGAGAGCTTATCAGAGATAGAATTATGTATGGCATTTTGGTATTTGCCATACTTCTAATATTTTTAAGCCTGATATCAGCCCAATTAAGCTATATTGAACGGACCAGAATAACAATGGATCTAGGCTTAGCAGGTTTGGAACTTAGTGTTGTGATATTGAGCATATTTTTAGGCGCAACTGTTGTCTTCAGAGAGATAGAGAAACGCACAGTGTTTACCTTGTTTACGAAGCCAATTGACAGGTGGCAGTTTCTATTGGGTAAGTTCATTGGACTTGTATCGCTCGTATTGCTACTTTTATTTTTATTGTCGTTATTATTTCTCGCCTTGCTTTTGTTAATAGAATGGGATCCTAGTTTTCAATATTTATATGTTATAATTGGATTTGGACTAGAAGCTACTGTGCTGATAGCAATAACCATAGTGTTAGGTGTTATGGTTAGACCAACTCTGACAGTTCCAATAACAATAGGGATGTTCTTAATCGGTAAATCAATGTCTAGCCTTGTGTTTTTTACGAACAGGTCAGAGGCTGTATTCTATAAGTATTTTGCAAATACACTTAGATTTGTATTTCCTGACTTTAGCAGATTTGATTGGAAGAATATATTATTTCAAGATCATACCCTAAGCTTTTCAGAATTTGGGTTGTCTGTCCTTTACTGTATTGCGTGGATATTAGTGTTCAACAGCATAGCTGTTATTGTTTTTAAGGGCAAAGATATTGGTTAGTTTTGACTATGCACTAGTTGTTGTCACACTATTTGGAGCACTATTAGGTAGTTTTGCCAATGTAATCATTGTAAGATGGCCACTTGAAGAAAGCATAGCTGTTCCTCGCAGTAAATGTAGGTCATGTAATAAACAAATTTTAAACGTAGACAACATTCCCATTTTATCTTGGATTTTGTTGAGAGGAAAATGTAGATTTTGTAAAAGCAAAATATCTATCCAATACCCCATTGTTGAACTCTTAATGGCTTTGTTGTTTTTGATTGTGTATTTAAAAACTGGTCTTTCAATTACTCTTATTGAATATCTTATATTTGTGTTTGGTCTTTTAACTATTTCAGTTATAGATCTTAAGCACCTACTGATACCAGATATCTTTAGTATACCTGGAATTGTAATTGGTGTTCTGGGAGCATTGATCAATCCGGAACGAGAGTTTGTATACAGTTTAATTGGCGTGGTTTTAGGAGGAGGCATTTTTTGGGTCGCTGGATCAGCATATTATCTTGTTAGAAAAGAGCATGGTATAGGTGGAGGAGATATAAAGCTATTGGCTTGGATAGGTGCCGTACTTGGGTGGGTAAGTGTGCCATTTGTGATTTTATTTTCAAGTATCATTGGGACAATTGTGGGGTTAGGAGTAATATTCAAGACTAAAGGCGGTATGAAATCGATGTTACCATTTGGACCTTTCTTAGCGTTAGCCGCGATTGTCTACATACTTGTGGGTGAACAACTTACTGCATGGTACACCAAGCTGTTTTTTCCTTTTTAGTAGTGTCATAGATTTGACATGTGTTTTGCTTTTATTATCTAATATTGGCTGTAGTTTTAGTGATATTTGCTCTTTGCTGTACACTGCGGTCCATTCATGTTGAAACTGTAGTTCTCGCAGCTGACGCAATGTTGTTTTGATCTGCACTACGGCAGTGATAGCTTAAAGGAGCTTGTAGCAATAATGAAACTGTTTAATAAGGCTAAGATTCTGGGAATAGACATAGGAACTAATACTGTAAAATTATGTGAGCTAGATGAACATAAAAAAAACTCTGTAAAACTTGTATCATTTGGTATGTTGAAGACCCCTACAGGTCAGATCAATAACGGAAGGATAGAAAACGCTGATGAAATGGGAGAGATAGTAAAGCAGTTGACTAAGAATGCTAAATCCAAGCGTAAACATGCATCTACCGGTGTTTGGGGATCGGATACAGTTATAAGAAAAATCGTAAGTCACGGAGTTGAGGATGTTGATATAATCAGGGATGAGGCAAACCTAAATATACCTTTTGGTTTAGAAGAAGTAAACTTACAGTACCAGAAGGTTACAACAGAAGGTGAGGAATATTTAATACTTTTTGCCGTAAACAAAAATGTTGTCATGAGCTATGTTGAAACCATTAACAATGCTGGGTTGAAGTGTGCAACGCTGGATACTGTAGCAAGTGCTCTTGCGAATTGTTATTCATACAACTATGATGTGGGTCAAGGTGAAGTTGTTGCCATTGCGGATATTGGGGAACAGTTCACTGCTTTAGCCATTTTAAAAAGTGGAGAGTTGTCATTTTACAGAGATATTGATTTTGGTGGGTACAATTATACACTTTCAATTTATAACCACCTTTCTGCTTCTGGTAACTCCATAAGTGAAGTTGAGGTTTTGAAAAAATCACATACCCCTGCTGATGAAGTTCTTCCAATAATTAATGACGCTCACTCTGTACTTATTCAAAAATTAGGAGCATATTTGGATCAATACTGTTCAACTGAAGAAGTTGATGCTATCAATAAGCTGTATATTACAGGTGGTAGCTCACTGGTTCACGGATTGCGAGACACACTGTCTAAAACTTTAACTGGGGTAGTTGTGGATTACTTTGACCCTTTTCAGCGTGTTGATTATGATGGTAAGGTGTTTAATGAAGACCGTATAAGTGAGTTAAGGCCGTATGCAAGCGTAGCATTAGGTTTATCGCTCAGGGGGAGATAGTAAGTAGCTATGATTGAAATCAACTTACTTAAAGATTTAGGAGATGCCTCATCAGGCATGAAGTCGCAGGCTAGTGCTCCTGTTGATGTAGCTGATGCTGTAAAGAAAGTTTTTGTTATAGCTATTCCTATAGTTATGTCTATAGGAGCTGGTGTAGTATTTAATACTATGGAAACAGTTAAAAAGAACGAATTGCAAGCTGTCTTAGATGGCCATAAGGCCGAGATAATAGAGTTAGATAAAACCATTCAGTCTATTAATAGTGTCAATGCTGAAACTCAACAAGTAGATGACAAACTCTATAAGATGAAAGAGATTTTTGATCTTAGAATAATGAACATAAAAGCTCTTGATTCTATTAGAGCGAATATACCAAATCAAATTTTTTTAAAAAAGCTAAGTATAAACACAAACAACGACACATTAAAGATGACTGGTATGGCAGAATCTAGTGAAGTTATAAAACAATTCTTAGGCAAACTTAGTGTTGATCCTGCTTTTGAAGAGGGTAAAGTTTTATTAGATCTTGAACGTAAAGTGGTTGATGCAATAGAGTTCGAGGTCTCTGCTAAAGTATTTAGGAAGAAATATGCAAAAAATCAATGAACTCTCATATGGGGGAGCATTTATTATTGGATTAGCCATTGGAGGGGCATATTTTTATTTTGGTGTATACTCTGACACTACCCTTCAAGATCAGCTAACGGCCATTGACAATCAGATAAAACAATCTGTCAGCCAAATAGCCTCAAAGAAGGAAGAGGCTAGCAAGCAAAAAGAGGCAGAAAATAAATTAGAAGATAAAAAAATAACCTTTAGTGAATTGGAGTCTTATTACCCTAGAACCCAAACCTTTGGTTCTATGAGTAGTGTTATAAGCGATCATTTAAATAGATTTTCTTTAAGAGAACTTGTTAAGGTGCCGGTTCGTGATGGATTGGAAAAACATGAATTTTATGAAACTTTACCTATACAACTCACAATAGAGGGGCAATACATGAACTTGATAGGATTTCTCAGCCTTGTTGCCAATTACTCCAATATAATGATTGCTGAAAACCTCTCTTTAATAAAATTGCCAGAATCAAATGAGCTCAGAATTGAACTTGTAGTAAAAGGCTATAGATTTTTGGCTGAAGAATCGACATCAGGACCTCAGGAAGGAACAACAACATGATTAGGTTCTTGTTTTTATTTGTTATATCTTTGATGACCTTGCATGGCTTACAGGTTATTGCCCAGGCTCCTCCTCCTCCCACTAGCAACCCTGAAGTTTTGAACACACCACCACCTCCTCCTGGCAATCCCGAAGTTTTAGCCACACCGCCACCTCCTCCTAGTAGCCCCGAAAGAGCTAACACAAATGGATCTTCTGTGACAGTACCGGGCGTAGAAGTACCTGCTATTAGCACTGATGAGCCAAAGACTCCAGAGGAGTTTTTATTAGAGCAGGGTGATTTTGCAAAGGCACTTGAAACAGGGAAAGATGTATTTGTAACTGAGTATAAACTTAGATCAGAAAACCAAAATAGAGATCCATTTAACTCTGTTAATGCACAAAGGAAAGTTGCTTCTGAGGTTACTACTAATATTTTAGAGTTCCTAGAACCAAAAATGCCTTTAGAAAATTTCCCTATTAATCAATTAAAATTAACAGGTGTTTTGTGGCGTACAGCATCTCCAAAGGCATCGTTTTTAGATCCAAATGGATCAGCTCATATAGCTAGAAAAAATGAAAGAATAGGAGTTAATAAAGGTTATATTGCCGCTATAAGAGAAGGAGAGGTGATCGTTATTGAACCCTCAATAGGTGGGGAAACTTCATACCAAACAAGGGTTATAAGAATTTCGGGTGATGATGACCAAGGAAGCAATCAAGGGGGCAATCAATGAGGACACTGTTAATTATACTATCCATATTTTTTATCTTTGCTTCTAATAAAATTGTTCTAGCTCAAGAGGTTGAGCTAGAACAAGATGAATTTTTAGAAGAGGAGTTTGAAGATGATGCCGCACTAGATGAGGGTGAAGTAGATGCAGGTGAAAGTAGCGCTGACTTGAACAATTTAGATGATCTAGAAGAGGTTGAGGATGCTCTGGATCAGGTTGGCACGGACGCACCGGAGCCTGAAGAAATTGAAGCAGAATTTGAAGAGGCTTCGGCAGTAGATGAAGGTGATTTTGATGAACCAGCTCCAGTAGACTTAGAAGATGAAGCCATAGATGACTTGGACCAGGAATTTGAAGAAGCTTCAGTGATAGATGAAGGTGATTTTGATAGCCAAGATGATTTTAACGAAGAAAATGATTTTAGTGAAGATGAGTCTGATGTTGGTGGTATGGTTGACATAACTGATGTTCAGTTTGATGGAAATGAAAATGGTGGAACGATAATAATTACAACAACTGATGAGGCAAGCTATAGCACTAGAAGAACAAACAGTGGAAAACAAATTGTGGTTGAAATTGAAAACGCAACACTGCCTGACAGGTTTAAGAGGCCTTATGATACTAAAGAATTTACAAGTAACATTGGTTTTTTCCAAGGGTATCAAACTTCCGGATCTAATGTTGCGAGGTTTGTAATTCAACTAAGAGAAGACATTGCCCCTGGTGTAACCCAATCTGGGAACAGAATACTTATAGCTGCACAGGGTGGAAATACCATAGATGAAACAGAATCTTACGATGATGAAATTATGGAGGAAGGTGAATTACCGGGTGAAGCAACAGAATTTGATGATGCCGCACTAGAAGCGGATCCTAGAGAAGGGCGTATTGAGAAATTTTATGGTCATCTTATTTCTATAGAACTGAGAGATTCTCCTTTGATAGATGCTATTAGACTTATTATAGAAGAAAGTGGTTCTAATATACTTATGTCTAATATACCTGATCAAAGTATCACATTAAAACTAAGGAATGTTCCCTGGGATCAAACTCTTAGTATATTGATGGAATCAAATGGTTTAGGTTACACCAGACAAGGTGAAGTGATGATTATCAAACCACTGGCTGATATGCAAAAGGATATACAAGATCAAGCCAACTTTAAAAAGCAACAAGTAGAGGCTAAAAAACAAAAGACATTGGCAGAACAACAACTTCAAGATCTGGGTCCTTTGGAAGAAGATGTCATCCCAATATTCAACTCCGAAGCTCAAAAAGTCATGGCAGTAGTAAATGGGTTAAAAGTTTTAACGGATCAAGGTTCCATACAAGTATTGGAAGATAACAATTCTTTGCTGATTAAAGATTCAATTAAAAAAATATCTGAGGTTAGAGCACTTATAAAAGAAAAAATAGATAAGCCTGCTTTGCAGGTGTTAATCGAAGGTAAGATAATTGAAGCCGCTGAAAATTTCAGTCAAGATTTTGGTTTGAACATGACAACACCAGAGGCTGTGCCGGTTACTCCTCCTGATGGTGGCGGACCTCTTTCAGCAAGTGTTTCTGGTATTACCTCTCCTTTTAGTGGACCTGTTGGTGCGGGTATAACTTTGAGAGTATCTAATATACCAGCCATAGCGTTAGGAGATCTTACAGCTAGACTTCAATTACTTGAACTAAAAAGTGTTGCTAAAGTTTTAGCTTCTCCTAGAGTTGTAACTTTAAACAACAAGGCAGCAACAATAAGTCAGACCACCACAGTTAGAACCTCAAAAACCACTACTGATGCTCAATCCGGTATTGCACAACTAGACTATGACTATAGAGACCTACCTCTAAGTTTGGATGTAACTCCAATCATTTCTGCAGATGGAGTTACCATGAAAGTTTCTATGCAAAGAAAATTTTCAACCACAGATGGCAATGAATATTCCAGAGATATAAATACAGAGGTATTCGTAAAGCATGGAGATACAACAGTAATAGGTGGTGTTTATACAAGCGATGAAGGCAAATCAGAATCAGGAGTACCTTTTCTGAGAAGAATTCCCATTTTAGGTAATTTGTTTAAAACTAAATCCTCCTCTACAGAGAAAAATGAGCTTATGATATTTTTAACTCCTACCATTATCAATAGAGATGTTTCTGTTGGTCTAACTATGAACAGTGATGGTGAGGAAGCATTAGAAAATAGTGAAGAATTTGATGAAGAATTTTCCGATGAGTTTTCTGATGAGTTTTAGGCAGAAGCTTTTGTGTATGCCAAACCATGAGGCCAACATTTTTCTGGCTTTAGATCAAATCCCACGGCTTCACCACCTTGGATTATAGAGTCGAATATCTTTTTTAGTGTTATCACCTCACTCCTAGACACTGCCTCTGACACTGCACTTTCTAGTGCTTCAAATACGTTATATAAGTCTTGAGTGGTTACCACTCCTGGCAACATGCTAGGATCTAATCCTACCATTGGGTATGGTTTAAAACCTATTAGTACATCTGTTAATAGAATTTTATGGCCATTTACAAAGTCAATTTGCATAAAAGGTTTGCCATTAGAGTCGTCTCTGTGCAGCAAATCATTTATATTATCTTTGGATATAACAATAGACTTGCCGTCAACACCTTGAGTAATTTCTAAATGCCCCTCATTTGAAATATCCGCTTTTAGCCTGGTAGCAAACTTGTTAACAAAATCTACTATTACTTTAATATTATCTTTACTATTTATATCCAAAATACCTACTTTTTGTTCCTAATGATAAATAAAGATCGACATAGATAATGCATAACTTAAAACATTAATTCCTAGTTTTTTAAAATGTTTGACGCTGAATAATTTTGGCTAAAAACTGTACACTTTTTGTATAAAGTGTACTAAAGTAATACTCTCGAGGATGAGTTTGATGACATGTGTAGAGCTGGGCAACCACTCGGCAAAAAGGAAAGCAAAGCTTCCCTTATTTGCCTCGTTAGGAAGACCTTTAGCAACGGGATCAGCTGTGAGGTCCAGAGCTGGACAACCGCCAAGGCAAAAAACCGACCGCAGGGAGGTTATTTCAATTGGAAAACATAAAGGTTTATCCAGTGAGCCAATTGAATCAAGCCTCATTGTTTTTAAAGTTACTGTGTCAAAACGTAATTCACCTGGCAAAAGTCAGCGAAGCCAACTTGTTGCCAGGTTCAATCAATGCTGAGGAAGACCTTTAGGAGGGATAAATGTTAGTAAGACGGTGGCGGGCTCAGATGATGCCTACCCCTGATCAGATAAAACTTATTTTCCTGCAGGAAGATTTGAGACCTAAGTTGGAAGTGTATGATTCTGGTGTGGAAATTTTAGAGCATCGACATCCATTTGACGAAATACGCATGGTCGCAAGTGGTGAGTTGTTTATCAATGTATCAGGCAATCAATTGTTATTACGCCCTGGTGATCGAATTGAGATACCATCTAATACTAGACATTCTACCGTAAACAAAAAAGATTCTAAATGTGTTTGTGTAGTAGCAAATCAAGTATTTAGATCATAACACTCACTTCAAGCAACGGTATCGGCATCAGTGTCCAGTGCTGGGCAACCACGAGGCCAAAAACCGACCGCAGGGAGGTTATTTCAATTGGAAAGTATAAGGATTCATCCCGTGAACCAATTGAAAAAAGCCTCATTGTTTTTAAAGTTACTGTGTCAAAACGTAATTCACCTGGCAAAAGTCAGCGAAGCCAACTTGTTGCCAGGTTCAATCAATGCTGGGGAAGACCTTTAACTCCTCTTTTGCATTATTAAATTCCAACTCGTCTATTTTATTGTATTGAAATAAATCACCTAAAATATCAGATGTCCTCTCCATATTATACTCAGTCAATTTTCCATCAAGAAAGCCCTTGGAGTAAAGTACTGGATTTGGTAGTAGATGCGCCAAAAAAGCACTCTGAGCTAGGGACAAAAATACGGGATGTTTATTAAAGTAATACCAACTGGCATCATTAATGCCATGTAAATTTTCACCAAACTGAACAACATTAATATACTTTTCTAAAATTTGTTCTTTTGAAAGTATATTTTCCAAGTGATGGGTCATTACTGCTTCTTTCAGCTTTCTAATGATAGACTTTTCTTTATTTAAAAATACATTCTTCACTAGCTGCTGAGTTATTGTTGAGCCTCCCCTATAGAGTTTTTTTCTTTTTAGGTTGGTTTTAATGCTTTCTTTGAATTCTCTTAAGTCAAAACCAGAATGTGTATAGAATGCACCATCTTCCGATACCACAAGTGCATCTAGAAAGTGTAAAGATACAAAATTTAATCCTATATAACTCGGACTTTCTTCACATAACTCTACTTTATTCATACTAGTGGTAAGACATTCATTGATTCTCAATACCTTTTTCTTGTAGTAAAATGAAACAACAAAAAACAAAGCTAACATGCCTACCAATGCCAGTGATGAAAGCTGTATTAACTTCTTTTTTTTCATACAATATTAACTCCTTACCATTAGTTTTTTATGAGCTTGTTTTCTATTGCCCAGTCAATACTTGTACCCAGCGTGTCTTTGGCAGGTTTTGGGTTAAATGAAAGCTCACTTTTTGCTTTAGCCCCATCAAACCAATGAAAGAGTACACCCAACAATGCTCTTTCGTAGCTTATGATAGGATTTATATTTATTGCTTTAAAAAATGGTTCCATATGACCTATTGATAGTAAAATACTCTTTGGTACTGGGATAAATGGTTTTTTTACCTTAGCAAGCTCTGCTAACAATGAAAACATATCCTTTGTATATAAGTTTTCTCCAGATAGAATATATCTCTCTCCGTTAATTCCTTTCTCTATAGCACTGTATATGGTCTCTACAACGCTTTGTATGTCTACAGTACTTACACCACCTGGAGGGTAAAACCAAAACTCACCCCTAGCTATCTTTAGATGCAGTGACTTTCTAGAAGACTTTGCCATATCACCTGGCCCATAGACCTGCGTAGGATTTAATATTGAAGCCTCTATTTGTTTTTTTCTAGCAGCTACTTTAACAATTTGCTCACTGAGATATTTAGATTGAAAGTAATCTATGTTTAAGTTGCATTCAGATTCTTCTGTTAAACTAATCGGTTTAAATGTTGCACCAACAGCAGCGGTAGAACTTATATGAATAAATTTTTGTACTTTTCTTTTAATAACAGCTGATACCACATTCTGTGTTCCATCAACATTAACCTTAAACATACGATTCCTTGGGCCGTCTGTAACGCCAGCAGCATGTATCACTACATCAACACCCTTAAATGCACTCATTAAAGAATCTAAATTGGTCACATCTCCATGTACATAATCATGGATATCATGCTTGTTTCTACACATGGATTTTACAGTAATATTCTTGCTTTTTAGATAACAAACCAAGTGACTTCCAATAAATCCATTGGCACCAGTAACCAGAACAACCATATATTAACTTTAAAGGGATTTGCTCATTATGTCCATTTTAACGGGATTGACATCAGTGTACAAAGCTGGGCAACCGCCAAGGCAAAAAACCGACCGCAGGGAGGTTATTTCAATTGGAAAACATAAAGGTTTATCCCGTGAGCCAATTAAACCAAAGTGAACAAGTCCACTTGTTTTTGACTTCGTTAGGAACGACCTTGTGTAACGGAATCGGCATCGTGTCCACCAGGAAACAGCCACTCGGCTAAAAGATGCCTTGGTTACATTTGGACTTCGTCCTGCATTTCACCAATTCATCTTATCAGCCTCATTAGGCTCACCTTTACTTTTCAATAGTAATGCTTTCAATAGTAACAGGTGTTATAGGTTTATCGTTATGCATGTTTCTTTCGACTGTACTGATTTCTCTTACAACATCCATACCAGAAACAACTTGCCCAAAAATGGAGTGTTTTCCATCCAAATGAGGCGTAGCATTTAATGTGATAAAAAACTGACTCTCCCCTGTGTTAGGACCAGCATTAGCCATAGACACCACGCCAGCTTTGTTATGTTTTAAACTAGGATTAAACTCATCTTGAATTTTAGAGCCAGTCCCACCTGTTCCGTTACCCAAAGGACAACCAGTTTGAATCATAAATGACGGTATAACACGATGAAATGTCAAACCATTATAAAAAGGCTTTTTTACAGTCTTTTTCTCTTTCATATCAAGATGATCCTTGGTCCCTTCTGCTAAACCAACAAAGTTAGCTACCGTTATAGGTGCATACCTTGAAAAAAGCTCAATCTTAATATCCCCTTTAGAAGTCTTAATGTTTCCAAACATCTTTTCCGCCTTAATATTTTTTGCCTTAGGTGACTTACTTCTAGATACATCATCCTCACCCTTAGCAGAAAGATTTTGTGTTCCAAAAATCCCAACCATACCCACCACGCTTAATATTGTTATAAAGTTTTTAGGATTTGATTTTTTATAATGAGTTATCATTTGTATGCCACCCCCATTTTGGTTTGTAGTAATTATAGTTGTCTTGTGTAACTCTAATTATATTAGTTCCATTTAAATCTGTTATGTATAGCTGTCTTTTGCCTGTTCTATTACTTACAAACATTATGCTACGACCATCAGGAGAAAAAGTTGGTTCTTCGTTATTTGATCTTCTAGAAAGCCTACTAGACTGAGTAAGTCTTTTCAAGTTATTTCCATTAGCATCAATAAGGAATATGTCGTAATACCCTCCCACATTACTAGCAAAGCTAATTTTTTTTCCGTCTGGTGACCACATTGGCGTAGAGTTATATCTACCTGCATAAGTAAGCCTTTTTAAATTTTGCCCGTTTGTATCTGAGACATATATCATAGGCCTCCCCGACCTATCAGATGAAAATGCAATCCTTCTTCCATCAGGACTAACATCAACTTCAATGTTCATTGCACCTCTAGGACCATTAGTTAACCTTGATAGCCTCCTACCAGTAAGAGTATCAACACTATAAATATCAGCTCGTCCGAATGATGCAATTGTAAAAAATATGCTTCTTCCATCTTTTGCAAAAACACTTCCTGAATTACTACCCTTTCTTGCAGATAAAATTTTTGTTCTACTAGTATCAAAACTGTAAATCAATAAATCTGCGTTTCTAATCCTTTGCTTTCTATGAAAAATAAATGATGTATACGCCACATGCTTACCATCAGGAGACCATGAAGGAGAAAAAGAGGCAGTCCTATTTCTGCTAATCTGTTTTGCATTTCTACCATCCCAATCCATAACAAAAATTTCTTTTGCCGCAGATCTAGGAATACTCCTGGAAACCACGATCTTAGAGCCAAAATTCCCTCTCCTACCGGTAAGAGCTAACATCAGATCATTAGAAAATCTATTGGCAAGACGACTTATATTAGAAACTTTACTGCGGTAAATTCTACCAATGATCATTTTTTCACTAGATACGCTATAAGCATAAGACTCAAAAGTAACAATACCTTCACTTATGCTGTAAGCAGATTTAATGAGTATATCAGAACCTATTACCTTCCAGTTTTTAAAGTCAAAACCATTTGCAACCATTGTATTAGGCTTTATGGATGAAGTTCTAATATCCTCCACATAAGCACTGGTACCCAAAAATTTAAAATAAAATGTGCTGTTTAAATTATTAAAAATCATTCTATAAATGTTTTGTCCAACACCAAGCCCCTCTCTGGAAGATTGGGAATACTTTAGCGGAACAAGAGCTACAACTATTTTTTTTGTTTTCGCCTGATCAATATTGATGACATAGTCATTAGCACTAACATTTAAAGTAACTAATAAAATTAGTAATGTGAAAATTCTCATAATACCCCTGTTGCTAACCATCTACGGAGAAAGTGAAAGCGTTATTCCACCAGCTTTAACCAAATCGACAAATTTATCAACTGGCCTTGGAAAAGGAGAAGCATCTTCGATGGAGTCTATCACACTCCTATCAAACCTACTATCACCCGATGATTTTACCATAACCTGTTTTATCAAACGCCCATCTTCATCCAAAAACAATCTTACCTTGGCGTTTAAGTCAGATTGAGCAAGCCAACCTGGAATACTCCAATATCTTCTTGCATGTTCTCTTAAATCATCTATATACCGATCATAATCTATTCGCTCTAAACCTTGAAGAGCAGCTCCTGGAGATATTCTATTACCTTTGTAGGCATAGGAAGAATTTTCCTCCAAGTTTAGCTTCTTCTTCATTTCCTGTATCTGCTTTATTCTCTCTATAGCGCTTTTTCCAAAAGCATTTTCATTAACTTCTTTTTTAGCCTCTTTCTTAGCTTCTTTTTTCTTTTTAACCTGATTTTTTACAGGCTTTGGTTTATTAACAATTTTTTTGACTTCTTTACTAACTTCCTTCTTAACCTCTTTTTTAACTTCTTTCTTTTCTGGTTTTTGTACGGCTTCTTTTTGCCTAGGAGCTTCCATGGGCTCCTTATCAGGCAAAGCTACCATGTCAACCCTTATAGCTGGAGGATTAGAAATAGTCTTGCTAGGCAAGATAATTGGCTTTATAGATAACAATATAAAGGCACACACATGAAAAAAAATAGAACCTTTTAAACCCCACATACTAGGTAGTTTATAGAATACATTGCCTATTTTCAAGGGTAAGAAAAGTATTAATTTTACCCTAAAGGTTAATTATAATAATGCAAATATATCCTAGCAAAGCAAATTTTAACTTTATAACAAGGCCACATCTATGATAAGAAGCTTAATGCTTACTCAAAAGTAACCAGAGTTCTTATAGTAAAAATGTTAACTAACTAGACTCAGAGTCAGTATGTGAACTTAAGGTTTTAGGATATGGAATTTAACTTAAAATACAAAACATCATTTGATCTTATACTAGAATCATCAGTATCTGCCCTAGAAATAAACAAAGCATTCGATGAAGTTTATAAACACCTGTCAAATAATACGCAGGTAAAGGGTTTTAGAAATAAGAAAATTCCAATGAGTGTAGTAAAAACCAATTTTGCCAACAAAGCCAAAACGATGGTAGCTGACTTACTAATACAAAAAGCATATGACTATACAAAAACACAACCACTAAAATTTATTGAATTAACAGACGATTTTTCTTCCTTAAATAACCTTCCATCAGAAGAAGAACCATATAAATTTGTCTTAACATTTAAAGTACAACCAATGCCAGAAATCAAAAGTACCTTAACTGGAATGAAACTAGAAATGCCAGACATCACAGCCACGCAAGACAAAATAGACTGGCACCTAAATTTCTACAGAAGAGCAGAAAATGAAAAACAAATAATAGAAAATAGAGGGGCAGAAGAACACGACATACTGATTGCAGAAATCAAAGTTAAAATACACGGAGTTCCTTGTGAAAGTCTTTCAAAGAATCCAGGAATTATACATCTATCCAAACAAACTAATCCACAAGAAATGATAGATGAACTAATTGGAATAAAACCCGGGGAAGACAGAACCATCCACATAGAACCTAAAAAGGATAGCTCCTATTATATCGACAGAGTTAAAAAAACATATAGTGTAAAAATATATAAAATAGTAGAACTACAACTTGCTCCGTTGGATAGCAACTTGGCTAAAAAATTTAACCAGAACTCAGTAGATGATCTAAAGACCTTTATAAAATCAATAGTCGAATATGGGTGCTCTGTCGACATTAGAAATAACTTAGAAAAACAAATAATAGATATTTTACTAAAGGAACAAAACACAGAACTAACTAAAAATTCCATCAACGAACAAAAAAGTTTGATAAAAAATGATTTTAGAAAAGAAATGCTCATGTTAGGTTGGACATCCGAAAAAATTGATAAAAAACTACAAGAAATGGACGGTAAGTTAGAGCAAGAAAGTATAAACAAATGCAGTCTAGAACTTATTATCTCACAAATAATAGCTGAACTCAACATACAACCAACAAACCAAGACATAGAATCAAAAATCAAAGAAATATGTGCCAGAGAAATGAGGCCGGAAAACGAAATAAGAAAAAGATTTTCTAACAAACAAGGACTGATATACCTAAACTATCTAGTATCAAAAGATAAGGCTTTCAATCATATCATAACAACCGCAAAATTTAATAAAAACAAGGAATCAAATGACATCCACTAATGTCGAAAAAATATCTAAATTTGAAGTAAAACTAGAAACGAGTTTTCCTAAAAACAGATGCTTAAAATCAAATAAAAAGAAGAAGAAAAGAAAACAGGAACTAGATCAAACCAAGGTAGAAAACAATCTTCAACAAATAGTATATGAAACCCTCCTTAAAAATAATATGGCACCTACTGGAATACCAACATTTACACTGGATAACACAAACAGTAAATGTAACCTTACCTATCAAACAAAAATAAATCTACTAACTCCTATAAACAATATAGATCACCTCAAAGTTACAAAACATAATACAGATGCGACACAACAGATGATAGACAATCAAATTGATGAAATTAAAAGAGACTCAACAAAATATTCCATCTTGAAAGAAGATAGAGGTGTGACAGAATCTGACCTTGTATATTTGGAAATTGAAATTGCAAATGATTTGAAACTAAATCAATCAGTAATACTGAACAAACCATTTGAAATACCGAACCTGCCAAAAACTATTGTTGGAATGAAACTAAACGAAACTAAAATCGTAGATGTACAATTACCAGATACTTTACAATATAGAAAGTATGCAGGTAAAACAGAGAACATTAAAATTACTGTTAAGCAAATTCTAACATATGAATTTCCAACAATGAATGATACATTTTGCAAAACACTCGGGTTTGATGATGTAGTACACCACCTAGTGAATATAATTTCAGAAGTAATATCAAAACAAAAACAATCGTTTTATCTAAAAGTAGAAGAAGAAATATGCAGCCAACTACTAAAAAAATATCCTATCGAAGTTTCAGAACAAGCTATACAAGAGCATAAAACACAGCTCGCAAACAAACTAAACTCCAAGCTCACTAAATACAAATGGTCCAAAAAGGAAATAGACGACTATCTAATAAAAGAATTAGAAAACCTTTTAAACCAAACCAAAAAAGAACTTACACAAGATAGTATAACCTCTCAGCTAATAGCTTACTTTAAACAAAATTATAATATCGGGGAAGGGTATAACTTTGCTAATTTAACAACAATAGATCCAAATCTAAAAAATATAATAAAATATAAAATTATCGATCACATTATAAAGACTAGTGATACCTAATCATATCAATAACAACGCTTAAGACTTTCTTTTTTTGAATTCTTTGGCAAAGTCGTCTGCAATAGTCTTTAACCTTCCAAAAACGTAGTCACCCTTTCTGATTTCCAGTCCTTCATTTTTACCTGAAAGTAGATTCTTTAAAAATCTCTCTAAAGCAAACAAGGGGCCGACAGTTCTATGGGATAAAATTAAACCTATATACCCCATAGCCCCCATAAAGATTGTACTCAACACCAAGTGTATTATGATAAACGAAGCTAAAAACTTCTTTTTACTTGGAATAGATGAAGGGTCATCAAGCACTACACTTAAGAATGTATAAGAATAAACCAAAGTAATTATAGCAAATGCCATCACAAAAAGTATTAGCCTTATACAATACTTATACTGATATTCTTTATCAGATAAATATTTTTTTCTTAAGTTATCTATGGGCCATAGCACAGAACCACCCTTTAATAAATAAATGATGATTATTGCACAACCCACCCACTGAAAAGCATCTGCAAAGTTCCAAATAAACTTATAACTAAAACCCTTTTCCCAGGGAATCTTAATCTGAATAAATATAAAATCTGTAATTTTCTTATTAACTATCCTGTCTGCAACATTACCTAATATACTACCTAACAACAAAGAGATACCTGCCCTAAGAGCCAGCATTTTATGTGGCAAGAACATCTGTATCATTATAAAAATAAAGATAAGTATTGCACCCACGGTCGAAAGAGATACAACCTTTTGAATTTGTGGTAGATCAGAAAATGTACTTAAAATAATTCCTGAGTTAGTCTGACATTCTATACCAAACTTAATGCCCCAAAAACCATGCTCCGATTCGGGAACACGATCATCACATATGTTAGACTCACTTAACTCATCTTCAAGAAAAATAGTGTCTTCATTCCTGGGAATAATCTCCTCTACTTCAGTATCCTGAGTACCATCCTTATAACAATCACCGCAAAAATGATATTTTGTATATAAATCAGGTATTAAGGTAATTGCTATTGGAACAAAAACAACCAATAACCAATCCAATTTCCCCATACTACTCTTCATAGAATAACAGTCTATATTTCCACATGACCATTTTCAAATACCTAACCCAATTTAGCCAACACCCAGGACCAAAGGCGTTGCTCTAACAGCAATTTTTGATCAATAAGCCGTAGCGGGATACCTCTAAAGCATGTGTAGTCATCTGCAGTGAGTATACCTAAAGCGTACTTCCAAAGCATGATATATTTATTATATTGGTGATGGAGATACTTCTTCTTGAATAGAAGAATCAAACTGCCGTATTTTTTTTCTTAACATTCTAATAATTCTTTGTTTGTCCATAAAAGATTTTATCATGCTACCGGGATATCTATCCCAAACCGCACAACAAATGTGTTCCTGTGCTGTCAATAGTGCTGACAACCCTTTATTGTCCCTCAACTTGGGCTTAATCCTAGGATGGGCTAATAAAAGTTCAACAGCATAAGGAACCATCTCCCTTGCAGCCATAATTAAAGGAGTTGTCTTATCAAACGAAGCCAAGTTTACATCAATATCAGGGTGTTTCAAAAACATTGGGATTACCCACTGACTACTAGCTCTAACTTCAAGCGGACCACTGTCTTTAATAAGTAAAGTCAACGCAGGCATATTAAAAATATCCTGAGCATTTACATCTATACCACCCACACCATCTACACCATCCACCTGAAGCAGCTGCTCTATCACATAAGCTCGTTTGTTCCTGGCTGCAACAACCAAAGCTGTTTCACCCAACTGATTAGTGGCATTCACTTCGATACCAGTATAAGAAAGCAAAAGTTTTATAACTTCCAAATGGCCATTACGACTTGCTGCTATTAAAGGCGTACTTAATATTATAGAGCCACCAGTATTGACATCTATATTCTTTACTCCTAGTAAGCTTGCTACTACATCCACATGGCCATTCTTTGCGGCTAGCAATAAAGCAGTCTGATGTTTAAGGTTTTTGGAATTTACATCAATATCATCAGATGCATCAAGCAAAGTTTCCACAGCGTCGTCATGTCCATTCTGTGCTGCCAACATAAGAGCATAGTTCCCCGTATTATCTACTACATGTAAGATATTTATATGTGTACTAGCAGCAAATGCAAGTAATTCTCTTATCACATCCATATGGCCATTCTCTGCTGCTAACATCAAAGCTGTACGACCATACAAATTTCTAGCATTCAAATTGATATTAAAGTTATCCAGCAAAACTCTAATAACACCTACATGTCCGTTCTGTGCTGCTAACATCAAAACAGTGTTATCCATTTTATCTTTGGCATCTACATTTATCTTACGTACTGCAATCAACTCTCCTACCACATCCACATGGCCATTCTTTGCCGCCAACATCAAAGTTGTCTCTTCAGCATCATTACGATACTCTGAATTTATACCCTTAACTTTAAGCAATTCTCTTACCAGATCCACATCCCCAATACTTGCAGCTACCCCAAAGGTAGATAAAGGGAAATTTTTATTATCTAAATTCCAGACATCGAGCAAAACCCTAGGAGCATCCAACCCCTTAATGTCATAGATGGTACTAACAACAGGATGGTTGGAATATTTTGTCTCTAAAAACTTAACTGTTAATGTATCTTTAAAACCAACAAGAGCCTGTACACAATCTACACTCCATGCAGTTTGCGAGAAAATCAAAGTTACCAACAACAACAAAACACGCCCCTTAACGCCTACCACTAGTACCTCCCGATACTAAACAAATATCCTTTTTGGGAAGCGCATCGTAGCATGTGCACACCCCTAAAAACCATAAAAATACACGGCTACCTATATTTTCAACAAATCATGTACCCAAATAGATATATTCTTTTAAAATTTGTACAAAATATGAGAAATAAATCCCCAAAACTGAAATTGGGGTTAAACACTCTTATTAAGCTAGAAAGAATAATATACTACTTTTTGAGTTTACCTTTTATTAAAGCATCTAAAGAGAACTTTCCTCCACCTGATAAAGCAAAATAGGTAAAGCAAGTGAAGTACATTAAAGCTAACTCTCTTTTGCTGAACGGATCTCCTGCATGTACAACAAATGCTGCAACCAACATGTTTATCATCAAAGGAATAGAAAAAATCCTGGTACCAACACCCATTAACACTGCCACCGAACAGAAAAACTCAGCAAACACCACAAGCGCCATACTAAAGCTAGAACCTACGCCTAAAGGATCAGGAAATGACTCCGCCCTTTCAGAATAGGACATTAATTTAGGTAACCCATGAGTCAACATCATAGACGAAACAGAAATCCTAAGAAACAAGTGGCCTATATCACCCATTAAGCCACAACACTTTGCAGAACAACATTTTTGCATCAACGATTTTATAGTTATATCACACCTCACCTTTTAAGGTTTATACCAAACACCAAAACCCTGAACGGATAACAATAACTTGCAAATCAACACTTTTTAACTTGCAATAACATCCTAACCAGTAATACAACTATCAGGCCATTTATTATTTTATCAAGCAATTTATATAACGGAGGAGATTATGCTTTCTATCGGTGAGTCCGCACCCCTATTTTCTCTCCCAGATCAAGACAAAAATACAGTAAACCTAAAAGATTTTTTAGGCAAAACTGTTGTTATCTACTTCTATCCAAAAGATATGACACCAGGATGTACAAAAGAATCTTGCGATTTCCAAGAAAATCTAACCAAATTTAAAAACACTGAAATTCTAGGAATTAGCAGAGACTCCACAAAAAGCCACAAAAAGTTTTGCGATAAATATAATCTCCAATTCAAACTACTCTCAGATGAAGATGGTACAGTGTGTAAGAAATACAAAGTTTTGGGGCAAAAAACATTATTTGGGGTTACTAAGTTAGGTATTTTGAGGACCACATTTGTAATTGATGTAGAAGGGAGAATAAAAGAAATTTTTGAAAAGGTAAAGGTTACAGGACACGTGCAAGAGGTCCTTAAGTCTATTCAAAAGGGTTAGGTACAAAGTGAGATTGATAAAATTTAACGAAATACCAGAAGACGGCCTATCTCTAAACCTGAATGCTTTGGATTTAGGCCCATTATGGGACGATGTGCTTACTCTATCCATGAAGGTTCAAATTCATGCTGTTTCCGGTGGGTGTACATTGATTGGTAGTGTAATAAGCAAACTAATACTTACATGTTCGTTTTGTATGAAAAAGTTTGAGTACCCTTTAAAAGAAGATTTTTCGGATTTGGTATTGCTAGATAAAGGTGATGTGGTAAATGATAATAGCTCCGATATGTTTGTGAAAATGGTCTCAGAACCCCTTGTTGATTTGCGTCTTTTGAGCCGTGAAATTATAAACTTATCCATTCCTATGCAAGTGGCTTGTGTTAATGGTTGTAAGGGATTATGCTCCAGTTGCGGTGTAAACTTGAATTATGAAGAGTGTGCCTGCGAAAGTTTGGAAATTGAAAACCCGTTTTCAATTTTGAAAAGTATCGATATGTGAAAAGAGGAGATTATGGCAGAACCTACCAGTAAGACCACTAGGTCTAGAAGAGCTAGCAGAAGATCACATAATGCTATTCACTTTCATGGGAGTCCAAAGTGTCCCAATTGTGGATCTATAGTTAGATCACATAGAGTGTGTAGTACATGCGGTCAATACAAGAAAAGAGAAATATTCGCTAAGCAATAAAACCTACATCCTCATTTGAGGGTTTAAATTCTGTTTGAGGAGAGACATACTTGCGAAGCAATAAACCTTGTATTTTATCAACCGGTTCATATTTACCCAAAAAAGTTCTTACTAACTCAGAGCTAGAACGTATTGTAGACACAAGCGATGAGTGGATAGCCTCCAGAACTGGAATCAAACAAAGACATATTGCTTCAGAAGATCAAGTCACAAGTGACTTGGCATATGAGGCCTCAATTAGAGCTTTAGAAATGGCAAAGCTTGTATCAAGTGATCTTGATATGATCATTGTAGCCACTATAACCCCAGATCAGCTAATGCCCACAACAGCTTGTGTTTTGCAAGAAAAATTAAAGGCAAGAAATATCATGGCATTCGATATGCAAGCTGCTTGCTCTGGTTTTTTATACGCACTACACCTTGCAGAACAATCCATAAAAAATGGGACAAGCAACATACTTGTAATTGGAGCAGATATTCTGTCTAGAATAACAAACTACAAAGACAGAGAAACCTGTATTTTATTTGGAGACGGTGCAGGAGCTGCAATTGTATCTACCAGTAAGTCTGATTCTATAATAATTGACTCTATCATGCAGTCAGATGGCAGCCTAGGTAAATACGTAACCCTTATGGCCGGAGGAAGTAGGATGCCTTGCTCCGAAAAAGCATTAGAACTTGAGGCTCAATATGTAAATATGAAAGGAAAAGAGCTTTTTAAATATGCAGTAAGAGCAGTGGTCGATGTATGCAATGAAATTTTAAATAAAAACAATACTAAATTAGACGATGTAGATTGGATAATACCTCATCAAGCAAATACCAGAATCATCGAGAAAGCTATGAATCAACTACAATTTCCTATGGAAAAAACAGTAGTAAATATTGATCATGCTGCTAACACCTCGGCCGCAACCATACCAATTGCTCTGGATGAATTTGCTAGAGAAAACAAAATAAAAAGAGGCGATCTAGTTTTAATGATTTCTTTTGGAGGTGGTTTTACAAGTGGTGCAACATTAATGCGGTACTAGATATGATAGCATTCATATTTCCTGGGCAAGGAAGCCAGTCAAAGGGCATGGCAAAAAAAAATTTTGAAGCCTTTAAACCTATACAAGAGGTATTCGAACATGCCTCTGATACATTAAGCCTGGATATGAAAAAACTATTATTTGAAGATCCAAATAATCAACTCAATCTAACAGAATATACACAGCCAGCACTACTTACCGTATCTGTTGCCTATCACAAAATACTAAGTACATACGTAGATCCAAAATTTATGGCTGGACATTCTCTAGGAGAATACTCAGCTCTTGTAGCCGCAAAATGTTTAGATTTTGAAGAATCTTTGAAAGCAGTAAAACTTAGAGGAAAATACATGCAAGCCTCAGTGGGAGGAAAAAATGGGAAAATGGTAGCAGCAATTGGCAGTATTAAGGATGTAGAACAACTATTAGATTGGTATAAAAAACAAAAACTTGATCATGTACTTGAAATTGCAAATTATAATTCACCTACTCAAACAGTTTTAAGTGGACACAAAGAAGCAGTAGACCAAATACTAGACAAAAAAGAGTTCAACTTAAAATTTATACCACTTAAAGTGTCAGCACCATTTCATTGTTCTCTGATGCTGGAAGCGAAAAAAAACATGACTCCAATAATTGAACAGATGCAGATCAATAATCCGGAAGTAAGCATAATAACTAACTACCAAGCTAAGGAGGTTACAGATGCCAACACTATAAAACATCACCTTGTAGAGCAAATAACAAGCCCCGTATTATGGGTACAAACCATATTGTTGCTAAGTAAACTGGGGGTAAGTAAGTTTGTAGAAGTAGGCTCTGGCAATGTGTTGACCAAATTACTTAAAAAATTTGACAATTTAAACTACCAATCATTCAATATAGACTCTCCTAAAGACTTTGAGGCCTTATGAATTTAGAAGGATCAAACATATTTATCACAGGTGGAAGCAGAGGCATTGGTGCTGCCACGGCTGTAGCTACCTCCAAACTAGGGGCAAAAGTAATTATCACCTACAATTCAAACAAAGATGAAGCAGAAAGCTTGATAAAAAAACTAAACAACAAGGCAAAGGCCTTACAGATGAATATAGAAGATCCAGAATCAATATCTGATGCCACCAGTAAAGCTATAGAAATTTTTGATAGAAAAATAGACGGTGTGGTAAATAATGCTGGAATAACCAAAGACAATCTCATGCTAAGAATGAGCTCAGATGATTTTTCCAAAGTAATCAATATAAATTTAAAAGGCACCTTTTTGGTGTCTCAGGCCTTCATAAAGCCCATGATGAAGCAAAAAAGTGGGTCATTTGTGCATATTACCAGTGTAATTGGTCAAATAGGGCAAGCTGGACAAGCTAATTACGCTGCAAGTAAAGCAGGTATAGAAGCATTTTCTAAATCCCTTGCAAAGGAGCTTGCGTCTAGGAATATTAGGTCAAACTGCATAGCACCAGGTTATGTGAATACCGACATGACAAAAAATTTAGATGAAAAAGTTAAAGAAAATTTGCTAAAACATATTCCATTAAACAGAGTAGCCGATGTGTTTGAAATAGCACATCCTGTATGTTTTTTATTGAGTAGTGACTCAAGTTATATTACAGGTCAAACTATTGGTGTTAATGGCGGTATAAATATGTGCTAAATAAAGGGAGGTTACATGTCCGTTGAGGATAAGCTAATAAATACTATTTCAGAGCAGCTGGGGGTGGATAAAAGCAAAGTCACACCAGAAGCATCATTTACGACAGATCTTGGAGCCGATAGCCTAGATAGTGTAGAACTGATCATGGCTATTGAAGATGAGTTTGAAATAGAAATTCCAGATGAAGATGTAGAAAAACTGAAAACAGTAGGAGAGCTTCAAGACTACATTAACCAGAATGCTAAGAGTTGATTCGCATTAACTTTTTTTGGATCTTTTATGAGTTCTAGGTTTTATAAAGAACCAAAAGCAGTAAAGAGAGTTGTAGTAACAGGTATGTCTACTATTACTCCAGTAGGAGGCACCCTTGACGAGTCTTGGAAAGGTTTAATTAACGGAACTTCTGGCATAAAAGAGATAACACAATTTGATGCCTCCAGGTTTCAAACCAAAATAGCAGGTGAAGTGGATAACTTCAGCCTATCTGGGGTTATACCGGATAAGAGTATAAAAAGACTTGCTAGGTTTTCTCAATTTTCTATAAAAGCTGCTCGCGATGCACTCACTGACAGTGGCCTACCAACCCGTTTTGACGACGATCTTGCTAACAGAACAGGATGCATCATTGGGGTAGGTATGGGAGATTTAGGGTTCATCCACAAAACCTCAACAATAGTTGATACAAAAGGCCCTTCTAGAATTTCACCTTTCTTTATTCCAACCACCATAGTAAACATGGCATCTGGTCAGGTTGCAATTTTTATAAACGCAAAAGGCCCTAACTATTCAATAACATCTGCATGTGCATCAGGAGCACATTCAATAGGTGAGGCAGCTAAATATATAAAAGACGACATTTGTGATATAATGGTAGTTGGAGGATCTGAATCTTTAATAACAGAAGTTGCAATAGGCGGATTTAACTCCATGAAAGCCCTATCAATTAGAAACTCAGAGCCAGAAACAGCCAGTAGGCCTTGGGACGAGGAAAGAGATGGATTTGTTATGAGTGAAGGTTGTGGCATTATGGTTTTAGAAAGTTTTGAACAAGCATCCAAAAGAGGAGCTAAGATATATTGCGAATTAACAGGCTATGGAGCATCTTGTGATTCAAGCCATATAACAACACCACATAATGAAGGTAAGGGGGCGTCCATAGCTATGCTTAATGCAATGAAAGATGCCAATGTTAATCCAGAAGATATAGATTATATAAATGCCCATGGAACATCCACACCTATAGGAGATAGTGTAGAAACCTTGGCAATAAAAAAGACTTTCCCTAATCCAAAAGATATCATGATAAGTTCCACCAAAAGTATGACAGGTCATATGCTAGGTGCAGCAGGTGCGTGTGAAGGTATCTTTACTGCTATGAGCATTTATAAGGGTGTTATACCACCTACAATAAATTTAGAGTACCCATCTAAAGACTGTGATCTGGACTACACTCCCATAGTTGCCAGAGAAAGCGAAATAAAACATGCAATGAATAACAGTTTTGGCTTTGGTGGCACCAATGCTTGTTTGGTATTTTCTAAGTTATGATTTATATAGCTTCTGATCATGCAGGATTTTTATTAAAAGAAAAACTAAAGTCTAAGTTTACATTACATGATTTAGGTAATTTTGAAAAAGATGAAAAAGTTGACTATCCAGATTTTGCCCTACAACTTTGCAGTAGAATTAAAGACAATGACTTTGGAATTTTAATTTGTGGATCAGGTCAAGGTATGGTGATGGCTGCAAATAGACATAAACATATAAGAGCATGTTTGTGTCTGGACACTAATCAAGCCAAGCTAGCAAGACAACACAACAATGCAAATGTACTATGCTTATCAGGAAGGGTTACAGACAATTCAACAAAGGCAGAAGAAATAGTTAAAGCTTTTCTAGAAACTGATTTTGAAGGTGGTCGCCACCAAAAAAGACTTTCTAAGTTTTAGATCACCTGATGACTGTGTCATATTCCTATTTTCTGTCCAGTGATTCTAATGCTTCTAAAAGAATTGTTTCTAGCTCTAACATTTCAGGTGTTACCACCACTGTGTTTATTTCAGAAATTCTTGAAGTGATTTTTTCTAATTCTAATTTTGTACTTTCAAATATTTGTCGGCTTATACTGGCGACGCCTGAGAACATATATTGTTCATTTAAACTCTTAAGAACTTCGATAACTGTATCTGCGCTTTCTATGGACCCTTTGTTGTATTCATCAATTTGTCGAGCAAGATTGGCTATCTTTTGATCTTCTTCATTCTCACTGTCTAGAGATTTTTTTAACTTTCTTTGAAAATCAGCAGAATTGTAGAGTTCAGGTTTTTCTAACAAGTTCACAGCCTCATCCAAAGTCAAGGTCGGAGCAGAATCCTGCCACAATTTGTAAGTATAATTAAACTCATGTCTTTGTGCATGTAACTCGCCTGAGAACATTAATAATATTACTATCACAAATAGCCGTTTCATAGAAACCTCCTAGTGGTGTGGTTTAGTAGTTTATAACTCGAGAAACTAAAAATATAAATCCCTTACCTTCTATATCTTTGTATATGACTAAAATTTTCATGGTTTTGTTTACTTACTTGTCTTTTTTTATGTTAGAGATATGTTTTAGATAAAGACGCTTTGCAGGACCCACACTGTTTTTTTCTTCACCAGCCATAAAATCACCAAAAGGAGTTCCAACCAACCCAACCGGCATTACAGTCTACTAACCCCAGGTCTACTACCAGAGTTATAAACAAAATTTAGCAATTTCTGTTTAATTTACAGGATATCTTTTAAATTAACGTTAAATGAGATAAGTTGTGAGGTTCAGTATGAATGTGTCAGGTCTGGCACACCTTTGCGGATATTATCCGTACACCACGAAAGGGAGTATTTTGATATGAGTTTTTTCAGAAAGTGTATTAATACAAAATACACAATCAGTTTGGCCATCATCCTGTCGCTACAGACACTTAATGCCTCTGAATGCTTACAAGTCCTGAATAATAAACCTACCATTGAGCAACTATATCTTGCAATAAAAAATAATGATGCAAAAGAAGTAAAGCTTCTATTAGATAGTGGTGCAGATGTAAGCTGGGAAGGGTATATTAAGACCCCTGCCATGCGGGCAATTGAAGAAGCTCCTTTTCCTGTTCATGTGACAAGTAGTGGTGCTTCATTACTTGTAGATCATGTAACTCCTCTTGTATTAGCAATCAAAGCAAACGCTAGCATTGAGATTGTGAAATTGCTTGCTAACCATCCCAAAACAGATATCAATAAAAAATTTTCTGGTACAACCCCTCTAATATCGGCGATTAAAAATGAACGAGTAGACGTAGTAAGATTTCTTTCAAGTCATATTGACATAGACATAAACTTATCAGTAGGTAGCTGGTTTGATAGTGTTGTAGCGTTTACTCCTCTAATGATAGCAAGTAAGACGGGTAATGCGGAGATTGTTAGTTTGATCTTGGCGCACACCGAAGTAAAGCCAAATGCTGAAAATAATCTTGCAGATAATTGGTGGAATAAAACCGCTCTATTGATTGCGATCTGGGAAAAAAATGCAGAGATCGTTAGTTTGATCTTAGAACACCCTGATGTGATCGATCTTGAATATCCCATTATGCAGGCGTCCCGTCTTGCGTACGGGGCTACAGAAATATTGGATGTACTTTTAGGCCACCCTGCAGTATCTATAGAGTCTCTTGAACTCTTATTAAAATCTGATTCATATATGATGGAGCCTGAAGCACTAGAACAAATAAGAGAAAAAATAAGAAGAAGCAAAAGTATAATACATCGAATAACAAGTAGATTTACGAAAAATGATAAATAACATCAGTTGGTGCACTTCTTGACGTAGCATTGTATACAAAAGAAAAATTTAATATAAATGTCCTGCAAGAGAAGTGTATTAACTATTATTTTATAACTCTATTTTATTTGGATTTTTTGATACTAGATATATATCTAAGATAGAATCGCTTTGGTAGGTTTGAATCGGCCTTATTTTCGCCAGCCATAAAATCACCAAAAGGAGTTCTAACCAACCCAACCGGCATTACAGTCCTACTAACCCCAGGTCTACTACCAGAGTTATAAACAAAATCTATTTTACTCATTGACACTATAGAATCCACAAGCAGCTTAAATTTACTATCTTTTGACAACTCAAAAACAGAAAAATTCTTCCAATTAAACTCAATGTCCATCACCTGTTCAACTCTTTCTAAACTAAGTGGTTTTATATGCTCAAAACATTTCAAAGCTAAATCCATACATATTCTTGCATCATTTAAAGCTATATGCAGTTTTGTTTTTTTTAAATGTAAATAATCTATTAGAGTTGGGAGTTTATGATTTGGGGCATCCTTAAACACAGACCTTGAAAGAAGTGATGTACAAATAACTTTGTTGCAAGGTAGGTCTAATCCATTTCTTTCTAGATCGTAAGACAAAAACCCTAAGTCAAATGGTGCATGATGAGCTATCAAAATCCCACCTTTTGAAAATTTCAAAAATTCCTCTAAAACTGGTTTGGCGAATCGTGCCGAATCTAAACTTTTTTTGGAATGACCATGAATTTGCTCTGATATAGGGTTGATATCACCCTCCGGCCTTATGGTACTTGAAAATTCATCTACTATTTGACCATTTTTATATTTTACAGCTGCAATTTCACAGATCTCCCATTTCACCGGATATGCACCAGTTGTTTCTGTGTCGAATGCTACTAATGTTTGATCCAATAGTGATGGCATAGTTTTGTGGAGACTAACACATAATAAAGTATTGGGTCTAGTGAACAAAATAACATCTTTCTCCTCTGGACTTTCATTTAGAATTTTAAATCAGAACTACGTATTCTAAATCATGTAATGCTCTTTTATATTGAAGTGTTCTAAGGTTTAAATATGCAAGGCTTTGATTTTATACCAGTCATTCCACCAAACTACGAAGAGAAAATAATTTTAACATTCATGGTGGTTGTAGTAATACTGGCCTCCAGATGGGTTATCTCCAATATTGTCTTTAAACACATTGAAAATCGCCAAGCTCGATACTACTGGCAAAAGTCAATCTCCATTACCAGTAATGCTCTAATAATAATATTTGCAGCCAGAATTTGGTTTGAAGGGGTTGATTCAGCAGCTACCTACCTTGGTCTATTATCAGCAGGTCTTGCAATTGCTTTAAAAGATCCTATCGCTAATCTGGCTGGATGGATTTTTATAGTGATAGGCAAACTATTTAGCCTAGAAGAACGTATAGAAATAGGTGATATAAAGGGAGATGTAGCTGACATCAGATTTTTTGAGTTCACCTTATTAGAAATAGGAAACTGGATAAATGCAGATCAACCTACTGGCAGAATTGTACATGTACCCAACGCTAAAGTATTCCTACAACCAATATACAGCTACAACAGAGGGTTTAAATATATCTGGCACGAAATAAGTGTTATGGTCACATTTGAAAGTAACTGGAAAAAGACAAAAGAAATTTTAGTAAACATACTTAAGAACAAACAATTTAATTTAGATCGTCCTGCACAACGAGCCTTACGTGAAAGTTCAAAAAAGTTTATGATACTCTACAAAAACTTAGCTCCGGAAGTCTATACAACTGTCTTGGATAGTGGAGTCATGTTCCACATGAGGTTTTTATGTGATCCTAAAAAAAGGAGAGTAGCCACACAACTTATCTGGGAGCAAATATTACACCAATTTAGTCTAAATGATGATATAGACTTAGCGTACCCAACCACAAGGTTTTACAATGGACAAGAAAAATATAACAACTATCCACCACCTCCACCACCATCACTTCCAAAGTAGGTTTTAGTTTTTATTGCCTGATTGCCCGTTTGCCTGCTTGCCCGATTGGCTGATTGGCTGATTACCTGACTGCCCGATTACCTGACTGCCTGATCCCAGATCATGTATTCTTACACAGTTTGTATAGATATCCTCCCAGTGTATTTGCGTCTTTTATTAGATTTTTGTTGTTTATGATCTCTAGTATTGCTTGTGTTTCCCTAAGCGACCCAAGGCTTATAGAATAAAACTTTCTTCTATCTTTAGCTGTTGGCTTTGCAGTTCCTTCTGCAAGATTTAGTACAATGCTTAGGATAGCCCTTTGGAACTGATTTTTAAGCGGTTCTTTTAAGTATAAATTCTTAGAATTGTTATAGAACCTAACTGCTAATTGATATGTTTTTAATTTTTTCATAATATGCTGTCTCCTTTTTTAGAAAAAATATTTGCTCTATAGTTTTTATCTGAGAGGAAATATTTTTAAAAAAAAGGAGACCATTGCCTGAATGCCAGATTGACTGATTGACTGATTGACTGCTTGCCCGTTTGCCCACCCACTTGATAACTATCAGACAAAAAGATGTTTTAGGTTCACTTGGACTTCGTCCTGCATTTCACCAATCTATCTTATTTGCCTCGTTAGGAAGATCTCGAGTGGAAGACCTTGAAAACAAACTTTTTATATCATCTAAGATAGCAAGACTTGATGGTAATACCACTGTAGTTAAGATTGAGCCTATGCAAATACCCCAACCCAGTGCCATTGCCATAGGAACCACAAACTTATCCAAACCCCCAATACCGTAAGCAGTTGGCAATATTCCAGCAACAGTAGTGACTGTAGTTAAAAATATTGGTCTCAATCTAACTTTACATGCAGAAACAATGCTGTCTAATTTTGGCATACCTTTTTTTCTAGCATTATTTACAAAAACTATTAATACAATAGAATTATTAACAATAACTCCAGAAAGAGCAATCAAACCGAGACTTCCTAAAAAGGTAATTGGCAACCCATGCACAAAGAAAGCCCATATCACAGCTATCATCCCAAGAGGTATAGTCAAAAATAACACTAGCAAAGACTGTAATATACTTTGAAATGTAATAACCAAAATTAAAAACACACCTAAAATTGCTACAACAAATGTTCTGCCTAAAGAAGCAAAGCTTTCTTTGGTATCTTCATCTTCCCCGCCAAATGAAAAGGTAACACTTTTGAATTTTTCTGAGTTTTCTTTTATAAAATCTAAAGCCTGCTTATTTACAGCAAGTACACTATTAACCGTTGTGTCAATATCCCCTAGTATGCGAACCTGCCTTTCGTTGTCTTGATGATCAAAACTTGCCACACCTTGAGTATGTGTAAATTCTGCCACAGAACTTAATGGAATTAATTGACCAAATCTGTTAGTAATTTTTAGCCGCCTAATAGAGTCCAGAGATTGTTTTTTGTCACTTGGCCAGGTAACCTTCACCGCTATTTCTTCATCTAAAGTATGTATTTGTGTTGCCTCTACCCCTTCAAATGCAGATCTTACAGTCAAACCAACATCAGTTACATTTAATCCTGCCGCATTAGCTTCCTCCTGTCTTAACTTAACTTGTAGCTCTTTTTTTCCCATCACATATGTATCCCTTATATCTGATGTACCAGGGATTGTTTGTAAGAAATCTTTTAAGGTAGCAACAACTGGCAAGATTTCCTCATACTCATCTGCATTTACACCTATACTAATCGGATCTCCTGTAGGAGGGCCTGGCTGTATTCTTTCAAAGGTTAATGTATCTAGACCATCAGGTATTTTTGTCTCCTTTCTTAAAGCTTCAATTATTTCTTTAGCAGTTCTATCTCTATCAGGCTCAGGGGTTAGATACACAACCATCTGTGCTAGGTTGGTTCCAACTCTTATTACAGGATCACTTGAACTAAGCTGTTGCGTACCTACCTTTGTGATAAATACATCCAATTCCTCAGAGCTTAGTTGGGAAACCTTATCCTCAACCGGCTTAATCAATCTAGCAGTTTCATTAACAGTTGTACCAACAGGAGCCTCAGCTTTAACCAAGAAAATTTCTACACCATCCGGAGGAAACAAAATAACTTTCATAAATTTGTGTGAAACAAAGATAGTGGAGAAAAATAATATCACCGCAAATGTTGTAACATAATATCTTTTTTTCAAAGAAAATTTTAAAAATGATTCATATAATACAACCAATTTGTTATTCCAAAAACGATCTACCCTCTTATAAATTTTATTTTTGTCTTTGGTAAAATCTGCTTTTCTCAATAAAAAGCCAATGTGATGTGGTAAGATAAAAAAGCACTCAATCAAACTAAATACGAGACCTGCTAAAACTCCAAGTGGTAGATTTGATACAAATTTTCCAAAAATACCATCCATAAACATAAGAGGCAAAAATACAACTATAGTAGTAGTCACAGCAGCAGTAACAGGCTGCCATATTTCTTGTGTACCAACTATTGCACCTTCATGAGAGTCATGTCCTCGCTCTATATAGCGCATCGAATTTTCAACCACAACAACAGCATCATCAACCAGCATACCTACAACAATGATCAACCCCATCATTGTTAATAAGTTTATGCTTATCCCAACAGAATTAAAAAATATAAGTGTTCCTAAAAAAGCAAATGGTATGCCTATTGCAGTTAAGATGGCTATCTTAAATGGAAAAAACAAGCTAAGTACCAACAACACCAAACATAAACCCACACCCAGGTTATTCACCAAAACACTTAATCTTCGTCTTATATAGTAAGAGGCATCGTTAGCATATTCGATAGAAAGCCCTTCTCTTGTAATTTCATCTTCTAAGGTATTAATAAATGTTTGAACTCTATCTACCAAATCTATCGCATCTGCAGATTCCTTTTTTATAACAGTAAGAGTGATAGCATCTTGATTTTGTGCTCTATAAAGAGTGGTAGGTTTACTGGTTGTTTGCACAACTTTTGCGACATCTTTAATCCTTATTGCATCCGCAATATCATTGGCTCTTACAACTGTATCTTCAATATCTAGTGTTGTCTCATATTCTCCAACAGTCCTTACTATAAATTCTTTACCATCTGATACTTCAATCATACCACCTGGTATAGACACATTTTGATTACCCACAGCTAATATAAGATCATTTAACGATAGTTGATACCTCGACAATTTTCCTGGGATGGCTTCAATATGTATTTCCAGCTCTTCCATTCCAAAAGGTTCAATTTTTGAAACTCCATCAAGTTTCAAAAGTTTTTTCTCTAAGTCTCTTGCAAAAGCCCTTTTTTTAAGCTTGGGCACATTTCCAATTAAAAGCAGTTCTAAAATTGGCTGGTCATTACTCTCTAACTCCAATACAATGGGCTTTTCAGCATCCTTTGGAAGTTCAATAAATCTCTCAACGATTTCCTGTGCATCCTGCTTTACTTCGTAAGCGGTTGTCTGATCTGGATCAACTATTAGGCTTATATAACTTCTATTTTCAATAGAAGTTGATTTCATTTCTTTTACTCCGGTTACCTCTTTTAAGTCTTGCTCTAAAGGATTTGTTATAAGCCTTTCTATTTCACCGGGAGATGCTCCGGGAAATATTGTATTAATATTGACAACTTCAAAGGATATATTGGGGAAAGCTTCCTTTTTAATATTAAAAGCTGCATATGTTCCCATAAGGAACACATAGATAAGCACTAAGACAGCTAAGAATCCCTGTCTTGCAAAAAAATCAATTAGAGCTTTCAAGCTTGTTTCCTATTTTTTTATATTTATCTTCTATTGTTTTGAGATATTCTTGGATTGTGTCATACATCTTGGCCACTTCCCATCCTGTGAATTGTAATTCTTCTTTTGAATCGATCAAATCTAAATTTGCAACAAGTTGCTCTTCTCCTGTTTGAATAAGTTGTAATATGGTTGATCTACCTATTGAATATCTTTTCTCCTCTAGTACCATTATTTTCTTGTAGTTTTTTAAAGTCTCCTCTTTGAGTTTAACCGATTCATTTAAAAATGAAAGTTTGGAACACATATTGAGCCAATCTCTTTTAATGTTGGTTTTTAATGATGCCAATTGTGCATTTGTTTTTGCCTCTCTTCCAAGCGCAGTGTACAGCTCTGCTTTGGCAGCATTGTTGGGTAATGGATATGATAGCCTGAAACCAATATTCCAGTCCTCTGGCATATCTTCAATTGGTAACTGTCTGTATTGAAATATAAGATCAAAATTCGGTAAGAACATTAGTTTTTTATTTTTTACATCCAAAGACATGGCTTTACTTTGATTTTCCAGTGCTTTTACTTCTAATGAAGTCTCTGGGGCATTTTTAGAACACAGCTCTAGTGATTTTTCGAACATGCTGTCGGTCTTTGTAGGTACTATATTTGGATCAATATTTAGCCACTCTCCTTCTAATTTGATATTTAGTGCCAGCTCATTCCAGAACTCTTGCATAACTTGCTGAGTTTGGTTGTATTGAATTTTAGATGAGGTAAGAGTCGATTTAGCTCTTAGAAGATCACCTTCTTCTGCCGTTCCCCTATTTAGTTTTATGTTTGTTATTTTAACAAGCTTTTCTTTATTTTTTAAGTTTTCCTTTAAAGAATCAGATTTTAACTTAGAACTTACTGCCTTATAGTAAAATCTAATTACATTGAGCATCCAATCTTCTATTGATTTTTTATAAAACCCGAGTTGTGCTTCAGAAGTAAGGCTACCTATTTTTTTTGATCTTCTAGATTTAATACCAAACATATCATTCATCAAGGACTGTGAAATAGATATAGAAGCGAATTCTCCCAATCGGTTGCTATTTGAACCAACCTCAATCCCTGTACCTGTGGAAAAATATTTACTCACACTAATTGTATTTTCAGTCATAGTTGTTAAGTCATTTAGTAAAAGCTCCTGGCGAGTCAGATTTAACTTGGGGTCATGAGGAGCTAATGCACGATATTTGTAACTGGGTATTATATATTTATCTGCCTCTATAATCTTAAAGTGATCAGAGTGCATCATACTCAGAGCAATTATAGACTCTGTATCCAAGCTCCCACCCAGAACATCCAACTTTTTTTTCATAGATGGAGTAAGTTCAGTGATCTTATTCGCTTTTGATATTTGAGGAGATAAAAGCATTAAAATTACAATTGCAAATTTCATCCAGAGAAGATTAGCATCAAAATATTTACACTTTCAACACAAAATAGACTTTTTGTTTATCCCCATGTGGCAGATCGCAAAATCGTACTTAGTTGGATTTTTTGGATCCAGTTTTTTTAAGGAATTAGTTATGTCCTGAGCAGTGACCCAGTCAGCACTGTTTCTCTTAGTAAGACCCAAAATTTTAGATTGTCTCATAAGATGGGTGTCTAGAGGAATTATTAACTCTTTTTTATCAAAGCTCTTCCATATGTTTAAATCCATTTGAGTATCCCCTACCATCCATCTAAGAAACAGATTTAACCTTTTACAAGCGCTTTTATTTGAAGGCTTTGGCAGTAGATAAAAAAACGATTTTTTTTTGACCAAGGGAGGCGTTACTTTGGGTTTTAAATTAACCAAACCATCTACAATTCGATTTAACAGTTCAAAAGCTGTATCAGTCTTTTTAGGCTTAAAATATTTTTCCATAGATCCGGAAGTGTTATAAACATGCCTCAATAAAATTAAAAGATCGTATAGATCTTGAGAATCATTAAACCTGTGCTTCCAACCTCGATAAGTTCTATAAATCGTACTAGGGCTAGTGTTTACAAGCCACTTGTAAGGGTTACTCCCCATGGGCTTTATTATTTTATTTACACTATTTTTAATTTGATCCACCCTACCATAAGCAAAGGTTGCAGATAAAAAAGCCACAAGCTCCTTATCTCGCTTCGTCTTAAAGGCTAATACAGGTGCTATTGCATCATTTACCACCTCATGATTTTTTACATACTCAAGGTGCACCCTATCTAATGTTTTTTTTAGCTTTGTTGTAAAATTCATATGCATATATTCAACCACATATCAGTTAGCATTGGTCTGGAAAATTTACAATTATATAACTTAAAAGTTTTTTTAAAAAAATCTATATTATAATGAACCTTGCAGATACTTATGGCCTTTAGAATCTTTAACAAAAACAAATAATATAACCAATGAAATAATATCTGTAGAGGATCAAGCTAGTTTATGTGTAAAAAAAGCTTAGTATTGTCTTTAATGTTATTTATATCAAACATAGCAACTGCTTCAGATTGTGTTGATGCACTGACTGATAAAAGAGAAATCCACAAGTTGGCTAAGCAATTCTTTGATGCAAGTACATATGGAGATGTTGAGCAAATCAATTTTTTACTTGAACAATATCCAGGTCTTATAAATATACAAGACGCATTTGGAAACTCACCTTTAATACTTGCAAGTACTCTAGGACACCATAATGTTGTTCTAGCTTTATTGGATTACGAGCCTATATATGATGAAGTCCATGCTCATCCATTAGGTAATTTTGATTATTTTAATACTTTTTCGATAAACTTTCCTCAAAATGTAGATGTAAATATCGTGGATGATTACGGTAGAAACGCCATGATGTGGGCAAGTGCTATGGGATACAACCACATAGTTGAGCTTTTTATGAAGGAAGGATCAACTATTATGGACACTAAAGACAATAATGGAATGACTGCGTTATCCTTAGCAGCTGAGGCAGGACATATTGAAGTAGTTGAAACCTTACTGCAAACACTTGAAACAGATGGCCTGTTCAAAATGCTCAGTTCTGATGTTTTTCAAAAGCTTCAAGCATCAGTTAAAAAAGACATAGAAGAGAAAACAGTTGATATTAACTCAAAAGATTATTATGGGTTTACACCCTTGTTGTGGGCAACCTACAACAATCATCCTGAAGTAATCAAAGCTCTGATAGACAACGATGCCAGTAAGAAGTTTAGCAATATTCTCTCTGGAGACGAAGAAGTAAGCTTTTATGAACTTGAAAGCCTATACAACATCCCTTTTCTTGATGTTAACCTAGAAGATGGAAAAGGATATACAGCATTACATTGGGCAGCCGTGTTGGCTGACTATAACACTGTAAAACTTTTACTTGATACACATGATGTGGATGTATCCGATATTGATCTTGATAAAATTCAGCATCGAGATATTGAGATATTCTTAGATAAACATGAATATTTTGATAATTTTTATAAAGACATTGCCACAGCCTGGAACGAAAAAATCATAAATCCATATACCATCATGGTATGGGCAAACAAGTTTTTATCGGATAATCGTTACTATGACAGTGACATATATGATCTCAGTTTATAATATTAAACAATTATCAAAGCAACATTAGCAGAAAGCGAAAACTTTTAAGTTTGCTTGAATCGGTTTTCAAATAATTTTTTGAACATTGTAGGAGATATTTCTTCTGCTCTTGCATTTTTGGGTAAGTTAAATTTTTCCAAATGACAATCGAGCCATTTGACATTGGATACTACTTTTTTTCTTCTGTTTGAAAAAGCTTTTTTTACAAATCTTAGAAAGTCTAGTTTAGATTCGATTTCGTTATTTATTTTTTCAAAGGACAGTACTCTGCTAAACACTCTAGGGGGTGGATAGAAATCTTTTGGGCCCAAGTTGACAACTTGTTTTATGTTCCAAAAATTTTGAGCTATAACAGACAATATTCCATAGTCTTTTTTTTCTCCTTTTTTTGCCATGATTCTATCTGCTACTTCTTTTTGAAACATAAGAACCATTTTATCCAGAGCTGGATTATCTATTGATCTATCTACTAGAATTCTGGAGGCTATTTTGTAGGGTAAGTTACTAACCAACACAGTGCCTCGCTCAATTAACTTAGTCCAATCAATTTTTAGTGCATCACCATGAATTATTTGAGCTCCATTCCACTTATTAGTAAATTTTTTTTCCTTCTCTACTAAAACAATATTATTGTGTTTTTTCATTAAGTGATCTGTGAGAGAGCCAAGTCCAGGGCCTATTTCGATGATTTTTTTAGGATTATCAACAAGGGCTTCACTAATAATTGTTAAAATCACTTTTTCATTTACCAAAAAGTTTTGTCCCATATTTTTTTTTGGTATATGAGCCAAACTTTTTAGCTGATCTTTTATTCTCATAACACTGACCCTCGCCTAGCAACAAACTGGCTTCCCCAGTTTTTGATAAGCGAATTACGTTCCGGCACAGTTACTTAACACTCAAAAGTGAAAACAAAACATCATTTGGCCGAGTGGTTGCCCAGCTTTCTACCTCATAGCTTAGATTATAACAAGTCAGAATTAACTTTAGGTGCTAAATCCTGGGTTGATCTATGCCCTGCATTTAGTCTCAAAATGCCCGCAAGCCCTATCATTGCGGCATTGTCAGTACAATATCTGACAGGAGGTATATTAACTACAAACCCAAGCTCATTTAATCTATGTCTTAATCTTGTATTGGCACTTACTCCACCACTTACCAATAAGTTCTTAACATTATACTTGTTGCTGGCCATTACGAGTTTTTTAATCAAAACATCTACTACTGCCTCTTCGAAAGATGCACATATATCGTTTATTGTTTTGTCATCTATTTTAGATTTTCTGATTGTGTTTAAGGCACAAGTTTTCAACCCAGAGAAACTAAAGTTATAGTTGTCTTTTTTATCTAATGCTCTTGGGAACTTAAACCTTTGTGGATCACCGAGGCTGGCTTTTTTGTTTACAAACGCTCCCCCTGGAAATCCTAGGTTTAGAGCTTTAGAAAGTTTGTCGAATGCCTCACCAGCAGCATCATCCAAACATCTCCCTATTATTTGATATTGGAAAAGTTCATCTACTTTAACAAGCAAGCTATGCCCACCACTGACAATTAATGCTAAAAATGGTTCATTGTAAGAGAATTTTGGCTTATATGTTTCATCTATCAGGAATGGAGCAAAGATATGACCCTCTATGTGATCTACTCCCAATAGAGGTTTATTTTTGCTAAGTGCAAGTGTCTTTGCAGTAACTACTCCTACAATTAGAGAGCTTATAAGCCCAGGCCCTTTTGTAACACAGATACCATCTATATCATCATAGGTAAAATTGGTGTCTTCCATTGCCTGTGATATTAAAGGTAGGAGCAACTCTAGGTGATTTCTACCAGCAATTTCAGGTACAACACCTTTAAACATCTCGTGCGCTTCTATTTGATGTTTGGTAGCGATCCAAAGCACTTCTAATTTGTGATTTATTATTGCTACAGAGGTGTCATCACAACTGGTTTCTATTGCAAGTACTGTTTTTATCACCTTGACACCTCTTAATTAGAAAATATACCATCCACCAAACATTTTGTTGAATTTTTTTTATTCTTTTAGAAAAAATCCAAAGCTCTCTTGGAATGAATACAAATTAAATGGTAAACTAGCAAATTGTATCAAGATTTTAAATAGATAACTCAGATTAAGGGTACAGTGAGATAGACAAATATTTAATAGAGATAGCATATTTTTATATTAAGATTATTGTATTAAGGTCATCATGCCGGGATTTAATACTATGTATATGAAAAAGAAAAATTATTTATGTTTACTAGCTTGCTTACTTACCTCTTGTGGGGAAAGTTACCAAGAAAAGGGGAGTAGCAACAATAATGACGTTTCCAGCACTGAATTTAATTTAGAAAAGAGGACTACAAGTTCTCTTAGTCAAGCGTTTCGTTTTAATGTTTCATATAACGATGATAAACCTGTATTAGATGATAGGGTTGTAAGAACCAGGGCCACTGGTATGTGTAATGATGGTACTAGGAGTTTTAGTTTTGAGGAAGAAATTTCCTCGAACCGTTTCCCTGTTGGTGCGGTATTTCCCCCAGAGTTTTTATTGAAGCTTTATAGGACACGTGAGGTTTATGACTGTAAATTAGTTTTATATCCACTAGATGAGATGGGTGACACTATACAATATATCAGCCCTGGAACAGTAGAAGTACAATTGCAAAGAGATATGTCTTTTGGAATAGGATTGTTAGTGGGAGATAGAAGGCCTAGTCTTGGGTATATAATAGGTGATTTGCAAGGTGCTAGAATTTCAGTAGAACCAGTACTTGGATTTGAAGATCCAAGAGAACATATTAAATTAAGTTTTATTTGTGATAATGGTTCAGAGGAGCTTTTGAGAAGAGAAGGTATTTACAGTACAGATAATACCAATGTAATAGTAGGAGATGATCGGCTGATCAATGTATTTACAGAAGATCCGTTTTTGCTGATAGCTCCTGCCAGAAACATGTATGTTATCAAGGATTGGTTGGGAGAAAGTAACAGTAACTGCATAATAACAAACAGTACCGAAGGTTCACCTTACCTGTTGTGGTCCCATATAATTAACTATTATAATTAACTTATGTTAATTACTTGAGAGTGTTCAAATGAAGGTTGTGGCAAATAATAAACGTGCCCTATTTGACTACCACATTCTAGACAAATATGAAGCTGGGATAATGTTGTATGGAAGTGAAGTGAAATCCATACTTAAGGGCGGGTGTCAGCTTAAGGATTCTTATGTAGATGTAATTGGCAATGAGTTATTTTTATTAAACGCCCATATTAGCACTTATCCTGACAGTAGTTACAACAACCATGAGCCGGAGAGGGTTAGAAAACTTTTAATGCACAGACATGAGATAGATAAAATAATAGGTTTTATCAAGCAAAAAGGCCTAACTGTTGTACCACTCAAAATGTATTTCAAAAGAAAGTGCAAACTAGAACTTGGAATAGCTAAGGGAAAAAAAACACATGACAAAAGAAGACAAATCAAAGAAAGAGAAGAGAAAAAAAGCCTTGCTAAGGCTATGAAGCTATCTTAGAATGATGCCTGTTTATATTACAAGGGGATTTTATATGAATTTTGCAAAAAAACTAGTAGAATGTAGTGTTTTAGCTTTAAGTTTAGTTCTAGCTGGATGTGCAACTTCACCTGAAAAAAAGAGAACTAGTTTCACTCCCGGCACTGTAAAAGAAAGAATTGTTAAAGGTGTTACAACTCAAACTGATTTGGTAAAATTGTTTGGTTCTCCTAATATTGTATCTAGAAATAAAGACAGTAAAGAGGTTTGGACTTATTCCAAGCAATCTGCCTCATCAAAAGCTAAGTCATCGTTGTGGACTGTAATTTTTGCTGGTGAACGTTCTGCATACAGCGACACAAGCACTGCTAATTTTAGCCTTATCATAACATTCGACAAAAGCGATGTTGTGGAAGATTATTCCATGGTAAGTTCTGAGTTTTAAGGAGTTTAATATGAGACTACTTCTTATTACACTATTGTTGCCATTAACAGCCTGCTTAGCCACTGCCAGCTGGACACCAGATCAAAGGCGTAATTTGCAGCAAAGAGAATTTAATACTGATACTAAAACACTATTTAATGCTATCAAAGCTATTCTTAGAGATGATGGTTATATTATAATAAATCAGGATTTAGATGGCGGGTTAATAGTAGCATCAAAAGATATATCTGCTGCTGGCTTTTTTGCTGTTCTTGCTAGCCAGGATGATGTATCTGGAAAAGCATATAAGCTATCTTTTGATCTGGAGGAAATCTCTGAGACAAGAACCAGAACAAGACTCACAATTAATGAGGTGGTCAAATATAAAGGTGGTGGTGAGCAAGGATCAGAGTTGCTAAAACCTGAAATCTACAATGCTATCTACCGAGCTCTAACCCATGAAGTGGCTACGAGAAACGCTGTAAAATAATTTCTTTAAAACTAGCTACTCATGGTTTTTTCTATATCATCTACTTCTTTTGGAGTACTGGTTAAGACCTCGTTTCCGTTCTCGGTTATTAATAAATTATCTTCAATTCTAACCCCGAGTCCTAAAAACTCTTTAGGTGCATACCCATCATCTGGATTAACATATAATCCTGGTTCTATAGTTATACACATGCCTGGTTCCAAAGCTCTCGGTTTTCCATTAATTTGATATAATCCTGCATCATGAGTATCTAGGCCCAGATAATGACCTATTTTGTGTGGATAATATCTTTTATAAAATTCTGTCTCAATAATTTCATCTTGTGATTTTTTAAATCCCAACTCTACAAGTGAACAAGCCAAGTGTTGTATTGCATTTTTCTGAAGCTCTTCGAAAGAAGAGCCAGGCTTAGTCATATTGATAATATTTTTTTGTGTTTTTAAAACCTGTTGGTAGAAATCTTTTTGTGCATTACTAAATTTTCCTGATACTGGAAAGGTTCTAGTAATATCCCCTGCATAGTATTTCCACTCACACCCAGCATCTATTAAAAATAGATCTCCTTTGTTTAAAACTTCATTGTTGTAGTCATAGTGCAATATGCATGCATTTTTACCTGATGCTACAATTGGATTGTAAGCCACTCGTCTTGAGCCATTACTTTTATAGGTGTTAAGCAGTATTCCTTCAATTTGATTTTCATTCATACCAGGTTTTGTAGCTTTCATAGCATTGGTTATTGCAAGGCTGGTTATTTCACATGTTTTTCTCATCCATGCTAGTTCATCTTTTGTTTTTATAACCCTACATTCACCTATTATTTCTGAAGGGTCTTCTATAGATAGCAGGCCAAAACCAGATCTGCCAGATAAGGCTTTTGTTTTGGTTAAAGCATCAACTATCAATCTATCATAGTAATTATGTTGCCCCAGAGAATAATAGAGCCGAGAGCAGTTTTTTAGAAGCTCAGGTAGTTTATCTGCTAGTTCTTGCTTCTCAAAACCTGCATCTACAGCAAAGCAATCAGACACAGCATCTGGTCCAAATCTAAATCCTTCCCACTGTTCTTTAACTTTGTCTTTTTTCCGTACAAACAACAGTCTTTCAGGTGATTTTCCTGGCCTAAACACAAAAACAGATTCTGGTTCCTCAAACCCAGTCATATAAAAAAAGTTGCTATCAACTCTAAACTTATTATTAACCTCAAAGTTTCTTATACTCTCGTGTCCGGAAACTAGAATTAAAGCAGCATCACCTATAGCTTCAGATATTTTTTTTTGTCTTTTCTCAAAAACTTTTTTGTCTTTTATTTCAATCATAATGACTTCTCCACATTCTATTTTTTATGTTTCAAAAAACCCTTTAAAATGTCCGTCTAAGATTTGTTCCAACTCTCCTTTTTTTGCAAATGATCCTAGGTTCTTTTTAGAAGATATCAGGAGGGCTTTAAGTTTATTCTCAGAGTATTCTAGGCCTTTTACCTTTACATAGTTTCTTTTATCTTGATCTTTTATATCGTCTGCTATTTGAAATGCAAGACCAAGGTTTTTGGAAAAATTTCTCAAAAGTTCTGTTTGTTTATTGTCTGTATTACAGATCATGCACACCCCTAGTACACAACATTGTATAAGTTCACCAGATTTTAAATTACAAATTTTCTCTATATCACGATCTGTATCCTCTTGTATATCTAGTGATTGACCATAGATCATATTATTTACACAGTCCGACACCTTGTTTACAAGGTTAGTATCATAATTTTTAGATAGCAGCAAAAAAGCTTCGGTCAGTAAAACATCTCCTGCAAGTAATGCTAAACCTTCCTCAAATTTTTTATGTAAGCTAGGTTTTCCTCTTCTTGTATCTGAATCATCCATGGAAGGTAGGTCATCGTGAATCAGTGAGTATGTATGTATAAGTTCAACTGAAACTGCAAATGGAATAACTGATTTTTCTAATCCACCCAATAGTCTACAAGTTCTTAAACATAGCTCCGGCCTAAATCGTTTTCCTCCCGGAATTAAAGCATACTGTACCGCTTTGTAGAGATCAGAGTCTTTATAGCTTCTATCAGAAAGCCAGTTTTTGATCCACTCGTCTATCAGATCATGCATTAGGATTGCTTAAAGTCTTCTGTTTTAGGATTATTATTTTTGTCCACACCAACCAGGGTTTTTACTTTATTCTCAACCTCTGATAATTGTTTGTTACATTCTTTGGACAGTTTTATTCCTTGTTCAAACAATTCAAAGGATTTATCCAAAGAAAGCTCTCCCGTTTGCATTTTTTCTACTATTTCCTCTAGTTTTTTTACTTTTGCTTCAAAGTCCATGTACTCTCCTTTAATTCTTTTACCTCTGATATAATTTCACCAAAAGCTACTGTGCTATTTATCTTTTCACCTAATTTTATTGAATCTATTGATTTTACAATACCCCCATCCATGTTTTTTGTGATCGAGTAACCTCTTGTAAGAGTTTTTAATGGGCTAAGAGAGTTTAAAATATCAATTAACCCGTTTAACAATCTTTTACTATCTTTTATATTTCTAACCACTGCATCTTCCAATCGTTGATATAGATCATCTGTTTTTTGAGAAAGTTCCAAAACTTTTCTTTTTGGATGAACCAACATTGTAATGGTTTTATTCAAATTATCCATTATTGATTTAACTTTTGTCTGCATAAAGTGAACCAGAGCTTGCTTTTTTGAATGAAGTTCTTTTTCTAAATCAAGCTTATTTTTTACCACAAGCATAGCCGCTGCAGAAGGTGTAGGAGCTCTTACATCTGCTACAAAGTCTGATATTGTAAAGTCTATTTCGTGACCTATACCTGATACAATTGGAATTTTTGAATTATAAATAGCCCTTGCAACCTGTTCATCGTTAAAACACCAAAGGTCTTCCATAGAACCACCACCTCTAGCAACAATCATACAATCAAATTTGCACGCCACACTATTAGCAAGTTCTATTGATCTAATAATATCTTTTGAAGCAGACTCCCCCTGTACCATTGTAGGAAAAATAGTGATATTCAAACCCTTAAACCGCCTATCTATTACATTGAGTATATCTTTAATGGCAGCTCCAGTGGGTGAAGTTACGATTGCAATTTTACTGGGAAACAAGGGGATTGGTTTTTTATGTTTGGCTTCAAATAAACCTTCTTTTTTAAGTTTGTCCTTCAATTGCTCAAACTGAATTTTTAGTGCTCCTTCTCCAACAGGATCCATGGTTTCACATATCAACTGATAACTACCAGTGCCTTCATACAAACTCACCCTAGCCTTTACCAAAACTTCCATTCCGTCTTCAGGCCTGAAAACCAACCTAGAATTGTTACCTCTAAACATCACTGCCCTTACTTGTGATTTTTTATCTTTTAAGGAAAAATAAAAATGGCCTGATATAGGGGTCTTGAAGTTGGATATTTCCCCTTTGACCCACAAAGTGGCAAAGTTGGTCTCTAAACAAGACTTCACTTTTCTATTTAATTCAGTAACAGAAAGAATCAACTCTGAATCTTTATCTTGTACTGGTGGGGTATCCGCCTTGTTTTTTTGAAGACTGAGCTGGGAAGAGTTCATTGATATGCTTTTATTACTACCGATCTAAGGGTGTCAAACAAAAGAGGGGAACCAAATAGCCTTGGTAATGTGAGATTCGAAAACCCCACTTCTCAAGAAGTGGGCGCCATAGTGACAACTTCAGGCTTCTCGCTTTTCATGTATAATGCGAGCTTGCACACCGTTACCAGGGACAGCTCCCTATAAATAATTGTTCGGGTTTTCAATCCACGCACCGTTCCCGAACTATTTAGTATCCCCATATAAATAAATACCAAATTTTTAATAAAAATTGAAGTAATTTAAAAAAATGAATCAACTAAAAAATACTACGCTTAGAGCAGCACCAAAACACACAACACTGTTTATAGCTCATGTAAAACTCACTTTAACTATTTGATTTAACAACAATTATTATAATTTATGCCGTGTGCTAATGCTTTGTGCTCAAAAAAAATGAATTAAGGGATACTTAGTGTATAAAAACGATATATGTGCAAGCAATATGTAGGGACAATTTATGGTTGATATTAATTCTGTAAGAAAGGCCAGAGAGGTCATTTTAAGTCATGTAAAAAACACACCTTGCCTGCGTTCCAAGTATTTATCAAATTTACTAGGCTGTGAAATTTTTTGCAAGCATGAGAACATGCAAGATACAGGTAGCTTCAAAATAAGGGGTGCTTTAAACAAGATATCTTCTCTGGATAAAAAAACAAAAGGGGTAGTTACTAGTTCTGCTGGAAATCATGGCCAAGGAGTTGCATTAGCTTCCCATATTGTAGGCTTCCCTGCTCACATAGTTATGCCGGAGAAAGCAACAGAAGTTAAGGCACAGGCCTGCCAACATTATGGTGCCAATGTAATACTGGGGGGCAAGATCTACGACGAAGCATATGCTCATGCAATGGAGCTATCAGAAGAACAAGAGCTTACTTTTGTACATGCATATGAAGATGATCTGGTGATAGCAGGGCAAGGTACAATTGCATTAGAGATCAATGAGACCTTGTCACTTAAAAATGAAGTGGACTGCATAGTAGTACCAATAGGAGGTGGTGGTTTGATCTCTGGGATATCTGTTGCGGTAAAACACTTTAATCCAAATTGCAGAGTTATAGGTGTTCAAACTACTATGGCAAGCTCTATGAAAGAGTATTTTCACACAAAAAAAATGCCTACTAAAGAAATGATCAACTCACCTTTAGGTGATGGAGTATCGGTTAAAGTGCCCAGCAAAAAAATGTATGAAAAATACTTATCGAAGTTTGTGGATGATATAGTGGAGGTAGATGAAAAAGAAATTTCTGATGCATTTGTCACCCTTGTTCAAAGAATTAAAAATATTGTAGAACCAGCAGGTTGTTTATCACTTGCATCCGTACTTTCAAAAAAAGTTAAGTTGGGAAAGAACAATGTTTTGATCTTAAGTGGTGGAAATATTGATCTATCAGCAATAAAGATGATGATCAATATGTACGAAAAACAATCGTGTCAAATATAGATCATGCCGCTTTTTTTAGTTTGCTTTTTGGAAAAGGTATTTTGTTGTCTATAATTTCATTCATATAACTGGGTAGATTTCCTGTTGGCTCAATGTGCCCTATGAGCCTACCACCTTCTCCTCTTTTTAGATTCGTAAGTTCATATATGGGATTCATTTCATAACAGTTATCTTTGTTATATCCCTTAACTTCCATTATGCTTTGAACTCTTCTTGAACCATCTGAAAATCTGGAAATTTGTACTATTAAATCTATTGCAGAGCCTATCTGTTGACAGAGTGCTTTTTGGCTTATTTTAGCGTTAGATCCCATTGCAAGCGCCTCTAGCCTCAACAGGGCATCCTCTGCAGCATTTGAATGTATAGTACCAAAGCACCCCTTGTGCCCAGTGTTCATTGCATTTATCAATTCCAAAGCCTCTGCACCTCTTACCTCACCTACTATTATTCTATCAGGTCTTAGTCTTAAGCTACTTTTCACTAGGTCATATATACTAACTTCTCCTTCACCACTTTCATCAGCCATTTGTGTTTCAAAAAATACTGCATGTTCATATTCTATGGATAGTTCCGAAGAATCTTCTATAATTATTATTCTCTGACCACTTGGTACTCTTCCTGCCAATAGGCTAAGTAGAGTTGTTTTACCAGAACCCGTACCACCACTTACCAAAATATTTTTACCCAGAAATACAGATAGATCTAAAAACTGTGCAGCATCAGAAGTTAGCGTATTGAAATTAATGTAATCTTTTAAAGTTATTTTTTTCTTGGAAAATTTTCTTATTGAAACAGTTGTACCATTTCTAGCACAAGGAGGGATCACAGCGTGAACTCTATAACCTTCTGGTGGTGGAAGCCTAGCATCTAGTGCAGGATTTTTTTCATCAATAGTTCTTCCAACACTTTGTGCAATATTATTCACCGCCGCTCTTAAACTATCTTCATCAGGAAAGGCGTTTTCTGATCTCTGTATCTTACCACTTTTTTCAAAAAACACCTCATTAGGTCCATTGATCATAACTTCCGTAACAGACTCATCTTCTAGTAGGTCTTTTATAGGCGCAAGAAAATTATCAATTGCTTCTTTGAATACATTGCTCACTAATGCACTAACTCCCTGGAATAAAAATCTACGTATTCTTTCGCAACTTGAATTGCAAGCAAGCAAAGTGTACTTTCATCATACAATCTTAGTTCGTCAGCAAGGTCTTTATAACTACCTTCACATGTATTTACAGTTTTTATTGCGGAATAAAATTGGGTCGACAGATCGGTGCTATCTTTGTCATCTTGCCAGTCCTTTTGTAAAGTAGGATCTATAAGTCCCATGTGATATAAAGCATCAAAGACTCTTTGCAAATCACCATGAATATACATCTCAAACTCCCGAACCAATATTTCTATACTATAGTTCGGTTTTATTTGAGTCTGACTTTACATAACTGAAGAGCTAAGATCTTGGGTGTGTGGCTGGCTGTGGAATAATCAATCAGGTGTTGTGTTATCTATAGTTTATAACCATATCTCCAACATCAATTTTGATCTCAGAGTTTATGCTCTTTACAAAATCTACAAAACTATTGAGAGGGTATCTGTTCCACTTGTTAATTAAGAACTCTGTACCAACTCTATACACACCTTCTTTTTCTACATGCCTTGTGTGAGCAACTTTTGTGTTGAAGGGAAAATAAGTATAATTGTTCAAATAAATTCTAATTCGAATAATTTCATTTTTGTTAAAACAACCGCTTTCCTGTGACATATCAAATGCCAGACCTTTTTTGGATAAGTCGTAGAGAACAACTTCTTGTAGTCCTTTATTGGGAACTTGCACATATGCACTAAAATACTCCGTTAGAATCACCCTTTTTGCCTTTCTTCTATCCTTCATGGTCCTCTGTTTCCTCTCTTTTTCTATACAAACAACACTACCTTCCGACTTAGCTGAATTGCTAAGTTCAGTTTTCTCTATTTCTTTTCTTGTCTTTTTCGCGAAATCAACGACTACAAGATTGTCCAAAACACCCCCCAAACTATACCAACCTCCTGCTAGGACCGACACACCTTCGGAGTTTTACCACACAATCTTTAGTATAAAGTAAAAGCCTCTACAAAAAATACTATAATTTTGTAGATCTCATACTTTGTACCGTATTTTTGTACCGTATTGATACAACTTTTATTTTTTTATACCCCAAACCTCACGGAAAGGCAGATTACTACTAAAAGTTTGTATTGACTAAAATCAAAATTCGAAAGAAATTTTCATACTAAGGTCTTGGATTCATTTATAGGTGGCGTATCTGATACCCCGGATTTTATCTTCTAAACATTTTTAAACAAAAGGAAGGTTTATGAGTTTTGCTAATGCTTGCATGTCTGTGGACGTAAAAATTGCTCCTCAATTTACAAAGGTATTAATTACCCAAGTAAAGGGACAGTTGTGGACAAAGGATTATAGCAAAAGTGATGTAGGAGATGTATTAAGGCATAATGATAAGCTTGAAACAAATTTGATGAGTGTAATAAAGCAGAAGAAGTTTGAAGATTTTAACAATGCAAAATCCTACATAGAAAAGTTAAGTGATAAATTTTTAGAATTTACTAACACAACAGGCATAAAGTATTTTAACTATGGCATTGAGAAAATAGAACCTGTATTTTTGAAAGGACAATTAAAAGCTAATTATGAGCTCTTAAAAACACAAATAATAAAGAGTCAAAGAAACTCAGGTTTCTTCACCAAAGCAAAAAGAAATCGTCTTCTAGATAATGGGATGATTCAAACTGACTATAACTACTTAGCAGAACGGTTAGAAACTGAACTGAAAGAAGATCTAGAAGCAGAACTTAAAAATAATAACTACGAATTCTAGGTGCCTACGGCACGGGTACTTGTGGCTACGCCACTGCTCATAAGTCAGTTCGTTGCTATAATACTACTAATGTTCAAATGCCTCCACCTGCAAGGTGGCACCTGATTTTATCTGTCTTTTCGAAGTATTTTTAGTCCCAAGTTTATTATGTCGTTTCTTATGCATAAAAGAGCAGGCAAAGCAAACAGTGTGAGAGTAGTTGCAAACATCAATCCCCACCCCAATGAAAAAGCAAGAGGACCGGTGAATCCCGACTCACCCCCAATACCATAAGCCATTGGAAGTATACCTCCAACGGTCGTAATTGTAGTTAGTATTACCGCTCTTAACCTGGAAGTTGCACCTTCTATTATCAAAGATCTTTTTCTTATTTTTCCACCGTCAGTAATTTTATTTATTTTATCCACCATTATCAGTGAGTCATTTACTGCAACACCCACTGTTCCAATAAATCCGATCATAGCCAATAAGCCCATGTCTAGATCATGGAAATATAAAGCCCACAACACACCCACCAACGCAAACGGTGCAGGCAAAATAACCAAAAGTGGCTGAGTCAGAGAACCTAAAATTAACGCTAGCACAACCAAAATACCAACCATGCAATAAAATACCACTTTCATTGCCCATTCTCTATTTTTCTTCTCCTGCTCATCTCCGAACTCCACAGCAAATTCATAATCTCTGTTTTTGGAAATAAAATCCTCTAAAGCTCCATCAAGCCTGGACATAACTTGCTCTGGTGTAGCCACATTTCTATCCACTTTAAAATCGACAATTAATTCTCTCTCTCCACTCATATGCCTTATTTGCTGAAGGGTTCTGGTATTTACCCAATTACCTATGAGATTTAATGGGATTGAAATTCCTTTGCTACTTTTTATTGTGAAATCTTCAAGCTCTCTTATGTCCTCGGGTTCTTCTATGTTAGCCAGCTCAGAGTATATTTCTGTAGTTTCTCCATCCATCCTAATGTAGCCAATCAAATCCATACTCAAATATGGTCTTATCTGACCCGTTACATCTCCTCTGCTCATCTCATATCTGGCAAGCCTTCTGTTATCAGGAGAAAACTTCCACTCCTTTTGGTATCTATCAGGATCATCCACAAACCTCTCTATCCCCTCTACATTGGTTCCTATGGCTACAATGCTTTGCTCTAGGGAATGAAAATCTAATCTCTCGTTTCCTCTTACTTTTACAGATACAATATCTTGTTTGTCTTCTTCTTGCCCCCAACGAATAGCTTCTGCCGCCAGTCTTTCCATATTGTCATGTTTTAAACCAGCCAAAATTGGCTTTACTTCCTCTAAGACTTGCTTTTTTATCCTGCTTGGGTTTGTGATATTTTTATCCACCCTCAGTCTGATTACAGAATACCTTGTACCTCGTCTCCATCTACCATCAGCCCACATACCACCTATTGTAGTACTCATTGCCTCGATACCCTTATCTAAAAAAGGCTTCAAAGCTTCATGTACAGGGTCTAAATCTTCTTGAGTCGATCTCAATGACTTGTTTTCTTTAAATACCGCATATACATTGATTTGCTCAGGGCCTATGTTGAGCCTAAATCTCTTTTTTACCCTGTCGTTGGTGTAATGGAGGGTAAATACAAATAGCCCAGTTAAAAAAAGCAGCAACAAATATCTATAGCCCAGCATAAATGTTAAAAGCCTTTTATAGAGCTTTTGAAACTTAGAAAAAAGATTGTCTATTGGAGCTTTTTTGTATTGCTTTACAAAGTGAGATAGATGGTTTGGGAGAACAAAAAAACTTTCAAGCCAACTGAAGATAAGCGTCAAGATCACAACCACTGGCAGGGCAAATAGCATATTGCTGATTTCATTTTTTAATAAAATAATTGGGCTAAACGCAATAATTGTGGTCAGCACAGTTCCTGTCACCGGTATAATCAGGCTTACAACCGCATCTACAGCAGCCTTCTTAGGAGCCATGCCTTCTTCTAAGTTGGAAGTATATTTTTCTGAGACAATGATGGCATCATCAACCAAGATTCCAAGTACCAAAATTAAACCAATCATAGATAGAAGATCTATGGAAATTCCAAAAAGAGGCAAAAGCGCAATAGCACCCAGGTACGCAATGGGTAAACCTAGTGTGGTCATTAGTGCAACTCTAGGACTTAAAAATATAATCAAAATGATAAGTACTAACATTAAGCCAAACAGACCATTTGACTTCATCACATCTAGTTGTTGCTTTATAAATCTAGGAGTGTCGAAAGATATCTCTGCCGATATCTTTTCACTCTTAACTTCATCATTAAAGTTTTCTAGGACACCCTCTACTTGTCTTTGTAACTTTAAAGCGTCGGAAGCTAAGTCCTTTCTTACTCTAAGAGTAACTGCGGGTTGACCATCTCTTAACCTTATGTATCTATCATCAGGCAGATCATATTCAACATGAGCAACTTGTCCTAACTTAAGTTCATTTCCTATTGTGTTAGTAGCTATTGAGAGATCTTCAAAATCATCCAGGGATTTTATACCGTCATCTAAGTTAATAGAAATACTCTCTTCGTCAGTTCTGAACTCACCTATTGAAGTGAATCTTAATTTTTCAAAAATTACACTTTTTATGTTGGCTACGCTTAACTCAGCATTGTCAACGGCTTCTTTGTTAAAACGCACATATATGTGCCTGGGTTGCATTCTATTATCTACCCTAGCAACACCTCTTACCCCCCCTATTCTTCTCTCAAGTCTTTTTACAATGCGTCTGTGATCAGAAGACTTTTCATCAATCCCAATAATGTTTACTGCCATCAATAGAATGCTGTCTATTTTCCTTCTGGCAATCTCTATTCTTTCTATTGATGTTGGCAAGTTGGCCCTTAAGCCATCCACTCTTGACCTAACCAATTCTAGAGATTCTTCTATGTCAGGGTAATCTAGAAAATATTTTAAGATAATATCAGTTCTGCCAACTCTACTATTAGATGTCATTTCCTCCACACCAGGCAGACCCCTTAGAGAATCTTCTATTGGAAAAGTGATCCATTTTTCTATGTCAACAGGTGAGGCGCCAGGAAGTCTTACCTCTATTTCTATAGATTGAAATTCAAGCGGCGGCAGCACATCTCTTTTTATGGTGAATATGGTGTACAAACCAACAACACACATAAACCCAGCAACAAGGTTTACTGTAAACGATCTATTAACAAAATATTCTACTAACCACTTCATTGATTTATCTATATTATTGTTTTACCAATATCATTATACTATCCATATGTTATTCCGTACAATAATTTGGCAACTTGTTATTGATGACTAAATGATTAAGGCTTTCTGTAAAAAATTGAGCCTCTGAAACAACCAAGTCTATTAGCTCTCTATTTAATTTATTTCTAATTAGTAAGTAAGCTTCAAACTCTATTTGACCTAGTTTTAGTTTATTAAATGCTAATCCCAATTGTTCCTTTGAATTTTTAGTAACCTCAGTAAGGGTAGCAATTTTTGTTTTAAGATTTTTTAGATTAGTATATATGACAAGTTTTTGCTGTTCTAATTGTTGTTTTCTAAGTTTCAAATTTAAGTTTGCTATTTCATAGTTAGATAAAGATTGGTTTACTGATTCAAAAAGTTTTCTGCTATAAATAGGCCACTTTAAATTCATCCCAACCATAACATAGTTATCATTTACTTCGTTAAATGTATTTTGTCCCGCTTTTAATATTAATCCAACATCTGGTTTTTTCCATGAAGGCAACAACTTCACCTCAAGCTCACTTGCCTTGACCCTTAGTTCATATGCTTCAAGCTGATCTTCAATATCCGTAGTAGCAAAACTTTCGATTGTTAGAGGTTCCAATAATTTGTGAATCTGGTTTTTGGATAACAAAGCCATTGTCTCTTTCTGTAATTCCAAATTAGCCTGTATTTCTATAAAATTTTGTTTTGTTTCTAAAAAGTCTGTCTTGGCAGATAAAAAAGCATCACGAGTTATAAGTCTTCGATTGTAAGCACGGGTAACTGCATCCAGAGCTACTTTTGCATCTTCCATGGTTTGCTTATTTATTTCCAGCGTTTTTTGTAATACCAGAGTATCCATGTACTTTTTTGTTTCTACCTGACACAATCCAGCCTTAAAATTTTCTAACATAATTCTTTCTGCATCTAATAGATGCTTTGATTTTCTAATCCTTATTCTATCATCCCTTCCAAATGCATTGTTGATCAGCTGTTGTGTATACTGAGCAAAATAATCTTCCCTGGAATCTATATTGCTATATGATAAATTAAACGAACCCCCAAACCCAATACCCTGTAAAAGTGAGACATTAGAGTTTATGGTATTAGAGTCTATAATATTAGAATTAATGTCAGAAACCTTATCAGACCTACTACTATCCCCAACTATCTCCGAAATAAAACTAGCCTTATCAGACAAATACTGGCTTTGTACTATCTTTAACTGCTGCTTGCTAACTTTAAAACTTAGATCATTTTTCAAAATACCCTTAAGATATTTATCTATAGTAAACTCCTCGTTTACATCAATGGAAGATTGATCCTCCGGTTTACTAACAGGAGCATTTTCTACATTTACACTATTAGTACCTACATTATCTGCATCTGCACTCTCAGCACCTACAGTTTTGTAAACACAAATTATTATTAGAATTAAAAATAGTTTTTTCATAACGGTTTTGTATCTTTACTGTCTTTAACGATCTTATAAATATATCCAGAATCTGTTGAAAAGTATATTTCACCAGTTTCCGGTTTTTCCTCTACATGTCTTAGACGATCTTCTATCTCAAGTCTGCTTTCATCCACAACTTGATTATCTTCATTTAGTTTCAGTTTATTTAGGTGGTCAAATTTAAGTGCAGTGGAAAAGAGATCTCCTTTCCAACTTCTAAACATTTTTCCAGAGTAGACCATAAGGGAGCTAGGAGCAATTGATGGTGTAAAATATTTTACAGGTTGCTCCAAGCCTGTCTTTCGAGCTGGTCCTATTGATGGACCCCAGTATTCTTTTCCATATGTGATAGTAGGCCAACCGTAATTTTTTGATTTTTGTACAACATTTATTTCATCACCACCTCTGGGTCCGTGTTCCTGCTCCCAGAGTGTATTGCGATCCCTGTCGTAATATAAACCTTGAGGATTTCTATGACCTAAACTCCATACAGCTGAATCAAAAGGGTTATCAGAAGGTGTTGTGCCGTCTTCATTGATCCTTAGAATTTTTCCTAAATGTGAATCTAGTTTTTGTGCGTTTCCTCTTTCACCTCTATCTCCAACTCCAAAAAATACTTTTCCATTTTTTAGAACAATCCTAGATCCGAAATGTCGACCACCAGTCCCCGGAGGGTTTGATCTAAATATAATGGTATTTGTTACCTTATCTTCAAGAAGCGTTGCCTTGGAGATCACAGTCCCAATACCTTCCCCATACCTCAGAATATAAGAAAAAAACAAAAGTTTATTAGTCGAAAAGTCAGGATGAATCTTTACATCCATTAAACCCCCTTGACCATGCTCCAATGTGTTTTCAAACTTATGAATTTGCTTTAGGGAGTCAGCACTTTTGATAAGCACCTTTCCGGATTTTGTGGTAATAATAATTCTGTTATCAGGCAAAAAATCAAACCCCCATGGTATGTCAGAAATTTTAACCACTTCAATAATTTTAAATGTTTCACCTGAAAAAGAATAATTCCTCTCAATAGCTCCTGAAGCACAAGAAATTCCTGCAGTAAAGGAAAAATAAAAAATAAGAAATGAAACCTTTTTCTTCAAAATCATACAGGAAAATTAACACAATCAAGTTTAATACAAAAGAAAAAAACCCCAGGGTGAGGCTAGTGAGTACAAAAACAACGGGACTTGTTACGTTTTTTTGTACGAACGCCTGTTTCCAGGCAAGCACTCTTTAGCTGTGTATTTACTCAGCAACAGAACTAATTTATAAACCCTGATTGCTTAGAAGAATAGAATTTTACTACCTTAAAATAAAACGTGGGCCACTCCTTCATGGTTTTCAACAATTTTTATTGCTTTTGTATTAGAAAATGTCAGCATATACGCATGATGAATACTAAGAACTAAATCTTGCAATTTATCATCTTTCTCCAATTCTTCAATATGTAATCCTTTTTCTTTACATTTTTTAATACCTATATGACGATTATGAAAAGAATCTTCATTCATATCTTCGCCCAATGCTTTTACGATTTTTTCAGCTTTCGTTTCATAATCATCTTCATCACTAGATAACATACCTGTTTTAATCCAGTCTTTTACTAATTCACGAGTAAAGTGAATGACTTTGTCTGCATGAACAATAAGGGTAGGGTTGTATTTTTGAAAAAGTATAGGCCATATATTGCTATGCTGAGGCCGTTTTTTTATATCTTCTATAGCTGTTTGAAAAGATTTTCTAATACTATAAGCGGGTAACCCGCCTATTTGTGGATCAATAGATCCAAGTGAAGAATGTTTTCCCATGTGTATAAGCTTTGAAGAACAAGCTATCATTGTGCCAGCAGATTGTGCTAATTGAGGAACGAATACCTCTATATTTATTCCAAACAAGTCTCTTAAATATTGTACTATTTTTTCTGTGGCTTCTATCCCTCCGCCTGGGGTATGCAAAACTAGGTCTAATCCAATATTTCTATCTAGCCCCTTTACCACAGACATAAGGGCATGAATATCAGCATCATTAATCATCATATTATACTGGTTAGGTAGTTGCGATTTCTGTAACCAGCCTGAGTAATAACAAACGATATTTCTTTCTCTACACTTGTGAAGTAAACTTAAATATTTTCTTCTAGTTACATCAACGCTATAACCAGACTGAATCTCTTGTAATATTTCGTTCCAAGAAGGCATTTAGCTTTAAATAAATTTTCCTTGTTTAGTTGTCCCTGCTAGTTTTATCTTAGGACTTTTTTGGTCAGAAAAATTGTTTTTAAACACCTCTTCAACAATAGCCCTACCGTATTCCTCAGGAGTTTTAGTCGGTGGATCTTCAAAGGGGATATTATATTTCCTGTAAAAGCTATATACCTGTTTTTCGAAATCCTTAGCCTTTTTGTTCTTTTGTCCAGTCATAAAAACTCTAGCCATAATACAATTTTTAAACAGGCAAGTCAATGCCAATAGATGGTGATTAGCTATATTGATGAAATAATATCATTAAAAGTTTTAGAGGGCCTCATAGCCTTAGATACTTTATTGTGATCAGGGTTATAATATCCCCCTATATCAACTCTTGTACCCTGTACTTTTAAAAGCTCATCTATTATTTGCTCTTCGTTTTTAGCCAATGCTCTATAGGCTTCAGTAAATTTTAAATTTTCTAGAAGATACAGTGTCCAATAAAAATGACTTCCTCTTATATCTAACTCTCTTACATTTCTTTTAGGGAATTTATTTTCCCTTATTAACTTGTAGTTGGCTTTCCTGATAGCATTAGCCAACTCAACCAAATCTTTATTATGCAAAGCCAAATCATTCATAAGCTCTGAAATTGCCAAAAACTCCCCCAGAGAGTTCCATCTTAGATGATTTTCTTCCAAAAATTGTGCTACATGCTTTGGAGCAGACCCTCCAGCTCCTGTCTCGTATATCTTTCCGCCCGATAAAAGGGGTACAGTTGAGAGCATTTTAGAGCTAGTACCAGCTTCTAGAATGGGGAATAGATCAGTGATATAATCTCTCAAAACATTTCCCGTAGCACAGACAATATTTTGACCCGATTTTATTCTTTCAAGAGTTTTTAAAGTAGCGTCCTTTATATTAAGTATTTCAAAATCTTTGTTTTTTAGTTTGTCTATTAAAATTTTATCATGCGACCTTTTATCATCCAGACAAACTATAGTCTCTTCTTCAGATCTCTCTATGAGATTAATCCAATCTGAAATTGCAATATTTTTTGTAACACAAGATCTAACTATGTCATCCGACTGCAAGTTGCACTTAAGCAAAACACTTTGCTTCTCATCGATTATCTCCACAACTCCATCAATATCTGCTTGAAAAGTTTTGTCATGTGAACCATATTCTTCAGCCTTCATTGCCATGAGACCTATATTAGACACACTCCCCATTGTGGTTGGATCAAAACCCTTATTTTTTTTGCAAAATTCAATTGTCTGCTTGTATAGCTCAACATAACTTCTGTCTGGAATGATACATTTCACATCCAACGAATTGCCTTTAGTGTCTGTCATCTTACCTGAGTCTTTTATTAAAAATGCCATTGAAGAATCAATAATCAAACTATTGGGGCTCTCTATACAGGTAACACCTTTACCTGCTGAAGCTAGTGGAGAAGATTTTTGTAAATAATCCTCTATTACCTTTAATAGTTCTTTATTTTCTTTCTTTTTAAATTCAGATAATCCATTGGCAAAATTTATTTTAGAAAATCTTGATTCATTAGTCTCAACAATTTCATTAAGATAAGCTTTTACAAATTCACCAAAAATAATAGGATCAGAAACCTTCATCATAGTGGCCTTTAAGTGAATTGATAATAAAACACTATCCTCCACGCTCTGTATTTGTGTTTTAAAAAATGTCCTTAATTTGTTTATATTCATGAAAGTTAGATCTATAACATCGCCTTTTTCTACCTCCATTGTTTTTATTTCTTTATTGTTAAAAATAAGCTTTAAGGTTTCACTTTTTACGGCTTCAATAGACTTTTCATTGTCATAGAAATCCCCTTCTTGCATGTGTGATACATGTGTTTTGGAATTTTCACTCCATTGTCCTATTAAGTGTGGATTTTCCTTTGCATGATCTTTTATGATTTTAGGTATATACCTTATGGAGTTACCTTCCCTAATAACCGGGTTTACAGCACTTCCTAAAACTCGGGAATACTTCTGTTCATCTTTTGATGTACCACTTGCTATTCCATCTGATTTAGGAAAATCAGGTATATTAAATCCTTGCTGTTGAAGCTCCAAAATTGCGTCTTTTAGCTGAGGCACAGATGCACTGATATTGGGGAGTTTTATCAAAAATGCATCTTTTTGCCTTACAAGTTCTTTTAAGCTTAAAAAATCATCATTTAGTAAGTCAAACTCGGCCAATACTCTTGCTGCAAGTGAAATGTCTTTTAATTCAATTTCAAGGTCATAGTGACTAAACACACTCTTTAGTATTGGCAAAAGTGATTGGGTAGCTAAAGCAGGTGCTTCGTCTGTCTTGGTATAATATATTTTTTGCATTTTAAATTAAGGATAAATAGAAATCCATAAAAACTTAACTGAACAAAAATTATATGAGTGGGTTATAAAGTCAATATACTTTTTAAAAAATTTTAGCTTATTTATTCTTAAGTTTTATAAAAAACTGATTTAAAAGTTCTTTTACCTTCTCCTCTAATATCCCTTGAGTAAATGCAGCCTGGTGGTTTAATCTTTTATCCGAAAGAATGTCGTATAATGATACTAAAGCTCCTGCCTTAGGATCCCTAGCTCCAAACACAACATGAGAAATTCTGGCATTTACAATCGCACCTGCACACATAATGCAAGGTTCCAGTGTTACATACATAGTGGCATCTGTTAATCTCCAGTTTTCTATTTTTTTACAAGCGCTTTGTATTGCTAAAATTTCTGCATGGTGTGTTGGGTTGTATTTTGTTTCTTTAGTGTTGTGAGCTTTGGATAATAATTTGTTATTTTGAACCACAACAGCACCTACAGGTACTTCGTTTTTTTGTAGTGCTTTTCTTGCCTCCGAGATAGCAAGCTCCATCCACTTAATATGAGGGGCTAATGTATACGCATCTTGCTTTTTCAAAAATATTTTTCCTAATCGTTTTAAAAGAGTAAAAAAACTTGTTTCAAATCAAGTAAAGTAGTAGGTGTAAGAAAAACTTAAGTCAAACTTTTTAGCCTATGAATGAAATTATCCTAACTGATGTATTAAATGGACTATCCCTTACTAAGAAGAAGGGATTGACATTTGACTTGGCTATTTGTGATCCACCTTACAACATAGGCAAAAGGTTTGAAAAAAAATCAAACTCAATGTCACATGAAGATTACTTGGAATGGACAAAAAAATGGCTTTCAGGTGTATCTCTTGTATTAAAACCTCATGGTCTTATCTACATTTATGGATTTGCAGAAATCTTAGCTCATATTTCGGTACTTTTTCCAAAGGAAAACCAAAGATGGTTGGTTTGGCACTATACAAATAAAACTGTTCCAAGCTCTAAGTTTTGGCAAAGATCCCATGAATCCATTTTATGTTTATGGACTTGCGAAAAACCAAACCTGTTAATTGATCAAATCAGAGAGCCTTACACCAAAAACTATCTAAGGTGTGGGGGAAAAGTAAGAAAAGATGTGCAATCCAGATTTGGCAACAATTTGACAAAGTATCAAGTACACAAAAGAGGGGCTTTGCCTAGAGATGTAATCAAAATTCCTGCTTTGGCAGGGGGCGCAGGGTACAAAGAACGATGGTTTAAATGTGAAGATTGTGGCGATATATACCCGCCAAATCAACTAAAGAATCATTTTGATCATCAAACCTGGAAACACCCCACCCAAAAGCCTTTTGGATTAACAGAACGCCTAATTAGCTCTGTGGTTAGACCTTACGATACTAAAGCCTCCATTCTCATACCATTTGCAGGTTCTGGATCAGAGTGTATTGTAGCAAGAAGACTAGGGATAAACTTTCTGGGTTTTGAAAAATACCCCCCCTATGCACAGTTTGCCAACAGATGGCTTGATACATCTTCTTACCTAAAGCCGATTAAACCTAGTAAATTTGAACACATACCACAGAATCAATACTAGAAGAATCAGGGAAGACTCTGTGAAACGGGATCGGCATCGTGTCCAAAGCTGGGCAACCACTAGGCAAAAAGTAACTGGTGTTGTATTACACCTTACAGAGCTGGGCAACTCTAATACTGAAAGTACCTTGGCTACATTTGTGCCTTGCACTGCATTTTGCCTAGGCAACTTTCAGTTTTAGCGAAGACCTTGATGAACAAATCCACTTATTTTTGCCTCGTTCGGAAGACCTTGTGCTTATAGGCCAGGTGTAGTAGAAGGCAGTTGCAGTTATAAGTTTTCATAAAGGTGGTGATACTAATTGACTTACATGAAAATAGGAGATGGCGATAACTTTGAACAATGTTTTAGAAGGTTCAAAAAGTTAGTTGAAAAAGCCGGTGTTTTATCTGACATGAAAAAGCACGAGTGTTACGAAAAACCAAGTGTAAAAAATAAGAAAAAACGTATGGCAGCCAGAAAGAGAGTTTTGAAAAAAATAAAAAAGGGTCATGATCAGAGTTTTTAAAAATGGATTTTATTGAAAAAATAGATTCTGAGATAAAGCTTGCAATGAAAGCTAAGGATATGAAATCTCTAAGTGTGTTGCGATATCTAAGATCTCAGATTAAAAACAAAGAAATTGAGCTTAGACCAGAAAGCATTAAATCCTCTGACATTTTTCAAGTGATAAGAAAGCTAGTGAAACAACAAGAGGGCGCTTTAGAGCAATTTAAGTCTGCTGACAGATCGGAGCTTGTAGAAGGTGCCAAAAATGAAATTAGCATCTTTAAAAAATTCTTACCAAAGGAATTAGGAGAAGAGGAACTAGGACAAGTGGTAAAACAAGTTATAGCGGAGCTAAATGCCACCTCACTTAAGGATATGGGTAAAGTTATGAAGACAGTCTTAGCAAAAACAAATGGAATGGCTGACCCCAAAAAAACCAGTGCTATTGTAAAACAAAATCTTGGTGTCTAGAATGCAAACTGATTTAAAAGAACAGGTCAGAGAGGCTAGTAATTTGGCTTCTCTGGTATCGGAGTTTGCCACTTTAACCAAATCAGGTAGTCGTTTAAAAGGACTGTGTCCTCTTCCTGGCCATGCTGAAAAAACACCAAGCTTTACTGTATCCGAAGACCTCGGTCTCTATTACTGCTATGGATGCAGAAGAGGTGGAGATGTATTCTCTTTTGTAAGCGAAATGAAATCCCTTAACTTCAAAGAAGCACTAGAGTTTTTAGCTAATAGAGCCGGAATTTCCATTCATCAACCAAGTTATACAGATAAAACTTATGCTAAACTTATAAAAATTAATTCTCTTGCTAACGAGTACTTTAAACATAATTTAAACAACCTTTCTTCAGATCATCCTATAAAAGTTTACTTAGAAAAACGAGGAATACTAGATATGGTTAAAGAGTTTGATCTGGGTTTTGCCAAAGATAGCTGGACAGCACTACTAGATCACCTAGATAAGCATGATCTTAAGCTTGTAGAAAGTTTAGGCCTTATAAGAAAAAACAAATCAAACAATTATTATGACCTGTTTAGAAATAGAATTATCTTTCCAATAAAAGACTCAAACAAAGTCCTTGGATTTGGAGGCAGGACAGTATCAAAAGATGACAGCGTTAAATATCTAAATAGTCCTGAATCTAAGTTGTTTTATAAAAAGAAAATCTTATATGGAGTTAGCAATGCCATTAGTTCTATCAGAAGAGAGGATAGGGCTATTGTGGTAGAAGGGTATATGGATGTAATCAGCATGCACAAGCATGGATTTAAAAATACTGTTGGGATCATGGGTACAGGTCTTACCGATGAACAGGCCATCGTGTTAAAGAAATATACAAAAAATGTGGTTTTATTGTTCGATTCTGATGAAGCTGGCATGATGGCATCTACAAGGGCATTACCTGTGCTTTTAAAAGCTGGGCTATATCCTAAAATACTAAAACTTCCTTGTAAAGATCCGGACGAAACTTTGCAAAAAAAGGGAGCAAACTGGCTGAGAGACAACATGGGTCAGTCTGAAGATCTGTTCAAATGGCTTTTAATTGGCAAAATGAAAAAGAACAACAGAGTTCTCACTATCTATGATAGAGAGCAGATTTTTAATGAAATAATAGAGCTAAGAAAGCATGTAAGAGACCAGAGCCTCATGTATAGCTTCGATAAAATGCTTGAGGATATTTTGGAAATACCCAGACATATCGTAGCAAACAAAGGATTTAGGAGTAGATTTCAACCCAGAAATTACACAAAACCTGATTCCAAGAAGGTATCCTCCACTCCTAAACATGAGTTGGTACTTGCCTCAATTTTGTTGTTAAAACCCGAATATGTGAAAAAGTTAGATGGGATTCAAGACTCACTTTCATGCAAAAACATTACACACATAGTAAAAAAACTACAAAATCTAAGTGGACATGACAAGTTTAGTGTTGATACTCTGATCCACAGCTTAGAACCTAAACCAGATGGTCTTATAGGTTGTATGATGGATTTGAGTACTAATTTAGACGCTAATAAAATTGATGAGTTGTTTTGTGACTGTGTTTCTAAAGTAAAGGCACGATTTTTGAAGCATAGATCTAAGTTGGTTTTAAACAACATAAACTATGACAACAGGGATGAGAAACTTAGACAATTTAGCAAGCTTCAGATTGAAAGACATGGTCTATCCAAAGCAGATTTTAAATAAGAGGTTTTGCTTGTTTAATTTTAAACATGACTTGTTTTAGTTTTGATCATAACTTCCGATGCTAGAACTCTGAGTCCTTGTTTTGTTGTCTAGTGTTGGTGTTAACATTTTTGAGGATAATCTATGGGTAAAACTATGACTTTAAAAGAACAAATTAAAGCGGTTGCTTCCGAGCTAACTAACCTGCGTGGTATTTATAAAAAAAAAGGTAAGTTGTCAGTAGATGAAATCAACGAAGCTCTTCCTTTAGAAGTGGTATCTTTTCGAGCCATTGATTGGCTTATGGACTCTTTGCTTAAAGCTAATGTCAAAGTTTTAAGTCCTGGCATAGGTAGATCTGCTAAATCAGAAAGTGGAGAATTTAGTTTAGGCTCTCATGAAGAAGAGGAAGAGACTCCTGAGGTACCAGAAGATATAAAGAGCAATGATCCTGTTCGTATGTATTTAAGAAAAATGGGTGGCGTATCCCTTTTAACTCGTGAAGGTGAAGTACAAATTGCTCAGAGAATTGAAAGTGGAGAGCGTCAGATTGTAAGATCGATGTTGATGTCTCCTTTAGGTACGGAAGAGATAGCACAATTAGGTCGGAGACTTGACGATGGAAAAATTAAAATTAAGTCGTTGTTTAGAGGTTTAGAGGATGAAGATGCTCAGTATGATGAGTCTGAGTACATTGAGAAAATTCATAATTTAATTGATTATGTAAAAAAATATCAAAAAGGTGTAGCTCCTATTTTTGACACCCTTCTAAAACACTATGAGGATCTAGAGAAACGAAATAAAGCTCAGGCTGATTTAGAAGTCCTCAATAAGAAGTTAATGGAGAAATTTTCTGGTGTTAACTTTAATCGTAAGGTCATAAATCGTATAGTTGTGAAATTTAAAAATTTAGTTAACAGAACTGTGGAACTAAGAATTAGAAAGAAAAAGGCTGTAGAGAGAACTTTTTCTAAGGATCTAGAGAGTCTAAAAAAGCAATATGAACTTGTTCAAAGAGATGACAAGGAGATTGGTAAATTGCACAGAAATACTGGCTTAAGTTTTGAAGCTTTCCAAGCTTATGTGAGGCAAGCTGTTAACGCAGAAAAAAGGTTAGATAGGCTTTATAGGGAAACTGGAATGAGCCATAGCTGGCTTAAGGATATCTATCTTTCTATGTGGAAAGGTGGAAAGGCCGCAGATATTGCAAAAGCTGAGTTGGTTGAAGCTAATTTACGTCTAGTTGTTTCGATTGCAAAAAAATACACCAATCGTGGTTTACAGTTTTTGGATCTGATTCAAGAAGGTAACATTGGACTGATGAAAGCTGTTGATAAGTTTGAATACCGAAGAGGTTATAAGTTTTCTACTTATGCAACTTGGTGGATTAGACAAGCTATTACTCGTGCCATTGCAGATCAAGCTAGAACAATCAGAATTCCTGTTCATATGATTGAGACCATAAATAAATTGGTGAGAACATCCAGGCAACTTGTGCATGAGTTGGGTCGTGATCCTTTACCAGAAGAGATGGCTGAAAAGATGGAGATGCCTGTTGATAAGGTTAGGAAGGTTTTAAAAATTGCAAAAGAACCTATAAGTTTGGAAACTCCTGTTGGTGAAGAGGAAGATTCTCACTTGGGTGATTTTATAGAGGATAAAAAGGTTATTAATCCATCTGATGCCGTTTCAAGTTTAAATCTAGCAGAACAGACAAGAAAAATTTTAGGGGCATTGACTGCAAGAGAAGAAAAAGTTCTAAGAATGAGGTTTGGGATAGGAGAAGAAAGTGATCATACTTTAGAAGAAGTTGGTCAGGACTTCAATGTTACCAGAGAGCGTATAAGACAGATTGAGGCAAAAGCTCTAAGGAAACTAAGGCACCCTTCTCGTTCCAAAAAGCTGAAGTTTTTTTTGAACAATAACAACAAATAAAGGCCCATAGCTTAGTTGGTTAAAGCATCCGGCTCATAACCGGAGGATCCGAGGTTCGAGTCCTCGTGGGCCTACCAATTCATTAAAGCATCCGGCTCATAACCTGCGGGGTCCTAAGTTCGAGTCCTCGTGGGCCTACCATTAAAGGTGAGCCTAATGAGGTAAAAAACAAGGTTTTTGAGTCCTATTTTTTGGCTCCGTGTTTTTTAAGCAAACTAACAATATCATTTTTGTTAGCCAATCTTGCATGATCAAGCGGTGTTTTTCCTCCCCCGTTTTTTATATTTATATCGGCTCCATGTTTTATAAGAAGAGCTGCTACCTTGACATGCCCTACATCTGCTGCCTCATGAAGGGGAGGAACATAAAATCGCATATCAGAAATACGGAACGGACAGATATTTCCATTCACATCAGCTAGGCGTTTTATTAAAAGTGCAACTAAATCCACATCATCACTTCTTACTGCATCACAAAAAGAACTGTTAAATTTATAGTTCTGTAAGCGTAAGTTAGATTGTTTTACTGATTCAGGCGATGGCGGAGGCGAGTTGGCTGTTTTGGGCTCATCTGTAAAGACAAACCTAAGATGTAGTTAGTAGTACACATAATGCAACCGATAGATACCTCATTATGTCCCTCCTCTTGTACTATCTACAGTAAATATCTAACGAATCACCTTGCAGGTTATTTTAACATGTGTTCTTTTTGATTCAATTCAAAACCAACACACAAGAGAAGATATAGGATACTTTGGGCCTATAGAGAGACAAAAAATTCCATTGTTATACTATCAGTAATCCCTCGCTACTAACTGGACTAGTAGTAACCTTGTATTTCATTGACTACAGGGTCAGGTAAAAGTTTACAAAACCAAGGTAAATTTTCTAAAAAGTGACAACTAAAGACATTGTTAGGTTAGTATAACCCCCAGTTGATTTCATAAATATCTATCAGGAAGTACAAAGCTAGGGAGCACTAGAATGACTGCCAAAAAACCCATCGTAGTAATGACTATAATGACTATCTTGTTTCAGGTGTCAGTGTTTGCCAGCGAGGGTTGTGTTAATGCTCTAAGCGATGGGTATGCAGAAGAACACGAGCACCTAATGAGAGCAGTTTCCGAACGCAATTTCAATAGGATTAGAATGAGCATGGTTTCAGGACTAGATGTGGATGCAACAGATCCTAATGACTATACAGCTTTGATGTTGGCGGCAAATCTAGGGGATCTTGAGGTAACAAAGTTACTTGTAAACCTAGGTGCGAATGTGAATGCACAAGACAACCAAGGTTACACTCCTTTAATGGAGGCAGTACTCGGCAGAAACTTAGAAGTTATGGAGTTTTTGATTGGGCAGGAAGCGGATATAAGCCTTACAAATAATGAGGGACAAACTGCAATGGCAATAGCAGAGCCTGTTAGTGTAAATGAACAGATAGCTAGTTTTTTAACAAAAAATCAAAGTGATACAGGTTCAGAAACTTTATTGAGTGAAGTTGAATCGGAAGTAGTGGAAGCAACCATTCCATGGCATGATGCTGAGTTGGTAACTGCAGCTAAACTAGGTGACCTGAATAAAATTACCCAGTTAATAAAATTAGGAGCAGATCCTGATGCTGCTGACTCTGCAGGGCTTACTGCATTAACCTACGCGGTAATGACAAAATCATGGAAAGTTGTAGAGTTTCTAATAAAATCTGGAGCAAATATTCAAATGCTAAGCCCTAATCATCCCATTTTAATACTTGCAGCTGCAAAAGGCATGCTAGAAGCAGTCAGAAAACTAGTAGAATTAGGGGCAGAGGTAAATGCAACTGACCATGGGAGCTATACTGCTCTAATGCTAACAGCTACTACTGGTGATCAAGATGCTGTTAGGCTGCTAATAGAATTAGGGGCGGACATAGAAGCAAAAACAACAATAGGACAAAACCGAGGATTAAATTCTCTAATGATGGCAGCCGTACACGGTCACCTGAATGTTGCCAAAGTGCTTGTAGACTCAGGAGCAGATATGGATGCTGAAAATCAAGAAGGATACACAGCTGTAATTCTGGCAGCTACAAAGAAAAAATGGGAAGTTGTAGAGTTTCTAATAAAATCAGGGGCCGATATTGATTCAGTAACATCCAGCGGTTTTAACCCCCTTGGATTGATGATTTCGGATAGTAATATAGGTGCTGTTTTAAGGCTTGTAAATTTAGGAGCGAATGTGAATGCTTTTACTCACTTAACCTACACTCCTTTAATGCTAGCGGTTGTCCAAGGAAAAAGATTGGACACCTTAACCCTCCTAAATTTGAGGGTTGATCCAAATATTCAAGTTGCTAAAACAGGATGGACTGCTTTGATGTACGCTGCTTTTTATGGTTATTTGGATATTGCTGATCTACTTTTGAGTCGAGGAGCAGATCCTAGCTTGGAAAATTCCAGTGGTAAGACTGCTCTATCCATCGCAAAAGATAAAGAACACAAGGGCATAGTTGAACTTTTTAAAAAATATGAAAACATGGAAAAAACATCTAAAGGTGAAAAAGTATGGAAAAGATTATTTTCACAATAGTGATTGTATTTCAAACCCTGGCCTGTAAGGCTTATTCACAAGTGGATGACAGATATCTTTATTATGATTATGGCTGGAGGTTTCAAGTATCCTTAGGATCAATGCTAGCAAACGAAATCGACTACATACTCAATAACTCCGATGAGAGTAGAGGAGTAGCTGAGTTTAAAGAAGTGTATCTTCCGTCACTAGGTCTTGGGTTCAGTTACAGGTCTGAAAATGGTTTGGAATTAGGTTTGGAATTGAGCTCTTTTGATCATGAACTAGAACACACACTTCTTACCGAATATGCAGATGCTGTTTATTTAGCAGGTGAAAGGCACGTTTTACTTTTGACAACAGGACTTACTTATAATTTTGTAAATAATTCTCATGCCACACCATATGTTTCTGTAGACGCAGGAATATCTAGAATAAGCCCTGATATACGTTTGGAGGTTTCAGATAATGAAACTTTTCGGTTCGAAAATGATAAGCCAAGCCATACTAGATCAGGTTCTGCTGGCATAGGTGTGAATTGGAAAATAAAAGCCGTAAACCTTGGGCTTTTTTACGACTATCTAATCTTGGGCTCTCACAAAACGAAAAGAGAACCGGAGTTACCTGATGAAATTATGCAAAGTTCGGGACTTCCAAGTGAAATAAAGTTTGACGGAAGCACCAATCACAGAACCGTATTTCGAGTCTCCTTCCCTTTGTATGACTAAAAATATTTCATAGGCTTGCTCGTTATAAACTATACTAATCAATGACAGGGAGCCAAGATGATCCACCATCATGGGTTATTATGCTGGCCTTTTTATTATTTTCTAACTGTAGATCAAGTTTGAAAGTGTTCTCCTCATCATTTAAAAAACTAATATTGTTTATACTTAATAGGCCAACATTACTTACACCCTGATACTGAATAGCCTTTAAGGCTAAATCCCACTTAATGTAGGGTACAAAACTTACTCCATTATCAACACTCTTGTATTGACCTATATACACAGTACCATTCTTGGAAACAGCAATGGGCAGATTATTATTTTCAAACACTTCTATTTTTTCCCAAAGTTTCCCCCCAGTTGTAGATTTAAACACCCCACCTGCAGACGCAAACATAAGGTTTTTAACCCTTGAACTTGTAGCTATATCAAAAATTGTCCTGTTAAAAAGTTCATCAGATGTCCATGACTTTTTATTAAAGTATAAATCAGGAGCAGGAATATTATCCTTACCCTTTTTTAACAGCTTAGGTTTTGAAATAACTTTTTTATTCATTGCCACCTTACCCCTTGCAGGCAGAGAACTATCCTTGGAATATAATCCGTTAATTGGAATAGGTAAAAAACCAGGAAGACTAGTTAAAACTTTACTCTTTAAGTCTTTACCCTTTCTAACATTAGCCCTTGTTGTAGCTATATACCCATAACTTCTATTTGTTATAATTCCTCTCACATCCTCCATGTTAATAATTTTGTCTCTGGTTGTAACAATGCGATGTTGTAATACGCTCTTTACATCATGCCAAATATCAGTTTTAACCATCGAGGCAAAGTTAAACTTACTTAGTATAGAATCAATTTCGACAAAGTACTTTTTGTCATCCCATTCTATCTGAACAAAATTATCCACAAATCTAATGGCCTTTATCTTTAAGCCTGCTGCTAGTTTCCCTGCTTTGTTGAAAGAACGATTTTTTAAATCTGTTTTTTTGGTTGTAACAATATATCCTAAATCTCTATCCGATGGGTTAAGATATCTACCTTCTATCCAGGTTATGCCTTTTGGATGCTGGCATTTAAAATTTCCACCCTTCGATCCTAGTATTACAACCTCTGTACCTCTGTTTAAGATCATGTTGTTTTTCTTAATGCTCTCTTTTAATATAGCTCTACTCGAAAAATGTAAGTCATAAATTAATACACTACTTCTAATCCAACCTGATCTTTTATCAGAAAGACTTACACTTACCCAATCTTGGGTATTAGCTTGTAAAGTGGCAGATAATATAGCGGTAATTATCAAAGGTAACATACAACATCAGTTTTACTTGGCTTTATAGCTATCTCAAAGCATTTGTTTTAATTATGCAATACACCATAACCCTCTCCTCAAAAACCTATTCAAAGACCATGCTCTTTCAGGGGTAAGGTTTGAAACTTTATTAATTGTAAGGAAAAATATGTATGGACTACAGATGAGCATGTTTTGTTTAATTGTCCAAAGTGTTGGAAGTTTAATTTAGAAGAGTACAAAAAATGCACATAGCAGCCCTATTTTTATAAATCTCAACTAAAAATGTCTGTGTAGAGAGAGTGTTTTAGTAGTTTACGAAGTAATTTCAAAAACTTAGTAATATCATACATTTTGTTGTTCGTTAGCTTTGTTGTACGGATTATCGAACAAGGATGTTTTGGATATTATTCTCTTATTCAATGGATTAAATAAATCACCATATTTTTTATCAATATCAACCCTCACACTAAGGACATTAGTGTTAAGGCCAAGCTTTTTTAAAAATAGTTTGTATTTTACTTTTTAAAGTGATTTTCAAAATTAACCGAATCCTTCCTTATGGATAGAGAAGTGATCGTCGTGACTAGTAATTCCGACCTAAAATTTAGGATTTGGAAGAAGTTATGTGATACTATTTTTTTTACCAAAAACCCTGGGAATAACACTACTTTTGCTTTTTGGTGTACCCTGTATGCCTTGTTTTTTGTTTGGGGTATAAGCTTCATGAACGATACTAATTTTGAAACCAACCCTTATGGATCATCGGCATCTGTACTCCATTATGTGTCGCTTCCATTTCATGAGGCTGGTCACATAATTTTTGCACCGTTAGGAAGCATTATGCATTCATTTGGCGGAACACTCCTACAATTGCTTGTGCCTGTGATTGTTATGATAAGATTTATTAGAAGAAAAGAAATGCTGGAATCTTCCATATGCCTTTGGTGGTTGGGTTTTAATTTTTTAGATATTTCCCCCTACATATATGATGCCTTTGATAAGAAACTAGTGCTACTGGGAGGAGTTACAGGGATGGACAACCCAGACTTTCATGACTGGAGTTTTATTTTAACTTCTACAAACAATATGCAGTATCATGACAGTCTTGCATATTTGACTGGAAATGTTGGAAAGGGCTTAATCATACTATCAATCTTATGGGGCGGGTTTATCTTGAAAAGACAATTTGATTTGCTAAAACAAGAAGTCTAACACTATTTGTCTCAAAGCATTTGTTGCAATTATGCAATACACCATAACCCTCCCCCAAAAACCTATTCAAAGACCATGCTCTTTCAGGGGTAAGGTTTGAAACTTTATTAATTGTAAAAGAAAATAAATTGTGCTTTCTAGATTAGAGAGTATGCTTTAAAAAGCTATAATGTGGTCATGTTAGGCAAGTTTAAAATAACCAATATTTTGTGTTATACTTCAAGTTTTAAAAAGTTAAGGAGTGTGTCTTATGGATATTGATCTAATTGGAGTGGTTGGAGCAGGTCAAATGGGTGGCGGCATAGCACAGGTATCTGCAAGTACAGGCTTTAAAGTTGTCTGCTTTGACTCAAACAAAGATGCCATTGAAAAAGCCAAAAAAGCTATTCAAAAAAGCTCTCAAAAACTATTAGAAAAACAAAAGATCACTCAAGACAGTGCAGATAAAATAAAGAAAATTACATTTACTACCAACATACTAGATTTATCTAAGGCTGATTTTGTTATAGAGGCAGTTTCAGAAAATAAAGATTTAAAAAAAGACGTCTTTGCCTCCTTAGATAAGTTACTGAAAAAAGAAGCCATAATTTGCTCCAACACTTCCTCTATCTCTATTACCAAATTAGCCTCCGGCACCTCCAGACCTGACAAGATCTGTGGTATGCATTTTATGAACCCTGTTCCATTAATGGAATTGGTTGAAGTAATAAGAGGTATGCAAACTTCAGACGAAACTTTTAATACAGTAACTGAGTTATCCAAAAAATTAGGAAAAACATGTATAGAATCAAAAGATGCAGCAGGGTTTGTTGTAAATAGAATTATTATGCCTATGATCAATGAAGCTTTCTATGCCCTGCAAGAAGGCCTGGCAAAAGCAGAAGACATTGATCTAGCAATGACACTTGGAACAAATGTACCAATGGGACCATTCACCTTGGCTGATTTTATAGGCCTGGATACATGTCTTTACATTATGCATGTATTACATACAGAATTAGGCGAGTCTAAAAGACCCTGCCCACTATTGATAAAATATGTAGAAGCAGGCTGGTTAGGAAGAAAAACAAAAAAAGGTGTGTTTACTTACGAAAAATAAGGAGATCTATGAAAACCCTCATTACAGAGCTTATCGATGGAGTTTTTTACATAACAATAAATAGACCCGACTCCATGAATGCCCTAAACCCATTGGTATTTGAAGAGCTAAATCAAGCATTAGACGATGTGGACAAAGACAAATCTGTAAGAGCCTTGGTTTTAAAAGGACAAGGAAGAGCTTTTGTTGCAGGTGCTGATCTCAAAGAACTAAATTCAATGGACAACACACAGGCAAAACTATTTGTCCACACAGGACATAATACTTTAAGAAGACTCGAAGTAATGGAAATCCCTGTGATTGCTCTAGTACACGGATTTGCTCTTGGTGGTGGAATGGAACTTGCCCTAAGCTGTGATATTATAATTGCAGATGAAAAAGCTAAGTTTGGACTACCAGAAACAAAACTTGGTTTAATACCAGGACTTGGTGGCACTCAAAGATTAATTAGAAAAATTCCTACTGCCGAAGCAGCTAGAATTATCCTTACAAGCGATATGATTACATCCAAAAGAGCCTACGAGTTAGGCTTGGTATCGGAAGTAACTAACAATTTAGAATCAAGTCTCAACACCATGCTAGATAAAATCAAAAATAACAGCAGTGTTGCAATAAAACATGCTAAAAAAGCAATGATAGAGGGTATAAACTTACAATTTGATGAAAGCTTGTCACTAGAAAGAAAAGAATTTTTAGATTGTTTTAAAAATGAGGATGCAAAAGAAGGAATGTCAGCTTTTATCTCAAAACGAAAAGCAAAATTTAAAAATGTCTAATACACCTATAAGAATAGTAACTGCTGCAAGTTTATTTGACGGTCACGATGTCAGTATCAACATAATCCGAAGAATGCTTCAGGATGCTGGATGTGAAGTCATTCACTTAGGCCACAATAGATCTGTAATGGAAATAGTAAGAGCTATTTTGCAAGAGTCAGCTCAAGGTGCTTGCATCAGTAGTTACCAGGGTGGCCACATGGAATTTTTTAAATACACCAAAGACCTACTTGATGAGTTTAATGCTTCTTATGTAAAGATATTTGGCGGCGGCGGCGGTGTAATTATAAAAGATGAAAAAAAAGAGCTTGAGGCATATGGAATAACCAAAATTTTTCACCCTGACGATGGGAATCGTATGGGCCTAGAAGGTATGATAAATTATATTGTAAAAGAGTGTTCTTTTGATCTTCTAAAAGAATCACAAAAAGCAAAAAAACAAAAAATAAAAAAATCAAAACAATTACTTGAAAGAGATTTGGGATTAAAAATTCTAGAAGTTGAATTAAACAAAAAAACACCCAAGGTTTCAAATATACCTCCCATTTTAGGTGTTACTGGTACTGGCGGAGCCGGTAAATCCTCCCTGGTAGATGAATTACTTCTTAGAATTAGAGAAACTGACAAAAAAGTGGCCGTAGTATGTGTTGATCCTACCAAAAAGAAAACAGGTGGAGCATTATTAGGCGACAGAATAAGAATGAACTCACTCACCAATGATAATTTCTTTATGAGATCTATTGCATCTAGAGGATCAGGAAAAGAAATAGCAAATGAACTAAAAGCTATTATTCAAGAAATAGGTAATCATGGATTTGATCTAATTGTAGCAGAAACATCTGGAATAGGACAAGGAGATACCGCAATAACAGAAGTTGCTGATTTTAGTTTGTATGTTATGACTTCAGAATTTGGAGCCAGTACACAGTTAGAAAAAATAGATATGATAGATTATGCAGATTTTATTTCAATAAATAAGGCAGATCACAGAGGATCAAAGGACGCACTAAGAGATGTAATAAAGCAATACAGAAGATCAAAAAAGCTATTTGATCAAGATAAATATAAAGATGAAACTTTACCTATATTTTTAACACAAGCAGCACAGTTCAATGATCGTGGAGTAAATAAACTATTTTATTCTATTATGAAAAAACTTGGATGGAAAACTGGTAAATTACAAGAGTCTGAACTTACAACTATAATCCCTGCTTCAAGACAAGGTTATTTGGCTGAAATTGTATCAACAATAGAAGAGTATAGAAAAAAAACAACAAAAAATATAAAGCTTGCTCAAGATCTCTATGCACTTGAAAAGTCAAAAAAGCTAGATAAAAAAATAGGAGAGTTATTAGATGAGAAAATTAACAAAATCAAAAAAGAAATAGGCAAAGCTGATCTTGAATTACTCTATTCATGGGATGAGATAAAAGATAAATATGCTAACGAAGAGTTTTCTTATAATGTGAGGGGCAAAACTTTAAAAGTACCACTTATAACCAAATCTCTAAGCGGACTTTCGATAAAAAAAATTGTTTATCCAGATATAAGTGATTATGGAGATAGATTAAAGTTTTTAAAATTTGAAAATGTACCTGGCCATTTTCCATTTACTGCAGGTGTGTATCCATTAAAACGATCTGATGAGATGCCTAGGAGACAATTTGCCGGCGAAGGAACACCAGACAAAACAAATAAAAGATTTCATTATCTATGTAAAAACGATAAAGCAAAGAGACTTTCTACAGCATTTGACTCTGTGACTTTGTACGGAGAAGATCCAGAGGTGAGGCCTGATATATACGGAAAAATAGGAGAGAGTGGAGTTAGTATTTGTAATTTAGAGGATATGAAACGTCTATATAAAGGCTTTGATCTAATCAATCCACAAACCAGTGTTAGTATGACTATAAATGGCCCTGCTCCAATGATACTAGCCTACTTCATGAATACCGCAATAAACTATGAGGTTGACAAAAAAGAAAATGAACTTGGAAGAAAATTAACCCCGGAAGAATTTCATCAAACAAAAAAAATGGTTATATCCACTGTTAGAGGAACTGTTCAAGCAGATATTTTAAAAGAGGATCAAGCTCAGAACACTTGTATTTTTAGCATTGATTTTGCTCTAAAAATGATGGGTGATATTCAGCAATATTTTATTGATAATGATGTTCGTAATTTTTATTCCGTCAGTATTTCTGGCTATCATATAGCAGAAGCAGGTGCTAATCCAATAACCCAAGCAGCATTCACTTTAGCAAACGGTTTTACATATGTAGAATATTATTTATCCAGAGGAATGAATATAGACGACTTTGCTCCTAACTTATCATTTTTCTTTTCAAATGGATTAGACCCAGAATATTTAGTAATTGGCAGGGTAGCTAGACGAATATGGTCTGTGGTAATGAGAGATTTATACGGAGCTAATGAAAGATCTCAAAAATTGAAGTACCACATTCAAACAAGTGGAAGATCACTGCATGCACAGGAAATAGATTTTAACGATATAAGAACTACTTTACAGTCCTTAATTGCCGTCTATGATAATTGCAACAGCCTACATACTAATGCATATGATGAGGCTATAACAACACCTACTGAAGAATCTGTCAGAAGAGCTATGGCAATACAAATGATCATTAATCAAGAGTTTGGTGGAGCAAAAAATGAAAATATAAATCAAGGTAGTTGGTTTTTGACAGAACTTACTGATTTAGTTGAAGATACTATTTTAAAAGAATTTATGAGTTTGCATGAAAGAGGTGGTGTGCTTGGGGCCATGGAAAGACAATATCAGAGAGGTAAAATTCAAGATGAGTCAATGTACTACGAACACCTTAAGCATTCTGGATCGTTGCCCATAATTGGAATTAACACTTACATAGATCCTAACAAATCTGAAAAACAAGAAGTAATAGAGCTAAGGCGTTCAACTAAAGAAGAGAAGGATTCTCAACTAAAAAATTTAAATTCCTTTAAAGAAAAAAATAAGGACAAGGCAGCTTTGGAGTTGGAAAACTTAAAGAAGACGGCTCTTTCTAATGGAAATATTTTTGAGGCACTGATGTCTGCCTCTAGACATTGTTCCCTAAAAGAGTTATCTCATGCTCTATATGAAGTTGGTGGTGGTTACCGTCGCCAGATATAAAATTAGTTATGTAGTTGATTTAGCGGTTATCAAAGGCAAATGTGTTATTTGAATTAATCAACTTTGTCTGTTTTTTACTAGCACTTAAATTATTAACATCTGACCAATCTTCTTTGTATATAGATTTTGAACTAGATTTGATCTCTATTGGCTTAGATAAAAATGCAAGTGCATTATTATTTATCTTTTTAGAGTACAAAACCTTGTATATGTTGTAGTGCTTTATTACTTTTTTTACATATCCTCTTGTTTGTTTAAATGGAATATGATCTATAAATTCATCCATATGCAGGCTATTAAAATTACCAAGCCATCTATGTATTCGGTGAGGCCCTGCATTGTATGCAGCAGACGCAAGAGCAATATTATTATCAAACTGTTTTAAAAGTCTCTGTAAATATCTTGCAGCAAACTTAATGTTTAAAGCTGGATCTTGTAATTGTTGTGATTCAAAAGATGGCATGCTGAGCATTAAAGCTATTTTTTGTCCAGTGTATGGCATTATTTGCATAAGTCCCATTGCACCTACAGGCGAGATAGCATCTTTTCTGTAATTGCTTTCTGTTTTCATGATTGCCCAAATTAATTCTTTTTCTACATTAAATTTGTCTGAAACATCTAAAACATGCTCTTCATAAGCTTTAGGATAGGTGTTTTGCCAAATACCTCTGTTTGTTGCAACAGGGCTATGACCCATGTCTTCCTCTAGATATATCTCACCAACATAACTAGCTCTATTAAAAGCATTAATTTTATTGTAATGAGCCATAAGCAACCTTAGATTATCCTTGTCTACAGAACTCTTTTCTATGAAGTACAACTCTTCTTTTGCAAGATCGTAAAAGCCTAAACTTTCCAAATTATTTGCTCTCTCAAATCTATTTTTAAGTTTGTCGTCAGCCAGTACAACAGATGTATGCACAGTATTATCTTCTATATTATTACTGCTCAATGTCCTAGAGCCCCCGCCTAAACTAGAAAAAGAGAAAAATCTTACCTTCTTTAATCCTTCCAACCTACTAGCCGCCGCCAAAGAATAAAAGTCATGGCTGTTATTTGATAACTCTTTTAAAATTTGTTTTGCTTCCTCAGCCCGATCAGTTTTCAAATAGGATAAAGCTGAATAGTATTTAATTTTTCTCTCGTCTTGGCCACGGTTTGTTATAATTCTATCAAAACCTTCTAATGCACTTTCATAATTTCCACCAAGATAGTTAGCCCAATACTTATACCATTGTGCTTTTCTAGTTAGATGTTTATTTTTTGTTCTAGTTATTAAATTAGCGAACTTATTTGAAGCTAGATTATATTGCCCACTTTGAAAATTTACAAAAGCACTGTTAAAGAGAGCCTTCTCTTTAAGTCTTCTAGACACTCTTGTTGTGCTTATGTAGTCATATGTCTGAGTTGATTCTTCATGTGAGCCTAATCTAGACTGTATGGTGGCAAGCAAGTTTAAGTAGTGATACTGCGTGTTTTCACCGTAGTGTTTTGATAACAGATCGTATGCCTCTTTCACAAATCCATCTTGCACTAAGTAATTAGCCAGTAATATATCCAACTCAAATTCAGATTTTTTATTTTCCAAAAGGGCTATTTCTTCCCTGGCTCTTTTGGAAAACCCTTCGTACTGGAATCTTTTTATTCTTTTTCTTTTATCATCTAAACTAACATTACACCTAAGAGGTATGTCTTCTACTTTTATCTTACTAAAATCAATATCCCAATTATCTATTAATTCGTGGGTTGGATATTTTGTATAAAGTCTTTTTGCCCACCTACATGCTCTCCATGCACTTTTTTGTTTTGTATCAATGCCTGTTAATCCCCATAGAACTTTTGGATAAAAATTTCTATTGTTTCTCATTGATCTTTCTAGGTGTACTAGATGCTTTCTTGCCTCTCTGAGCTTGTTTCTTTTTATTAAACTTTCTGCTAGGTAAAACTTGGCCTCATTTTTTTTAGAACTTTCTGGCTTCATTTTGATAACTTTTTTTAGTAAAAATTCTGCATTTTTATATTTGTTTAAATTTAGATAAGACACTCCTTCATAAAAATATATGTAGTCATCTAGATTAATTTTTTCACCATAGGCTATGTCTAGTTTATCTATGGTTTGTTGGTATTCAGCATTTTGGTAGTGAGCAAGCCCTAGGCCAAAATTTCTAAATCCCTTGTGTGCTTGCTCGTTTATTGAGGTGAGTGCTTTAGAGTATTCTTTGCTGTGATAATGCCTCTTAAACTCTACAAAATCATCCCCAGCAGCTTTGTGGATGAAAAAAATTATTAATAGCAAAAAGAAGTTTCGCCAAATCATGAGCAGTATGGTAACAATTCTTATGGCATCATTTAAGTCAAAATATAGATATGTTTGTCAAAACTGCGGTGCTGAGAGATCAAAGTGGGAAGGTAAGTGTTCGGAATGTGGTCAGTGGAACAGTTTTGCTCAAGAATTATCAACCAAAACTTCAGATCAAAAAAGATACTTTGGTCTAGATAATGCCCACAATGAAACGATAAAAACGACTAACATACCCAGAGAAAACTTGGATAAGTACTCTTCTGGCTCCAAGGAATTAGACAGAGCATTAGGTGGAGGCATTGTGCAGGGTAGCTTCATTTTGGTTGGTGGAAGTCCTGGTATTGGAAAATCCACCTTGTTGTTGCAGATGTCAGGTAACCTAGCTAAGGCTAAAAAGAAAGTACTCTACATCTCTTCAGAAGAAAGTGTCACGCAGACTGGAATACGGGCGGAAAGGTTAAATGTATCAGAAGATAAAGTGGAAATAGGTAGCATAAATAATCTAGAACAAGTTATAAACACTATGGTTAAGAAAAAACCTGATGTATTGATATTAGATTCAATTCAAACAGTTTTTTTGCCTGAGATTCTCTCTGCTCCTGGAAGTGTTTCACAGGTAAGAGAGTGTGCGGGTCAACTTTTAACAATTTCTAAACAACATAACATAACTGTTTTTTTGGTAGGTCACATTACTAAAGACGGACACCTTGCTGGCCCGAAGGTTTTAGAACACATGGTAGATACTGTACTATATTTTGAAGGTGACTCTGACTATCAATATAGACTTCTAAGATCACTTAAAAATAGGTTTGGTTCTGTCCAAGAGTTAGGTGTATTTGAAATGAACCAAAACGGTCTATTGGATGTAGATAATCCATCAAAAATGTTTTTAGATGGAAGAGTACAGTCGGTGGGAAGTGCAATAGCAGTATCAATGGAAGGTACAAGACCGTTGCTATGTGAGGTGCAAGCCCTATCTGTTAGAACCTATTCAAATATACCAAAGCGAACTTCGGTTGGAATAGATCCTAACAGGTTATTTATTGTTATGGCTGTTTTGGATAAATTTCTAAAGACAGACTTTGCTTCAAAGGATGTATTTGTCAATGTGGTATCTGGCCTTAGGATAAGAGAGCCTGCAGCTGATCTGTCCGTATGTGCTGCTCTTTTGTCTTCTGATATGAACAAGTGTTTACATAACAACATGTGTTTTTTTGGTGAAGTAGGTCTTACTGGACAAGTTAGATCTGTACCATATTCACTTTTTAGATTTAAAGAGGGTAAAAAGTTAGGATTTGATAAATTTGTAACTTCTGGAAGCAGTGAAAAACAATTTTCTAAGGAATCATCTAAAAACGAACTAAACTCTATTAGCTTCATCTCTCATATTGATGAATTAAAAGATATACTGTTTAAGTTGTGACAAGAGTTTTTACTTTGACTAACGATTAAGTTTTATATAGCAATACTTTATGGCTGATGGATTTAGAGATGTGTTTGTAGTGGGAGCTAAACGAACTCCATTTGGTTCTTTTCTAGGATCACTAAAAAATGTTAGCAACACGAAGTTAACAGTAAGTTGTTCCAAAGCAGCAATAGAGCAAGCCAAGATTAAACCTGATAACATAGATCATGTAGTGGTAGGTAATGTAATTCAATCTGGATCTGATGCCATTTATTTACCAAGACATGTGGGTTTAATCTGTCAAATACCTAAGGAAGTTCCAGCTTTAGGTATAAACAGATTATGTGGCAGCGGTTTTGAGACATGGGTTCAGGCAGCAAATCTCATTAGGCTAGGTGATGCGGAAGTTGTGCTTTCCTGTGGAAGTGAACAAATGTCACAAATACCTTATGTTGTAAGGGGTGCAAGGTCTGGCAACAAGATAGGTAATACTGAAATTGAAGATGTATTAATCTCATCACTAACAGATCAGTACATAGGAGATCCTATGGCTGTTACTGCTGAGACTCTTGCACAGCGATATAAAATATCTCGTAACAAAGCAGACCAGTATGCTTATCAATCTCAAATGAGATATAAAAAAGCCTTCGAAGGCGGTGTATTTGATTTGGAAATTTCTAAAATAACAGATGATAAAGTATCTCTTAGTAAGGATGAGCATCCAAGGGGCGATACAACGATGGAAGGTTTAAAGAGCTTAAAAACTTTATTTAAAAAAGATGGGGTTATAACTGCAGGTAATGCATCTGGTATAGTTGATGGAGCATGTAGCACTGTATTGGCCTCACAAGAAGCCATAGATAAACATAATCTAAAGCCCATGGCCAAAATAGTAGGTTACGCTTCATGTGGTTGTGATCCTAAAATTATGGGTATCGGTCCGATTTATGCTATGAAAAAAGCACTAAAATTATCTAACCTATCTTTTGGTGACATGGATTTAATTGAGGTAAATGAAGCTTTTGCACCAGTTGTCTTAGCAGCACAAGAGGAATTGGATTTAGATATGGATATTACAAATGTAAATGGTGGTGCAATATCTGTAGGACACCCATTGGGAGCTACTGGTGTTAGAATTATGAACCATTTGGTTTACGAGATCATTAGACAAGACAAGGAGTTTGCCATTGGATCTGCCTGTATAGGTGGAGGTCAAGGAATAGCTATCATCATCAAGAGAGTAGTATAAAAGTAAATCAATTGTTAATTAACAAAGTCACAAACATTAATTTTTGCTCTATTATACCCGATAGGACATGGGTGTTTTTAATTATTTTTAGATATGCTGTAGATATCTGGGTAAAACAGTGGCGTCATTTTCAATCTTAAAAGTTTTTTTCTTTGTTATCATTACCCTGGTAATATCCTCACTGTTTTTGTTTCTTGCATTTTGCGATCAAAAAAAACATATTTTAAAATTAAAAAATTTGATTATAAAGTATAAAGCGAGTCTAAAAAAATATAGCACTATAATTAATATAGAAAAAGAAGTAGATAGATTATCTAATAACAAAAACAAACTTGTCGAAGATATAAGTGAACTTGGTTCTGACTACAAAAAGTTAAAGAGCATAAGAGACATTTACTATGAAGATGTTGATCTTATCTCTCAAGGTCATTATAAAATGCACTACGACTTTGAAAAATCTGAACGATACAAAGAAAGATTAAATAAAATTAGAGGAGAACAAAAAAACCTTATAAAAAATAAAGAAGCTATAGTATGTCCAACTTCATGGGCAGTTGGGCAATCAGAGAAAGATGGAAAACAAATGATTAATAGAGTTATAAAATTAGGATTAAATGCCTTTAATGTTCAAACAGATAATGTGATTTTAAAAGTCAATCACAACAACATTCATAGTTCAGAAGAAAGGGTAGAAAATATTTATGAAAAAATAAATAAATTATTAAACCCTCTTCATTGTGAAATTACAGACAAGTTTTATCAATTAAAACTTGAAGAGCTCTACTTAGCATTTGAATATAAGGAAAAAGTTTTTGAGGAAAAAGAGGAACAAAAAGAAATTAAATTAAGAATGAGAGAAGAAGCAAAGGCTAAAAAGGAATACCAACAAGAGATAGAAAGAGCTAAAGCAGAAGAAGTTAGATATAACCAGGCATTAGAAGAAGCAAAACAAAAACTAGAAGAAGCAACCGAAGAAAAATTTAGCGAGTATAAAGAACACATAAACAATTTACAAAAAAAATTAGATGAAGTCCGTGCTAAAGAAAGAGCACTATCCCAAGCACAACTAACTTCCAGAGGTCATGTATATGTTATTTCAAATGAAGGTTCATTCGGTGAAAATGTTTTTAAAGTAGGTATGACAAGAAGACTTGACCCTATGGAGCGCGTAAAAGAACTAGGAGATGCTTCTGTTCCATTTGGTTTTGATGTTCATGCTATTATTTTTAGTGAAGAGGCGCCTAAGATGGAAAAGGAACTGCACCGAATATTTGATACTTATCGAATAAATAAGATTAATAACAGAAAGGAATTTTTCAGAATTGATCTAGATTATATCGAAAACGCTTGTAGACAACTGGGAGCTAAGGTTCAATTTACTAAATTGGCAGAGGCTTATGAATATAAAGAGTCTTTAAAGATAGAACAAGAATTGAAAAAGGAATCCTTTATAGAACATGAAAATGCAAACAATGGTGTAGGTCAGGATACAAAATCAGAAGATTTAATAGCAGATGAAATTTTGAAAAAAGTAAGTTAAAGCTAAACTCCTAAACAATTAAACAAAGATTTCTTTGTACAACCACTATATTAATGTTAAAAGAGTATTGTTCTGAGGACTCATGGAAAGTATAAAGAAAATTGATCCTGAAGTTCACAACGCTATATCTCTTGAAAAAGATAGGCAACTAACTGGGCTTGAGATGATTGCATCTGAAAATTATGTTTCAAGTGCTGTTATGGAAGCTTCAGGCTCTTGTCTTACTAACAAGTATGCAGAAGGATACCCTGGTAAGAGATACTATGGAGGGTGTGAGTTTGTAGATATTGTAGAAAATTTGGCAATAGAAAGAGTTAAAAAACTTTTCAATGCTAATTTTGCAAATGTTCAACCACATTCTGGATCTCAAGCAAACATGGCAGCCTATATGGCCTTGATCGAAAACAACTCCACTATACTAGGAATGGATCTATCTCACGGTGGCCATCTAACTCATGGATCAAAAGTTAATTTTAGTGGAATATTTTTTAATGTATCTTCATATGGTGTAGATCAAAACACAGGTCTCATAGATTATCATAAGTTGAAAACTAAAGCTCTCGAATGTAATCCTGATCTAATTATTGCAGGATTCAGTGCTTACCCTAGAGAACTTGATTTTGATAAATTTAGAGAGATTGCAGATTTATGCGAAGCTAAACTGCTAGTTGACATGGCTCACTTTGCAGGCTTAGTAGCTGGTGGTGTACATGATTCCCCAATGAAACAAGCTCATGTTATTACATCTACTACACATAAAACTCTAAGAGGACCTAGAGGTGGATTTATTTTAACTAATGATGAAGCTACCTACAAAAAGATCAACTCAAAAGTATTTCCAGGTATACAAGGTGGCCCACTTGAACATGTGATTGCTGCAAAAGCTGTTTCATTTAAAGAAGCACTAGAACCTTACTTTAAGGATTATGCTAAAAGAATTATTTCTAATGCAAAACATTTAGCAGACAAACTTTTATCTGAAGATTTTAAACTGGTTAGTGGTGGTACTGATAATCACTTAATTTTAATTGATCTAAACAACAAAAATGTAACAGGAAAGCAAGCTCAACAAGCCTTAGACTCAGTTGGAATTACGGTGAATAAAAACACAGTTCCTGGTGAAACTAGATCACCATTTGTAACAAGTGGTGTTAGGTTAGGAACCCCTGCTTTAACCACAAGAGGTATGGGTCACACTGAAATGGAAATTATAGCAAAGCTTATTTCGAGTGTAATAAATAACTTGGAAGATGAAAAAAAACTTAATAATGTTAAAAAACAAGTAGAAGAACTTACAAAAAACTTTGAATTATTTAAAAGCTAATATGTTTTTCATAGTATTTTAAGTATAAAATAGCTTCCATCTAGAAATGTTCTGGAAATCTAGTTAAATCCAGGTTATGAGACGCATAATACAGTAAATCTGCTGAACATTTATCTACTTTATCTTCAAGTATCTTTATTATCTCAATCAGATCTCTCGATTCAGTAGTCTTAAAAAAACTATTACTGTCATCAAGTGAAATAGTATTTTTTGTGCTATCCCCTCGATTCCATTTGTCAATAGCTCTACTTTCTAGTTCTTCACACTTAGTTTCATTCAAGATAAAACCCGTATATTTACTAGGGTCATCTTTAAAAAAGCTTTTCAACAACTCAATGTTTCCGTGTATGAACATATTTCTTATTTCATAGTATATAGAAGTATATAAACCATACTTTTGTCTCAATAATCCAACTGGTCTTAGAACTCCATAACCATCCTTAACTAAAACAGAAAAAAAGTTACTACTGTAATACTTTTTGTTGGTATTTTTATTTTTTACTTTTTCAAGCTTAATGTCGTATAGAGTATCTACAGCAACACCTATGTTGTCGTACTGGCCTCCCCAAACTGTTGCTAAGTATCCACCAACAACATTTATACGCATGTGCATAAAGTTGATATCCTGATTGTTAAATTTTATATGCCATTTCTTGTCCTCTTTTTCCATGTACGGGAGATTCTTTAAAGATTTAATCTGATTTAGTGATGATAATCGAACGCTATCAAATTTCATGGCATATTCTAGATGTTCAATTATCCTAGAAATATTACTCACAAATTCATCGTGCAAACTCTCTCCCTTGCTTCGAACCTCCACTATTTTGTTCTTGAAACTCTTTATTTCACCTTCTAAATATTTATTCATCGCCATGCTCTTCTTTGTGCCAGGCTAGTTCCTGGTTCATCCTAGTTTTTGCCTCTTCAAATTTTAGGTTATAAAATTCCTTGATAAATTGATGTTTTTCATTTTCGTATTTATGTCTAGCCCAATCTACATCTTGTTGCCATTTTAAACTAAACTCCCCGTATATACCAGACCACGACTCAATCTTTGCGTTGTTATGTAATGACCACAAAACATTATTTCTATATTTCCCTACTAAATAACCATCAAATTTTCTATAAATTGTATCTGCAATATTTCTCCATTCTTCACTGCCCTCCCCACAAAAACCTGCGTATCTAGACCAAATAGTAATGTTCTCTATAGGTTCATCATCTTTTAATTCTTTTATCTTTTTAATCACTACTTTAGGAACATATTCATTATTCACATTAAATTTTTCAAACCATTTAGGAAGTTCATAACCCAAGAAAGTTCTACTGTTATTTAGTTCTGTCATTATCTCTTCAAAGCAACCAACAACTTCATCATCACTTCGATCTTCGTATGGAGGAGATCTAAATATTGGAAACAGGTCGATACTTATAGATATTGCATCAAAAAAATTATCTCCGTCTTTATTAACAATTTTTAGCCGTTCGAATAGAAGTTTTTTAAAATCAAAAATATCTGGATGCCACTTATCTTGTCTTTCCACAACGATATTAAGCAGGCTGTAGTTGACCGAGTTGATGTCTCCCAAATTAGGTATTTTAGAAAACACTTCAAATATAAGCTTTAACATATTTATATACAAAGTATCAGTAATATCACTAACCAGCAGTCTATCAATAACAGAGTTTACAATATTAGTAGAATCTTTTGATTTACTGTTTTCGATAACATTTATTAATACGTCCTTGTACTTATCAATGTATTGTTCTACACACTCTTCTGAGTTACTCAGTAGAATATTGGTTAATATATGAATAAATACAACTGTCCTTTTGACTTCATCAAATATTGCTTTTTTATCTAACAAATATTTTAATTCCAATTCTGATGTTTCACCAAGGTTTTTTTTACTTTTGCTATAAACGAAGTCCAAAAATCTTATTAGTTCTAATTTGTTGTTCATATGTTTTGCTTCACACTCTAAATACAGCTTTTCTTTATCTTCTAACAGTTTTAGCACATCCTCTTTTTTTTCCTTCTTTCTCAAATCTTGAAGCTTTCTAGTTATTATGTTTCTAATGAAATCTCTTAATCCTTCATGGCTTGAACATATAGCGTTATTGATAAATTCTTGTATAACTTTGTCATCAAAATTAGGTACAAAAAAGTAATCACATAAATAATCTGTACAAAAAGAAAATTTATCCCTACCAATAGTATCGATCCCGTCTAAAATATGTCTTTCTATTTTAGATGCTTTACCTCTCAATAGAGGTTCGAATCGATCATTTATTTGTTCTTCAATATTATATGGTGCAGGGTAGACACAGATGTTTGTATAAAATTTATTGCTACTAAAATTCAAAAAAATACCTTCGCATTTATCGGCAATTTTTTTTAAATCAGTATCTTTACAATATTTGCAATACCAATCCCAAATGTTTCTAGCCTCTCTAAAATCTGTTGATGTAACCCATGGTTCTTGTATTTTTTCATACAGTTTATTAAACACCTCAATATTTAATTGTCTGTAATAATCTAGGACATCTTTTGGAATTTTATCAATGCTAGGAGCATTGATAAGTTGATGTATGTCATGGACAAATTGATCAAACAGTTGTAATATAATGGTTTTGCTACCCTGCTTAGTACCTTCGCCTAATGTGTCCCACATCTCATTGATAATATCCCTCATATGTTTGTAATTTTCTGATCTCGGATGTAAACATGTACGTTTCATAGTCAATGTCTGTTCTTTAAAAGAATATTCTGTTCTAACTATTGCTATTAGTGGTTTAATCAATTTTTGATAGAAATCAACCTTTGGATTTTCATCTTCCTTCAATCTTCCTATATATTCCAAAGCCTGTGATTGAAAATCTCTTTGATACGATTTCAGAATATTAGGACCACCTACAATCATGGTTGATATAACAGATGATGCTGAATGAGAACCTATATAACTATTTTGTTTTTCTATTCCTAGTAGTTGTATTGCAAGATTAGTAATGTTTTTTCTGACGCCATCATCGACAGAATACCGTGCAGCTTCCAGTAACAGTTCTGGTAGTTTTTCCAGAACATCGCTTTGATTAAGCTCCCTAAACATATACTCTTCCTTAATAGGAGATAGATTACAGTTTTTTAGTACAGATTGGACTAGCTCTACTATTTTACTTGGATATGGTGCTGCAAAATGTTTTGCAATATCAACAATGCTGAATAGTTCTTTTATATTCTTAGTTGTTTCGGCTAGCTTAACAACTTCACTTACAAAGTTATAAAGAATTCTAGACTGGTTTTTAAAATTGTATTCATGGTTTTGATACCAATCAACTTTAGCTAGAGTAGTTATTACCTTCTCCAGATCTGGAACAAAATAACCATCTTTTTTAATAACATCATCCAACATATTTTCGACTAACTTACCAAAACTAGATGATTTCGAGTCAGAACCTTCACCTGCGTATACAAGTGAATTAAATATTATGTGATCTCTAATTACATCAGGTTTCATCTTTAAAAGACCACCATATCTTTTGAGAATTCTAATATCTTCTAAAGAATTTATGTCATCGGTTATGTCATCACATTTAATTTGGTTTGCAATAAATCTCTGCTTATCCTTCCCATCGTCAGGAACAAATTTAACACCACTATTGTCATCAAAACTCAATGCTCCTCTATTCATATTATCAACCCTAATTTCTCCGTAAAGGGACATCCAATTTAGAACTTTTCTTGTTTTTTCTGATTTTCCTTTTAACATCTGATCTACATATTGTTTTGCAATACCAATTTCATCTCTAGGAAGATCTTCTAATCTTCCGCCTTTTTCCATTATGCTTAGTGCAACATGAAGGAAAATTGGGTGACCTCCAGTATATTGATTGAGATAGTTTTTGAGATCCTCTTTGGAGTATGGATAAGATTCCAAATTATTTACTTGTTCGTCTATTAGAGAATTGAAAGATTCTTTCTTCATTGGTTCTAATTTAACACGCTCAACAATCTTTTTGATTTTATAGTCTTCAAAAAAATTTATAATTTTCTGATCATACCTGCTAAGTGCAATGATAAATTTCCACTTTTTAATTCTTGAACCTGGGTTAGTAAGTTGTCCCATTAACCTTTGTAAAAATTCGATACTTTCTGGCTCATCCATTAGTATGACATGGTCTATATCTGGTGCAGCTATACCGGGAAAATCTTTGTTATATGCAAGTGTTGCCACATTTGCCCAATATACTTGTTTGCCTTCTTGTGCGTACCTGCCCTTTGATAAAGCTCTATTGCCAGCTTCTATCAAAAATCTAGACTTTCCAACTCCTCCCTCTCCCGTGACCAAAAGAACTTTTTTATCACTACGGAAAAATGTATCTGCCTTTTCCAGTTCTTCTTCTCTTCCATGGTATTCAGATTCATATTCATCCTTATTCTCCCTGACAGAGTTGTACTCATTGAGACTAGTTATAGCATCATCAAGTGTAAGATAGGATGCAGGGCTATCTTTAAAAAAGATATTGTATATTAAAGAGTGTAATCTTATTGGTTTTTCTAACTCTTCACCACTTCGCAATTCTGCTTTTATTTTCAATTCACTAAAGAGTTGTCCTATTTGCTTGTTCCACTTGTTTTCATTATTCTTGTTGATATATGAGTTTGTCATCAAAACCCATTTATTTACCTTCGACCAAGTATTATGATAGGGGTGAGTTTTATCATCCTTTATTTTTTTAATTTTTTTCAGTTCTTCTTTTGCATCTTTAATTAGATCTCCAGAAGATTTGTGAAACTTAAATTGATATACTGTGAGTCCATTCTCTGATATGGCATCAATTGCACCATCTTTTCCATCACTCCTATAGATTTTTATAGATTTATCTTGATAATTCAGTATGGTGCTACAGAGGCTTTCAAATGTTGGCCAGTGTTTTATTTTACTCCAATCTATTTCCATAAACTTCCATCTCTTTTAACACAATGAGGCTTATATCTCCAACCATATTTCACGGTATGACTGAAAATGAAATATAAAGATATTAGATCAAAACCATAACAAGACAGTAAACTATGCTACGTCTCTATAGATCAAACGAACTTTCTGCCCAGTTGCACCAAGAACTCTGAATAGAACATCCAAGGAAATTCCACAACTATCGGCATTTAATATTTTTGTTATTCTAGCCCTTGAAGTCTTAGATAATTTAGCCAGCTTCGTAACCGAGATTCGTCTCTTCTTAACAATAGTAATAATTTTTTTAACAACACTATGACGAATTTCCCATTCCACGGCATCAGAATATGTTAATCCAAGGTCACTAGCCAAATCTTTAGGCCTACTACTAACAATGATCTTCTTTTTATTCCTTTGCATCCCCAAACTTGCTACCTTTAATAAAAGGTGTATCATATTTGGTACATACGTCAAATAAATTTTTTATTTTATTAACTGACAGTCATTACAATTAGGTGTAAAAAGTATATGTGAAAAAACTGAATTTATTAATAATATGTGGTGGGATGTCTTGTGAACATGAGGTTTCCATTCAATCCGCCAGAAGTATTATAAAAAACTTAGATAAATCAAAGTATGATATTACCCTCGTTTGTATAGATAAAAAGGGTGTCTGGTACTGGATTAATGACATAGAATCTATTTTTAATTATCCAGACTATAAAACTATCCCATCTGAAAAACTAGGTGATATAGTATCATTACAATTTTCAAAACCTACTATGATATGTTCTGAAAACAAAACCAAGAAAATAGATGTAGCATTCCCCATACTACATGGATACCTGGGTGAAGATGGAGCCATACAGGGTATGCTTAAAGTAGCTGATATTCCGTTTGTAGGAGCTGATGTCTTAAGTTCTGCAATGTGTATGGACAAACACATTACAAAAACCATTGCCAGCTCACACAATATTCCTACCTCCAAATATATAGCCGTAAATAAAAATTCTACCTTTGATCTGAACTCCTTAAACTACCCTGTTTTTGTAAAACCCAACAACGCAGGTTCTTCTGTAGGAATAAGTAAAGTTAAATCTAAAGATAACCTCAAGAAAGCAATAGCAGAAGCTTTAAAATATGATTCTTTAGTTTTAATTGAAGAGTGTGTGGAAGGGCAAGAATGTGAGATTGCACTTTTAGGAAATGAAGATGTAAAAGCATCAAGCGTGGGCGAAATTATACCAAGAGGACATGAGTTTTACTCTTATGAGGCAAAATATTTAGATAAACAAGGAGCAGACTTGATAATCCCTGCTAATCTTAGCCAAGATACAGAGAATAAAATAAAAGAATGTGCAATAAAGGTTTATAAACTATTAAATTGTCGTGGCATGGCCAGAGTTGATTTTTTTATCAAAAAGAACGGAGATGTGGTTTTTAACGAGATAAACACAATTCCAGGTTTTACATCTATCAGTATGTACCCAAGCCTTTGGTTACACAAAGGGATTAAATACAAAGATCTGTTAGATCACCTAATTGAGCTTGCCAGAGTTTAATTTTTTATCCTTATCTATAGGTGAAGGACCAAACTTCTCCCATAAATAAGCTGATTCACAAATTGTTTCAAGGTTGTGTTTTGGTTTCCAATTCAGCTTGGTTTTTAGCTTTGTTGAATCTGCTACGAGTTTTGCAGGATCACCTTCTCTTTTACTAGCAGATTCTATCTTGAACTGTGAACCTGAAACTTTCTTCATCATATCCAAAACTTCTAACACACTAAACCCTTCACCATATCCACAGTTGTAAATATTTGATTTCTCTTTATCCAAACTTTTTAAGGCTACAACATGTGCATCTGCCAAGTCTTCTACATGTATATAGTCTCTAATACATGTACCATCTTTGGTAGGGTAGTCTGTTCCTAACACCGTTAGTTTATTTAGTTTTCCCAAAGCAGTTTTTGCTACTAAGGTAATAAGGTGATTTGAGCCTTTATGATCCTGACCAAGACTTCCATCTATTGCAGCTCCTGCAACATTAAAATATCTTAATATTACGTATTTAAAATTTATATCCTTACCAACAACACTGTTAGTAAAATCCTGAATCATTTTTTCATCCATCATTTTAGAATTGCCATATGGATTTATGGGGTTGAGAACTGTGTCTTCTGATATTGTATATAAGTTGGGCTGTCCGTACACCGCTGCTGTTGAAGAAAAAATCAATCTATTTATTTTATACTCTCCACATTTTTGTAAAAGTGTAAGTGTATTAAAAGAATTGTTACGATAATATTTATAAGGATTACCTACTGATTCACCTACAGAAATTGATGCTGCTACATGAATTACTGCATCTATTTTGTGTTCCGAAAAAATACAATCTAACAGATTAACATCACCTACATCACCTTCATAAAATGTAGATTTTTTTGGGATGGCCCACTTATTTCCGGTGGATAAGTTATCTATAATAATAAGATTTGCTATGGGGTTTAGTTTTTTTGATATATAGGATCCAATATACCCAGCCCCACCTGTTATAAGAATATTCATATTTAGTTCTCTATTTTAATTCATATTTAATCCTTAACCAAGGCTAAAGAAATAAAATAATATCCATCCTACCAGGAGTGTCTATTTTAAGTACATCCCTTCTTATACTAAGAAGATTCTAAGCTTAATGCTTGTGAAAAGTTGAGCATTTAATATATTCTAATGCGGGAGAGCAAATGATAATTACCAATATAGAAATTATTCCTGGATATGAAATTGTCGAACATTATGGACTGGTTGAAGGGAGTACCATTAGGTCAAAACATGTGGGTCGTGATATAATGGCAGGATTTAAAAATATTTTAGGAGGGGAACTAAAGGGATACACAGAGCTTTTAAAAGAAAGTCGAAGAGAAGCTCTAGAGAGAATGGTAAAAAGTGCAGAAGATTTAGGTGCTAATGCAATAGTGAATGTACGATTTGCCACTTCCACCATAACTAGTGGAGCTGCAGAATTCCTTGCGTACGGCACTGCAGTTCGGGTATCTCAGTAATGGTAGATTTAACAATTATACTATTATTAGTTACTGTAGGTTACATAAGTGGTACTCTTGTAGAGAAAAGACACTACAGGGCTTTGGCTAAGGCAGAGGAAGAACTGAGTAGCATACCTGTTATCACAGCATCCTGGAAGAATACCGTTAAAGATTCAGAAACAGGTATGTTGTTGGGGGGCTCTGTGGTACTTGGCTCTGATCATTTTAAAACCCTTGCGGCCGCTTTGATAAATATAGTGGGGGGCAGGGTTACAGTTTATGAGAGTTTACTCGATAGAGGTAGAAGAGAAGCTATTATAAGAATGAAGCAAAACGCAAGATGGTGGGGCGCAGAGAGAATAATAAATTTAAGAATAGAAACATCCAGAATAGCTTCCATAGGCATGCACGGAACACCTTTTCCCTGTGTAGAGGTTCTTGCCTATGGTACTGCACTGAAAAGCAAAAATGCTCTACAAAAATAAACCGTCTAAAACCAATTATAATGTATCCAAAACCAATTACTTATTGCAATTTTTTCGTCTAGTCTTAGCTGTATTTATACTTACTCTGCTCTTATATATTTTTATAAACCTTGTGCTTGGTATTTTAGTAAAAGGCATCGATCCAGAGAGAGGAATGTTGTTAAGAGAGAGAATCACTTCTTTCTCAGATGATCTAGCAGGGACTGACAAACAGTTGACTGAACATGCATCAAGACTATGGCAGCCTTTTTCAGAGCATGATGCCTTTCCTCTAGTGAAAATGTTTGGCCTTGGAGAAGAAGAAGAGTCACAAAACGCATTTGTTCTACCAGGGGGATTTATTTTTATAACTAAATCTTCACTAGTTAGAATGAATTCCGAAAATGAACTGTCATTTGTGCTGTGTCATGAGCTAGGTCATATAGTCAAACGACATATACAAAAGAGACTCGGAACCAATCTTATTTTTCTTATATTTTCTATTTTGACTGTGAATGATAGTTCACTAGTTTTACTTATCGACCGAACAGTTAACCTACACTTTTCTAGACAAGATGAATATGAGGCTGATGAATTTGCTCTTACATGCCTTGACACATACTATGGACACACAAACGGAGCAACCCACTTTTTTGAACGATTAAAAAATCTTGAGCATTACAAAAATGAAAAAACAGAACTCATGTCAACACACCCAGACATAGATAACAGAATCTCCAGAATACTGGACTTAGTAAAACAAAAGGGCTTTAAAAGCGATTTACCACTAAAACCACTAACGATCACCCCAGATGACTAAATTTAAAATCTATATCTTTACCTACTATACTATTTAGAAAATCAAACGATTATTTTTTCATCCATCACTTTAGAATTACCACACGGATTTATGAGCCTAAGGCTGTGTCCTGGTATAACTAAAGCTAACTGTTCCCCACCTTTTGGCCGAGCGGTTGCTTAACGCTCTAAGTGTCATATATTTTCCTTCAGTAATGCCCATCAAACCTTACTTTGTTTTTTTCTTTTCCTCTAAGACATTTGTAACATGTCTTACACCATAAAGCTTTCTAAATTCATCAAGGAATTGTAGTATTTGATATGGAGATAGTTTTTTGCAATACTCTAAATATTCCTTAGTAAACATCTGTAATCCCTTGTTACTCTTTCTCATTTTTTCACCAAATCCCCTTGAAGAGTGTAGTTTAAATATTCTCCAACATTTTAGCATCTATTAAGTCTTGTTCTCTTGTGCTTTGTTTTTTCATCTCAATCAAATGTTTTTTAGATAACACATTAATTTTTGTATCATTAACTAATATTTGTGTAATCATATTTTTATTAAAAGCATAATTAATAACAATATCAACTACTTCTAGTGGATTTTTAACATTAACAAAATTCCAAGCTAGCATATTTTTTTCTTTTATATAGTATTCTCTTTTCTCAAATAATTTTCGCGGTGATATTGACTGGATTGGTGTTAGACCTATTTCCTCTAGTGCCTGTTTTGTTAATTCTAAATATTTTAGATCCCATTCAAGCACTAAATCCAAATCCACAGTACCCCTAACAACACCGTGCAAAGCCACAGCATGTCCCCCAACAATTGCATATTGTATTTTATACTTACACAATTGATCAACTACTCGTTTAATGAACATATACAGAAATATAATATAATATGTAAAGTGTATCAAGCATAGAGATGTAGTTTGCTAAACTTCATAGATATAAAATCTAACATGGAGACATTACTTTAGATCAACATAATACAACGGTGAAAAATCACCATTTAAAGGAGGTTCGTAGTTTAAAACCCTTTTATTTACAATAGCTACATCTGTATTGTACCACAATGGAATAACAGGTAGCTCATCATATACAATTTTTTGAACTTCTAAATAATATGCTATTCTAGCATCTAAATTTTCAATTTTTCTGCCACTATCAAGCAGATCATCCAACTTTTTGTTGGAGTAAAATCCTCTATTTCTTCCTATAGGAGGAAGTTCTTTAGAATGAAACGCTACTCTGTAAATATCAGGATCACTAGCCCCTACCCACCTCATAATAGCAGCCTGAAAGTTGGCAGATTTAATGTCACCATAAAAAGTACCCCATTCAAAACTCTGAACCTCTGTGCTGAATCCTGCCTTATTTAGTTGATTAGATATAACTTTACCATTTTCTACAGCACTAGAGTTGCTCGAAGTCTTTATGATTATCTCTTTTGTAAGATCACCTATCATACTTTTTGCCCTGGCTAAGTCATAACCTATAACTTGTAATTTAGAATTAAAAAATGGATTTCCAGGAGTTAATATAGAGGTGGCAGGTACTCCCAACCCAGATAACTTATATTTTATAATAGAATTTATATCTAGAGCATAGGCCAACACCTGCCTCATTTCCTTTGTAAAAATGGGGTCTTTTAAATTTAACAGTAGGTAATTCATTTTTAATCCAGGATATTTATGAATATAAAAATCTTCACTATCTAAAAACTTTTCCACTTTATTAGCAGGCATATCAGACTGAACAATATCTATTTCTCCTTTTAAAGTTTTTAAAAAAAGAGTACTCTCATCTCTTATCACTTTAAAAGAAATACTATCTATTTTTGGCTTAACAATATTATGATCTTTCCTTGCTTTTAAAATTATCTCATTAGGAGTTTTTTTCTCAAAAATAAAACTACCTGTACCTATTAAATTGTCTGAAGTTTTACCTGATAATTTTTTAGATAAAATTTTAACAACACTTAAATCTTCTAATAAAGTTGCACTAAACTCTGAAAGCTCTAAAACAACTTTGGGATTTTCTATATCAGAGAAATCTGCTTTTATATTTTTTATTACACTTAATGATTTTTTAAATGGCACATCATCTCTTCTATATTGCTCAAAAGTGAACAAAATATCTTCCTCTGTAACCATGTCTCCATTTGAAAATTTAAGACCAGGATAGAGATCAAAAGTATAAGTTAGGTTCTTATATTGCCATGCTTTAGCCGCATCTTCTTGAATTTTTAACTTAGGCCCCAACCTAACAAGTGAATTAAAAATAAGATTAATAATTCTCTGTCCATTTGCATCTGTAGCATATCTTGGGTCTAAAGTTTTTGCCTCAGATGTTAGTGCAAATACAATTCTCTTTTCAATTATCTTATCTTTCTTAGTACAAGCAACGATAAATATCAAAACAAACAATATTCTTAACATCACAGCACACCAACTAATTTATCCATAAAAGAGAGTGCATACTTATTCCCATTGTAAATTATAACAAATACCAAGTCTGATTTACCCACATAACCTGCTATACCGTATACATTGTTCAACTGCCCTGTCTTTGCTCTTATATTTTGAGACATTTTTCTGTTTTTTAAAGTTCCATCAAGACCACCTATAGGCAGTGCTGACATAAATTCATAATTATATTTTAAACTCTTATAGGCAAGTAAAAGTCTTGCAAGTGACATAGGCTTAAAACTATTTTTATGAGATAAACCTGACACACTTTTTATAATAAAATCATTTGCGTTTAAGTTTTTGAAATTTTTGTTTATATGCGATTCTATAGCTCTAATACCTTGGCCTATGTTCCCTCTTTTTGCTCCTATTTTTAACGACAAATGTTTTACTAACATCTCAGAAATAAAATTATTGGAAAACTTCATCATCATTTTTACTAGTTCACCAACGGTAGCACTAGGAGAGGTTGCAACAAGAGTTGCTGTTTTAGTAACTTTTCCCCTTTTTACTTCTCCATCAATACTAATATCCCTTTGGGCTAAAAAAAGTTTTAGGTTTTGACCACCCCAAAGATTATCTGTAATTGGTGCATAATAGGCCTTTTCTTTGCTTTTAATACCTACATTACCACTGACAGTGACCCGGCCTTTAGAAAATGAAGCACTTACTCTGGATGCTTTCTTTGAGGTTTTGGTTTTATTATTTACTTTTAAATGTGCACTGTGTGGATCAATAGATATTAACGCTTGCTTACCTAATTCTGATGGCTTTACAAAAACATTTAGTGAGTTCCAATTAAATGACAATCCAAAAGTCAGAGAATCATATGCCCTACTAACTCTTGGTGTACTTCTACCTGGATCTACATACTTTTCGTTAAATATGTAGTCATCTACAATTATATCACCTTCTACTTTCTTTATCCCTTGCCTTGTAAACTCATTAACTAAATACCACATTCTTTCTGAGGTAAAAGAAGGATCTCCATCACCTTTAATATACAAATTTCCGCTAAGAACTCCATCTATAGGTTTTTTATCTATAAAAAGATTGGTATTAAAAGTGTAATTGGGAGAGAAGTAATCCAGTATGGCTCCTGCAACAGGTATCTTTGTTAATGAGGCTGGTATTTTAAATTGATCTCCGTTTAGATTGTATAGAGTTTTTCCTTCGTTATCTAGAACTACAATACCAATGTGTCTTTTTTTAATGGAATGTTGTTTTAAAATATTATCTATGGGTTTTTCTAAATCTTGAGCTGCTAAAGCAAAGCTTTGGTTAAATAAAATTAAAAAAGCAACAAATTTCATTTTAACTGATCCGAAACCGCAATGTATGGCAAGTTTCTGAAATAACCTTGATAATCCATTCCATACCCCACAACAAATGAGTTTTCTATATTAAAACCTACGAAATCTATTTCTAGTTTTTCTGTATGACATTCTGGCTTAGATAATAAAATCACAGAACAAAGTGATTTAGGCCCCCTTACTTTCACAAGTCTTTGGAGGTAGCTTAGGGTTTTACCTTTATCGACTACTTCATCTACAAGTATAACATGTTCATCTTTAATTTTGGTTGTCATATCTGCATCTAACACAATATCTCCTTTAGCAGTAGTTCCACCGAAATACGAAGATGCTTTTACGAAATCACATTTTATATCTATATCCATTGCTCTTATTAGATCTGTGTAAAAAAATATAGCTCCCTTCAAAGTGCATATTACTAAAGGTGTCTTGCCTTTGAATTTATTAGAAAGTTTACCTGCCATCTCACACACCTTACTTTGTATTTTATCAGCCGAAATTATAGGTTTCAAAGTAGGTTCTATGTCTTTAATATTGTTCATCACCTTTCCTAAGTTGTTTGATGGTAATTAAAAAGATTAGTTTTAATTTTATAGAGGTTCGTATTCCACAAATATTACAAAGTCTCTGCTATTTGTCAAAAACTCTCCTTGATTGATAAACCTAGCAATTAGGTTGGGCATTAGATTTAATTCAACCATTGAAAGTTCTCTTCTAGGTATAATATTAGATATAAAAAGAGCATCTCCTCTGTTAATACTTTGCATACTTGAGATGATATTCTGTCTACTTGTGTTCAAAGAGATGACTGGTATTACAGTTTCTTGAGGCGAATTTTCTAATTCTAAATTTGTAGGTTGAATATCGGCAACATCGCTTGCAAGCTCAGTTCCATTGACTGTTGGTAATCCATCGACTTCTTCTGCTCCTAATTCTTCAGGAATTGCTACTTCGTTAGAAGGTGGAGACTGAGCGGGAGCACTTTGTATGGCCTCTACTGAAACAAAAGTTGCTCTACCTTGCAGAGTCACAGACTCCGGTGAAATACTATCTACTTCTAATCCAAAGTTTAAACCCGCACTCTCATCAGATTCAGGAAGTACCCTAGATATGTTGAATATTTTGGCCACTCTTGTAGGGCTAACAGGAACAGACCAGGTATCGAGATTAATGATATTTATTGTATCTGTAATACCAGGATCACTTGAGGTAAGGTAATTAGCCAGGTTTGAAACTATGCCACTATCGGAATCAAGCATATTAGCGTTTTGTAATACAGGGCTTGTACTGGCCAACAACACATAATAAATGTTTAGATCACCAGACTCAAACGATGGTACCACAACTTCAGCAACCTTCTTGGCTGCTGCTAGCTCTGTAACAGTAGGGCTTGTATTAGAACTATCAAAAGCTGGACTGATAGGTAGTGCTACTTCACCTAAGTTGTTGTAGGTCTTAGAACCTGAGAGTTCCATGGCTTTCTGCTCTGAAACATGTTCTTTCACCGCAGAATAAATGTAAAATGAACTAATAGCCACAGTAACAACCAACAAAATCATATAGGTAACAGGCCCACGTAAAATAGAAGACAAAGATCTTTTAGGAACATAAGATTTCATGTCAATGCCACAGCTGGCACAGTAACCATCGTCAGGCTGACTAAAGCCACAGTTCGGGCAAGTGATCATAATTAGTGAATTATATATCAATTATGCTACATTTTTTAACACTTTATTTGACGCATACAGTTTAGTTTAATAGTTGTTAGAGATGCTACACAAACCAGTCTTATTAAGAGAAATAATATCAAGTCTAAATGAAATGAATAAACCTTTAAGTATTTTAGATGCCACTTTCGGAAGAGGAGGTCACTCTAAATCCATATTTGATACATTAGAGAATGTGAATGTAACCGCAATTGACAGAGACTTGGAATCTGTTTTGTTTGCCAAAAATAATTTTGAATATATGAACCCTGATAACTTTAGCATTCATCACATGAACTTTTGTGATGCTTATACCTTAAAAAAATACTTTGATGCAGTTATTGTAGATTTAGGTATGAGCTCCACACAACTTGATAAAGCAGATAGAGGTTTTAGTTTTAGATTAAATGGTCCTCTTGATATGAGAATGGATCAATCTCAAAAACTAACAGCATCATACCTGGTGAACAATCTAAGTTACAAACAACTCTGTGAGCTCTTTAAAGAATATGGAGAGGTAAGAAGTCCACAAAAAGTAGTGAATGCAATAATACATCATAGAAAAAAGAAAAAAATAGAAACCACTTTAGAGCTTGCGGATATTATATCTTCTCATACATCTTGGAAAAGATCAGGTCATCATCCTGCCACCAATTTTTTTATGGCATTAAGGATACGGGTCAATAGTGAGCTAGATAGTTTGTCAGATTCCATAGAGTCTTTTATAGATATGCTAAACCCTGGCGGACGTCTTATGGTTATATCTTTTCACTCTCTAGAAGATAGAATTATTAAATTTATTTTTAAAGATCATAATATGGGCAAAAGAATTAACAAAAAAGTAATAAAACCAGATAACAATGAGATAAAAGATAACCCAAGGTCCAGAAGTGCAAAACTGAGGATTTTTGAAAAGTGCCTTACAGGCACAAGTATTTAAATTGCAGTGTACAAAGCATAAAGTCAGTACTCCTACCGTAAATGCCTCAGCCTGCAAGACGACACCTGATTGCCCACTAACTTACACATGTAGTCCTTTAGTAACGGGATCAGCATCAGTGTCCAGTACTGGGCAACAATGAGCCTAAAATAAGTGAACAAGTCCACTTGTTTTTAGCCTCATTAGGAAGACCTTTATACTTGAAAACTAGACCATTAAAAATGTACTCTATAATTATGGTTGTTGTAAGACCCTTAATAAGTTTTGTAATTATAATAGTAAGCCTTCTTACGGTTGTATTTTTTAGAATGGAAGTAAGAAGACTTGGCTATGAAGTATTCAAACTCACTCAAGTTGAAAAGCAAGAGTTAGATAAATATAGAAAGAAACAAATATATTTTTCTAGATTAACTAGATCAGATAGAATAGAGGAGCTTGCGAATAAAAGACTTGGCTTAAGTCATGCTAAACCAGGTCAAGTTGTTCAATTAGTAGCAGGCAGTGCTGCTATTGAGAGATAATATCAAATGTCCAGACTTACTGTTTTAGTCCTACTTTTTGTGTTTGTTTGGCTAGGTCTTTTTGCTAGATTGGCATATGTACAAATACTACCTAACAAAAAGCTCGAAAATTTAAAACACAAACAATATGAATCAAACATTACTTTAAACGCTGTAAGAGGTAATATTTTAGATAGAAATGGTATAGAACTAGCTAGTTCTGTATCTGTTTATTCATTATTTGCAGATCCACATATAATTAAAAATCCAAAAACACTTAGCAAAAAAATTTCCAAAAAACTAAAACTTCCTTATAGAAAAATTTTAAGACAATTAAAAAACAAAGATTCAAGATTTGTTTGGATAAAGAGAAAGTTAGATTCCTCTATAAGGAATGAAATAAAATCATGGAGAGAGCATGGACTGGGATTTATTGAAGAGTCACAGAGAATTTATCCAAAGGGAAGTGTTTTAAGTCAGGTACTTGGTTTTGTGGGGAATGATGGGAAAGGTTTAGAGGGATTGGAAGGTTATTATGATGAACTACTTTCCGGAAAGAGTTATAAAACTGCCATTCTAAGAGATGCTAAAAGAAGACCGCTTTTGGGAGAAAAGAGTTTTTTCTTTGAACGGCCAGAAGGTAAAACTATACAGCTTACTGTTGATCAAACTTTACAGTATAAGCTTGCCCAAGAATTAGATAGCACTGTTAGAAAGTTTGATGCAGATTCTGCTGTAGGTGTTATTTTAGATGTTAAGACATCGGAAGTTTTAGCAATGGGAAACTATCCTTTTTTTGACGCAAATTTAGCATTAAAAACTCCAGGCAATTTAAGGCGTAACAAAGCTGTTACAGATGCATTCGAACCAGGCAGTACATTCAAACCATTTACAATAGCTGCAGCATTAGAAGAAAAGTTGGTATTTCCTACAGAAAAATTCGACTGTCACGAAGGAAAAATGGAAGTAGACGGACATACAATATCAGAAGCAGAAGGACGTGAGTTTGGTAATCTTACTGTAATAGATATTTTAGCAAAATCATCCAATGTATGTGTAAGCAAAATTGCTCTTAAGATGAAAGATCAAGTTTTTAGAGAGTACATAGATCTATTTGGTTTTGGTCACAAAACAAATGTGGATTTTTGGGGGGAGAGTTATGGCATTTTACCTAAAACTCCTTGGAAAAAGGTAAAATCTAGTACAGTTGCGTTTGGACATGGGATAAGCGTTACTCCAATTCAAATAGCAAATGCATATGCAATGTTAGCTAATGGAGGTGTTCTCAACAAACCCTACATACTACGTCATGTATTGGACTCAAATGGCAACATTGTACAAGACAACACTAAAAGTACCATATCTAAGCGGGTGTTAAGCAAGAAAACTGCAAAACAGTTAAAACTAATGTTGATGGCAGCCACAAGCAATGAAGGCACAGGTAGCAAGGCTAAAGTTATTGGATATCATGTTGCAGGTAAGACTGGAACAGCACAAAAGGTATCTGGGAAAGGCTATTCTAAAGACGAACATATATCCAGCTTTGCAGGTTTTGTGCCTGCTAATAACCCAAAGTTTGTGATATACATTGCTATCGATAATCCTAAAATAAAATACTTTGGATCAGAAGTGGCTGCGCCTGTTTTTTCTAAATTAGCCTACCATGCCTTGTTACATAATGGGATAGAACCAGCTATAATTTTAGAAGAGCAGTTATATGAACCAGAAGAAGTTTCTAGAAAAATAGCATCCAAACCAACTGATAAGTTACCCAAGCTAGAAGGCCTTTCGCTAAAAGAGGTTATGTATTTGTTAAAAGATATGGATATAAAAACTACGGTTGTTGGAACCGGTACTGTAGTGAGCATGAAGCCAAAAGCAAACACTCCACTTTCTGAAATCAAAAATTTATACTTATTTTTAGAATAAAACCTTAGAGTTTACTAAAAAAACTAGAAATGCTGGCATTTTTGAGCTAGTTTTTTCATTAATCTATAGGAATTGCTATGATATTTGTAATTTTAATTTTAATAAGTGTTTTGGTTTGGGGTTTTATATTTTTTAATAAAACAAACAACAAGCTAGAAAAAGAAAACAGAGAGCTTAGAGAAAAAAATGCCATATCAGAAACTCAAAGAACACATCTAGAAGAAAAAATACAGGAAGATAAAAAACTTCAGGATAGTGTTAAGTCTGAGTTTAAAAACCTGGCTAACGAAATTTTTGAAGAAAAAACCCAAAGATTCAAAAAAACATCCAAAGAAAATATAGAAAATATACTAGGGCCTTTAAAAACCCAGATCGAAAAATTTGAAAAGGAAGTAGGAAATAAGTATGCCAATGAAGAAAAAGAAAGATACTCTTTGAAAAAAGAGGTTAGAAATTTAGTCACCACAAGGGAAGCTCTGGCAGAAGAAACAAAAAAACTTACTAGTGCATTAAAGTCTGATATAAAAAAACAGGGAGTTTGGGGAGAAATAAAATTAGAAAGAATTTTAGAACACTCTGGCCTAGAAGAGGGTAGGGAATACATTCTTCAGGGAAAGGGCATGGGTCTGAAAAGCAAAGAAGGTGCCCAACAACTGCCAGATGCCATCGTGAACCTTCCAGAAGAAAAGCATATAATAATAGATTCCAAAGTTAGCTTGAAATCATACTGGGATTTTATCAACGGAGAAGATAACAAAGAAGTACTAGAAAACCTTTTTTCTTCAGTCAGATCTCATATAGACGATCTAAGCAGGAAAGAATATCAGTCAAATAGTAAGCTAACAGCACCTGAATTTGTAGTCCTATTTTTTCCATTAGAAGGGGCACTGAGTCTGATAATGGATATGAATGTCCCAAATCAAAACAAAAATTTGTTAGAATATGCATGGGATAAATCTGTTGTTCTGGTGACTCCATCTAATCTAATGGCTACTCTTAAAACAATTGCATCCTTATGGAGACATGCAAAATTAAAACAAACCTACCTTGAGATAGCAAAAGAAAGCGGAAACATGTATGACAAGTTTGTTGGTTTTTTAAAAGATCTGCTGAATATAGAGCATCATTTAAGTAAAGCTCAAGATTCATATGAAAGTGCTGAAAACAAACTTAAAACGGGCAGAGGCAACCTTATAAGCAAAGCCAAAAAAATAAAAGAACTCGGAGCAACAACTACAAAATCTATTCCAGAAGAATTTTTAACAGATATAGAACATGTCTCATCAGATAAAGAGTAATCTATTTTATATTAAATAAGATCTTAAACCACTAGACTAGTTTATTATTCTGGACCAATCAATGTTATAGATCTCGTGTGTAAATTCCTTAGCTTTAAGTCCACCGGGAAACAACTACTCGGCAAAAAAAGTAGGTATAGCCTTCTTATTTTTTGCCCCGTTAGGCTCACCTTTATACTAGGTTATTTTTTTTAGTTAAAATGTTCATAAAAACTAGCCGAACAAAAACTTAAGAGGCTTTGGTGTGAACGACAATAATAATGATATGAAAGACAAAAACAAAGATAATAATAATTCTAAAGAGTTTTTACCACTATTACCTATCAGAGATATAGTTGTATTTCCATATATGATAGTACCTTTGTTTGTTTCAAGAGAATCTTCTGCGAAAGCTATAAAAGAAGCCCTGGCAGGAAGCAGAGCTATATTTTTGACAGCACAAAAAAAAGTAACAGACGAACAAATTCCAAAACCAGAGTCACTATATACAACAGGTATAATTGCAACGGTTATGCGTACAAGACAACTAGCAGATGGGCGTGTAAAGGTATTGGTTCAAGGTGTTTCAAAAGCTAGAATTAAAAGCTTTGATAACAAAGAAGGTTGCATGATGGTTGAGGTAGAAACATCTATCGAAACAGAAGTAGATCATATGGAAACCCAACCTTTAATAAGAAACATCAAAGATCAAGTAAACGAAATAATAGCTTATGGAAAAGTAATTTCCCCTGACATACTTAATATACTTGAAGATCTAAAAGCTGAGCCAAACAAAATAGCAGATATAGTCGCTAGTAATATATCTTTAAAAATTTCAGATGCTCAAAAGGTGTTGGAATCAGATAGTGCTGTAGAAAAACTAAAAATAGTCTGTGAGTATTTAAGTAAAGAGTTAGAAGCTTTGAAAATGCAAATCAAAATTAAAAATACTGCTAAAGATGAGATTAACAAATCACAGAAAGAATACTTCTTAAGAGAACAGTTAAGAGCGATAAAAAGTGAGCTTGGAGAAGCTGACTCTAAAAGCGAAGAAATCAGTGAGCTAAGAGAAAGGGGTATGAAGGCAGGTATGCCTACTGAGGTTAAAAAAGAATTTTCAAAACAACTAAGTAGACTTGAAAAAATGCATCCAGAAGCCAGTGAGGCATCCATAGTTAGAAACTATGTAGAATGGATAGTAGATCTTCCTTGGGCTAAAAAGAGTGTTGATAACCTAGACATTAAACATGCAAGAAAAGTTTTAGATCAAGATCACTACGACATAAATAAAGTCAAAGAAAGAATACTAGAATTTTTAGCAGTAAGAAAACTAACAAACAAAGCAAAGGGCCCTATATTGTGCTTTGTAGGCCCTCCTGGTGTAGGAAAAACTTCATTAGGAAATAGCATTGCTAGGGCGATGGGAAGAAAATATCATAGAATAGCTTTAGGTGGTGTTAAGGATGAGGCAGAGATCAGAGGCCACAGAAGAACTTATGTTGGAGCTATGCCTGGTAAGATAATACAAGCCCTAAAAACTACAGGCACTAGAAACCCCGTTTTAGTACTAGATGAAATAGATAAACTTGGAAATGATTATAAAGGAGACCCTAGTTCAGCTCTTTTAGAAGTTTTGGATGCAGAACAAAATCATACCTTCAGAGATCATTATCTTAACTTAGACTTTGATCTTAGCAATGTGTTGTTTTTAGCCACCGCAAATGTTGTAGAAAATATTCCAGCTCCCCTAAAAGACAGAATGGAAATAATCAATTTAAGTGGTTACACTGAACATGAAAAGTTCATAATAGCCAAAAAGTATTTAATCAAACACCAACTTGTGTTTAATGGGCTTACAGATAAACAAATAGAATTTACTGATGATGGTATTCAATCTGTTATTTCAAATTACACTAGAGAAGCTGGCCTGAGGAATTTAACCCGTGAATTAGGTGGGGTTTGTAGAAAAATAGCAACAAAAGTTGTAATGGGAGAAAATAAAGACAAATTTATTGTAACTTCAGATAGGGTAGAAGAACTACTTGGCCCTGCTAAGTTTTTAAGAGACGAATTAGATCATGAACACGGAATAGGTGTTGCAACAGGATTGGCCTGGACGTCTGTAGGCGGTGAAATACTACACATAGAAGCAGTAGCAATGAAAGGTAAGGGAAAAATAACTCTGACCGGACAACTAGGAGATGTTATGAAGGAATCAGCTCAGGCAGCACTTGGATACGCAAAGGCTAATGTTTCTGAGCTTGGAATTAAACCAGAATGGTTCGAAAATCATGATATTCACTTACATATCCCAGCAGGAGCAACCCCAAAAGATGGGCCATCAGCTGGTGTAACCATTATAACTGCAATAGTTTCTCTTATCACTAGAAGACCAACCAAAACTAATATATCAATGACCGGAGAGATCACCCTCACAGGCAGAGTCCTTCAAATTGGAGGATTAAAGGATAAAGCACTTGCGGCTCTAAGACATGGTTGCAAAAATGTAATAATACCAATACAAAATTCTAAAGACTTAATAGATATCCCTGATGAATTTAGAGATAAGTTAAATTTTATGCCTGTTAAGTCAGTAGATGAAGTTTTAAAAGTTGCCCTAGAAAAAGACCCAATAGAACAAGAAATAAAAAATGTAGTTGAACTAAACGGGGCTAAAACTGATCTAATTGTAAACAACGCTTAAAACTAAACAATCGTTCACAAGCATTACAAGATAATCGAACGACAATCCAATTTTTATAAGCTACACTGCAGTGTAAAAATTATCTGTGGGTGAACATCTATGGTGATTAAGTGTTGCTAGTTGTGTTCTTTCATTTAATACTTGCAATACTTAAGATTATAATTTATACTTATCGTACCCATAGCTTGGAATGCTGGCCGTCTATCTTAGGGCCCGAGCAGAATACCTGGATCCAGCAAGAAACAGAGATTTCTTTAGATGTAAGTTGATCATGCAAGTGCTATAACGTTAGCACAGGTGTGGCGATTAGGTTGTTATGAAAGAGCGTATATTATTATTTGTCTTTTTAGTTGTAAGTGCTGCTGAGGTTCGTGCACAAGAAGTGGTGGGAAAGCAAAAACTGTTTGTTTTTCCAGATGAAATTAAGGAAAGCTCCGGTCTTTCCATTAGCAGGAACAATCCAGGAATTTTCTGGACTCATAATGACTCGGGAAATGATCCAATAGTTTATGGTATAAATCCTGAGTCTGGTATTGTAGCAAAAATACATCTGTTAGGAGTAGAAGGTAGAGATTTAGAGGATATGGCATTAGCTCCTTGTTCCCTTGAAACACCCACAAAATATTGCTTATTTATAGCTGACATAGGAGATAACTTACATGCCAGAGGTACTAGAGATTTAGACTATCCAAAAGTTTATATAGTAGAAGAACCAACCCTAAATGATGATTCGAATGCAGTAGAAGTATACGATGTGGAACCTAAGGTACTAAGAATATACTATAGTGATAACAAATCTTATGATGCAGAGGCTTTTGCCATAACAGAAGATTTAGATTTGCTGATAATAACTAAAGGTAATGATGGAGAAGGTTTGGCTAAGCTTTATCGACTTCGCTACGATAAATGGAGAGATAATTATGATACTCCCGAACCACTGCTTATGGACTATGAAGATAGTTTGTTTAGAGTTAAATCAAAACTTAATAGGGTCACCGCCGCCACTTACCTAGATGGTGTTTTGGCGGTTAGAACATACCAATCTATTTACTTCTTTAACATGATTAGTAACAACCGCGTAGTTGCATCACCTTCAGTTGATGTCTCGGGTAACGCGATAATGATTGACCTAACTACTACAGATTGGGTTCAAAGTAGACCCCCATGCAACATTCTGGATTTAGCTTTAGGTGCAGAGGCACTAGATATGGATCATGAAATGCTATATATATCAAGTGAGAATATGGAAGATGCAAGAAACGTTTGGAGAAGAAGGCTGGCTCGTTTGTTAGGAAATTCAGGGACTATCTTTCAACTTGAATGTAGGCAACACAACCCGAATGATACACTAAGTTATCTTATGGCTTCTCTAAGATATATAGGGCCTCTTGTCATATTGCCATAACCTCGCAACAATACTTTACACACATCAGGTAAGTAAAAAAACAACACTCCAGGTTACTTTATAGCTTCTCTAATATACGCAGAGGCTGTGTCCATAATCCAAACTGCAATTACAATCAAGATGGCTAAAGTTCCAACCTCTCTCCACAAAGCTTGGCCTTGATACTGAATTAACATAGTACCAATACCACCACCTCCTACTAAACCAATGATGGTTGCCATCCTGACATTAATATCCCACCTATATATAGTAAAAGAAATATATGGCAACACTATCTGTGGTACTACAGCGAACCATACAACTTGCATTCTAGAAGCTCCTGTGGACTGTATTCCTTCAATGGGACCATCGTTCACACACTCTATGAACTCACTGTATTGTTTTGCCAACGAAGCAACAGAATGAATCATCAATGCCATCATTCCTGCAAAAGGCCCGATACCAACCCAGACGGTAAAAATAATAGCCCAAATTAAAGGTTCAATAGATCTTACTATGTTTAACAATGCTCTCAACAAAATGTATACTACAAATCCAATCGGACCAGTGGCCATGATGTTTTTTGCACAAACAAAGCTTAGCATAAAGGCCATAGGTACAGCAATTATAGTTGCCATAAATGCTATTGCTATGGTCTCAAAAATAGAGTTTACGCCCTCTGGTAAAACCGAAAACTCAGGGTTAAATAAACTCTTTAAAATTTTAACTGCACCACTTAAACCATCAGGATCCGTCAGCTCATATATACTAAAATTGGTTACTTTGATCCCAATAATAAAAGTTACTGAGAACAAAACAAACAATTGAGCCCCATAGAAGGTCATATACCAAGGAATAGCGGCAAACCTGGCTTTCTTATAGGGTGGATCAAATATATACCTACCCAAAGATTTTATTTTAATTTTTGAAAGCAAAACACTGACACAAAACCCCAAAGCCAAACACACCACTGCTAAGGTGACATTTGTACTAAAGTTCTCACTTGAAACTCCACCGACATATAGGCTTACTAAAATTAGATAACCTAAGGTGATGGAATCAAATAGCCTAGCTTTCAATTAACATGCACCTCTTTTGAATTTTCGCCATATATTTTCTTAAACCAACTTTCATCGATTTCACTTGGATGACCATTATAAACAATGCTACCTGCATTTAATGCTATAACTCTGGTAGCATATTTTCTTACAAGACTTAAAAAATGTAAGTTGCATATAATGGTTATACCCAGCTCTCTGTTTACTTTTTCTAGATAATCCATAACAACGTGGCAGGTTGCAGGATCGAGGCTTGCCACAGGTTCATCTGCTAACAAGATTTCAGGGCTTTGCATAAGTGCTCTTGCTATTGCAACTCTTTGCTGTTGTCCACCTGAAAGTTGATCAACCCTAATATGAGCTTTTTCGTTTATACCAACCAACTGTAAATACTCCAGTGCGTCTTTTTTAGTTTGTAGTGGAAAAAGCCCCAAAATACTTTTTATACTATCAGTTACTGCCAATCTTCCCATAAGAACATTGCTAATTACAGTATGCCTATCTATTAAATTAAAGTGCTGAAAAATCATGGCCATTTTTGTTCTGATTTTTTTAACTGATCTAGAATCTAAATGTGTTATGTCTTCATTTTTAAAGACAATTTTTCCACCGGTAGGCTCTTGTAAGTGGTTAAGACATTTAAGTAAGGTAGATTTACCAGAACCACTAAGGCCAATTATCACCAGAAACTCACCTTTCTTTACGTCAAAGCTAACTTTCTTTAAAGCCTCTACTCCGTTAGGGTAAGTCTTCTTCAATCCCTCTACGGACAGTATAGGTTCCATGTACTTTTCCTTAGTCTTTTTTAACTAGTTCAAAGGCACTTGCTCCAAGTTCTTTGAGCATGTCTCTTACAGGATCGTAGCTAGCATCGGTACTCTTTATAAAGTCATCTCCACCATAGAGATCTTTAAACACAGATTTACCCTCTTCAGTTTTCACATAATTTAAAAGTGAATCCACAATTTTGGTTTTCATTTCATCAGGCATAGCCGCTCTAAATATCACAGGATCATTTGGAATAGAACTTGTCAGTTCAACTATTTTAACTTCTTCCTCTATTTTTGGATATTGAGTAAGCACAAGCCTTCTGGCATCGTTTATTTTATCTCCTACCGGCGGAGAGTAAAATGTTGCTCCAGCATCTACTTGCTTTTGGTAAACCATGGTGATCACATTGTCATGTTTTCTTGCAAAGACAGTCTCTTCGGGTACTATTTTCTTTTCCTTAAACAGCTTTGCAGGCAAGAGATAACCCGAGGTTGAAGCAGGATCAACATAGGCAAATTTTTTACCATTAATATCTTCTAGTTTATTTATATCACTATCGGCTCTAGCTACTATTTGAGCCTTATAATCTGTTTTTCCGTGCCTGGTTAAAGTCATCATAGCATTCACACCATATTTTTCGTGAGCCATTATATAACCAAAAGTATTTATAACAGCCACATCCACACGCTTGGTTCCAAAAGCCTCAACCACAGCAACATAACTAGAAGGAACAGCAAATTTATACTTATAAGGAGTGTTACTTTCTAAAAACGCTTTCACCTCTCCAGTTCGACTTGCTATGAGTTTTGCATCAACCGAGGGCAAAAACATAAACTTTATCGGATTATCATCACTGCCCAATGGGGCTCTCTTTCTGGTACAAGATAAGGAAAGAACAGAAGATATTAACAATAAACAGAGTGAAAAACGACGAACAAAAGCTGGAAACATACACAGCACCTCAACCGACCTAAGACCTAGCATAAGCCTTTATTTATTGCAAAAAGAAATTATGCGTAAATTAGTGGCAAAATGATTTAATTCTAGGGGTATTAATACCTGGCTCTGGTTTTCTTCCGGAATGGACACTGTCAAAGAATACCATTTGTACATGTGGGGCATCGGCTTTTACAAGGTGAATATTTTCAGGCTCATTTTCAAAAAACCATATTGTGTCATAGTCAGGATCTGTGCTAGTAACTATGTCCCTTTTAAACTCCGAGTCGTTGATTTCTTTATTTGGTTTCATAACTAGTTTTTCTAGGGGGTTTAACAAGAATCTCTCTTTTTTTAATCTAGCTTCTGTCCCCTCTTTCATTCTTATTTCATCTCTTCCGGTTAAGTACATCACTTCTATGTTGTGGTTTAGCAGACTGCTGATAAACTCATATGCACCTGAGGTTAAGGTGTCATAGTCCAGATAGTCGTTACTAAAAAAATGTTGCTTCCAAAATAAAATAAGTTCTGTTTTAAGTTGTACAGATTCTATTCCTATTGCATCCAGAGTATCTTTTATGTGAAAAATCACAGGTAGCCCTTCAAGATCTGATATTTTTCTAAAATCTTCAGGGTAGGTATCTTTGTTCTCAAAATTTTTAGCAAAGTCTTTGATTATTTGAAATGTTCTAGGTGTTACATCAAACAAGGTGGAATCTAAGTCAAATATAGCGAGACCCTTTTTTGACTTACTTGCTTTTTCTATTATTTGTAACAGTTCTTGTCTTTCAGGATTCATATGGATCTAGATATTAAAGCCTACTTATCAGGAGTCAATCCCTCACCTTTTGTAATGAGGTTTTTTAGCCATTCAAGTAAACTTTCATACCAAGGTGGTACATGTGTTCTTGGCTCAGCTCCACTTTTTATCAAAAATTTGATATATTTGTGCATGGAGCTTTTGCTTTCTTTGTCATGAAAAAATCTGACTCCATGTTTTCCGTCATAGTTATGTACTATGTCAAAGTTTACATTAAATTCAAATTCGCCATCTTTGAAATGTAAGACTAATGTTTCAAAGCTATCCAACTTTTTCTGTTTTGAATCTAGCCTAGCCCCTGTTAGGGATATATTCTCTATTACACAATCTATGATAGTGTCCGTGTCAGCTTTGATCTGTGCTTTGGTTTTTACTTTGTATCTTTGTTTTTGCTCCCACCACCTGATATTTTTATCATAGTAAACTCTAGATACTGAAGGAACAAAGAAGTAAGACACAAAACCTACATTTATAAGGCTTAATATAAGAAAAATATTAAAGCTTGCATCAGTAGGGTGCGCATTGTGTTCTATAATATTACACGCTACAACTATTATTATAGCAGATATGAACACATAGTAACTCCACCTTTTAGTAATATAAATGGCAGCACCTGCGATGGGCAGTAAAACAAACCTAGCAATAACCACATAATAAGTACCTTTATACTCGCCCATGGTCAGGCCAAACATATAAGCCGAAAGCAGATGATAAAAAATAGGAATTATCAACGCATGGATAAATGCCATTATAACTATTGGCCACGGTCTTCTAACCATTTAAATATTCCCGCTATTTGTTTAACTATTCGACATACATTCCATCATGCTTACTAAATAGTACTCCCATAACACTACCCATACATCGCACACTAGCAGTTACAACTAGCCTTAGGGTAGGATACAAATTAATCCGCACCAATACAAGCTAAATGTTGGTTATAAGGTATCAAGATGGTAGGGTCCTGAGTGGTGTTGGGACACTGGCTATGAAGATGAAGAAAAAGAAGGGTTTCTCTGATTTTTGAATCAGGGAAATTACACCAAGACGACATAGATGCTTTTAATGAACTATACAACATAGAAGGAGACTAACCATAAAAATCAAGATTATAAATACATAACCTAAAAACCAAAACACATTCTAACATTAAAGCTATTAAATTATAGGCACCCATCACAAGTGCTAATGACTAATATATAGACATATTCATAATACACACGCACCAATGTAAGTAGCATGTACAAACATGAGTTGTTTTTTTATAAATGTGTGTATTAAATAACATATAAAAGCAACATGAAAACTATAAAAGCAAATACCATTTTATTGGCACTAACCACACTCTCTGTTGTGAGTATATCTTGCACATATATAAAACATATTGCTAGTTCAGATAGAGGTGTTACTTCGTACAAAGCATCAGGGTTGTCCAATGAACAGTTGGAAGGAAGCTCTATTGAAAGTGCACCTGGGGTAATAAAAAATTGGTTAGGTGATTCAGTTTCAGATTTGGCTAATGAAAATGTAACCTGGAGTTTTCAAAGAAGCGGGCAAGATGACATTGTTATAGATGTTGAAGTTACAGACTCTGAAGCAACTAAAGGCAATACAGGCACACAAGACAATAATGACAGGCCCGATTATGTGTATAGGCCTCTACACATGCATATAGATGATAGCATTCGGGAACATAGGCTTGGGAACTATTTTGTAAATATGATACATAGATCTGCTGAAATTTGGGAAAAAAATATTGGCAAAAGACTATTTAGAATACGAAACTATAGCGGACACACACTCGAAGGAGATCTCGCAAAACATGATGGAATATCAAACATTTATTATGAGTACTTAGAAAAAGAAGAATATAGAGTCAGGCTTGGACACGTGACTAATAAAAGAATCGATACAGATATAAAATCATTGATTTTTAATTTTAAGAAAAACAAAAGAATTATTGAAGCTGATATAGTGATGAATGGAAATAAACTTGAAGCAAACCCATTATGTTTGCAGGCAATCAGACTAACCGATGTAAATTACCTGTACTTTCTTAGTAAGGAAGACAAGTGTACAGTTGCTTACTTTATGGCAGTAATGGCACATGAACTAGGGCATGTCCTGCTGCTTGGGCATATCACAAATATTCACAGTGCTATGATGAGCCCTCAACGTGCATCAGAGTTGCTTCATCGTATTAAGAGTTTTTTTGATAAAGAACTACTGCACCAATGCGATATAGATGCTTTTAATGAATTCTACAACGTAGAAGAAGACTAAATATAAAAAAATATATCATCTAAACAAAGCAACATGAAAACTATAAGAACAAATACTATTTTATTAACACTAACCACACTCTCTGTTGTGAGTATATCTTGTACATACATAAAACACATTGCTAATTCAAATAGAGGTGTTGCTTCGTACAAAGTATTAGGGTTATCCAATGAGCAGTTGGAGGGAAGTTCTATTGAGAATGCACCTGAGATAATAAAAAATTGGTTAAGTAATTCAATGTCAAATCTAGCTAATGAAAATATAGCTTGGAGTTTACGAAGGAGTGGAGAAGATAATATTGTTATAGATGTTGAAGTTACAGATTTTGAAAAAACTAAAGACAGTACAGATACACAAGGCAACGAAGATGAGTCCGATTATGTGTACAGGCCCCTATCCATGTTTATACACAGAAGCATTCGTCAACACAGGTTGGGAAACTACTTTGTAAATATGATATACAAATCTGCAAATCTTTGGGAAAAAAATACTGGGAGAAAGCTATTTGAAATATATAACATAGAACACCCAGACATTAACACCTCTCGTTCAAAGAAGGATGGTACATCAAGCATTTACTACAAATATCCAGAAGAAGAAAGTAAGGAATATGCAAAATCTTTTTGGAGATCTAGGATAGATATAAAATCGTTGGTTTTTAATTTTAAAATCAATAAAAGAGTTATTGAAGCTGATATAATGCTGAATGGAAACTTGCTTGAAGAACACCCAGGGTGTATAGGTGAAATTAGATCAACAGATTTAAGTTACCTTTATCCTCTTAGTAAAGAAGACAGATGTACAATTGCCTACTTTATGGGAATAATGACACACGAATTAGGACACATCTTACTCCTTGATCATATTATAAATGCTAACAGCGCCATGGCGGATCCTATATATGCACTAGATTTGCTTAATCGTATCAAGGATTTTTTTGATAAGAAACTACTACACCAAGACGACATAGATGCTTTTAATGAAAAACACAACATAGAAGAAGATTAAACATAAAAATTAAATCAAATGAATACATAACCTAAAAACTAGCACATGCTCTGGCTGATAAAATTTTTTATAAAGACACGACAAATTAATAAAGCATAGAAATATTTTTTGTTTCTATTACTGTGCCTAAAGGCAAGTTACTTTCTCCAAGGTGTCAAAAAAATATCCCGACCTGTGCCAAAGGTGAGGATTATTTTGATACAAATTGGACCTGCCGTTTAGTCATAAAGTTTATTTTTATCGACATAGAACATCAAATCTGTGGCAAAATATATATAACAAAAGGGACCCAAATATATAAGAAGCTATATATAAGAGGTAACTTATTTAAGATTTAATATTGTAGGATGACAAGAATTTTGTAAGGCGAAATAAAAATGAATGTGAAGGATGCAAACGATCTATTATCATTAGTGAAACAAAGAAATGATCTGTTTCTACAGTTTAGAAACATTAATGATAAAGAGTTAGAGCAAGTTAGGGGTGGAAATTTTTCAAACCTAAAGCAGTTTTACGATAAAAGATCTAGTCTACTTACTAGCGTTAGCAAGTTAGACTCAATTATCAGAGCTTTTTCGAAAAAACAATCCAAACCAAAACCTGTACAAAAACATGTACGATCAGAATTAATCACTGCTTTAGATAAAAAAGAAGGTCTCATAAAAGAAATTTTAGAACAAGATCTAGAGATTATTCACCTGGTAGATGAACACCAATTTAACCTATCTAAAAAGGAAGAAAAAGTCGCCTAAAGGTCTTCCGAACGAGGCAAATAAGGGAAGCTTTGCTTTTTGCCGAGTGGTTGCCCAGCTCTAGACACGATGCTGATCCCAATGCTAAAGGTCTTCCCCAACACTGATTGAACATGGCAACAAGTTGGCTCTGCCAACTTTTGCCAGGTGAATTACGTTACAACCCCAGCTACTACATGTCCTCACTGAAACTAACAAATGGACTGGCGTAACTAAAACTAGAAAAGTCCCCAGAATAAACAATAGTGATGGCGGAGGGAGAGGGATTCGAACCCTCGAAACGGTTGCCCGTTTGCCAGTTTTCAAGACTGGTGCTTTCAACCACTCAGCCATCCCTCCGCCACAAAATCTAGTTTGGTAAATGAAATTTTTCAAGTATAAAGGTCCATTAGCGAAGCTAAATACATGGGTTGGCGTAACGATTGCACGAAGTGCAAGTGAAGCCAGAACATGTTTTAGCTGAGCGATTGTTTCTACCAAGGTCTTCCAAGTGAAGGCAAAAATAAGTGGACTTGTTCACTTTTTTTGCCAAACTGGTTGCCCAGCTCTGTAAGGTTTAATACGACAAGAGTCACTCAAAGGTCCATTAGCAAGGTTAGGAGATGGTTAGCTTTTTGAGATAGTCTCTCTACCACCCATGTAAGGTCTCAATGCACCTGGTATCAATACAGTACCATCTTCCCTTTGATAATTTTCTAAAATAGCCATTAAAGTTCTGCCAACAGCAAGTCCACTTCCGTTTAAAGTATGAACAAACTCAGGCTTACTAGTACCTCTTCTAAACCTAATTCCCGCTCTTCTAGATTGAAAATCCAAGCAATTAGAAACAGAAGATATTTCTCTATACCTACCCTCACTAGGTATCCAAACCTCAATATCATATGTCTTTGAAGCTGCAAAACCAATATCTCCAGAGCACAGAGTAACTACACGAAAGGGCAATTTAAGTTTTTTTAAAATAACTTCAGCATGAGAAGTCATCAACTCCAAATCACCAAAACTATCCTCTGGCAAACTTAGCTTAACCAACTCAACTTTATGAAATTGATGCTGCCTAATAAGACCCTTTGTATCCTTACCATAACTACCAGCCTCAGATCTGAAGCAAGGAGTGAATGCCACAAAAGACATAGGCAAATCATCACAAGATAAAATCTTACCAGAATGATAATTGGTAACAGGAACTTCAGCAGTGGGAATTAAATAATAATCTGTATCCTTCAAATGGAATACATCTTCGACAAACTTAGGAAATTGCCCAGTACCATAAAGTGCTTCACTGTTTACTATGTAAGGGGGGATGGTCTCTAAATAACCATGTTCCTCTGTCTGTATATCCAACATAAAATTATAAATAGCTCTCTCCAATCTAGCACCTAAGCCATGCAAAGTAACAAACCTAGAACCAGATACTCTAGCAGCCATCTCAAAATCTATAATACCAAGCTCTTTTCCCAAAGAAGCATGATCTTTTGGTTTAAACCCCAAATCTTTAATTTCAAAAACCTCTCTCTCTACTCTATTATCATCCTCAGTCCTGCCTTTTGGAACTGACGAATGACATATATTAGGAAGTGAAGATAACCCCAGGTTAAATCGAGACTCAACTTTAGAAAGCTGCTCTTCAATACCCTTTATCTCAGAAGACAACTTCCTCATTGCTACAATGTCAGACGAAGCATCCTCTTTACCTTTTTTCTTTAGAGCAATTTTTTGACTAACCTGATTTCTAAGAGCTTTTTTTGTCTCTACTTCTAACAGTATCTCCTTTCTCTTATTACATAGAGCCTTGATTGAATCTAATGAACTTACATCCCAACCCCTGTTTTGCAAACAATCTCTATATTCCTCACTTAAAACAACATCTGTACTTAACATTTTTATATCCTAATATATGCTTAATACCCCAACACAGCTTCAATATCTATCAACCAGGAGCAACATCAATATAGAGTTTGATCAGATAACCTACTATGACAAAACTCAAGTTAAAACAAGCCAACAATATAAAACCCCAATTTTTGGAAATTTTAATAAAAGACAATAAAACAACAACCAATAAAAAACAAAATACCAATGTATTATAACCAATGAAATTTTGACCAATTATAGAAAAAGTAAGACCAATAAACAATCCGGTAGCAATTCTAAACAATATTAGTGTAATTCCAAGTACCATTTTTGAATTTCCAAGATGTTTTCTGATAACCAACCTAGCCCCTACAATGCTCTGCTCAGGGATTCAATCTTAGCTTTAATGACTCCTACATCACTTCTATTTGGAGCAAGCTTTATATATCTATCATAGGCAGTGATAGCTTGATCTACTCTACCTCTGGTTTCATATATCACACCTTGCTCTTTGTAAATATCAGGATTTCCATTTTCTAGTTGTTGAGCTTTTATTATCATTTTTTCAGCTATATCCAAGTTATCATCCAATCTATATGCTCTAGCAAGTAAGATATAAACCCCAACTCCCCCTGGTCTAATTGCTATTGCCTTTTTAAATTCTTCTTGAGCTGAAGTATAATTCTTTGCCTTCATATAAACTTCACCAGCTAATAAATATGGGTTGGTTAAGTTTGGATTTATACTCATTTCATTTTTTGCGAATTCTAAAGCGTTGTTTGTATTGCCAAGCTCCAAATAAGACTTACCAATATAAAAATTTGCAAGAGGGTATCTGTCATTAACACTTATAACTCTCTTAAATTGACTGATTGCCTCCTGATACTTTTTAGTCTTGTAATATAAGACTCCAGTATTAAATAAAGGATCAGCATCAGTAGGATCAATGTTAGCTGCCTTAAGATATGATTTTAATGCATCATTAAATTGGTTTATATTTTCTTGCAATTTACCAATCAACAAATAAGCTTCTTTGTTTCTAGAATCAAAACTAATAATCTGATTTAAAATTCCTCTAGCTTCAATAAAATTTTGGTTTGCCATATACACTTCTGCCAATGCAATTCTATATCTCATATTAGCCGGATAAGTATTTATAAGATTTTGTATGTACTCAACTCCCACTGATTGACTTTGAAATTTACTAAGGGTTTTAGAGTAGAGAATTTGAGCATCAATATTTTCACCATCTAACTCTATAGACTTTGCAGTTATTTGATATGCCTCTTGATATCTAGACATACCATACAGGGCTTTGCTCAAAATGATATGAGCTTCAACATCAGAGTCATATATTTTAATTGCCTGTCTAGATAAACTCTCGGAGGCTTTGAAATCTTGACTTCTTAAAGCAACTAGAGCTTGAGTTCTATAAACTTCATTTTTTCTTACATTTAAACCAAGAGCTTTTTGTAACACACCAGTTGCCTCATCAAAATAATATCTTTGAGACAAATAATCTGCCAAAGTAATATATGCTTCCAACATATTTGGATTCGCTACTACAGCCTTTTTAACCCAATCCAATGATTCCTTTGTTTGGTTTAATTTCCAAAGAGCTTCTCCTGCTTTAAGCGCTGCTGTGGCATTCTTTGTCTTTTCATAGATTGATTTAAATTCTGATTGTGAATCTAAAAAATCACCCTTTCTATATAACTCATTTGCCTTTGCCATTGCAAAAGCAGTGTCATCTGAGCTCACATCACTGCCTAGACTAGACAATAATGATTTAACTTTCTCGTTTGTAGGATCAATGTTAAAACTCTCCTTTGCATACTTTAACGCAAGATCTCTTCTGTTGTTCTGTACATAAAAATAAGAAAGCTTATAGAGTGCTAAAGCATCTATGTAAGGAGGAAGAAGACTTTTTTGTCTACTTTCTAAAATTTGATTTACATCACCACTTGGATCTAAAATGCCACTCAAGGCCAGTGCTTCAGAATGATTGGGATAGATTTCCAATACCGATTTTAATATTGCTCTAGCTTCATTGTTATTACCTCTTAGTAAATGATAAAAAGAGGCCTTTATGTGTGGATGTACCCAGTTTTGCCAAATTGATCTAGCTTTATCTATATAAGAAATTGCTGTCATATAATTGTTGTTTTGTGCATATATCTCTGACTTAAATTCATAAAATACTGCTTCTCCTGGGCTGTCCAACAACACCTTATTAACTATTCTCTCTGCTCTTTTGAAATTCCCCTGTAAAAAATTTTCTACTACTCTACATATATCATTGTTTTTACCAATCGCCTCTATTTTGGAAATTCTCCTTACAACTACACTTACGGTTTCCAACGCTTGATTATCTTTTTTGGAATAGGGCCAAAGCTCTCTATGAACAAGACAGAGCAAAGCTAATACATTTGCATCATTGGAAGCAAGCTCTGCCAAATACACCAGCTCTTCTTGACCTTTTAAATAATTTAAATATGTCCCAGCTTGAAATAACTGTAGTGCTCTCTTATACCTGTTCTGAACTTCGCTCTGTGGCATATCATAACTAAAGCCATTGGGTGACTGTAATACTACTTTATCCTGCAACTCTTGGTCTTTTTCTTCACTCAACAAAAACGCTATTACAATGATAATAATGGCAATGAAAGCTATTGGCTTTTTCTTCTTTTTTTTGAGATCTATAGTTTTAGATCGCTTTGTTACTTTTGCCAAATTCGACTTTTTCTTGGCTATACTGGCATAATCTTTAAATGAATGGCTGTGTTTAACAGGCGGAATATAATAATCAGGTACATTAGCCACATCCTCAGATACAACTTGAGCTTCGTTATTGTTTTTTTCAGGCGCTTTTATTTGATCTTCTTTATTGTTGTCTTCACTCAAATGATCTGTCTTGTTTGAATCTTCTATTGGCTGCTTCACTTGATCTATATTTTTGTCATCAGATGTGTTGTCCGCTTTTTTACTGGCTTGCTCTGGCTCTTTGGACTTTAAACCTGCCAGTGCATTCAAAATTTCATCTGCTAATAGAAGGTTACTAGAAACTTTGACCCAATTGGCCTCATCAACATTACGGATCAGTTCGTCACCTAAAACCAAACCCTCCCCTATCATCTTCTTGATTTCTTCTAGGGAATATGGGCCCTTTGTGTTGCCCTTAAGATCTTTTAAAAACCATTTTTTCAAAAGAAAACTCCAATAATCCTTAGATTATATCAGGCAAACAGGTAGTATGGCAAACAGCCAAAGGATGTCCTTCTTGAGACATCGTTTACACTTTTTATTTTTATAACCTCTTAAATTTTTTAGAAGAGGTTATGTTATGCCGTGGAAGGAGCGCAGTTAATTACACTCATAATTAACTCTAACCCTATCTCCGCTTTCTAGATCTACTTTTACCGTAATTTGATTGCCATTAATTTCAAAGTCTGAACCTTTACTAAGCACTGTCACTGTACCGTTTCTTTCTAAAGATACTTGCAGGGTGTTGTTTTCAACAGGTGTGGATGAAAGCGTTACTGTTTGAGATACACGAGTACCAATAAATGAAAGTATGCTTGAATAAGATGATGCATTTATATCACCTTCGAGCCCGCCGGTGTCATTAATGGCAGAAGGAACAGCATGACTAGATGTACATGCACTTGAATTCAAAATACCATGTACTGTGATCCCCTTGTTGGGCCACACCCCATTAAATCTACTAAAGAATGAAGTTTTGTCAGCACTATTATGGTCATTACATTCATCCGAAACTATAACCAAGGCAAGATCTGTGTCAGATCTAAAAGACCCGTTATTATCTATTGCTTGTTCAGCGGTTTTAAAAGGCTTTTCCGTCCCACTACCTTTTGTTCCTAATATCACTGCGGATTCGAACAGAGCGTTTGCGTTTGATGTTGTAGAGGTTAAAACGTTGCTCCCGTTATTGAAACTTACAAAATTCCCACCATCCGCAACATCTGTCGATATAATGGCAATACGCCAGTTGAGATTAGTTCCTAATCCACTAACAAAACCACTAAATCCAGTCGCCATTTTGCTCTGCTCTTCCTTCATAGAACCAGAATTATCAATTACAAATAAGATGTCAGCTTTATTCTGAGTAGCTGTCATGTTAAATGACTCAGAATTTGTAGGGTTTTCGTCACAACTGTTTGCATCAGCACAAGTTTGGCAACTGGAACCAGAAACTATTTTACTTGCACAAGTTTGCCCCGCTCTCGCTTTAAAACAACTTAAGTTGCAACCAGGATTTGTAGGTTGAGGACAGTTTAAGCCAGTTGTGTTTGCATGGTGTCCAGGATAATCACTGCATTGTTCTGCTCTTGGAGATCCGCAAGTGTTATCACAAATTTGACATTGACCAGCACTACAAACGGTACCTGATCTGTAACATTGAAAACCACATTTAGTCCCATCTGGAACAGGGCAAGCAAGCCCGCTAGAATCTGGACAATTTAATTCACTACGAGTTTTATTTCTAGGAGGTTCGCTACAGCTGTTGGAGTCAGTACATATTTTACATTGATCACCAGCAATTTTTTCTCCACAAGTTTGCCCGACTTGAAAACAACTTAAGTTGCAACCAGGGCTTGCAGATTGAGGGCAGGTTAAGCCAGTTGTGTTTGCATGGTGTCCATGGTAATCGCTGCATTGTTTTGCTCTTGGAGATCCGCAGGTGTTATCACAAACCTGACATTGGCCAGCAGCAGAACATCTATCCACTAGAGGTTCACCGCATTGTCCATCTGGACAAGTGGTGCATTCATTAGAGCTATCACAAGTGGGAGTTTTCCCGTCACATTGACCGTCAACACATGTGTTGCAAGGACCAGAACATTTTTCATCTTCATTAGCTTGCGTACATTCAGGACACCTTTCGATGTTTTGTTCGAAAGTAACTATACTACCTGCCGAATCCCCTATCTGTATTGTAAAATCATATTTGTTCTCTAATAGATCACTAAAGGTTACTGTATCCTCATTTACAGTTATGGTTACATCATTTGGGATAGCTGTTACCGACAATATTCTTAAAGCATAATCATCTGTAGTCATGGTTGTGCTGTCCGAGGCAAGGCTATCACACACAAAATCAGGGACACTTTGCTCACATATAAATTTATATGCTGATCCAAAAAATTGATCATTAACTCTAAATGATGCAGCGTTATCTGCACCTATGCAGCTACTGGTTATTCTTGCATTTATGGTGTCTTCTAATGATGCAAGGGAGCTGAAGGATATCTTTGCACAATTTTGATAGGCCAATAAACTGCCAGCCAAAATCACAATACACCCAGCAATAAATAAACCAGATTTCATTTAATGTCCTCAGAGAGTATTATAGACTAAATCCACCTAAATTTTGCATATTTTTTTGCGTAACGAACAAAACATCACCATACCTTAGTATAGAAAACAAATACATGCTTCTCAGGTACCCGATGCTAGCTACCTGACTGCCTGACTGCCTGACTGCCTGACTGCCTACTCGATTTCTTTTATTTTAATATCACATTTATAAAATCAGGATCTGCCACGAAGCTTTTAATCGTACTGTTGTTATAGTCATCCAAATACTTGATGGAGTGCACTCCAGGGTTTGCATTGAATATGACAAACCCTCTTACCCTATCACTCTCGGCCTCTACAGGATTAAATTCTTCATCAAAAAATACTGGAACACTCTTATCATTCATCAAATCTTTACTTATTTCTATATCTACATCATGGATATAACTTACTACTATTGATAAACTAGGGTAGTCAGTAATTCTGTAATAAGAAGCTAACTCCCACAGCCACTCTTTTGAAGGAACTCTAACATTGAGATCCCTATCATCTGAGTTGGTTGTAACCCTGATAGGCAAGTATCCAATGCTATGGGGCTTGATTTCTATATGAAGGGGTTCATTAGATCTAGCAAATCTAATATCTACATATCCAGAATCAGTACTCCATACTTCATCACTACCTATGTAAGACAAATCAGAATCTAGAATATTTCCAGTTTCCCCATCAAATGTAGCAATCCATTTAGTAAGCATACTACCATCAGAAATATTTAAACTAGTTATGTGACCTGAAACAACATCAAATACCTTCACATTTGTAGCAACTTCACCAATCCTAGCCCTTAAAAGATGTATCCCCTCAGGCACATCATAATACGCAAAGCAGCCTGTATCTAAAGAACCAGTATTAGAATATACAAATTTCCCTTCACCGTTTAAATACAAAGGGCCTTTAGCATCACGATCTGCAAGCTCTACATGTGCACCTCTTTTGCTATTAGGAAAACATCCCCAAATAATACCACCTGCTCTAATATCAAAATTCAAAGCAGCCTCGTCTAAACTCTCCAATACGGAGGTACCGGGAACTATCATGCTATCAGTATTGTTACTAGACCAAAAAAATGTCTTCCAGTTTTCTATATTCAACAAAGATAAGAAACTAGAACCACCAGAAAGTTTTGGGATAGAATAAACACCATTTATATCTACTCTAATCTCTTCATCAAAACCCATAACACTTGCTTTGGTATTCAGTATATTGGTAGAACCATCAGCATCCATATAATAAATATTATTAGCAAAACCATTTTCCACAGGATCAATATAAATATCAAAATTTGGTGTAAGCTCACCCAACAAGTACTCTGTATAACCAATAGATAAGTTGATATCATCTATCAACTCAGCCACCAATAAGCCATCAAAGCTATTATCTATGTCTATGGAATATGTTCCAGTATCATTATCAATTACACCTTCGTTGATAATCTTACTACCCGACAACTGATAAACCCTAAGATCGTTAACTCCACCTAAAAAAGCCAACCCATCTTTTAGAGTAATATTCCCAGTCACTGTATTTGGTGTACTAGAATTTAAAATTTTTGCCCGAAGCTTTGATTGCGTACCCATTGATTTAGAGCTATCAACACTGTTCCTACCTTCCAATACCCTGTCTAACCCCCTATTAAATTCTACATTGGCCTGTCTTTCTTTAGAGCGACTAACTAGGCTAGAAAACAAAACATCTACATCTTCAGTCTTCTTATTAGCTACAGGGCTCTCACTTGGCAAACCAACCCACACTCTGTTGTTTATCCACCTTTGCTTACTTTGCCCCATGTTATCTGATACAGGCACAGTATAATTTTGCCGTGCCAACCTCTGACGCCCACTCCAATACTTATTGGCAGTATTTTTTTGAAACTCCTTCCAATCACTCATAAACCCACTACTGACAGGAAGATTATATTTATCTTGATTTTTTGTGTTTAAAGTTAGTAGAGCGGTCTTTTTTAAATAATCTTTACCAGAGGTTAAGTGCTCTAGCATTTTATCAACACTATCTTCAGATACATTAGCCGGTCTTACCTCTAAATCAGAATAAACATCATTAATAGCAGGAGTATGCTCATCAACTAAAAGTATTAAGGGAGGATAAGTCCTATCAATTTTTACAACTGAACCACTTTTAAAAAATTTAAAGTTATCTCTACTATCTATATTTAAATCATTTCCTGCAGAAAGAAAAAAACACAAAAAGGCTATAACAAAAAAACTATAATGTAATAGATTATACTGTGGTAGGTTTTTATAATTTAAATAAGGTCTCGACATAAAACTCGCACCTGCTTTTTTGAAAATACAGGAGGCTTTGTAAAGAGACTATCTAAAATGGATGGAAGTCGTCAACTAAGTTATTGTTTTTAGAAATCTTTGTAACATGATCTACAAGCCATAACATCAAAGCGCGATCTAAACCTGGAATTTCAATAGTTTTCCAAACGCCCTGAGTTAAATCACTAGCACTAAATACCTTGGCTTTAGGTTTTCCTCCATGAACCCTAACCTGAGTTGATGTCTTTACCAATAATTTATAAGGCCTATAACCACCCAGAACAGTTACATGTAATTTGGAACGATATACTTTTTCATCCCTTATGCGGCTATAGTAAATATCAGGTTTAAAGTACCCAGACTTAAGCTCTCTGCGATTAACACTCACTGCAACCACTCCACCAGGCATCTTTTGGGCAATTGCAGACTGAATATGCTTAACTGAATAGTCAAGGTCACTGGATTTTTGTCCAGTTGCACAGCCAGTGATCAAGGCCAGTTTGAATAGTATGAATAGTCTCACTTTTTTCTTTTTTCCCAATCTCTATTAAACTTCCCTATACCAATATCTGTCAAAGGATGCTTGCTTAACTGCTTTATCACCTTAAAAGGTATTGTGATAACATCTGCACCTATCATCAAAGACTCCAAGACATGAACTGGACTTCTAACGCTAGCAACTAAAATTTTAGTATTAATAGCATAATTATCAAATATAGTTTTAATGTCAGATACTAAGTTCATTCCAACTTCAGAAACATCATCAAGCCTTCCAACAAAAGGAGAAACATAACTAGCGCCAGCCTTAGCACATAAAACCGCCTGGACTGCACTAAATACCAGGGTTACATTGGTATCAATTCCCTCAAGGCTTAATCCCTTCACTGCCTTTAAACCATCTAGAGTCATGGGAACTTTGACAACCACATTGGGAGCAATTTTAGCAAGCTCCTTGCCTTGTTCGATCATTTGGTCCGCATTGTCACAAGTTACCTCAGCGTTTACAGGACCTGACACTACTGAGGCTATTTCTGATACAACCTCCGCAAAATCTCTACCAGACTTAGCAACCAAAGTAGGATTAGTTGTTACACCATCCACTAAACCAAACTCTAGAGCCTGCTTAATCTCATCTATGTCTGCAGAATCAATAAAAAACTTCATATTCAAGGTTTTCCTCATTGTTGCCCAGCTCTACACATGTCATCAAACTCATCCCCAAAGGTCTTCTCAACACTGACCCCTCCAACAAGGTCTAGTCTAGCACAATGCCAATCTATAACCTAGTTAGAAAACACCAGATCTGGATACACTTTCTTAAGCCTTTTAAGCCCACCCTCAAAAGCATAAGCCTCTAAACCAGATTCCCTTAGAGCCTGAACCGCCATAGCAGATAAAAAACCTTCGTGACAGTATAAAACATATTTTTTATCAATACTAAAGTTGGTCATGTCGATATCATCAAGCTCAAGATGTCTCGCAGATTTGATATGACACTTGTTAAAATCGGAAAGAGACTGACAGTCTATTATATCAAAAGTCTGGTCTAGCTTATCTAAATACATATTTTGGGGTTTTAAATTTATCGAACTTAAAAAATCTTCTTTTTTGTTTTTTATGCATTCATCTATCAAACCAAAATCAAACTTTTTCTCTTCTTTTAAAACTGAGTCTAGATCAGGTCTGGAACTAACTTTTCCCTTCACAAGGTCACAATGCTCAGAAACCTTCTCACATAACTTTCCAACTCCTAGTTCATAAGACTGATTTACAATATCGATCTTATTCATGCTTACCAATGGCCTTATCACCATTAGATCAGAAACATTTTCAATAACCTTCAAACTTTCAAGAGTTTGTGAGCTGACTTGACCTATAGACTCACCAGTTGCCATTACTTGAATACCCAAGTTAAAACCTACTATATTTGCAATTTTGTACATTACTCTCTTTAGCACTATTTGCCTATACCTAGGGCCTACAGACTTAATTAATGCACGAGTAATTGGGTTGAAATTTATTGTAATAAATCTGGGGCTATTGGGTTGAAATCTATCCGTTAGTTTTTTGATAATTTGCATCACCTGGAGCCTATAAGATTCATAACCAAAATTAAAAAACAAAAAATCACAGTTAATACCCCTTTTCATCAATAAAAAAGCAGCTACTGTAGAATCAAATCCACCAGAATATAAAACCAAAGCTCTGCCCTGAGAAGCCATAGGCATTCCTCCAAGACCCTTAACTCTACCAAGTCCAAAATGATAAGTGTTGTTTATGTACTCTACCCTTACCTCTATCTCTGGATTTGTTAAGTCAACTGCTCTTGCAAAAGGTAAAAGCTTTGAACCTATTGTACAGGCCAGTTCATTTGAACTATACTGACACCCACCAGAAGATTTCTTTACTTTAACCATAAAACTTTTTTTAGAAATCAAATCCTTAAAAAGCATAAGTGCAGTATTAGATATTTCCTTCATATCTCCCTTAGTTTCCCCCAAAACTTCAAAAATAGAACTTATCCCAGAAATATCATACAAAAAATCAAACTTAGAATCTGCAAGGATCATAATATGATTAAACCTTTTGTTGAGTTCTAACTTAATGTTCGAAGCTTTAGCTCTTTTGGAAATGTCAGACATCAAAATATTTATAAGCCTGTTTTTTTCCAAGCTCCCTTTTAAGGTAACCTCTGACGCATATCTAACGATAACTTTTTTCATAAAGGTCTTCCTAATGAGGCAAAAAATGAGGAGGCTCTGCCTACTTTTTTTTGCCGAATGGTTGCCCAGCTCTCTACCACGATGCCGATACCCTCCCACAAGGTCTTCCCCAGCTCTACACGTGTCATCAAACTCATCCCCATATTACTGTTTTAAAAAATAAAGCGTACGGTTGTTAGCAGGCATTTCGTAATCTTTCTGTAAAGAGAAGTCAAAGTTTTGTATCTCATAAACAACTTTTTCAAAGTCTTTTATACTACTATGCTCATCCCTATTCCTAAGCCATAGATCAAAATTTCTGTTACTTTCAGATGTAAATTGATTTGCGTAATTAAAAGGACCATAAATTATTATCTTTGCACCAGAACTTAACCTTTCCCCAAACTCCTTAAACAACAAACATACTTTTTCCCACGAAATCATATGCAAGACATTGGCACAAAAAACAGCTGTTACAGGGAGGTTAGGTAGAGGCGTTTCCCCTATGCTAAAAGTTCTAGGGCCTTGAAGGTTTTTTAACCCTGATTCAGACTTCCACATCTTAATCCCTTCGTGATTAGATTTAAAATCTGAGGTAACCCAAGTAATATCAGGCAGGTTCTGGGCAAAATACACAGCATGCTGTCCGGTACCAGATCCTATCTCAAACACAAAATCTTTTGTTTCCAAAATTTGTCTTAAAACTTCTAGTATAGGATCCTGGTTTCTCTTACACGCATCTGAGATAGGCTTCTTTTTCATAAAGGTCTTCCCCAGCATTGATTGAGCCTAGCAAACAAACCGACTTGTTGGTTTTTTGCTAGGCGAATTACGTTTTGACACAGCCACTTAAAGTCTAAAACTAAACTAAGACTTTTTTCAATAAAGGTGAGGTTAGCGAACAGCAAATAAATCTGGCTTTGCCAGTTTTTTGCTGTGAGCACCTGTTTCACCAAGTGGTTGCCCAGATCTACACATGTCATCAAACTCATCCACAAAAATGATAGAACCATAGTCAAACATAAAATGGCAAATGAATTACAAAGTACAAAGCCACAACCACATAAAGTTATGTAAAAATAACTCCGATAAGGCGGTAATCATGGGGAAAAATAAAAAGAGCATAAAATACACAGTAAGAGCAGTGGCAGCAGGGCTTTATACACTCTTACTGGTGGTTGGGTATCAAAACTGCTCCCTATATCAAAGCAAAATAGACACAGGAAAGGGAGGAGGAACATCACAAAACCCTGGGGACGACGGAGATAACAATAACAACGGTACTAGTAGAAGTAACTGCCAAATTATATCCCTATCTGATGGAGGAACAAAAACTGTACCAAACCACACATTCTCATGGATAGTAACAGAGCCAGATTGTATTGTGGAAGCCAAGCTAAACAATGGTAGTTGGCAGGTTTGTGACTCACAAAATGCATATGGCTGTAAAGTTTCATTCATCTTACAACACAATTTTTCTATAGATCAATACGGCACACATACCTTAGATGTTAGAACTTATACATCTGAAGGTAATATACTTGATCTTGGGCAAGCCACTGTAACCATACAAAGACCACTAAATTGTGAATCATATCAAGAATGCGAACAGAGTCGGACGAATCGCTTTCAGACACATTGTACTTGTGAGCCAAGCAATAATAATGGACATACTTGCTATAGCCTGTCATGCAACGGTAACCCTATAGATGACGAAGGACCAACAGAACGGTAATAAATGAAAAGTGAGAAAAAGTAAAAAGAGTCAAAGAAACAAAAGATTTAAAAAAAGCAAAACTTCCTCAGCTTTAGAAAATTTAGATACAGACAAATACCTTGATAGAGAAATATCTTTTCTAGAATTTCAACTAAGAGTCTTAGAACAAGCCAAAGATAAAAGAATACCCATACTAGAAAGACTGAAATTTTTGAATATTTTTAGCAACAACCTGGACGAATTCTTTATGAAAGATGTTGCTAGCTCTAAATTTTTAGAACTTAGCGATAGCACAAATTCCTATACTAAAATCAGGATGAAAATAATAAGAAAAAATGTTTCAAGCATGCTAAACCAAGCAAGTAGTTGTTTTGAAAATGACATAGCACTAGAACTAAAAAAACACAATTTAGAAATAGCTACTTGGAATTCATTAGATGAAAAAGAAAAAAAATATCTTTCAAATTTATTTTCTCAAAGTATATTTCCTGTACTAACACCTCTTGCAGTTGATTCTGCACACCCCTTTCCACATATATCAAACTTATCAGTGTCATTAGCCGTGTCGCTGCGACACCCAGACAAAAAAAAGGAAATTCTGTTTTCCAGAGTTAAAATACCAAACATTCTACCATCTTGGTATTGCATAAACCCAGACGATACTAGCAAAAAACAAAAATGGATATCTACAAAAAATATAGTTCAAGCTCACCTACACTTACTTTTTCCTAAAATGGAAATTTTAAATAGTATGCTATTTAAGGTAACCAGAAATATAGAACTGGAAAAAGACGATGCTCACGCAGATGATATCCTATCAATGATTGAAGAGGAATTACACGAAAGGAAGTTTGGTGAAGTTGTAAAACTAGAACATGGTGAGAACAAAGATGAATGGCTTATTAATTTTCTGATAGAAGAGCTAGAAATTACTAAAGAGGATGTATTTGAAAATAAAAGTGACAATGTACTAGTTGGGTTCAAATCTATTCTAAAAGCAGAACACGATAGCAACATGGTATTTGCACCATGGACACCCTTAACAAGCCATGAACTATCAAATGAAACAGCAAGTATTTTCTCCATAATAAGAAAACAAGATCTTTTATTACATCATCCATATGAGAGCTACAGCTCCAGTGTAGAAAGATTTATATATGATGCAGCCAGAGATCCAAGGGTACTAATTATAAAAATGACACTTTATAGAACAAATGAAGAAAGCTCTCTCATTCGCTCGCTCATAAGAGCAGTACAACTAGGAAAACAGGTTGTGGTGCTAGTTGAATTAAAAGCTAGGTTTGATGAAGAAAGAAACATATCTTGGGCCAAAAAACTAGAAGAGTATGGAATACATATTGTATATGGAATTGTAGGACTTAAAACACACAGTAAAACAGCTTTAGTTGTCAGAAAAGAATACGATTTACTGAAGTCCTATGCACATATAGGAACAGGTAATTATCACTCGCAAACCGCTAAGCTCTACACAGATTTTAGCCTTCTTACTGCTAACAAAAAAATTACAAAGGATTTAACAGAGTTTTTTCACTTCTTAACAGGCAGATCTCTTCAAACAAATTATTTACACCTATTAGTAGCACCTGTAAATATGAAACAAAAATTTATAAAGTTAATAGATAATGAAATTGCTAATGCAAAAAAAGGCCTGCCTGCCCATATTATGCTGAAAATAAACAATATAGAATACCTGGAAATGTGTCAAAAACTCTATGAGGCCTCAACTGCAGGTGTAAAAGTTGATATTTTGGCTAGAACAATATGCGCACTAAAACCAGGAATTAAAGGGTTAAGTGAAAATATAACCGTATATAGTATTGTCGATAGATTCTTAGAACATTCTAGACTTTATATTTTTGCAGATGGATCTAAACATTATGCCGATCACAGGATATATATTGGATCAGCTGATTGGATGTACAGAAATCTACAAAATAGGATAGAAATGGCATGTCCTATCTTTGATGAAAGAAATAAACTGAAGTGCATAGAGAGCTTTAATATTATGCTAAAGGCAACAAATCAAAGATGGACACTTAATGCCGATGGCACCTATAAAAGAACAACTAACACAAACAATGAAGAAAGTGCTCAAGCACAACTAATGAAATTATATAAGAAGCAGCACAAACGTTAAAGATTATTTATGCTTTTCTCGGGGATACTTGCTAAGCATACAACTACATTTTTTGCTACATAAATAATAAAAATTACATTGAAGGAGGGATAGGTTATATTTTCCAGTAAGAATGATGTACAATGACCGTAAATCGTTGCTGGTATAATATAAAAAAATCAACTCTCTTACAGTAATTAGATATAGCACCTTTCACAAATAACAAGTAAGTATATTGGTATCTTTTCGTTAAGGTGAATTTAATATGAGGAAAAAATTATGAGATTTACAAAGTACATAATATGTCTAGCAATTGTTCTTTCATCACAAGCATTTTGTTCACAAGCACTAGGTATGGGTTGTACAGAAGCCCTCAGTACTAAAGACATGAACTATAACTATTCAGAGGAGCTGGCCAATGCAATCGTAAATAACGATATAGAAGCATTAGGGGAATTTTCAGACAACGACCCATATAACATATCGTATATGATTGTTTATGACCTTGATCTCTTTCCTGATTTGATTAAACAAAACCTTAAATCGTTTAGAATAGGATTTCTCACTGCAAGCACATTTAAACCATCTCTTAATAAAGCACAAAGAAAAGAGTTCTATGATTTTATATCAACATTGAAACCACTTAATACTCGTAAGGATCATCCAAATTACCTGCGTAACTTAGATGGAACGATTTCATCATATACATATTCACAAGATAGTTCTTTTGTTATAACTGTTCTTGAGCTGGCAGTTGCGTTACATGGACCAAACAGTAAAATTGTAACTTTTCTTATTGGTCTTGATTACAATAATGGATATCACAATGTGTACGATTCGATTCCTCCACAAAGTTTAAATGAAAACGAAGCATCTTCATTGTTGCTAACAGCACTTGAAAAAGAAAATTTTAGATTATCACATGTTTTAGAAGCGATTACTCCTAATTGGCATAGCCTTAAAAGATCTTATTTTTTTAGAAAACACATTGATTACGGAGCTTGGGAATTCCTAGATCAGGATCTCAAAGATAATATTGAAGTCTCTCTTGATGATCTTGCTTACGCATTTGCTTCAAAAAATCCAGAAGTTATTGAGATATTCTGGAAAAACAGAGATAAGAATGACTCACTTGTAAAACTACGTACCCAGTTAGAAGCATTTAGACAAGAATGGAATAATTACAAATAATAAAGCATTCCAAAAGATAAGGAATAACCCTTCTTTGTAGCAGTCACACTTAGTTGGTCTAGTGACAAATTTCAGTAACAAAATTCCTATTCCTATCAGGTACTTATACCATTATAGCTAGGCACTGTGGCAACTGACTAAACCCATTTTTATGCTTTAATTTTGTGAGAATTTACCGATATGTACTTATGGTAACGGATTGGTTATAAGTAGGAGATAAAGGTGTCTAGTTCTAAGATATTTATTGAAAGTGATGACGAGTTAGCTATAAAAAAGGCCAAAAAATGGGGAACTTCTAATGGCTTTGAAGTTGTTGTAAGCAGAAAAACAGAAACTGAAGAAACAAAAGACGGTAACTCTGGGTTAGAACTCCCTGAAGGAGCAACAACCGTGCTAACACACAAATTGGCAAATAACATTATAAATATACCATCAAATGGTGAAAACGATATAGTAAAACTACACGATGTCACCAGAGTTGCACTGGAATCTGCACTTAAGAAAACGAACGGGAACATAATGGCAACTTCTAAAGCATTGGGTATGGGAAGAGCAACAGTATATAGAAAAATAAGAATCTACAACATAGACAAATCATTTTACAGAAGAGAAAAACTCAGCTGGAAAAAAGCAGCTTAGCTTAAGGTTTTTTCATAGTTTATACCATTTAAACTTAACAATTAAGACTTAAGCTAAATAATTAAGTTTCTTTTTGATCTTTTTTATAAATAATTTTTCCCCAGTCATCTACATACTTTTTCACTGTAGGACAATCAATTTTTTCATAAATAGTTATGTCAAATAAATGTGGGCAGTCTATATCCTCAAGCTTAGATATCAAAGGTTTAACAGTGTTTTCAACACTTAGATCTTTTCCTAATAGAGCAATATCAATATCTGAATCATCTCTATAATTGCCCTTAGCTCTTGAACCATAAAGTAAAGCTTCATCTATTTTAGGAAAAATTGATAATACAGCTTGTACTTCATTTATAATTTTGTCACTCAACCCAAACATTAAATTTCAACCATATTTATTACTAACAACAATATTATAATTAGATATACGCAAGTATCAATATGTTTCAAGACTCAATCGACAAGATAAAATGGGGGTGGACTTTTTGGGAGTACAGGTATAAAAAGTTTGGACTTTTTTGGAGTCTATTCCCAAAAAGTCCTTGCTACCTAGAGGGTTTTCTAATATAATGAACACATGAAAATAAAAAGATCCTTACTACCTAGCCTAAAGAAATATCTAAACAAAAAGATCTTACTTATCAGTGGGCCTAGGCAAGGTGGAAAAACAACCCTTGCGAGAATGATCTCTCAAGACCATGACTATATCAATTATGACAATGTAAAAGACCGCCTTATTTTAAATGTACAATCATGGGACCGCTCAAAGCAATATATAATTTTTGATGAACTTCACAAAAAAGATAAATGGAAAAGTTGGTTGAAAGGAGTTTTTGACAGCGAAGGAATTCCACCAGGAATTGTTGTCACCGGAAGTGCCAGAATGGATATTTATAAAAAAGTAGGTGATTCAATGGCAGGAAGATTTTTTTCTTTTCATCTTTTTCCACTAGATTTAAAAGAGCTATACGACAAAAAAGTTAAAAACAATACTGAGCAAACCATGGACAAACTTCTACAATATAGCGGTTTTCCAGAACCCTACATAGAAGCCAAGAAAACCTTTTACAGATTATGGGAAAAAACACACATAGATACTATAATCAGAAATGATCTAATCGAACTAGAAAGTCCAAAACATATTAAAAAGATCGAAACCTTAATAGAGCTATTAAAAGAATCAATAGGAAACCCTCTCTCATCAGCCGGACTTGCAAACCAATTAGAATGCTCTCCAAAAACCGTAGATAATTGGCTTAGGTGGTTGGAAGAGCTATATATTATATTCAGAGTTACTCCCTACAGCCAAAGTATTCCAAAAAGCCTTAAGAAAATGTCAAAATATTATTTCTATAATTGGGCCTTAGCTAAACACAAAGGAGCTTTGCTGGAGAACTTCGTGGCATGCTCTCTTCTTAAAGAGAATTATTTTAGACAAGATACAACAGGAGAAACCAGAGGGCTAAATTACCTAAGAACCAAAGATAAACAAGAGATAGATTTTGTACTCACCAAAAACGGTAAGCCTGTGTCTTTATTAGAGTCAAAATGGTCGGATAATAACCTACATCCACCATTAAAAACATTGTCCAGAAACTTAAAAAATATTCCTAAAATTCAACTAGTCAAAGAATTAGACAGAGAAAAAACTTTCAAAGGAGGGTTTGAAATCAGAAGAGCATCAAAGTGGTTGGCTAAAATGCCGTATCTATAAAATAAAAGTATTCACTGAAACTGAAAAGTTATTGTGAAGAAAGTAAATCTTGAAACTCTCTCAATACTGCTGGATGAGTCCAGTCAAAACTTGATGCGACTTTTTTAATTAACTTATGCGACTTATCTAAAATATAACTCTCTGGAATTCTATCTGTACCCCAAACTTTTGAAACACTAAGATCACTATCTTGTAATACGTAAAGCCCCTTAGCACCAGCTCCACCAAAAGCATTTACAAAATCAACTATATCACCCTTTTCTTCATCTATAGAAACAGCTACAATTTTGACCTCTCCATTAAAATGTTCCAAAAACTTCAACATAGACGGAAACTCGTCAATACAAGGGCTGCACCAAGAGGCCCAAAAATTAACAATCACAGCATTACCCAAAAGATCAGACAATACAAAAGGATTGCCATCAATATCAGTTAATTCAATAGGAAAAGCTCCGTCCTTTTCCATCTTATCTATTTTTTCAGTTGAGTGCTCTGGATTAGAACCATGAAAAAAAGAATTAACACTAAAGCCAAGAAAAATAAACACCCCCGATGCTATCACAACAGTAATAAAACCTCTAGAGGCACTATTCATAGTACTTAACTTTTCTTTTTGCCTTTACCACCAAATATAGATGGCCTTTTAAAACCAAACTTAGAACGACCGGAAGTCTTAGTCTTAGCTGCCTTATCAACCTTGGCTTCCTTACTTGTAGCTTCCTTACCTTTAACTTCCTTAGATTTGGTACTTTTGCGCTTGGCGGCACCTTTGCTCTTAGCAGTAACTGTACTCTTAGTTCCTTTTGAAGTGGCTTTTTGTTTTGTAGCTTGCTGTTTTTTACCCTTCGTATCTTTTGATTTAGTTTCTTTAGGCTTATCACTCTTACTCTGAGTCTTTTTAACTCTCTTTGCTTTCTTTTTAGCTATTAACTGGGCTTTTCTAGATTTATTCTTTTTAGTAGAACCCTTCTTTTTTACCTCTTCATTCTCTGAAGCTTCTTTCTTAGATACTTCTTCTTTCTTTGGTTTGTCTGCCTTAACCAAACCTTTACTCACGCCTGAGTAATCTACCCATTCTATGAAAGCCATTTGGGCATTATCACCAAGCCTGTTTCCAATCTTGATAATTCTGGTATAACCACCATCTCTGTCTTTAAATTTCTGGCTTAGGCTATCTACAACTTCTGAAACCATCTTTTTGTTAGGATACTTAGACAACAAAATCCTAACAGAGCTTAAACCACCACGTTTACCTATAGTAATAGCCCTGTCAGCATGCCTACGAAGCTCTTTAGCCTTTTGCAAAGTTGTTTTAATTCTTCCATGCTCAACTAAAGATATAACTAAGTTCCTAATAAGAGCTTTTTTGTGATTAAAATCTCTTCCAAAATTTTTTCTGTTAGCTCTGTGTCTCACAAACTACTTCTTCCTTTCTTCCCAGTCAGCAGGAGGCCAACCTTCTATGTTCATACCAAGACCCAAATCCATTTCTGTTAGTATTTCCTTAATTTCATTTAAAGATTTTCTACCAAAATTCTTAGTCTTCAACATCTCAGCTTCCGATCTAGTAACCAACTCACCTATATACTGAATGTTAGCATTCTTAAGACAGTTTGCACTTCTAACCGAAAGTTCCAAGTCATCAACTGATCTAAACAAGTTTTCATTCAATTTATAATCAACGCTCTTAGACTGTTCTTCATCTGGTTCACTTGTCTCATCAAAGTTAATAAATACCTGGAACTGCTCTTTTATTATCTTAGAACCCAATGCCAAAGCTTCATCAGGCTTTAAAGAACCATCAGTCCAAACTTCAAAAGTTAATTGATCATAGTCAGTTCTCTGGCCAACCCTAGCATTGCTCACAGCGTAATTAACCCTTCTTATAGGGGAATACAAACTATCAACCGCTATAAAACCAGGAGGAATATCAGTTTTTTGTTCAGCAGCAACATAACCTCTGTCAAACTTACAAATGATCTCAGCTTCAAATTTAGCATTTTCACCCAAAGTACATATGTGCTGATCAGGATTAACAATCTCTATGTTATGATTTAAATTAATATCAGAAGCCTTAACCTTACCAGGTCCTGACTTTGAAATTGTCAGTGCTTGAGGCTCAGAGTTGTGCTGCCTAAATCTAACCTCTTTTAAATTAAGAATAATATTAGTAACATCTTCCATAACATCTGGAATATGAGTAAACTCATGCAACACATCTTTAAACCTAACGGCAGATACAGCAGAACCCATCATAGAACTTAAAAGAACTCTTCTTAAAGAATTACCCAAAGTAGTTCCATAACCCTGCTCCAGAGGCTTAATTACAAATTTACCATAATCACCCTGAAGAGTACTCTTACTAAAAGATTTAGGTCTAATTAAACCTCTCCAAAAATGTGATTGATGATCTTGTATCTCTATCTTTTCCATCTCTATATCTCCTAAAAATTACTCTCTGTTACTTAATATTCCCTAATACCTAAACATATAACTATTATCTAGAATAAAACTCTACGATCATGTTCTCTTCAACCTGCAAAGAAACCTCTTCCCTTGAAGGTAACGCCTTGACCTCACCTTGAAACTTGCCGTGATCAGCCACTAACCAAGAAGGCAGTTGTCTTTTTTTAGAAGACTCAATACCAGCCATTATTTTGATATCTCTCTTCTTCTCCTCCACAACAACCATATCATCAACTTTTAAAACGGCACTTGAAACATTTGCCCTTTTAGAATTTATACTAAAATGATTGTGAGAGATTAACTGTCTGGCTTCTCTCCTAGAAGAAGCATACCCCAAGGTATAAACCACATTGTCAAATCGCATCTCTAATTGTCTTAATAAGTTTAATCCAGTATCACCCTTAACTCTGTTTGCATTTTGGTAGTATTTTCGAAATTGGCCCTCTAGCACACCATAATATCTTCTAGCCTTCTGCTTCTCTCTCAACTGTAAAGCAAACTCCGAAAATTTCAGCCTTCTCTGACCAGCCTGCCCTGGAGGATAAGATCTTCTCTCATAAGAACACTTGTCCAAATAACAACGATCTCCCTTGAGAAAAAGCTTCATGCCTTCTCTTCTGCACAATTTACAAGAACTTTCTATAATCTTACTCATAAAGGTCTTCCTAATGAGGCTAAAAACAAGTGGACTTGTTCACTTTTTTTAGCCGAATGGTTGCCCAGCTCTACACATGTCATCAAACTCATCTCATAAAGGTCTTCCACAACACTGATTGAACCTGGCAACAAGTTGGCTCTGCCGACTTTTGCCAGGTGAATTACGTTTTGACACAGCCACTTAAAATCTAAAGGCAAACCAAAACTTTTCAAAGCCTGGTGGTTGTCCAACTCTACACATGTCATTAAATTCATCTCCTAAATTCTTCTATCTTCTAAACTCGTCTACGCTTTGGAGGCCTACAACCATTATGTGGTATAGAAGTTATATCCCTAATAGTAGTTACCCTAACACCCATGTTAGCTATACAACGAACCGAAGATTCACGGCCCGCTCCGGGACCTTTTACATAAACATCTACAGATTTAAGTCCACTAGCCATTGCTGCCTTTATGGCGTTCTCCGTTGCAACCTGTGCCGCAAAAGGCGTTCCCTTTTTATTACCCTTAAATCCCAGTTTTCCCGCACTTGACCAACACAGAGTCTTACCAACCTGATCTGTTATAGTGATAATGGTGTTACTAAAACCAGCCTGAATATAAGCTCTGCCAGTTACCACATTTTTCTTTTTAACCTTAGCCATATTTTACATAACCCCGTCTTAAACTGACCTATATAGCCTTTTTCTTATTAGCTACAGTTTTCTTTGGCCCCTTTCTAGTTCTACAATTTGTTCTGGTGTTCTGACCGTTAACAGGAAGACCTTTCTTATGTCTCATACCTCTATAACAGTTTAAATCCTTAAGCCTCTTAATGGACATAGAGACCTCTCTAGATAAATCACCCTCAACCTTATAATCACCCTGAATAGCAGATCTTATTTTGGCCACATCCTGATCTGTCAGATTGTCTGTTCTAAACGACAGATCAAACCCAAGTTTCTTCACTATGTCATAGGCAGTCTTTCTACCAACGCCATACAAATAAGTTAGAGCCACAACCAGTCTCTTGTTTTTAGGTAAATCAACACCACTAATTCTAGCCACTACACTACCCCTGCCTTTGTTTATGTTTGGCATTTGCACAGATAACTCTGACAACACCAGCTCGTTTGACTATCTTACACTTATTACACATTTTTTTTACAGATGGTCTAACCTTCATATATCTACCTCTCTATGTCTCCACCTCAAACTCATACTCCTATTAAAACAACCCATAAAATAACCAAAAATTTCCTGGCTCATGCAAGTAAAATTTCATCAATTAAAGAATTTATCCTATTACTCACTTCTTTTGCATCACCCGCGGCACTTAAATCCCTGTATATACCCAGATCCTTATAGTATTTTTTTAAAGGCAAAGTCTCAGTTTCATACTTATCAAGCCTGGTTAGCACTACCTCTTTATCATCGTCAGGCCTCTTATAAAGCTCTCCTGAACAAATGTTGCAAATATCATCTACTACCACAATATTCACACGAAATACAGCCCCACAGTCAATACAACATCTTCTACCAGTGAGCCTCTCAAGCAACACTTTATGCTCTAATTTCAAAAAAATAGCAAGCCCAAGCTCCATTTGCCTTTTTTCCATAATTTCACTCAAACCCTCAGCCTGAGCAAATGTTCTAGGAAAACCATCAAAAACTAAGCCATCACTATCTGATAAATAATCTAAATTTTCATCCAAAAATAAATCTACCAATTCCAGTACAACCTTATCAGATACATAATCGCCACTCGCTAATCTATTTTTTACCCTAACACCAACACTTGTACTTTCTGCTATATGCTCCCTCAAAATATTACCAGTCGACACGTGTAACATGCCTCTATTCTTTACCAAAAGCTCAGATTGTGTACCTTTACCAACACCAGGAGGGCCAAATAAAACAACATTCAGAGATGCCATCAATATTGCACCCTTCTACTCTTAACCTTATAGCCCCTTACAAATCCATCATACTTGGCGTTTAGTAGATGAGATTGAACTTGTTGCATAAAATCAAGACCCACACCAACCAATATCAATAGACTGGTACCCCCAAAATAAAAAGGTACCTTAGCAGTTTCTATTAAAATACCCGGTAAAATACATACCAAACTTAGATATATTGCCCCTGCAACATTTACCCTGTTTAAGACCCTATGAATATAATTAGAAGTACTCTTTCCAGCTCTGATCCCTGGAATAAAACCACCCCATTTTTTTAAGTTCTCAGCGACATCATCTGGCTTAAACACAATCTCAGCATAGAAAAAACAAAAAAACACAATAAGTACGACAAACAAAATATTATAGATTGCACCAGTGGGCTGAAATGAATCCCGCAAATTAGCTAACAGCTCATTATTAGTAAACTGAGCTAAAGTAGCAGGAAGCATCAACAAACTACTAGCAAAAATGGGAGGGATAACACCAGAAAAGTTGATCTTTAAAGGTAAGTGGGAAGATCTAGTACCCATATTACTAGCCCTTCTCGAATACTGAATTGGTATCCTCCTCTGCGCAACCTCCATCCAAATAATGTAACCAATAACCACAAACATAAAGAATAACAAAATTAGTGAAATCAAAGCCGTCATCTCACCTTGCTTTATCAAATTAATCATGCTCATAGAACCACTAGGGATACCAGCGGCTATACCTGCAAAGATAATTAAACTTGCACCATTACCAATACCACGCTCGGTAATTTGCTCCCCCAACCACATTATGAAACAAGTACCAGAGGTCAGAGTAATAACTGTCATAAGCTCAAATGGAATTACTCCAACCATAGGGGCATTAACCAACGACATGCCAGTAGAAGTAGTTGAATTTTTTAGAAAGGTACTCATGCCATAACCTTGGATTATTGCCAACAAAACTGTACCGTATCTTGTATATTGATTTATCTTTTTCTGACCCTGCGGGCCTTCTTTTTTAAGCTGCTCTAAATAAGGAACAGCAGCACCTAAAAGTTGAAATATAATTGAACTCGAAATATAAGGCATGATCCCTAGAGCAAAAACAGAAAACCTCTCCAAAGCTCCACCAGTAAAAGTGTTAAACAATCCAAAAATACCACCACTTTGTGCAGCAAAGAACTCCTGCACAGCAGAGTTGTCCACACCAGGAGTAGGGACATGTACTCCTATACGATAAATCACCAAAATCCAAAGAGTAAAAAAAAGACGCTTTCTAAGACTTTCGTTTTTTAATATTCCCTCAATACCGGACATCAAAACTCCACATTAACCAAACTAGCAAGCCCTAGATCTAACAAACTTTATGACCTCTGCCTTACCCCCAGCTTTTTCTATCAAAGCTATAGCAGGTTTACTAAACTTGTGTGCCTTAACATGCAAAGCCTTCTTAATACCACCATTAGAAAGGACTTTAATAGGGTTCTTACCATCCACCAGCTTTGCCTTTAACAAAAGATCAGGAGTTACCTCTGAGTCAAAACTATCCAACGAAGAAAGATAAATTATATTGAACTCTTTTCTAAACACATTGGTAAATCCAAACTTAGGTAGTCTCTGCCATATTGGCATCTGACCACCCTCAAATGTCGCAGGAACACCTCCTCCAGAACGAGCCTTCTGACCCTTATACCCCTTAGCCGCAGTAGTTCCCCAACCTGAACCACCACCCCTACCTATTCTTTTTTTTCTACTAAAAGAAGATTTAGGGCTACTCAAATTACTTAAAATAGACATACGAACACCTAACTATTATTACTCATCTAAGATGTCACCCTTTCAACTTGTAACCAATTTTGCATCATCATAATCTTTCCCCTCTCAGAAGGAACATCATTAACCAAACGAGTATGTCCTATTTTTCTTAAACCCAAACACCTTATGGCCTCTTTCTGCTTTTTGGTAAGACCTATCGTACTTTTTTTTAAAGTAATCTTTAGCTTTGAACTTTTGATCTTTTTAGATTTAGCCTTACTCATTATTGTTTTCCTTGTTTAGTATCCTTTTCTTGATCATTAACCTTACCTTGTTCATCACCCCTTTCTTCTTTAATCGACTTTTGGTTTTTTAATTGCTTCAGACCCTCTAAAGTTGCCCTTACTACTGCATGCGGGTTTCTTGTACCTACACACTTAGTTAAAATATTTTTAACTCCTACAACTTCCAATACAGCCCTAACTGCTCCACCGGCAATTACCCCTGTTCCAGGCATTGCAGGAAACATAACCACCTTAGCAGCTCCATATTTACCTATAACCTCATGGGGGATAGTACCCCCATCTATCAAAACCTTATGGAACTTATTTTTGGCAACTCTGCCAGCCTTGCTTACAGCAACAGGTACCTCGCCTGCTTTGCCTAAACCAAGCCCAATTTCTCCATTACCATTACCAACTACAACCAAAGCAGAAAAAGAAAATCTTCTACCACCTTTTACAACCTTGGCTACCCTGTTAATACTAACAACCCTTTCTTCTAAATTAGAGGTGCTATCCAAAAATATCTCCTATCAAAAATTGAGTCCGCCCTCTCTTGCAGCATCAGCAAGAGCTTTAATTTTGCCATGATACAAATAACCACTTCTGTCGAAAACTACACTCTTTATTTTGTTGTCTAAAGCTCTTTTTGCTATCAACTTACCAATCTCTTTAGCAACATCCTTATTACAACTTTTTGGTTTTAGTTTAAGTGAACTAGCAGAAACCAAAATCTTTCTGTCAACATCATTAACTACCTGAGCGTATATGTTTTTATTGGACCTAAACACACACAGTCTAGGTCTATCACTAGTACCCTCAATACTCTTTCTTATTCTCACTTTCTTTTTTAATCTAGATACAACTTTGTCAGATGTTCTAGTTTTAAATCTTAATCTCATAACCTACCTACAAACCGTAATCCACTTAAAAGTTTCTACCCTTATTTTGCACCTGATTTTCCAGCCTTTCTTATAATAACTTCATCCACATATTTTATTCCTTTCCCTAAGTAAGGTTCAGGCGGTCTAAATGATCTTATTTTGGCAGAAAACTCACCAACTACACCTTTATCAGGCCCTTTTACATGTAAAGTTGTCTGCTTTTCCACCGCAACCTCAACATCTTTTGGTAACTCCAAAACAACAGGATGAGAATAGCCTATACTTAACTCCAAGTTCCTACCTTTAACATTAGCTCTGTAACCTACTCCTTTTAACTCCAAACTCTTCTTCCAACCAACCTCTACACCTACAACAGCGTTGTTAGCCAAGGATCTAATTAAACCATGCAAAGCTCTGGTTTTTTTCTCATCATTTTGCCTAGTAAAAACCAATTTATCCTGGGCAATATCAGCATCTATCAAAGAAGGTAGTTTCACCTTCTGCACATACTTACCGCCCTTTATGGTTAATACCCTACCCTCTTCAGTATTCTGAACTTCAACCTTAACTGAGCTTTTTATTAAGATAGGTTTTTTTCCAATCCTAGACATCTCACCAAACCTTTAGCATTACTTCGCCACCAACTTTATTATCTTTAGCTTCCCTGTCAGACATAATGCCCTTATTAGTACTCAATATAGATATTCCATACCCAGATCTAACTTCTGGAATATTATCTACATCTACATATCTTCTAAGCCCAGGCCTACTTACCCTCCTAATCACATCAATCAAAGGCTTTCCTTCTTTAGTGTATTTTAAATAAATTCTTATAAAGCCCTGTTTGTTGTCCTTTGCAACCCTGAAGTCCCTTATAAAACCCTTTTGCTTTAAAACACGAGCTATACCTTCCCTCACTCTAGAGCCAGGGGTATCAACTTGGTGATGACCCGCCATCTGAGCATTTCTAATTATTGTTATAAAGTTTCCAATTGTATCCATTAAGGTCTTCCTAATCCAACACTGATTGAGCATGACGAATAATCTGGCTTCGCCAGATTTTTGTCATACAAGTTACGTTGCCCCACAGTAATTTTAAAACCAAAACTTTTCAAAGCCTGGTGGTTGCCCACCTTTATACATGTCATCAAACTCACCTCCATACTAAACTACCAACTTGCCTTTATCACACCAGGAATAAGTCCATTAGATGCGTTCTTTCTGAAACAAATTCTACAAAGAGAAAACTTTCTTATAAAACTTCTAGCCCTTCCGCAAGAACTACATCTACTGTAACCTCTTACAGCAAATTTAGGCTTTCTCTTTGCCTTTGCTATCATAGATTTTTTAGCCAAACTATCTACCCTCCCAAAAGTTAAAACCAAGGCCTTCTATTTTTTTTGCAGGGTGGTTGCCCAGCTTTACATGTGTCATATAACTACCTTCCTTTCACTTATCATTTTCTAAAAGGCATACCTAAAGCCTGCAATAACAAATGGGCCTCTTTGTCCGATTTGGCGGTTGTACAAACTGTAATGTTCATTCCTCTTATTTGATCCGCTTTATCGTAATTAATTTCTGGAAACACAATTTGCTCTTTCAAACCCATGTTATAGTTACCTCTTCCATCAAAACCCTTTGGTGATATACCACGAAAATCCCTAACTCTAGGCAACACAATAGAAACCAGTCTATCCAAAAAAGCCCACATCTTTTCCCTTCTCAAAGTTACATAAGCCCCCATAGGCAAATGTTTTCTTAATTTAAAGTTGGCCACAGCTTTTTTAGATCTAGCAATCATTGCCCCTTGACCCGTTATATCAGTGAGCTCACCTGCAATAACACCAGCAACTTTGGCATTTTTAACAGCTTCTCTTCCAGCACAAACACTGATAACTATCTTCTCTAAACGAGGAGTTTGCATAATGGATTTATGACCTAAATCCTTAAAAAGCTTACCCCTAACCTCAGATGTATATAAATCAAACAACCTCATCTCTAAACTACCTCAGGTGCGACAGAAATTATTCTCATAAATTTTTTAGCTCTCAACTCTCTGGCAACAGGGCCAAAAATTCTAGTACCTATAGGTTCCTTGTTGTTGTTTACAAGCACAACAGCATTTTCATCAAACCGAACATAGCTACCATCCTGTCTTCTGGTTTTGTTAATAGTTCTCACCAGTACAGCCTTTGCCTTCTCACCTTTTTTGACTTTAGATCTAGGAGCAGCTTCCTTTATACTAACCACAATAATATCACCCACTCTAGCAACCCTTCTTCTAGTTCCACCAAGTACTTTTATGCACATGACTTCCTTTGCACCAGAGTTATCAGAAACTTTAATTCTAGACTGAACTTGTATCATTAAGCCCTCGAACCTTTAGCTAAAATTTTGGCCATCTTCCAGCACTTTGTTTTGCTGATAGGCCTTGTTTCGTATATCAAAACTTTGTCTCCTAACTCTGCCTGATTTTTTTCATCATGAGCTTTAAATTTACATTTCTTTTTTATAAACTTACCAAACCTAGGATGCTTAACACTCCTAACTACCTCAACAGTGACAGTCTTATCCATCTTGGTGCTTATAACATGCCCTGTGACAGAATTAATTTTTTTCTTTTCCAACAGATATCTCCTTTGAGCCTGTTTTACTCAAACTACTCAAAACTGTATTGATCCTAGCAATGTCCCTTCTCAAGATCCTAATCTCAAGTGGATTCCCAGCTTGTTTCATATGACTTTTCATCTTTATACCAAAAATTTTCTCAGCCAAAACATTACGCTTAGACAACAACTCCTTTCTAGGTAAATCTTTTATATCCTTAAATTTCATATAAAGGCCTTCCTAATGAGGCTAAAAACAAGTGGACTTGTTCACTTTTTTTAGCCGAGTGGTTGTCCAGCTCTACACATGTCATCAAACTCATCCTCAAGGCCTTCCCCAACATTGATTGAATCTGGCAACAAGTTGGCTCTGCCGACTTTTGCCAGGTGAATTACGTTTTGACACAATCACTTTGAAACCAAAACATCTTTTGACCGAACGGTTGCCCAGCTCTACACATGTCATCAAACTCATTTCCATCAAGGCCTTCCTCATACTTTCTAAGCTCTCATTAAAAACTTTGTCTTAATAGGTAGTTTGTTTCCGGCCAACCTAAAAGCTTCCTTAGCTTGATCAGCAGTCACACCAGCCATTTCAAAAATAACAGTTCCAGGTTTTACATTTGCAACATAATACTCAGGACTTCCTTTACCACTACCCATTCTTGTTTCAGCAGGTTTTTTAGTAGTTGGAGTGTGAGGAAAAATTCTAATCCAAACTTTTCCACCACGCTTCACAGACCTACTTATAGCAATTCTACTTGCCTCTATCTGACGAGATGTAAGCTTCCCACCTGACAGAGCTTGAAGGCCAAACTCACCAAAATCAATGTCATTGCAAGACCAGGCTTTGCCTTTCACATCATACCTAAACTGCTTTCTACGTTTAAGACGTTTTGGGCTAAGCATTTGATACACCTCCACCTAAAACATCACTAGCTTTTGACTTTTGATTTATTATGTCACCAGTATAAATCCAAACCTTAACTCCAATTACTCCGTAAGTAGTTTTAGCTTCCCTTGTTCCATAATCTATATCGGCCCTTAATGTGTGAAGCGGCACACTCTTTTCTGTGTACCACTCTGTTCTAGCTATCTCTGCACCATCAAGTCTACCAGCAACCTGAACCTTGATACCTTTAACTCCACCCCTAATAGCAGACTGAAGCGCCTTTTTTAAAGCACGCCTCCAAGAAACTCGTTTCTCCAACTGTACTGCTATATTTTCTGCCACAAGCCTTGCATCAGTATCAGGTTTTCTTATTTCCTGTATGTTCACAAAAACTTCGTTCTTGGTCATTTTGTTTATTTCATCTCTTAGAGAATCAATCCCAACACCCTTTTTCCCAATCACAAATCCAGGTCTTGCTGAAGACACAATTATCTTGATCTTATTAGCTGCTCTCTCTATCTCCACCTTGGAAACCCCAGCATTCTTGAGTTTCTTAGAAACATATTCTCTTAACTTAAAATCCTCATGTAAGTTTTTTGCAAAATGCTTTTTTTGCTTAACATACCAACGAGAATCCCAAGTCTTGTTTATTCCAACCCTAAACCCTATAGGGTTAACCTTTTGTCCCACTATGCCTCTCCTCTAATACAATTTTAATGTGACTGGTTTTTTTTCTTATAAGTGACGCCCTTCCTCTCGCTCTAGGCATTTGTCTCTTCAAGTGCGGTCCTTGATCTACATTTATCGCCTTCACATATAAACTACCTACATCAATAGACTGCTTATACTCTGCATTTGCTATTGCAGAATCCAACAAAGTCCTAATCAACCTAGCAGGCTTTCTATCAATCATAGATAGCCTACTTATAGCCTCAGAAACAGGCCTACCTCTAACAGCATCAGCTACAAGCCTGGCTTTCATTGAGCCCATTCTAACAAATTTTAAACTAGCACTTACACGCATCTTAAGGCCTTCCGAATGAGGCAAAAAATAAGGGGGCTTTGCCTACTTTTTTTGCCGAATGGTTGCCCAGCTCTATATGTGTCATATAATTCACTCTCACTAACTCCTCATAAACCTATTTTTTAGCAGCCTTCCTATCCCCAGAATGTCCCTTAAATATCCTAGTTGGAGAAAATTCACCAAACTTATGCCCTATCATGTTTTCTGTAACATAAACAGGAACAAACTTTTTTCCATTGTGTACCGCAAATGTCAAACCAACAGCATCTGGTATAATTGTTGATCTTCTTGACCAGGTCTTAATCACCTTTCTGCTATTTGCCTTTTTTGCCTCATCAATCTTTTTTAAAAGATGATCATCAACAAATGGTCCTTTTTTAATAGAACGACCCATAAATTACCTCTATTATTCTCCCTTACCTCTTCTTTTTCTTCTTTCTTGAAACTATATACTTATCTGTAGATTTATTATTTCTGGTTTTATGACCCTTACAAGGTTTGCCCCAAGGAGTTCTAGGATGATTACCCTTACCCTTTCCTTCACCACCACCCATAGGGTGATCAATTGGGTTTTGACACATCCCTCTTACATGAGGCCTCTTACCCAACCACCTTGTTCTACCAGCCTTACCGATACTTAAGTTTTCTCTTTCAACATTACCAACTTGCCCTACTGTAGCCCTGCAGCTAGCCAGAACTTTTCTAACTTCACCAGAAGGAAGTTTGATCAACACATAACCTTTTTCCTTAGCTACCAGATTTGCACAAACCCCAGCACTTCTAGCTAATTGACCGCCCTTACCAGGACGCATCTCTACATTGTGAATCATTGAACCAAGTGGAATTTTATCCAACTTCATGCAATTGCCAGGTTTTATATCAACACCCTTGTCAGAAGAAACAATTGCATCCCCAACTTTTAGATTAACAGGAGATATAATATAACCCTTGCTACCATCCTGATACTGAATCAAAGATACGCGAGAAGAACGGTTTGGATCATACTCAACCGACTTAACAGTGGCAGGCACATCTGTTTTAGTTCTATAAAAATCAACGAGCCTATAGCGCCTTTTATGACCACCACCCCTAAACCTTACAGTGATGTTACCTCTATTATTTCTTCCAGCCTTGCTAAGTTTTCTAGACAAAAGAGATTTCTCTGGATTTTTTGAAGTAATTTCAGAAAAATCAAATCCTGTCATAAACCTTCTAGAAGAAGTAATTGGTTTGTATTTTTTTAACGCCATCTAAAAACTAAACTCCCTCAAAAACCCCAATTTTTTCACCTTCTCTCAACTTAACTAATGCCTTTTTTAAATAGACAACCCTACTTCCGCTGCCTGCTCTTAGAGACTTCTTTTTAGATCTTCTAAAAATAGAAGTTCTCACATTTAAAACCTTCACAGAAAAAATCTGCTCTACAGCCTTTTTGATTTGAGGCTTTTTAGCCCGCCTATCAACCTCAAATGAATATACATTCATCGACTGATCAAGCGAACTTTTCTCAGTAATAATTGGCTTTTTTAAAATTTTATACACTAACAACCTCTATATTCTCTATATTTAATAACTATATTTACCAGGCAAACTAAGCTTCAATCCGCTAAGAACATCTCTTTATGATGCTATCTACTGCATTTTTTGAAACAATCACACGGTTATATTTTAGTAAGTCATACACATTAAGCCCATCTACAGAATAATACCTGATATTACGTATATTTTTAGAAGCTCTCTTAAATGTATGGTCCACATCTTTATCTATTAAAACTGCCTTCTCACTACCCATATTCTTTAATTTAAGAGCAACCTCTTTGGTTTTTGGTTTATCTATTTTTATTTCATTCACAACATGTAATCTATCACTCTCAAGCAAGTGAGATAATGCAGATACAAGACCAAGCCTCTTTATTTTTTTAGGCAAAGTATAGGAATAATCTCTGGGAGTAGGACCAAATGTAACACCACCACCTTCCATAAGAGGAGATCTTATAGAACCCTGTCTTGCATTCCCTGTTCCCTTTTGTCTAAACGGTTTCTTACCCCCACCAGATACTTCACTTCTATCTTTTGTCTTGTGACATCCTCTGCGTCTTTTGGCTAACTGCCACTTAACCACTGAGTGCATAACAGGCTTATTAACCCTGGCTCCAAATATATCCACAGGTAACTTTACACTATCTACCTTTTTTTTATTCCAATCCAAAACATCCACTTGTATGGACTGCGCCTTATTATTTTTTTTGGTTGCCTTATCTTTTTTAGTTACCTTATCAGCCATATAAATTCCCTAAATCAAGTCCTAAGCACTAGCCTGATTTGTCAAATTAACCTGTTTTTCTAATTTAACCAGAGTGTTTCTGGCTCCAGGGATTCCACCTTTTACTAACAAAACATTGTCATCCGGTAAAACTTCTGCAACTTTGACATTTCTTACTGTAACTGTCTTAAAACCAAACCTACCTGGCATGCTTTTTCCCGGCAATACCCTACCTGGTTCTTCACACATTCCAACGGATCCTGGTTTTCTGTGAAACCTAGATCCATGAGAAGCAGGGCCCCCACTAAATCCATACCTTTTCACAGTACCAGTAAACCCTCTACCCTTGGATTTGGAGGTTATTTTTACAATATCCCCCTTCTTTAAACTATCTATTGATACCTTTGCTCCTGGCTCGATACCATCCAGGGAGCTACACCTTATCTCTTTTGCAAATTTAACTGCATTAGTAAGTTTAGATTTTTTTAAATGACCAGCTTCTGACTTTTTCAAATTGGATTTTTTACCAGATACAATTTGAACAGCACTATAACCATCTTTTTCGTCAGACTTAACCTGAGAGATCACCCAGTCATCAAACTTTAAAACAGTAACCGGCACCATGGCACCTGCAGAATCATATACAACAGACATACCTAGCTTTACCGCATAAAGACCATTTAATTGCACGGTTTTAGGCCCTACCTTAGATTTTGGCTCTTCAGATTTTTCGGATTTTGATTTTGCAGAATCAGTATCTTCCGACTCAGATACTTGAGAACCTTCTGTGGGGTCTTGATAGCCCTCTTTATTATCTTCAGATGTTTTGCTCTCCAAATTCATAAATACTCCACTAAACCACAGATAATTTTATTTCAACATCTATACCAGCAGATAGATCCAGCTTCATCAGCTGATCCACAGTCTGTTGAGTAGGTTCTAAAATATCCAAAAGCCTCTTGTGCGTTCTGATTTCGAACTGTTCCCTAGATTTTTTGTCCACATGAGGAGATCTCAATACTGTGTATCTATTGATGTTTGTAGGTAAAGCAACAGGCCCTGATACACCAGCACCAGTCCTTTTAACTATATCCACGATATCCCTAGTGGATCTGTCCAATAACCTATGATCAAAGGCTCTTAGACGTATTCTTATTTTCTGACTCTGTTGCATACCAAACCCAGAGGGGAAAACAAACCCCTACTATTCTTCCTAAAAACAATTTCCAAAGTTAAAACAAGCCCCAGACCAGAGGCAAGCCACCTATGGATACTAAGACCTTTAAAACACCAAAATCAATCTATATACCAAACAAACAACCTATTAAACCAAACCCATTTGCACAAAAATCACCCAAATGTACATCAAGTCCTATCAATACAACGCCGTAATAATCAAACCAATGCACAACATTAGCTCACATGGTGATGTGAGCTGGGGCGGAGTATAGGCTTAAGATTATAAATTGGTCAATAAAAAATTTCTGCTCAAGCTCCAAACAGTATTTGAGACTCTAATTTCTCCGGCAGTCTTTCGAAATGGCTTACTTTCATTGAAAAGCTTCCTCTACCAGATGTAAGCGATCTCAAGGTCGTAGCGTATCCAAACACCTCGCTTACTGGCACATAGGCATTTATTACCTGCATATTACCTACCTCCTCCACATTGTTGATTCTTCCTCTCTTGGAGTTGAGATCCCCCACCACAGATCCTAAAAAATTTTTCGGCACTGTTACTTCCATACTGGACACTGGTTCCAGTAAATGTGGGTTTCCAAGTTCCATGGCTTTTTTAGTAGCCCTAGAAGCTGCAACTTTCAGAGCAAGTTCTGTTGGCACAAAATCGCTATCCTCTCTTGAATCCAATAAAGTTACAGTGGTAGAAATCACTTTATTTCCAGCCAATGATCCATTTTCTAAAGCCTCCTCTATACCTTGTACTGCAAATGAGGCTCCGTCTTTAGTAAACTTACTGTTGTTTACTATTTTGTTTTTATCTTCATTATTTGCCTCTACCTTTACCTCAACTGTAGCCATGTGATTTTCTGTACCTATAAGACGCTCAAAATGATATTTAGAAGTAGCCTTAGTAGTAACACATTCTCTATATGAAACTTGCGGCTTACCTCTGTTGACCTTTACTCCAAACTCCCTATCCAATCTATCTAAGACAATTTCTATGTGAAGTTCTCCCATTCCAAAAACAAGCATTTGCCCTGTATCTTGATTTTCTTTAAAGGAAAAAGAAGGATCTTCATCTTGAATTTTTTTTAAGCATTCACCTAATTTTTTTTCATCATTTGAGGTTTTAGGCTCTATAGCCTGAGAGATAACTGGCTCTGGAAAACCAATTGGCTCTAGCAATACATGAGTTTTTCGGTCACACAGAGTGTCTCCAGTTTTTGTCCACTTCAACCCAACAACAGCCCCTATATCTCCAGCCTTTAGCACATCCGTCTCTGTCCTTGAGTTTGCATGCATTTTCAAAATTTTGGCTACTCGTTCTTTTCTATTGGAAGTTGTGTTTTCCAAAGCCTGCCCTACTTTTAAAATTCCGGAATATACTCTCAAATAAGTCAACATCCCAGCGAATGGATCAACTTGTAGTTTAAATGCCAAAGAAACCACTGGTTCACTGTATGAGGCTTTACACAAAACTTCTTTTCCATTTTTATTTAATCCCGAAACACCTTTCACATCCAAGGGGCTTGGCAGATAATCTGTAACAGCATCTAATACAAGTTGAACTGACTTGTTTTTTAGTGCACTTCCACAAAATACAGGGAACACCTTTTGTTTAATAGTTCCAGCTCTTATTGCGGCCTTAATTTGACAAGCTTTTATTGGAGATTCCGATAAATATGCCTCCATTAACTCATTATCAAATTCAGAAACTTGCTCCAGCAGATCATTTTTCAACTGCTCTGCCTTTTTAACATACTGAGAAGGAATGTCTTTGTACTCTGGTTTTAAATCGACCCCATCTCCTTCCCATACCACTAATTTACCTGCTACCACATCCAAAACACCTTTGAAGTTATCTTCACTTCCAACAGGCCAGTGTAAGACGGCAGGAGTAACACACAATTTTTCTTTTATTGATTCAAGGCACATTTCATAGTCAGCACCTAGTCTATCCATTTTATTTATAAAACACATCCTAGGTACATTGTACTTATCTGCCTGATACCAAACGGTTTCAGATTGAGGTTCAACTCCATTTACAGCATCGAATACACACAATGCACCATCTAACACTCTAAGCGATCTCTCCACTTCTAGGGTAAAATCAACATGCCCCGGAGTATCTATTAGGTTGATATGGTGTGTTTTCCAAGCGCAAGTAGTTGCAGCAGAGGTAATAGTGATTCCTCTCTCTTGCTCCTGTTGCATCCAATCCATTACCGTGTTTCCGTAATGAACCTCCCCTACCTTATGACTTTTGCCGGTGTAATATAAAATTCTCTCTGTTAAAGTAGTCTTTCCGGCATCTATATGTGCCATTATTCCAAGATTTCTAATTTTACTTAAATCATCCATAAAGGTCTCAGCAAGAACTGAAAGTACCTTGGCGAAATACAGCGCGAAGCACAAGTGTAGCCAAGATACTCTCAGTATCAGAGTTGCCCAGCTCTACACATGTCATCAAACTCATTCCCATTCATGATCTACGAAAGATTGCATTGCTTAAAGAAACAGTGCCAGAGGCCAAAAGCACTTTTATCACCGCACCTGGAATAAAAGGAATAAGCCCCAAACTAAATGCCTTATCAAACCCAATCAAATACCCCAGCCACAAAAGACCTAACAAATAGACAGGAACTAAACCTAATAAAAACAAACAAACTGAACTAAAAAAGTTTTTGAACAGCCCTTTTTCAGACAAGTAACCCACAATCATAACAGACGGCACAAAGCCAATTAAATAACCCCCAGTAACCCCTTTCAAATACAAAAGGCCACTACCACCAGATGCAAAAAACGGCAACCCAAAGATTCCTAACAAAATATAGACACCAACGCTGTACAAACCAAGCCTAGCACCCAAAACATAACCCATCATCAAAACAGCAAATGTCTGCCCTGTTATGGGCACAGGAGTAAAAGGCAAAGTAATCTTAATTTGAGTTAAAGCAGCTATCGCAAAACTGGAAAACAACACTACTGCCAACTTATAGGCCAAAGCATGAGATAAAAATTCACTACTGCCAATGTCACTATTACTACCAATGGGCATCTTACTGCTGGGGTGATTACCAATATACTTTCTCATCATAGTTAAGGGGTTACTAAAAAACCTGGACTTGTGCAACTTTTTAGTATTACACAGGACCTTTAATCACCTTTGACCACAATGGACTTAAAAAAAGAGGGTTATCAGATTACTATTATTACTATGATACATAGGAAGATACATAGAAATTTAATTTCAGCAACTGTTGTAATATTTTTCGTCACAGTCACATCTTCTTATGTATCAAGCAGGGGGTTGTTGTTCAATTCAAACATTATTGAAGTTAAGGTTTCTTACGAAAAAGAACAGTATATAAAAAACCTATCAGCAAAACTTGAAGAAAAATTAGCCAACAAGATAGACAAAAGTGTTTGGGAAGTTGATTTAAAAAATATCAAAGAAATACTGGATAATGAAAGTTGGATAAAGTCTTACAGCATACAAAAATACATACCAAATAAAATAGATATTTTACTCAACCCAAGAGATATAACAGCAGTTTATATAAAAAAAGATGGAACAACACTACCAGTAAGTAGCGATGGAGTAGTTCTTCCAAAAGGAACTTTTACAAAAACACCAGTTGCACCAATAATAAACCAAAAAAAACTTTTAGAGGAAAAAGAACTTTTAAATAAATTTTTGCAGATAATGTCTGAGATACCGGAGCATGGAAATTTTAGCCTAGAAACAATAGAGCAAATTAGCTTAGATAAAAAACAAAACATATGGTTTCATGTCGATAAAATGAAAATTAAACTAAATGAACAAGACACCAAAAAGAAAGTCTCTAGAATTAACAGATCAATAAAATACCTAAAAACTAGAGGTATTGCAAACTGCGTCATTGATGCTGACCTGTCACAGAAAGTCCTTGTAAGATTAAATACCCCCATTTAGCCTAATTATTAGTTCTAGGGTGTGTTGTTTTGCTCTCTGGGGCCGGGGGTTTATACAGGGGTTATATGAGGGGCAATGAGAGTACACGGGAGCTTATAGCAGGTCTAGATATTGCGAGTACCAAGGTCAGTATGGTAGTTGCGAATGCCTTATATTCTGGTGATGAGCAAAGGCTTGAAGTTTTAGCATCAAAGAGTGTTCCCAATTCTGGTTTAATCAAAGGCACCATAACCTCTATCAATGAAACTGTTGAGGCCATCTCTTCCTGCGTTCGCGGTATAGAGGAAGAGTGTGGAGCAAGAATATCTTCTGCTTTGGTTGGTATATCCGGTGATTACATAAGGTCTTTTGATTCCAAGACAACTACTTTGGTTCATGATTCAGAAATTGATGGGGCTGACATAGAGAGGCTTAAAAAAGAGGCTAAGGTTATAAGCGTTCCTGGTAGGTATGATGTTATTCATGTAGTTCCTAAAAGCTTTACGGTTGATGAGGAGGAGGGTGTAATCAATCCTGAGGGAATGTATGGCAGCAAGTTAGAGATGAGTGCTCATATAATTACCTCCAGAAATACAGCAATAAAAAATGTTATCAAGTGCTGTAGCAAAGCAGGCTTACAAGTTGAATCTTTGATGTTATCCGGTCTTGCCTCCGGTATTTCTGTTTTAGGTGAAGATGAAAAGCAATTGGGTGTTGCTTTAGTTGATATAGGTGGCGGTACAGCTAAAATTTTAATCTATGTAAAGGGTATGTTAGTACATACTGCTGTCTTACCGGTAGGTGGAGTTAACTTAACTAATGATGTGGCTGTAGGTTTAAGAGTTAATCAAAAATATGCTGAGGAGCTGAAGTGTAGTTATGGTTATGCAATGCCCAGTCTTATAACTGACACAGAAGAAATAGAGATCCAAGATTCAAACATGAGAAAACCAAAAACCATTTCCAACATACAACTAAGTGAAATAATAGAGCCCAGAGCAGAAGAGATTCTAAGTTTAATAAATAGGGCTTTAAATGAAAGTGGCTTTATCAACAATCTGGGTTCTGGTGTTGTGTTGACCGGTGGATCAAGTAACTTAAATGGCCTAGGTGAAATGATGGAATTTTTGTACAACATGAAAGTAAGGATTGGGATACCCTGTTATGTAGATGGAATGGATGATGAGTTAAGAAAACCTGAGTTTGCAACTGGTATGGGATTGGTGATGTATGGTTTTAAAAACAAAAAAAAGCACAAAAAGTTCTTTCTGCACCATAAAATGTCTGGTGCTTGGAAGAAAATCAAGGGCCTTGTCAAACCCAATTAAAAATAAATTTTAAGGGAGAGAGTATGTTTGAGATTGAAGAAAATTTAGATTTAGGAGCAACTATCAAGGTTTTTGGCATTGGAGGTGGTGGCGGGAATGCTGTTACTACCATGGTTCAAAGCAACCTTAATGGTGTAGAGTTTATTGTAGCTAATACAGATAAACAAGCACTATCTAAAAGCAATGTACCCCTAAAAATACAATTAGGAGGTGAGCTTACAAAAGGCCTGGGAGCTGGTGCAGATCCTGAAGTAGGAAAAAGAGCATGCATTGAATCTTCTAGTGAAATAGAAAACAGACTAGAAGGTGCAGATATGGTTTTTATCACCTCTGGTATGGGTGGTGGCACTGGCACTGGCGGAGCTCCTGTGGTTGCGAAAATTGCAAGAGATCTTGGGGCATTAACAGTGGGTGTTGTTACAAGACCATTTCTATTTGAAGGAAAAAAGCGAAGTTTAAATGCAATAAGAGGTATTGAAGAACTAAGAAAGGCTGTGGACACACTTATTGTGATTCCCAATCAAAAACTTTTTAATATATCTAACGACAAAACTCCTCTTATTGATTCATTCAAAAAAGCTGATGAAGTTTTATTAAATGCGGTAGAAGGTATTTCCAGTTTAATCAACATAAATGGTTTGATTAACCTGGATTTTGCTGATGTCAAAACTGTAATGCACAATAAAGGCATTGCTCTTATGGGTGTGGGTATGGCGAATGGAGATAGAAGAGCTATACAAGCCAGTAACCAAGCCATATCTTCACCACTTTTGGAAAATATTTCTATTGAAGGAGCTACTGGCATAATAATTAACATAACAGGTGGAAAAAACCTAAGTCTTCATGAGGTAAATGAGGCTAGTATGTTTATCACAGAAGCCGCTTCTGACAATGCAGAGATTATTTTTGGAGCTGTAATAGATGAAACCTTAAAAGATCATGTGAAGGTTACTGTAATTGCAACAGGATTTGAATTACAAAAATCTGAGAAAACAAATGATAGTATAGGACAAAAAACAAACATAAAAATCCCTACAACAAATTTGGATTTTACGTTAGGAGATACTGACTTTGAGGATGATGCTGATATGCCACCTCCCCCACCAAGCGAAGAATTGCTAGATGAGGAAGGTTTACTAAGTGATAGAGAAAAGTTATTGAACAAAGCTAGGGCATATAGAAACTTTCAGCACAATTCAAGTACAGCTGCGAATACTAGTACCGTAGATCCAAAAACTGGTGCCGTAGGCACAAAAAACACAGCGTCTAAAAAGAGAGGATCGATTGATTCGTTAGACATACCTACCTATATAAGAAGGCAAAAAACACAGGTGGTGGACTGACAATTTTTTGAGCTTATTGTAACTATTTCTTAGTTGACAATTTTGGGTAGAAAAAAAGTTGATTTTGAGGTATCTTTCAGACATCAAGCAGGCGATATATCTAAGATAATCCATAATGTTAGAGTTTCCACATCCTGACTGACATTTAAAAAATCAACTACATAGATTGAGTTTAGTTAAATAGATATTTGAATTTTATAAATATATAAGCAATTTATGGGCAGATCTTTAGCCTCAATATGTTTTGCTTAAATTTTTTGCTTAGCAAAAAAGTATCGTTAAAAGCATGTGGTAGGGTGGGGTTGTGTATATCACTGTAATAGGTGGGAGGACTCTAAGAATTTAGAGTCTTTAGCGAAATTAAATTAAAAATTTAAGATTTTTTACTTACCTAACAAAAAGGAAGGTCCATGAGATATTTTTTACTATTACTTTTTTTAAGCTTTTCTGTGGAAGCCCAACTTTGTTGGGAACCTAGCGATGTGAACCTAGATGGAAGACTTAGAAGTTCAGATCATAGAGTTGGTGATGTGGCTCAAATAGCAAATGAGTTAGCCGCAGTATCTGGCAGAGTAAACAGCCAGGTTACAGTAACAGATTTTTTTGTAGCAGCTTTAATTAGCAAATCACCTTCAGAAAGAAATGTACAAAATAATGTAATAGAAGCTTTATTAGATAGGATAAACATAACTGCTAAGTTTAAAAGAGAGCTAGTGAATGACTACAATCAGGGACAAAACATTCTCGCAATTGAAAATGGGCGGATAGTTTTAACCGAAAGATATGAAGTGGATAGTTGGTCTGCTGAAAATGTTCGAGTAAGTCCTCAGATAAGAGAGTTATTTAATAGGGCAGAAGAAGCAAGAGTAATGGAAAATGAGAAGATGGGATCTGGTGAGGGTGAGTCCTTTTATAATAACTTTAAAGGATTAGAACATTTTTTCTTGGGTGCAATGCGAATGAGAGGAAATCATGTAAGTGATTTTCTTACAAGTAATATCTCAGCCTCTGGCGTGGGCAGACTTTCCCTTGGAAACAGGAGACGAGAAGCCAGATTTAACACAGTGATTGATATGTTGCCTAACATAAGAGGTGAGAACGGCAGACATGGTGTTACATCCAGGACCGCTTATGAAAACTATGCTCACGGTAATGGAAAATCTTTTTACTCTGAAAAAACAGATGCTATAGACCCACCATCATTTTTGAATGATATGGTCTCAAAGATGATTGATGGGGGGTATGGGCCTGTATATGTAAGAGTAGATTTAGTCTTGGACTTGGCCAATATATTATTAGGTAAAGGAAAAAACAGTGTAGAACTTCACTCAGAATTTGATGGTATTGGAAAAAAGCATGTGGTACTGGGCCTTGTTAAAATGTTAGCAGACATTAGGGTAAATGGTCGTACAAGTGAATACTTCGAAATTTTACCAAGAGAACTTCACGATTTAAGATTATATGAAGCAGATCTAACCACATACTTAGGAAGTAAAGAAAATGATACTCAGTTTAGAGGGGCTACAGAAAAAACTGTGAAAGATCTTATAGATTTTTCAGAAAGCCTAAATGGACAAGCTGTAGTTGTATTCAATGATATGGGTGGTGTCTATAAACTGGGACAAACACAAGGATCACAGGGTTTGGGACAACAACTGGTTTCCCCTATTAGCAAAGCTAAAAATGATCCTAAGCAAGGATTAAGAGTAATAGCCATAACTAATAAAATTACAGCAACAGAAGTTAGTACTACCGGTTGGACTTCCCATGTTGAGAGAATGACAATAAGTGAACCTAGTAAAGCACAAATAAGTGAAATAGCTCAAATACACTTCGACAGGATAAAGGAAGACAATCAGATAATTGAAAGAGAGTCTCTATCTGAAGTTTTTGATTATGCATATGAAGTAGCACAAAGATACCCTAACCTAGGTGATGGGCTTACGGCCGTGTTTAGACTTTATGATCACATAGCAACACAACTAAGAAAAAGTGGCGATAGCAAGGCCACAGAAAACCATGTTCTAAAAGCTGCTAGTAGGTTACTTGAAAACACTCCAGTGATGGGTGGACGTTTTGTTCCACCTAAAGTGGGAGAATCTATTCAATTATTAGAAACTAACTTAAATAACTCTATAAGAGAAAGAGGGCAAATAATTGAAGCTGTGGTTAATAGAATTCAAGCAGGCTTATATGCTTCCACTCCTGTAGTTGAAGGAGTTGTAAGGCCAAAGGCAAGATCTGTAACCGTACTTGTAGGTCCATCTGGTACACTTAAAACATCTATTTTGGAAATGTTGGCCAAAGAATTAGGTATGGAGTTTGATAAAATAGCTGGGGCACAAGCAGATAAAATTACTTTACTTGAGATTGCTAGAAAAGTAAGAGAGGAAAATCCATCTAGAATTGTGTATATAACAGAAGCCAATCTAGCCGGCCGTATTTTTCAAACACTAGAAAATATGATAGATGGAATTGGAATAACAGATTCAAACACAGGAAGAGTTACCACATTTGAAAATGTACACTTTGTTTTAGACGGCAATATACCAAAAGCGGAGCAGGCGGCAAGAGATCTTGGTTTTAGTGAAACCGTACCAGATGCCCTGATAGAACATTTGAACAACAAAACTGCCAGAGAACAAGAAACGCTTATACCTAGAATAAAAGAAGCAGGCGAAGCAACTTATACAGATTCAAATGGACAAACACGAACTGTATCTATAAGTACCCATCCTCATGGAGTGGTTAAATTTACCGATCGTGGTAGAACACTTTATAATGAAGCAGTTAGAGATGCCTTCGGAGGAAGAGAAGCTTTTATGGGTAGAGCAGGAGAACCAATTGCTGTTGGGTATCTATCTAAGGGAGCATACAAAGCTACGGTTGACTTTGTCGAAAGGCAAGTAAGCCGGGAAATAAAAGAGTCCAACAATGGCTCCTCATTCATTATTAGTGACAGTGCCAAAGAATACATTGCCGAGATAGCCATGCTAGATGTCAATATAGAACTTGGTGCTAGGTTTACAGAACAATATATAAGAAGACTTGTAAACGCTGAACTAAGACGGCAAGTGTGGTCACGCCCTGATCTCTACAGAGATAGAGATGGTTTTTTTGTAGGTAGCTTTAGAGCTACAATGGATGTTCATCCAAACCGGACAGGAATAGTAGTAGACATAAGACCTATTGACCCAATATCAGAGACAATAAACTAATTCTATTAAAGGCAAATAGTATTTAGTATTGCCTTTGATACAATGTATGGATCTGCATTTGCCCCAGGCCTTCTATCTTCTATATAGCCACATCCTTTTTTGTCAGTGGAAATAGGTATTCTTATCGAAGCTCCTCTGTTAGAAACCCCCGATTTGAATTCACTGATATGACATGTTTCATGTAAACCCGTTAACCTTCCTTTTAATCCATGTCCGTATTGAACTATATGTTCTTCATGCTTTTCTTCTAATTTTTTTATAGCATCAGCAATGGCTGCTTTTCCACTTTTTGGATCTCTCATCTTTTTTGTAGAAAAGTTGGTATGCATACCTGCACCATTCCAATCACCTTCTATAGGCTTATTTTCAAAGGAGACAGATATACCATATTTTTCTGCAATTCTATTCATTAAGTACCTGGCAACCCAAATATGGTCAGACATAGTAAGCGGGTCAGCTGGCTCTCCTTCTCTTCTAAATCCAATTTGAAACTCCCATTGGGCGGGCATAACTTCTGCATTGATTCCATAGATGTTTAGACCAGCGAATTCACAACACTTAGCATGCTCCTCTACAACTACCCTGCCGTAAACCTTGCCAGCTCCTACTCCACAATAAAAAGCTCCTTGTGGCGGAGGATAACCCCCTTGCGGCCATCCAAGCGGCCACCTTTCCGCCCCACTACCTTTTAATAGAGTGTATTCTTGCTCAAAGCCTATGTAAGGTTCGTGCTTTGCCACTTTATCCATAAGTACCCTAAGCTCTGCTCTTCTGTTGGTAGAGTGAGGAGTTTCGTCGTGGTTGAACACCTCACATAAGACGATATAATTTCCAGCACCTCTTATAGGGTCTGGAGCAAAAAACACAGGCATTAGAATACAATCAGAATTTCTACCAAGTGCCTGCCAAGTAGATGAACCATCAAAACTCCACTCAGGAAACGAGGATAAGTCTCGATCATCCTGATGAAACAACATTCTGGTTTTTGATCTAAGCTCTTGGGTTGGGGAGGCGCCATCTAACCAGATATATTCTGCATAATCTAATTGTTTAACCATAGCTTACCTCAACACTAACCCCGCTTGGCAACGAAGTGACCTTTTTTGCTTTTTTTATCCTGCATCCAGAGCCATCATGTCGACAAATTCCAAATACTATCTAAGATTAGTTTGACCGGATAGCAACGATTAACAACTGGCATAAAGTTGTTTTGCTGTTGTGGTATTTTTTAGGTAGTTCAGCTTATTTAAATTTATGCCTCTATTAATTTTAATGCTTCATCTAGATTCTCTGCCACTTTGAACAGCCTATAAAGTCCGCTTATTTCAAATATCTTTTTGATGTTATTGTTTAGAGAACATATAACCAGCTTTCCTGAGATCTTTTTTATATTTTTAGATACATATATTGCTATTCTTAGACCTGCACTGGATATATAGTCTACCTTTTCAAAGTTTAATATTAAATTGGTACAGTCTTCATTTTCTATCTCAGTCATAATCCTGTCATGTATGTGGGCCGATGAGGATGCATCAAATCTACCATTCAAATGCACTATAGACACATCTCCCTTTCTTTCTGTAAATACAGCGTCCATAAAATTACCTCTATTAATAATTAACAGTGTCTCAACAGGATACTACATTAGGTATTCGGAAGCAATTAAAAGGAATTCCATAAAAACATACATCTAGTTTTGCTCTTACCCAATCTCTTTTTGCCTAATTTTGTAATAATATGTCAAACCTAGACCAACTATCAAAGGCCAGTTTATTTACAGGAGTTAAGATCTAATTTCAGCTGTTAACCATCATTTTTTGGGATTAAATAACACCTTAATAGACCAAACTAGTACCTAGCTAATTAGAATAAATGCCTTGCATGTATGCCACTTTCTTTCTATATTTTTAGATGATGGACTTGGACGATTCTGCAACTTATAAACTTAAGAATATAAAACAAGATCTTCCTAAATTTTCTAATCTATTTAGGACATTTTGTAAGGTTCACGACATTCCTGCAGACAAGGTATTTGATGTGGAGTTGTCTGTAGAAGAGTTGGTAATGAACTCTTTTGCCCACGGCAATGTTAGTGAGCATGGTATTCTGGTATCCATTGGATTAAACGACAACGAACTAAAAGTTACTGTGGAAGATAAGGCTCCTCCATTTAACCTGTTGAGACACACAAAAGAACCTCCTACAGGTCCTCTGGAAGAAAGAGAAATTGGTGGGCTTGGAATACATTTAGTAAAAAACCTGAGCGATAGGATAGTTTATTCTGGTTCTAAGACAGGAAACAAAATTACAATATTTAAAGACCTAAGACCCACAAGCCCATCCTGATAACCTATCTTATAACCTCGCTAGTGGACCTTTATATTCAAAAGACAGCAAAGTTATGTCATCGAATTGTGGAGCTTCTTTTATAAATCTTGCAACATCAAAATCCACAACCTTTATTATATTCTTTGGCCCATTAAACTCTGCATCTTTTAACAGATTTGTTAGCCTATTTTCACCATAAAACTCTTGTTTATCATTTTGAGACTCGGTAACCCCGTCCGTGTAACAGATAATATTATCCTCTTTACTAAGGGTTAAATTCTGATGCGTATATTTAACACCATCAAAAATTCCCAATACTGGTCCGTCTGTGTTGTTGAGAATCTTAAGTTTACCATCTTTTTGTTTTATAATCGGAGGATTGTGACCTGCGTTTGTTAGTTCAACTTTTCCAGTCTTAAGATCAACCACACACAACACAAGAGTGACAAACACACACCATGTATTATTGCTACATAATTCTTTATTAACCATTGTCACTATTTCATAGGAGGTACTAAATTGCTGGTCTATAACCTTATTTATCATGGCTTTGGTGGCGGACATAAACAAAGCAGCGGGTATGCCTTTTCCTGAAACATCCCCCACTGAAAAATAAAATCTCTCCTTATTTAATCCGACATAAGAAAAATCATAAAAATCACCAGAGACCATCTGTGCTGGCTTTAACATGGCATCTACTGAAAATTCATCTGTTTCCATACTATCAGGTAACATGCTCATTTGAACCTGTTGCCCAGTAACCAGGTCCCGTTTTATTCTATCTTGTTGCCTTTTTATTGTTTCATAAGTTTTGTTAATCTCATTATTGGCCCTTCTTAGTTTTGTACGATTCACCGCAAATATAGAAAACAACATAAGGATCAGTATTACAGTAATTGTAGCAGCATAAATTGTCTGAATTCGATAGGTGTTAAACGGATCCAGTATTTCATCCGTACCAATTTCACGAACAAGCCCAAAATTATGAATATTACTCCATTTCCAAGAGCCAATAACACTGCTTCCTGTATAACTTTTATAAGGTTTGGTCATGTCTTTATTTGTTTGTCCCTGGGTTACACTGGACACTGACTTTATCAAAGGAGCTTCTGAGTCTTTCGGATTGGTGCTAAGCTTCAACCCGACGGAAGATTCATTAGACTCGTCTAAAACTTCCTGCTGAATGAGTTTTTCAACAAACCTACTCTCGGTTATCATAAAACCTTTTGAGTTGACCAAAAAAAGCTCTCCAGATGTACCTAAAAGAGATCTTTTTAAAATAGAATTTATTTCACTGATTGGTACAACGACTATTAAGTAGACTCCTTTCACCGGATCAACTGATTTACCAAACACCATTTCTACCTTGTCATCTGTAAAGCCAGCCTCTGGGTTTTTTATGTTGTCATTTAAGTAGTACACATCATGTGGTGGAACTTTTAGTCTTTCAATTAATTTATTTGTCAGTTCGTTTTCTGTATCCATCTTATTTTTGGTATTGCTCGCTACAACTGAACCATTTTCTGTTATTACCATAAACTTGCTAATGGAGTGTTTTTCGAAAGTCTCTGCTTTTTTTTCTATAGCTTTGCTTAACTCAGAAAATTGTTGTCTATCTATTTTGTGATCAAATTGTTCTTCAACCACATGCTCAACACTGTCTGCTAAAATGGCTGTTTCCAAATTTTTATAATCCATCCATTTTACTATGGAGTCATACGCTGATTGCAAATCTAACCTTAAATGTGAATTTATATCCTTGCCTGTTTTTTCCTTTACCTCACCAATAAACCACCACGACATCATGATTGTGGCAAAAATTGCTGTAAGTGTGGCCGTGGCAAAAGGCCAAGATTCCAAGACATTAGATTTAAAAATATCTAGATAAAATTTATCAGAACCCATTCTGTTTTTATATCTTTTAAAAATTCGATATAGCGGAAATATAGAAAGTGCCAATACCAACAAGACACTCAAAACCATTGAAAAACTAAATAAAACTCTAAGTCTTTTTTGTTTTGTTCTAAGAACATTTTCGTCTTGATTAGTTCTTTCGTCCACAAGATCAAAGAACTCCAAGATAGGGTTCATAACACCACCCTTTGCTTTGTTATATTCTTGAGAATGAACGAGAGACATGGCCAACTTTTGATTTGGCTTGCCTTTAATTGTATATTTACCTTGTTTATCCTTAAACAAACCAACCATGGCATTCATGGACTCTTCTTCTAGTTTAACCAGTTGATCCGATTTTTTTTGGCTTGTTTTTAGTAGCTCTAACTCCACATCCTGCAAATTAGATTGCCTTAGCATATCTATGTAGGATATTGGGGTTTTTGAAACCCTAGGGAGTCTACCTCCCTCTGATAATACTACATCCCAATAGACTTTGTGATAGTCTTTAGGTCTGGAGATCATTCCTCTTCTTATGTCTATTATCTCGTCAAAATGGTCTTTGTAGATTTCAACTCCTGTTACAGAGTACATTCTGGCCATTTTGGTTAAATCGTCAGATGTCTGTCTCAGGGTATCTGCCAGAAGATAGTATTCTCGTTTGTCTTCTGATATTTCTTTTAGATCACTTTCATAATTTACAATTTTGCGTGATATAAGAAGACTAACTGCAACCAACAAAAAAGCTGAAAGGCTTATCAATAATTGTCCATTTTTAAAGGGCATAAGCCTTTCCCCCTTTTCTCTTTAAGAATAGATTTTACGAGTAGCGATCTAAACTATCAAGATGTATTTATAGATCTAAGTGTGTGAGAGCGAAACACTAAGGTAGTTATAGACTTTAATAAGTATGGTTGACTTAAAACGGTCTTTGAGTACTTATTTGCGTAGGCAAACCACAAACTATTGTGGCAAGTTTTCGTTGCAAGATGGAGTATCCGGTAGCTCGTTGAACTTATAACCCGAAGGTTGTCTGTTCAAACAAAAGCTGGTTTCGTTAGCTTTTGACAGATGAATTATGTTATAAACTTATTTTTTAATTATTTAAAATTAGACCTGTATTCAAAAGACAGCAAAGTTATGTCATCGAATTGTGGAGCTTCTTTTATAAATCTTGTAACATCAAAAGCTACTGATTCTATAATTTCTTTTGGGTTGTTAAATTCTCCACTTTTTAATAGGGTTATTAGTCTATCTTCTCCATAAAATTCTTGTTTGTTGTTTTGAGCTTCAGTAACTCCATCTGTGTAACAGATAATATTATCTCTTTTTTCAAGAGATATATCTTGGTGTGTATATTCAACATCATCAAAAATACCCAATACTGGTCCGTCTGTATTGTTAAGAATCTTAAGTTTACCATCTTTTTGTTTTATCATTGGAGGGTTGTGACCTGCGTTTGTGAGTTCCACTTTTCCAGATTTAAGGTCAACCACGCATAGTACAAGAGTAATAAAAACACACCATGAATTATTCATACATAATTCTCTGTTTACTCTAGTTACAATTTCATGTGAAGTGTAAACCTGTTGATCTATAACCTTATTTATCATAGCTTTGGTGGCAGACATAAAAAGTGCTGCTGGTATGCCTTTTCCCGAGACATCTCCCACTGAAAAGTAGAACTTATCTTGATTTAATCCAATATAGGAAAAGTCATAAAAATCTCCAGACACCATTTGTGCTGGTTTTAGCATGGCATCTACAGAAAATTCTTTTGTCTCTATAATATCAGGTAGCATACTCATCTGAACCTGCTGCCCGGTGGTAAGATCTCTTTTCACCCTATCTTGTTGTCTTTTTATTGTTTCATAAGTTTTCGCAAGCTCATCGTTGGTGCTTCTTAGCTTGGTACGATTTACTGCAAATATAGAAAACAACATAAGAATTAGTACGACTGTTATTGTTGAAGCGTAGACAGTGTGCATGCGATATGTATCAAAAGCCCCAAGCGCTTCACCTGTGCTAATTTCTCTAATAAGTCCGAAATTGTGAATGTTGCTCCATTTCCAAGAGCCAATAACACTGCTTGCTAGGTAGCTTGTGTATGGAGCTGTTACATTTTCATTAACCTTGTTATCAATAACACTTGCAACTGATTTTATCAGTGGGGATTCCGGGTCCTTGGGATTTGTGCTGATTCTCAGCCCTATTGCTGAACCACTGCTCTCTTTGATATCTTCTTGTTGCACAAACTTTTCAAAAGATACACTTTCTGTTATCAACAAACCATCTGAATTAACTAAATAAAGTTCACCTGAAGAATCTAAGAATGATCTTTTTAAGATTTTGCTTACCTCACTTATTGGTACAATTAGTACCGTCAAATATGTGTCATTTCCTATATCAGATGTGGTACCAAACATAAGCTCTATCTTGTCGCCAGTTAATTTAGGCGCGGCTTTATCATCATTTAGGTTATAGGCATTGATACGTAAAGTTGTAAGCCTTTCTGACATCTCTGCTGGCAGTTCAAATTCTTCATCTACCTGCAGTGCTGTATTACTTGCAACTACCTTACCTTCTTTAGTTAGTACAACGAACTTACTGTTGGAAGGTCCTCCGAATGTGTTCATTCTTTTTTCTATAGCTAGGCTTAGTTCAGAAAATTGCTGTCTACTTATTAATCTGTTATTAAATCTTTCTTTTATTACGTATTTTACATTGTCAGCTAAAATAGACGTTTCGAGTGTTTTTAGTTCTGTCCAGTGAGTCAATGAATCATATGCAAACTGTAGATCTATTTTTAGCCTAGAGCTTAGATCTTTGTTTGTTTTTTCTTGTACTTCACCAATAAACCACCATGAAACCATTACGGTGGCAAAAATAGCGGTAAAGGTAGCGGTAGCAATTGGCCACGATTCTATGAAATTAGCTTTTATAAAACTTAAAAGATCTTTTTTAGTGATTTCAGGTTTTTTTATTTTTTTATCCCGCATGAGATATATAGGGAATAGGGAGAGTACTAGTACCAAAAGCACAGACAGTCCCATTGACATATTGAACAAAACTCTAAGTCTATCTTGCTTTTTTCTATATAGACTCTCTTGCAGGCTTATTCTTTCTTCAACTAGATCAAAGAACTCCAAGATAGGACTCATGACCGCACCCTTAGCCTTGTTGTATTCTTGACTGTAAAGTAGTGATAGAGCTTTGTTTTTGTTGGACTCACCTTTTACGGTATATTTACCTTTCCTATCTTTATACAGACCTGCCATGGTATACATAGCTTCTTTTTCTAGCTCAGATAGCTCGTATGAATTTCTCTCACTTTCTTTTAATAGCTCCAATTCCATGTCTGTTAGGTTGGCTTCTCTTAATATGTCTAGGTAAGAAATGGGATTTTTTGAAATTCTGGGAAGATTTCCTCCTTCTGACAAAACGATGTCCCAATAGACCTTATAGTATTCTTCAGGTCTGGATATCATTCCGTATCTTATATCTAGGATTTCTTCAAAATAATCTTTGTATGATTCATTGCCAGTTACAACATACATTCTGGCCATTTTGGTTAAATCGTCGGAGGTCTGCCTCATGGTATCTGCCAAAAGGTAGTACCCTCTCTCATCTTCTGCTATTTTTTCTAGTTGCCCTTCATAATGTACAATTTTACGGGATATAAATAGACTTATTACAACCAACAAAAAAGCTGAGAGGCCTATTAATATTTGCCCGTTTCTGAGGGACACTAACCTTTCCTCCTTTTTTATAAAATTTAATTTTACGAGTAGTGTTTAAAACTATCAAGATGTATTTTAAGAGGTGGTATTGGAGATTAATCAGGTGACTATATATGAGATAGCACATTAGATAAGACATCAATGTATATTGTATATAGTGATACTTGTTGTAATCTCAAAGTAGAATGCTTGTGTGGTTGTTGGTTGCGGGAGCCGGATTTGAACCGACGACCTTCGGGTTATGAGCCCGACGAGCTACCAGACTGCTCCATCCCGCGATGATATTATACCTTAAGTATGCTCTGTGATTTTTTAACGAGTTAATACTCTGGCCCTATTTAAGTCAACATTTTAATAATTTTGTGAACTTTAAGCTTTTTATAGAGATGTTTTTACACTCTAGATTTTCATGGTGATCTTGTTTCTTGGCATATTTTATACATAGTTTTTGCTAAGTCTGGGCATTCGTTTAAACATGGAATATATACAAATTTTTCTCCTCCTAGCTCCAAAAATTTTTTTCTATAGGTTATATCTATTTCCTCCAGAGTTTCTAAGCAATCTACTAAAAAAGAGGGTGATACTACTGCTAGTTTTTTAATTCCTTTTTTGCTCAGTTGTTCTATTACATGATTGGTGCAGGGTCTAATCCACGGGGTTCGGCCTAGTCTTGATTGAAATCCTACAGAATATTTATCTTTCATACCTACACTGGCAGCAAGGTTTTGCGCAGTAAAAAAGCATTGGCTTCTGTAGCACTGTGAAATGACAGATATACATGGATTTTTGTCCAAACATGATTTACATTCTGGGAATTCTCCAAGAATATGTCTTTCTGGGATGGAGTGGAAGGTTATAAGCAGATGTTCGCAGTCAGACAAATATCCTTTTGTGTGATTCGATATTAGGTTCATGTAGCCTGGGTTATCATAAAAGCTTTTTACAATCCTATATTCGACATCTTCTGTAATTTGAGTCTTAAAGGCTTTGATAGCGGTTTCGGATGAGCTTAGGGTTCTATGGGGGTACAGCGGTAGTACCACAATGCTTTTTATACCCTCTTTGATAAAAGATTCTATAGTATTTTTTATTGAAGGTTCTCCATATCGCATTGCTAGCCTGATTTTACGGCCCTCGAGGGATTGCATTTGGACTGCAAGTTTGTCGCTATATAATAGTAATGGGCTTTTGGTTTTCCAGATTTTTTTATATTTTAAAGCTCCTGACTTAGATCTGAATGGAGCTATTATTAGATTAACTAGCAAAAATCTAGTTATAAATGGTAGGTCCAGTACCATTGGATCCATAAGGAATTCTCTTAAGTATTTATATACTTCTAATCTGGTTGGAGCTTTTGGAGTACCTAGATTTATTAGTAAAATACCTGATTTTCCCATTCCTTAACCTGTTATTGGATTGATTGTTATGATATTTACTCTATATATTATCAAATATTCCTATTAAGTTAGCTTTTCTATTGTGCAACTGCACTAAAAATCATTTTTTTTAACAAAAAGTTTAAAAAAAAATAGACAAATATTTTTATTAGAATATTATTGTGTAGTGTAGTTGTTTTCTGTCCTTGGAGGGGAATTAAATGGCAAAGAAAAAAAAGAAAAAAGCAGTAAAAAAAGCTGCGAAAAGAAGAGTTGTTAAAAAAGCCACTAGAAAGGCTAAAAAGAAGGTAACCAAGAGAAGAAAGGTTGCTAAGAGAAGAGTTACTAAGAAAAAGAAAGTAACTAAGAGGAAGGCTAAGAAAAGGGTAACCAAGAAGAAAAAGGTTACTAAGAAAAAGAAGGTAACCAAAAAAAGAAAGGTTGCTAAGAAAAAGCCTAAGAAGAAGAAAAGAAAGTCTTCTAGAAAGCCAAATGCGGCATTCATGAAGCCTTTGCAACCTGACGCTGTGTTGGCGGCTATTGTTGGATCAAAGCCTCTTCCAAGAACAGAAGTTGTAAAGGGTTTGTGGAAGTACATTAAAAGACACAGTCTGCAAGATTCCAGAAATAGAAGGAACATCAATGCAGACAGTAAGCTTAAAGCCGTGTTTAATGGTAAAGGCACAGTAAGCATGTTCGAAATGAGCAAGCTTATCTCTAAGCACTTGAAGTAGTGTTAGAGTGAATAAGGGGGGGTTATTTAAACCCTCCTTCCTTTATTATTTTTGTCTTTGGTGATAGTATAGCCTGGTGGTATCTAAGGTAGGTATTTAGGGTGACTGTCTTATCTGGTGAAGAAATTCAAAAAATGAGGTTGTCTTCCAGACTTGCCGCTCGGGTTTTGGAGCATGTATCTGGTTTTATAAAGCCTGGAGTTAAGACTTTGGAGATTGATCAGATCTGCCATGACTTTATGTTATCTCACAACGCAACCCCTGCTACTTTAAATTATAGGGGTTATCCTAAATCCACATGTACTTCGGTAAACTCAATTATTTGTCATGGTGTTCCTGATGAAACGATTTTAGTTGATGGTGATATTGTGAATGTTGATGTTACCTGTATCTTGGATAGTTTTTATGGAGATACTTCTAGGACATTTTTGGTTGGTGATGTTGAGCCGGAGACTAGGAGATTAGTTGATGCAGCTCAGACAGCTATGTTTAAGGGTATAGAAGCTATTACTCCTTATGGTACTGTAGAGGATATAGGTTTTGCCGTAAACAGACATGTTACAAGGCAGGGTTTTTATGTGGTAAAGGAGATTGGTGGTCATGGTATTGGTAAAAACTTTCACGAGGAGCCTTTTGTGCCTTCATTTGGTAAGAAGAATAAGGGTAGTAAGCTAATGCCATTTCATTGTATTACTGTGGAGCCCATGATTAACATGACTGATGCAAAGATATCTGAATTTCCAATTCCTGGTTCAGATCATAAGATATACAAGACTTCTGATGATACTCCATCTGCTCAGTTCGAACATACAGTAATGGTCACTGACACTGGTTATGAAATTTTAACTATTTTATAGAAAGGTTTATTGAATAGATTTTTTTACGAGGATTAAATATGTCGAATGTACAAGTTTTGAATTTAGAAAAGTTGGATTTTAGGATTTCTCAAAATGCAATGGCTAATAGAGAAGAGTTCGAGAGATTGAGTAGTTGGGGTAGAAAGGAAATTACCATAGCTGAAACTGAGATGCCAGGTCTTATGACTATAAGACAGCAGTATGCTCCAAAGCAAATTTTAAAAGGTGCTAGGATCACTGGTTGTCTTCATATGACGGTTCAAACTGCTGTTTTGATAGAGACTCTTACTTTGCTTGGTGCCAAGGTTAGGTGGTCTTCTTGCAATATATATTCTACTCAAGATCATGCTGCCGCAACCATGGTTAAAGCTGGTGTGCCTGTGTTTGCTTGGAAGGGTGAGACGGAAGAGGAGTATAATTGGTGTATAGAGCGTACAATTGAGGGCTGGGGTGATGATGGTTTTGATTTAATTTTGGATGATGGTGGAGATCTTACCTCGCTTATGCATCAAAAAAAGTATGAGCATATCTTGAAAAATGTAATTGGCGTATCGGAAGAGACTACTACAGGAGTGCATAATCTAGAGAAGATGTTAAATGAGGGCAGGCTAAAGGTACCTGCTATAAATGTAAATGATTCTGTTACGAAGTCTAAATTTGATAATTTATACGGTTGTAGGGAGTCTTTAGCTGATGGAATTAAGAGAGCTACAGATGTCATGATTGCTGGGAAGATTGTGGCGGTGGCCGGTTATGGGGATGTAGGAAAGGGTTGTTGTCATAGCATGAGAGGTTTTGGTGCCAGGGTGTTAGTGACTGAAATAGACCCTATATGTGCCTTGCAGGCTTCGATGGATGGTTATCAGGTTATAACTATGGAAGAAGCTTCTTCTGAAGCAGATATTTTTGTAACGGCTACTGGTTGCTGTAATATTATTACAAAAGAGCATTTTGAGAAAATGAAACACAATGCAATTGTATGCAACATTGGTCACTTTGACACAGAAATTGACATGGATTGGTTGGAAAGTAATTCGGAGATTGATTCTATTAAGCCTCAGGTTGACCATCACACTTTATCAAATGGTAACAAGATAATTGTATTGGCTAAGGGTAGACTTGTTAATCTTGGATGTGCAACTGGACATTCTTCCTTTGTGATGAGTAATTCATTCACTAATCAGGTTTTAGCTCAGATAGAATTATTTCAAAATAGAGATAAGTATAAGAAAGTGGGTGTATATATGTTGCCGAAGTCATTGGATGAAATGGTAGCTAAGATGCATTTGGAAAAATTGGGTGTGAAACTTACTAGACTTACAAAAGAACAATCTGATTATTTGGGCATAGATCAGGATGGCCCTTTTAAGCCTGAACATTATAGATACTAAGAAAAGGTATTGACGCATATATCGATGTTGGGACTATTTTGTCAGATTCAATCAGTGTTGAGGGAGATGGCATCGTGATAGAAAGCTGGGCAACCATTCGGCCAAAAGATGTTTTGGCTTTACTTGTGCTTTGCACTAATGCTAGTGCATAACCCATGAGTAAGACGCAGAGAACATGATATTATTTCTACCTCTGATTTATAGACAAAACAAAGAGTTTGCGGGGACCTTCCGGAACGTAATTCGTCCGACAAAAAGCAAGCAAGCTCACTTTGTTGTCGGACTCAATCAGTGTTGTTGGAGAGATGGGAGAGTGGTTTAATCCGCACGCTTGGAAAGCGTGTGTACCCTAAAAGGTACCGTGAGTTCGAATCTCACTCTCTCCGCCATTCATTAAACTTTAACTTACAATACACTCTATTGTGATAAGTTAAGCCTAAAATGGAATACACAACGAAGATATAGCCAACTAAAATTGTAAAGCATTACAACAAAACCTAATGCTAACATCACTAATTACAAAGTCTTAGAGAGTACAACTACTATACTTTTTTAAAGAAATTTTGATAAGAAAAACAATTCTATTATTTTAGAATTTGTATAAAGTTGAAGTTTTAAAGTGACTGTGCCAGAACGTAAGGTCTACGACAAAAACCAAGCAAGCTTGGTTTGTTTTCGGGTTCAGTCAGTGTTGATGGAAACATGCCTCGCCTTAACAAGAAGGCGTAGCATCTCCAAGTAATTCTTCGCTCAATTTACTGTGTGGTGGGTTGTTTAACAGATAAACTCTTAATAACGCTGTAGCAAAATTTGAACTATACACCGTATATAGTGGTTCATTGTCTAAGAAGAAAGTTACTTCATTATCAGATACCAAAATTGTCATTTTCTGACCTTCTTTAACATCCGATAGGACTGCATCATAAAGAGCATTAATATCAAAATTCTCTTCTACATCAAATAAACCTTGTTCTTTCAAACCATCTTTCCATTCGTAAGAATCTTTTATTTGATCTTTACTAAGGTCTCTTGAAAAATATATGTCTATTTGTTTATCAGATTCAGAGTCTATTATTTCATAAGGGTTACCATATATATCATCTGTGTAAAGAGCTGCTACATATACAGTAGCTGTCATACCCCACTTTTTAGCTTTTCTTTGACCTACACCACTAAGGCTAAGAAAGCCGTTATTTGTTTCGACTCCATCTGGAATTAACTCGTCACAAACCTCTTCATACCTAATAGTCTCTTCAACTATTGTAACTTTTCGAATAGTATTAATAATTCCAACCGTGTTCGTTACCCTCACTACACTGTTTCTATAGTCTTCCACACCATCTGCTAATTTTTCTTGACCATGGGCAACTTGAAAAGATACAGCGAACAGCAAAGATAAAAATAAATGCCTAATCATTTTACACCCCCGTTTAAACCCTACAAACACCTATCAAATCATCTATAACTGCAAACTTCGTTCCATAACCAAAGAATCAAGATAAAACAAGTAATTCTAGTAAATTAAGCGATCTAATTATGAATTATAAGTATGTACAAAGATTAAACGGCTTTTACTACTTCTCTCGAAAACATCAATATAACTTATTCAAATTATTAGTCTTTTAGAAAGCCGTATTTATAGTTTACAACTGATAATAAACTATACATGGAAAATTGATGTTTCATGTTTTTTTAATGAGGTTTAGAACAATATCACCACAATTTCCTCTTATTACCACGAGAGAAACGCGGGTACAGCACACCCAAATTGAGTTGCACCAACTATACCACAAGCATCCTCAAAGTAGGCAGAGTAACTAAAATAATAGAAATTTTCATTAGCAAAAGTAGCATTTATTGTGGTGGTGGCGGGGGAGGGACTTGAACCCCCGACCGACGGATTATGATTCCGCTGCTCTAACCAGCTGAGCTACCCTGCCAAATATCCATAAACCACTACCATAATTTCACGACATAGAAAATAACTTATTTCTGTGGGAGCCTCCGGTGTTAAGTAACTGTGCAGGAACGTAGGGCAACCACTCGGAAAAAAAAGTAGGCGGAGCCTCCTTATTTTTTACCTCGTTGGAAGACCTTTATGATAGAATATTACCCATGAGATCATTTGTATTATTTGTATTATTTGTACTAATACAAGCTACATCTGTTTCTGGTTATTCAGCCCAGAAGATTTTTACGGAAAAACTCGACGATCTATGGCCACTAATAGAAGTTGTTATGTCTAATTATCAAGTTAAGTTAAATGATATGGACAAAAGAGTTTTTGAAACTGCTTTTGCCTCCGGAAAAGCAATGTGGAAAGAACCCCAAAGCGAAAAATCATATGTAGGATACAACACAAAAATTATTGTTAGACTACTCAAGAGCAAAAAAAGAGAAGCTTACAAAATGATAGTAAAAAAAATTATAAGACATAGACCTAATTTTTTTGATGGCTATAAATATCTCGAATCAGATGGAATAGAAGAAAAAGTTATTCTATACAGGATGAATAGAGAACTTAAAATTAAAAAGAAACAAGACAAAGCCAACGAGGAACAAAACAAAGCGTCCAACGATGATACATCAGAAGACTCTGGGTTTGGCTCAGACATCTAGACGTAAAATTGGTATTCTACCTGGGCAAAATTTTTAAACGTTGGTAAAAAATAATAAAATTTACATTAGTATATTGAAATTACCTACCAATTTGATAAAAAAGAATACAGTTATGCTGGTAGTGGATATATATCACCACCAGATAGAAAGTTGCCAAAGTACAAATATTGCTGAAATATAAAAGTAGTCATATATAAAAATCTCAACGGTTTGTTTGCATTCATTTGTCAGAAAAATTACTCTCTAGATCTGATATTGAAATTAACACAAGAGTCTGTAGATGAGTGGTTAGAAAGCATGCAAACACAGTTAGAAGTTATAAAGAGTGTTGATTAGTTGGATAGCCTAAATTTGAGTATATAAGAACTTAAAGGTTTGGTGTTTGTTATTTACATTTTTTGCATTCTTCTGGGTTAAATTTAGAACATTTCATACAGTTTAATTGGACGAATGTATCTGTTGCAAAACTATAGCGTCCATTGCCCCAAAATTCTATTTTATCTTTCAAACTATAAATTCTGGCCGTACCCCAAACAGCAGTACCAGGGTTGAAAGGAAAGACCGCAAACTCCAAATGCCCATCGTTATCCAAATCTGCCAAAAATTTTTGCTTTCTAACACGAACAAATGGTACTTCAACCCAATGTACTACATCACTACTTCTGCGCAAACTAATTCTCTCAACTGCTCTGTTATTTTTATACCTGATAAGTTCTTGATAGCCATATTCATATGGATCTTGTGCATTTCTATTGGCAACCTTGAAATGTATTCTTAAACGCTCATTTGCACTGACTCTAATAACATCTCTTGTACAAGGCAAGTCCCCTGCTGCATAGTATGTGGTTTCGTCTTCAGGGGTACACTTTACAGATACTGTGTCACTTCTGCTACTAACATTTCTTTCTTGAGCATAGGAGTATGTGGAATGAACAAAACTCAAAATAATGACTAAATAAAGCATATTTAATTTTATTATACACTTTCTAAACTTTGTAAACATACTCCCTCCTATAATACAATAAGTTTTGCTTGTTTGGTATATAAAATCATCTACTGATCTCCAGCTGTACCAAGACTTTCCTGGTACTTGCCATAAATGCCATTTGCGTAGTGCTCTCCACCTCCCACAGCAGGATCCCAACCATAATATGAAATAATACCCCCACGAATTTGTTTATCTCTATGGGTCTCACCTACACACCATTCCTCTTGTTTTGATCCTGTTCTGTAGTCTTCTGGCGCAAACCTGCATGGAGATATGTCGTTTATCTTATATAAGAGCCATCTTATCCCCGCTGCAATATTTGCATTAGGACTTTTAGCATCACATTCCTCCAAATTACACTGTGGATCTATATCAATTTTAACCTCTCTGACTTCTTGCCATCCATCATTGTTAAGCTCACCAGCTAGGTATTTCCTTGTTAAATCCGTAAGTTGCATCAGTCCCGTAGCTTTAGTTTTAGGGTGCTCTCTTGCTTTGGGATTAAAACTGGATTCTTGAGCGATAAGAGCCTTGATCAGTAATGGATCAACACCTTCCGCATTGAATCCTTGATCTTGAAAGTAAGCAAGCCAAAACTGAATCATTTCATCGTATTGGTTCCCATCCTGAGAATAACCCTTTATTCTATTAAGCTTCTTATATGGAGCATATTTATCCCTATTATTTTGGTATATGTGGTCTAAATTCGATTTATACAATGTGTCTCCAGTTGATTCAGGATTTTTACAGCATTTTTGTTCATTAAAGTTGGCTTCATGTGATTGAACTGTGTACTCTACTCTTATCTTAGTTGTACGAATGTTATTCTCGTCTGAAACCTCTTCCCTAAGTACACGACCATGGTTTTGATCTACTACTTCGCGTATACCATTTACTTCTCTAATATGCTCTGCCCTTATTCTATTTAGGTTGGGAGGACCTGGAAATGGCATGGAGTGGTCTTCCTTAACTTCATATACTCGAATAACTTTTTTTCCATAATTAAGTCTCTCTTCTAATATACGATCATGCTCTGCTTGATTGTGGGTACCCGGAGCACAAACCATACCCAACTCTGCCATTGTCTGGGCCACAAAGCCCAATAACTTTCCTGTCTGTGTGGGAGTACAAAACATCTTTTAAAAACCACCATGTCGTTTGGAGTTACACACCAATCGTGCTGTTCGGTTAAAAAAACACATTTCTTAAGAGGGGAAATCTTCATTTTGACACAACATTATGCAAACAAAATTTTATTATCTTTTAAAAGTGGTGGAGGCTACAGGGATCGAACCTGCGACCTTCTGAATGCAAATCAGATGCTCTACCAACTGAGCTAAGCCCCCAGAGAAAATAATTAAATAACAAATTTATTCGAAAACTTACAACACAAAATTATACTGTAACAAATCTAATATAAACAAGCCTACTTATAAAACAAAATTGTAGGACAAGACATAAGTTTAAAACACACAACACAGTTACTCTCCACGCAATTGCAATTTAATTGATTTTACCCAATTACTTTCAAACTTATTCACCATATCCTTAATGTCCTCTTTTAAAAACTCTAACTGTTGTAGATAAGCAGCATGTTCAACACTAATAACCAAAACCCCTCTATAATAGCCTACAGGTACAGAATATCTCGACATATCACCCACAACATCCTTCCAATTCAGGTAAAGATTCCACCTCTTGTAGGAGTCAGAAAACCCTTTTTCTTCTACCATCATCTTTTCCAGGGTATCAGACAATGATATTAGTTTTCCTTTTCTTTTTGCCTCTAATTTTCTAATAAAACACCACCACTATCTATTCATTAATGTGTGTGCCTTTAAATAACTAAAGGCAGTTTTTACTTCATTATCATCCAAAATAGAACTGGCAACGCCAGTGGTACCGGCAACACCAGCGGTGTTGGATTTTTTTAATTTTGTTTTGTCATCCTCTGATTTTTCTAAAGCTTGTTTTGTTACAACAATGTCAGGTTTTACACCAACCTCATGTATTGGTTTATCACTAGGGGTATGGTATTTTGCAACCGTTATTTTTAGTGCCCCTCCATCTGCCAAAGGCATCAAGGACTGAACAGACGCCTTACCAAAACTCCTTCTACCCATAATCAAAGCTCTTTTATTATCTCTCAATGCAGATGCCAATATTTCGCTTGCACTAGCAGAGTGTTCATCTATTAAAACAATGATAGGAAAGTTGCCTTCAAAAGCTCTATCACTTTTTGCATTCATAACTTCTGCTGTACCATTTCTGTCCTTAGTAGTAACAATTATTCCACCAGATAAAAACATATCTGCTATTTCGACCGCCTGCTCTAGTAAACCACCAGGGTTGTTTCTTAAATCTATAATAACCCCTTTTAATTGCTCCTTTTCTTTGTGTTTTTTCATCTGAGAAATTAGTTCGTTGGATGTGTCTTTGCTAAAGGTAGAAATTCTATAGTAAGAAAACCCTTCTCCTAAATTATGATACTTAACAGATTTTGATTTTATGATTTTTCTTTTAAGCGTAACCTCTCTTGTACCATTTTCATTTTCTATTGTTATTTTAATTTTACTACCAAGTTTTCCTTTTACTAGCATAGAAATCTCTGACAAGCTCAGCTTTTTTGCAGGTGTTTTTTCGATAAAAATAATTTTATCACCTGATTTTATTCCCGCTTTCTCGGCAGGCGAATCTTCAATAGCAGAAATGACTGTAGGGTAATCTTCAACTATTGTAAGCTCTATTCCTACTCCACCAAATCTACCAGTAGTCTCTGTCACAAATTCAGAATACATCTCTGGTGTAAGATAATCAGTGTAAGGATCGAGTTCCCTTACCATTCCTTTGATCGCACCATAAATAATTTTCTTAGAATCAACTGGTTCTACATAATGAGTTTTTAAAATATTAAAGACACTACTGAAGGTCATCAGATCGTCATATTTATTTGCTTTTGCGCTTATGAATATGCAGAGTACAAATGGTATAATAAATTTGTTCATTTTAAACTACCTGATTTTATGCTAGACAGAGTGTTTTCGTGCTGCGTTTTCATGGCAGTTATCAACAAGTCTGGTTTTATTATACTACCACTTGCAATTTCTCTATAGTCCTGTATTATGCTCTTTATAACAGCACCATCCTTGAATACTTTGGTGGCTATAGAGCATTTGGCACTGCCCCAATCCTCTGTTTGAACATGATAACAATTACCATTATGGACAATTTCAGAATTAAACCCTTTTAACACCATTACAAACTTCTAACAAAACTATTCACTTATTTCAAATTATAGATAAAATGAATCTCAGCATGACAAAGGCACAACACATTCTAATCATAATCACGGCTATGCAGCTTACAGGGTGTGCCAGAACCATTCTATTTAACTCAGGCCATAAATCCAATTGTATAGGCATAAATCTACCTAAAATATCAAACCCTATACGGATTGAAGGTAAAGCTGAATATAAAAGAAGAGTAATACCTGAAGACGGTGAGTCAGGTTTGGGGGAAATAGATGATAAAAGTTATCCAATAAAATTTGCAGAAGTGGAGGTACTTTCTAACAACGAAACCACATACTGCACCAGCACGGATGAGTTTGGTGAATTTGTAGTAGAAATTCCAAATGCCGGGTCTAATCATACTGTAAAAGTAAATTCCCTATCCCCAAAATCTGCCAACCAGATTGGAAATGTCTTCGTACAAAATAACCCTCTTGAAGATAACCACTACTCCATATCAAAGAGTATATCCAGAAGTAATTCTGAACCTGTACATCTTATAGCAAGTGCGAATGGAGCAGGTGTTTTAGGAGGTGCATTCAATATATTGGATAAAGTAATTAAAGCAAACTTATTTTTAAATGTTATGACCACAGATTGCGGAAATGAATGCGACCCTTTTGACTCCTCCCCTCCAGCACACTTATATTGGGAGGCAGGAGTTGATCCATTAGCAAACTTTCTTTGTAAATACAAAAGATGTAATCCTGCTACAGACAAAGAACTAAGTTTTTTTGATAGAGATAGTTCACAGATTTATATACTGGGCGGTACAAACGGTGATATCAGATTCTCAGATACAGATCACTTTGATGATGCAGTAATTATCCATGAATATTTTCACTTTGTCTTAACAAACACCATAAATTTGTTTTCACCTGGGGGAGAGCATGAGTCTAACACGGTGCTTGATCCTAGGCTTGCTCTTAGCGAAGGCTTAGCAAATGGTTTAGCTATTTTAGTCTTAGAGAACCCGAGCTATGTTGATACAGTAGGTATTGGAAGCGATGGCGCAATAAAAGTCAGATTTAGTGCTGAAGGTAATGCAACGATTGCGGTAGATGAAGGAGGAGGAAATTTTATAGAGTCAGCAATAACAAGAGCAATCTGGGACATGCTGGATCCCGTGCTATATAATGATCGCATGATAGGTAGCAATGATAATGACAATGTAACTATAGGATTTGCAGAGTTTTGGGGAGTATTAACCGGAGAGTTTGCCTCTGAGGAATATCACTTTAAAGACTATGGTTTATTGATGGGTTTATTCAATGAAAGGCCTAATGCAACACCTATTGATGAAATCCTCGATCGTGAGATGCAAAAAAGCAATAGAGAGGACTATGCATCAGAATATAACCCTTGTATAATTTATGAATTACAAACTCCACCAAATCACAACAACAATAAAGAGAATACCTATGTGAATACAAATCAATTTTACTCCAATGATTTTTATATATATAAACACGAAGGAGGAGCTTTTTCTGCAAACCTAGGTTATAGTGATAGTCAAGAGGCAAATTTGGATATGTATGTGTACAGAGAATTCTATACATTTGGAAAGGCAGATGATCTAGCAGGATTTAGCAATAGAGAAAATGATGGTGGTGAAGAAATAACACGAATTTCTGATCTGCCGAGTGGTGTGTATATGATAAATATTGTATCTATTGATCCAGCACAACGTGCCGAATATCGCTTATCTTTAAATGGTGAACAATGTCTCGATTCTTAATTGCTGTTAGTTTGGTATCTGGCTTTTACTTTGCGTTTAAAAGTCAGGTGTCATTTTCAAATGACAATATAAGTACACAAATTGTATCGGCTTCTGTTAGTAAACCAGGTCGTGTTTTGAACATGTGGTTTGAAAAAAAAGTAGGATGGAGAGAGAGACTAGGGTTTAAGGGTACGGTAGAAAAATTGATTTTAAACCTGGATGCTAAGGTTGCTATGGAAAATGTTAAGCTTAATTTTGTTTTAGTAAAAAACACAGAAATTATTAGCACTAACATTCCGGATCAAGTTACTTTGATTCCAGATAAGATCTTGGAATTTGAAATATCAATTGAAAGAAGCGAAGATCTTCACCTGATATTAAGAGCACGTGGCTTATTGCCGGATAAACCAGATAAGATGGTCTATTTAGGTACAGCTCATTTCTACCATAACACTGACGGTTAATAGATTTAAAAACCTGACTTTCTTTAAAGGAATTACTTTAAAAAATTGATGCTATATGCAAAAAATTAAAAATACTAAACTAGGTTTAAAAAATCTTGTACTTACTTGCAGGTAGGCCATACAAAATGAAAATCGAACAGTAGGTGTATTGAGTAGGTGTGTTGTGAGTAACCAAAATGGAAATTCAAATAGTCATGGCCTAAGTTGGATTATAGGCGCAGGTATTGTTGGTGCTGACATTGGCACGTCTGTGTTCTATAGCACTGGATTGATGTTCCCCTATGTTGGGTATTTATCCCCATTATTTATTTTATTTGTATGTCTAATGATGTGGGCATTTAAAAGAACTTATGAAGAAGGCATGGCCTTAAGTCCTCACAATGGCGGTGCTTATAGCATGATTTTAAGAAGTGTGGGCAGAAGGACTAGTGTACTTCCTGGAGCATTAACTGTTTTGACTTATCTAGCAACTGCTGCCGTGAGTGCTTTGTCTGGGGCATTTTATCTTTCTTCTTTGGGATCATTTGTTCCAATACAGCAGGTTGTGCTAATTGCCGCTATCCCAATTATATTATTTGGCATTTTAAACACGAAGGGAATCAAAGAACCTGCAAAACTTGTTACTGTGATAACAGGATTACACTTTTCTTTGCTGGCGCTTATTATTTTGCTTGGTTTAGGTTTTATTGTGTTTAGGTGGAGTGATGTAGATTTTGGAAAAATGAGCAAAATAACAGTGGATACTAATCTAACCTTTGCGATGTTGATGCATGGTTTTGCTGGAGCGTTCTTAGGTATTACTGGTTTTGAGTCAGCAGCACAAATTTTTGAAGAACTAAAAGCCCCTGCTCTTAAAACATTACGGTACTTATATAAGGCAGTAATTATTTTAGTTTCCATTACCGCACCTTTAATTTCGTTTATGTGTCTTAGTATTTTATCAGAGCAAGAAATAATCGATAACAGAGAATATCTCGTAGCATCTTTGGGTTATAAAATTGGTGGGAACTTTCTAAAGCATGTAGTGGTATTCGATGCAGCACTTACTTTGTTTGCTGCTGTTAACACAGCGTTTGTTGGTTTTATAGGTTTGGCTGCCACCATGGCAAAGCAAGGTAATCTGCCACAAAAGCTACTGACTAGATGGGATAATAAGTATCCTTGGATAGAAGGATACCCTCATATCGCTTTGTCTTTTATGTGTTTGGCTCTTTTTATGATTTCAGTTGTACCTGGAAATGTTGACACTTTAGCAAAAGTTTATGAGATGGCTTTTTTATGCGTAATGTGTAGCTTTTGTGTTGGCGTCATTTTAATGCGAAACAAAAAGCAGGGGAAGAGAGTTCCAAAGCCCTTTTTAAGTGATGTATTTATTGTGTTTAACAAAAAAATTCCTATTATTCCTGTGATCTCATGCGTGGTTTTAACAATAGCATTTTTAACATTAGTGGTATTTGCTAACACTGAATCTAGAATTATGGGAATAGAGATGTTTCTAGGTATAGTTTTAATAATGGCCTTCTACAGGTGGGGTGTCTTAGAAAGCCGGCTAGAAAATAAGTCTGATTTTGGCTTAGGCCTGGGTATTTATTCTAACCACTCTAAAATAGAGGAAGTATCAAAGGATTTACCAAAGTATGTAACTTGTGTTGGGGCAACTAGACCCAGACATCTTATAACAAAATCCATAAACTATGTTATTAAACAGAATAAATTAAAACCCTTTGAGATGATCTTGTTCCATGTGGATGAGAGAGGAGAGGGTTTTGTTTATTCCGCTTTACAGAGAGTGATTTTGCAACAAATTGTACCGGTTTACAGAAATAGGGATATTTTAATTACCCTAAAAACACTACCTGATGAATTAATTGAGGGTCTCCAGACTCTTAAAAGAAAAAACAAAATAAACAAGATAATGATAGGAAGAAGTGGCACACTAGAAGGCTCAGAGAAATTAGCAAAAGAAATTTATAAAGAACTTCAAATAGAAGTTGTACGTATTTAAAAGTCTTACTAACGAGGCGAAAAACAAGGAGGCTATGCCTACTCTGGTTCAATTGGCTTACGGGATAAACCTTTATATTTTCCAATTGAATGAACCTCCTTGCGGTCGGTTCTTTTGCTGAGTGGTTGCCCAGCTTCTCACCACGATGCAGATCTCATCACACTCGTTGATACTACTTGTGCAGGGCCCAAAATGGTGGCATACCAATGTGTTATATGGTGGCTGTAGCTCAGTTGGTAGAGCGCAGGATTGTGGTTCCTGTGGCCGCGGGTTCGATCCCCGTCAGCCACCCCAATTGAAAAAAATCCGAAGACTTTTAGTACCTTGGGTTGTATATTATGAAACTGTGTCAAAACGTATTTAGACTGGGCAATTTTCAGTTTCAGTGAAGACCTTAGTCACTCCTGTCGTATTACACCTTACAGAGCTGGGCAACCCTGATACTGAAAGTACCTTGGCTACACTTGTACTCTGTACTGCATTTCGCCAAGGCAACTTTCAGTTTCAGTGAAGACCTTTATTGTAAATTTGTTAAACAAAAATTTTACTATTTAAAAAATAAAAAAGTATGTTATTTTTCTGGATCGAATTCTTTTTAATCTATAAGGAAAATAATTCAACATGTATTTAAATTTAATTGGCAATAGATTCATTTGTGTTAAATTTTGGACGAAGTTGATAATAACAGCTGTTTTTATATCAAATACAACTGCTGTAGCTAGCAACTGGTTACTACAAACCATAGATCAGGATGAGTTATCAGATTGTAAGGATGCCCTTAGAAATAACCTAACACATACAAATCAGAATGATGCCAGTGCTGATTTATCTGATGTATCTAGAGAAGATCTCAATCCAGAGGGGACTGGGCCAGAACTCAATAAATACCTAGAGTTACTCAATGAATCTTATTCTATTACAAGTGGTAATGAATTGTTATTCTATGCAATTGAAGAGGAAAATGTACGTTTAGTGAAATTGGTAGTAGGTGCTCCAAAAACAAACCCTAACGAAAAAGACGAACAAAAAAATACACCTCTTATTTTGGCTGCTAAGTCAGGCAACGAAGAAGTAGTGAGAGCTTTGCTAAATAGCAATAAAAAGATCAAAGTAAATAAAGTAGACAATAATGGGTACTCAGCAATTATGTGGGCTGCTAGTTTAGGGCATCGCAAGATAATTGAATTACTGTTGGAAGAAACAACGATACTATTGTTTACACAAACGGCAAATGAATCAGCCTACTATTTATATTTCAACTTTTTTAATTCATTACCAAAAAGTAGTAAGACAATAGAGCAACTATCTATGCTCAAAAGACTAAATAGGCTTCATTATAGTCAGTTAAGAAATGGTCAAGGTATTTAGTTACAAAATTGTCTATGCTTTTCATATGTTTTTTTCTGTACACGTATCACAGTTTTCTGTTTCTGAATTACATATATTAGTAAGGTCGAAAGCTGTTTCACCAATATTTTCTTTTAAGACATCGGCTGTACATTTAGCTTGTTTTAAAAACTTCTCACTTCTAAGATAGTCTAAACTTTCCTTAGAAAATTGTGTGGCTTCTTTAGTTATGTCTCTTTTTCCTATGTAGTGTAAAAGATGATCCTCTACAGTTTCGCCTTTGACATGCAGTTGTGAAAGTGCCGTTAGTACACATGCCAGAACAAAACATTTAGCTACAAAAAATAATTCTCTCACCTAAAATACATTCCTTTTTAAACTAAGGTAACATGTAGTTGATCGACATAAATGATAAGAATATAAAATATATTAGTAGTGGCTTTCTTTATTTGCACAAGTTAGTATCTGGACACTTTAGTTTTTGGCATGGAAAAAGAAACATACAGCTTTAAAATATTTTCGTTTTTAGTAGGTGCTACCAGCGGATTAAATGCATATTTCATAATATTAGGCGTTCTATTATTATGTGGTCTGGGTTTACCCATACCAGAAGATATAACTTTGGTGTCTGCAGGATATTTGGCAGGCATTGGGAAAATATCATTTGTTGGAGCAAATATAGTATGTTTCGTAGGTGTGTTAATCGGAGATGTTATATTGTTTAGTATTGGACGAAAATGTGGTTATTCTGTGTTAAGTTGGCCCGTTTTTAAGAGGGTGTTTTCCCAAAAACGTATAGATAAAGCATTTGACAGAGCTAGGAAAAGGGCAAGGATAATATGTTTTGCCGCCAGGTTCATGCCTGGACTAAGAGCTTGTATATATCTCTCCTGTGGCATAGTTGGGGTACCTTTTAGAGTATTCATTCTGCAAGATAGTTTGGCAGCCCTCTTGAGCGTTCCTTTTTTTGTGTGGGTTGGATTTAAATTTCACAACAAGATAGATAACATGTTTGATTTGTTAAAAAACACACAACATTACATAATAATTCTGGCTGTCTTGGTGTTGGGGTTCGTAGTATTTAAAATATTAAAGAGTAGGTCTACTCCTCAAGATCAGAGCCAGTAACAATCAACTCTTTTAAGTAGCTGATAGATTCCTCTGAAATGTTAACCTCACCCATTTGCCAGTACTCTGATTCCTCATCCATCTTTTTTTCTAATGTAGTAGAACCTTTTAACCTCAAAGAGGTGTCTTCAAATGTATCATCAATTTCTATAGGATGATTAAATTTGTACTCAAAAAATACTCTGATTTTGGACTCATCTATACTTTCGGACCTAAAGTCATAAAACTGAATATCAGAGGCATTAGGCGAATTCTCTCTTATGTATCCATCAATGAAATCCTCTAAACCACGTTCCACATCGTTATAGTCCTGCCAATCTAAATTGGAGAAATTCTGCCATTCCCAAGAAAATGCCATAAGTGCTAGTAATAAAGCAGGGCCTATTGTGTTCATAAATCTCCTTTAATGCAGGTACCTTTTTTTAATTATTGAATCTACAAAATTTTCTCTCAATTCCGAAGAATGCAAATGCTCATACTCTGACCAAAGCTTTAGCTTAGATTCTAACTCCTCTCTAGCATTAACAATAGACTCATACTTATGGGGGCTAAAAGATATTGAGAACATCACTCCTTTGGAGCTACTTATTTTAACCCTAGCAACACAATCCGGGCTTTTTCTCTTACTACTTTTATCATCATCTATGTCTATCTCAAGATTACTGCCCAGGGGCAGATCTAGACCAACAAACTGTTGGTATAGGCTTGCTCTAATGTCTTTTTCTTCTTTCACAAAACCCTCTATATTAATCCGTAAACCCTATCAACAAAACATCATGACCAAAAATAGTGGCTCACAGAAATACTCGTAATTAAATCAGTATAAGTCAAGACCTACCAACGCTTAGAAACATAGAATAAAACCAATAAAGTTACAAGCAAAACAAAGCTAGTAGGATTTAAACATTTTGCTTCGCCCATTGATTATACACCACAAACACTATGGTATAACTTTTTTTGTTTTAAACTATAGGTCCAGCACTAATGTTTAAAAAAAATACGCTTTACAAGCGCTGTATATGTAGTTAATTCACGTCTAGAAGTCTTTCTTGTGAACAAAAACCAAATCATCTATGGTTGGTTTATGAAATTTGTTTTAAACCCAATACGATTGCTCCCTTTGGTTGTACTTTGTATTTCCATTTATGGCTCTGTTTTTGCCAATACATTCGAAAAATCACATTTTGTTTCAAATGATAGTGGTTCTGAAGAGCTTTTTTTGGCAACCTTAAAAGGTGACACAGAGAAAGTCGAAAGGCTTTTGAAAAGACCTTTTATAACTGTGGATGTAAATTATAAAGTTGGACCAGGAACTACTCCTATGATGGTAGCCAGTGCGAAGGGTTTTACAGACATAGTGGAACTCCTGCTCGATAGATATTACAAATTTCTAGTGCTAAGAACAAGAAAAGCTGATGTAAACCTGCAAGATGATATGGGCAGAACAGCACTAATGTACGCAAGTATGTACGGTTACTCAGATATTGTGTCCCTACTCCTAGATCAAGATGAAATAAATGTTAATGTTAGAGATGACGAGGGCAGAACCGCATTAATCTATGCAAGCACACTTGGTGCACGTTTTACAACACCTAACTTCGCTTCTACTGTTTTGAAAGCGGAAAAAATTAGAATTATAAACGAGCTCATAAGCCATGATGGTGAGGTCAAGATTGATGTAAACATACAAGACAACCTGGAGTTAACAGCACTTATGTATGTAGTCTTAGAAGGCGAATTAAAAGAAGCGGTAGAAATGCTACTCAATCACAAAGATACCAACACCCAACTTAAAAATACTGATGAGAACACAATCTTTGATTTTGACATGGATTACAATCCTGAAGTACTCGAACTACTAAATAAACACCTGAGGAAACAAGTGTCCCGCCGGAGCCTAATAACAAGACTTGTAGAATAACAAGTTTTTTTCACCCTATTCCAATCACCACGAATCTCTAACACCGAAAACTAGTTGAAAAAATTACCATGTAAAAATGTCTCATTTTGAGTCATTTTTAGGAAATTTTTTCACAAAATGAGACACTTTTACTACCCTTAATATCATATAACTATCTGAATTTATTATATATTTTTGATTTACAAACTTTGGCCCTGTTTTTTCATACCAATGGGGTATGAGGTTTCCCCTACTTATTTGTATGCTTTTGCTTTTAGGCCCTATGCCCTTTGCTTCTAATGAGCAAAATTCTATGTCAAAACACTGGCAGGCTACTTCTTTTAATTTAGAGAGTTTGTACGAGATAGTAAATACTGAGGTTTGTTATAGCGACAGAGTTAGTTTTTTCGGCTGTTTAGCTGCCTTAGAGCAGGTTGTAATGCAGAGGAGGGATTCTAGCAACATAAGGCTTGTATTTGATACACCCGTTGATAGCTTGGATCAAATACAGGTAAAGAGACTAGCGGTAGAAAGACATAAGAGTATGGCTAGTATTCTTGCTAGTCACACGAAACAACACAAAAAGAAGATTTCTTATTGGAATAAGTTATACAAGCATAAGTACGGAATAAATTTTGATCTCGTATTGATTGATATTATTAATTCTGCAAATCAAAACGAGAATGAACAAGAGTTAATAGCAGACTTAATTAATGGGTTTTTATCATCTGCGTATTCACCTCATGATCACATATTACCTGAAACCATGGCTTTGGAAGAGGATCAAAATTTTATAGGCATTGGTGTAATACTAAAGGCAATAAACAACAATTTGTTTGTACTTAAAACTCTTAAAGATTCTCCAGCAGATATTGCTGGGCTGAGAGGCGGAGATGTAATAGACAAAATCCAGGGAAAGCATGTACGCAGTATGAAACTTAGAGAATTAAATAACGCAATTACTGAGTTAAATAGTAATATGGTAGAAATTGAGTTTTATAGAGATAATAAATTGCATTCCACCGTCATACAAAAGACCTTGATCTCACCTTCAAATGTAACCAGTAAAGTTATAAATGATGAGTATGGAACTTGGGGGCTTATTAAGATAAATGACTTTATGACCAGCGATACCTGTAATGCTGCCGAGTCATTAATGTACAACTTGTTTGCAAAACACAGTGATCTTTCTGGGTTTATACTGGATCTAAGAGATAATCAAGGTGGTCTTGTTATGCAAGCAATTTGTGTTGCAGATCTTTTTGTTCCAAAAGATCTAATGCTTTTAGAGATAAGGCCAAATGATCCTTTGGATGATTCAATATACTATGAATCTAAATTAGACCCTATTGTGGATACACCGCTTGTAACGCTGGTAAATTCTGGCTCCGCAAGTGCTGCTGAAATTTTAGCAGGCACATTAAAAGACCATGGCAGATCGATTTTAATTGGAGAACAAACTTTTGGTAAAGGTAGTGTAATGCGTGGTGTGAATTTATTAACTAACGAAGATATATTATACTACCAAACATTTGCTTTGATGTACTTTCCGTCTGGTGCAACAAACCATATAAAGGGAATTATGCCAGATTATATACTGGACAATTATACAAACAAGTATTCTTTTAGAGAAAGAGATTTGTTTTTCTATAAATATACTGACTTAAACCATGACATTAACTACAACCACAATAGTATAAGTTCATATAGAGGAGTATTAGGTAATTACTACTCAGATTGTTTGACGAAGCTCAAGCATGAGAATATAAACTCCTCTGAGAACGCTTCAAGCTATATGTTGGGTTGTATGAATGAACCAAGATAATAATAGCAATAAAGAATTAGAGTTTGTTTTAAACAACTCCTGTCCCATAAAAGTTTTGTGTTCTTGGAAAGAAGACATAGAGCTCCTTAATTTAAATGAGCCGGATGCGGCTTGTTTAGTCACCTCAAGTATCAAACCTTCCGCACGAATAGTCTTAATAAAAGACATTTTGGAAAAGGGGCTTGTGTTTTTTACTAACTACAATAGTAAAAAAGCAAAAGACATAGATCAAAATCCTAATGTGGCTGTTCTATTTTATTTTGACAGCCTTCAAAGGCAGGTAAGGGTAGAAGGAATTTGTGAAAAAACCAGTAGTAAGTTATCAGATACTTACTTTGCGTCCCGTCCTTATGAAAGTCAAATTTCAGCATTGGCATCCATGCAGAGTTCTGTTTTAAACAGAAAAAAAGATTTAGAAGATACTATCTTAAGATTAAAACTGAAATATCCCAAATCTGTTCCAAGACCAGATATCTGGGGTGGGTTTGTTATAAAACCAGAATATTTTGAATTCTGGATCAGAGGCAAGAACAGAACCCATGACAGAGTATGTTTTCAAAAAAACAACTCGGGGTGGGAAAAATTTTTGTTACAGCCATAAAAAATAGTACTTGTCTATTGAACATAAACTGTGGTTTTCATTTTCTATGAAGATTAGAGTAATAACATTATCAGAAAAAGAAGAAATCACAAACTTTGAAAAAAACAAACAAAACCTAACTCCAACAGAACAAATTTTTGCAAACTGGAATAGCAGTACAAGATCAGAGTTTTTAGATCATTATCTACCACTTGGATGGAGTATGGGGATATGGGATGAAAATGGAGATTTAAAGGGTTTTTTCCTAGCACAAGTTATATTATTTTATAGGGGCAAAATGCAATGCCTGCATATAGAGCATATATCTTATACTGATGAAAAGATTTTTGATATACTACTAGATACAGCATACAAATGTGCAAAGGAGAAGCATCTTCAAAATTTGATCCTCGCGGGAACTAACCATGACAAAATAAAATATAAACACACTAGGGATGAGTATATAACCATACCATTACGAAACAGTAAAATTTAACAACACATTAAACTTAGTAAGCACACTAGAGATAAATTATGAACCAAAGTTTTGCAGAGTTACCCAGAAAGCACTTCGACTTAGTTATTATAGGTGGTGGTATCATGGGTGCTGGCATTGCCAGAGAGGCACAGTTGAGAGGAATGAATGTGCTTCTGTTAGAAAAAGGAGATTTTGCACAAGGCACCAGCTCTAGATCAAGCAAGCTTATTCATGGTGGGATAAGATATTTAGCAAATTTAGAGTTTGATCTAGTATTTGAGTCTCTACAAGAAAGAACAAACTTATTTGATATGGCACCTAACCTGGTTTGGCCTGCTAGATTTGTATTGCCTGTATATAAAAACTCCGAGTTCAGTATGGGTAAAATGAAGCTTGGTATGATGTTATACGACTTATTGGTTGGTATAAATCAGCTTAAGCCCCATAGAAAACTAAGTGTAACAGAAACCTTAGATCGTATACCTTTTATTAATGCAGACAATATGGAAGGGTCTTTTATATATTCTGATGCCTATACAGATGACTCAAGACTTGTAATAGAAACGATTAGATCTGCTACAAACCATGGTGCTACTTGTATTCCTTATGCCAAAGTCACTGGTGCCACCATGAACAAACAGAAAATCATTGGCTTAAATGTAAAGTGTAACAGTAGCAATTTTATGGTGAAGGGTACTCATTTTGTAAGCGCTGTAGGCCCTTGGACAGATAAATTTGCTAAGAATATTTTTGGCAAGTGGAATAATACCTTAAGACCTTCTAAGGGAGTTCATATTACTTTGGAAAAGCAAAGGCTACCTACAGAAGATTCTGTTGTGATGGTAGATCATCCAAACTCTAGAATAGTATTCTGTATAGTGAGGGATGACATGATAATAGTGGGTACAACTGACACTGAATTTGATAAGGATCCAGAAGAAGTATCCACCAGCAAAGCTGATGTGGATTATCTTATTAAGATGTGTGGTCAGTATTTTCCCAAGGCAAAAATTAAAAAAGATGACATAGTGGCGTCTTATGCAGGTGTTCGTCCACTTGTAGGAGATGAAGCAGATTCTGTAAACAAAACCAGTAGAGAATCTAAGATAATATTCGACCCCAGAAATATTACCTTTATAGCTGGCGGAAAATATACAAATTATAGAAAGACTTCCCAGAAAGTTGTAGACACGATCTTAAAAAAGATACCATTTAAAAATTTGCTAAAGTTTCATAAAGATTCTAATAGTACGAGGCCACTTAATCCGAAAGCTACCGTGGGATGTTTCTCCAAATCTCAGAGTATGATCCCATATTGGTCAAAACAAACCGGTCTGAGTTTAGACGAGGTTGGTTATTTACAAAAAAGATACTACATGGAAACAGAGGATATATTAGAATACAAAATAAAGCCCTATAATATTCTGGGGTTAGAGGTTGAACATGCAATGAAACATACTATGTGTGTAAGCTTAATCGATTTTTTCTTAAGAAGAACAAATATGTTTTTTAGCTTGCCTGATAATGCTATGAGATTTTACAGACAAGTCGCTACTCAGATGGCAGATCGCTTAAACTGGAGTGACAGTAAAATGCAAGATGAAATGGCAAAGCTAGAAGCTCATATTCAATTAGAGCTTGGGTGGAAAAACAATTGACTGCACTTCTGGTAGAATTTAGGATTTACGAGCTGGTGTTGCCAGATCTGAGAGGATGTAATGAGTTTTTATGAAAAGCTAGCTGACTACTTTTCCAATGATATTGCTATAGATTTAGGGACTGCGAATACTTTAGTTTATGCAAAGGGGCAGGGCATAATTTTGGACGAGCCTTCTGTGGTTGCAGTTCAGAAAGATTACAGAGGATCTAGTAACAGGGTTCTAGCTGTGGGGGCTGAGGCCAAGGAAATGCTCGGAAGAACTCCTGGGAATATTGTAGCGATTAGACCAATAAAAGACGGTGTTATTGCAGATTTTGAAGTAACTCAGTCAATGCTTAAGTATTTTATTTCTCGTTCCTCTAAGGCCAAAAAAAGTTTTATAAGGCCCAGAATTATCATTTGTGTCCCTTATGGTATTACGCAGGTAGAAAAAAAGGCGGTTAAGGAGTCTGTTCATTCATCTGGAGCTAGGGAAGTTTATCTTATAGAAGAACCTATGGCTGCTGCCATAGGTGCTGGTCTTCCTATCACAGAGCCAGGCGGTAATATGGTGGTGGATATTGGTGGTGGAACAACCGGTGTGGCTGTTATCTCTCTTGGTGGTATTGTGTACTGTAAATCTATTAAGGTTGCAGGTGATAAATTTGACGAAGCCATCATCAACCACATGAAAAGGAATTTTAATTTATTAATTGGGGAAAGAACTGCTGAGGCCATAAAAATAGAAATAGGTAATGTCTACCCTGTAGATTCTTTTAAAAGAATGGATATCAAAGGAAGGGATTTGGTAACAGGTGTGCCAAAGACAATAGAGATTGACTCTAATCAAGTAAGGGAGGCTTTAAGTGACCCTGTGGAAAGTGTGGTTGATGCTGTAAAAACAGCTCTTGAGGCTACTCCTCCTGAACTGGCTTCTGATATCATTAGTCATGGCATTGTTTTAACAGGTGGTGGAGCCATTTTAACTAATTTGGATATTTTACTTAGAGAAAGAACAGGGCTTCCTGTTTCTGTATCGGAGAACCCATTGACTTGTGTTGTTTTGGGTTCGGGTAAAGTTTTAGAAGAGTTGAAACTATTAAGACAACTTGCCACGGATTAAATTGAACACTGACAAAATCATCATTTTATTTTTCTATTTTTCTTGCATGGATGAAAAGTTAATCAAGTCGTTTACTAAAAAAACATTAAACTTATTAAAAAAAGAGCAAAGTCAAAAAGATTTGATTCCTAGAATTGTGTTTCATTGCCACAAAATTTGGACCAGCAAGAAAAGAAATGAAAAATATCTATTACTAGGCACTAACCCTTATATAAAAGTAGATAAATCTGTGCAGTTGACTCCTTGGTTTGATTTTTTAAAAGAAAGTGACTCTGATATTATCACACCTGTTATTTTTCATAAGATTTTAAATATCTCTGATGCTGATATTGCAAAAGGGTTAAACATATCCCACGGTACATTAAGATATAGGTTAGGTAAGGGACTAGGACAATTAGGTGAAATATTAAATCCTGGAGTTATGGATTGATAGGAAGTAAAAAACAAGCTTTAAGTTACTTTATGTGCAAGGAGATGTTATATGACTATGTAACAAATAACTTGGGCGATAGAAAAAGTTCCTTTCTGGCAAGTTTATCAGAGCATCCTGAGCTTGACTCTGACATAAAAAAATTAAAATCTGCTATCGAATTTACCTCAGAGCTGTCTTGTTTTTCTGTGCAATCCAGATTAATAGACGAAATTAAAAATCCTTCCGGAATTAGAAAGTTTTTAGACTTTTTATTTAACACTCCTATATGGGTAAAGGCAGTTTTTGTGCTTGTGGTTTTATCTTTAGTAGGTTTTTTCTACATGCAAACAAGGCCTGTTGATAGTCTGGCTAAAGTTGTAGCAAAGAACACTACATATAGTGGTTCATTTGTACAAAGGCAAACATTAAGATATTCGTTAGAACCTAAAACCGGAGATAATTTGACAGGCTTAGTAGAACAAAAGTTATTAAGCCTAAATGCAAGACCAACACCAGAGGCTCCATTATGGAAAAAAGAGCAAAACGATGTGTTATTCACATTTACCATAGACAGAGTAGATTTTAGTGTGTTTGAAGAATATATTAAGCAGTATGGTCTTTTAACAAATTTAGATAGTATAGAGCCTCAGTATATTGATCAGGCATTTTATAATATTGAGCTCTTACTTAAAATTAGATGATTGAATGGTGGTAATATGGATCTTAAAGGTAAAAAAGCGATAATTTTAGGTGTAGCAAATGATCGTTCTTTGGCTTGGGGAATAGCACAAAAGTTACATCAATTTGGTTGTGAGCTTGGTTTTAGTTATCTAAATGAAAAATTAGAAAGAAGGGTCCGTCCTTTAGCTGAAAGTTTAGATGCAAAATTAATAGAACCACTGGATGTTAACTGCGACGATCAGGCCGAAAGTTTTTTCAAAAAAGTTTATTTGAAGTTTGCTAATGTGGACATTTTGATTCACTCGGTAGCATTTGCAGAAAGAAGTGATTTAGAGGGCAAATTTCTAGACACTTCTAGGAATGGATTTGAGCTTGCCATGAACACCAGTGTATATTCTTTTATTATGACCTCCAGACTTATTAAGCCTTTGATGAAAGATGGTGGTAGTATAATCACTCTGAGTTATTTGGGATCAAAAAAAGTTATACCCAACTATAATATAATGGGTGTTTGCAAAGCAGCTTTAGAATCTAGTGTAAGATACTTAGCCTATGACATGGGACCATCTGGTATTAGAGTAAATGCAGTTTCAGCAGGTCCGGTTAAAACTCTATCAGCATCTGGGGTTAAAAATTTTAAAACGATGTTAAATAGCAACCCTGACAATGTCCCTCTTAGATCAAATATTGATGCTTCTGATGTTGGGATGGCATGTGTTTATCTGTCTTGTGCACCAAAGGTTACAGGTGAAGTGTTGTATGTAGATAGTGGCGCTCATATTATGTAGCTAATCTAGTTAATAAATAATTTACGCCTTTACGATCACGGCCCAGATTATGTGAGCAATTGTGAGATGAATTAGTTTCATATAGGTGGGTGATAGTGTAATTAGCGTTATTAATCCAATTACCACTCCTATAGATATAAAAATTGAGAGTTTTATCGCATACTTTGGATCATCTTTGTATAACTTGATTATTATAAATAACATTGCAAAAGTTAGTGTCATTGCCAGTATTGGATGTATTATTCTAAGCTTAAGTAGTATATGTGAATTTGGATCAAGATCACTCATTAGTCCTTCAATTATAGAATTAGAAGGAAACACAGTATTGGACAAAGCTGCTATTCCCCCAGTTGCTACAATCAACAAAAACATTATTTTTAATGTCGCTATTAAATAGGAGGGGTTAATTTTATTTGTAAATGTTAGATAGTAGGCTTTTGCCACTGAACCTGTAAGTAGAACGCTCGTTACTTGATGAAGAGACATCACTATTATGCGATCTACGCCGGTATTTCCTCCAACTAGTCCAAAGAGAACCAATTTAGCGCCTATTAGCGCTTCTAGTATTGTTAATGAAAGAATAAATAATGAAATTTTTCTTATGTTGTGTTGTTTGGAGTAAAGTTTGAATGTCCAAATCACCAGGAGTATAGCGAGTATCCCATATATTCCTGTAGAAAGTCTGTGAGTTAGCTCTATTAGTGTGTGGGTATTTTCAGTGTCAGGTATAATGGTATTATTACATAGTGGCCAACTTGTGCCACATCCATCACCTGATTTAGAAATTCTTACCCATGCACCCCAGACTATTACCAAAATGGAATATATCCATAGGAATACTAGATAGGATCTATATCTCTTAAGGCTCAATTTAATACTCCCGCTTATCTGGTTTAGTCTTTTACAAAATTTTATAAAGTTGCGCTAGATTTTAATAAAAATAAAGTGTATTGTTACTATGTCAGGTTCAGACAGTCAGTTATTGGTTTAAATAGTATAGCAACAGGACAACACATAAGATAACAAACAATAATTTGGAATTGTATGATTAGAGGAATCAGTATGGATATTAAAAGTTTAAAGATAATGAATACAAAAGCCATAACATTGCTGAGTTTTTTTTGTCTATTGTCTGTATCTAATGCTCAAAACCAACCCCCGGCACAAAACAATAATGTTATATTATTGGAGTATTCCATATTTCAAATGCTGGCAGAAAATGCCAATTATGTTGTAGGTATTGGAACATCTCAGGCTCATCTTACAGAAAGACTAATGGTTCCTCCTGGAAATTACACTTTTTTATGCACTGGATTTATGGTTTCAGATCCTACACTAAAAAGCCTAAACATGTCTTTACTTGTAACTGCGACTTCGTGCAATGGTGAATTAGAAGATAACAGCTCGAGCGGTGAACCATATTATATCCTAGGTGGACCCATGTTGTTTGATTCGGATTTTTCGATTAAAAGACACGCCCATTTTAGTTCATTTAGAGTTGGTTATGATGGGTTTACAAGAGATGCTACTAATGACCTGATGTATTTAATTTTACCTAATACCATTACGACACCAGATAATGCCGAAGTGGATAATTCAGAAATGAATCAGGTTAACTGGAGACTTCCTTCAACTTCTGTTGATATATCCAATGAGCTTGAATTGGGCGAAAAGGTTGTTTTGATTGGTTATAATAACTTAAGTGGCCCAAATTCTTATGAGTGTATCTACTTAGGAAATAGTGTGATTTATGCTGAGCCTCACTCTAGACCACATAAATACACTATTGGAGGCAAGATATTTTGTGATGGTTTAGTTGGAACTGATACTAGATTACATGGTTTAGGTGGTAGCCCTATATTTAAACATGATCTATCTGGAGTATTAGGTTTTATGACAACTTATTCATTGGAGGATGCTTTTTATGAACTGTCAACTGGTGCAATGATTTCAACTGAAGCAACAAATGGTTTAGTTAACTTCGTACCATTGATTGGGTCAAAGATTATAACTGATGGTAATAAGTTTACCAAGCTAGAGACTGTACAGTATGAAGATGGAGTTTTCGAGACCACTACCCTTAATCCTAAAACAGGTTATTTTGAAAATTTAAGTATTCCAATTAAAGATAATTATGTCCATGGGGAAATCTTTTTTAGAGATGTTGATGGAAGAATTATAGAATATGAAATATATCATCAGGGCAAATTGGTAGATTGGAATGATCTTGATCCTGCCATGTATGATATTTTTGAAAATCAAAACATATATTTAGTACAATCTGTAGTTGATGAAACCGCAAAACTTGTCCTGCTCAATAAGCCTAGTGAGGATGTGATTGTGCCATTGACACATTTAGATGATAATGTTGAAAAACATGATATAATAAGAGTGTTTTTTGACGATAAAGGCGATATGGACTGGGAGTCTTCTATTATAGATAAAGAGCTTAAAAAGTTTTGGTTTAATTGATTGTGATTTATAGTTGATACAATGTCCTTTTATTTTTTGGGTGGTCTTTGAATTTACAGAGTTTACAGGGTGTGTTTGCCAAAGGCTTGGAGGATAGTCCAATCGACATGAGTTTGATGGACATAATCTTTTTATTTGGTAATTCCATATTAGCTGGTTTATTGTTAGCAGCCTCTACTCATTATATAACTCGAAAACTTACCTCTGATATATCTCAAACTGATAGTGATACATTGCTTGGAACTTTCAATATATTATTTTTATGTGTTGGTATGACGGGTGTTATGATCTTGGTTAACGATAATTTTATAAGAGTGTTTGCCATTGTGGCAGCTTTTGCACTTTTCCGTTTTAGAGTTAGTTTAGGTGAAAAAGGTATAAGAGCAAGTTTGTTGTTTGGTGTGATGGCCGGCATGGCAATGGGTTTAAACGAAAAGATGTTGGGTTGGATTCTTGTATTTGTATATCATGTGTTATTAATGATTATGTTTGTTGTACATGGGATGTTTGAATCTGACACCAACATTTCAGACAAAAAAGATTTACAACAAAACAAGTAATTTATTCTGCCAGTTTTATAGCCAGTACTTTTGTCTAACGTGCTTATGTGCAACTTGACTATGAAACTGTCTGCAATGAAACTTGACTCACAATGAAATTGTTCCTTTTACTGTTAGTTTCTCTTCATGCAAAACAGTTTGATCTTGTGGATGTTGCCTTTGACAAAGAGCGGGATGACTCTCAGAGGTGGCGCTCTTTGATTGCACTTTCTGTACAAGATGGAGATCAGTCCGTACAGCACTTGAGCTCTGCGGTTCTCAGTGATGAGTGGTTTATGCGGGATGCCGCTTTACTTGCTATGGGTGCTGTTGATACGGATCTAGCTTTGGAGTGGGCGAGAAAACTCATTATCACCGATCCATCCATGCTTGTGAGAACAACTGCTGTAAAGATCATTAAGCAAAATGGTAGTAAAGCTGACATTCCTGTTTTATCTAAGGCAATTCACAACAAACAGAATTTTAGACATGGAAGAAGTCTTTGGATCAGGCGACATATAGCCGAGGCAATATCATATTTGGATAAGTCATCTTACACTGAGATGCTAAAGCTTCTAGATGATGATGATACAAGGGTTAACCAGGTTGCACTTAAAGCGCTAGAGGAAATAACAGGCCACAAACCAGATTATAAAGATCATGCCCTTGAGGGAAAAATATCCGTTTGGAAAGATATATTAATCAGCAAAGCCAAATAGAACACTAGGTAGTGTAACTTAATTTTTTGTTTTACTCTTTGCTTTGTTTTGTAAATAGAGTCATGTAGTATTTAGATAGAAAGTCAATTTTTACAAATTGTTCCTTATGTGTCCAAATGATTTCTCCAAATGCTCCATATCTAGCAGACAATGTGGCATCTGAAAGATCTTGGTCTACACCAGAGATTGAACTTACATTATTGTTATAATGGGTGAATTTAATTCTAATTTCTCCCGGTATAGTAGATGAAAATATAAGTTTATATCCGTTTCTAAATAGCATAAAGTCAGCAGTGGTGTTTGCTATTCCGTATATTTTTACTCCACCAGCGCTTAAGCCCCTTAGTTGATTGAAGGCAGAAACATAATCTATAAAGCTTTCTTTGATTTGTCTTAAAAAAGAAGTTGTGGCGTTTTGAAGTTCTAATTGTATATCATCTGATTCCCAAAGAGTTTCTTTTATACCTTGAGTTTCCGTATAAACCAGATCCTTTATCCAATCTATTTTACTCATCAAAAACCTCCATTTTTAGAATCCTGCTGCATTTAATGATATTCCAAAGCTTCTATGATGTTTATCATTAATTGTCCTAAGCCCATGATAAAATCCAAGTTTTACTGTAAAGGGAAAATGATAAAACGCAGTAAAGTTTAGACTAGCTTCTATACCAATAGATGAAAACAAAGTGTTTTCTATTATATCATATTGAAGTTCTTCCACATCATTTGAATTTGGGACTACACCATCCATTGGGACTACACCATCCATAATGTATAAATTATCAGCTACAAATCCAGCATACAAGTCTTTCAAAAAAAATGGCCATGATGATAGGTTTTTATATAGCTTCAAGGCAGGAAACTTGTACTCCAAATTGAAGCTATGCAGGTTAACACCCGCAAAAAAACCACAATCATAACCCCTTAGAAGATGTGGAGATGCCACACTAGACGGTATCCCTAAGATTGATCTTGCCGCACAGGCGACAGCACGTCCACCATTTAAATTGTCACCACTTAAGCTGGTTGATACATAGGTGTGTGCAGTATTTAATTTAAGCTCATGACCGCTATCAAATACAGGTAGATAGAATTGGTTATCCAATGTTGTCTGATTGCTAATATCGGGATTAGAAAGGTTATACCACTGTGTTAGCCCAATTCTAGGTCCGCTTTTTACTATAAAACCATTTGCTCTTCTAGTCTCTATATCTTCATACGATAGCCCTACGGTTGGTCCAAAATCCTCACCCTTACCATTTTGTGCATATATAAGTCCCAACTCAGCTTTTAGCTCGTTTCCTTCTGTCAAATTTTTATCGATGTCCAAACTTACGATGTTTTCTCTTGCAAACACAGTGCCTTCTTTTTCATGAAAGAAACGATAATAGCTACCCACTGACAAACTAGTCTGTACAGGTAGCATATAGTTGTTATAGCTGAATAATCCAACCAAGTGAGGAGTTTTATCTTCCCGTGAATATATGGATACACCAGCTGACACAGTATAATTATGACTCTCTGTTGGGTCCTCACCTTCTGTTTTTGCTAATAGTGACCAGTAATCACCAACATATTGTATTGCAGGATACCATGCCTTAGGTATAAGATGCTGCAGGTGATTGTAGTTAGTTATCTTGTAGTTTTCTTCTGGTAGAAGTTGTTTGCTTAAGACAGGTTCTACATGTGGAATATTTATTTCCGGAGTTTTAACCGCTTCTAAGCCACTTTTTTCTCCTACCAAATGGTAACCATCACTTTTTAGCTCTGCATATATTATTTCTTTTGATCTCTCATCCCATGTTCCGTTTAGGACATCCGTACTGGAGTTGGTTATTGGCCATGAATTTTGTTTTGTGTGAGACCAAAAATACAAATTGGAAACTCCAGACACCTTAGAACTATAGAAAAATCCATCATTAATCTTGGATAGAAAAGAGGAGTTTTGCTTCGCACCTTTAAGTAGGCTTACCATATTGGAAGTTGGATCAAAAACTTTTATTAAATCAACTCCAGATGCTCTTTCACTAAACAAGATCTTGGCAGCATCAAGACTGATTGGATACGACAATCTGATACCAGGCTCTGCTTTATAGATAACCTCTATTTCTTTGGAGTTTAGATCTACTGTAACAATATGATTTACATCCGCATCAGTTTGAACTGCAATTAATTTGTTTTGATCCAATGAACTTGCAAATTGTAATCTACCTCCTCGGGTTAATTGTCTTTTTGATCCATCAACATTTCCAATAAAGAGGTCAGAGTAGTTATAGTAGTTTTTATATCTCTCTATAGCATTGTATACAAATTCTGTACTGCTTATCCAAGAAACCTGGTCTATGGATTTTTCATCTAAAAGTTTTTTTTGTTCTCCGTTAATAAATGAATTTTTGTCATCTCTTTTCACTAATATTATTTGTGAGTTTACAGAATCAGTTTGCCTTACAAACAACATTTTTTCACCATCGCTACTGATAACTGGTGAGTGATGCATTATTCCATCTTTTGCAAAGAGGCTTTCTGTATTGGATTTGTTTTCTTGTTGTCTGGGATTGTTATTGGTTATATTTAAATTATCTTCTTTATTCTCTTCTAGCTTTTGTTGGGTATCTACAGAAGTTTTATTGTTGCCACTTTGAGGGTTTATTGATTGGATTGTTTTTATTTGTTCTGATGCAACTAGGCCTATCTGTTGGTAAGCCTTGTCTAGATATTTTTGGTAACTATCTTTTATTGATGTATACATTTGTAATATCCAATCTGCATGGCTTTGGTTTATTGTCCCTAAGGGAGTATCTTGTTTTGCCTGATTAATTATCATGCCTCCATACATGTATGGCCTATGACCTAGGGGCCATGTGGGTATTGAAGTTTCATTTATTGTGTAAATATCATCCATGCCCCATTTGTTATCTTGAAGCATGGCTCTGGCATTGGCGTATAGTTTTATGTCGTTTAGTCTTCCGGAGGATCTGGAGTAGCTAGATTCTACATCTACAGCCATTCCCTCCGTATACCATCTAGGCATTAAACCAATGGGAAGCATTTTATTCCCAAAAATCGATCTAAATAATTTCCACATACCCCTTTGCTGATACAGTGTTACAGTATGGACATATTCATGTAGCATGAGGTTAAATACCCAGTCTTCAAAGTTGTAGATTGTGGTTAGAGGAGTTGGTAGTACAGACCCTATTCTGATTATTGGGTATGGCCAATTGGTAGCAGAGCCGTGGGCTCTATCATCGTAGTCAGTTATTACAACCACTGTTTTTTTAGGGAACTCAGTAAATACTTGTTCTAGAGTTTTCTTTACACTTTCTGACTTATTGGCAACCTCTAAGGCCAATCTTTCATGCCGTAAGTCAAAGATAATCTGAAAACTTGGAGTCTCTATGCTTTTCCACTCAATATCATGTGGAGCGTTTGGGTATGTTTTTGATGCAAAAACAGTAAGTAAGAAGCTTAGAATTATGGTTTTTAGATTTTTTTTGTATTCCACAAGATTCAAGGAGGTTACCACTATCAGCCCATAATTCCAACATCATAAATCAGACTTAACAATCAAAAGTTTGACAATATTCTGAACAAGGGTATTATTTATGTTATATTATTCAGGCGGGAAAGTTTAAGTTTTTTTTAGGAGCGATTAGATGAATTTCTTTAAATTTAACAGGCAGATTGGTTCTGGTCTTGGTGCTTTATTGGCACTAATGTTGTTGGTTTCTTGCACCACGGGTGACAAAGGAGATGTTGATGCTGGGGGTATAGATGGTGTTTCAGACACTCCCATTGACTTTGATCCTGAGGGTAGTGACAGCAATAACATTCTTGGCCTAAACACAGTTAACTTTGAATATGACAGGCACACACTTAATGCCGAAATGAGAGAAGCGTTAGATAGGAATGTAGAGTGGATCCAAAATAATACAAATGTAACTCTACAGCTTGAGGGACACTGTGATTCTAGGGGTTCTAGTGAATACAATCTGGCACTGGGTGAAAGAAGAGCAGAGACAGTGAAAAACTACCTTGTAAGTAAGGGTCTTGGTGCTGATATCTTAAATACCATAAGTTATGGTGAAGAAAAGCTTTTGTCAGAGGGTGATACTGATTATGACCATTCTAGAAATAGAAGGGTAAACTTCGTACCTAGTACTGCTTATTGATGAGGGCGATCCTTGTATTATTGATCCTGGCAATTTCTTCTTGTACATCTCCTGATTCTAAGAGGAATGTTTTGGATTATGCCATTGCTAGGGCAGCCTTGAGAGCTGCTGTAGCTGGTGGAGCGGACTCAAAAGCAAGTGACACTTACCAACAAGCAGTGAATGCATATGAGTTAGGCGAAAAATACTATAAGAAGGGCAAATACTTAAGAGCAAATAGAGCGTTTAATAGAGCTAGAGCCGTAGCCGAAAAAGCCGAGGAACTTGCCAGGACTTCTGGCTCGTCAGGCGATGAAGGGGATGAGTTTTTACCATGATAGTAAGAATCGTTTTTTTGTTATTGTTAGTTCCAACTATTTCTGGATGTCTTAAAACAAGATCTGATGTAGGTCAGTCTCATGATAATCAAATGGTAGAACAAAGACTTAATGTAGAAACTGTAGATAGCCTCAAAGCTAATTATAGTATAAAAATCAATGAGTTGGAGTTAGAGCTACGACGGCTTAATGGAAAGTTAGAAGAACTGGAACACAAGTTAAGTGGTGGTGGAATGGGTAATAATGAGTTGATAAAACAAAACAGAATATTAATTTCATCAATTGTAGAGCTTAAATCCAGGTTGAGTGCTTTGGAGGGTGGACAAGGTAGACAGGTTCAAGAAACAAACAGCCCACTTTCTGGTGCTGAAGGGCTTTTCAGGCAAAAAAAATGGTCAGAAGCAATTATTGAATATGAGAAGTATAGAAGTGCTACCAACAAAAAAGATGATAGATGGGCGCAGGCCACTTATAAGATTGGCCTCTGCTTTCAAAACATGAATCTTCATAGAGAAGCTGAATCTTTTTATAAAGAGGTAATAGATCACAGCCCAGATAGTCCTGTTGCTGTAATGGCAAAAAAACAACTGCAAACACTTTAATCAAACTGTCTTTACACTAACTGATAAAAACCTATAGAATTTTTAAGTATGAAACTAATCAAACTTAGACATTGGCATTTTGAGCATTAATTAGTTATGATGTGCTAAGCTCCTGTAAGAGCTACAGTAGTAATTTTTCTTGGAGGTAAAGTGAAATTTAACAGTATAAGTTTTCGTGTGGCATTATGTACCGCAATTTTGGGGTTTTCTGTAAGTTGTGGCAACACCGACCCATCCACATCCACTGCTGAAGGTGATAACTGGACCGAGTTACCTTATGGTGTTAAGGCTTATGTAGCGCAACAGATCTGTAGTGGAAGAGAGGTAATTAGCTCTAGTCTGGCAGTTGATTTTCAAGATGCTCAATTAGCGGATGGCATAACTCCTGAGCAAATAGCTTCAAATCCGATTGATCTGTACTGTGGTGAAGATGAAGAAGATTGTCGCCAATATGAAATAGCTCCAGGCAACAAAGCAAGCGTTTACTACCGTCAAGATAGTGAGTTACCTAATGCAAAGTTTTTTGACATTACTGAGCAAAACTTCGAAGTCAAACTTATTGCAAAAATTGAATTTATAAATGACCAAAATAATCTTCAAACATTACCACTGATTGATTCTGCTATAACAGTTAATTTTCCTAACACTGTTTGTGGTGACGGAAGAAATACTCAATGCGAGGACTTAAGTTCACATTGTCCAGAATCTCACAGATGTACTTTTGATTATGATGATTGTAGGTTAGAAAGCTCTACATGCGCATCGGGTTATGAGGAGCGAGATATTGAAGATCAAGATGGTAGCTTATTTAATGGGCTAAGATGTGCTGAAGCAACTAGTAACTAAGACTAAACTCTTCGATTGAATACAGTAGCCTTTGTTTTTAAAAACAAAGGCTGTTGGTTTATGGAATAAAGCAATAGTTAACTTGGTATACCAACTGTAAATCTTTCAAAAGAATTGTAAGGCTTACCCTCTTTCCTTTGGGTGTTGCACTGGAAGTGACTATGGAATCACTTTTGTAAGGACATAAAAAGAATTTTATCTTGTAAACGCACAAAAATGCCAGTAATAGAGGCCAGCTAGTGTTTAGGTCAGGCATTTGCCTTGGAGGTATTATGAGGATTTTTAAAAGTATAGGTTTTAAGTTTGTTCTAGGTATTTTGGTTTTGGGATTTTCTATGAGTTGCAGTGATGACGATGGCAACAACAAAACAAATACAGTAGCACCTGTTGTAACTGGTGACGCACCGGATGGTGATGATACCAGCTATACAACTACAGGTGTAGCACCTGTTGTAACTGGTGACGCACCGGATGGTGATGATACTAGAAATGGCTTTGATGATGTAGCAGACCTTGAAGAGTGTACTGCGGCTCAGAAGGACGAGCTAGACAGGGCACTTGATACTGAAAACCCTGCAGCCGGTGGAATTGCTGGTATGAATGACCCTCTTTCAAGTCAGGCAGTACAATTTTGTGCTTCTACAGAAGATGAAGAAGCTTTTAGAGCCATTAGTGATAAAGGATTAGAAGAAGGCGACAATAGGGTTGGTTGTAAGTGGACCTTTCAAAACACCGTTCTCGATACGGAAGAGGTATACTACTGCAGGGCTGTTGCAGATGTTGATGCAACTGAAGATACGGATGTTGTAGCTGTGGATGAACCAGCTAGCTGGGGAGATTTACCTCACAATGTTAAAGCTTATGTACAGAAACAAACTTGTAGTGGTGGAAAAGTGTTAAACTCAGATTTGTATGTTAACTTTGAAGACGCCGAGCTAGCCGCTCCTGTAACCAGAATCTATTGTAATGATGAAGGCACACCTTGTTCTGAGTTTGCTTCGAATACAGAAGGGGTTTCTTTTGGTACATCACGATATGGCATGGGCAATATCGGAAGTGTTAGATTTGGAATAGATGATGTGGTTACAGATTTCAACGTTGAGCTCATAACAAAGGCTAAAGTTACTGATGATCAGAACGAGGCACAAGAAGTATCACAGATTGATAGTTCTATAACAGTTAATTTCCCCAACAACCCTACTTGCGGTGTCGACGGCATAGGCAGCAACGTTGAATGTGATGAAAATCCATGTGTTGATGCTCCAGAATCCCATGTATGTACATTCCAATATTCCATCTGCAGTGTAGTAAGAACTAGTTGTTCAGATGGTTATACAAACACTACAGCAAATGAAACTGGTGAACAGTTTATGCAAGTGTATTGCACAAAATGAAGTAAACATAAATTTTAGTTTTTAGTAGAGGTATTTTAATGAAGATTTACAAAACCATAAGTTTTAAGTTGGTTCTGTGTATTTTGTTTCTAGGGTTTTCTATCAGTTGTGGCGATGATAATGGCAACAACAAAACTACGGGGTTAGCTCCTGTTGGAACTGTGGATTCACCTGATAGCGAAGATACAGTTGATGACACTGATGTAACAATTGCAGATGTAACTGGTACAGTTGATGATGTAGCCGGTGAAGAAAGTGCTAGTACAACAACGAATTTCTCCAATGTAAAAGCTTATGTATCCAATCAAACCTGTAGTGGTAAAAGAGTATTGGATACTTGGGTTGAAGTTGATTTTTCAGAAATAAACTCAAAGGTATCTGAGGAAAATATAGTTGGTTATACATCACCTTACTGCGGAACCCAGAGATGCAGTGAAATGAACTTAGAAACCCATGGCATCAGTATGGGAAGCATAACATACGACAAAAGGAAGTTAGATAGTTTAGAATTTAGGTTGGGTGACAACCAAAGCTTTGAAGCAAGAATTTTACCAGTAGCACCTAAGGAGAATGAGCAGGGAAAAGTAAGGGATATAGCATATATTGGAGGTCCTGTGCGTGTTAATCTCCCTAACATTGGCTGTAATTCTGGCCTTGGTGATATTGAATGTGAACGCAACCCTTGTGTAAATACCCCACGCTCCCACTTGTGTACATTTAATTATAAAAGATGCGAAGTTGCGAGGATAGGTTGTGCTCCTGGATACTTGAAACCTAGAGATGATGCTGTCACCCCCATTCTCCTCAGATTAAACGGTGGTACATTCGGTGGAAAAACATGTGTAAGGCCAGTAACTCCCATTGGGTAATCTAATATACTGTAAAACGATGTTTTATAGAATAAAGCAATGGTTAACTTAGTATACCGACTGTAAATCTTTCAAAAGAAGTTCCAATTTTAGGTTCACAATAATAAAAACATATTAAATACAGTTTAGAACACACACCCTAAGCACTGAGGATATTTGGTCTTGTGAGCAAATATAAATGCCACTATAATTAACAATCAATGTAAAACGATTAGGCCGGAGATAAAATGAAAGTTTTTAAATTTTTGTATGTAAAACCTGTATTGTTAATTTTAGTTTTAAGCTTTTCTACAAGCTGTAGCACTGACAACACTGATGAAAAAACTGCTGAAACACCAGCAGTAGCTAATGAAGAAACAGAAATGACCAATGACTTGGCTAACGGTGATACCAGTGAAGAGACACAAGTAACTAATGGGGAAGTAGCTAATGAGATAGTGTCAACCGTTCCCACTCTCACCGCAGGACCTGCTAATGGTTGGTTGGATTCAGAAGGTGAAGTAGAAGTTAACAACGATAATTCTAGTGAAAGTAGTACATGGAGTGATCTACCCTACGGGGTTAGAACCTATGTTAGGGAACAGACCTGCAGTGGAGGAGAAGTAATTAGCTCTGATTTAGTAGTTGATTTTAAAGATGTGGAACTTGCTCCTAATGTAGCCATTAGTAATGCTTACAGCTTGCCTTATATTTACTGTAATGATGAAAACACATATTGTAGCAGCTTTAAAATAGAGGATGGTGCCAGGCTCGTGAACAACGAAAGAACCCACAGTAACACCTTAGGATGGGAGGTCCCGGTGCTGTTTTTTGATGATCTAAGAAATAGTGACTACAATGTAACTCTTATACCAAAATTTAAACGCAGAGATCCTTTGGATGGTAACAAAGTAAAGGAAATATTATTTGTTGAAGGAAATATAACTGTTAACTTCCCCAATACAAAAACTTGTGGCGATAATGTTGGTGATGTTAGATGTGAGATTGAAAATGAATGCATAAATGCCCCTGAGTCTCACATCTGTATCTTTGACTACAGTAAATGTAGTAGTGGAAGCTCAACATACTTACACACTATTTCATGCAATAAAGGTTATGTGGAAACCACAGACGACACAGTTGGTGTGTTTTTTGGGACCGAAACCAAATCACCCAGATTAGCTAAAAGGTGTGTTAAAGAAAGTACACAACACTGAGAGACCATTGAAATAAACAACAGACTTACTCGTTTTTTCAGTGGCACTACGTTCCCGATGGAACAAACCTCCTTGTTTTTTACCTCATTAAGCTCACCTTAAGCAATGGTGTTGGCCGTGAGGTCCACCAGGAAGGAGCCACTCGGCAAAAAAAAGTAGGCAAAGCCTCCTTGTTTTTTTACCTCATTAAGCTCACCTTTATAATTGATAAGATCTCATTATATTGCCTAGAATTTTATCTAACAAAGGCACCGCTAAAAAAACCAACAGGCTTAAGTTTACTTTTATAAAAAACTTAAACCAATATTTAGAAATATCAGATAAGAAAAATCTAAAAAATTCAAATAACATCAACAACACACACGGAATTACAAGTACTAAATAAAAAAATCTAGTCTGCACAAACAAAGGAGAAAGAGCAGCTAAAGAAAGATAAGCAAACATATATAGGCCTATTTGATACTTAGTGAAAATCTCACCAAATTTAATAGGTAAAACAGGAACCCCTCCTTTTTTGTAATCTTCTCTATAACGAAGTGCCAAAGACCAAAAGTGTGGCATCTGCCACAAAAACATAATCAAAAATAATACACTATATCAGGGCTAAATAAACTAGAACTTTCATAAGCACAATACCCTATCACAACAGGCATTGCTCCAGGTATAGCCCCAGGAACAGCAGCAAATGAAAGCTTGGGCTTAAACCACATAGTATATGCTCCATTATACATTAACACCGTTGCCATCCCTAACAAGGAAGCCTTGATACTAACAACACTAAGAAAAAATAAGCCAAAACATAAAAGGGCAAGGCTTAATCTAAACCCAAAAATCCACGAAATTTTTCCAGCAGGAATTGGCCTTAAAGCAGTTCTGCGCATGCTAGCATCCAACTCTACCTCTTGCACTTGGTTTAAAGCACAACTGCCTGAAGCTAGCAGAATAAATCCAACAGAAAATAACAGAAAATTTGAAACACTAAAGTTATTAAAGGTATCATGGCTAAACAAGTACCCAATAAGAGCAGAAAAATAAGACAACATTACTATGTTGAACTTAGTAAAGCACATCAAAGTTTTAATCATCACTCACTGCCAAATAGGTTGATCATATAATCTCTGGTAAATACATCAATGGAGCTTAAGGTAAAAAACACAACCAAAAAGAAAAAAGCACTAAAGAAAGTAATTCTGTTCAAGGTACTCTCATACTTCTGATGCATAAAATACAAAATAACAATCATTGCCTTAATAGAAGCAATTAGCATAGCTACCAGCACATTTATTATATTTAAGCCTAGATCAATTCTGGAAATCCATACTGTCATTACAGTCAAAATGACAAGTGAAATATAAACAATTAAATAAACTCTAAATGGTGTTATGTGGTGAGTTTTTTCCAAATAAAACCTCCCTTAAAAGTCTATCTAATGAAGTTAAAAACAAGTGTACTTGTTCAATCAAGGTCTTCCAACGGGACCAACAAGGTGAACTCCGTTTGCCTTTTGGCCAAGTGGTTGCCCAGCTCTGTTTGTAGAATACAACTCCAGTTGCTTTTTTAGCCAAATGATTGTCCAGCTCTTTATGTGTCATACAACCCCCCCCCTATACCAAATACAAAAGTGGAAACAAATAAATCCAAATTAAATCCACAATATGCCAAAATAATCCTACACCCTCAACAGCAGTATAATAGTTAGGATTAAATTCGCCCTTATAATGGCGATAAGTAACCCAAGATATTAAACCCATACCAGCCAACACATGTATTCCATGAAGGCCTGTCATACAAAAATAAAAACTAAAAAACAGTGCTAGGTTTTTTACCTCTGTATCACCTTGAAAGGCAAACTCAGAACCAGGAAATAATCCTAAGTGAAATTTATGGCTGTACTCAAAGTATTTAATTACCATAAATACAGCTCCACATAACACAGTAATAATTAAACTCCAAAAAGCTGCATCTCTTTTGTCAGTTTGTATATAATGTATTCCCAAAGCCATTGTTAAAGAACTGGTCAACAAGACAACAGTATTTATAGCCCCAAGCTTCCAATCTAAAAACTTGGCTCCCTCGGTAAAAACCTCTGGATATAAATTGTTAAATATGGCAAAGGCAACAAACAACCCACCAAACATTAATATCTCTGTGACCATAAAGATCCAAACACCAAACTTTGAAGTTTTATACTCCTGAGCAACACTATCAAAGTGATGAGCCTGAGTATAAGGCTTTGAGGCTTTAACGATACTCATAAGGACCCTCTGTTACAGTTGGAATTTCTAGAAAGTTTTCATGTGGCGGAGGAGATGATGTCTTCCACTCCAAAGTTTTACCACCCCAAGGATTATCTCCAGCTTTCTTCTTAGAATAAAAACCACCTATTACACAATACAATACAAAAAACAGACCAAGACCAATCATCCAAGATCCAATTGTAGAAACCATGTTCAAAGTAGCAAACTCTGGGATATAATCATGATACCTTCTAGGCATTCCTAAATTACCCAGGATAAACTGAGGGAAAAAGGTGACATTAAAACCTATGAATATAAAAAACCATGACAGTTTGCCAATAAATTCATTGTACATTTTGCCAAACATTTTAGGATACCAATAAAGTATTCCACCCATAAGAGCCATAATAGTTCCACCAACCATAACATAATGAAAATGAGCAACCACAAAATAAGTATCATGTAAGTGCATGTCTATAGCTATTGTGGCCAAGTATATCCCTGTTAAACCACCAATAGTAAATATAAACAAAAATCCAATGGCATATAACATCGGTGAAGCTAATAAAATAGAACCTTTGTACATAGTCGAGACCCAGTTAAAACATTTTATTGCTGTGGGCACACCTACAAGCATAGTTAAAACCGAAAAGATCATAGTAGCTAACTCTGACTGACCACTAACATACATATGATGTCCCCAAACAAAAAAACTAATAACTGCTATTGCTACACTAGAAGCAGCAATGGCTTTATATCCAAAAATTGTTTTTCTAGAGAATGTTGTTATAAGTTCACTGATAATACCCATAGCTGGCAGAATCATAATATAAACTGCCGGGTGAGAATAAAACCAAAAGAAATGTTGAAATAGAATAGGGTCTCCACCCAGAGCAGGATCAAATATACCAATACCAAAAGCCTTCTCCATCACTAACAACAGCAACGTTATGCCCAAAACAGGTGTAGCTAAAATCTGGATTACAGCAGTGGAATACAAACTCCAAACAAACAAAGGTAAACGTCCAAAGGTTAAACCTGGAGCTCTTAAATTATGTATTGTAGCTATAAAATTAAGTCCTGTTAAGACAGATGAAAATCCCGCTATGAAAGCACCTAAGGTCACAAAAGTTACTCCAGCTTTGGAGCTAAGAGAACTATAGGGAGTATAAAAAGTCCAACCTGTATCTACACCACCAAAGAAAAGTGAAGCTATAGCAACCACAGCACCTGTGACCAACAAATACCAACTAAGTAAATTTAACCTAGGAAAAGCCACATCCTTTGCACCCAAATGAAGAGGCAAAATAAAATTTCCTAAAAAAGCAGGTATTCCAGGAATAATAACCAAAAATACCATGATAGCTCCATGGTATGTCATAGCTTGGTTGTATTGATCAGGCGTAAGAAACTGCTGACCCGGCATCATCAACTCTAATCTAATTAAAAGAGCAAATAACCCTCCCAGAAGTAAAAAGAAAGAGATTGTAATAAAATACATAATCCCAATTCGCTTATGATCCAAGGTAGTCAACCAAGACCACAACCCTTTTTTATAATTAAGATAATCTGACATAATTAATTCCTATTTAAGCGATTTAATATACTCAATGACTTGTGTTACTTGCTCTTCACTCAAAGTACCTTGAAACATTGGCATCTGTCCCGAAGGAAAACCTTCTACCAACACAGCGTTGGGATTTAATATAGATTCCCTTATATAATTATCATCACCTGTGATTGTACTTCCATCTGCTAAAGCTCTTATACTTCCATACAAACCTTTAAAAGACGGGCCTATTACTTTAGAACCATCAGTTGAGTGACAAACTATACATAAACTTTTGTATGTCCTCTCGCCCAACTCTACCAAAGTAAACCCTTTTGTTTCATCAGTATTGAGATATTCTATAAAAGATGGTTTCTCTACAACATTAACCCAACCAATCATCCCAGAGTGAGCTGTACCACAATATTCTGCACAAAAAATTCTGTACCTACCCACCTTGGTTGGCACAAATGAAAGCTTTGTTATGTAACCAGGTACCACATCTTGCTTTATTCTAAAACTTGGAATAAAAAAACTGTGCAAGACATCTTTAGATCTCATGCTCAAAATAACTCTTTCATTCACCGGTACTGTCAACTCATTTGCAGCAGTTTTGCCATTTTCATATTGAATAGCCCATGCCCACTGAAATCCAGTAACATGAATATTAATAGCATCCTCAGGAAACTCTCTTGTGTTTTTATAAACAACCCAACCCCAATAAAAAATTCCCAAGAACGTAACAAACGGAATGAAACTCCAAATAAATTCCAAAATATTACTGCCTGGAAGATATTCTACCTTGTCCTGCTCCGTACGCCTTCGATACCTGATAATAAAATACACCATGGCACCCATAAGAATCACAAACACCACAATGCTGATAAAAGTTAAAAAATTATACAATGTATCTACAGATACACTGACCTTTGAAGCCTGCACCGGTAAGAACGAAGATTCATTACCTAAAGCATTAGGCAAAATATTTTCTAATAAATTTAGCATAGTATTGACCTAAAGGTTTCCTTTATTAAAATCTACCCACCTAATTTTCTTACCTGGCTTAATTCCTACAAGCTTTAGGTTTAAAATTTGGGTTTTTCTTTTTTAAACCAAAAAGGTATCAAAAAAATACCTAACATAAAAACAGTTAGCCCTGCTCCCAGTTTTAAAGTATTTAAAGCTAGTAGGCTATACTTTCCATCTTTAGGATTATAGTTGAAGCAGTACAACATAAACCTATCTAATACAGTACCAATTTTTCCATCACTTGCCTCAACCAAAGAGAGCCTAACAGTTTGAACATCTGGGCTTATGCCATAAATATAACGAGATATTTTTCCGTTAGGAGTAAGAACATAAGACACAGCAGGATGGATCCATTGGTTTGTCTCTTCATTCCATCTGTAGTTAAACCCAAGGCTATCTGCTAACTTCTTTGCATTCTCACTATCTGAAGTTAAAAAATGCCAGTCTTTAGAATTTAATTTTTCTACTCCATACATATCCATATAATATTTCTTCTTGGTATTTGCCATAGTTGAATCATCTTTAGATTCAAAACTTACTACTATAAAATCAAACTCCGAGCCAGGAGCCCACTCACTTTGCTTGAACATCTGCACCAACCCATTCAAATGATAGTTACAAAGCCCAGGACAAGAGTAATAAACCATTACTAAAAACACAGGCTTAGTAGAGATCAAGTCTTTTAGTTTTATTTTTTGATTATCTTCGTTAATTAAATCGACATCTAAGGCTACATTCTCACCTAAATGCTCATTTACCTGAAGGCCTTTTACAGACTCTGGCGACTTGTCAGCTACCATCTGTTTTTTCCAAGGCAAATCTCCATGAGATAAAGGAGATAGTAATAAGGTTAGCACAAATACTCTAATATAAAGAGAACAGAATACCTTCATATACCCTCTTCATCCAAACTTTGCCATTCATCCACAGTGGAAGCTTTAGGGTTGGCAATTTCAGATCTGATATAATGAGTAAGGTTCCACCTTACTTGACTGGGTAAATACTCCAAACTATGAAATCTAGGATCCGAAACTCCATGGGTAAGGGCTTTATAAATTTCAACCTCTGAACTTCCATACTCACTCTGCAGAATCTTTACAAAAAAATCAGCTACATCACCTATAGCATTTACCTCATAGAGTTGTTTGCCCTTTTCAACTGCACTGTCTGTGGCTGTTCGCCACAATTTGTCCCTATTAGCTTTGTCTTCTAAAGTGAAGGTATCGCCCCACTCATACTCCATATTGTCTATAGGACCTTGGTTTAACAAAAAAACCAATATAAAAAACAAAGCAACAAAACCTAAGGAAAATAACATAAATAAAACAGCCTTTGTGTTCTTAGGATTAGATAAATCCCTACCCTCTACCTGAGTGCCATTCAAGTTAGAGTTATTGCTGTTATTTTTACTATCTTCCAAGGCAAAACCCCTTACTGTATGATCATTAGAGCAATTTAATTGCTAAGGAAACACATTGTCCATTGCAACATAACTTTTTCCAACCACAGCATAGAAGGGTTATTATCATAGAACAAAACTATGTTATTTTTAGCCCAATAAGTAGATCAACTCACTTTATCAATTTATTTGAAAAAGTAAGCCTTTATAAGATATAGATAATCCCTACGGGATAAGTATAGATAACCCCTACGGGATAGGTATAGATAACCCCTACGGAGTAGGTATAGATAATCCCTCAAGAGATGGTCGGGTTTAAATGCGGAGGATAGGTTTTAAGTGACAATATCAAAACACAATTCATATGGCAAAAACCTGGTAAAGCCAGATTCTTTGCCATATTCAATCAGTGTTTGGAGAAGATAACAATGAGTTATACACCGATTGCAGGCAAATGGAGACCACAAATTTTTCAAGAGGTAATAGGTCAGGAAACTACAACCACTACACTTATAAACTCGCTAAAATTTCAGAGAATACCACATGCTGTTTTGTTCACAGGTCCTAAAGGGGTAGGAAAAACCTCAATGGCACGCATACTGTCTAAAGCTATAAATTGCCAAAACAAAGAAAATGAGTATACCCCATGTTGCCGGTGTCAGATGTGCAAAGAAATAGCTCATGGATCCAATATTGATGTTGTAGAAATCGATGGAGCTAGTAATAGTGGTGTTGAGGCTGTACGGAGCTTAATTGATGGAGCTGGCTATAGCCCCTTTAAATGTAAATTTAAAATTTATATTATCGACGAAGTACATATGCTATCAAATAGTGCTTTTAATGCTCTTTTAAAAATATTGGAAGAACCTCCTAAACATGTAAAATTCATCTTCGCCACAACTGAACACAAAAAAATACCTTTAACCATACTATCTCGATGTTACAGATTTGATTTAAAAAAAATATCAACCAGTCAAATAGCAAAACATCTAGAATTTATATGTAAAAAAGAAAAAATAAAATTTGAAACAGAAGCAATTTCAAGAATTGCAAGAAGCTCAGACGGATCAATGAGAGATAGTCAAGTTGCCCTAGATCAAATTATTTCATTTTCAAAAGAAAACCTAACAGAAACCCTAGCAGAAGAAGTTCTGGGCCTTACAAATAAAAGTACTCTACTGAAGATACTGGACTGTTTGTTTAAAAGGAAAATTGACTCTAGTATAATCAAAGAGATTTCAAATGGATCTCACAGTCCAAATGCATTCATAAATGACCTACTATTAGAACTAAGAAATTGTATTATGGTTAAAGAGTTTGGATCTAATAATATGTTAGACCTATCAGAGAGTGAAATCAGTAATTTATCAGATATAATTCAAAATACCTCAAGTGAAGATATACATATGCTATTTGATATGACACTTAAAGGGGCTTCCGATTTAACTACATGCGAAAACCCACAAATTGTACTGGAGATGATCTTAATAAGAATGGCAAATGCCCCCAAAATAGAGGCTTTGTCAAATATAAATACTTATAACAAAACAGAGCCTGATAACGAAGTACCTATCCTTACAAAGGAAAACAGTAAAATCCCAAGTTTTCGAGGTTTTGTTGATTTTGTGGATAAAAAAGGTGAAGGCCACATAGCCTCTGTATTGGGAAATTGTAGATTTGATTCAATTAAAGATGACTTTTTTGTCATCAGTTTAGATAAAGACAAGCACTCTATGGAATTTCAAACTATAGATAAATATAAAAATGAAATCGAAAGCTTAATAGCAAGCTTTTATGGCAACAAGTTACAATTACAAGTAAGCGAAACTGACAAGGGAGATCACCTTTCCAAAACCCCAAATGAAGAAAAAAAAGAAGAGATTGTAAAAAAAAAAGATGAATTAAAAAAACAGGTGGAAAATGAGCCAGTAGTACAAGATTTTAAAAAAATATTTAATTCAGATATAAGAAATATTGTGTCAAATAAACCTAAAAAAGACAGGTAACCTTCTTTTTCTAAAAACCGTGACGTAACCTCTTTAGTGTTTAGGACATGTCATGTCAATTTTTCATTAACTAATAAACCTTTATTATTAACTAATAAACCTTTATTATTAGATAAGTTAGATAAGGTAGCCTCTTTAGTGTTTAGGATATGTCATGTCAATTACTCCCTGTGTGGACAGATTAGTTAATGAGCTTTCTAAGCTTCCAGGAATTGGAGAAAAGAGTGCTCAAAGACTTTCTTATTTCATAATCAAAGCTGGCTCCAGTTTTACTTCAGGTTTACTAGAAGCATTGTCTGACATAGAAAATAAAATCAAACCATGTCAGATGTGCTTTTCCTATACAGAAGAAAGGCAGGTATGCAAAATCTGTGATGATCCCAACAGATCAAATGATATAATTTGTGTGGTAAAAAACCCTTCTGACATATTAAAGATAGAATCGTCCGGGGTGTACAAAGGTAAATACCATGTTCTACAAGGTGTTTTAGATTCCTCAAATATGAAAGATGACTCTATAAGAATTAAAGAACTCTTGGAGAGAATGGACAACATATCTGAGGTAATACTGGCTCTAGACACAGATTTTGCAGGAGATATGACATCTGCTTACATTGCAAAGCTACTTATGAAAAATAAAAGCAATGAACATCTAAAAATTACCAGAATCGCTAGAGGCATACCTTTTGGATCTGACATAGAGTACATAGATCAAAGAACACTTAGTGGAGCATTAGAGAACAGGACTTCATTGTAATGTCTTTCATCAATTATAACGCCAAGGAAATACACTGTAAGGTTGTTTACTATGGCCCATCTCTTGGAGGCAAAACAACAAATGTCCAATGGATCTATGAAAAAACAAGTGGCAATGAGAAAACCGATCTTATGACCATCAAAAATGAAGTGGATAGAACTGTGTTTTTTGATTTTTTACCACTATCTCTAGGTGAAATTAGAGGATTTAAAACCAGATTTCACTTATATTCTGTGCCAGGTCAAGTTGTGTATGATGCCAATAGAAAACTTGTTATAAAAGGTTTAGATGGAGTGGTATTTGTAGCAGACTCTCAAAAAGATAGAATGGAAGAAAATTTACAATCTTTGAAAAACCTAGAAACTAACTTAAAACAACAAGGTTATGATATCAACAACATTCCCATTGTATTTCAATACAACAAAAGAGATCTTCCAAACATAGCTTCTGTGTCAGAACTCAGAGCGGAGCTAAATAAAACCAATTCACACGACTTTGAGGCTGTAGCAAGCAAGGGAATAGGAGTATTTGAAACTTTAAAATCAATAACCAAAAGTATAATAAATATATTAAAAGGAAACTAGCGACTTACTAGAACAGCGTTGGTTATATCAACTATTTTAAGTTTTAGATTTAGATTATTCTAGTGGGACAGTCTGTAGTCGTAACCTTCCATTTCATTTATAATCTCTTCTATACTATGTTTCTTCTCATCCAACTGCATAAGAAAATTATCTAATGCAACTCCTGCAAACAATGGTGATCCTAGTACCAGAAGGAAATGTGGTATGTCTTTAAAAAAAATGTTGCAGAAATAACAAGGGCAACATAACATGCTAGAATAGTTCCAGCACAATGCAATATATTAAACACGGGTCTAGAATATATGTAGTCTGGATTATTCTGATCGATTCTTATTATTTGTCTTCCATTGTTATTTAAATATTCTGTTATAGGTGAAGGTATCTTAGTATTATCTGAGTCACTCAGTGCGGTTGATTCGTTCTTCTTAATTTCATGGTTTCTATAAGAAGTTATAACTTTTGAAAGTTTATAAGGATTTTCCAACAAAAGTTTTTGGTTTATCTTTTTTATATCTCTACTATATTCTTCTAGTAAATATACTACGGAATTATCCTCCATATTAGCTATGTCGTAGGGAGTTTGATCTAGCTCATTGGTAATCAATGGTTCAGCTCCAAGATCCAACAACAGATAAGCCAATTCAATGTTATCTACTTTTGCAGCTAAATGCAAAGCTGTGTCTCCATCATTTTGATTTTGCATATTTACTAATGTATTTATAATGTCATAATCTGGTTCAGTGTCTGTCTTAAAAAACTGTAGAAGGAAATGTAGTTCTTCTATATTACCCGCTCTCAAGCTCTCTCATACCATTTATCTTCCCACCGTGAAGGAAAGTATTTGGATGAGTCTTCGTCATTTGGTACCAATCGAATATTATTGGTGTCTTTTTTACTTTCAAAAATTAATACATCTATACAATCATCTTCACTTGCAAAAGTAACTTGCACCATAAAGGTCAAGACAAAAAAGAGACTTAAAAATCTACTATTTTACAATGAAAACTCCCCCACTAATTAACATAAAAAACAAATCAAAAGATCAGAACTGTGCAATGGATTTTTTACAACGGTGTTGCATTTATAATCAAATTACACTAGCCTAGCAAGACCATTTTGGGGGGTTTGAATTTACTTCACGATAAAAAATTTGCGGATATCTAATGAATAGGTTTTTAAACTTGTTTTTTGTGTTTGTTTTTACTGTTCAAATTTCTTTTGCAAACAGTGAAAGTTGCACTGATGCATTGGAGTCTAATTCTAGCTCTGAGAGGCAACTCTCTTCAAATCAATTCAATATTGATTTAGAAAGTATATGGAATGATGCTATGGAAAATGGTGATTTAAAAGGGATACATTTTCTCATACAGCTAATAGACAGATCATCACTATCGGATTTAGATAAAGAACTTGCCAGCGAGTTACGCAACTTATTTAACAAAAAATATAGTGAAGGAAACACTATTTTGCACATGGCTGCCAAGCATGATGATATAGACATACTTTCCTTTATGATAGATCATGGTGCTGATATAACAAGTGAAAACGATTTAAATGAAACACCCTATGATGTAGCAAAATATTATGAAAACCAATTTTCTATAGATGCCCTGGAAACCGCTATGAACGAAATGCACGAAATTGGTACACTAGAACAAGAGAAGGGGAAAAATAAAGGGATTGTTCAAACATTTCAAGGTTCAGAACCAATATCCAAAGTAGATGGCCATCTAGAAAGCTATATAGAAGAACAAACCCAACTAGCAGAAAGTGTTAAAAATAGAATAATTCAACATATTAAAAATCGAGATTTAATGAGGCTTAAGTTTCTTTTTGAGTATTTAAGAAAGAATAACCTGGATATAATTCTCGAAAACACAAAACATATTTATATAACCAAATCCTACAAAACAACTTTTCTAATAATGGCTGCCAGGTTGGATGATGTAGATATAGTTGAGTTCCTACTAGATGACAAATATCAAAACACTGTCTTAGAAAAGGATAGTCTTGACAAGAGTGTTCTACATGTTGCAGCAAATAATGGTTCGGCAAGAATAACTGAGACTATTTTAGACAGCATGGAAGATGAAGATACTTTATATAGTTTGGTTAGTTTAAAAGAAAAGAAAACAGGCAATACTGTATTGCATAATGTAGTTATCAATGATCAATTCAATTTACTTTCCATTATGTTGAATAGGTTAAAAAGTGTTTTGACCGAAATTTCTTATAACAAACTTTTGCAAATAAGGAATAATGAATCAAAAACTGTAGAAGATCTTATGAGAGACAAAAAAATACCTTCTAAAATAATAATTGAATTGAACAACAAACCTATCAACATTCAGACCATGTATGCTGACTATAAGAGAGAAGAACGTGCTGCTAAGCAAATCGCTGAAGTAGATATAAAGGTGTTAAAGAGAAAACTTAATTATGAATTGAAGTTTAAAGGCAGAAAAGTGAGGCGAATTTTCCAATCCTTCAACAAAGTGGAGACTAAGCCTTTGTTCAGGTATTCTTTTTTTACAAACATTTTTTGGAAGATACCAGTATCTATTATCTTAAGCCCAATTGTTGCAACACTTGCTGTTTTGGCGTCTCCCTGGCTAACATATTATCAATTTTTTTATCATCGTGTATCAAAGAACAATCGTACATATAAAATATCTGATCTGGTAAAAATTAAGCCAGATCCACCTGATCTACTAAGTGATATCAACTAAAAAAGTGGCAAGCAGAAATTATTTTGTCAGATTAGCACTTAATCTAGCATATTTATTTTCTAAGAAGATTAAAATTTCTTTGGACACTTCTTTGTACATACCTTTACTCTCAAAATATCTTTCTATAGCATAGTCCATCGGGGTTTCTCCTTCTTTATCCTCAAAATAAATATCTGCACCACGTTCTATAAGCCATACTACAGCTTTATAATTTCTACTTGTTACTGCTAGATGAAGAGGGGTTCTGCCCAAAAGATTAGGTAAGTTGATCTGATCTCTGTCAAGAAGATTTAATATTGAAAGAGTTCTGTTTGTGTTTCCAATTCTTGCAGAAGCCCAGTGCATGATACTTTCACCTTTGTTTGTTAATTTCTGTTTATCCACTTTAAACCTCAAAAGAGTTTTCACCATACCAACTACACTATGTCCTGCAGCATAATGAAGCGCATTTGCACCCAAATTATTTGCTTTATTTAAGTCAGCACCTGCATTAACAAGCATATTAGTTATACTATCGCTATGTGTATTGTATCTTGCAGAAGCGAACCAATGAACAACTGCCATACCATATCTATCATCTAAGTTAGGGTCTGCTCCGTTTTCTAATAACACTTTAATTATGGGAATAAATTGGTTATAAGCAGCCCAACGAAGAGGTGTATCTCCAGAAGTATTTTTTGTGTTAACATCTGCTCCCATTTCTATCAATGTTTCTACAAAGTTTAATCTGTTATACCTAACAGCCATCTGTAATAAAGTATCTTCCTTATCATCATATTTAAAATCATCTGCTGAAACTATATTGTTACTGTTGAGTATTTGTTTGAACTTTCTAAAATTGTTACTCATTATTGAATCAAAGAGTGTCTCTCCTACGGAAGGCCCGTATTTTTCCTTGTTATGATTCTCAATTAGGTCATATATAATCCAGTTACCATTTTCAGAGGCTATTTCAAGTGCTGTTTTTCCGCTTTGATCTCTAACTCCTATATCAAGATCTTTGTTAGCTAAAAGTGCTCTTGCGGCTTCAATATTTCCTTTTTCTACAGCCAGGTGTAGTAAGGTGGTTTCAATTCTATCAGCTTTAACAAACACAGAGTTAAGATCGTCTAGTTCTTTTGATTGATTATCCAGCTCCAACCAATCATCCTTGTCCCTACTAACTGTTATGTCAGCACCGTTTATAGATAGTGCTCTTATTACTGCGTATTTTTTGTTGTTAAATGCAAGAGAAATAGCCGTGTCTCCTTCTTTGTTTACGGAATCTATATCAACTCCATAATCCATAAGAATAGCAACAATATTTGGGTTTAGTATTGTGACAGCACCTGATTTACTAGATATAGCAAGTGCATGAAATGGTGTGTTTCCGTTGGAATCAACTAGTTTTGCATCTATATCATTTTCCAACAAAAGTGTAATCATAGGGAGTATTTTTTTATTCGCTTTAGCTGTCCAATGTAGTGCTGTGGTTTTGTTACTACTTCCTCTTGAGTTGATAAAAGCTCCTCTGTCAATCAAAGTTTCTGCTGCTTCCATGTTTCCTTGGAAGGCAGCCAGTGACAGTGGTGTTTTAAAATGTTCCTGGCCAAGTCGTTTGAAACCAGCAACCTCCTCTATATCAGCTCCAGCGTCTAACAAAATGGTTATAGCTTCAGGATTAAATTCTTTGTATTTTGATGGCTTAGAGGGAATAGATAAATGAAGAGGAGTTGATCCTTGAACAGTTCTAGCTTTGATGTCAGCATCACTTTCTATGAGTAATCTTAAAATATCTAGGTTGACAGGAAAAGTATTTACTGCTTCATGAATAGCCTGAAAACCCAATTTATTTTTTAAATGTATGTTTGCTCCCTTGCTTATAAGAAACTCTACCATGTCTGTATTTCCAACTCTAACAGCAAGGTGAATAGGTCGATCTAGCATGATTCTATTTGTATCTATAACATTTACATCTGCACCCATTTTTAATGCATTAATTACTTCGGTTAAGTCATCATTTTTTATAGTTGCAACTAATTTTTCATCTGATTCAGTCATTGACCTTACTTTATAAGTTCTGTTTTTTGAAAGAGAACTTGCACAGTCATACTCCATCACAACAGAGGCTACAGACACTTCAACAAAAAAAATAAAATAAAGTATAAAAACTTTATGATTCATAATAGTTTAAGGTTTTTTTCAAATCCCCAAGCTTAATACGCTAAGAGTAAAAGACGCCAACCAAATTGCGTTATACCACAATCATTTAGCTCATCATAATTCAGTTAGAACAAAACAGGTAAATAGTATTTTTTTTACCCTTTACTGAAGCATGCGTTTAGAATACTGTGCTCTTACACCACTAATCTTGCTGGATCTAGCTTTGAATAAGTCTGTAACTTTATCCATATTTAAAGCACATACAAGTACATCATCAACATGCTCAACAGATACAAATTCCAAATCTTGTGCAACATCTGCTGGAATTTCTTTTAAATCTTTTTCATTATCTTTTGGATATATGATCTTTTTTATACCACCTCTATGAGCAGCCAGCACTTTTTGCTTAAGCCCACCGATTTCCAATACTCTACCTCTTAAAGTAATCTCACCTGTCATAGAAACATGTTGAGTCACTTTTATTTTTGTAAGCGCTGATACAATACTGGTAACGATAGCCACTCCAGCAGAAGGTCCATCTTTAGGTATGGCACCCTCTGGAACATGAACATGAACATCTATCTGTTGATAAAAATCTTTGTCCAAACCAAACAACAAAGCTCTTGATCTTACGTAGCTCATTGAAGCTGTGCAAGACTCTCTCATTACATCACCCAGCTGACCTGTTATTGTAAGTTTTCCTGTTCCAGGTAACACACTAGCTTCTATCGATAAAAGGTCACCTCCTGTATCTGTCCATGCCATACCATTTGTAAGGCCTATCTCATTGCTACTTGCTTTTTTGTTGTGTTTAAATTTTTGTACACCTAATAATTTTTTAACCATCTCTTTTCCAATCACAAATGATTTAGATGAATCCTTTGGTTGTTTACCACTTCTATCTATCATAATTTCTTTTGCAACCTTACGATATATAGTAGAAATTTGCCTGTCCAAACCCCTAACACCAGCCTCTCTGGTGTAATGTCTTATAATAGTTTTAATTGAATCACTTAAAAATTTGATTTTGTATTTGCTCAAACCATTAGACTTAAGCTGTTTAGGGATTAAGTATTTTTTTGCTATATGAAATTTCTCATTTTCTGTATAACCTTCAACATGTATTAATTCCATTCTATCCAAAAGAGGTCCTGGTATATGATGAGTAGTGTTTGCAGTGGTCACAAACATAACCTTAGATAAATCATAGTCTAGCTCCAAATAGTGATCTTGAAAAAAAGCATTCTGCTCTGGATCCAAAACCTCCAACAACGCACTAGAAGGATCGCCCCTAAAATCAGTACTCATCTTATCTATTTCATCTAATAAAAATAATGGATTTGAAGTTTCTACCTTCTTAAAAGCTTGAATTATCTTGCCAGGCATAGCTCCTACATAAGTTTTCCTATGCCCTCTGATCTCAGCCTCATCTCTTACGCCCCCAAGTGACACCCTTACAAAATTCTTGCCCATAGCCTTTGCTATAGACTGTCCAAGACTAGTTTTACCAACCCCAGGAGGGCCTACCAAACATAGTATAGGGCCTTTTGCACCCACCTTTTTTGAATATTTGGTTTCACTAATTTTATCTTCACCACTTTTACTTTTACCATTTTCATGGATAGCATTTATATTTTTAGAAATGACATTTTTATTTTTTGTACTATCATTGTCCATACTTTCATTACTGATACATTCTACAGCTAGATGTTCTAAAATACGTTCTTTGACTTTTTCCAAACCATAATGGTTTTGGTCTAAAGTTTTATGAGCATATGAAAGATTAGATTTATCTTTGGAATAGTTGTGCCAAGGCAAGGATATAACCCAATCAATATAATTTCTAATAACTGCAGACTCAGCACTAACAGGCGGCATTAGCTTTAGCTTTTTGATTTCTTTTTTAACCTTAGTTCTAGCTTCCTTGCTCATTGGCTTTTTGTCTAACAGTTCTTCTAATTCTAAAATGTCAGAGTTAAAGTCGTCTCGTTCTCCTAACTCTTTTTGGATAGCTTGCATTTGCTCATTTAGGTAATACTCTTTTTGAGACCGTTCCATCTGTCTCTTAACCCTACTTCTTATCTTTTTTTCCACTTCTAATATCTCAATTTCACTAGTCATCATACTAAGTAACTCTTCGAGCCTCAGGCCGGGATCAGAAGTTTCTAGGATTTTTTGTTTGTCCTCGATTTTTAAGTTGAGTTGCGCAGCTATAATATCAGCAAGCTCGCTTACATTTTCTATAGTAGTAACTCTCATCAACATTTCTGGAGGAATTCTTTTGTTTAACTTTACATAACTTTCAAAAGTATCTTTTACAGATCTAACCAGAGCTTTAGCCTCTAGAGAATTCTTTGGAGTTTCGTCTATTTTTTCCACACATACGGAAAGGAAAGGTTTTGTTTCAATATATTCCTTTATTTTTACTCTACACTTGCCCTCTACTAACACTTTTACAGTTCCATCGGGTAATCTTAAAAGCTGTATGATAGTGCCGACAGTTCCAACAGAGTAAATATCCTCAGGCCCTGGATTTTTTGTCTTGGCCTCCTTTTGAGCGGCTAACACAATATCAATACGCTTATTCATAGCATCTTCTAGAGCATTGATGCTTTTTTCTCTACCCACAAATAAGGGCATCATCATGTATGGAAAAACTACTAGGTCTCTTAATGGTAAAAGAGGTGTAACTTCTGACATCAATTTTCCTTAAATAAATTCTTAAGCATTTTCTAAGCGCTCTCTTCTTTAAGCTCTTCTTCCTCTTTTATAGTATCTTCTGCTTTGGTTTTTAATTTGCGAGATACTTTGCTTTTCTTTTTTGTTTTTTTACTAGAGTCAAAAACAAGTTTTGGTTTAGCATGTTTGTTTACTACATTTTTGTCAATCACAACCTCTTTAACTTCTTCTTTAGAAGGTATCTCATACATTATATCCAGCATTGCCTCTTCTATGACACTCCTTAGACCCCTTGCACCAGTTTTTCTTTTTAGAGACTCCTCGGCGATTGCCTTTAAAGCATCGTCTGTAAAAGTCAACTCTACATCCTCAAAGCTAAATAACTTTTTATACTGCTTTGTAAGAGCATTTTTCGGACTTACTAAAATACTTATCAATGCTTTTTCGTCCAAAGCATCTAATACAGCTAACACTGGCAATCTTCCTATGAACTCTGGTATTAAACCAAACTGAGTTAGATCATCTGGCTGAACATCAGACAATAATTGATTCATTTTTGAATCGCTTTTGTCAACATCTGCCGCAAGCCCCATAGTTCTACTAGATGTTCTGTTCTTGATTATTTTGTCCAAACCTACAAATGTACCCCCGCATATAAATAATATGTTTGAGGTATCAACCTGTATAAAATCTTGCTGCGGATGCTTTCTTCCACCTTTAGGGGGGAGGTTGGCCACAGTACCTTCTAAAATTTTTAACAGTGCTTGTTGAACTCCTTCACCACTAACATCTCTTGTTATAGAAGGGTTTTCTGACTTACGACTAATTTTATCTATCTCATCTATGTATATAACACCTCTCTGAGCTTTTTCCACATCATAGTTAGCAGATTGAAGCAAAGATAAAATAATGTTCTCTACATCTTCACCAACATAGCCTGCCTCTGTAAGAGTGGTTGCATCAGCCATAGTAAATGGAACATTTAAAAGCCTTGCGATAGTCTGTGCAAGTAATGTTTTACCACTTCCAGTGGGACCTATCAAAAGCACATTACTCTTGGTTAACTCCACATCAGTTTTTTTGTTTTGTTTAGCATTATTGATTCTCTTGTAGTGATTGTGAACAGCAACAGATAGTGCTTTTTTTGCATGATCTTGACTCACCACATAGTCACCTAAAAAAGATTTTATTTCATGGGGTTTTGGAACATTTAAACCAGGGGTAGTTTTACCATCCCCGTCTTCCATTACTATTTCATTACAAAGCTCTATACATTCATTGCATATATAAACTCCAGGTCCCGCAACAAGCTTACGCACCTCTTTTTGTGCTTTACTACAAAAGCTACAAGACAAATAACTGTATTTACCTTTTTTATCACTCACGACTAATCGTTCCTTTCTGCTATCTCTTGTTTTCTATTCACCATCATTAAAAATTATAACTGCTTTTTCTAATTTACTTCTTTTTACTTCTGTTTTCTACTACTCTGTCTATAAGGCCAAAGCTCTCTGCTTCTTTAGAGCTAAAGAAAAAGTCTCGATCCATAGTTTTTTCTAAAACTTTAAATGATTTACTTGTATGCTTTTCATATATACTTGTTAATCTCTTTTTTGTCTCTAAAAGATCTTTTGTGTGTATTTCAATATCACTAGCCTGTCCAGACATACCATCCCCTGCTACCAGTGGCTGGTGTATCATTATTTTTGAATTAGGAAGAGCATATCTCTTACCTTTTGTGCCAGAAGCCAAAAGCAAAGAAGCCATACTAGCTGCAAGCCCTGTACAATAAGTTGCAACATCACAACTTACAAACTGCATAATATCATATATGCCCAGCCCAGCTGATACACTACCACCTGGAGAATTAACATATAACTGAATATCTTTTTCTGGATTTTCCATTTCCAAAAACAACATCTGAGCTATTACAAGGTTTGCTATCTCGTCGTGTATAGGGGTACCTATAAAAATAATTCTGTCCTTAAGCAACCTTGAGTAGATATCATAACTTCTCTCTCCCTTAGAAGTCTGCTCAATTACAAATGGGATTGTTGGCATAACTCACCTTTATTTAAATGTCTCATTTAGATATATAATACTACGTATGTTCATATTCTATTATCTAAATATTGTATTCAACATATTATATTCAGCGTTTGATTATATGCGGTATCTAACGCTAGTTCCAAGTACTTATAATCGGCACTGTAAGAGTGTACCTTAAAGCCATTGTGAGTAAAAAAACCTATTAATAAAACTTAAAGACCGTTTTGTACTAAACCATAACATACACTGTACCTATGACAATAAGCTAGTGGGCCACAACATCCACTTATAAGGTGCTAGATTTATAGGTCAGAAATATGTTTGATTTTCCTCCTTTGGCTATGATAGAACTTGGTTTCTGTATGTGTCATCCAAAATTTTTTAGTAAAAATTTTAGTAAAAAATAGTTTGTAAAAAACATAAACACCAAACGCAAAAGGTTAAGTGAGGGTCGCCATGAAATGTAATATACCTAAAGTTCATCTGTCTGAAGCCAACGTAGACGCTAGAGACTTTGAAGTGCTGCTATGTCTAAATGACAATGACCGGGTTGTGGCAAAATGCCAGAACGAAGTTCAAGTATTGCTAGACGAGGCTGCAAAAAATGAAGCTTTTAGAGCCCTACCAGAGACTACTCTAACTCTCATAGGACATGGTGACAAAGCAAAAAATACATTAGCTGTGGGGCTTGGCTCAGAAAACAAGCTAACGGAGCTAGAATCTTTTAGAAGAATAGGTGCTATAGCTTATAGAGCACTTTTGCAACAAAAAGCAAAAAGTGTGGTGGTCGATTTTTCTTACTTTGATAAAAGTGGTTGGTCTAGAAATATGCATAAGTTTATCAGCAGTTTTTATGAAGGTTTCAGGCTTGCCAGTTATAAATTTGCAGAATTCAGAGACTCAGAAGAAAACGAACATTATATAGAAGAATTACATATTGTAATAGATGACAAATACCATGATTCGACTAACCAAGCTATAACCATCTCGGAAGGAATGTGCCATGGTGTAGAGACTGCTAGATGGTTAGGAGATAATCCAGGAAATAAAATAAACCCAGAAACCCTGAGTAACTTTGTAAAAGAAAAGTTTAAAAATACAGAGATCAAGGTAGATATATGGGAAAAAGATCGTCTAATAAAAGAAAAAATGGAGCTACTTTTAGGAGTAGGTCAAGGGAGTAGCATTCCTCCAAGGCTCATAGTAATGCAATACAAAAACTCTGACTCTCAACCTGTGTGCTTTGTTGGGAAAGGCATCACATTTGATTCTGGTGGTATAAGCATAAAGCCCTCTTTACACATGGAGGAGATGAAATTTGATATGTGTGGAGCCGCTGATGTCATCGGTACTATATGTGCCTTGGAAAGAATAAAGGCCAAGGTGAATGTTATATGCATTGTTGCTACAGCAGAAAACTTACCAGGTCCTTCTGCCACAAAACCTGGAGATATCCACAAGGGTAGAAATGGGCTTCATGTTGAAGTACAAAACACAGATGCTGAAGGTAGACTTGTGCTGGGTGATGCACTAACTTTGGCAAGTGAAAAGAAACCAAAATTTATAGTTGATGCTGCCACACTAACAGGAGCTATGGTTATAGCTTTGGGTAAATTTCATGTAGGGTACTTTGCAAGGGATGAAAAACTAGCCGAATCAATACAACAAGCCTTAAAAGACTCTGGAGAAAGCGCATGGAGATTGCCTTTGAGTGAGTCGCACAGAAAACTTATGAAGGGTGATTACTCCGATCTTAAAAACATAGCCGCTAGCAGAGAGTGTGGTAGCGCTCAAGGAGCTGCATTTCTGTCTTACTTTGTCCAAGAAGACATCCCTTGGGCACACTTTGACATAGCTGGTACAGCTTGGAATGTCGGCGAGGAGTACCCGTACTGCAATAAAAAAGGGGCTTCTGGAATAATGGTCAGAACTTTTTGTAGTTTAGCCATCAATGAACAAGCCTAAAAATAATATAAACTTAAAGTTAGAGTTAGAGTTAGAGTTAGAGTTAGAGTTTTTTGTTGTAGGTTGTTTCTTTTTATAGACTAAAAGTCCATTTGAAAATGGTTTCTGGCTTAGGGCTTTCTATTTTTATAACTAAGTCATCTACATCATCAGTTGATGATACAAATACCAGTTCATATGCAATCCATGTGCTGGGCCAAAAATTTCCCAGAAAACTAAACACCATTTTAGTACCTTGGTAATCTATAACTGTATCGACTACCTCATCAGGTAAAAGAGATTTTATTCTATCTTTTGGTATAACTAAACTTTGAATATAATCTGGATCAGTTAGTGCACAATCTGCCTCAACATATAGATTTGGAATTTCGCCTGAAATTGCAACTCCTTCTGCATAAAATTGCATTTGTAGGGAAGAATAAACTTGGCAAGAATCAATATGATTTTGGTCATCGGATGTTAGTTTAAAAGCAGCAACATTTACGATTATTTCATTTGAGTCTGTTACTTCAACAAAAGACTCTTCAACTATTCGCCTGCTAACAGCGTTTTTAAAAGCCTCGCCACTTAGATAGGAATAATCACCATCAAAATCCAAATCTATAGAAGCTATATGCCTGTTCTGAACTTCTCCCTTCCCCAAAGACAAATACGAAATACATACAGAAGCTATTAATGCAAAAAAAATTATGCCATGAATTACTTTCATTGTGGACGACACTAGCATGTGTTATCCCCTTTGGGATAGTAAAATTTGTATGCTACTATAAATTCTGTAATATTTGGATTATTCAATGTCTTATACCTTTGAAAAAATAGAAAATGATTTTTTGAAGCTCTCGTGGCAGGACAGGTACAAATACATCATTAGATTAGCAAAAGTACTCCCAGCACTAGACGAAAAATTTAAATCAAAGGATAACTTAGTAAAAGGGTGTCAATCGCAGGTCTGGCTTACTTGTGAACTAAAAAATCACAAATTACATTTTATGGCAGATAGTGATGCTTTAATAGTAAAAGGACTTATTGTAATAGCACTATCTATCTATAACCAAAAAACACCTCCTGAAATACTTAACACTTCAAATACCTTTATAGAAAAATTGGGTCTGAACAAATACCTAACCCAAACCAGAACAGGCGGACTTGCAGCAATAATCAAACAAATAAAATTCTATGCGCTAGCCTACTCAGCTAAAATACAATTATAAATTATATATTGGCTTACTCTTTACAAATTAATTGAAGTAAGATTGTCCATTTGCGATCTGGAAAAGAATCCAGTTTCTACAACATGTTTTTTAGAAAAATATAGAACTTTGGACAAAGGAAACCGAAAGAGAATACCTAGAAGGCAAAAGACGAAAGGGAAGAAAAAGAGCAACAGGAAGTAAAGGGAATATAAAACTAGATTTGTAAATTGTTATGCTTTTGTTTGGCTATTTGTATATCTTCTAAGAGCTTTTGAAGTTTTTCTGATGCATCACTTTGAGCTTTCAAAATCTTCATCCACTTGTTGAAGTTTTTTAACTCCAACTTCATACCATTTAATACCTTTTTAGCGCCCTGAATAGAATACCTATCTCTATACAAAAGTTTCTTTATCAAAAACACAATCTCAAAATCCTTTCTATTATACATTCTCTGATTATTAGAAGCCTTCTTGGGTTTAAGAGAAGAAAACTCTGATTCCCAATACCTTAAAATGTAAGGCTTAATACCAGCTAAAGAAGCAACCTCACCAATTTTAAATAACATCTTATCAGGTATATTTAGCAAATCTCTTTGCAGTTCATCATCAAAACGCTGTGCAAAGCCAGTATCAACTTCCAAACCAACACCAGATTGCTCATAAGCTGGATCATTTAACACCACTTCACTATCTAACGTTACCTCTCCATCAGACACTACCTCTCTATTGGGTATAGCTTCTCTATCTGGTGTTATTTCTTCCATAGAAGACCTCTTTTTATAAAAGCAGCAACTTGCTTAAAAATAAATTATTCATTTAAGTCTGCTTTCAAAAGCTGACTTGGTTTAAAAGATAAAACTTTTCTAGCACTAATTTTAATGCGTTCTCCAGTTTGAGGGTTTCTACCCATCCTTTCTTTTTTTTGATTTACAGTAAAATTACCAAAACTAGATAACTTAATGTTGCCATCTTCTTTTAAAGATTTTTTAAGAAGATCAAACACTGTCTCAACCATCTTAGCACTGTCTTTTTTTGAAAACCCAATCTTAGAATAAATTTTTTCTACCAAACATGCCTTGGTAACTGTACGAACAGAATCAGACATAAGCACCTCTTTTAGAATAAGTTAAGCTATCTTAATTTTGCCGAGAATTTAAGTCCCACTGCATTAACAACTCTGTCTTGAATAGAATTTATATCCGCATCTTTAAGACTTTTTTTGCTACTCTGATAAACACATCTTATACCCAATGCCACTTTGCCAGCTTCCATACCACCAGGATAAATATCAAATGGGTACACCTTAATTAAAACAGGCCCTGCTTGTTTTTTTATTGTTTTAATTAAATCTGATATTTTTATATCCTGACTTACAATCAAAGAAATATCCCTTTCTATTCTTGGATACTTTGAAAAAGGTTTAATGGTATGTTTTTTAGGTAGTTTTTCAAAAAGTTTATCTAAAGAAATTTCACCTACAACACACTCTAAGAGTTCAAACTCACTTTTAATCTTTGGATGCACTTCTCCCAAATACCCAGCAGACTTATTTCCTAAAACTAACCTACCACCCCTTACACCATTGATATAATCAGGCACTCCATCTTGCCATTCGAAAGATACAAAAAAACTTTTTAATATATTTTCCAGATCACTTTTTACATCTAAAATTAACGGTGTTTTGTTATCAGTCAAAAGCGACCTCTTGCTACCCCACGCCACTATACCTAATCGAAACTCTTCTCTATATTTAAATTCTTCTTCACAAACTTTCTCTGATTTATAAAACACAGGACCTACCTCAAACAACCTTCCAAAAGATTCTCCATGCCTTGCGTTATGAGACATTGTCTTTATCAAACCTGACACAAGCCCTCTTCTCATGACATCTAAATCTTGGCTTAAGGGATTAATTAACTTAACAGCTTCATTGGTAGTGCTAAGACCACACTCCAAAATACTATCCACCTTACCCAACAATTTGGACTCCAAACAACCATCAGTAAAAGCATAATTTATTATCTGATTATATCCTTGAGATTTAACCAAGGTCTTTAATTTTTTGCTCAACGTATAAAAAGGAGCATGTTTTCTCAAGCTGTTAGATATAAAAGGTTTTTTAGAGGGTATCTTCGAAAATCCATCCAACCTAACATATTCTTCAATAAGATCTTCTTTTAACAAAAGATCCGATCTATGTATTGACGGAATAACCTCTAAACTCCCCCCCACTTTTCCACCACTACCACTTACCTTACAACCTATTAGACCAAAATATTTTTTCATACTATCTATATCAACCAAATAACCAAGCCTTGAAGAGACTTGCTCTTTTGATATCGATATAGCCTTAGTCTGTTCTTTTGGACTAGGATAGTTATCAATATAACAAGTGGCTACACCACCTGTAATATCACAAATAAGTTTTGCAGCTCTTTTTATTGCAAGCTCTGGCATAAAAGCTTCCACACCCTTTGAAAATCTATATGAAGAGTCTGTCTCTATACCAATTCTCCTAGATGTTTTTCTCACCGGCTCTTTTAAAAAACAAGCAGCCTCAATAAATATGTCCTTAGTATCCTCTGTAACCTTAGAGCTTTCTCCCCCTATGATACCAGCAAGAGCAATAACCCCAGACTCATCTCTAATAGTAAGATCACCGGAGGTTAATTTAATCTGACTGCCATCTAGAGCTTGGAATTTGTCATTCGAGCAAGCCTCCTTAACAGTTATTTTTTTATTTATGTTGTTTACATCAAATGCATGTAAAGGCTGCCCTAGTTCCAACATAATAAAATTAGTTATGTCCACAACATTATTAACTGCATTGATATTAACAGCCTTTAAATAATTTTTTATATGATGGGGACTTTCTTTTATTTCCACCCCTTTTACCAACAGGCCAATATACCTAGGACATAAATCAGATCTTATATCAACATGAATAGAGCTTTTTTTTAAATCAAGTATATCTACAGCCTCAGGATCTTTTATAGGAAGCTTTAAGATAGAAGCAATTTCTCTAGCAAGCCCAAAGTGGTTTAAAGCATCTGGTCTATTTGAACCTATGCTAACATCTAAAATAGAATCCTTTTTGTAATAGTCATCAAACAGCGTTCCATCACATGGGGCATTTTTTTCTAACACCATAATACCATCAGCTTCATCTGATATACTTAGCTCTGATTCAGAACAGATCATTCCACAAGACTCCACACCTCTTATTTTAGATTTCTTTATCTTTACACCACAAGGAAGTCTTGCTCCGGGAAGAGCAACTACCACTCTATCATTTTTTTTAAAATTTTTACCTCCACAAACTATTTGATGTGTAACATCACTCCCTACACTAACCTGACATAATAAAAGTTTGTCAGCATTTGGATGACTGATTACATCCAGCACAGTTCCTAGTACAACTTTATCTAAAGGAATATCTTTTTCTAGAGACTCTACTTCAAAACCACATCTTGTAAGTCTGTCTGATAGTTGAGGAACACTCACAACACTTTTAAAGTCTACATATTCGCTAAGCCAGTTAGTAGAAAATCTCATAGTTGCCTCAAGAATCTAAGATCATTTTCAAAAAACAATCTGATGTCCTCTATTTTATATTTTATTATAGCCATACGCTCTATACCCATACCAAAAGCAAAACCCTGCCATTTTTCAGGATCAATTCCTGAAATTTTAAGTACATTTGGATGAACCAAACCACAACCAGCAATTTCCATCCATCCTGTGTGCGCACACATACTACAGCCTTTTTTGTTGCAGAGTATACATGTACAATCAACCTCAGCAGATGGCTCTGTAAATGGGAAAAAACTTGGTCTAAACCTAATCTCTACATCACCAAAAAATTCTTTTGCAAAAAAATCCAAGGAACCTTTTAGATCTGCCATGGAAACATTTTTATCTATCAATAGCCCCTCTACTTGGTGAAACATAGGGCTGTGGGATATATCACTATCGCATCTAAACACACTCCCTGGACCTAACACACTAATAGGTAGAGTTTCTTCTCTCATAGTCCTTACCTGTATAGGACTTGTATGTGGTCTTAGGGAAAAGTTGTGATCTATGTAAAAAGTATCCTGCATGTCTCTGGCAGGATGATCCTTCGGAATATTTAAAGCTTCGAAGTTATTTTCATCTGAATCAATACACGGGCCAGTTCTTACATAAAATCCAAGCCTTGAAAAAATATCTATAATTTCATCCATAATAGTATCTATTGGATGTAGTGAACCCAAAGATGGTGTGATAACTCCAGGTAACCCCAAATCTATTGGTTTCTTTAATTCCTCTAAAAGAGCTACATCTGCTAATTTTTTTTTACATTCTTGATATAGGCTTTCTAGCTTATTTTTAGTTTTATTTAAAACTGACCCTATATGCTTTTTTTGATCGGCATCTGGAATACTGCCAATGCTTTTCATCAACAAGGAAAGTTCACCCTTTCTACCCAAAAATTGAACCCTGGCTTGTTCCAACGACGATATGTCTTCTGCCTTTTTGAAAGTTTGGGAGGCCAAGTTTTCTAAATTGTGTATCTGTTTTTCCACGGTGTGAATATAAAATAGTTTTAAATTGTAAGCAAAGGTATTATTGTAAGCCAAAAAACAATTTATTGCCAGATTCAATCAGTGTTGGAAAGAGCTTAATGAAATTAATAACTAGTACTAAAAATGAACAATTTAAGCTTCTCAAATCTCTTTTGACATCAAAAGGTGTGAAGAAAAACAACCTATGTATGGTAATGGGAAGGCAACACCCAAAAAGCAAAATAGAGCTGGAAATTCTTCCAAAGGATTGGTCAGATGCTTCCAAATCTACAAATCAAATTTTTCTTACTAAAGAGCTATTTAATAAGCTAGACATTCTAGGGACACATCATCCAATTTCAGTTATAAAAACTCCAAAATTACCCAAATGGAACGAACAAGATAAGTTGGAAGGGAAAGAAGTATTAATTCCACTTAAAGATCCTACAAACTTAGGCAGCGTCATACGGTCATGTGTAGCATTCGACATGGATAAAATCATTCTGTTGAATGGAGTAGCAAACCCATTTTTACCCAAAGTTATAAAGACCTCAAACTATGCGGTGCTTAACAAAAAAATATTTGTAGGCCCAAAAGCAGAAGATATTAAAAGTTACATAGCTCTTAACTCAAACAAAGGCATAGACATAAAAAGCTTTAAATGGCCTAAAAAGGGAAGACTTATGATAGGAGAAGAAAGAGGCCTTGTCGTAAACAAACTTGCCTTGGATAAATCTGATCAAGTCAAACATGTTAATATACCAATGGCTAAAGGCTTTGATTCATTAAACTCTTCTGTGGCTGCTAGTATTGCAATGTATAGCTGGAAAAATTCGTAGTTTTAGAATTACAAAAGAAAGACTTATTGCCTGTTTTGTCTCTTTTTTTCTGCTTTATATCTTTTAGCCGCTGCTTTAGATCTACTTTTTACTTTTCTTCTTTTGTTTTTCAATGCCGTTTTGCTGGCTGAGGCTTTACGCAGAGCTTTTTCGGTTTGTTGTCTTTGCTTGTGTGCTTTAATTTCCCAATCAGTAGCATCTTTTTCAGATTTTTTTACCTTTTGCCTTAAAGCACTTACTTCTCTTTTAGATTTTGCAATATCTTGTTTTCTGTTTTTTATGTCTTTTTTATAATTAGCTATTTGTTTTTCTACAGATCGTTTATCTTTCTCCAATTCACTCTTAGTATTCAAAGAAGCTTTAAGGGCATCTTCCGCACTCTGCAACTGTTCCTTGTGATTCTTTTCTTTAAGCTCTAAAGCACTAATAATCTCTTCTAATCTTGTGATCTCTTTATTTGCTTTGAAAGTTTTGTCCTTAGCAATATTATATTTTTTCTTTACTCTATTTATGACTGCTTTAGTTCTTCTTTCTACAGATTCTCTTTTCTTCTTTGTATTGCTAAGTTTTATTTGAGTTTGTCTCTCTTCTCTATCTGCTTCACGAGCCTCTTCTTCTGCTAACCTAGCTTCTTCCTCCAATTCATCCACATCCACTTCTTCAAATTCCAGGTGAATATCATCTTCAATCTGAGCATAGGAATAACCAGGGGCAACCATTAATAGTGTAATAAATAAACACTTCATCTTAAGTCTAGGTTCGGAATTTAATAGACAAAGCTTAAGTTTATCAGAGCCTAATGTGCCTAATTTCTAAATTACAACTAGACTTTGATACTAAAAGGATGCTTAAACAGTGGGGCATGTTTAATGTAGCTCAAAGCTGGAAGCCCATTTTACAAAGTGAGTTTGAAAAATCCTACTGGCAAACCTTAACTGGGTTTTTAGAAAAAGAGTATTTGAATAATACAATATTTCCGCCAAAACCACAGGTATTTAGATCGATGGGCTTAGCTCCTTTTAACAGCATAAAGGTAGTTATAATAGGCCAAGACCCATATCATGGAGAAGGCCAGGCCAATGGCCTTTGTTTTTCTGTGAACAAAAAAGTAACCCTTCCTCCTTCTCTAAAAAATATTTTTAAGGAACTACAAGATGACTTGGGAATTTTGAACACCTCAGGAGATTTATCTAATTGGGCCAGTCAGGGGGTTTTGCTCTTAAATTCAACCTTAACCGTTAAAAAGGGATTGGCTGGGTCACACCAACTGAAAGGATGGGAGCAGTTTACAGACCATATAATAAAGAAAGTAAGCAGTAAGCTTAATAATATTGTGTTTATTCTATGGGGTTCTTATGCAATTAAAAAAGGAGAAGTAATAGATAAAACCAAGCACTTTTGTTTAAGTTCAGCACATCCCTCTCCATTTTCTGCAAATAGAGGTTTTTTTGGTTCAAAACCATTTTCTAAAACCAACATATACCTAAGGAAGCACAATTTAAATATGATAGATTGGAGTACCTAAAGAAACACTACATAACTACCGACTACGTTTACGCTATGTTCTCTTATAAGAATGCCTGTTTATTTGCTATAATTGTATTGCTTACAGCACAAACTTCATGGACACAAGATAATGATAATGCAGATATTCAAAACGACGGGCTGAATCCAGAATCAAGGGCATGTAGAGCTTCTTACGAAACCTACAGTCGTGCAAGAGAAGCCAGAAATAGAGCCTGCCCTTCAGAAAACCTAACTAGTTGTGAACAAAAGATATCGGAATGCACAGAAATGCTAGAAAATATTTTTCCAGCAACAACTTCAGGAAGAATTAATACTAATCAAGTTGAAAGTTTTGAAGAGGCTTGTCCTGGAGTTCTGGGTTCATTCAGTGGACGTAGAGGTGGAATAAAACAAAGAATGGATAGGCTACTTCAAGAACGAAAAGAAAACATCGACAATGCAAAAAAAGATTATGACAAAGTTAAGCAAAGAAGAGAAGCAAAAATTAAAAAGCTAGAAGAAAAGCTAGACAAATTGACAAACGGCACACCAACCGAAGGTGACAAAGAAAAATCACTGAGTGAAATGTCAATAGGTGAGCTAGATGCAAAAGCCTCAGAATTAACTAACAGTAATAGAGAGATGGAGCAAAAAACAGTGGAATATATGGAGGCTCTTAATGGAGAAAACGGAATACTAAAAAAATTAAACGACGCAAGGAAAAACATAGCTACTGCTAGAAGAGCTTATAGAGACGTTGAGCAAAGACTAGTTATACAATGTGACGAGACAGTAGAAGGGGAATTAGCTACATTTGATAGACGATTTAGAGCCAGAAGATCAAATCAAAGCAGAAGGGCAATAAGGGCGAGAGAAAAGCGTAAATTATATGCCAGATGCATGGCACGAAAAGCAAACACAATTGCACTATCAAATGCAAGAGAAGATTATACACAAACACTAAATACTCTCCAACAAGAGATAAATAGGCTACAAACTTCGCTTCAAGACAGAGAACAACAATATCAAATGGAATTACAAGAGGTCGAACAAAATAAACGAAGAAGGCTTCTAGAAATACAGCAAGAAAAACAAAGAAGAATTTCAGAGTTATCTAACATAACAAAGGAACTTGCAGAGGTTAAGTCTCCAAGTAGAGAAGAAGAGAGATTAGGCAGAGAACTAGAAGAAGCATCTGAAGCGTTAGATGAACAAACAACCACCATTGAAAACTTAGAATTACGCCTAGGAGGTGTAATCTCTAATGAAGATCCTAATACCGAGCTACTAGCAGACATCTACACAGATCAAAAGTTTGAATCTGCAAAACAAATTGCTCTGGATGAATGTTGTATTCCAAATTCCAGTAATGGTGAACCAACAATATCATATATAAAATCGCAGAGTATTAGTGGTGTATCGGGAGCAAGTAATTTCTGCAGAACAACAACTACACCAAATCCTGATGCAGGAAATGGAGGATCTCCTCCTCCCTCCGAAACAGAGGCAGTGCCAAACTGATAAAACAAATATTTTTACAGGACATTTCTACTGGATAGCAGATGTGTCAAAACGTAATTCATCCATCAAAAATAGAACAAGTCCCATTGTTTGCTGGGACTCAATCAGTGCTGAGGAAGACCTTGAGAAACTTAGATCAGCATCGTGTTCCAGAGCTGGGCAACCATCAATTATCGAATATCCCTGATTGCCCGACTGCCTGCTCAGATACTAAATCTATACTTTAGTTCAGTAAAATAAATGACACCTTATAGGTTACAATCTTACTCTATGAAGTCTTTTGTGCTGCTGATATTGATCTTGTTCCAAACAACAAATGCCATAGGCTCTATGGGAAATCACAAGATAGAATCCTCTCTAATATTTGATCTACCCATAGAGTACAACCCACATGTTCAAAAGTGGATAAACTACTTTCAAAATTCCGGTAGAAAGCATTTTTCCAAATGGCTTGAACGACATAAAAGTGTAGTACCTAGAATACAAGACATCTTAGAAACACATGGTCTTCCAAGAGATCTGGTTTACATGGCCATGATTGAAAGTGGTTTTTCACCCTATGCCAAATCACATAAAGATGCTGTAGGTCCGTGGCAATTTATAAAACCCACCGCAGAACGCTTTGGTTTAAAAGTAAACTCATGGATTGATGAAAGAAAGGATATTGATAAAAGCACAATAGCTGCTACCAGATACCTAAAATATCTCTATGGAATGTTTGGCTCTTGGTACCTAGTAGCTGCTGCATATAATACAGGAGAAAATAGAGTACATAGAGCAATAATAAAGCACAAAACCAAAAACTTTTGGGAACTTATCAAAAATAACGCCCTTCACAGCGAAACAACAAATTATGTTCCAAAACTAATAGCAGCCATGTTAATTGCAAAAGCCCCAGGGCTCTATGGCTTTAGACAAATAAACTACAAAAATCCAACCCTGTTTGCATATTTTAGCTTCCCAGGTGGAACAAATATCAAAAGCTTAAGTAAATACCTAAATGTAAACTCAGAGGTTATAACAGGTCTAAACCCTGAACTAAACTTAACTACAATCCCAAGCTTTGTTAGATCACATAAAATCAAGATACCCCTACACTCAATGAACAGAGCACAGGAGTATATCAAAACTCTATAAACAATTTTTTAACCAAGAAAGGAAGTTTAATCTTCTTTTGGATATGTCAAAGTGTCCGCCTTCAAATTCCTCATAGTGTAATTTAAAATTGTGTTCTTTTAAAATTTGCCAAATACGGTATGTACCAAACCCAAGGGAAAATTCATCAGACTTACCACACTCTAAAAAAACTGACTTTAATGTCTTTAAATTTTCTTTTCTTTTTTCTAAAAAAACTACTGGATCATGCTCTTTCCACTTATCCCAAATTTCTTTCTTTAAAATTCCTGTATTGAGATCAACTGGAAGCTCTATTTTAGTCTTTGGACAATAACAAGCAGACATTGCCACAGTTTCTATTGCAGACATATCCTTTACTTCACCCCTTTGTATAAGGTTGAGGGTTTCATCCAATCCAGTTTTTTTGATAAAAGCACAAGCTTTATAGATTGAGGGCAAATAACAGGTCTCAAAAAAAGAGTCCGGTGCTATAGCTCCCACATGTTTAAAAATAGAATGTTTGCTTGCAAGCTGTAAAGCCCCATAGCCTCCACTTGATCCTCCAAAAATTGCCCACAAATTATGGTCATCACAAAATTCTGAGGATATTATGGGGGATAGCTCTTCTACTATATGATCTTCATATCTACCCACAATAGGACTATTTAAAAATTGACTTCCTCCTAAAGAAGACGAAGCATCCACAAAAACATAGACCGCTTGTGGAATGTTTTCAAAGTTACTGTCTATCATTTGAGGAAAATTATCTTCGTTCATCCATTTAATATTAAAGTAACCAGGACCTGTGGATGAAAATCCTGATAGAATAAAAACCACAGGACATTTATCCTTTTTGTTCTTCGGAACAAGTAAGATATGTCTTTTTGTAGAAGGGTCATTTAAATGATTATCTACCAACACCTTACTTTCTAGCTCAAGGGTCTGTATTTCAAAATGTCCCAAATCAATATAATTAAAGCCTTTTGTAATTTTCATATTTTTACCTCTTAATTTTGCCGTCAACACTATGAAAGATATAATGATATCACAAATTTTGGTTGATGTATGGTACCTTAGGCTTTATGAAACTGTATGCAGTTGAAGTAACTGTGCCGGAACGTAGGACCACTGAAAAAACGAACAAGTCCGTTTATTTCATTGGCCTCTCAGTGTTGTTGAACGTAATTCGCCTGACAAAAAAGCAACAAGTCACTTTTTGGTCAGGCTCAATCAGTGTGGGTTATGGAAAAAAAAGATAAATGGACAACCCTAGACTCTAAATCCCTATACGGAATAGATGCGTGGGGTACCGGGTATTTTGATATCAATGAGAGTGGCAACTTGACAATTACCCCTAAAAAGCTAGCCCATGTTGATATGAAAAAGCTAGTAGATGAGTTAAAAGAAAGAGGTATCCGCATCCCAATTTTACTTAGAATAATGAATATTGTAGAAGACAGAATTAATTTAATAAACTCCTGTTTTAAAAGAGCAATAAATAGCTATGGATACGAGAACAAATACCGTGGCGTCTATCCTATAAAAGTAAATCAACAAAAGCATCTAATAGAAAAAATTTTAGACATAGGCCATAACTACGATATGGGGCTTGAATGTGGAAGCAAACCAGAACTACTAGTAGCACTAGCTATGATGAGCAAAAAACAATCTTTGTTAGTATGCAATGGATTTAAAGATTATGAATACATAGAAACAGCAATTCTCTCTACAAAGCTTGGATTTGAAACAATAATTGTAGTAGAGAGAATTTCTGAGCTAGATTTGGTCATTGAAATAGCTGAAAATTTAAAGATCAAACCTTTGATAGGAGTAAGGGTAAGGCTGGAATCTCCAAGCGCTGGAAAATGGCAACAAACCACAGGAGTGGGATCAAAATTTGGATTAGATGCTACTGGATTGGTGGAATGTGTATCCAAATTAAAGGATCACAATTTATTATCTCAGTTTAACCTACTACATTTTCATATAGGCTCACAGATACCATCTATTTATGCGATTAAAGCTGCACTTAAAGAAGGTGCTAGATTTTACACTGAGCTATCTAAGATGGGAGCCAGTTTGAAATACTTGGATGTAGGGGGAGGGCTTGGTGTTGACTACGATGGCACCGGTACCTCAGACTCTTCTGCTAATTATAGAGAGCAAGAGTATGCAAACGATGTTATATCTATTATTCAAAGTGAATGTGACGAAAGAAATGTTCCACATCCTGTGATCATTTCAGAATCTGGTAGATCACTCACAGCTCATCATTCGGTTTTGGTATTTGATATATTAGGTGCATCTAAAAAACACCTCGCCCACGATATTACTATCGATTCAAAACACCCTCCTATAATACATGAATTAAAGGAAACTTTGGAACAGTTGTCTGAGAATAAAAATTTGTCTGAATTTTTTAATGACCTAAGACAGTATAGAACAGATGTCTCGCAGCTATTTACCTATGGGGTATTAAATCTAGAACACAAGTGTGTAGCAGAAGGTTTTATAAAATCTATTAGCATAAAATTAATGGAACTTGCTAAGAAAAAAAATCTGAAGAATATCATATCTTCAATAGAAAAAGATTTGGTCTCTGTATACTTTGCTAATTTTAGTGTGTTTCAGTCAGTACCAGATATTTGGGCTATAAAGCATGTATTTCCAGTTCTACCTATCCAGAGATTGGATGAAGAACCAAACAACCAGACTATATTAGCAGATATCACTTGTGACTGTGATGGAAAAGTTGATTCATTTATACAAAATGGAGTTCACTCCCCTACATTAAAACTTCACGATTTAACAGATGACACATACTATGTTGGAATTTTTCTGATAGGTGCTTATCAAGAAATTTTAGGTGATCTCCATAACCTGTTCGGTAATACAGATGCAGTATCAATATCAATAGATAACAGTGGTTATCATGTAGAAGAAGTGGAATCTGGGGATACAGTTGGAGAAATACTAAGCTATATTCAGTACAACAGATCAGAATTAGTACAAAGAATGAGACAAGCAACAGAAAAAGGCATAAAGGAAAAATTAATTAGTGGTTCTGATGCAAAACTTTTAATGAGACATTATGAAGATGGTCTGTCCGGTTACTCATATCTAGAATAATACCGAAAAATACACCATATTATACTAACAAAGTATTGCTAATACTTTGGCTGAAGTGATAGCATTTTATAGAACTCAAATAGGATATAATATATGTCACTTGCCATTATTATAATAGCTCTATTATTTTTTGTAGGTCATGCTTTAAAATGGTTCTTTGCAGTAACAAAAGTACCTGATCTTCTAATCCTTTTAGGTATTGGTTTCGCAATAAAGATCTTCTTCAAAGATAACCTAGATGCCTTACAGGGAATTGGGCCAACACTCTCTACTATGGCCTTGATTGTGGTTTTGTATGGTGGTGGTCTATCTTTGAGAGCAAAAGATTTGTTGACCTCAAGTCTTCCTGCACTGGGCTTATCTATTGTGGGATTTTTTGCAACTTTCTCGTTTGCTTTCATAACAGCCATATTATGTGGCCAAGGAATTAACACTGCCCTACTACTTGGTGCTGCTATAGGCAGTACTTCCTCCGCTATAGTGATACCAATCGTAAAACAGCTTAGTATATCTAATAATACTAAGGTGATCTTGTCGTTAGAATCTGCCTTTACTGATGTTTTAGCGATCGTGATCTTTTTAGTTTTGTTGGACGGAGCAACTATGGAAGGTGGTTTTGATATAAACAAACTTATCATGGGAATTGGACCGAATACTCTATTAGCTACTGGTTTTGGTGTTGGATTAGGAATTGTTTGGTCGTTTATAAAATGTAAGTTTGATTTTATATCTGATATAAACTTTTCTGGAGAAGCTTGGGCAATGCTATGTTACGGCTTTATGGAAGTTATGAATTATAATGGAGCTATTGGAGTTTTAGCACTAGGGTTTACTTTGGCAAACCTTGACCTTTCACCTAAATTTTTCCGAAAAATATTAAGCAGAAATCCTGTTAGTAAAATGGATATGCACCTTCTAGATGAGGTTACTTTTTTATTAAAGACAGCATTTTTTGTTTTTTTAGGAACTCAAGTGCAGTTTAATAATCTACTCTACATAATAATTGCACTCTTTCTGAGTGTGGGAATTTTTGTAATAAGATATTTTGCAGTAGGATTTATGATGAACAAGGATAAATACTCCAGAATTGATGCCATGGTTATAACTGCCATGGGCCCTAGGGGGTTGGCATGTGCTGTGTTGGCAACCCTACCGCTTCAAAGAGGCCTGACCGAGTCAGGAGAGTGGCTTCAAAATATAATCTTTGGCCTAATCCCTATTACTATAGTTTTTACAGCTATTCTGGTAATTTTATCTGAAAGAGAAAGGTTCAGAAAAATGCTCGATAAATTCTTTATGAAATATAGCAATAACACTATGCCTGAAACACATCAAAACTACTAGGCCACCTCTTTTGTACCTAAAGAGGCTTCCTTGATTACTTCAAAATTCTGTTGTAGGGTGACAAGAAGTTATATGCAAGAGGATAAGATATGACACCTAGTATTCCACAAATTTTAATAGTTTTAGCCATAATTCTCATTATCTTTGGCCCTAAGAAAATACCAGGAATCGGAAAAGCCCTAGGCCAAGCTATAAGAGGATTTAAAAAAGGCATAACTGGAGAAGCGGAAGAAAAAGAAGAAAAGGAAGAAAAGGAAGAAAAAGAAGAAGACAATAAAAACTAATTGCCTATATTAAAGTTAAATGGCTCGCCCCAATCTCCCGCTGGACTGCCGATACTCTCTCCATCAATTGATATAGATGTAATCCCTGCATTGTTTGTTACAAGTTCTATATTACTTCCTGTTATCGAAACCCTTTCACCTGTCTGTAAAGTTCTATTTACAGACTCAGCTCCATTTACAGAATAACTAATCTCCAGACCATCCAGAGCAACTATCTCAACAGTTCTTTCTATATTAGCTATAGCAGTTGTTGTAGTTGGCATAGTTGTGGTGGTTGTAGTTATTGTGGTAGTTGTAGTTGGTATAGTTGTATCGGAAACATCGATAGAAATACCTTCGTCTTCATTTAAAGTGTCGTCATCAATATCATCTGTACCTAAAACACTTGTAATAGTAGGAGAAATGGCAGGAGCGCTGGCCTCCTTACTATATTTATCAAACATTTGTTTTAAAAATATAAAGACCAAAACCAATACCAAAGTAGCAACAACAATTAAAACTTTTAAAGTGGTACTGTTTAATTTGTATTTTAAAATATTTTTATAGATCATCTTAAAAATACTTAGGCTGTTGCCTTTTGTTGGAGATTCTATGTTTTTCTTAGGCTCATGTTTTGAAGATCCCATCTCTGAATCAAACCTACTTAGTATTTTTTTTGAATCTAAATTTAAGCATCTGGCATAAGCACGTACAAAACCTCTAAGATAGGGTTTAGGCGGAAGTTTGGCTAAGTCACATTCCTCTATAGCCTTTAGAGTTGACGAACTTATTTTAGTTATACTAGCTATTTCAGAAAGAGAAATTTTCTGTTTTTCTCTTTCCTTTTTTAGTAAATCAATTGTCTTTTTCATAAAGCGCCTAAAAAGTTTTAGTTTTGTTCTTTTTCTTATTAGATTTTGATTTCATCCGATTTAGAATTTTTGCACTAGCTTTCCTGTGTTTGCTATTAGGGTAGTTTTTAATTAGGTTTCTTAAAAATCTTCTGGATGCTCTATTGTTGCCAGACTTATAATAGCTTAAACCTCCATAGTACAAAGCATCATCAAATACACTACACATGCTAATGTACAAATCAATGGAACGAGAGGTTTCTTTAAAGTTTTTAATATTATATTGTGCAATGGCATAGTTATACCAAGCAGGACAGTACTTATTATTTAGCTCTATTGCCTTTCTAAATTCTAATATTGCCTTATCCAGTTTTCCTTGCCTATAGTGCATGAGACCTAGATAATCATGTGCCTGCTCAGGTAAACGAAATTTCAGATCATCCACGACCTCTTTCAGTAACGAATGAGCTAGCTTATATTTTTTCACCTCTATGTAAGTTCTAGCAAGGTTACTTTTAGCAGCTGAATAATCAGGATTTAACTTGATAGCTTTCTTCAAAAAGACTATGGACTGACGGTATCTTTTCCTGTGGTAACAAACAACTCCCAGGTTGTTGTATATTTCTGGGTTATCAGGGTCTAGAGTTTTGGCGTTTTGAAGTTCCCTATAAGCTTCTGGATAGTTTCTTACTTGTAGAAAACCAATTCCTATTTGTGTATGAATTTCTGATAAATTTTTTGTGCTAACAGTACTACAACCTGTTAGCATAAAAAATAAAATCAGCTTTTTCACCATAATACCTCTAGAAATAAAATCAATTAAAGAAAAAATCAATCTCCCTTTTTGCACTTGTCAAGCTATCGCTTCCATGAACGGCGTTTTTACCAATACTTTCCCCAAATAGTTTTCTTATAGTGCCGTTAGCTGCTTTACCTGGATCTGTATCTCCCATAATATCTCTATTTTTCTTCACAGCATTTTCCCCCCTCAAAACCATAAGCATTACTGGAGCTAAGGTAACAAATTCTACCAATTCTCCGTAAAATGGCCTTGCTTTATGCTCTTCATAGAAAGTTTCACAAGTTTTTTTGTCCAGATGTTCCATCCTAGCAGCCACAACTCTTAAGCCATTTTCTTCAAATTTATTTATAATAGCACCAATATTATTCATGGCATTTGGCTTAATCATACTAAATGTTTCTTCCACTTCTTGCATCTCCTGTTTACCACTCTCATTTTCTACTCTTATACTAAACTAAATCACATCCTTTAGAGTTTGGCCAAGTAAAGCAGGGCTTTTTGCAATATGGCAACCCGCACTTTTTAATGCTTCGAATTTATCTTGGGCAAGTCCCTTTCCACCACTTACAATAGCACCAGCATGACCCATTGTCTTACCAGCTGGAGCAGATATACCAGCTATAAATGCCACGACTGGTTTTTTTACTTCCGATTTTATAAAACTAGCAGCTTCTTCTTCAGCACTCCCTCCAATTTCACCTATCATAATAATTGCTTCAGTACCCTTGTCAGCATTAAACATCTCTAGTACATCAATAAAATTGGTGCCATTTATTGGATCTCCACCAATTCCAACACAAGTTGACTGACCCATTCCAACATTAGAAACCTGCCATACAGCTTCATATGTCAGAGTACCAGATCTTGATAAAATACCAATCTTACCAGGAGAATGAATTGCTCCAGGCATTATGCCAATTTTGCACTCACCAGGAGTAATTACACCGGGACAATTTGGGCCTACTAATCTAGTATTTTTTCCCTTTAAAAAATTCTTAACCCTGGCCATGTCCATAACAGGAATACCCTCTGTTATACAAACCACAAGTTCAATCCCAGCATCACAAGCTTCCATAATTGCATCTGCAGCAAAAGGAGGTGGTACATAGATCATACTGGCAGTTGCTTTGGTTTTTTTCACCGCTTCATAAACCGTATTAAATACTGGAAGCCCTAAATGAGTAGTTCCTCCCTTTTTAGGAGTGACACCACCTACTAATTTTGTACCATAATCTAAAGCACCTTTTGAATGGAAAGTTCCATGATTACCAGTAAATCCCTGACAAATAACCTTTGTATTTTTATCAACTAATATAGACACTATTTTTCTCCCAAAGCCTTTACAACCCTCAAAGCTGCGTCTTCTAAATCTGTAGCTGCTATTATCTTCAAACCACTTTCATTTAATAATTTTTTCCCCTCTTCGACATTGTTACCCTCAAGCCTTACAACAAGTGGGACGGTTAACTTCAAAGCCTTGCTCGCAGCAATAATTCCGTTGGCAATGATGTCACATTTCATAATGCCACCAAAGATATTTACCAAAATTGCTTTTACATTTTTGTCCTGCAAAATTAACTTAAAGCCTTGTTCAACTTTTTTGCTGTCAGCACCACCACCTACATCTAAAAAATTAGCAGGATTACCTCCATGAAGTTTTATAATATCCATAGTACCCATAGCCAGACCTGCACCATTCACAAGACACCCAATGTTTCCATCCAACTTAATGAAAGCTAAGCCATGTTTGCTTGCCTCTAACTCTGTGGGATCCTCTTCAGTCACATCTCTTAATTCAGAAATATCCTTGTGCCTGTACAGAGCATTGGAATCAAAGCTCATCTTGGCATCCAATGCTATAATTTTGTTAGAAGAATTTAAAACTAGAGGATTTATCTCTAAAAGTGAGCAGTCTTTTTGGACAAAAAGATCATACAAACTCATAAAACACTTAGCAGCCTCGTTTATTGCAACATTTGGAATACCTATAAGAAAAGCTACTTTTCTGGCTTGAAAAGGGCAGATTCCAACATTTATATCTATGTCTATTGTATGGATCAAATCAGGAGTATTACTGGATACATCCTCTATATCCATCCCTCCTTCAGAAGAAGCGATCAGACTAATACCATCATTTTCTCTGTTTATTACAAATCCTATATAAAATTCTTTTTTAATATCGCAACCCAATTCTATAAGAACATGGTTTACCTTTTTCCCTTCTTTAGAGGTTTGATGTGTTACCAAATTCATGCCCAATATTTCTTTTGATACATCATAGACTTCTTGAAGTGACTTAGCGATTTTTACTCCACCACCTTTTCCTCTGCCACCTGCATGAATTTGAGCTTTTACAACCCACACATCACCTCCGATTTCCTCCGCTATTTTTTTTGACTCATCAGGCGAGTTTGAGACTTTTCCAGACAATGTAGGTATACCAAATTGCTTTAATAGTCCCTTTGCTTGATATTCATGTATATTCATAATTAATCCTGTAATTTTAGTTTAGTTTTGAAATTAAATCTTTAACCGTATCGATCGATCGGTTTAGATTTTCAAGCTCTTCTTTGTTTAGGTCGATTTCTACTACCTCTTCGAGCCCATTTTTGCCCAGCTTACACAAGACACCTAAAAAAATTCCATTAACTCCATATTCACCCTCTAGATAAGCAGCACATGGTAAAATTCGTTTTTGATCTTTTAAGATAGCTTCTGCCATTTGAACTGCACTAGCAGAAGGGGCATAGTAGGCAGATCCAGTTTTTAATAAACCAACAATCTCAGCCCCACCTTTTCTGGTCCTCTCTACCAACGAATCAACTGTTTTGCTATCTAAATACTCTAAAAGAGGTACACCTCCTATCGAACAGTGTCTAGGCATAGGAACCATTGTATCTCCATGCCCTCCCAACACAAATGCCTGTACATCCTTTACAGATACATTGGCTTCCATAGATATGAAACTTCTAAACCTTGCACTATCTAAAACACCAGCCATTCCTATTATTCTGTTTCTAGTAAAACCCAACTCTTGCTTAGCAACATAGGCCATTGCATCCAACGGATTGGAAACAACTATCACCATACAATCAGGACTATATTCTTTAATACCCTTACAAACATCCTTCATTATTTGAGCATTTTTCTTTAATAGATCATCTCTTGTCATACCAGGTTTTCTTGCAAGGCCTGCAGTAATGATCACAACATTAGATCCTTCAGTATCTTTGTAATCTTTAGTCCCTTCTACCACCGCATCAAAACCACAAACTGGAGATGATTCAAATAAATCCAAGGCTTTGCCCTTAGCAGAACCCTCATCTATATCCAATAAAACTATGTCCCCTAACTCTTTTTGACTGGCCCAATGAGCGCAAGTCGAGCCAACAAAACCACTTCCAACTATGGTTATCTTCTTTCTAGTGTTGTCAAAACCCAAATTTTAACCCCAAATTGTTCCTAAAAAGCTATTTCAAAAAGGCATATTAGTAAAGACATTGTCCATGCCACCTGCTGTCATTAAGTTTAATTGTTTCAATAAAAAGAATAGGTTATCTAAGCAGAGCACGGTCTAACATCATCGAAAGATGATCACCAAACATAGCAAAAATGATCTCTTAACTGTATATTTTATTCTGTAGAGTTTACTGAAACTGGTATTTTTTATTATTAAAAATTTTAATACCTTCTATACATCAAGATTATAAGTTTTTTAACAGATCTGTTGCACAAAAACGTCATGCTTCGAATAAAAGAGGCAAGCCTTTCAAAGCTTGCCTCTTTTTTAGAAAACTACTTTAAACTTACTTCTTCTTTCTTCTTACTTTTCTTTTTGTAGCCTTTCTTTTTGTAGTTCTTCTCTTTGTAGCTTTTCTCTTCGTGACTTTCCTCTTTGTAGCTTTCCTCTTCGTGGCTTTCCGTTTTGTAGCCTTTTTCTTCGTCTTTCTCTTAGCTACTTTTCTTTTGGCTGTTTTTCTTTTTGTAGCCTTTCTTTTTGTAGTTCTTCTCTTTGTAGCCTTTCTTTTTGTAGTTCTTCTCTTTGTAGCTTTTCTCTTTGTTGTTTTTCTTTTAGCTACTTTTCTTCTTGTAACTTTTTTCTTCGTCTTTCTCTTCGTGGCTTTCCTTGCCGTAGCTTTCTTCTTCGTTTTTCTTCTTACTGCCATAGTTATCCCTCCTGGTAGGCTTTTACGGTGTAATTGAACTTCGTACTCTCATATTTAAGAATACCTGTATGCAATTGATCGTCAACTAAAAGTTGTGTTTTTTTCTAATTTTTTTTATATTTTCTAGATCGAGAATAAGTTTTTGGAGTTTTATGACATTCTTGGAAGCAATATTTGTGTTTTTTGGTATGGTAACTATCGTTCGTAATGTTTATGTCCTATTGTTAACTCACTACAAATACCATAATAATGTAAAGTATTTTGCATTGTCGGTACTATTTTTGATTTTATCGGTATTATTTGCTCTAGAAAAAGGCTTTGTCCTGTTTTCTATACTTGTTGCTTTTTCTTTTATACTTCCACCATTGTCTAGGTATTTATCAGAAAATAAAACCAAAACAATGTTTGTGAATTGTTTGGATATCATTATTTTGAAAATGAAATCTGGACAATCTTTCTTCCAATGCCTTCAAAGAAGCATGCTCCAATAGCGATCCATTTATAAAGCAAAAACTTTTGAATATATGGAATATCTTAGGAATATTGGGACTATAGTAAGAGTTTGAATTTAAAAGGTTTTGATAAAGAGGTGGTATTTGAGGTTTCGTAGTATTATGAACTCATCCTCACATTATTTAAACCAACTATCTGGATTTCGAGATGAACTTAGGCTCAGAATAAGATTTCAGAATAAAACTAACAAAATGTCCCTTCAAACTCGCATGCAAAGTGTTGTTTTGATTCATTATATATATAGTAATTTCAATTATAGTTTCCAATGCATATGGTTTTGATGTGGTTAAACCCTGGTTAGTTGTATCCTTACCTCTAATGTCAGTAGGTATTTATTGGTTGGTTTCTATACCTAGGAGGTTTAAATTGGAAAATTTAGCTCCACCAATGAGTTGTATTATTGTGTATCGAAAAAGCGTTTTTTGGAGGGTAAAACCCTAAAAACTGGGCTCAGGGAATATATCGAGCATTCAGATGACAGTTTTAAAGATGAAATTCAAGAGTTATTAAAGAACTTTATGATAGGTGAGAAAGCCCACAATCATAGGTCAAAGAGTATATATAGAACTGCTGTTAAAGAATTAATTTGGTCTGGTTTGAATGGAAACAGCATTGGAAAAGAACTTAGTGCATTAAAAGAAGAAACAGAATTAGCCTGTAAAGTAGAGTTGGATTCATTTATTGAATCCATACCTTTTAGATCTATGATTCCCCTATTACTCTTTCAATTCCCTTCGTTTTTACTTATTTTGATGGGCCCACTTATCACCAAAATATCGGAGTCATTATGATATTATCAGTAATAATTGCCCTATCTTTGGAAGGACATATATATAATGACATAATCAAAACTAAATCCAAAGAAGAGCTAGGCAGTCTGATAGAAGTATTAGAAAAAGGCAACCTTTATAAAACAGGCTGTATTGCGGAATTAGCAAAAAATCAATTTCCAACAAATTGTATACATTTTTTAAAGATAATAGAATCATCCAAATATAAAGACAAACTTGGAACTAAAAAAGCCAAAAGTGAAATAAAAAGCTACTGTGCTAAAAAAGACCTTGTTTTTAAGCTTGAAGGTGGTTCAGATTTAGATGACAGTTTTAAAAAAGAATATCCAAAATGTTTTGAAAGGTACTCCGAAAAGCTAATGGATATTAAATACAAAAAATCAAAGAACTAATGTATCCTGACATATTAAAATCCATTTTATTAGGTATAATTCAAGGAATAACTGAGTTTTTACCAATATCTAGCTCCGGACATCTAACACTAGCACAACATTTTTTGGGTATTTATAAAGAAACAATACAATTTGATATAGTTGTGCATTTTGCAACTTTGTTGTCGGTATTTACGGTTATGAGAGGAGTTTTAATAAAGCTTTTTTATCTCATATTAGAAGATATAAAGAGTCGAAACTTTACTGGTACTGGCCTCCTGCTTTTATATAAAATCATTGTGGCAACAATCCCTGTTGGCTTAGTTGGTGTGTTTTTTAGAGGTAATATAGAATCTCTTTTTAACAATCTTACTGTAGTGGCTTTAGCATTTTGCTTTACTGGAATATTATTGCTGTCCACAAAAATTTATGAAAACATTCGAATTCCGTAGATGCCGGAGATATTGAAGATATTAAGGACATAAACTTTATGCAAAGCTTTATTGTTGGGATTTTTCAAATGATAGCCATTATACCTGGTGTTAGTAGATCTGGGACTTCTATTGTCGGTGGAATGATGACCAAGATGAGTAATTTAACTAGTGTTTATTTTAGCTTCATTATATCAATACCTGCAATTTTAGGGGCTACGGTGTTAGAAATAAAAAAAATGGCCATATCACCATCTGATGTAGACATTTGGTTTTTAGCCGCTGGATTTTTAGCAGCATATATATCTGGTGTTGTGGGTTTGACACTAGTGGTGAAAATTGCAAAAAACAAAAAACTATTCTACTTTACACCTTACCTTGTTATCTTGGGGCTGATATTATTGATATTTTTTTAAAATTCTGAAATAAAAAAGGTGAATCATGGAGAAGTTTGAAACTAGAGCTATTAGAAATGCACAAAACCCTGACTCTACTAGTGGTGCAATTGTAACACCTATAACTCTATCCACTACATATGTTCAACAATCTCCTGGCGTTCATAAAGGTTATGATTATTCTAGAAGTGGCAATCCAACCAGAAAAGCTTATGAAGATTGCTTAGCAAGTTTAGAGTCTGGACAATATGGATTTTCATTTGCTTCTGGTTGTTCTGCACTAACTACAATCCTACATTTGCTAAAAACAGGAGATCATTTAATAGCAGTAGACGATATATATGGTGGAACCTTTAGAATTTTTGAAAAAGTCATAAAAAATAATGGTATTTCAACTACATTTTGTGATCTAACAAATCCAGAAAATTTGTTAAATGCATTAACAGATAAAACCAAAATGATTTGGGTTGAAACTCCAACTAATCCACAACTAAAGCTTGTCGATATTAAAAAAATATCCCAACTAAAACCAAAAGAAGTGCTACTTGGAGTGGATAATACTTTTATGAGCCCCTTTTTCCAAAGACCTTTAGAGGTGGGCGCTGACATATCCTATAACTCAACTTCCAAATATATCTCCGGTCATAATGATGTAATAGGTGGCTTCGCCACGGTAAATAACCAGGATTTAGCTGACAAAATTGCTTTTTTACAAAATGCCATAGGTGCCGTGCCATCAGTATTCGACTGCTATATGTGTCTTAGGAGTTTGAAAACTTTAGCCGTTAGGATGAAACAACACGAGAAAAACGCCCTTACAGTAGCGTCTTTTTTGGAAAATCACCCTAAAATAGAAAAGGCCTATTATCCAGGACTTAAAAGCCACCCACAACATGAATTGGCAAAACAACAAATGGATGGATTCTCAGGAATGATTAGCTTTCTATTAAAATCAAGCAATGTAACTAAGTTTCTAGAAGAATTAAACCTGTTTTATTTAGCAGAAAGCCTAGGAAGCGTAATATCTCTGGTGGATCACCCAGCTACTATGACGCATGCCAGTATGCCTATTGAAGCACGAAGATCTTTAGGAATTTTGGATAATTTAATTCGTTTGAGTGTAGGTATAGAAGATGCTCAGGATTTAACCGACGATCTAGATCGTGCTCTACAAATATCTTAAGCCAAAAATGATATATAAAAGAGTTTATAAATAGTTTGTATATACTGGTTTGCATATATTAGAAGTTTTGTACTGTCCTATATATAGGGTATTTTGTTATGACTGTTGTTATGCAGATTTTCATGGTCAGCATCAAAATGGCTTGGTAGCTCAGTCGGTAGAGCAGAGGACTGAAAATCCTCGTGTCGGCGGTTCGATTCCGTCCCAAGCCACCACACACACCACACAACATCAACAATCAGCAGGAGCTCCACTTAGCAGTGCCTCAGGCAAATTGTCATCAGGAGGGGTCAAGAAGTAAACCCCCAACACAGCTTTGACAAATGCTTTGTCTATATAAGAAAACTTTAAATCACCGTCCACAAGAAAGTTCATTTTATTCCCAACTAATTGCAGTGACACCTTCTGCCCTTTTTTTATGTCCATAAAAACCGTATCAAGACCAGAAGTTTTATGCATCTGTTCAACATCTGAAATCCCCTGTTCTTCTAAACCACGCTTCCATTCCCATGAATCACGAAGCGAATCTTTATCAACATCTCTTACAAAATACATGTCTATCTGTTTATAAGAATCAGAGTTTATTAACTGATATGGATCAAAAGAAGAATCATTTGTATAAAAGGCAGCTATATAAACATCCACAGTTAAACCAAATTTTCTGGCCTGTCTTAACCCCACTCCCTTTAGATTGAGAGTAGCACCATCTACCCTTAAGTCATTAGGCATATCAGGCACATCAGCTTCACACAATTTGTCAGTGCTACCAGCTACATTTGTACTGAGAATACTACTAATGGAACGATCTGCATCGTCATCATTTGGACCACAAATTAAATGGCTATAATTGGACGATATTATCATTATTCCCACAGCACTGCACAAAATAACCGCAGAGAAAAAACATGTCACAAGCAAGAACATGCGGCCTGTAAAAAAACTTTTACATACATTTTTATCACTTTTCTTTTCTGAAAACATCATACCCAAATCCCCCACTAAAAACCTTAGCTAGCTTGTATTTGAAACACAAAACATATGTGTATCAGTACACATAATTGGTTTTTATAGCATTTATAACATCAGTATATTAAACAATATGGAGTAATTCTATAGAACAAGCAAATATGTTGAATTTTTTACTAACAAGCTGTTTAAAAGTATTAAAAATATTACTGCGAAATAACGGACATTGCTACCTTGTTTACGCCTGCTTTTTTCAATGAATCCATCACTGAAATAACAACACCATGGGAAACATTTTTATCAGCAGATATCACGGCGTATATTTCCAAGTCCCCTTCCACTAAATTGTGAACCTTATAGACTAAGTCATCAGTATTTGTACCTTCACCGTTTAACAACACAACACCATTTGGATCTATTGAGATATTCAAAGTTGATTTAGCTATTTCCTCTCCTGTACCAGCCTTTGGAAGTTCAATCATAATTGAAGGTGATATTATCAATGAAGAAGTAAGCATAAAAATTATAAGAACAACTAAAATAATATCTACAAAGGGAGTTACATTGATTGTGGATATTGGTTCATCATCCTGATCTAGGCTAGATGCCAAATCAACCTCCTGTGTTGTCTTTTACTTTTTTTTGTACGGAAAATTTCTTTTGATAATGATACACTACACAAAATTCTTTTAAAGCATCCAGACTACTTAAAATATATTTTACTTTTTTTTGAAAAATATTGAAGGCAATAACCGCAGGTATTGCAACAAATAATCCTACTGCAGTTGCTACTAAGGCTTCTGCTATTCCACTCATAACTGCTTGAGTACTAGACATTGATCCTTCTGCTTGTGCCAAACCTAAATCCTTAAAAGCCTTCATAATTCCCAACACTGTACCCAAAAGACCAATAAAAGGTGCGTTGGATCCTATGGTTGCAAGTGCAGACAAACCTCTTTCAAAAATAGACTTATTGGTCAATATAAATGAATCAAAGGCTTCCCTTATCCCGTCTGGATTTATCTGATCACTAAGAACAATATTGAGTGCTTTTGAATGAAGTGTGTCTTCTGATTTTAAAGAATCTAAAACATCAAAACTTTTATAGCGAAGTATGTCTCTAATTCTTTCATTCATCCTTTCGCTGTCTTTCCTTAAACTTCGTAGTGTCATTACTCTCTCAATCATGACAGCTACACTGTAAATGGACATAACTATTAGCAAATACAGGATTGCCTCCGCACCTCCATTTGCTACTACAAAAAATTTTTCAGTAAGATTAAACATGAAAGCTATAGACTCCTGAACCCAAAAATAACATAGTTTAATTTAAGAATGTACAGTTTAAATCTTAAATATATTAAGCTAAACTAAAGATGCATTTGAAGATTTTAAAATACATACTATTAACTATATTGCTGACTCAGTCTTCATGTGTGTTTATAAACAAAACCCCATATCCTTCTGTGCTTATAATTGCAATTGACTCTCTAAAACATGACGACATCTCATGTTCAAGCGTAGATGAAACTAGGCTTTTGTACGGGTTTTATGGATTATGCCAAAACTCATTTAAATTTAACAATGCTATTACAACTAGTGTGTTATCCGCTCCTGCAATGGCATCTATATTGACAGCTATGTACCCTTATAAACATGGACTAATCCACAACGGAAATCAATTTTTGTCAGCAGAAGTTGAAACCATACCAGAGCTTTTGATTTCAAAAGGAATCAAAACTAGTTTTTTTTCAGGAGGAGCTCCTATTTGGAGAAAGTTAGGGTTAGCTCAGGGATTTGAAGTATTTAATGATTACATATCTATTAGCAACGACAGAGTGTTCAGAAAAGCATCTGAAAATGTAAGTCTTTTTCTTTCATGGCTACAAAACATTAACACAAGCTTTTTTTCTGTACTCTATTTTCCTGATCTACAATTTCCTGATAATTTTAATCAAGCAAGAGAAGAGCATATAGCTTATAGATTGGAAGAAATTGACGAAGCCTTAGGAAATTTACAAAAAAACTTACAGGAGTTAAACAGATGGAATAACACAATTGTTATACTAGTTGGACTAAACGGTAGAACAAAACTAAAACGACCAAATGAACTAGAGCCACTCAAACTTTTTGTTGATAATTTTAAAGTGGCTCTTTTTGTAAAGCCACAATCCAAAAGAAAAGATCGGGGAGTAAATATATATGTAGAAGATAATGTAAATCTCATTGATTTAGGAAGTTATATTCTACAAGCTTACAATATCACCAATACAAGAGAAGAGCTATTTCATGAACCAATAGACATAAAAAAAATGTTTGATAATAAAACCATACACCCAACAAAAAAAAGAAAACTTCTAATAGAATCTGCTTGGGGATATTGGAAGTTAGATGGAAAAACAAGATTTGGACTATTAGAGCAAGAAAAACTAACCCTAAACCAATCTAAAAATTCACAATATGATATTTGGATAGATCGAATGCAAAGATCACCAGTGGATAGTGAAAGGTATGAAAGTTATAAAGCTTTAAAGTCTGATTTGGATATGTTTTTGTCAAGCAATGGGCTAGAACAATTTGTATATCCTGATAACAACATAATTCAAAAATATATGATTGCCTCTGAAATTTTTAAAGATGGGAAAATACTATCAGAACTTGAAGCATATTCCTATGGCAATCCAGAAGACATTGAGGCTAAAAATTGGATAGCTTATTGGGCACTAAAACTAAAAAACTGGGAGCTTCTTTTAAGAATGTCTAAAGAGCTTAAACAACCAATATGGCATCATGTGGCTTTAACACATTTAAATAGACCGACTAACATTGAAGATCCTTGTTGGGATTTATTAAATTCAGAAAGACAAACAGAGACCAGCTGTAAGGACATAAAGTTTTCAAACTTTGCTTTTTGGATCAAACATGATAAACAAAAATCAACATTAGCCACATATTACAAAAGTATCTTTATAAAGATGTACAAAAAACATATTATTCATGAGAAAATTGCAAGGCTTAATTGGTATAACTATAATATATGGAATGTAGAAAGCACAGGGTACTTAAGACCTTTTTTAGTTGATCTGGTACTTTCACTGCCAGAGTATAGAGAATATAGATTGCAAATTTTAGATCACTTAAAACCCTAAAGGTCTTCCGAACGAGGCAAAAAATAAGGAGGCTTCGCCTACTTTTTTTTGACGAGTGGTTGTTCCCTGGTAGACCTCACAGCTGATCCATCCTTACATAGCAATCAAAATTCAACTACTCCAAGCCAAAAAGGATTTTCACCATCTGAAGATAAAATTTTACTAGCATTATCCAAGGTAACCTTTGAAAGGTCTAAATCCATTAGTTGTGGATCAAAATAATTTCCCAACAATAAAATTAATTTATCATTTGAAATCCCTTTAATACTACCTGGAATTACATATTCATTAGCATTTAATCCAACCAATTCCAATGGAAGTGGTACTGTCTTATCTTTATTTTGGGATTGTACAGATAGAGGAACACATGTTTGGAGTGGAAAAGATCTGTCGTCTTTATAAAGAATTAAACAAAATCCTTTTGTTGAAAACCAGATAAGCTCATTTTTAGATCTCGCCATGACAAATGTTTCCACTCCACAGCTATATTCATTTTCATTGAATTCTGAATATATTCTTTGTGAGGCTAAAATTATTGACATTCTTATGTTGTTTGCCTCCGTAGATAAAGTAGGAATACGAGGAAAAGGGCTGGTAGCACCACTGTCTGCACAAGCTCCCCCGTAATAGTCTACAACAGAATTTATAAAAGCTTCAGATGCTCCGTTATCACCCCAAACATTACTAACAATAATTAAATTTAACTTCTCATCTAAAAAGACTGTTGGCTTTGGAAGCTTTACTTTATTTCCTATAAAAGATCGATATTCTATTTTCATAAACCATATTTTTTTAATTTTATTTTAGCTTTTTTCATATACTCACCATCGGGTATATCCATTGTTGTAATTTGTTTCCACTTGCCTTTAGCCGATTCTAAATTGCCCATATTCTCTTCCAAAATAGCATCTTGAAATAGTGCTCTGGTTTTCTTTCGCAACTCTGCAGTATAACTTGTTATCTTTTCTCTGGATTCTTGATGATTTGGATCTAGATATAAATTCTTTCTTAGATTCAAAATAGCTCTTTTGTAATTTCCTGTCCTTGCGCTACTATTTGCATTTCTAATATTGGCCTTAATTGTATTACCAATCGAAGATTTTATTTTAGATATTTCTACTTTTGATTTTGCTTTAAGATTTTTAGGATCTAAGTAGCTAGAATTTATATGCTTATTATAGGCATCTATAGCATCTAACAATCTGTTTCTTGAATGCAAGTTTTTTGCTTTCTTATATAAATTTTCACCCATTCTTATACTTACAGCCCGTCTGTTTCTAGAAGCCTCTTGAGATTTTTTATCAGCAATATTTTTGTCTACCTTCTGAAGAATAATCTGCATTCTTGCATTGTCAGGATCGATAGACGCTACTTCTTCTAGACAACTTTGAACCCCTGATTTATTCAATGACCCCTCAGATAATTTTTCACATCTAACTAAAATAGACTCAACTTTCTGTTTAAGCATATTTTGTTCTTTTTCCATTTTGACGATTTCTTCTTGTTGCTTCAAGGTTTCAATAGCGCTCAAACTTAAATTTTCAATCATTTTAGAATCTTTATAGCCAGGAATCAAATCGTGTATTTTTTGGATCTCTGAAAGAGCAATATTATACTTACTATCCTTATACATCTTATTGGCCAGTGCGTAGCTATTTATAACAAGCTGTTTTTGCATATCAGTCAGTATATCGAATGGAGTCTTGGTAACTTGACTCTGATTTACAGCTGCAACAGATCTATCTTGAGTTTTTGATTTTTCTTCACCTTCCATCAAATAGAACACCACTATTAATATGATAACTGAAGCAACAATTAATACTTTTTTATTTTGTTTAGGTTTTTGCACTGGAATTCTCACAGCTCCGCCTGCCCCTGATCCATCTGAATATTCATCCATAAAATCAGAAGAACCCGGTGCAATAGCTACAAGCTGCTTTTCAATGTTTGAATCTTTAAGCTCGAATTGAATGTTTAAAAATTTAACTCTAATCAAACTTCCAGAAACTAATTCAACTTCCCTATTGGGAGTTAAATTTACCCCATTTACATTAGTTCCATGAGAACTATTAAGATCAGTTATGTAGTATTTTGAATTATCCTTTCTAACTTCAAAATGCTGATTGTTTAAATATTGAGAATTTATCTTTACATCACAATTATCTGTTTTCCCAAATATCCATTTGTCGCCATCAAGCTCAACAGTCTTTTTTATCTCTCCAATACTTATGGTTATAAATGGTTTTATACTGAAAGAATCCAACTCTAGTTCTTGCGTGACTTCTTCTTTTGACTCCTCTTCTTGATAAAGCTCTTCTTCTTGACAAGATTCTTTCGTATGCTGTTCTTGTGATTCTAAAACAGGCTCATTATTTTCATCTTCGCATAAAGATTTTTCTTCATCTAAAGGTAATTCAGATTCTATAGACGACTCCGTCATGACACTTTCGTTGGAGGTACTTGCTTCAACTATAAGTTTATATTTGTTTAAGTTAATTTCATAATTTGATTCAGGAATAATAACTTCTTTAACCGTATTTCCTTCATCATCTTCTAGGCAATCAAACCTAGACTTACAAACAACTTTCCAAGATCCATCTTCAAAAGAAAAAACTAGGTGTTCTCTTGAAATGGAATTTTCATCTATAACCATATTACAAGATTCTTGTCTTCCAACGGATATAGACTCATCTTCAGTCATATCAACTGATTTTAAGAGTTTGTTTTTTAAATATAAGCTTAGCTTTCTCACCTAAAACTCTCCCTGGGCTCTTAGCAATAGATTTATCTCTTCTAATCTTGTTCTAGCTTCTTTTGCAAGAGCTCTATTGTTGTTACCAGTCAATATCAATATTTGTCTATATGCAGATATGGCTCTACTATATTGTCCTTTTTCGTAATAATCATTTGCTTCAGAAAGCGTAGACTGTATCAAATAATCAAGCTTTGTTCTAGACTGCATTAAATATCTTTTTGCTAGCACATGATTTGGAAACAATGCCAACGCACCATTAAAATAATCTATTGATCTTACAAAATTCTGCTCTCTATAATCTCTAAAGCCTTGAATAAATAAAGCCTGCGCTTCTTTATATTCCAGAGTATTCTTTTTGGTTTTAACCAATGATCTATAATGTTCTGAAGCTCTCTCTTCTATCGAAGCTAATCCTCTTTCGCTTTCATCTATCACATTGGTACTAGTGATAGCAGTACTTTTATCTTCTCCAGATAATAAAAGATAAAAGAGCCCTGCTATCACAAAAATCACAGTATAGAACATTGCCTTTGAGTTGCCTTTTCTATTAGGCATAGAAATGCCTTTATAGCCTGCTATATTAGATGTTTTGCTTAAGGCAGATTTGTTAACAAGTTTAAGGTTGGTGTTTCCCAGTTGAATTATAGACTCTGGTTCTAATATAGCATGGCTAGTATCTACACCATTTACTACAATTTTATTTGCTGGACTTATTTTTTTTATATTAACGCTTCCAGGCTTTATATTTAAAATTGCGTGTTTTCTGGAAACCTTCACATCATTTAATATGATGTCATTAAATTTAGCTCTTCCAATTAACACAGAACTAGAGACAAGTTTGTACTCAACTCCTTTATCTTTTCCATTCATTATTTTGATAAAGTAACTCACAAGCTTTCCTCAAATTCTTTACTTATAGTAATAACAAAATATTTAATTGCCTCAGTTCCACCTATAGCAACTATCTTAATGTTATATTCTATAGAACTAAATTCTAACTTATTATTAAATATCTGTTCAGGAGATTCTTCAGATTGACTTATTAAATCCTTAACATTCAACAAAAGCGACTGATCATTAATCTCATCAATACTTTGATTTACCAAAATGCCATCATTTGCACCTATCAGATTTTCACAAGTTTGATTTATAGCAACAATAACACGGCTGTTGTCTATAATCATCGTTGGCGTTTCTGTGGAGTTAACCAAATTATTTGCCTCATCTACTGGTAATAAACTAAATGATTGACCTACATCTTTATCTTCTTCGCTAATTCTAGAAAGGGAAGAATTAATGTTGGTGATCAATTTTTGTAGAATTGGAAAGTTGAAGTTATGCGAAACTTGTTTTTCACCATCTTTAAGAGCGCGATCTAACTGTTGATTTATATCAACAATTGGCTTTTCTACAAGGCTCATCAACATGACAAATAATACAAAACCAAGAACTATTGCAAAAGCTAGTACTTGAACTACAAGCCTTATTACATCATCCATTTGAAAAACCTTTCTTCCCATATCATAGATAATAATTGCAAAAGAGCTGACAGACAGAGTTCCTGTATTAGGGTTCAGCTGTTGTACTGGTATACTCACGCCTATTGTGGAGCTGTTTAGCACTTCTAATGTTGAGCTATTATTCCTTCTTGCTTTGTGAACAAAAGGAAGATCAGGATCAGTTCCACTGAGTTTACTTGGTGCTATTACATGACCATCAGTTGCGCTAATAATAAGAGCTTCTTTTACACCTTCAGATCTTGTTTCTTCTATGGAAAAAGAATTTTGTAGCCCCTTGGAACTAGCATTTTTAAACCTATTTGCTAATCGCTGTCCAATGTCATTAGCTCTAAGCAAACTTTCTTGTTGAATACGTTCTTTGGATATGTTGATCATTGGTATTGCAGACAAAACTGTTACCATAACAACATAACAAGCTATAAAACATCCAATCACCCACTTAAATTCTCCCCACTCAGCAATTTTGTAAATTCCCTGCATAAAAATGTTTTCTAAAGATGCCTTTAAACCGGTTGGCTTTAGTGTTGAGGATTCCTTTGATTCAAAATTTTCATCATTTGAAAATTCTTCAGAGTAAGATTGATTTGGCATTTCATTTGATATTTGACTATCTTGTCTAATTGGGGTTCTGGCAAATTCTAAAACGGTTTGATGAACTGATATCTTATCCCCAGCTTTTATATTGGATCGTTTTATTAAAACTCCATTTACGAAAGTACCATTTCTAGAGCCTAGATCTGCTATGAAAGCTGTATCAGATTTTACAACTACCTGGAAATGTTTCCTGGACATCGATTTTGATTGAATTTGTATATCACTATCCTGCCCACGGCCCACTGTATTTGCTCCTTCTTTTAAAGCAAAACGCTCTCCTAAGTTTGGACCACTTATAATTTTAATTTCCCACATAGAGCTTATCTCCAACAGAAATCTTATCAGACATTCCTACATTCATTTCAAAAACGGATGAAGTCCCTATGATTGGCCACACAACACGCCAAGGTTTTAAATTTTTATGAATTTTTTTAACCAAAAGAAAGTCATTTACGAATACTACATCTATGGGAATTCTCATAAAAAATGTATGGATACTATTGCACTTTTGAATCCATAAAATAAAATCCAGTTTGTTAATTCCTAAAAGCCCTCTAACTCTGGATTTTAAATTACTAGCTTCAACTAGTTTTTCTGTTATGACTAAATTGGTATTTAAGTTTTTTAAAGTCATCTTCTATCCGCCACCAGAAATAAATTGCAGAATAACAGGGCCAAATACCATAATAAATACAGCTGGTAAGATAAACATCATAAGAGGTAAAAGTATTAGCTGAGATGCTCTAGCACCTGCTTTCTCTGCTCTAAGAAGTCGCTCAAGTCTCATTTGAATGGATTGTTGCTTTAAAACTTCACCAACACTGGAACCACTTGCTTCTGCATCAACTACAACAACCACAAAACTTGTAACCTCTGAAATGTTTAACCTATCTGCCATCGCTCTTAAAGCTTCCGAACGCGAAGAACCTATTTTTATATCTTTTAAAACTACACGCAGTTCATCAGCTAAAACTGAGTTTTCTGCCTTATCTACAACCCTTTCAATTGCAGTTATAAAATCCATACCTGCTGCTTGAGTTGAAAGTGCCAAGAGATCTATGAAAAAAGGAAGGTCATTTATTATTTGTTTAGCCTTTTTCTTTTTAGCAGAGTCAACATGTAACTTGGGAAAATAAAATCCAAGAAGCCCTAATCCCATTATCACCACAGGGCTATATCCAAGCTCTAAAGTAAAGTTAAGAAGCACCAAAAGCATGGGAAACAATAGTCCCCATAGTATTTGCATTCCTATAAATTCATCTTCATTTAATTCCCCAGATAGTCCTGCAGACATTATATTTTTTTTAATGCTTTGACGGTATTTTTTAAGCTCTACCTTTTTTACCAACGAAAGACAAAACTTATGAACTATTGGACGAGATATTTCTATAAACTTAGACTTGGATTTATCGGGTTCATCTCCACTTGTCCAGGACAGATCATCTACACTACCATCACCTGAAATAAACACATTAGATATGAGATAGATGCTAAGGCCTATCATTAACAGACCACCTAGCAGCATTAACTCTCCCACTTTAATCCCCCACCTTAGAAATCAAAAATAACTTTAAAAATACACACCTATATCGCAATCTGATCGGATTTTTAGACCAAAATCATAAGCAATTTTAGCTCTTAACCTAGACTTTTGTATTAAGGGTAAGCTTGTAATTTTAGAGTATAATTAAATTGTTAGCTTAAGGGTGTTGTTTTGATAGTTGTTTATGATCCCAAATAGGTCAATGTGAATGTATCTACAAAGTGATTTTTTTGATCTAACACTTGAATGACTATTTCGCTTTCGGGTCTTAAAGACTCCTCAATTCTCATGTTAGTTCCGAAGTAAAAAAAGCTCTCAATGTCAGGGTTTGCCGAGTATAAAAATCCAATTTTAGAGTTTCTAATTACTTCTACACCGTCGATTGTCATTACATATTCTATATAATAATCATTATAATCTAAAATATTATTAGGTCGATTACGACGAGATGTCTGTATTAGAAACTGATCTCCCAATGGTACTGTGGTGATTTTTTCACACACTTCTTCTTCAGTTAAGTGAGAGTAACCTCTGTACTGAGGAACCAAATAGCTCATTATTGTAGGAGAACGATCCTTTATAAATGAAATCATAAGGTTTAGAGATTCACAGCTTTGTTGAGAGCTACTATCACCAGGAAGTTCTGAGTTAATTATATCTACCCATTCAGACACTATTTCTGGAGTAAAGTACTTAATCCTTGTTTTTCCATCCACACCGGTAGCCTCTTTGTGGCTCAACAAGAAAGTTTATCCTACATCGTTGTAGGGAATGTAAAAGAAGTCTCTATAGTCACAACCTACTAAGATAAATAGACATAACAAAAAAATTATCTTTTTCATGAAACCCTCAATTATGAAATTCTCTGCTATAGAATATACGGCCTGATTGTAGCATAATTGGCTATTTTAAAAATATATCAATATTATAAAACGGCCATTTTTATAATATTTTTATTTGCTTAATGCAGGTTTTTACCTATTCCAGAGAAAGAGGGTTCCCGTCATACTTAGTGATATTCCCAAAGCCCATATTATGTTAGTTTATTTTCGTGTCAAACTATCTATGGCTGATAATGCCACCAGAAATTTCTCATAAACTTGCACCATATGCTCTAAAAATTTTAAGTTTTTTTAGACAAAATCAGGATTACCACTGGAACGAAACTTCCTTTAAACATCTAAAATTTAAAAATCCCTTAGGGATCGCAGGGGGGGTAGATAAGAACGCAAAAAACATAAAACATTGGCCAAAGTTTGGAACCGGATTTTTAGAAATAGGGACTATAACACTTAATCCACAAAAACAAAATCCAGGTAAAGTTTTACTTAGAAAAAATAAAAGTCTATGGAATCATCTAGGGTTTCCAAATGATGGAGCAGAAAAAATAATCAAAAGTCTAGAGCATAAACCAGACATCCCTCTGTTTGTAAACATAGGAAAAAATAGAAATACACCAAACGAAACTGCTAAATCAGAGTACAAAAAACTAGCTTATAAGTTTTTAAATTTTGCAGATGCATTTGTGATAAATGTATCAAGTCCTAACACAAAAAATTTAAGAAATTTACTAGACCCAAATCATCTAAAACTAATTCTTTTAGAAATAAAAAATGTAATCTCATCTAAAAACCCCAAACCAATCATACTAGTCAAACTAAGCCCTGATATGGAAGATAAAGAGTTATACTCAATACTAGATATTGATATTACAGATGGATGGATACTTACAAACACAACCTTAAGTAACTCACCTCCTTTTCCTGCTGGTTTTGGTGGAGTGTCTGGCCAAATGCTAAAATCCAAATCAATAAACATGCTAAAAAAAACCGTAACTTACTTGGGAGATAAAAAGAAAGATAAACTAATAATATCATCAGGAGGAGTTATGTCACCTGAGGATGTGCTGGAAAGATGGAAGATAGGAGCAAATTTAGTACAAGTTTACTCAGGTCTTGTATTTTATGGACTGAACTTTTTCAAAGATACCATGGATATCTACGAAAGCCAAAGCTAGTCCTCTTTGCTTAAAAGCTCGATGTAATTTTCATAAATAAAAGTTTTATTTTTATATCTTCCCGTCAGTTCCTTTACTATAGCTAGTTCTTCCAAAGTTCTTAGAGATCGCAAAATGGTTTGCACCGAACATCTTGTACTCTCTACAATATGCTTTGTATCAGATATAGGGTTCTTTTTTATATAGCTGAATGTGTTTAAAACTCCAACGGTACCCTTCTTTGCATCCTTAATCTTTTTTTCATCCTGCTCAAAGAGTGTTACAACACTTTGAGCCGTATGAGATGCTTGTTTGGAAGTTTCATAAATTCCAGTTAGAAAAAATTTAATCCATTCTTCCCAATCTCCTGTCATACGTACTTCATTAAGTAAATAATAATATCTATCTCTGTTAATCTTAAAAAATAAGCTCAAGTAAAGTATAGGATCCTTTAAAAACCCTGCCACACAGAGCATGAAAATAATAAGCAACCTTCCCAATCTTCCGTTTCCATCTAAAAATGGATGTATAAACTCAAATTGTACATGAGCTATTGCCACCTTTACCAAAACTGGAAGCGGTGTAGTATTGTCATTCAAAAATTTTTCAAATTCCCCAAAACACTCAGCTATATTCTCCGGAGGTGGAGGAACAAATTTTGCATTTCCTGGTCTTAGTCCTCCTATCCAATTTTGTGAAGTTCTAAATTCTCCAGGTATTTTTTTTTCTCCACGCCCACCTGAAAGGAGTATTTTGTGAATTTCACAAAGTAATCTTCTGGATAGTGGTAGTTCATTTATTTTCTCCAAGCCGTATTCAAGCGCAGATACATAATTGGAAACTTCTATGTTATCGTCAGTCATATTTTTTTTACCCAAATTTTTTTCAAACATAAGTAATTCAGATAAAGTAGATTGGGTACCTTCAATTTGTGAAGATAGTACTGCCTCTCTTTTAGAAAACATGGTTATAAAAAGCGAAGTGTCAGGAAGGTTTGTCCTTATGGCATTTAACTCACCTATGGAAACACTTGCCTTATCCAACAGATCATAAAATCCCCACACCTCGATCGGAGGAGTTGGAGGTAACGGGTTTGGAACAAAACATCTATAATTTTCCTCACCTGTTAGCCTTTTAATATAGCTACCAGTTGTTCGCCTAATTCTGCTCATAATTTCTATAATTCCAAAATTTCAATTTTTTGGAAGTTTAAACAAAGTAACTCACATTTTTGGAAGTTGCAAGACTTATAATTCCAAAATTTCAATTTTTTGGAAGTTTAAACAAAGTAACTCACATTTTTGGAAGTTGCAAGACTTATAATTCCAAAATTTCAATTTTTTGGAAGTTTAAAAATTTTGGGATAAACACCTTAAAAATCAATAGGTTAGGCTATTTTTTACTTATCAAGCCATAAGGCATGTCGTCTCTGTTAGTTGGCTTATGTCCCACATATTCCTCTTCTGAGAAGTCGTCTACCTGAATTGCATCTAATCTTGCTTCTATTGCTTTTTGAAGATCATCGTGTTCATATTGACTTATTATATCTTTTGACAAAGCTTCTTTCAAAGCAAACTTCACAGACTGTTTATCCAACTTTTTTTCTCTCATTGCTCGTTTAATTTTTTTCTCAATTTTGTGAGTAGTTAAAACTAAATTGAATGCATTATCTCCTCTTGCCAGTGGTTCTTGCTTATCTGTTGGAATATAAATACCTTTTGTAAGATTATCTCTGACATTAGATTTTGTATTAAGCACACTTTCTACAACTTCACTAACCAGTTTATCGTCTACCCCACGAGTTAATACATTAAAGTTGTTCCACATACGAACAACACATACCACCAATCTAAGAGGATTAAGCCTACCAATATCTAAGTTTTTAAAGATACCATCAAATGCGGTCTGAATATTATAAAAACTTTGTTTTAAAGAGTAATGTACTAGAGGTAAATCTGGAGTTCTCTTATGTTCTGCTTCATAGCGTCTCAAAACAGCCGTTGCCATATAAAGATTAGATAATACATCTGCAAACCTACCTGTGAGCATTTCTTTTTTCTTCAATGCTCCTCCATACAAAGCCATCACCACATCTGTCATCAACGCAAAACAGGCTACACTCCATGACAATCTTCTGAAGTATTTTGATACACTACTATCCCCTTGATATGAAACAAAAACTCCTCTGGTTAAACTTAAAACAACACATCTAAATACATTGGTGATCACATGTTTGATGTGACCAAAAAATGCTCTATCAAATTCTTTAAGGTTATCTTGCATTATAGAATTAACAACTTTGAAGGCAAAAGGGTGAGCTCTCAAAGCTCCTTGACCAAAAATCATCAAAGTTCTAGTTAAAATATTTGCTCCTTCAACTGTTATCCCTATTGGGGCTGTTAAATAATAATCAACAATTAAATTTCTTTTTCCCTTAGAAATACCACTACCACCTAGTATATCCATAGAGTGATTGATAACCTGTCTACTAAGTTCTGTTGTGATATATTTTGAAATAGCTGTTATCACAGGAGGTTTTACACCGCTGTCTAATGCTCCAGTAGTAAAACATCTTACAGCTTCCAACATATAACAACTACCTAAAATTTTTGCCAGTGGCTCTTTAACTCCATCAAAAGAACTTATCGAAATTCCAAATTGATTTCTATTAACAGCATGAGCTGTTACATATCTAGATAATAATTTAATAGTTCCCACGCTCTGGGAAGGTAGCGAGATGCCTCTTCCTGCTGACAAACTTTCCATCAACATGTTCCAACCTATGCCACAACCCTTTTCTTCTCCAATCACATCTTCTATCGAAATAACAACATCTTTGCCCTGAGTAGGACAGTTATAAAAAGGTACTCCCAAAGGATCATGCCTTCTTCCAAGAGTAATACCCTCCTTATCAGTGGAAACTAAAGCACAAGTAATACCAATATCCTCTTTTCCTGTTTCCAATAAGTTATCAGGATCCCTTAACCTAAATGCCACACCCATTACAGTTGATATTGCAGCTAAGGTGATCCAACGTTTATTCCAATTCAACCTAATTTTTAATTTTCCATTTTCTTTAAATAAAACTCCTTCCGCTTGAATTGAAGCCGCATCACTGCCTGCCTCTGGCTCTGTCAATGCAAAACAAGGTATATCTTCACCACTAGCGAGTCTGGGCAAATAATAATCTTGTTGTTTCTTAGTACCATAGTGAATTAACAATTCCGCAGGGCCTAAAGAATTGGGAACCATAACTGTTACTGTTACTGGAGTCGATCTTGAGTTAAGCTTCATAATAACAGCACTATGTGCAAAAGCTGAAAAGCCTAAACCACCAAAATCTTTTGGAACAATCATTCCAAAAAACTTTTCTTTCTTCAAAAACTTCCACACATTCTCAGGTATTCTTCTCTTAGAGTAGATATCAAAGTTGCAAATCATTTTACATAACTCTTCAACTGGGCCATTTAAAAAAGCCTCTTCCTCTTCTGTAAGTTTGGGGTAATTTTCGTTCATCAATTTTCTGCCATTAACTTTGCCAGAAAAATATTGCTTATCTAACCACAAAGCTCCAGCTTCTAAAGCTTCACTCTCTGTTCTAGAGATACTAGGTACAAGTTTTAGCAATTTCATCAACTTCATAACAAGTCTCGAAATCACATTTCTTCTAAAGGGAGTAATAAGAATACTTAAACAAATCAAAGTATAAATAATAAGAGTAATGGGCAATACATTAAAACCAAGCATTACAAAAAAGCCAGCTGTAAACCATAAGATAAATGGGGCCTTAAAGTAGCCCATAAAAATTGCTAAAATAAAAAAAGCAGCATATAACCAAACACCAAAACCATAGCCAAAAAACCCCCATAACGGGCCAAAAACATTCCAAACAACTTCCATTTATCCTCCGTTAACACTGACAAATTACTTCAGTTTATTCATATTTATTCTTATTTCACAACTTATACTGAAGCAAAGCTATTATTCTTTTAGTTTCATAGTAGGAAACAATATCACATCCCTGATAGATGGCATATCAGTAACCAGCATAACAAGTCTATCAATACCCAACCCCACACCACCTGTAGGAGGCATACCTAAATCTATTGCATGTACAAAACTTTTATCCATTGGGTGATGGTCCCCGCCTTGCAACCTGATTTCCTCCTGAGCTTTTAATCTTTTAAATTGCTCTTCTGGATCATTTAACTCTGTGTACGCATTACCTAGTTCCATTTTTGCCACAACGGGCTCAAACCTTTCCACTCTATTTGGTTTGCTTCTGTGCATTTTTGTAAGAGGAGATATCTCCACAGGATAATCCATAACAATTGTAGGTTGCCAAAGTTGATCCTCAACCACTAACTCGAATAAGTCCATGATCATTTCCCCTCTAGAAACCTTACTTTCTAGAGAAGTGCCATGCTTTTTACACTCCAAAAACAAATCTTGATCTGATATTTTGCTTAAGTCAACATCTCCATACTCCAATATACCATCATCAATACTAAGCCTCTTCCAAGGGGTATTAAAGTCTATCTCTTTTCCTTGGTAAGTTATTTTGCTTGTACCATGAATAGATTTTACAACAAACAAAACAAGTTCCTCAAATTGTTTCATTTGATAAAGATAATCGGTGTAAGCTTCGTACCATTCTACTGTGGTAAACTCTGGATTATGTTGCCTGTCTATACCTTCATTTCTAAAACTTTTACCAAGATCATAAACTTTATCAAAACCTCCCACGATCAATTTTTTTAAAAAAATTTCCGGAGAAATTTTCATATATAAATCCATGCTCAGAGCATTGTGCTTTGTTACAAACGGTTTTGCAGCAGCACCACCGTATACCGACTGCAACATCGGTGTTTCCACTTCTATAAATCCTCTGTCATCCAAAAATTTTCTTATTAAACTAATAACCTTAGACCTTATCTTAAAGACTTCTTTTACCTTTGGCTCTGATATTAAGTGTAGATATCTAGATCTATACTTTATCTCCATGTCTGTAATTCCATGAAATTTTTCTGGAAGTGGCTCTAGTGTTTTGCACAAAATTTTAAACTTTCTACAGTGAATACTAAGTTCGCCCTTTTTTGTTTTAAAAACAAAGCCTTCGACCCCTACTATGTCCCCTATATCTAAATGTTCAAAACAAGATTTTTCTTCACTAGATAATTCTTCTAATTTCAAGTAACACTGAAAAGAAGAGTCGTCTTGAATGTTAAAAAATGAAGCCTTACCCATCGACCTTTTGGTCATCACTCTTCCAGCCAAAACAAAAGATGTATCTTTTAGCTTTTCTCCTATTTCAAGAGATTTATATTTTTCTATAAGTTCACTGGAATATACAGTTCTCTCAAATGAGTGAGGGTAAGCATCAACTTTTTTTCTAAGTGCGTTTAACTTCTTTTTCTTTTCTTGTCTTAGAGGGTTTTCCATTAACTATGATCACTATATATGGATATTATTTTATCTAATAAATCTATTGCTTTACTTTTTTCTCTTTGAAATGAATTCCTGCCAACTATGCTGCCAAAACTTCCGCCCTTCGCAAGAAGACGAACTTCATCTAATAATTCTTTTGTGTCTTTAGCAGGACCACCAGAAAAAATCACAATACGCTTTTTATTAAAGGCAGCCTCTAGTACTTTTCCTACAGCGTCACTTAGATTGCTTGTGTCAGTAGGTGGTTTCACCTTAATTATATTTGCTCCAAGTTGTGCTGCTATGTGAGCAGCATAAGCTATGGTCTCTAAGTTAGTTTCTTTCCCTTTCAACTGTTCCCCTCTAGGATAACTCCAAATCACCACAGCTAATCCAACTTTTTTTGCTTCTCGACTTAACTTTGCAATTTCCTCATACATTTGTTTTTTGTGTTTACTACCAGGATAAATAGTAAATCCAATGGCAACACATCCAAGCCTAAGTGCATGATCAATGCCAGATGTAATTGCAGGTATTGGATCATCACTTTTATACAAACTCTCTGCATTGTTTACTTTTAAAATCAGGGGAATCTCACCAGCATAATCTCTAGCACCTGACTCTATAAATCCCAGAGGAGCTGCATATGCATTGCATCCAGCTTCGATAGCAAATTCGAAGTGGTAATTAGGATCATAGGCGCATGGATTTTTGTCAAAGCTCTTAAGTGGTCCGTGTTCAAAACCCTGATCTACAGGTAGGATAACCAGCTTGCCTGTGCCTGCTAATTTCCCATGGTTAAGCATCCTGGATAAATTTGCTATTACTCCAGGACAGTCGGCAGAATAGAAATTGAGAATATCACTTGTACTCACTTAATAACCCATTGAATCTTGAACCTAGCAAAGTATTGAATATTGCGGTGTATAAGTCAAACATCATCTTGTCGCACGCTCAAATTGAGATTAGATTCTGGCAATGGCTTTTATTGTATTTGAAGGACTGGATGGATCAGGAAAAAGCACATTAATTCAAGCTTTAGGAAAAGATCTAAAAAAACATGGCGTGGACTACCTTATAACGGAAGAGCCGGGAGGTAGCCTGGTAGGGAACCAAATAAGAGCAGTTCTTTTGGATAAAAAAAATAAATCTCTCTGTTCCAAAACAGAACTGTTATTATACCAATCAATAAGAGCCCAACATGTAGATAGTGTAATTAAACCTGCCATTCAACAAGGCAAGTGGGTCATTTGTGATAGGTTCACAGCAAGTTCCATTGCATTTCAATCTTCTGGAAGAGGAATAGATCTAGCCTGCGTTGAGTATCTAAATAACTTCTCAACCGACAACCTAAAACCTGAATTAACAGTCCTATTAGATATAGAACCTAAAGAAAGCAAAGCTAGACTTAATAAACGAAAAAATCAAGTTGGACAAGAAAAAGACAGGTTTGAAATTGAAGATTTAAAATTTCATATCAAGGTAAGAAACTCTTATTTAAAACAATCTAAGAGCAATCCAAACTGGTTGATACTTGATGGAAAAAACTCAACAGAAATAAACCAAAATAAAATCAAAAACGCTTTGCTAACAAAGGGCTGGTTAAAGAACTTGAGTGGAGATTGTATATGACATCCGGGAAGCTGGACATTCAATCGATACCAAATTCATTAGCTATCGTTGGAAAAAATGAGAGTTTAAATTTTAAGATAGCACAAAAGTTTGCACAAAAACTTTTGTGCGAAAAGAACATGGGTGATTGCAACTGTGGGCCATGTGTTAGAGTGGCAAAAAATATAAGCGAAAGTGTTTTAATAGTTAAGCCTGAGAATGAATCTATAAAAATAGCAGGCGCTAAGGAGATAATTAATTTTATAAAACTCACACCTATTAACAAAGCAAACATTGTTATAATTAAAAATGCAAATCTGATGAATAAAGAAGCCTCTAATCATCTGCTTAAAGCAATAGAAGAACCAACTTCTCGTCAATATTTTATGTTACTAGCTCCAGAAGAAGGAACCTTTTTATCAACTATAAGAAGTCGTGTACAAGTATTTAGAGCAGATACAATGGACAACTCATCAAACAACTTTGACTTAGATAAGGAAAACCTAAGCTTAGATGATCCGGCATTCGAAAAATCCTTAAATATGTTAGATGCCATTATAAAAAATAGTGTAGTAAGTGTTGGAAAAATAAAAATTAAGGACAAAAAAGAAGCACTCTTAATATGTTATTTTATAAGAGAGTTTTTAAGGGATTTGGCTATAGCCAATTATAATAAAACATTAATAAAATACCCTGACATAATCAAAAAATATAACTCCATTAAGTTAGATAGAATAAATCGTATGTTTGATTGCTCTTCTAAAATGATCCAACACTTAAAAGGCAATGTGGACAAAAATATTATTTTTGAACAAATGGCACTGAAGGGAAGTATCAAATGACACATAGAAAGCTGGGTAATCACCAGGCCTTGAAAGTAGGCATAGCCCCCTTATTTTTGCCTCATTCGGAAGATCTTTATGAGTTGGATTGATATTCATTGCCACTTAGATATGTTAGAGGATCCACAACAAGCTATTTTGGAAGCCAAAGAATGTGGAGTAACACATATGATAACTATCTCCACTACACCAGCTACTCAAAAAAAAGTTCTGGAATTTTCCAAAAAATATTTTCCAAATGTATTTTGTACTTTTGGAATACATCCACACGATGCTAAAGACTTTGATATAGAAGTAAAAAAATATATTTTAGAAAATGCTCATGTAAAAAACTGTGTTGCAATAGGTGAAATAGGGTTGGACTATTACTATAACTACTCTGAGCAGTCAGTACAAAAACAAGTTTTTTTGGAACAACTAGAAATGGCACAAGAACTAGATCTTCCTGTTCAAATACATACACGGGATGCAGAAAAAGATACCATTGATATTTTAAAAAAAATTAAGCCCAAGGGAGTTATACATTGTTTCACTGGAACACAGTGGTTAGCAGATGAGGCTCTATCACTGGGAATGAATATTTCATTTAGTGGAATTGTAACATTCAAAAACGCAAAACAATTAGTTGATGTTGCAAAAAATACTCCAATAGACAGAATGCACATTGAAACCGACGCACCTTTTTTAGCTCCTGTACCTGTAAGAGGCAAAAAAAATACTCCTGCCTATGTAGGCCATGTAGGTAAGTTTTTAGCAGATTTAAAGGGAATAGAAGCAGAAGAGTTTAAACAACAAATGTATAAAAATGCTCTTGCTGTTTTTACAAAACTTAATGGTTAATTTAACAGATCATGCCCAATCTAAGGCATTTTGTCCTTTGTTGTCTATAGCATTAAGATCCGCATGAAATTGTTTGGGCAAAGTTTTTGATATACAGCAACCTTTACAACAAACCCATTATATAGCTATTTAATGATAAAACTATCTTTGTTCAGAGACTTAGAAAGATAAATTTTTTGCAACTAAAAAATTGTGTTGCTTATCACATATTTGCAAGTAAAATAAGAAACAAATAAAGGAGTTTTTATGCCTCATAGGTCTTTTTCGTTTTTGTTGGTCTACCTGTTACCATTAAGTATATCTTGTGCAAGTTTAGGTAAAACAAAGCAAGGTGTTCATTTTTCTAATTTATCCACAAGAAAGATGGCTTCCATCAAAGTTAAAAATAAACCTATTTTTAACAACATAGTCAGCAAGGATCTGAATAGAGCTCAAAAGCTGACAACCTTAAACAAACTTTTAAACAATCCTTTTACTAAAACTTTTGCCAATGATGATACGAACAGGGGCAGGAAATTAAAGTACACTGCTACTCCTAGCGATGATCTCCTTGTTACAGCGGCACAGGAAGGTGATTTAAACAGGGTCCGTGAGTTGATTGAAACTGGAGATCATGCTGATAAATATGATGAAGCTCTTATTGCGGCAGTAGCAAATGAGCATTTAGAAGTTATGAGTGAATTAATCAAAGCTGGAGCAGATCCCAATGCGACAAATTCAGATGGTTTTACTGCTCTTATGATCGCATCTGTTAGTAATCGTTTAGACATAGTTAGAGAATTGATTAAAGCAGGTGCTGATGTCGATTTCAGTACGACCATAAATGATGGGAATTTACGCAATGTCAGCGTTCTTATGATTGCATCCAATAATGGAAGTTTAGGAGTAGTTCGAGAGTTAGTAGCTTCTGATGTAAGTGTTCATGCAACAGATTCAGATGGGGACACTGCTATTATATATGCCATATTGAAGGACCAACTAGAAGTAGTCAGGGAGCTAATAGAGGCTGGAGCAGATTTGAGCGATAGAAATTCAAATGGCTTTACTGCTCTCATAGTAGCATCAATAGAGGGACATTTAGAAATAATAAGAGAGCTGATTAAAGCAGGTGCAGAAATTGATGCAGCAGATTCAGATGGATTTAACTCCCTCATGGCAGCAGCAATGATTGGACACTTAGAGGTTGTTCGAGAATTAATTAAGGCCGGAGCAAATGTTCATGCAACTGACACTGACGCAGACACTGCTTTGGTATATGCAATAATAGGCGATGGGAATTTAGAAGTAGTAAGAGAACTTATTAAAGAAGGTGTCGATGTCAATGCAGCAAGTTTGTTGAGCCTTATAACCCCCTTAATGAGAGCAACATTTGCAGGACACTTAGAGGTTGTTCGAGAATTAATTAAGGCCGGAGCAAATGTTCATGCAACTGATGATGATGGAGACACTGCCATTATATATGCAGCACTCGGTATGGAATTAGAGTTGGCTCGTGAGCTATGTAGGAATGGAGCTGTTTTCAATTACAGTATATCTCAAACAGCAATTGGGTATGGAGTACCGCAGAGTTTCATTGAAGAAATGTTTCGCGTATGCGACACAAGAATTGCTAGGAGGAGGTCAAGCTTCTAAGCTACCAGAAACATAAAATTTATTTATTTTTAACCTTGGTACAAGAACTAATGGAAACAAGTGTGACATTAGTTCACAAAACTTTGAATCATTTAAGTTCGTTAAAAATTTAATAGTGTTACCAATTATAGTGGGCAAAAGCTTTGTTAGCTTCACTCATTCTGTGAACATCATCTCTTTTCTTAACAGCATTACCACGATTGTTATATGCATCCATTAGCTCAGAGGCTAATCTCTTAGCCATAGTTTTGTCTTTTCTTTCTCTTGCATAACCAACCAACCATCTCATTGCCAATGTCTGCCTTCTAACAGGTCTGATCTCAACAGGAACTTGATAAGTTGCACCACCAACTCTTCTTGAACGAACTTCAACAGATGGCTTTGAATTCTCGATAGCTTTTTTAAATACAGCTAAAGGTTCATCCAACTTTACTTTTTCTTTTAAAATATCAATACAACCATAAAAGATGTTCTGAGCTATAGATTTTTTACCATCCACCATCAGATGATTAATAAATTTGGAAACCATCAAATCATGATAAACTGGGTCTGGTATAGTTTTTCTTGTATAATTACCCTTCTTTCTCGACATAGATCCTCTTTACAATCCTCTATTACTTCTATTAACTCTTAGTTGTCTTGGTAGATTTTTTAGCTCCGTATTTAGATCTACCATTTAATCTGTTCTGCACACCTTGAGTATCCAAAACACCCCTTACAATATGATATCTTACACCAGGAATATCTTTTACTCTTCCACCTCTGATCAATACTACCGAGTGTTCCTGCAAATTATGACCTATACCAGGAATATAGCCAGTAACTTCATGTCCGTTGGAAAGTTTTATACGGGCAACCTTCCTTAGAGCAGAGTTTGGTTTTTTAGGAGTTTGGGTATACACACGGGTACACACACCTCTTTTATGAGGACAAGCCTTCAGTGCTGGAGACTTGGTTCTGGATTTTGGCAAGACCCTGGATTTTCTTATTAATTGATTAATTGTAGGCATCAGTGCTCTTTTCCATATCTATTATCAACCTAGTATTTATTAATTTACTCATAATTTGTTTTTTACCGTTTTCATGTCCTATACCTCACTTGCATGTTCATTATCAATATCAACTTTCCATTTTTTATAACATGAAAGGCCTGTTCCTGCAGGAATCAGTCTACCCATAATAATATTTTCCTTTAATCCCTTAAGATCGTCCTTAGCTCCACATATGGCAGCTTCGGTTAGAACCTTTGTGGTCTCCTGGAAGGACGCCGCAGAAATCCAACTGTCTGTACTAAGACTGGCTTTGGTTATACCCAACAATAAAGGCTCTGCCTTTGCAGGGGCTCCTCCTTCTGCAACAATTCTCTTATTTTCCGTCTCAAACTCATATTTTTCTACTCGCTCTTCTAATAAAAACCCGGTGTCTCCAGAATCTACAACCTTAACTCTCTTTAACATCTGCCTTACTATAATTTCTATATGCTTATCATTTATAGGCACACCCTGAAGTCTATACACTTCTTGTATTTCATTCACTATGTATGAAGCTAGCTCATGATCACCTAGTACTGCTAAAATATCATGTGGATTGGTAGAGCCATCCATCAAAGCCTCCCCAGCTTTTACATACTCACCTTCCCTAACAGCTATGTGCTTTCCTTTTGGAATTAAATATTCTCTAGGCTCACCTTTCTCTTCTTCAGGAGTAACAGTTACCCTCTGTTTGCCTTTTAAGTCTTTACCAAAACTCACATACCCATCAATTTCTGTAACAATTGCAGACTCCTTAGGTTTTCTTGCCTCGAACAATTCAGCAACCCTAGGTAAACCACCTGTGATATCCTTAGTCTTAGTAGTTTCTCTATGAATTTTTGCAATTACATCTCCAGCCTTGATCTCTGCATCAGAGGCTACTAAAAGCTGAGCCCCAACAGGCAGTCTGTAGCGTATGTTACTACCGGAGTTAGGAGACTTCATATTTGCTCCGCTCTTATCTACCAACACAACCGAAGGTTTCAGAGCTGCATCCTTTCCCTCGGTAATAACTCTGGTAGAAAATCCTGTTACAGAGTCCACCTGCTCTGAAACGGTGGAACCTTCCGTAATATCTTCATATTTTATAAAGCCATCTACCTCTGTAACAATCGGAGTTGAGTAAGGATCCCACTCAGCTATAAGTTGACCAGACCCAACTGCATCACCTTCATTTAATTCTAAAATAGCTCCGTAGACTAATCTAAACCTGTCCCTTTCTCTTCCAGTATCATCTTGAATTATTAACTCGCCATTTCTGTTCATTACCACAAGTTTATTATCTCTATTTCGAACCGTAACCAACCCATCAAATCTAACAGTACCCTCTCTTCTAGCTTCATATATTGATTGTTCAATTGCTCTTGTTGCTGTTCCGCCCAAATGAAATGTTCTCATAGTAAGCTGAGTTCCGGGCTCACCTATAGACTGAGCTGCAATAATACCTACAGCTTCTCCCAAATTGACAATGTTACCACAAGCTAAGTCCCTACCGTAGCACATAGCACATACACCACGACTGGTTTTACAAGTAAGAACAGATCTAATTTTAATAACATCAATTCCGGCTTCATCTAGAGCCAGAACTTTTTCCTCCGTAATCTCATCATTTTTTCGTAACATAATTTTATCAGTGTAAGGATCTTGAATATCTTCAAAAGAAACTCTACCTAGCATTCTCTCTCCAAGAGTTTGTATAATTTCCCCACCTTCTATCAAAGGTCTCACAGTCATACCTTCATCAGTGTTGCAATCATGCTCTAACACAATACAATCTTGTGCTACATCGACAAGTCTTCTGGTTAAGTAACCGGAGTTAGCAGTCTTTAAGGCAGTATCTGCAAGTCCTTTTCTAGCTCCGTGAGTTGAAATAAAGTACTGTAGGACAGAAAGTCCTTCTCTAAAATTTGCAGTAATAGGAGATTCTATAATTGCACCCGATGGTTTAGCCATAAGACCTCTCATACCAGCAAGCTGTCTTATCTGAGCAGCAGAACCTCTAGCTCCGGAATGGAACATCACATATATATTATTAAAACCTGTTACCTTTTTCTTCTCACCATTGACTTCGAACTCATCGAACTCTATTTCATTCATAAGCTCTTTAGCAACTTTGTCTGATGTTTGGGTCCACAAGTCCAACACCTTATTATATCTCTCACCATCCGTAATTAAACCTTCATCATATTGCTTATGAATTTCACGAATTTGTAAGTTAGTTTGATCTATTAACTTCTGTTTTGATTCAGGTACAATCATATCGTCAGAACAAATTGATATGCCAGCTATGGTAGAGTACTTAAACCCTGTACGCATCAATCTGTCTGCCAAAAGAACCGTTGCCTTGTTTCCACTTATCCTGAAACATGAGTCAATTAAATTGGCAACTTGCTTTTTAGTCATAAGCTGATTTGCTTGATCAAAAGAAACTTCAGGTGGCACCATATCAGCCAAGATAGCTCTACCAGTAGTAGTCTCTTCTAGCTTTCCATTGACTCTTACTTTTATCCCAGCTTGTATATCTATATGACCAGTTTCATAGGCATATAAAACTTCTGGGATGCTACAAAACACTCTCCCTTCTCCCTTTGCACCATGTCTTAATCTAGTCATCCAATATAAACCCAAAACTACATCTTGAGATGGATTAATGATTGGTCTTCCATTAGCTGGAGATAAAATGTTGTTAGTCGACATCATTAACACTCTAGCTTCTGTCTGTGCCTCCAATGACAAAGGTACATGAACAGCCATCTGATCACCGTCAAAGTCTGCATTATAAGCAGTACATACAAGAGGATGTAATTGTATTGCTTTACCTTCATTCAACACTGGCTCAAAACCTTGAATACCAAGTCTGTGAAGTGTAGGTGCTCTGTTTAGCAAAACAGGGTGTTCTTTTACAATCTCAGCCAAAATATCCCAAACTTCATCATCCTCCTGCTCCACTATTCTCTTTGCATGCTTAATTGTGCTGGCCAATCCCCTTTCTTCTAACTTGTTATAGACAAATGGTTTAAATAACTCCAAAGCCATCTTCTTTGGTATTCCACATTGATGAAGCCTTAAGTGTGGCCCCACCACAATTACAGATCTACCAGAGTAATCCACACGTTTACCCAATAGATTTTGTCTAAACCTTCCTTGTTTACCTTTAAGTGCATCACTCAAAGAACGAAGCGGTCTTTTGTTAGGCCCTGTAAATACCTTGCCTCTTCTTCCGTTATCAAATAGAGCATCCACAGATTCCTGCAACATTCGCTTTTCATTTCTTATTATAATTTCAGGTGCAGAAAGCTCTTTGAGTCTTTTAAGTCTGTTGTTTCTATTGATAACTCTTCTATAAAGATCATTTAGATCAGATGTTGCAAACCTGCCTCCATCCAAAGGCACAAGAGGTCTTAGATCAGGAGGGATTACAGGTACGACATCCAAGATCATCCACTCTGGTTTATTAGGAGAGCCTTTAAAAGCATCCACTACTTTAAGTCTTTTGGTTATTTTTTTTATCGTAGCTTCAGATTTACTTTCCTTAATATCTATTCTTAATTTTTTTGATAAAAATTCTAGATCAATTTTACTCAACAATTCTTTTATAGCTTCTCCACCCATTTTGGCCTTAAAGCCAGGGCCATGTTCAGACATTGCATCTTGTAACTCTTCTTCTGACAGCAGTTGTCCTTCTGTTAGATTGGTTTCCGTAGGATCAACCACTACATAGGACTCACAATACAAAACTCTCTCCACATCTTTTAGACTCATGTCTAACAAGTTGCCTATCCTACTAGGTAGAGATCTTAAAAACCAAATGTGTGCAACAGGAGAAGCTAATTCTATATGCCCCATTCGCTCTCTACGAACTTTACTCTGTGTTACTTCAACACCACATTTTTCACACACAATTCCACGAAACTTCATTCTTTTATATTTGCCACAAATACATTCGTAATCCCTGGTGGGACCAAATATTTTTGCACAAAACAAACCTTCTCTCTCCGGCTTAAATGTTCTGTAGTTTATGGTTTCAGGTTTTTTTACTTCACCAAAAGACCACTTGCGAATTACTTCAGGAGGTGCCAAAGACACTCTAACAGCATTGAACGCTAAGGGATCTTTTGGTTTATCAAAAAAGTTCAATAGGTCTTTCATAAAGGTCTTCCTAATGAGGCTAAAAACAAGTGGACTTGTTCACTTTGGTTCAATTGGCTCATGGGATAAATCTTCATATTATCCAATTGAAATAACCTCCCTGCGGTCGGTTTTTTTGCCGAGTGGTTGCCCAGCTCTATACGTGTCATCAAATTCATCTCCATAAAGGTTTTCCTAATGAGGCTAAAAGTTTCATTGAAAAATAGCATCTTCATCATCCATTCCAACTTCTGATTCTTCGCCTAGTATATTGGACTCTAATAGATCAACGTTTAGACCCAAACTCTGTAACTCTTTAATAAGTACATTGAATGATTCTGGTAAACCAGCATCAAGCATGTTTTCTCCCTTCACAATACTTTCATACATTCTGGTTCTACCAGCAACATCATCTGACTTAACAGTTAAAAACTCTTGAAGTGAATAAGCAGCTCCGTAAGCCTCAATAGCCCATACCTCCATCTCACCTAGTCTTTGTCCACCAAATTGTGCTTTACCACCAAGAGGTTGTTGGCTTACCAAAGAATAAGGCCCGATCGCTCTTGCGTGTATTTTTTCTTCAACCAAATGGTGAAGCTTTAACATGTACATCACACCAACAGTAATTGGATTTTGGAATGGTTCACCAGTTCTACCATCAAAAAGAACTGTCTGACCATTTGATGGAAGGCCGGTTTTTTCAAACAATTCTTTGATTTCATCTTCTTTAACACCATCAAAAACGGGACTTGAAATGTGTACCCCCTTTCTTAAATAAGGGATCATATTTCTTATCGATTCATCATCAGCACCTTTAATTTGAGATTCGAACTCTGTGTCCTTAAAAATTTCCAAAAGATCTTTTCTAGCAACCTCAGCTTGAAAGTCTTTTATAAATCTATCCAGGCCATCGCTTAAAGTTCTAGCTGCTAAACCAAGATGAGTTTCTAAAATTTGGCCAATATTCATTCTGGATGGAACTCCAAGTGGATTTAAAATCATATCCACAGGATTTCCATCAGCCATATAGGGCATATCTTCTTCTGCAACTATTTTAGATACAACACCTTTGTTTCCATGTCTTCCTGCAAACTTATCTCCAACTTGAAGCTTCCTTTTTATGGCCACATACACTTTGACCATTTTAATAACTCCAGGAAGAAGTTCATCTCCTTTGTCAAGCCTTCCAGATTTGTCATCAAATATAACTCTTATAGCTTCTAGTTGTTTTCTAGCTTCATTCACTACATCTGACACCTTGGTCTCAAGTGATGATTCCAAAGGTATGTAAGACAAAAGATCAAATGGAATAGCTTCCAGATCATCTGCAGTTATTTGTTGTTTCTTTTCTAGCAAGTTTTGTGTCCCATCTTCATTTAAAAGTTCGCCTGTGGTCTTTTCACCAACCAGAATTTGTTTTAATTTATCAAAGGCATTGTTTCTAATTACATTTTCTTCAACACCTAAATCTTTTTTCAATTTTTTCTTTTTATGAGCAATTATATATTGAAGCCTTTCGTCTTTTTCATCAGGTTCTCTACTGTACACTTGTGCATCTATAATAGTTCCCATAACACCAGATGGAACTCTCAAAGAAGTGTCCTTAACATCCCCGGCTTTTTCACCAAAGATTGCTCTTAATAATTTTTCCTCTGGTGAAAGTAAAGTTTCTCCCTTTGGAGTAACTTTACCAACCAGAACATCCCCCGGTTTTACCTCAGCCCCGATGCGAACAACACCACTTTGATCCAGATCTTTTAATGCCTCTTCACCAACATTTGCTATATCTCTTGTAATCTCCTCTGACCCTAGTTTTGTGTCTCTTGCTACACATTCAAATTCCTCAATGTGTATAGAGGTAAAGGCATCTTCTTTAATTAGTTTTTCAGATAATAAAATTGAGTCTTCAAAGTTATATCCTTGCCAAGGAGCAAATGCTATAATCACATTTTTGCCCAAAGCTAGTTCACCTAACTCAGTTGCAGGTCCATCTGCTATTATATCTCCAGCCTTAACCCTATCTCCTAGTTTCACAATAGGCTTTTGATTAAAACATGTGTTCTGGTTTGTTCTTTGATATTTTATTAGGTTATAAATGTCGACATTGGCACCAAGCCCACCACCTTTAGCAAGTCTTCTTACCACTATCATCGAAGCATCAATTTTAACCACCTCACCATCATTTCTACATACAATAGAAGTACCAGAATCTCTTGCAACCAATCGTTCAACACCCGTTCCCACCAAAGGAGCTTCGGTCAACATCAAAGGAACTGCTTGTCGTTGCATATTAGATCCCATCAATGCTCTGTTCGCATCATCATGCTCTAGAAAAGGAATCAAAGAAGCAGCTATTGATACAAGTTGGCTAGGGGATACATCCATCAAAGTAACTTGATCTTTGGCTATAGTTTTATACTCTCCATTGAGCCTTACATCCACCATTCCCTGGGAGTTGGGGGATAACTTGTCTTGACCACTGGACTGTGCAATATGATGACCTGTCTCTTCAAAAGCCGACAAGTACTGCACTTTCTTTTTAATCTTTCCATTTTCGACAGCTTTGTAAGGAGTTTCTATAAATCCATATTTATTTATCCTAGCGAAGCTTGCCAGTGATGCAATAAGACCGATGTTTGGACCTTCTGGTGTCTCAACAGGACAAATTCTACCATAGTGTGTAGGGTGTACATCCCTTACCTCAAACCCAGCTCTATCCCTGGTTAAACCTCCAGGGCCTAATGCAGACAATCTTCTTTTATGAGTGATCTCCGCAAGAGGATTTGTTTGATCCATAAACTGTGAAAGTTGAGATGAACCAAAAAATTCTTTTACTACAGCATTTACAGGTTTTGCGTTTACCAGATCATGAGGCATCATGGTTTCTATATCCTGAAGACTCATTCGCTCCATTATAGAACGCTCCATCCTAACAAGCCCTATTCTATATTGATTTTCTAAAAGCTCTCCAACAGATCTTATTCTTCTGTTACCTAAGTGATCTATGTCATCAACTTGACCAATACCATTTTTAAGATCGATTAAAGTTTTAACCACCAACACAATATCTTCTTTTCTCAAAGTTCCATGCGTTATTGGCACATCGTTTGTGTTGAATCTATGGTTAAACTTCAGCCTACCTACTTCTGAGAGATCATAAGTCTCTGGATTAAAAAACATTCTTTCGAAAAAAGCTTCTGCCATTTTAATTGTTGGAGGTTCTCCATGTCTCATACGTTTATATATGTCTAATAGAGCAGCCTCTTTATTTGGAATTTTGTCTATCAATAAGGTGTTTCTCAATGAGTGACTAACAGTTAACCCATCAAAGAAAATTACTTTTAGTGTTTTTATTTTTGCATTTTCTATAGCTTCTAAAATTTCAGGAGTTATATCGGCGTTAGCCTCTGCTATAATTTCACCTGTATTTTCATCCATCACTGTGTCAGTAAGAACTTTTCCCAGAAGCTCTTCTCTTTCTATTTGACACTCCTTCATACCAAGCTCTTTTACTTTGCTCACTACAGATCTTGTTATTCTACGTCCTTGCTTGACTATCACTTCTTTGGTTTTAGGGCTGATTATGTCACCAGAAGCTCTGGTACCTAAGATTTGATCTATGTTAAGTGTCTTTTTTATTTTTCCATTAGCACCAATTGTAATTATATCTGGTTCATAAAATATCTCTAGTAATTCTTTGGTATCATACCCTAGTGCTTTCAAAAGTATTGTAGCCGGAAATTTTCTTTTTCTATCAATTCTTACGTACAGAAGATCTTTTTGATCAAAGTGTATATCTAGCCACGAACCTCTGTACGGTATGACCCTGGCACTATATATGTATTTTCCACTAACAGTATTTTTTCCCTGGTCATGATCAAAAAACACACCTGGCGATCTATGCAACTGACTTACTACAACTCTTTCTGTTCCATTTATTATAAAAGACCCACTAGCTGTCATCAAAGGCATCTCGCCTAGATAAATTTCTTGCTCTTTCACATCTCTTATTGATCTTGTATCTGAACTCTCATCCACATCAAATACCACAAGCCTAAGAGTAACCTTAAAAGGGGAGGCAAAGGTCATTCCTCTTTGTCTACAGTCTTCAACATCATACTTTGGAGGTTCTAGTGAATATCCAACAAACTCGAGGCTACAAGTCTTGTTAAAATTTGTTATTGGGAATACAGACTTAAAAACCCCCTGTAAACCCACAGGGTTCCTTTTATCCATGTCAACATCATGTTGAAGGAAATTAGCATAAGAACGTCGTTGTAGTTCTATAAGATCTGGTATATCAACTGTTACATCTGTCTTACCATAAGAACGCCTTAGTCTTAAATTAGAGGCGGTTACAGGTGTGGCCATACTATTATTAACTCTCCTTTATCAATTTTGGCATTATAAGCCATCACAAAGGGACATGTGTTCCATTTGTTTGTTGGATGAAAATTACTTTAATTCTACAGTGGCTCCGGTTTTTTCAAGAGACTCTTTTATTTTACCAGCATCCTCTTTATTAACACCCTGTTTTACAGGTTTTGGAGCAGATTCCACCAACTCTTTTGCCTCTTTGAGCCCAAGACCTGTTATGGTTCTAACCTCTTTGATTACAGAAATTTTATTTGATCCAACAGACTGAAGCACAACATCAAATTCTGTCTTTTCCTCACTAGCTCCTGCATCTGTACCTGCTGCTGGCCCTGCTGCAACCGCAACCTGAGCTGCACTAACACCCCATTTTTCTTCTAATTCTTCTACAAGCGAAGATAGCTCTATAACAGGTAACTGAGATAGATAGTCTATCACTTGGTTCCGATCTAAAGACATATTGTTTTTCCTCCTACAGAAAAATTAAGTTTGGTTTTCTTTAGCTCTAAGCAAACGCACAAAGCTGGATTGCGGAGCTTTTAATTGTCTCAAAAACTTACTCTGAACAGCTCCAAGAACAGAAAGAAACTTAGCTCTAAGCTCATCAAGGCTTGGGAGCTTAGATAGATATACAATTTTATCACTATCTAACTTTTGGCCATCCATGAGGCCAACTTTTAGTTTCAAAGATTCAAGCTCTTCTTGAAATTCACACAAAATCTTGGCTATCTTAGGCACATCTTCATATGCAAAAACCAAAGCATTTGGCCCTACAAAATGCTCTTCTAACATAGCAAATTTGTCTGAATCACCTTTTAAAGAAACCTTAGCTAAAGTGTTTCTTATGACTTTCATCTCTGCACCAGAATTAACAAGTCCCTTTCTAAGGCTCGTAACCTGCTCTACATTTATTCCCTTGAAGTTGACCAAAAAAGATGCCTTGGCCTTAGAAAATTTATCAATCAAACTGCTTATCTCTTGCTCTTTTCTCAAACGATCCAAACTAAACTCTCCTAAGTCTATGCTAAACAAAAAAGCAAAAACAGCAGCAAACACCCTAAGCTTGCACCAAATCTTGTGCTTAATTTACTATGGTTTATCGCAACCAATGCCCTGATTTTTAGTTCAGGGTACTTTGCTTCAAAGCGTTAAAATTAAGCATTACAAAATTAAGCACAAAAAGACCTTTCCTTAATCTCAATTGATTAACAAAAGGCATGCGTAAGCAAATACGGCTAGCATCAAAAAATATGATCGTCAACTAAAAAATTATATAAAGGTCTTCCAACTAGGCCAACTCCGTTTGCCTTTTGGCCGAGTGGTTGCCCAGCTCTGGACAAGATGCCGATCCCGTCACTAAAGGCCTTCCGAACGAGGCAAAAAACCGACCGCAGGGTGGTTATTTCAATTGGATAATATAAAGATTTATCCCGTGAGCTAATTGAACCATCTGGCAAAGCCAGATTTATTTGCTGTTCACTAACCTCACCTTTACGTAAAAAATCCTATATTTTTGTTTAGCTAATCATAATAAGTTCCGAAACCCTATTAAAGTACGTGGTTTAGATACTAATGGTTGGTGAAGCTTGGAGTAAACTGGGTTTGGACAAAAATCAGCCACAAATAAGGGTTTTAACCGAGTATAGTATAAATGGGAGGTACTCGTGACAAGATATTTCTTACCAAATGGTTTGTTAGCAAGAGGTTTTGTGCTGTTGCTTTCTATAGCTGTAGTTAGTTGTTCTGATTACAGCCAGAAAAGCGTGGATGTAAATGCTGCTCCTTCTAGCGTTGATTTTGTTACAACAACAATTATACAGGACGTGACGAGAATACCTGGGCACTTTGACCATGATCCCAAGTATCCTGCAGGTCATACAACTACAATTTCAGTAGACTATGGTGCCTACATTGATCGTCTGAACGAGCTTAGAGCTGACGTGTTAAAAGAATTTGATGAGAACCCAAATCCATATGCTCCTTCTGATGCTGCAACAAAACAAGCTGCAATTGATGAAGAGGCAACAAAAATACCTGCTGGTGGTACAATAAGAGTTTCATTTTATGATGAGGATACAGAAAAGTTAGATGTCAGCAATTTTGAATTTTCATTATTTGCCGATGGGCAAAGAGTTATCGATGCAGAGACTTTTGCTGTGTCTGGAGAACCTGAAAAATATAACAAAACGCTTTTTACAAATTCAGTAGAGTTGAACCTTCCTCGAGACATATCCGATGCAGGATTGATTAGTCTGGAAATATACGACAGTGTTAGCCAAACAACCACTATCTTTGCAATGACTAACAAAGTACAGAATTAAACTCTAGATTTACAAGTAAGCTCAAAAAACACACGGTTTAAACCGTGTGTTTTTGCATAATTTGTACAGATAAGCTCCTAGTTTATTGCTTTCTACTATAAGAGCTTTGTGGTTTATAATTTCTAGTATTGCCTGTGTTTCTCTAAGCGATCCTAGGCTTATTGTATAGAACCTTCTTCTTTTTTTAGCTGTTGGTTTTGCACTCCCTTCTGCTAGATTAAGTACTATACTTAGGATAGCTCTTTGGAATTGATTTTTGAGGGGTTCTCTTAAAGTTAGTTTTTTAGCTTTGTAGTAGAAGTTAATAGCTAATTGGTATGTTTTTAATTTTTTCATAAAATTAAAACAACTACCTAATCCCAGATTGACTGAGTGCCGGTTTGCCAGAATGGCAGGGTAGGCAGGACTTGAACCCGCAACCTACGGATTTGGAGTCCGTTGCTCTACCAATTGAGCTACTACCCTAGGGATTCAACTCCAAACCCTATAAAATACATTTGGGCCTCAAAAGTCACTAACAAAAACCACAAACAGAAGTGGGATTACTCTACTATACTGGTAACCACACCTGCACCCACAGTTTTACCACCTTCTCTAATGGCAAACCTGAGACCTTTCTGCATCGCAATTGGAGCTATAAGTTCAACCGACATGTCGGTGTTATCCCCAGGCATAACCATCTCAGTACCTTCTTTTAGAGTTACCATACCTGTTATATCAGTTGTTCTAAAATAAAATTGCGGTCTATATCCCTTGAAAAAAGGAGTGTGTCTTCCACCTTCTTCTTTGGTCAAAATATATGCCTCGGCTTTAAATTTTTTGTGTGGTTTTATAGATCCAGGTTTACACAACACCTGTCCTCTTTCCACATCATCTTTTTTTGTACCACGAAGAAGTACCCCTACGTTATCCCCAGCCTGGCCTTGATCTAATAGTTTTCTAAACATCTCAACCCCAGTTACTGTAGTTTTTGCGCTCTCTCTAATCCCTACAATTTCTACTTCTTCATTCACCTTAACAATTCCACTTTCGACTCTACCTGTTACAACAGTCCCTCTACCAGAGATGGAAAATACATCTTCTATTGGCATCAAGAAGTTTTTATCGATATCTCGTTTAGGCTCAGGTATACATGTATCACACTCACTCATTAGTTTTAAAATGGAGGGTTTGCCCATGTCAGAAGTATCACCTTCCATAGCTTTTAGAGCGGACCCTCTAACTATTGGTACATCGTCTCCTTTAAATTCATACTTAGATAGAAGTTCTCTAACCTCCAACTCTACTAAGTCTAAAAGCTCAGCATCATCCACTTGATCACACTTATTCATAAAGACCACAATAGCTGGCACACCAACCTGTCTTGCAAGTAGAATGTGCTCTCTTGTTTGAGGCATTGGACCATCTGCTGCAGATACAACCAATATAGCTCCATCCATCTGTGCAGCCCCAGTAATCATGTTTTTTACGTAGTCAGCATGACCTGGGCAGTCCACATGGGCATAGTGTCTTTTTTCTGTTTCATACTCCACATGAGTTGTGGAAATTGTAATACCCCTTTCCTTTTCTTCTGGTGCCTTGTCTATTTGCTCATAGCCCATTGCCGTAGCACCGCCAGTTTCGGACAGAGTTTTAGTAATAGCCGCAGTTAAAGTTGTTTTACCATGATCCACATGACCAATAGTTCCGATATTTATATGCGGTTTTTTTCTTTCAAATTTCTCTTTTGACATCTAAGCCTCTCCTTTTAAAAAAATAAAATTATCATATATAACTACCACAAACATAGCCCAGCGATCTAGAGCAAACATGGAGCCCACGACGAGAATTGAACCCGTGACCTCACCCTTACCAAGGGTGTGCTCTACCTCTGAGCTACATGGGCATAACAAAACCCACACCCAAAGCACCAACAAACTCCAAACCACAAGACTAAGCTTTAACTTACAGTCTCTAGCTCATGGAGCGGGAAACGAGACTCGAACTCGCAACCCTCAGCTTGGAAGGCTGATGCTCTAGCCAATTGAGCTATTCCCGCACAAACCTACTTACTCAAACAAAGCCTCATTAACGCCATTTTAAAGGCTTATTGTCAATATCAATTTTTATACCAGCTTTTACGTAGGCTATGCACTCAAGACTTAGGCTATACAATATTAATTAAATAATAATCAATTAAAAATTAGGCGATGTAATATTAATTTCATTAACAGTCATGATTTTATATTATAGGGAGATACCTATCACGCATAGAGCTGGGCAACCACTTGTATAAAAAACCGACTGCAAAGGAGGTCCATCCAATTGGATAATATAAAGGTTTATCCCGTAAGCCAATTGAGCCAAAGTAGGCAAACCGACCATTGAGTAAGCCCTTAAGTGACTGTGTCAAAACGTAATTCGTTTATCAAAAACTGGCAAAGCCAGTTTGTTGCTAAGCTCAATCAATGTTGAGGAAGACCTTTAGTTACGGGATCAGCATCGTGTACAGTGCTGGGCAACCACTCGGATAAAAAACCGACCGCAGGGAGGTTACTTCAATTGGATAATATAAAGATTTATCCCGTGAGCCAATTGAACCAAAGTGAACAAGTCCACTTGTTTTTATCCTCATTCGGAAGACCTTTATTCTTCATATTTCTTGTATTGCATATTTAAAGCAGATGCCACAGGCTCATATGTTATAAATCCATGATAAATGTTAAGGCCTTTTTCAAGTTTTCTATCTAGCTTTATTGCACCCTCAATTCCATTATCTGCTAAAAGAAGCGCATATGACAGGGTGGCCCCGGTTAGCGCATAAGTGGATGTTCTTGGAACAATCCCTGGCATATTTGGTACACAGTAGTGAATCACACCTTGATATGTAAATGTTGGATTCGAATGGCTAGTGGGTTTACAAGTTTCGATGCACCCACCTTGATCTACAGCTACATCCACCACAACTGAACCAGGGCTCATTTGTTGAATTATTTCTTTAGTTACAAGCTTAGGGGCCTTATGCCCAGTGATTAAAACCGCCCCTATTAAAAGATCTGCTGACTTTGTCTCTTCAACAATATTTTTATGATTGGAGTAGAGAGTTAAAATTCTTTCAGAGTAAATATGATCTAGGTACTCTAGCCTATCACGATCTATGTCCAAAACAGTGACCTTGGCTCCCATTCCAACCGCTATTTTGAGTGCATTAACACCTACTACACCTGCACCTAGGATCACTACATTAGCTCTGTTCAGACCAATGGAGCCTCCTAACAAAATTCCTTTGCCACCCATGTTTTTTTGAAGCAATTGAGCCCCTATTTGGGTTGTCATTTTTCCTGCAACTTCACTCATAGGAACTAGTAGTGGAGTTTTTCCAGCATCATCTTCTATTGTCTCATAGGCTACTGCACTTACCTTTTTTTTACATAAAGCCTGGGTAAGCTCTGGCTCATTAGCCAGATGAAGATAACAGTATAAAATTTGATCTTCTTTTAAAAAAGGGTATTCGGATGGTTGAGGTTCTTTTACTTTTATTATCATATCAGAGGATTTATAGACATCCTCCTTACTACCTAAAACTTTAGCCCCTGCTGTTATATAAGCTTGATCTGTGATCCCACTTGCAAGCCCGGCATTTTTTTCTACAAAAACCTCATGGCCATTTTGAACAAGAAGGCCAGCACCGGTTTCTGTGATACCAACCCGGCTTTCATCACCTTTTATTTCTTTTGGAATACCTATTAACATAATTATATACACACAAAACAAACACGCAAAATCAAAGCTACTCCATTTTGCTTATAACAAACTCCACACCTAACATTAATATTCAGTTTAGTTATCGGTCTATTCTTCCTTTCTTTCCAGCACACAGTACCATGTTGGGCTTAACAAGAAATGAAATGGGTTGTTAAACTGATTTCTATTTTACTCTGCATATCATTCATTATTAGGGGGCATGCAATACGACACCGCAGTCCCCTGTAAAGTATTACCTATCAATTTACAAGAAGCCCTGTTCTCACTCGCAACCCTATCTTTAAGCTCGTCTATAGCTGCTCGAATCTCAGATTCAGTTACCTGTGAATCTACTTCTGTACGAATACAAGCTCTTTCGTCGTCCTCTAAAGCATCTTCTTGAGCCTGTGTACACTCATCAAGCTTTGCGAGCTCTTCTTTTAGTGAAATAGTAGGCTCTGTAGTTTTATCATCACACCCTGTTAGTAAGCTTACAAAAAAAACAAGCACTACGGCTTGTGAAATTCTCTTCATGATAATCGTCCTCCCAAAATTAAATACTTGTAAAGTCATATATACAAGCACACACATATAACATACAAATATATAAATTATATAAACAAACCTTTATATAAATAAAAAAGCGAGAGTTTTATAGCCTCGCTTTTTTACAATATATCTATATATTATATTCAGGGTCATTTAATAATCTAAAAATATCTATGTTTAATTGTCATCACCGGTTTGTGCTCCTTCTTCTGCTACATTTTGTGGTGAACAGTACCATAGTTGTTCGATAAACCCGTCACGATATGTCCATTTACACGAACCTCTATTTCCCCTGACAGCTGTATCGCGAAGCCTTTCAAACGATTTTATAATGTCGGCTTCAGTCGCTCCATATTCATCTACATGAACACAAAGGCCCCCTCCAACATCGTTGGGGTTATTACCTGCTAAGGTCAGTCCAGGACCCGGATCTAGGTCTTTTTTTTGAGGATCTGTACACTCGTTAAGGCCCGCAACCTCTTCTAGTTTAAGCTCTGGCGGTGTTGGTGTGGCTGGCGGTGTGGAAGGCTTATCCTTCTCGTCACATCCTATTAACAAGCTTACAGAAAAAACAAGCACTATGGCTTGTGCAATTCGCTTCATAATAATTATCCTCCCAAAATTAAGTACTTATAAATTCATATATACAGGCACACACACAAACATGTAAATATACAAATGCATAAATACATAAATTATATATTTAAGCTTAGTTTCCTCATCGCTTTAAATACTTCTTGTTCCCTTGTTTCTGTAATTATACCAGCTATACCATGCCATTATTATCTCTGGTCGCTTTTAAAGCACTCTTTTGTGGTTGGTTGCATTCAGAAAGAACACATCTGACTGAAAGCTTTATACCTGAACTTCTATTATCCTGATTTGTAGCATCCTTATCGCCACAATCTACTAGCATAATTGCTACAAAAACAGTAACATAACTACGACAATATTTCTTATAAATATCTCTTATATTTTAGTTTGCTTTTTATGATTTCCATAAACAAAAACCGAGAAGATTACTTTCTCGGTTTTTGTTATTAGTCAAATTCTAACCTAACTGTTTATTCCGCTGCTTCTTCCTCTGCCGCTTCCCCTCTGCAGTAATATAATACACTTGCCCATTCCCACTTGCAGTCAACTCTATTTTCTAATTCTTTATCACGGATAGTCTTAAAAGCTTCCTCATCTTCTGTAGAAGCACAGTATAGTTGTGCATTACTTGAAAGAGGATCGTTTCTTCCTTGTATCCCGCCAAGGTCAACGTTTTCATCGTCACCTTGTATATCTAACGCATTTTTCTGATCTCCAGTACACTCATCAAGGTCTGCCACATCATCGACTGTAAGGCTTGCTGATTTTTTGCCGCACCCTACTAGTAGGCCTACCGAAAAAACAAGCACCATTGCTGTTAAAATACTCTTCATAAAAATTACCTCCCATCTAAATGCACAGTCAAACGACCATACAAATACCTGCCCAATACCAAGGTGTCAATACTAAAAACTCCTACAAGGTCAGGTCAACCAAAAAACCCAAGTCACCACCAATTAACGCCAGTGACGGCCAACACTACCAACACTAACGGAATTATTTCAACAAATATTTAGATCAAAGCCAATAAACACAAGATTTCTCAAAATTACACTATAAGATATACAAAATAAGCCATTATAAAAAACCAAAAATAACTTCAAAATCTAATCCTATTTTTAAAACAAAAGGGTTTTTATTTTCTAATAATATACCCTTATTTCAAGTAGATACAGCTCTAATCCTCACACCATAAGATCAAATATTATGCCCTAGCTACGCAAACACAGAAACTCGGCTTACCATCCACACTTATATAATTGTATTATTGAGCCCTGCATAAAAAGTTTATATAGACATTATTAACACTTATATACCCAAAACAAAAAGATTCGTTTGCACTTCTTGCAGCATTGACATGTTCATTAAACTTTTCATCAGTTATTACAATTTGCATATTTGAAGAACCAGAGGTTGCTGAGGTCATCCTAGCGCAGTTTTGCGTAGCATTACCCCTTCCTAAAGCTAATGTTTGTGCGTTGGAACATCTACGGTTATTGGTATATGTAAAATAATAGCGAGCAAAGTCACTCTTAATTTGAGTTAAATCACTAGTTGGTTTACATATCCAGCACCACTTGCCGGGGTTTGTGGCTTCTCATTATCTCCTCCACAACCAGAAAGTACAAAGAAAGAAAAAACACCAAAAATTGTAACCAAACTACTTTTCATAAAACCACCCCCTATGAACATCAGTCCCAGCTAGCACAAACGGCTAAAAGCAACCTCAAACTTTAATCTAAATAATACTGAAAAATTACTAAACTGAAAACTAATTACCAAAAATAATTATACTTTTACAAAAACAACCTAACAATAGGTACTTTAACTTTTCTTTTTAAAACAGTGTATTTTTGAAAATATGTCCTTATTTCAAATAGATATAGTTTAACTTTAACAAGGAAAATACAAAAAAGTCAGTCTTCAAGGAATAAATGGGCGGTTTAGGGGATAGAAAGGGTCATTAAAAAAAGAGAGTAAACAAACACCAAAAGGGGCCTGAAAGCCCCTTTAGTAAGCAAAGTAGTTGGTCTCTATCAAAGGCTACCACTGATTTTTCCCCCAGTGGCGCAACTTGGCTTAGCCTTATTACTCAACACAAATGTAGTCGGTACCACTATCTGTGTGAGTACACTTAGCCTCACCATCACCAACAGTTAGCGCATTAACGTCATCTGTTTCGTCCGCCTCAGCACATTTACTAGGACTAGCGCCATTAGCAGCGGCAAAGTCAAAACTGCCACTACACGCTTCAAGGGCAGGGGTGACAGGGGTGGTGGCGGTAGATGCTGCCGTTTGAACACAAGTGACATCTTTTTCGTCGTCACCTTCTCCTTCGGTAGTAGTACACTGTTTTTCATCTGTCTCTAAATCATCTTTTTGAGTTTTTACATCACCCTCATTACTACTTTCCACACAACTGCCTGCAACGTAGTTATCACCACAAGAAGACAGGTCGTCTTTACCACATGACGCTACAAATACCAGCGACAATATGATCATTAATTTCTTCATCATAACTCCTTTATATCTAACAAGTCCTTCGCAACATCCCGTGGCAAAACAGCTGGATTCTTCTCAGCGCATGGACCAAACCTACCAGGGCAAGACTAGCAAACCCAAAAATTACTGTCAATACTATTTTTCGCAAAAAACCCAGAAAAACTTAAGTCCAAAACTTCAAATTGCGTTCGAAACGATCCATAAAACAAGTCTCCAACTAAAGGTTAATAAGGTTATCTTGTATAAATTGTACTAGCCCTCATAGGATATAAAAACTACATCTTCTTCCATATTAAGGCCGTTTGGTTTTAGTTTTTCATTTCTTATTATAACTACTTTTTTATCTTCTCTAGCCTCGCTCGCCATGAAATAAAATAAGCTGCAACCCAAAGTCACCAGATCACGTCCACATGAATCAGGCGGTCTGATTTTATCAATGTCTTCTTCTTGAATAAATGATTGGACAATTTCTTTAACTTCCAAAAGAGCGTGTTCGCACTCTTCCAAAGATAGCCCTGGCTCAAAAATTGGTATAAAACGCAATAATCTTGACCTCTTACCATATAATCCACACTGTATGCCCGATATGCCCATAAGATCAGGCAGTTCTAAGTAAAGTTTGTTAACATTTTTTTGAAGCTTCAAAGTCTCCAATGATGCCAAACTTAATGCTTTATAGTTTTGTGAAGCCTCTTCCCTCATCCCAACTTCTTGCAAGTACATGCCCTGAAAGGGAGTAAAAGAATTATGAACAGACAAGTTAGGTTGCTTTATAAGATGTAAATACATCTCTCCTGGCGTCTGATCCCAGTCAATTTCAACCGTCAGTTTACCCTCATTTTCGTGAATATCCTCATTTCTATTTCCTATGACAATATTCTGAAAAGCCTTCACACCTAAGCTACGCTCCCTACTGACTGCATGAGAGAAATATTTTCCAGGTCTCCTTAGCTCTTCATCTAATTTTGAGACATGCCATAAAGTCTCAAGAGCACTTTTGAATTCTATATCATCTATATTGTCGTGCTTTAAAATTCTAGTGTCAAAATAGCTTTCTAAACCCAACACCCTATCACTACTTATTCTCTCCCTTGCAAATATGGCTTTGAGCCTGTCAGGAGACATAATCACATCACGTACGATGGTAACCCAATTGTCCACAGAAACATCAGGGCCAGTTACTACATGCAGCTTGTCTTCAACGCCAATCACATAGTCAAAAAAAACATCCTCTCCATCCTCTCCATCCTCTACTCTTCGATTGATAATTTCTATACTGCCAATTGATATTATTGAAGTATTTTGCGGAAAACTATCCAGAACAGTAGCTTCCACTAAATTTTCGATAGAATCAGAACAACTGTCTTGAGTTACATCCTCACTACACACAACATCCACACCTAATCTATCGAGCAAATACCACACCTTCTGAGACAATTCTAAAGACATAGGTGCTGATTGACTACGGTTTTTGGAATCTTCAGAATCTTCAGAGTTTTTAGAAAAATACTCCAACAATCTACCCTGCACCAGCCAATTACTTCTCCAAACTTCAGAAGTTAAGTTTATAATTTGATCTGCAGAAAGCCGGGCATCAGCTTCTTCATACACCACATTTTCTTCCTCAGGTTCCACCTCAAAATGAGAAGTTCCACCGGAACCTGTGTTTTTATTTTCCTTACTGTCTCCGCAAGAAACCAAAAATATTAAAGCTACCAATATAAAACCATATCTCATGTCATATCCTCTATTTTTTGATCTAATAATTCTAAAAGCTCTATATGTCCATCAAGTGATAGCTCAAGAGAACCCCATGTTTCTTCCATTTGAATCAACATATCTTGATGCTGAGCTATCAAAGCATCTCTAGTGTTGTTATACTCTTCATATAGCAATTGAAAGTAGTTGGCATACTCTGCCGGGGAATTTACGTTTAGATCTAAAAAATAGTTGGTTCGGGCTATCAGATCATTCCATAGAGTACGACCATTATCAGGCTCATACATAGAAGGATTTTCCAATAAAGCATTATCTAAAAAAGAGATGCCCAAACCCACAGTCATAAATGTCCCAACTTTTGCTGCCGTTCTAATTTTTTTGTTTGTTTCAATCCCGTTAGCCACTACCTGTGCTGCTCTTCTAACCTTATTAGCATGCACAACACCTTTAGCAGCAACTGCGACCACTTTTACAACTCCGTATTGCCATAAAACCACACTCAATCCAATATCTAGTGCAATTACTGAGACCATCTTTATTGTGTCATTTTGCTTTTTTGTCCCAATCCCCCTATCCAAACTTTCTAAAAAATCGGTATCAAATATACCGGGACCTCCATGCATTTGAGATAAGTAAGAGCTTGCACTGGTTGATACCTTCGATATCAAGCCCAACCATTGATCCCTATCATCAACATCACATAAGTAATCAAAACCAGTCAAAAATGTTCCACCTTCCAAACCAGCAGCAACAAAAGCACCATACTCACCAAAAATATGGCTTGCCTGCTCTAATCTTGCTCTTTTGTTATTTTGTTTATACTCACCGCTAGCTCTTCTAGAAACGGTTTTTCTCAAGTCCTTTGAAAGTTCAGTATGTGAATCTATAAACGCCTTGCAAGTTTTATCTCGCCAGTCTGTTTCAGATAATTTTTGTTCTAACAACAAATTATTGTGATCAATCAACAAATCTAAATCATGAACAAGTGTTTCTGTTAGCATAGGTTCGTTTGAAACATTTAAACTATCTTTTGTTACATTAGATGGAGCTAGAATTACCTCTATAACACCCAATCTGTTTCTTACATCACGTTTCAAACCTTCTAGCTGTGCTAGAGTTAGATTATCTTGATCCAGTATCGATGAATCGCTTACTAAGTTATCGAATCTTAGTTTATGAGGTAGGAAGTTATCGCTGGAACATCCCGGAGCAACAAACAGCATTGCCACCAAAACATATCTCATCTTATTCCTTGCCTTAATGTTTCTAGTAGCTCTTTATATAATAGCTCCTTTTCTTCGCTGGTGAGCTCTCCTTGAAATTCTGGGTGTTCTGGATCAAACTCAATGAACTCATCTAATAGAAGATTATAGTCTTCAAGCTTAGCAAATTCTCCTTTGGACATAGATAAGCCAGCAACTCCACCACCTAAAATATACCCCGTATGCCCAGTGACATAAGCCGATGACAAGGTACCAATTGCCGGAACCACACGCGTAGATGCTTGGACTCCATTTGCTAAAGATGTATTTGCCCATCTATTAGAAACATTAGACCAGTTGACTCTACCAAAAGATATCTTGGAAATAACTTTGTTTGCACCCCACCTAACTGCTCCACCTACAGGTCTTCTGAACCGCGCTCCAGCCAAAAAAGAAACAATACCAATAATAGCTCCTGCGGCACCTTTATTGTTCTCCCACTCATACATATCAATATTTTTTCTCTGTTCTATACGAGCAGCAAAAATAGATATCTGTTCTACAACATAATCCACATCTATATTAGTGGGTTTATCATCGTTGGGCCTTGCTTCAATAACTTGATCAAGCAACAAGCTAACCAAAAAAGAATCATAGTTTGCAGCTCCAAGATCATTTAAGAAAAAAGCTTCTACGGGCCTATCCAAACTAGATTTGTCAATAATAGCCTGTTTTAGATGGCAAAGCACGGGAGTCATTGGGGCTTGGAATATTGGAAGTTCCTCAAATGTTATATTGTCCCAAACAGCACTTCTGTCCTCGAACAAGTACTCTTCGGGTAAAGAATAAGGAAATGTTCTTAGAGAAGAATCATTTTCCAAGTCATCGCAGTCAATTACATCTCCAGGCTCAGTCGATACATCCTCCAACTCAGCTGCTTTAGCGGTATCAGGTGCAGTCATAACCCTTCTTACAATGTCTTCATTATAAATAAGAAGATTGTCAGGTTCCTCTAGCTGCTCTTCGGGATCCACAAGTTCTTCGGCTTCTTCTGATTCTGTTTGCTCAGATTCTGGTTCTTCTGCAGCATCAGGCAAACCCGGTTCAGTTTCAGACTCAGAAGCTTTCTGACAACCCAATACCAAAAAAGCCAGTATCAAAAAATAGCCAGTGCAAATAAGTAAAGACCTAAACCTCATGACATCACATTTCATGGCGTGGAACCTCCTGACACTAAGCCAAAGCCTGCACCAAAACATAACTCAAAACTAAGACCCACATCTTAATAAAACTAAACTCTTGTATTATTTATAAACCTAGGCTGTTTTTGTAAGCCTTATTGTCACCAGATATTTTTTTTAAATAGAAAATTGCAAGCCCGACTGCCAGATAAGGGTCAGTGTTGATCGTATAAAAGGTTCACAACTAGTTGAAGTTGGAATAAAAAAAGAGGTTGACTTATTGTCATGGATCCGTGACACTGGATAAGTGAAGAGGGTTGACTTCCACAGCTCTGCAAAAAAGATCATTAAAAAGTTCCCTAGGGCTGTTCGCTTATCTTTAGGTAAGGCCATTTTTGCGATGCAGATGGGACAGAGGTTAGGAATGCCTTTTACTAGGGTGATGAAAGATATTAGTAAGGGTGTTGAAGAGATTAGAATTAAGGATACCTCTGGTACTTACCGGGTTTTCTATTTTACAAGGCTTCAAGATACTATTTTAATTTTCCATGCCTTTAAGAAGAAAACTCAAAAAACGCCAAAAAAGGAGATTGATTTAGGAAGAAGACGATTAAAGGAGATGCTGAATAATTATGAATAAAAAAAAGTTAAAAAATGCTATCACAACGAAAACAGCTCAAGAGTTAGCTGAGGTTCTCGGGCTTAGTCTTGCTGAGAGTATTGAAATTCAATTTAGTGTTGAATTAAATAATAAAATTATTGAAGTTGTTAAGAATAAGAGACTTACTCATGCTGAAGTTTCTAAATTCACTGGGATAGGAAGAACAAAGATCACAGCTATCATGAACAGAAACCTCCACGAAATTTCAATAAAGACACTCATTCGTGTTCTTGGGGGGCTAGGCTATAGAGTTAGCCCCAAGTTTTCTAAATCGGCCTAAAACCCCTCTAAAAAGGTTCGGCCTTTACAATAAACTGTCATTTATCTGTTTAGAATATTTCCCCTTTTTTTTAGGTCTGTTGTGTTTTTATCGTGACAAGACATTTTTCTTCTCTATAAAAAGTTAACCTTGGAAACCATAATTTTAGTTAATAATGCCAGATCCTAGAATAATGGATCCCAGATTGCCTTCTTCCACGTTACCCGTGTCCCTTGTAGTACAATCAAAGTAACGGGATTAGCTATGAGGAAGATGCAGTAAACATAGTATTATTCCTATCTCTGACTTATCGACAAAACAAAGAATTTACAGGGACCTTCCGGAACGTAATTCACCTATCAAAAACTGGCGAAGCCGGTTTTTGATAGGTTCAATCAGTTTGATCGTATAAAAGGTTCTATCTAGTTTTACAAATATGCATGCTCCACATACACAGTCTATTGTTTTTGTTTGTCTCTATAAATTGTGTAACATCAGATAAAAGAGAGTATTGACACGCATCAGATATCATGGGCGTATCTATATTACGAATGTGACGTCTGGTACACTCGGGAAATAGTTTGTCTTTAAGCTCCCCAACTTTTACAAGAGGAACCCTCACTTTACATACATTAGGAAAAGCATAGAATTTCTTCCAATTGCACAACTCCAATCCAGGTGCAAGATCTGCCATAAAAGCAGCTATCCGTTCTTCACCTTTAGATTTGGGCATACAAACTTCAGGATCTTCAACCGGCCCTTCATCTCTTATTGCACTTTTTTGAGCACGACTACATTCTAGGATTTCGGCTTGTGCAATTTCTCCACTAGGTTCTTCATCCTTTTGTCGGCCTTGTGTTTGTGCATGATCAGATCTGCTTTCCGTAATAGGAGGGGTGGGCTGCCTAGGAATGGAGGGAACATTAGTTTCAGCATTATTATCAGGTTCAGCTCTTGGCTGTTGTTGTGCCACTCTAGGTTGCCGTTCCGTTAATTTAGGCTTTTCTGTTCTAGGTTGTGATTCTGCTACTCTTGGTTGCTGTACTGGCTCAGGTTCTTCTACTATCCTTTCCCATCTATCTCCACAGGTTGTGTTATTGCACTCTGATATAGGCCATTTAAAGTGCTTACTATCGGTTTCTCTACACCCTACATTAGATTCAATTCCAACTGTCCCACACATTACCTCCAAATGAATATGATCTTCATGATATGCATAAGGGTACGTTTTTTCTAAGGCATCTTTATATTTATCAAGCTCTCCTATTTGTCTAGCTACTTTTACTAGGTTAGCCTTTACATAAGGAGAAATTATAAATCTATTAATTGTACCTGTATCATAGAACTCTTTTATTAATTTTAAGTTGTTTAAACTATCATCACGACTCAAAGCTATTCTGTTGTTTGAAGTTACAATATCTGTAAAAGGATCGCTATCATCTGTTATATATGATATATCCACGTCCAAACCATTTTGATGGGTTTTGTGAAACTGATCTGGATTGCTTAAATAAGGTAATCTTCCACCTTCTTCATTAGCAGACTTGTTAACCACTATAGTTATAGAACATCTACCTAATAGCCTCCCTTTAAACTGTTCTCCTGTATATAACAATACAGCATTTAAAAGAGCAGATGCATATCTAACCGTTCTCTTTCTAGTACTATTATCTGCCCATTTTACGCAATGGCTCGGATCATTAACTAAGGGTTCTCCATTTAATAAAAGTCCTCGCGCCTTAACTTCTTCTCCTCCAACCTCCACTGACTTTTCAACACGCATATTAAAAGGTCTTGCAAAGGTATTCATACTACCTGCTCTATTCAGGCTAAATAAAGTTGCCCCATCACCGCCTGCTTGCACTCTAACACTGTCTGATGGAATTACAGAGGATATATTTACATTGTTTCGCCTTCTAAGGTTGCTGAGATACTCTGTCCAATGCTCGACAAAATCATTGGAGGCTATAGAGGGTTGGTTTTCCAAAAACTCATCCATCTGATCATCTGTTACCTCTAGTCTTCTTGCTACTGATTGTACATTTGTTTGAGTTATGTATTCTGCTTGCCTTCCACCTTCTGGATCTGGATCTGAATCTTCTAAATACACCACTGGTTTATTTATCGCATCAGAATAAGTTTCGGTTTGTATTGTTTTAAGTTTATCGTTGGAATCTATATAAAATAAATCAACTATCACATGGCCACAATTAGATGATTGGCAATTTCCGTACCCACCAACTCTATCTTCTTCACCACCTGCAAATAACTCCACACTCCCCGACTCATTAACAGCTCCTGTTAAAGTTACTTCTTTTGTTTCATCACCTGTTTGTAAATTAAAGCTTACTTCCATAGTTTTTTCATCAGAATCCGGTGAATCGTTAATCTTAAGGGATACATCCGATATTTGACTTTTTGTTTCATAGTGTACTGTATTTACAGTTGTCACATGACCTTGTCTAATTTTATGCTCTCCTATAACCATCAAAACTTCAGTCTCCCTTTGACCACAAGAAGGAAAGAAACTAAAAAACAAAGCTAAGAGCAAAAGCGCGAATGAAGTCTGGGTTAACCTAGACTTTAAAAAAGTAGACTTGATAAACGAACGAAATTTCACACATTACGGATCGGATTAAAAATTTAAGATCTAAACGTGGCAAACAAATAACAAAATAATCGCCACACAATATTGTTAAGAATAAATTTTGATCAAAGATAATTATTATTTAAAGCTATAATTTAGTACAGGTTTATATACTTAAGTACAGTACTATTAGATATCATCAATCCTACTTTCTGATGTGGGGTTTGTATCTGTGTTTTCTTCTTCTTGTGCATCATCCACTGGCGTAGGAGTTACACCAGGATCTTCTTGTTCATTATCTGCTGGTGTTAGAGTTGTACTAGGGTTGTTTTGTTCTTCACCCCAACAAACATTGTCATTACACCAATCTACAAGCCATGTTCTGCTGGATGCAGAAGTATCTCTACATCCTCTGTTTTCCGTTACACCTTTATTCGGTACTGTACCACCAGCAGCACAGATTATTTCCAAATGCATGCGGTCTTTGTATTTAGGAGCTGGATGTGGATAAATTTTTGACAGGGTATCTTGATATATTGATAAATTGCCCTCATCTTTTGATAGCTTTACAAGCTGTGCTTTTATTTCAGGTGATGTTACAAATCTATTAACCATACCCGTATCATAAAAATACTTCATTAATGAGCGCTGCCATTTTAAATAAGAACCCCCTAGAGTAAAAGTTCCTTCATCATCGACTGTACTTGCAAATAGTCCTTGCCTGCTTTGAGGAGTTATATAGGCTATATCTACATCTAAACCATTTTGATGAGTTTCGTGATGTCCATTACCACCTAATAAAGTAAGTTCACCACCTTTTTGATTAGAGGCCTGACCTAAAACAATGTTAATAGAGCATGCTCCTCCACGCTTAAGTTTTTGCCCCACAAAAAGTAGTGTGGCATTTAAAAGCGAAGAAGCATATCTATGCTCTTCGTTAATTGTTGACAAACTATCTTCCGGATTTTTACTCCATATAATACAATGCTCTTCACTGTCCACAAGCTTCTCTCCATTCAATAGTATCCCAGGTATTGTCAGATCCTGCTCATTCACTATGATTTCTTGTGAAAGCCTCATGTTTATGGGTCTTGCAAAAGTATCCGTTGGTGCATCTGAACTCAACGTAATAAAGTCTCCATCAGTACCAGAATAATTGGTTTCTATTGCATCTGAAGGAAGCTCTGATGATATATTTTTTCCAGTACTTTCAAGAGTGTTAAGATATGACTTCCAGTATGAAACAAAAGCATCAGAAGCAACTCTAGCTGGGATTACCGGTCCAATAATTATATTTCCAGGCCTTGTTCCGTCATTATTATTAGCTGGGTTTTCCGGTTCATTAAATACCACATTTGAGCCTCTGGTACTCCTTCCTTGCACAGTTTGTTCTTGGTCATTCTTGTCCTTATAAGTTATTTCTATAGTTACAATATCACTACAATCTTGAACAAGACAACTTACAGCTCCTCTCACACTATCAGAGTGCTCTTCGTTTTTTACCTGAGCAATAAGAGGATCGCCATCTGTTCCAAAAGCACCCATTAGTTCAAGTTCTAGAATATCCCCACTTTCTCCACCGTCTTTCATGTACATTAAACCTACAGTAGCTTCTGTAGGATCTTTTGTATCCTCAATTTTGAATGAAACATCTTTAATATAGTCACTATATTCAATAGGAGCAGTCATATGTCCATCCCTTGTTGGGTGAGACTCAACAACAGTAATAGTTCTCAAATTACGTGAACCACACGATGGAAACCAGCTAAATAATATAACCACACCAGCCAAGACAAATAGTGTCTTTGCAACTTTAGATTTTAAAAATTTAGCTTTCTTAAATAAGGAATTCACTAAATTCTCCTTAAGTCCAATACAAAAACTGCACTCTAACGATCGGTTTCTTATGTTAAAAAATTAACCAGGACCAAATACTGGTTGTCTTATAAACTTCAATCGAACTATTCATAAATTTTTTTATAAAGGTCTTCCTAATGAGGCTAATAAAAGTTGATTGGCGTAGCGGTGTGCAAAGCACGTCGCTGAGCAAAGAAACTTTTTTAGCTGAATGGTTGCCCAGCTCTGGACACGATGCCGATCCCGTCACTAAAGGTCTTCGCTGAAACTGAAAGTTGCCTTGGCGAAATACAGTGCGAAGCACAAGTGTAGCCAAGGTACTTTCAGTATCAGAGTTGCCCAGCAGATAACTCTCCTTAAAACAATATCTTTTGTCATAGGATTTATAAGTTTCGTAGAAAGAATAAAATGTGTGCAATTATTGGAATTTAACTGGCTGTAACAAAATTTGTTAACACAAATTACCCTTTTACATGGTTAGAAATGGAGGTTGACATATGACCAAATAAATTGCATATTGTTCACAAATACTTAGGTCCTGTACCGCTTATTGGTTGAAGTTTGCATGTAGCCGGGTTTCCGCTTTGTAAATAATATACAACACATAGAAAACATTAGAAACGCCCCTCCCCTTACATTAAGTTTTGTATATTTTCGCATATTAGGTTTTGTGTATTATATTTTGCTATAAGTGGTGGTAGGGTTTGAAAAGTATAAATTATAGATTATGAATTTAAACATGTAGATTGCGTAGGAGGTTTATTATATGACTAATCCACTAAGTTCAAATTTTTTTCAGTTCACATTAGCATCGTTTTTTGTGCTTTTTTTGGCTAGCATTGCCAACGCTCAATGCTTGGTATCCCCTCGTGGAGATGAGAGTTGGGCAAACCTTCCTGTATATGAGGCGGCTTTTATAAGAGCTGCAGAGAAGGCTGATGGGAGCTGCTTAATACACATGTTGGAAGAAGAGCAGGTGAACATAAATGTACAAGATGATAGAGGGAACACCGCAGTTATTTTATTGGCCTCAAGACCAGGAATAATACCAGCGGATTTGGTTAAAAAGCTAGTTACATATGCTTACATAGATCTGACTATTAGAAATAATGGAGGATTAAATGTCTTCGATATGGCTAGCTATGGTAATCAAAGGGTGCTTCTTTTTTTAAATGAATTACTTGCTGATCATTCTAGTACTTTTTTGGATTCTATTGCCAATAGAAATATACAAGCAGTCCAAAGAGCAATTAACTTTGGTGTAGACCCTAACATTAGACATGAAGGTCCTAACGGTGAGACTGCTCTAATGGTTGCTGCTAGAGCAAGATATCTTCCTGTGGCTGAAGCTATTTTGAATTCATCTACTCCTGTGGATATAAACTACCAGCTTGATAACGGAGAAACAGCCTTAATGATTGGTGTACATAGCTGGCATATGGTTGACACACTTTTAGAGCGTGAAGACATAGATGTAAATATTGAAGATTTAAATGATAGAACTGCATTAATTCATGCAGTTTTTGATAGAAACAACAGTTCTGTTAGACGTCTATTACAAGTAGAAAACATAGATGTTAATGTAACAGATGTGGGTGGGGAAACAGCACTTTTAGCAGCTAAAAGACTTAATGAACCGGAAATAGTAAACATCTTAAAGCCTTATGTTTCGATGGCGTTACACAAAGCTAGTATCGAGGGTGATGTCAGCACTGTGAATTCTATTATATCTCAAATTGTACATGACAATACACCAGATGCAAACACCAGTGATCTTATAAACTCAAAGGACTCGAACGGAAACACTCCTTTAATGAATGCTGTCTTGAGTGAGAGTGAATCAAAAAATACTGTGGTTCGTACTTTAATTTCTGCATCAAACATTGATTTAAATGCTTCCAATCAAAGAAAAGAAACAGCTCTACTACTTGCCGCGAGGGTTGGGGATTCATCTGCTTTTAGACAGATCTTATCCTCTGACAAATTAGAAGATGTAAATGCTCGGGATAGATATGACAGAACTGCACTGATGAATGCCTCTCTTTCTGGAGCATTAGAAATTGTGAATCAACTTTTGACTTTTGAAGGAACTAATATCGGCATTAGGAACAGGTCTAATGAGTCAGCTAAGAGAATTGCAGAAAGACTCGGTCACTCAGATATAGTAGCCGTATTAGAGGAAGCTGAGATCGTAGCAAAAGAGAAATTTTTTGAAGCTTCTAGATCAGGAGACATGGAAGCGTTAAGGTTATATCAAACTGGATTTGATATAAATATAAGAGAAGAAAATAGAGATGGCAGTACTGCTTTGATAAATGCTGCCAGAAGTGATCATACATCTATGGTAGAAGAGTTATTAAAATTCCCGAATATAGATGTAAATGCTAAATCATATGATGGTTCTACAGCTTTGACTGCGGCTTCACAGCTTGGACATGCAGATGTGGTCAATCTACTTATAAATAATGTCGAAACCCATTTAGATGTATTTGGTAAACAAGGAAGAACTGCCTTTATGTGGGCTGCTATCTCTGGCAATAATATCATTATTATTAATAACCTCATGGCAAAGAACGCTGATCTTACCCTTGAAGACAAAGAACGCGGGTTTACTGCATTGATGTTTGCAGCTCAGAGAAGAAAAATAAGTGTTCTTGAACGAATTCTACCTCATAAAGACGTAGGTGTATCTGATATAGAAAAAGCCATGGAGGTGACAAGAAGCGGGGAAGTGTTAGATTTGTTAGAACAGCACAGACTTGATAAAATGACTGTTGGTGAAAGAATTAGCAATTGGTGGAAAAAACACTTTTCAGGAGGATCGGAAGCTTTCTCTTTCGAACCCTTTCCAAGAAATGAAATTTATTGATAAGATTTTTATATGACTAAATAAAAACAGATAGTCATATAGGAACTATTAATTTTAAAATCTAAAATTAAAAGATGTCAGAGGTAGCACCTCTGGCATTTTTTGGTTATTAGTAAGGTATGTCCAGAGTTTTAATACATATAGAATACGACGGAACAAATTATAAGGGCTGGCAAAAACAACCTGGTAAAAAAACGATACAATCAGAACTGGAAAGCTGTTTAAAACAAATTTTTAAAACAAATATTTCTGTGTCAGGTTCTGGAAGAACAGATGCCAAAGTACACGCACTTAATCAAGTTGCACACTTTGATATGCCCAAACCATTTGAAACTCACAAGATAGCAAAGGCAATGAGTGCAAATTTGCCAAAAGATATTGTGGTTAAACATGCGAGCCCAGTTTCCCACAATTTTCACGCAAGAAAATCCTGTATTAAAAAGACCTATATATACAAAATCTTCAATAGCCAATCACCCAGTTCTATTTTGAGAAATTACACTTGTTATGTATCCTATCCACTAGATCTAACCTACTTAAATGATCTGGCAGGTTTCTTGATAGGAGAACATGATTTCACAAGTTTTAAGGCAACTAATTCAAATGCAAAAACTTCTGTAAGAACAATTTATCAGGCTAAGTGGGAGAAAAGTGGAAGTCATGTTAAATTTTTGATTGAGGCAAATGGATTTCTAAAGCAGATGATAAGAAACATAGTAGGAACACTTTTATACATGAATTTAAAAAAAATGCCTAAAAGTACATTATCAAAAATAATAGAATCAAGAGATAGAACCAAGGCCTTTAAAGCAGCTCCACCACAAGGGTTATATCTAAAAAGATGCTATTTTAATAATAAAGGTGAGCTTAATGAGGCTAATAAGATGGATTGGTGAAATGCAGGACAAAGTCCAAATGAAACCAAAACATCTTTTAGCCGAATGGCTGCCCAGCTCTGGAACACGATGCCGATCCGGTCACACAAGGTCTTCGCTGAAACTGAAAGTTGCCTTGGCGAAATACAGTGCGAAGCACAAGTGTAGCCAAGGTACTTTCAGTATCAGAGTTGCCCAGCTCTGAAACACGATGCCGATCCGGTCACATTGATCAGGCAGTCGGCCAAGCAGGCAGATAGGTGATTGATTTTTTAGTTTTTCCAAAAAATTGAGTTATTAAATGGGGTCTATTTTTTTAACATCCACAATTTTTTCGTCTTTGATGGTAAGTTCAAAACCCTCTTTTCTGGCATTGTCTTTTATCTCGTTTATTTTCCCTTTTCTTTGGGCTTGTTCTAATTCTCTATCCTGGTTTATTTGATTGATCTGCCTTTCGATTTCATCATGTATACCTAGATTTAGGGTTGTGGTGGTAGATGTGGTGGTCTTATAGACTAGACCTTCTGACACAAAATCAACCTCTGTGGAATAAATCTCTCCATATGCACCGAGCACAACACAAAGGGCTAGCAAAATAAATAAATATCCATTCCTCACAAAGTCTAAATCGTTATTTTCTGGATTAGACTTTAAGGATTAAGACAAAAAATTAGTCCAGGTCCACGTTAGAAGATGGCAATTCTTCTGAAAGTGAGTCAGGAGACATCGGCCTTATCCCCGGCGTAAGCCTAGTAGGGCTATCTTCATTTGAAAGGCCCACGGAAGATTTAGACTCATTTTGGTGAGCTTTTACCCCATGACCTTTGCCGTAGCTTGCGGGAGCCCTAGACCCCTTTTCAATAAGACCTTTGACATATTCATGCTCAGAAGCTTTTGGTGGGTTCTCTCTGGTAAAAACATCTAGCTTTGCTAAGTAAGAAGAAATACTGCCATTATCATTTTGAATTATTTCTCTTAGGACCTTTAGGGGTGCAAATAATGCTGCTTTTTTTTCTGCCTCAAAAATAATCTGAGTTAGAGTGGAAGCAGTGATATCTCTCTTGGTTTTGTTATCTACAACTGTAACCTTCTCTTGAGCCTTGATCATCCTAGATATGTCATCCAAAGTTACATAGCAGCTCTGCTGGGTATCATACAACTTCCTGTTCTGATAACGCTTTATAATCTTGGGCATTCCGTTACTTGGGTCCATAACATTTGAATCTATTCCTTCTTGTGTATTCAAAACAATACCTCCTTTCTCCTATGTACTATTTTTTACTGGGCGTGCTGACACTATTAACAACTTATATGCCTTGTCAAGACCATGTTTAAAACCAGGATCTAGTAACTAGAAATAGAGGCCAATTGGAAAAATATTGCAATATTTAGTGGATTTATTGCCAATGTTTACTCTAAAACTTGACACCTCCTTAGGTTTACCCTCCGCTCACCATAAGCACCTAATGTTAGGCTCTGGGGTGGCCGATGAGCATCTGTGTTGGTATTTCTAAGGCTAAACCTTATCATTTTGTGTAGCATGCTTGTAGCTTGCTCAACTTTTAATAAAGTAAATAAAGACGCAAACATATCTCATGTTAAAAAGCCTGTGTCAAAGACAGCCCTGTCTGACTATCACTTTATGATTGGGGAAATTTCAAGCCTTGAGGGAAATTCAAATCAGGCTATCAGTCACTTTAAACTTGCCAGCTTATACCAACCACAGTCTGACATACACTATAGATTGGCAGAAGAGCATTTAGATACAGGCAATATTAAGGCTAGTATTGAAAGTTCCAAAAAAGCCTTAGAACTAAACCAACAAGCGACAAAGCCTCTTGTGCTTTTGGGCAACTTATATGCCATAGAAGACAATATAGATAAGGCCACAAAAGCATTCAAAAGGGCCGTAACTAAGAAAGAATATTCTGCCCTCTTATATTTAAGTGCTATTTATGAAAAACAGGGCAATTTCTCTAATGCTATAGAGATGTTAAAAAAATCTTTACACCTTTCTCCATCAACATCACACATAGCCCACTATAAGCTAGGCAACTTATATCTAAATCAAAATCCTCTCTTAGCCAAAAAACACTATAGGCTGGCTATTGAGGAAAATTGGGATTTTGTTCCACCAGTTCTTAGTCTACATGATATGTATAAATCAGAGGGAAATATAGAACAGGCAGTAGGTGTTCTATCTAATTTTCAATCCATATCTAACAAAACTCCCGAAGTTTCATTAAGACTAGCAGATCTTTATCTAGCACAAAAACGCTTACCAGATGCCTATAATGAATTTAGCTTTATTTATAATACAATGCCCTATGATCTTACAGTCCCAACAAAAATGGGTTTAATATTGGTAGAACAAGGGAAATATGAACGAGCAGCTGCCATTTTTAACCAAATTTTGGATCAAGCCCCTGACTCTGATTCAACCAAATTTTATTTGGCTGCAGTTTATGAAGAATTAGATTTAAAACAAGAGGCCCTAGATACATTCCTGGAAATTACAAAGAATTCTTCTCACTACGAAGAAGCAATGCTACATGCAGCATATCTAAGTAACTTTTTAGGTAAAAAATCCAGTGCCTTATTAATAATGAAAGAAACTTTAAAGTCTCACCCTTCACTACAGGTTAAAATAATGTATGCAAACTTACTAGGTGAGCAGGGGAAGCATGACGAAGCTATCTTGATACTTACAAATGCTCTTTTGGATTTTCAGAATAACATCGACTTATACTACGCTATAGGCTCAATATACGATATGGCAGGAGAAAAAAACAAAACAATAGAGTTTATGAGTAAGGTTATTGAATTAGACCCTAACAATGTGGCTGCACTAAATTACATAGCTTACACTTATTCCGAACAGGGCTTGAACCTAGATACCGCTCAGAGACTTGCACATAAAGCTCTAAGACTTAATCCTAATGATGGGTATATTAAAGATACTCTAGGTTGGATCCTATATAAAAAAGGAAGACTAGAAGATGCAATTGTGATACTAGAATCAGCGCATGACCTTGAACCAAACGAAAGTGTTATAGCAGATCACCTAGGAGATGTATATTACAAAAACAATCAGATCAGAAAAGCAACAGCTATGTATGAAAAGGCAGTGGAGCTTGAAACCAATGCAGCCCTACTTGATGAAATTAAGGCAAAACTTGCAAATCTTAAAGATAACGAACCACCAACTGAAATCCCTAACCAAACTCCTCTACAAGACTACGAAATTATTTCTGCTAACTAGCTTTATTTTATCTTGTAGCTCTACAAACAAAAAACAAAGCACTCAGCTTATATCTGCAAGTAAGTTTTCTGCTAAAGCCAAGTTAACAGTAGAAAAAAAAAGTAGGGTTTTGAATATAAACATAGTAGCAACAAAGCCATCAAAAATAAGGCTCGAAGTTAGTACAACACTTGGAATAAATATAGCAAGTATAGCTCTGGATAATACTCATTTAACTTACTATATACATCGTATGGATGAATACTATAGTGGAACAGAACAGCTGAAATCAATTGGAGGTTTAGAATTTCCATTTACACTCTCCAGCCTAATTTATTTTTTATTTAATGAAAACCCAGGTGACTGGGATTGTACGAAGTCAGATAACACCCTTTTATCTTGTAACAAAAAAGATGTAGAAGTAGCTTGGAAAAATAAAAATAAAAAAATTTTAATTGATATAAAATCCAAAACCTCAGAAGCATCTCTATATATTAATAATGTTAGTCACAACAAAATGGTTGGAATAGAGGTCTTTAGAATTCCAAAGCCTTAAAGCAAATTCTTTAGCCTTAGTTACATCAGGAAAGAGCCGTTCTACCTGATTGCCTGACTGCCTGACTACTAGATCAGTGTTAAAGAAGACCTTAAACAAATTGTTTTTCTTTCATCCATTCATTATCTAAAAATTTGGTTAGATAATTTCGTACACCATCTGGCAATATAACCACACAGTTAGAACCTTCATCTAAATTTTTAGCTACCTGAAGCGCCCCATACATTGCAGAGCCTGATGAACCACCACAAAGTAATCCTTCTTGTCTTATAATTTTTCTGGCCATGTTAAAAGATTCTTTGTCATTTGTTTTGATCCAAATATCTATTATATCTCTGTCTAAAACTTTTGGGATAAAGTCATACCCAATGCCTTCTACATTGTATGTTGCCACATGTGATCCTCCTGCCAGGATAGAGCCTTCTGGATCAACTCCTACTATTATACATTTTGGATTTTTACTTTTAAATTTACGAGCCATTCCTGTTATGGTTCCACCCGTTCCTGTGCCTGCTACAAGCATATCTACTTTTATTTGATCTAGAATTTCTTGTGCTGTGTTTTCAAAATGTGCGTCTGGATTATTTGAGTTGGAATATTGATCTAGAATATATGAATCTGAAATTTGTTGATTTAACTTTTTGGCAACATTGAGATGGCTTTTTTCATCATCATATGAAACTTCTGTTGGAGTTCTTACAATTGAAGCCCCAAGGGCTTTTAGCACAACTTCTTTTTCTTTACTCATTTTTTCTGGCATAACAATTACTATTTTATAACCTAATGCAGCCCCTGCCATTGCAATTCCAATTCCAGTATTTCCACTGGTGGGTTCTATAAGAGTATCACCTGGTTTTATTTTCCCCTCGTACTCTGCTTGTCTTATCATGCTGTAAGCTATTCTATCTTTCACAGAACCACCTGGATTTAAAAACTCACATTTAGCATAAAGATTGCATTTTAGATTTTTGGAAAGCTTATTGATCTTTACAAGAGCTGTATTTCCTATTGCCTCTAATATATTTTCCATAAGGTTTTCCTAACCCAACACTGATTGAGCATGACAAACAATCTGGCTTTGCTAGATTTTTGTCATGCAAATTACGCTACTCCACAGTCACTTTGAAACCAAAACTTTGGTTCAATTGGCTTACGGGATAAATCTTTATACTTTCCAATTGAAATAACCTCCCTGCGGTCGGTTTTTCAGCTGAATGGTTGCCCAGTTCAAAGATAAGCCTAACGAGGCCAAATAAATGGACTGGTGCAACGAGTGTACAAAGTACAAGTGAAACCAGAACATTTGTTGGCCAAGTGGCTCCTTCCCGGTGGACCTCACAGCCAATACCCTACCACTACACATGTCATCAAATTCATTTCCATCAAGATGCTAATCCTGTTCCACAAGGTCTTCCTAATCAAGCTAAAAGATGGATTGGTGCAACGTGAAAATTGCCCAGCTTTAGTTAGACCGAGGAGGATGAGTCTAACCAAAGTTATTAAATCTGACAGTATTGGTTTTAAAGTTTTATCTAGTTAGATAAGTTATATCTACTCTTGCACCTTGAGGGATAGATTGTTCAAAAGTTATATTTCGTCCAATAACTTTGTATCTTGAGCTAGGTACCACAGTCACTTGACTACCTGATCCGTCTGTAACTGTCACTGTCATTTGAGGTGGCTTTACAGGAGATCTAGAAAGCTTAAAGCTACTAGGAGATATTGAAGCTCCCATATTTGATAAAATATCTGAATAGTCTATTTCGCATATACTGCCTATTACACCTCCAGTATATTTGACAGCTCTTGTAACACCTCTAGCATATCCTGCCCAACCTCTATTTTCCATCTGTGCTAGTTGCTGGTTGTAGCAATCAGTATCTCCCGGCTCTATGATAATTCCGTGAACTGTAACTTTCTTATTATATCCCCAAGTTCTTTGAAAGATATTTACAAGATCTTCTGGAACTACAGTATCGCTTGTGTCTTCGTCAGAGAGTATTACAAATGCTAAATCAGAGTTTTGTCTAAAAAATCCCTGGTTTTTTGTGTTTCTTAATCTGATTGCTTCTATAATAGCACCAAATGGTTTTTCATCTGCAGAGGGTTGTTCTACACACTTGCTTCTATCATCTAGCCTTCCGCAGTACAAAGTTTCATCTCTTTGCATGGTATATCTGAAAAGTAAATCTGCATTTTGAACGCCAGAGGTTAATGTTCTATATGTTCTACCTCCAGATACAAAGTGTAAAAGCTCACCATTTGTACTATAATATCCACCATCAATGTCAGTAGTGGTAATCCCTATCTGCCAATTTGCTCCCCCCAAACCATCTAAAAAACTACTTAACTCCTCAGCCACCTTGGTTTGTTCTTCATACATAGAAAGTGAGTTATCAACCACAAATAAAATGTCTATTGCACTGTTATTGTTATTTACAAAACTCTCGGTCTTAGTAAATGGGTTAGAGTTGGATGCCCCTTCTGATAAATCGCCTGTCATGGCAGAATCTACACCGACAGAAGACAAATCACCTGTCATATCTTCAGACGAAAACTCAACCTTACTGCAATTCTGATAACCACCCACAACAATAACAAGTAGGCAAATATAAATTACCGTATTTCTTGATCTAGCAGTTTTCATGTGAACCCAAGCTCCGAAACAAAGTATATCATAAACACAATGCTTTGTGGGCAATATATGGAAAAATTTTAGGTCTAGTTTTTAGACTTAATTGATTGAAATACTACAAATAGATAAGGTAGCATTTACACGTGCAAACGACAGTACCAAAGGATTGGATATGCCTTACCGGCTATTCCAACAAATATGATGTCAGTGTCTCAACCTTAAGAAGACGAATTAAGAGACAACACATTGAATACAAACTTCAACAGGGAAAATATTTCATAATTGATCAAGAGCCAGGTTCCCTGTCACAAACGCTGAAAACAACCACAAGCTTTGATCCGGACTTAGTCTTAAATTCTCTAGAATCTTTGGTAAACGAAATAAAATCAACCTATGTAAATACCCTAGAAGAAAAAGACAAGGTGATCTTTGAACTTCAAAAGGAAAATTCAGACCTCAAATCTTTAGTTAATGTCATGGAAAATGATCTGTAAATTACATTCCTTCCATATAAGATAAAAAGATGGAGATTAATTTTTCTGAAAACACTCCGCCTAACAAAATAATCACAGCAGATGTTGTTAGCACAAATGAAGAAAAGAAATCCTTTTTTATATTAATATTAGCATCACTTTCGATTTTAGATGTGTACATAATTAAAATAGGTCTTATGTAATAGTACATACTGATTACAGTACTAACAACAGCCCATAGTACTAACCAAAAAAGTCCTTTGTTGATTGCAGCTCCAAATAAATAAAATTTTCCAAAAAATCCCATGGTGGGAGGAAGTCCTGCCAAACTTAAAAGGCATATGGAAAAAAAGGCAGCATGCATTGGTTTTGATCTTAAATTTTTAAGATCAGAAATTAAAATAACTTCAGATGTCTTAGTCTCTAAAAGACTAACTATAGCAAATGCACCAAAATTCATTGCTACATATGCAACAAGATAAAACATAATAATAGCTGCATCACCTGAAGCTCCAAACCCTAAACAAACAATTCCAATAAGAACATAGCCCGAATGAGCAATGCTAGAATATGCCAACATTCGCTTTAAAGACTCTTGCTTTAAGGCACATAAACCTCCAACAAGCATTGTTAAAACACTTAACCATTGAAGTATATCAATCAACAGAGGGGACTCACTTAAAAATCCAAATAAAAATATCTTTAGCAAGAATACAAAACCAACAACTTTTCCTGCGGTGGACATATAAACAGTAGCTGGAGTAGGTGCTCCTTGGTACACATCTGGTACCCATGCATGAAATGGAAACACTGATGCCTTAAACAAAAATCCACCTGTTAAAAGGATAAATCCTGTCAAAAACAAAGGGTCTTCGTTTATTAAAGGCACACTCTGTTTAAACTCAGAAATAGAAAGACTGCCTAAAGATCCATATATTAATGCAATTCCATAAAGTAGTATGGCCGAGGCAACGCTTCCTATAACAAAATACTTAAGCGAAGCTTCTTTAGAAAATTTCTCTTCCAAACTAAGCCCTGTTAGTACATAAAAAGCAAGTGACATTAACTCAATACCTATAAAAGAGAGCATCAGATTGTTTGATACAAAAACAACTACAATTCCTATAGCTGCATTTATAATTAAAAAAACATGTTCTGAAAATTTATCGCTTCTTACATCTAAAGATTGATAAGAGATTAAGAGAGTAAAAATAGTAATTATAATAACCAAAATAGACGAAATATAAGCCAGGTTATCTATAATAATTGTATTAGAAAATCCACTTAACCCAGGGCCGGAGTAAAACAAAGCCCCAACTGCAAGTATCAACCCAACACACACCTGTGTAATTGTACTAATATAGGAACTTTCCTTATTGCCGGTCATGATTTTGATACTAATAGGTAACAGACTGGTCAAAAACATTATGATAAGAGGCAATACAATCAATACATCTGAAAAACTAGCTGTATTCATTCATCCTCCTTTTCAGATATATTTGAGTTGTCAACTTCTAGATCGTAAGTTTCTAGATAATCCTGAGGTTCAGATTCATAGACTTTCAGGCTATAAGTTTGTTTATTTTCTACCAAATGCTCTATGCTTGCTTTGGAAAAATCCAAAAATTTATTGGGCATTATTCCCATAACAAATATCAATAAGACAAATGGAATCAGCACGAGTACCTCCATAAGATTTAGATCGTGAGATACCGAATTAACAACCTTACTTTCTTTTCCATAAAAAACTTTTTTATACATATAGAGCATGTAGACCGCACCTAGTATAACTCCTAATACCGCAATGGAAGCCAAAGTTTTGCTGACCTGAAAACCTCCTAGTAAAATCAAAAGTTCTCCAACAAAACCATTGGTTCCTGGAACAGCTATAGAAGCCATGGTAACTATAAAAAACAAAATAGCATAAAGAGGCATTTTTTTAGCCAAACCACCATACTCATCCATGTCTCTTGTTTTTGTTCTTTTATAAATCATACCAACAAGTAAAAATAAAGCACTTGTACTAACCCCATGATTTAACATCTGGTATAGCCCACCAGTAATACCATAAACATTTAATGAAAAAAGACCCAAGATAACATATCCCATATGTGAAACAGATGAGTATGCAACCAATTTTTTAACATCAGTTTGAACAAAGGCCATCATCGCACCGTACACAATGCCAATTACTGCTAAGATCAAAAATATCAGAGCAAAACTTTCAAGAGAATCTGGGAACAAAGGTATAGCCCATCTGATAAATCCATATGCCCCTAGCTTTAGCGTAACCCCTGCCAATATTACAGAGCCTGCAGTTGGAGCCTCCACATGTGCATCAGGAAGCCATGTGTGAAATGGTATTATAGGCACCTTGATTGCGAAAGCTAAAGAAAAGGCAATAAACATTAGATTTTGTGGGTTAAGCCACATACCTGTAACAAATGGTATATCTAACTTGTAAAAATCTATAATACTAGCACTAAAAAATCCAAGCTGGTCTCTGGTCAAAAACATCAACGAAATAATTGCAACCAACATAAGTAATGAGCCAACCATAGTGAAAATAAAAAACTTTACAGCAGCATAAACTTTTCTAGGGCCACCCCAAATTCCTATTAAAAAATACATTGGTATCAAGGATGCCTCGAAGAAAATATAAAAGAGAAAAGCATCCAAAGATAAAAAAGTTCCTAAAACAAAAGTTTCCAGAACTAAAATATGAAAGTAAAAAGACTTCTTATTGGAATCAGAAGACAAAACAACTAAAGGTATCAACAAAGTTGTAAGTAACAAAAGCCAAATGGAAATTCCATCCACACCTATAAAATAAGAGATTCCCAAAGACTCAATCCAAGGAATATTTGCTGTAAATTGCAGATCATGAGTGGATTTATCAAAAACAAATAACAGGTATAAACTTAGCACAAAAACTAAAGAAGAAGATATGCTAGCAAAAAGCTTTGTAAAGTTACCAGGAACTTTTAATAAAATAATTGCAAAAATAAGAGGTGAGAAAATTAAAAGACTTAACATCATGCACCTTTAAAATTGCTAATCAAAATAAAACTAATAAAACACATTCCTAACACCACATATAGCACATACCACTGCAAGTTTCCGTTTTGCACATTTCTAACAGTAGATGATATGTGCATAACAAAATCCGATAGTTTGTAAGTTATTTTATCTATAATACCCACATCAACTTTTCTAAATAAATTTTGACTAAATTGAATTACTTGTCCTGAAACAGTTTTGTCATAAAAATCATCCAAAAAGTATTTGCGAGACAAAACATTTTTTACTCTAGGAAGTTTCTGCTTGAGACTTTCCAAAATATTTGGCCTAGCCATATAGGCTACACAGGTTGCAAGTGCTACCAAAAGCACAATACTGCTTGAAGCTATCATCAAAGATATCTCCACCGTAGCGCTGGGTGGAGTGCTCTGTGGGACAGCTACAATACTATCTGATAACCAATTAGCTAAAAAGTTAGGAACAGCAGAATGTCCTATTACATGAGGAATTCCAATCAGGCCGCCTAGCACTGATAACACTGCTAAAACTATCAATGGAATTTTTATTAAAAGACCTGATTCATGTGGTTTTTTGACCGAAGAAAATCTGGGCTTACCCCAAAATGTAAGACACATTGTTTTGGTCATATAAAAAGAGGTAAACGCAGCTCCTATCACGCCCAATACCCAAAACCCAACATTCCCTCTGGTTGAGTGAAAACTCATCCAAAGTATTTCATCCTTACTAAAAAATCCAGATAAAAAAGGAAATCCTATTATGGCTAAAAACCCTAACAGAAAAGTGATATGTGTGGTGGGCATATATTTTCTAAGACCACCCATTTTTGTAATGTCTTGTTCATTGTGCATTCCATGAATTACACTTCCTGCGCCTAGAAACAAAAGTGCTTTAAAAAATGCATGTGTTATTAAATGAAAAAGCCCAGCACCAAATGCTCCCACACCCACGGCTAAAAACATATAACCTAGTTGTGATATTGTAGAGTAAGCCAATATTTTCTTAATGTCAGTCTGTAAAAATGCAATGGAGGCAGCTATTATTAAAGTCAACACTCCTACAATGCTTATAACCAACATGGAAGCAGGAGATGTCATATAAAAAACATTAAGCCTTATTATCATATAAACACCAGCTGTTACCATTGTGGCTGCGTGTATAAGTGCAGACACGGGAGTAGGGCCTGCCATAGCATCAGGAAGCCATGTGTACAGTGGGAGTTGTGCAGATTTTCCTGTGGCTCCTAAAAACAATAAAATTGCAGCCGCGGTTACCCAGCTTGTGTTTTCACTAACTTGGTTTATCAAATCAAACTCTAAGGTTTTTAGGTTTATAAAAATCAAGAACATGCCAAGTAAGAAAAAAGCATCCCCAATTCTGTTCATTACAAAAGCCTTCATCCCAGCCTTAGCTTTTGCTTCATCATCAAACCAAAAGCCTATCAACAGATACGATGCAAGTCCCACACCTTCCCATCCAACAAACATAACAAGTAGGTTTGATCCCAAAACCAAAATCAACATGTTGAATACAAAAAAGTTTAGATAGGCAAAGTATTTATTAGGTTTTTTGTCATGACTCATATATTCAATACTAAATAGATGAATTAAAAAACCTACTCCTGTGACAACTAAAATCATCAAAGAACTTATTTGATCTACTACAAATGAAGCTTTGATATTAAATTCATCAACAAATACCCAGTCAAACAAATGAAGCTTTATAGGCGTTCCATCTGAGAGCAAAGTATGAAACAATTTATAGGACAGACAAAACGACAAGAAGACCATCGCAGTTGCCACTATTCCAGAGAACTTGTAGTTTTGTGTTTTTAAATTAAGGCCATTTATTACAAAACCTAAAAGTGGGAAAAGTAAAATTAAACCTATTAATATTTCCATTACCTAACCTTTAACCATTAGCCTTTAAGATTCTCAAACAATTTAATATGTGCACCCTTAAACTTTTTAAGTACACACACCGCTATTGTTAAACCAATAGCTGCCTCACTAGCTGCTATAGCTAAAACAAAAAACACCACAATCTGACCATCTAGATCATTCATAAATCTAGAAAATGTCACAAAAGTTATATTGACTGCGTTTAGCATTAATTCAATAGACATCAACATAATTAATATGTTTTTTCTTACCAATACTCCAATTATACCTATGGAAAACAGGAGGGCAGATAGTACAAGATAGTGCTGTATTCCTACATCAAACATTGGTACCACCTTTGCTTTTAGCTATAGACAAAGCCCCTACCAAAACCACAAGCAACAAAACACCTATAAGCTCAAAGCTAACTAAATGATCAGTAAACAATTTTAGGGCAAGACCCTTGGTAGCTACTATTGCATCTGTGCCAGCTTCTGATAATTTTATATCTTTTATAGAAAAGTAAATTCCGGAAGTAATACATCCGAAGACAATACTAGCGCTTGCTATTTTAAGAGCTAGAACAAAGTTTCCTCTAGAAAACGGGTATTTCTCGCTCTTAACATCCAGGATCATAAGCACCATAACAAACAAAACAACAACTGCACCTGCGTATATGATGAGCTGAACTCCTGCAAGAAAATATGCTTCTAAGCTAAAAAACAATCCTGCAACAATGACCATGCTGACACCCAGGCTTAGGGCACTGTATATTGGACTGGGCAAAACTATAACCGCTACAGAAGATGTCAGTAGTAAAATAGCAAAGATAAAAAATATGATATCCATTATTATCCCAAGCCTTTGGTTTTAATTAAAAACACTATTACAGCTGTTATAGCTACATTTGCTAGAGCTAATGGCAACAAGGTTTTCCAGCCAAATTGCATTAACTTATCATATCTAAATCTAGGCAGTGTCCATCTGACCCAAACAAAAAGCCACATTAAACAAGCTACCTTAGATATCAACACTATGTGAAAAAACAAAGCTTTTAGAATGTTAATAGAAGTTGTGCCATCAACATATGTTGCAATAAAATCATGAACTGAGTTTTCTGTTACCATAGGTAAGCCCCATCCCCCTAAAAACATCAACACGAAGAGAACACTGGCTACCATCATATGTCCATACTCACCCATAAAGAAGATAAGCATCTTAAACCCACCGTATTCTGTATGAAAACCAGCTACTAATTCTGACTCTGTTTCTGGCAAATCAAATGGAAGGCGGTTTGTTTCAGCAAAAATAGCAACTAGAAATAACAGAGCTCCTAGTGGTTGAAAAAATATTCCCCATCTAGGTAAAAACCAAAATGAATATTCTAATGTAGTATTTGCAAATAGAGGAACTTGCTGAAAGCTTACCATATCATAAAAATTAAATGTGGCATAAATCATCAACATACCGACCAAAGAAAGACTCAAGGAGAGTTCATAGCTAATCATCTGAGCACTAGCCCTAAGTGATCCTAAAAGAGAATATTTATTTCCAGAGGCAAAGCCTGCTATTAATATTCCGTATGCTCCTAAAGATAAAATTGCCAGTATATATATAATCCCAATATCTATATCAAATCCACTAAAGCTAAAGGTGTACCCACCCCAAGTTTTTCCAAAGAGCTCAAATGATTCTGTGGTTATAGGGATGGATAGGGGTAGTGCAGTAAAAGTAAGTGCTGCAGGTAAAAGGGCTAAGACAGGAGCTAGTAGGAATAAAAATTTTATTCCTTTTTTGGGAACAAAGGATTCTTTAAATATAAACTTCACTGCATCTGCCAAAAGCTGCATCAATCCTAAAGGACCTACTCTATTAGGGCCAAATCTCATTTGAATAAATGCCGATCCTCTCCTTTCTATCCAAACCAAAAGGGGGACTGCTTGTACCATCATTAAAAAAATTGCAATAAGCTTTATTGTGTTTATGCTAATTTCTAAAATGTCACTTCCCATAAATCTATCTCTTACAAGAACAAATAATTATAACTTTTAATTAATGCTTAAGGTGATTAGTCCCACTTAAGCCCGCCAACTTTAAACTCATAAATTAATCCATAGACCAAAATTGCAAAAAAGATACCCATGGATGTGAGTAAAAACAATCCCATTTCTGTTATGTTTTCTATAAAAACCAGAACCCAAGGAAAAAGGAAAATAATCTCTATATCAAATAAAATAAATGAAATGGCGGTTAGGTAAAATTTTATAGAGATCCTGCTACTTTTAGGGGGAACCCCTTCCACTCCACACTCGTAGGGTGATTCTTTTAGTTCATTTGTGGGATTTTTACCTGCGGCCACTGCATTTAAATAAATAAGCCCAAATGCAAACACCAGCACAAACAAAAATATAATAATGATAGGTAAAATCTGTGCTATCACCTAAAAGGCACCTGTAGGTTAGGGTATAATTTACTTAAACTTATCTTTCATACACCATATAACACCAAAACAAGGGTTTTTAACAATGTTGTTTCTCAACCCTCTAACGCAAGGTCCAAGGTCTTCCGAATCAAGCTAAAAATAGATTGGTGAAATGCAGGACAAAGTCCAAATGTAACCAAGACATTTTTTAGCTTGAGGGTTGCCCAGCTCTGGACACGAGGCTGATCCCATCACTAAGGTGAGGTTAATGAAGCTAGAAACAAGGTGACTTGTTGCCTTTTTCTAGCTGAATGCCTGTTCCCTGGTGAACACGATGCCGATCCATTTGCTAAAGGTCTTCCGAATCAAGCTAAAAATAGATTGGTGAAATGCAGGACAAAGTCCAAATGTAACCAAGACATTTTTTAGCTTGAGGGTTGCCCAGCTCTGGACACGAGGCTGATCCCTTTGCTAAAGGTCTTCCGAACGAAGAAAAAAACAAGGGGGCCATCGCCTGATCCCCGCTTGCCTGATGCTGGATCATGTATTCTTACACAGTTTGTATAGATATCCTCCTAGTATACTTGCTTCTTCTATTAGGTTTTTGTGGTTTATGATTTCTAGTATTGCTTGTGTTTCTCTGAGTGACCCTAGGCTTATTGTATGGAATCTTCTTCTTTCTTTAACTGTTGGTCTGGAACTTCCTTCTGCTAAATTGAGCACAATGCTTAGTATAGCTCTTTGGAATTGGTTCCTGAGTGGTTCTTTCAGGTACAGGTTCTTAGAATTATTATAAAATTGAACTGCTAACTGATAAGTTCTAAAATTTTTCATAATATGTTGTCTCCTTTTTTAGAAAAAATATTTGCTCCATAGTTTTTATCTGGGGGGAAATATTTTTTAAAAAAAGGAGACCATCGCCTGACTACCTGTTTGCCCGCCTGCCAGAATGCCTGTCTGCCCGGGTACTTAGTGATTGCTTTATATTATGCCTTGTGCTAATTGTTTTTTGGTCTTTAGGGAGTTGCTGTGAGTGCAAAGGCAAAAGTGAATGGGAAAACAAATGGTGCCACAGAGGATTTAGCCTCTGTTACTGGCAAACTTAACAAAAGCAACGTGAATGTCTCTTTTTGCCCTGGGGATACTGTAGAGGTATATGTCAGGGTGAAAGAGGGAGAAAAGGAGAGGACCCAGGTTTTCAAAGGCTTGATACTAAAAGTCCAAGGCTCTGGTTGTGGAAGGTCTTTCACGGTAAGAAAAATTTCATATGGAGTTGGAGTGGAGAGAACCTTCCCTTTCACAAGCCCCTTCATACAAAAAGTAAAGCTGATATCTCGTGGTGAAGTTAGAAGAGCAAAGCTATATTATATTAGAAATTTGAAGGGTAAGGCTGCTAGAATCAAATCTGAGTTGACTAGATAAATGTTCAAATCTAAAGGTCTTCCTAATCAAGCTAAAAAATGGATTGGTGAAATGGTAAGACGGAGTCCAAATGTAACCAAGGCATTTTTTAGCTTGATGGTTGCCCAGCTCTAGAACACGATGCCGATCCCTTTGCCAAAGATCTTCCTAACGAGGACAAAAAACCGACTGCAAAGGAGGTTCATCCAATTGGATAACATAAAGATTCATCCCGTGAGCCAATTGAACCAAAGGCAACAAGTCCACTTGTTTTTATCCTCATTCGGAAGACTTTGTGGAATTTGACCCTCAGAAAGAATCTATCATAGGAGTTGATGAGGCCGGGAGAGGGTCTTTGGCGGGGCCTGTTTATGCTGCTGCTGTTAGGATTAAATGTTTTAAAAATATTTCTGCTTACAAAGACTCAAAGCTTCTAAGCCCAAAAGCCAGAGAAAAGATTTTTGAAGAAATAATAACAAATCAAGATTATGCAATAGGCAAAGCAACTGCCAGAGAAATAGAGGAGCTAAACATACTAAATGCAGCACTGCTTGCCATGCGTAGGGCTGTGTTAGATCTTGGTTTGAGTAAAAAGTTTTTAGTATTAGTTGATGGATCATTTTTAATCCCTGATCTGGATTTAAGACAGGTGGCTTTAACCAAAGGAGAATCCAGGGCAAAATCAATAGCTGCAGCCTCTATTGTAGCAAAAGTTGCTAGGGATAAGAAAATGTGTAGTCTATCGAAGGAGTATCCTCAATATGGTTTTGAAACTCATAAGGGCTATCCAACGCAAGCTCATGTCCAGGCAGTTAAGCGATACGGCCCTTGTCAAATCCATAGAAGAACATTTTCAAAAATCAGAGAACTTATTTAACACCAAGTGGAATGTGGTAGAAAAATTAATAAGCGAAGGGCTTAGAGACCTTGGGTTTAGAATCATAGAAAAAAACTACAAGACTCCTTTTGGAGAAATTGACCTGCTTTCGTCTTATAAAAATCAAATGTTTATGATAGAAGTAAAAGCCGTCTCAGAAATTGATATGCTAGATAGACTTAACAGAAGTGGTCAAAAAACAAGACTTGTTAATATTTATCACTACCTAAACGAGCGGAGTGTCCGCACTTCGAACAAAGCTTCGTATGGTGTGGCAAATTTAAGGACCATGCTAATTGTAGTGGAAAGAAAAAGTAAAGAAGTGATAGTCTATCTGGATTATCTTAGCATAGAATAGTTATCATAGTGTTGGTGGTAAACATAGCGGACGAGCAGTTGGGTTGTTGGTGGAGTACAAAATATAATGTATGTTTTCACCACCATTAAATGCCTCCACCCGCAGGGTGGTGCCTTACGGCACAGGTATTTAATTGGTGGAGTACAAAATATAATGTATGTTTTCACCACCATTAAATGCCTCCACCCGCAGGGTGGTAGTAAACAATATAGTAGACAGCAATGAAAACCAATTTTATTCAACAGATCATCGAAAATTCAAATACAGATGTTGTAACTAGATTTCCTCCAGAGCCTAATGGATATCTACATGTAGGTCATGCCAAAGCTATTTGCTTAAACTTTGGGTTAGCAAAAATGTTTAAGGGAAAATGCTTTTTAAGGTTTGATGATACCAATCCAGAAACAGAGAGCGTTGAATATATCAAAGCAATTCAAGAAGACATAAAGTGGTTGGGATTTCAGTGGAATGGCAAGGCAAGATATGCTTCTGATTACTTTGAAGCTCTTTTTGAGTTAGCGGTTGAGCTTATAAAAAAGGACCTGGCATTTGTGGATGACGGGAGTGTAGAAGAAATTAGATCCATGAGGGGGTCGCTTACTGCGCCTGGAAAAGAAAGCCCTTATCGAAACAGAATTGTACAAGAAAACTTAGCGCTCTTTAATCAAATGAGGGAGGGGAAATTTGATGATGGTCAGAAGGTTTTAAGGGCTAAGATAGACATGACAAGTGGAAACATGAATTTAAGAGATCCAATTTTATATAGAATAAAAAAAATGTCTCATCCTAGAACAAAAGATTGGGTTATTTATCCAACCTATGATTTTGCACACGGACAATCAGATGCAATGGAGCGCATAACTCACTCTATTTGTACTTTGGAATTTGAAGATCACAAACCCTTGTATGATTGGCTTATTGAAAATCTAACTCTTCCTTCAAGACCAAGGCAGTATGAATTTTCAAGATTAAACTTAGATTATACAGTGATGAGCAAGAGAGCTTTGTTGCATTTGGTAGAAAATAAATATGTATCAGGTTGGGATGATCCTAGAATGCCCACAATTAGAGGTATGAGAAGAAGGGGATATCCTGCTAGTGCTATAAGAAAAATGTGTGAACTAGTAGGTGTTACAAAAAAAAATACTATAACCAAGCTTAGTTTTTTGGAGGAGTGTGTAAGAAGACAGTTGGATGATGTTCCTAGACTAATGGCGGTGTTAAAACCAATAAAAGTAGTTTTAACAAATTATAATGGGGAAGAAATCCTAACTCCGCTTATTCACCCACAAAAACCGGAGCTTGGAAGAAAAAAGTTAATGTTTACAAAACAAATTTTTATAGAACAAAGTGATTTTATGTTAGAGCCAAAGAAAGGATTTCATAGATTAGGTCCCGGTGGCTTAGTAAGGCTTAGATATGCTTATGTTATTAGATGTGATGAAGTAACAAAAGACAAACAGGGCAATGTTGTGGAGTTAAGGTGTACTTATTTTCCGGAAACTAAAGGTGGAAAACCATTGGCTAGTGGAAAAAAAGTAAAGGGAATAATTCATTGGGTTTCATGTATTTATAATAAAAAAATAGAGGCAAGATTATACGACAGATTATTTTTTGCAGAAAATCCTGGAAAAGATTTTTTGAAAGATCTTAACCCAAATTCCTTGGAGATAATAAAAAATGCCAGAATGGAAAATACAAATAAGGTGGAAACTCCACTCGTATATGAAACATGCCAGTTTGAAAGATTGGGATTTTTCTGTCCAGATCCAGACTCCACCAAAAAAAATTTAGTAATGAACAAGGTTATTGCATTAAAAGATTCTTATACTGGCACTGATTGCTAGCACTGAAAAACCATTGACAACAAACTGTCTTCGCTAGTTTTTGGCGGCGGCCCAACGTTGCACAAGGTCTTCGCACACGTTCCAACATTGATTAAATCTGACCATAAACTGTATTTTATTAGGATTTTCTAAAAAAAGTTATAGCAATGTGTATCTTGTTTGCTATGATCTTGTTTCATGGGATGGGGCTTTCAAAACAAAAACCTTCACAAGGGTATCGACAGTTGTAACACCAACAGTGCTAGTGCTGTTGATGTTGTTGGCGAAGAAGTTAATGCTAAAAACTTTAGTAATAACAAATATTTAGCTCCCCCCCCCCCCCCCCAATATAAATTTCCACTATTAAAATGTCTCCACCTGCAAGGTGGTGGGTACTCCACTGGTGGTGGTTTTACTTTAATAGAGACTGTAGTTGGTTTAGCCTTAGTATCCATATCTGGTTTTGTAGTTACATTTATATCTGGTCAGATGAACACGGCATCTAAGTTGACTGATGATTCCTATGAATGTGCAGCTATAGCTACTAATGTAATGGAGAGATTTTCTCAGGGTGGCTTAGAGCCTATTGTTTTGCTTAACTCAGAGCATTTCCCTGGTACTCCTCCTACTGATTTTGAAGCAGCTATAGAAGAAAGAAGCACTATATCTGTAAACACTAGTGGAGAGGCTACTCATAATGCTGGTCCTAATCTTGTTATAGAGCCTCATGGTAGTAATAGTCACATTACTTTGAAAGTAGATAAGTTTCATAGAGGTAGTGGTGTTAGTTTAGTAGAAGATTTATTTAACGAGTACCGTTCTACCATATGTCCATCTAATGTAGATAACCTGACCTTTGATCTTGCTAATGATATGGTGATTACCTACAAGGCTGGTAACACTGCTAAGCTGATAGACTTACATAAGAAGCTAGATGATGTAAAACCAGCAACTCCAGGACCTGAACCTGATTACTATAAGGAAATGGCTGATGCTAATTTATCTTCTAATAACTATGCTTGGGATACTTTTACCTCTGAGTACTTATATGGTTTATCCAAGAGTCTCAAAAATGCCTTAAATTTGCATCTCTTAGCAGGTTTTACTGATTATAGTACTAGTTATACTAATACTGCTCAGCCATATGATGTGAAGATAGGTATAAGGCCTTGGAGTTTATCTAATCGTAGTGCTCTTGGTTGTACTGATACTAAGGTTCATCCAGCAGTCTTTTTAAGACCTGGTTCTAAATATGACAGATACATTACAGATAGTATTTTAGGCACCAACGAATTAGAGAGACAGAATAAGATTGGTTATAAGCTGGAGAGGAGTCTAACTTCAGCTAAGATGAGGTCAGATGTAGGTTTGAAGTTATTTGTTGAAGTTAAAACAAGACCTGGTGTGGATAAGTTAGAAAGATCCTGTAAGTCAAATAAGTTATTTGCTTATGCTAACAGCTTTGCAGTTCCTCCATCTAGAAGACCTGTATATGTTCACCATGACAGAGAGATTAAAGATGGTTCTAATGATTTTATAGCTTCCACAACTCACCCTCTTCAAAACAACCCTGGTTTAAATGTTGGTTATAAGTATGGTGCTGCTGATTCTATCCCTACTAAGCCTGATGGTGCTACTCATGCTACTCTTAGTGATTATGCTACAGAAGCTACATTAAACTTTAGGAATATTGGTAAGGTTTGGAGAGATGTAAACAACCCTAGTTCCTTTGCTGATGATGAGGAAGATTTTAGAGGGGTCTTTTTATGTGGTTTTGAGAAGAATCGTTTTGAAGACTGTGTTAAAGGCCCCCCCGATTGTGATGATATACCAGGTTTAAGCTCCTATAGGACTTTTGGTACTAATGGTGCACATAAGGCTGGTATAAGAAGCTATGATACTGAGTATGGTAGTAGAGATGGCTCCGTAAACTCATCTAGGAGATGGGATTTATGTGAGAACTTTAAGCTTACCCCCAGTCAATCTAATAATTCTACCACACTAAAAGCCAGTGCATCCAATGTAGATGATGGTAAGTTAGGACTTGAGTTAGATAATTTAAATGTATCCAGTTGGCCTGATGAAGATCAGGATGCTGATTATAGAGTTAGATTTAAGTTAGTAGATGAATATGGTAATGATTACTCTGCCACAGAAAATGGACAGATACAGGAGGATGATTATACCGAGGAGCATAGAGTTTTTGCCTACAACTGTGCACAGTTTGGTAATACTCATGCTTCTGGTAGTTATCAAAATCCCCCTATAGGCTGTGGAGTTATAAATCCTGATCCTAATATTGCTAAGTACAACCGTAGGATAGATAATCCTTTCTATAATACCCAAGCAGATTGTGAACATCAGTTTAACCTACTTTCCAGCCCCAGTGCTCAATGTGTGAAAGTTACTAATATTAGGGTTTACAATGATTATTTTGATGATTCCATAGAGGAGAGGACAGGTCCTGCGAACAGCCCTGTTCGTCCTGTTAATGGTACTGGAGTTACCTGTGATTATTGGGTTGAGCAATGTGTAAAAGATGGTACAGCCTGTGTGCAATGTGGCCAAGGTTATATGCGTGATTATCCTAATGCCACAAGACAATCTTGTCATGGAGGTTCTGCAAGCTTAGGTGGAGTTACCTGTTATAAAGCAGGCTCTCATTGTTGTCATAATGATTATGGTAGTTTTAACTGTTTTACAGGTAAGGATCCTTGTTCAAATCCTAATGGTTGTGGATTTAACCAAGATCCTACCTGTGGAGCTACCTGTGGTGATAACGGCCACGGATGTAATATTTGTACAGGAGCTACTCCTTGTAACACAGCTGGTTGTGATAGTTGTAGTTTTGGTACTGCTGGAGTTTGTCAATATAAGTGTAGTTTCCCTACTCAGTACTGTGATGGTGCTAGTAATTGTGTAGAATGTCTGAATGACGGCCACTGTGGTGGTAATGATATATGTTGTTCTTACAGTTGTAAGGCCCCATGTAGTCCAGATTCTGATCAATGTGAGGAGTGTGCTAGTGATTGTGCATCTCCTCATTCAATATGTGGTTCTGGTGAAGGGTGTAATGGTAGTGGGTGTTGTGTAGAGCTACCGCCTTGGTGTAATCCTGCATGTACAGGTACAGATATATGTTGTGGTACTGGTACTTGTCAGTCTAGTTGTGCTCCCCTGAATGTTGGTGCATGTACTTCTGGTAATACACCTCCGCCTCCATGTCCTGGTGGTCAGATAATGTGTGGTGGTAGTTGTAGGATTGCAGCTTGTAATAATGATAATGACTGTAATTCAGGTGAGACCTGTCAGAATGGAGGAAGTTGTACTGCTACATGTGCAGGTGTTACCTGTGGTACTGGTAGTATGACGGGCTATCCTAATTCTCCTCCTGATCCAGGGTGTGGAGCTACAAGTAGAATCGCAAGTGGTGTAGAATGCTGGACAGATCCAAATTGTACTGGAGCTACTCCAAACTGCTGTGGTACAACTTGTCAGGCCACTTGTGGCTGTACCTCAGATCCTCAGTGCTCTGCGCTTACTCCGCTTACTCCGTGTTGTGTTGGTGGTGCCTGTGCTGCTGCGGCTTGTACGGAAGATCCTAATAATTGTGTAACATGTCCTACTGGTTCATGTGGAGCTGAAGTTACATGTACACCTCCCCAGGTATGTAACAACAGTACATGTGAAGATCCTCCTCCATGTACTTCTAATGGTGACTGTGCTGATCCAACTAAGCCGAATTGTTGTCCTGATGGAACCTGTCAAGCCAATTGTGGTTGTTCTGCTCCTGAAGTATCTTGTACCGCTGGTGATATTGGTGGCAGTTGTGGATGTGGGGTAACTTGCCCTGCTAGTGGATGTTGTACTCCAGTTACATGTCCAAGTGGAACAACATGCGATGGTAACGGTAATTGCATCACTCCTCCTCAATGTACTTATCCTTCTCATGCTCAGTGCTCTGGAACTACTCCGTGTTGTAGTAGTAGTGGTACCTGTGGGTCAGCAACTTGTACACCAAACCCGGCTACATGTACCACATGTAATCCTGATCAGTGTGGTACTCCACAAGGATGTTCTGCAAGTACTCCAAACTGTTGTGATCATGATAGTGATCCTAATACCGCAAAAAGATGCCAAGCTAGTAGTTGTGGTGGTGGTGGTCCTACCTGTGCTGAGAAGTTAGCTGCAGATCCAAATAAGAATTGTCTAAAGTGTACTAACCCTAGTAGCACAACTGAAGACCCAAGTGCTAAGGCGGATGGGACTATTTGTGGTACCTGTGGAACATGCAGTAGCGGGTCTTGTAATGAACCGGCTACTTGCCCATGTTCTGCTTCTGAAGTATCTTGCTCTAACAACGGTGATTGTGGATGTGGTGTAACTTGCCCTCCTGGTGGTGGATGTTGTACTCCAGGACCAGCAACTTGTACACCGGATCCTAACACATGTACTACATGCCCTGTTGCCACTGGCGGTGTATGTGGCCCTCCACAAGGATGTTCTGCAAGTACTCCAAACTGTTGTGATCATGATAGTAATCCTAATACCGCAAAAAGATGCCAAGCTAGTAGTTGTGGTGGTGGTGGTCCTACCTGTGCTGAGAAGTTAGCTGCAGATCCAAATAAGAATTGTCTAAAGTGTACTAACCCTAGTAGCACAACTGAAGACCCAAGTGCTAAGGCGGATGGGACTAGTTGTGGTACCTGTGGAACATGCAGTAGCGGGTCTTGTAATGAACAATCACCTTGCCCATGTTCTGCTCCTGAAGTACCTTGCTCTAACAACGGTGATTGTGGATGTGGTGTAACTTGCCCTCCTGGTGGTGGATGTTGTACTCCAGGACCAGCAACTTGTACACCGGATCCTAACACATGTACTACATGCCCTGTTGCCACTGGCGGTGTATGTGGCCCTCCACAAGGATGTTCTGGAACTACTCCGTGTTGTAATGGTAATACATGTGAGTCTATTATTTGTGATCTCCCAACGAAACCATGTCCTTCAGGTCAAACCTGTCGAAACGCAGGAACTTGTAGTTCTAGATGTGACCCTATTACTTGTACTCTTCCTCAAATTATGTGTCCTCCTGATGGTTGTAAAGATCCTTGTGTTGCAGACTCTAACAATTGTGAAAAATGTGATGACCAATGTGATGATGCTCCAGTATCAACATGTACCGCTACTTGTTCACAGTGTATAAACGGCGCATGTGAAGCTATAGATGGTTGTTGTGAGGACGATGGTGATTGTCCAGAATGCTTTTCATGCCGACCACCTCAATACAGTTGGGACCAGGGTGGTACGTGCGAATCGTCTAACCCTGGTACAAGTTGTGGAACCTCAGGGTGTGGAACATGTGATGGTAGTGGAAATTGTGATGAGTCAGGTGGCTGTGGAACTCCTACTTGTGGTGATAAAAAAGCTGCCCAACCAGACCCTGCGTGTTGGGAGTGCGCTGACGAGAATGACACCGGAGAAGATCCAGCACAGATAGTAATAACATGTGATGTGGGTAATATGACTGGCTACCCCAATGAGAATAATCCAGATCCCAACTGCAATGCGGAAGGACGAGTACGAACAGAATGTGGAATTACCTGCCACAGTTGTAAAAATTATTGCCCATCAACTCATTCAGATACCTGTACTGGTGCTGGTTGTGACCCTTGCGAAGTGAAACATTTTGTAGGCCAAAATGGGATACATTTCGATTGTTATCAGTGTAATGCACCTACTTGCGCTAATCCTTGTGGCCCTTGTGAAGATTGCATTAATACCAACAACCCACCATCATGCGAAACGCGTTGTCATACACTAGAGATATGTTGTAGCAACAGTTGCAGAAACCCTGACTGTCGCGGTGATAGCGACTGCGATCAAGGTGCAGGTGAAATTTGTGACAATCCAGGGACTTGCATGGCGAAATGTATTACAACGATTTGATTTTATATTCGAGTGCGTCTCACTTCCTTGTAAAGAATAAGAATTAGTGATTCTTTTCAAAGTTATCTAATAATGCCAGCTTTATTGAGAAGGGATCAGCTGTGAGAAAGACGCAAAAACACAATGCGTTTTAACCACATAATCTTAGGAAAAACACGAGGTTTGCGGAGACCTTCCGGAACATAATTCGTTCGGCAAAAATGGAACAAGTCCCATTGTTTTTGACTTAGTTTTGAAGATCTTTATGTAACAGGATCAGCACCGTGTTCTAGAGCCAGTCAGCCATTCGGCTAAAAGATGTTTTGGTTTCATTTAGACTGTGTCTTATAAAGGTGAGGTTAGTGAGCAGCAAATAAATCTGGCTTCGCCAGTTCTATTTGCTGTGAATGCCTGTTTCCTGGTCCAACTAAAGCTAAGGAAGTTTCACATTTCACCAATATATCTTATTAGCCTCATTAAGCTCACCTTTATTATCAGTGTTGAGTTCTCAGCGCTTTTGCAGTTATTGCATTGGAAACTGTCGAGAGATCTAAAGGAGCAACACCTAAATCATGATATTCAGAAACATACTTGATTGTATATTGAAGTGACTCAGTTGCATCTACAAAGGTACCGTACTTGTAGGGTCCACCAAGTCTAATTGACCTATCAGGATCTGGATCACTGTTAAAACAGTATCCGTAGCCCAGAGAAGTCCAGATGCCCACAGAAGTGTCTTCGTTACCACAAAGCTCGGCTCTTAAAATTTCTCTGTCAGCACTAAATAAAGGAATAAACTGATCAAGTCTGCCATAAGACATTATAGTCGAAATTGGTTCATCACTAAACTGTCCTCCATATCCATACCCAAAACCAGTAGCAGTAGTACCAGGACGTGTTAATGATTCTGGATTTTTCCTATTGATTTCCACCAACGAGTCTATATCATGGCTCAGACCTAAAACATGCCCAATTTCATGTGCCATGAGGGTACTGACAAAGGAGGTTCCGACTTTAGTCTGGATATCAGAAATACCATTAAGATCAAAAAAATTATGGCGAGTGCCTACAGTTGCATAAGACTCCCATCTAGGAACTGCATAATAACTGGTTTCTCCTGCTGGTGGCAGGAGAGATGCGTATGAATTATTGTCGGGGATCATTGAAATAACTATATCAGCATGATGTTTTTTACGGATACTTGGAATCAGCTCTGAAATTGCTACTTGGTCACCGTAAAGATGTCCCCATCCAAGACGCCCTTCTCTTTTCCTCGCAATAACCAAATTATCTAAAGAAGGAAGATCGCAAAGCAAATATTGCTTGTATTCAGAAAAGAAACTAATGTTCGAAGCTCTAAACTCAACATTTACACCGGATTCTTGAAACACCTTGCTTACGCGTTCAAGAAGGGTGTTTTTAAGGTAGCCTCTCCAATCACCACTAGCTTTCTCTAAATAAGAGTCGGAAATAACAAACGCAACATCAATAATATATCTAGTAGCAGGATCTGCTTTTTCGTACTGAGGTGTTTCGTCGTCATTTGCACCGTCAAAAGCAATGTTGTCTGGCAAGTGTGAAAAGGATTGAGCTATATCTGTTCCACAAGCAAAGTGATCCAGCACCTCTTCATCATTATATCGATCATGATACTGATCATAACTTGCAGCAGACTGCCTGTATTCCAAATCACAAGAAGTCGCATTGTAGTACCTAGCACCAAATTGCCCATGGTAAAATGTTGTTGTGTCTTCTAAATAAGAATCAACAGAACTACTATTTGTAATCTTAGATACATCAGACCTTCTAGCAAAATTTTTAACTATAATATTGTAATGTTCATAGTAGCCATATGCTAGTTGATCATAAATCTTTCCCTCCCATGTCCTAGGATCATATGGAGACTCTATGGTAATAATGGTCTTACCACTTGTGTGACTTACTGACACTAAATCTAATCCCATAGGCCCATTTGTGCTCACATAATCGACATCATCATGAGTCTTTCCAGAAATCTCAATCATTTCTAGAATATCTTCCTTGGTAATCTCCTGCCATTCACCAGAGTTGGATAAATATACAACCTCTGAATCAAAATAAATCTTTATAACTTCTGTCGGATCCCAGGTTGATTCAATCATCTCCCTCCCTCCTCTTGGAGTAAAGGTATACACTACCTGAGGAATCCTAATGCAATCTCTTGTACCATCATCATAAGTTAACTCAAAATATCCAGAAGCATCCTCTTCACACAAAGTGCTAATATTAGGGGTTGAAAATGAAGAGTATTCTTTGTTTATTGATGCAAGGTAGTCTTCTGTGTTGGTAGCATCTAAGACTTTCGAGACGTTTAAAGAACTGGCATAGTTCTTTACCTTTACTGAATAACTTCCAGCAGGATAACTTGAAATTGGAGTTAAGATAAAAAATGAGTTCTCATCTTCTTCAACTCCAGCTTCTATGCTAAATCTAAATGTACTAGTTAACAGATTTGTTCCGTTTGCATTTAACTCTATCATATTTCTTGCAAAAGCAGCTGTAAGACCTTCATATCTATCAGAATCTATATAACTTACTCTCCCATCAAAGGTTACTTTTATAGAGTGATCTGATATTGTAGATGTGTCTGTTGTTACATTACCTTCACTATCAAGATAACTAATAGTAGGGGAGATAAGCTTAATACAGTCTCCTGCAGTATCATCATAAGTTAACTCAAAATAACCCTCATCTCCTCTACCACAAGGAGTTTGGATATTAAAAGATTGTTCTTGGTTAATTATAGTTAGATAACTTTGGGTATTATTACTTGCTAAAATTAAGTCTGCATCATCAGTTTTTGCATAACCACCTACAGACAGTGTATACATGCCAAGCTCATATCTATTATCATTAGGAGGGTTTATAGTAATAACTGTGCTTGAATTACCAGCGGAGTTTCCGCTAGATTCTGTGACTGATACTTGATCTTCACCAATAGGACCATCTACACTTACAAGATCAACACCTGCGCTGTTAGTAATTTCAACCATTTCTAAGATATCTGATTTAGTTAGACTACTAGATGTGGATACTCCACCCGTGGCGGTACCATCTCCTATATACACTATCTTAGAATCAAACTCTATTTGTATTATTGTAGCAGGATCTCCATTATGTTCAGATGAGCTTTCTTCATTTGATGTAAAGGTAAAGCTTACCTGAGGAAGTTTTATACAACTGGTAGTCAAATTATCATTGGTTAGCTCAAAATAGCCAGGTTCATTATTAGTACAAGAAGTTGGTATTACAGGAACTGTAAAAGAAGATAGAGAGTTGGACATATTACTAATTGTATTAAGATACTGAGCTTTATTAGTACTAGTAGCTATCTTAGATATATCAGCCTTTTTAGCATAATTACTTACACCAACTACATAATCTCCAGCAGGATAATTTGTGTCTGGTTTTAGAGTAAAGGATGTCTCATCACTTGAAATCTCTATAGTAAAACCAAAACCAACATCTAACAGATCTGTATCGCCTAGCCTAACATCCATCATTTCTAATATATTTTCTTCTGATAAGTCTGATTGCTCAGACTCATTAATAAAAGATACAGGCTCTTCGAAACTTACCTTTATACTATGATTTGTAATTGTAGATGTGTCTTCTGTAAGGTTACCTTCTTCATCCAGATAACTAATAGTAGGAAGTATAAGCTTAATACAATCTGTCAAACCATTCGTATTTCTTAGCTCGAAGTAACCATCCTCTCCTCTACTACAAGGAGTATGTACACTAAAGGAAGATAAGGACTGTGACATACTATTAACCCTGCTAAGATACCCAGCTCTGTTAGTAGCATTTGCAATCTTAGATATATCAGCTTTCTTTGCATAGTTACTTACACCAACCACATAATCTCCAGCAGGATAAGTGGTTACACCACTCGTATTTGTTTCTGGAGCTAGAGTAAAAGATGTCTCATCACTTTCTATCTCTATAGTAAAACCAAAACCAACATCTAAAAGATCTATGTTTCCTAACTTTATATCAACCATCTTAACTACATTCTCGGGAGTTAAGTTTCCATGGTCAGTAGCATCGATAAAGCCTACAGCCTCTTCAAAGGTTATTTTTATAGAATGATCTGAGATATCATTTGTATTTGTAACAACATTACCTTCACTATCAAGATAACTAACTGTAGGAGGATCTATGAGTTTTATACAGTTACTAGCACTGTTAGTACCACTTGAGCTAGTTAGCTGAAAATATCCTGGCTCTCCCCTAGTACAAGGAGTCTCTATTATTGGATCAGGATCTGGTTCTGTAACATCACCACATGAGGATAAACCAAGAGTAGCTAGTATTAACATAGCTCCACTAAGAACAGGCTTTATCCTAGAGGCTACTACACGGGTGGTGTAACCACCATTTGGTCTTACTAAATTTCTTACCAGCTTTAATCTCTTAATAGGAGTAAAAGAAATAAGAAGTCCTGCTACGGAAACTCCGCTGGTGACTGAAAATGTAGAGCTTCCTTCGTTAGATAATGTGGGATTATTAGAGTTTTGAGCTTGAACATTGGAATTGTTTAAATCCAAACTCTCTAGGGCAGAACTACCATAAGACTTGTAGTCACCTTCACCAGTATTACTAATATTTACGGGTGGAGTATCCACACTGAAGCCAAGGGTGTTACAAAATGACCTGTTGGTATTTGAATTAGAGGAACATAAAGATGATACAAATTGAAGGATGCTTTCAGTACAACCTTCAGTATCAATTAATAAATTTCCATTAGAATCTATCTTTTGTAGTTTATCGAAGAATTCCTGTGAAGACAGACTGGTTGCTTCTATTTTAGTAACTTCCTGTAAGATGTCACATGAAGACACTGCACTTTGTGCTAATCTAAGATCAGTTATACTAGGATCTGTGAAACTAGTCTGTGCATTAGAATTAATTGAAAAAACAAAAAGAAGCAAAAAACATACACGGGTGGTGTAACCACATAACTTATGTTTTAATAAACTTCTCAAGTTATATACTCCTTAGTAATATAAGATAGCGAATACACCATTTGTGTTTAAAAAGCCAACCTTTGAGGGAAAACAAACTAGTTCATTATCTTTAGTCAATTCAGCTTGAGATTAATTATACTAATTAAAGCATATATACAAGGGTGTAACAGTGGTGTATTTTACAAGAAAATCACTTATCAGTCAATACTGTAAAAATTAGTCATGTTAGTCAAAAAATGATACACATGATTAAGAAATTTCTAAAGAAGAGGTAAGAGTTCTTATCAACAACTCTTCTACATAAGTTCTTTTGATTTTCGGTACAAAACTAAATAATCCATCCATACACGACTTATCTAAACCACAGGGTTTAAGCTCAAACTCTAAAAAATCATTTGTTAGATTAAATGCCATTCCATGATATGTTACCCACTTCTTTGCTCCAACACCTATTGATGCTATCTTCTTATCAAACACCCAAACCCCAGTGTCCTTTGCATAAGCGTTTAACTTAAACTCTTTTAAAACCTCAATTGCAACTTGCTCCAAATTTCTCAAGTGCTTGTGAAGGTCTCTTTTTTTTAAACTTAATATTGGATAAAGTAAAATTTGCCCAGGACCATGTAAGGTAACCTTTCCGCCTCTTCTTATCTTGAAAATTTCACCATCAAAATTTTTTACATCTTCCATATTACCAGCAGAACCCACTGTAATAACCTTTGGATGAGAACAAACAATTAGAAATTCTTTTCCCGTGTTATGAGTTATGTCCAACAACTCTAGTTGCTTGTTAAGAGCTTCTTTATAATCTATTAACCCAAGGTTTATAACTTTCATTGTCTTTGAAATATATGAACAGGATGACCTAAACCAAGTTCACTTGTTTCCATAATCATTTCACTTAATGTAGGATGCGGATGTATAGTTAAAGCAATATCCTCTAAGCTGGCTCCCATTTCTATTGCAAGGCAAGCTTCCCCTATTAAATTACTTGCATCAAATCCAACTATTTGAACCCCCACAACTAATCCTGTATTTTTCTGGGAAATAATTTTAACAAAACCATAATCCTCCATCACAGAAACTGCCCTTGCATTTGCTTTATACGGAAATTTTGAAATTTTATAATCTGCCTTGTTACCCAGCTCTTTTTCACTAAGACCCACAGTTGCAATTTCAGGGTCTGTGAATATTACAGCAGGTATCACCTTGGCATCAAACACTCTATTTTTTTTGGCAATTACATCAGCTGCCAAAAGTCCTTCATAACTAGCCTTATGAGCAAGCATAGGATTTTTAGCTACATCCCCTACCGCAAAAATATTAGAAACACTTGTTCTCATTTGAGGATCTGTTTTTATAAACCCAGATTCATCTAAATCCAAATTTAAATTTTTTATCCAAGCTGAATTTGACACTCTTCCTACCGTAACCAAAACCTTATCAGCTTTTAACAAAAGATTACTCCCCTCTATATCCGCCGAAACCTCCACAGAAGAAACCTTTTTATCAACACTTAACGCCTTTGAATTAGTATGTATATCAACTCCCAAAGTTTTAAATCTCTTTAGGATTTCTTTACATACATCATCATCTACTAAGCCAGAAAAAAGATTGTCAGAAGCCTCCAAGACAACAACCTTAGTACCAAGCTTTGCCATATAACACCCGATTTCAAGACCTATATATCCACCACCAATTACTATTAATTTTTTTATGGGTGTTTTTTGATTTAAGGCTCCAGTAGAAGATAAAATCAAATTCTCGTCATATTCGAACCCAGGAATAGTACACGGACTTGATCCAGTAGCTATAATAAAATGTTTTGCTTTTATCCTGCGATCAGAAATAACAATTTCCTGAGAGTTAACAAACGAAGCTTTTCCTTTTATTACATCCACCTTGTTTGCCTTTAAAAGACTCAAAACTCCCTGCCTCATTTGATCACAAATGCTTTCCTTCCATAACTGCAACTTTCCAAAATCAACTTCCTGGCTTTCTACAAAAATACCCATTTTACTTGCATTCTCTAAACTTTTAAAAAAATGAGATGCATGGATCAAAGCCTTGGAAGGAATACACCCTACATTTAAACAAACTCCACCTAACAAATTCTTTTCCACAACCGCAGTTTTCAATCCATGCTGGGAACATCTAATTGCAGCAGGATAACCACCAGGACCTGCACCTATTACAACAACATCATACTCTGACACCTGTCATTCTCCGTTTAATTTGAAATTACTCTATTATCATTTTTAAAGGGTTTTCTAATTTGTTTTTTAAATCACTCAAACACTTAGCTGCAACTGCTCCATCTATCAACCTATGATCTGCTGTTAGACTTATGTTCATCATATCTCTTGGAACAAATTTTCCACATTTAAATACAGGAACTTTTTTGATCCTATATACTCCAATTATAGAAACTTCAGGATGATTTATAATTGGAGTAGCCGAAAGACCACTAATACTACCAATGTTGGTTATTGTTATAGTACCTTCTTTTAAATCTTCTAGCTCAAGCTTCCCACTTCTAGCTTTATCAGACAAAACCTTAAGCTCTACGCTTATATCTAAAATTGATTTTTTGGCCACATTTTTTATTACAGGCACTATCAAACCATCAGGAGTATCTGTGGCAAAACCAATGTTACAGTTTTTTTTGTATATAATATCCGTATCAGTTAACGAAGCATTTATCATAGGATATTTTTTAATTACCAAAACCAAAGCCTTCATAATAAATGGAAGGAAAGTTATTTTTTTATCAGGATAATCTTCCTTAAGCTCTGCTCTTAATTTTACAAGATTAGTTACATCTACTTCTTCTAACACAGAAAAGTGAGGTATTATCTTTTTTGAATTACTCATAGCCTGTGCAATTTTTCTTCTAATACCTATAAGCTTAACCACTTTATCTTCTTCAAAAACAGACGGCCTATCTTTTTCTAAAGAAGTTACATTTTCTGATACCAAGTTTTCTGAGGCAAAAATATCTTTAGCAGGCGTTGGCTTTATGCCCATAGCATTTTGAACATCTAACTTGGTTACACGACCCATGTTACCAGTACCCTGTATTTTGTTAATGTCTACACCCTGCTCTCTAGCAAAGCGCCTGGTTGAAGGAGTAGCCAAAACATGACCCTCTGCAACTGGCAGATACTCCTCTCGTGATGGAGAAATATCACTAGAGCTATTTTCTACAGCAGGATTTACTTGAGTTAAATTTTCCCTATTTGATTTAGATTCAACTACTGTTTCAGGTTTGGGGGGCTTAGGGGGTTTAGGAATTTCAGACACATCAACTGCTTTCTGGGTTTCTTTTTTAGAAAGCGTGTCCTTCGAAGCTTCCTCTATAACTAAAAGTGTTTCACCTACCTTTATTGTATCGCCCTCTTTTGCATTAAGTGTTTTAATCTTGCCGTCAAGAGCGCTGGGGATTTCTACCGTTGCTTTGTCAGTCAGCATTTCACATAATCCATCATCAGTTTTTACACTGTCACCTGCTTTTACAAGCCACTTTACTAACTCTCCCTCTTGAACTCCTTCTCCTATCTCAGGCAAGGGAATATTTTTAGCCATTTTTTCTCCTTTGACTCGCAACACTTTTCATAAAGAACTCATAAGCTCTATAAGAACTCCTCACTAATGGACCGCTAGCTACATACATAAAGCCTAAATTTTCTGAAACATCCTTCCAATAGTCAAACTCCTCTGGTGTAATATACTCTACCACAGGAAGAAATCTCTTAGAAGGTCTTAGGTATTGACCAAAAGTTACTACATCACAACCCACAGAACGCAAATCTTTTAAAGCACTCAAGATCTCGCTTTTTCTCTCTCCCAATCCTAACATTAGAGATGACTTTGTATATACATTGGATAATTTTTTAGCCTGCTCTAATACAAACAAAGATTGCCTAAAACCAGCACGCATATCTCTTACTTTGGGAGTAAGTCTCTCTACCGTTTCTATATTATGAGCAAACACATCAGGGGAAGAACTTAAAATTGTTTTTAGATCTGTTACAGAACCCTGAAAGTCAGGAGCCAAAACCTCCACAATAATTTTGCTGTTGTTGTTTTTAATCACCTCAACAGTCTTTGCAAAATGCAAAGCCCCACCATCTGCTAAATCATCCCTGTCAACACTAGTAAGCACCACATAATCCAAGGCCATCCTAGATACAGCAACCCCCACCTTATAAGGCTCTAACTTATCCAAAGTACCATCCAATTTAGCAGTTTTTACATTGCAAAATTTACAACCCCTAGTACAAGTATCTCCCATTATCATGATGGTAGCAGTACCGCCTGACCAGCACTCCCCTATATTTGGGCACTTTGCCTCCTTACAGACAGTAGCCAGGCCCAGTTCTTTAAACATAGAGGATAACTCAAAATATTTGTCTTGAGAGGGAAGCTTAGCTCTTAACCATTTAGGCTTTTGTAAAACTGACATAGAAAATCTCTTATCCTAATCATATTAGTGTATGTCATTTTTTTAAATCTGTTTTTGTTATCAAGGTTACTCTTTAAACCTAAGCTTGGATAGTATAAAGTGCAATACCTATGATTTGTGCCACAGATGGCACCGTATAAATCCACATGCAGAACAAATGTAACAGAGGGTTATCTGTGTTTGAAAAGATTGGTCTTATATTTAAACAAAAAAGCTTTAAGCTTTTTTTTTGTATTAGGTTTTTAGTTGTCCTTTCAGTTACCTTAAGCTTTCTTGTTTTCCCTGCAAAAGCTCTCTCCAACTACAACAGTGATGAAAACATAGTTGAGACCGGCCCTAAAACAATGGGGCTGGAGTTTCCAAACGGCAAAACACTTCTCTATGTCCCTGACATGGAATATTCACAAGAAGAGTTCGAAAGCATAAGTGATATTGAACAAAAAACCTTGGCACTTGGAAAACAAATGCTAAAGCTACAAAACTTAGTAAATGAGCCAGAAACTGGCAATCCTGAATATAATTTTCGCATACAAGAACTCTTTAGAGAAGACATAGAGGCAATAGTTCTGAAGGAGATTTCAGGATCTAGAGAGCTTACGCCAGATGTTCTAATAAAACATGCGAGAGAAAATTTAATGTTTTTAAATCAAAGGTTGGCTTTAGATAAAGCATTAGATCAACTTTTAACATGGCATTCGCTAAGTTATTCTCCTGGAGAAGAATTTTTACCAGATGATGTTTTACACAAAATAGAACAAAGATTTGATGGCTTAGGAGCAATTGCACAGAGCATGGCCACCACCGTTAGAGAAGAACTTGATTTTAATAAAAGTAGAGAGCTTGTGGAAGCAGCAGCTAATTCTTTGTTTTGGACTGGAATAGAAATAGGGGAAATGGCATCAGAAAGAACAGCTCTTTCCACACGACTAACCGAGCTAAATGGTGAACTAGCAGAATCAACAAGATATCAAAGACAAAATCTTATTAATGAAAGGGCATCAGTCTCTAATAATATCGCAATCCACACAATGTTAATCGATAACATGCTAGCTTCTCAGCCATGGTTTTATTTTTTAGATACTGCTGTTACGATCACAGAATCTGACAATCCTGTAACACTAATGGGATTTATCTGGGAATATACCAAACTCAGTACGGAACAAAATCAAAACTACGACCCAAACGAACTGGCCTTGATCACAGAAACCATTATAGAAATTGTGTTAGAACAAGCAATAGAAGCAAAAAATAGAACAAAAGATTTTATAGAAGCTATTTTAACTGATGATGAAAAGTACATAGCTCCGCTTATGACCTTAAGGGCAGAAACTCTAGATGCGGTAAACCAAGTTCTCTTAGAACAAGAAAGCCATAACAACATTCCAACTCTTGAAGACTACAGAATGGCAGATTATAAAATGTCACAAAGATTTGGATTTGTAGCAAATAAATTCCATGCACTAAGATGGCAAGAAGTAGCCACCGATATAGGGTTTGCTGTTGCTTCTGCAACGGCCATAAAGTTTTATTACCGGGGTGATAAACCGGTAAAAACCTATGATGTAAGGCGGTTCATTAAAAATAGGGTTACAAATAACAAAATAAGAAGGTTGTTCCCAGCAACAAGAGCTTGGGCAGAACTTTGGTGGGGCAGATTAGATAAATCACAACTTGGGAAAATAAGAAGAGACACCCCTTGGATCATAGCAGTTCAAGGCGGTTGGTATACAATCCGCCTTGTCAGAAAAACACAATATCGAACAGAACTGATCAAATTTGTTCCAGATGCTATGTGGGCAGGAGCGGCAAGTAGATCCTATGCCTCCATGGCTCAAATAGGATATAAAGATTTGTGGCTTAATGCTGTCTTTGATGTTTTAGGCACTTTTACAATGACAAGATGGTTTAGACACCTAACTCCTAAAGGAGTAGGGAATGCTGTAGCTTACCCATTCAAGAAGAGCAAAGAATTGTTACTAGGCGACGGGCAAGGAAAAAAAGGGTTAATAGGCACAATAAAAGCTCTTACGGATGCTATAAAAGGAAGTATTACTAAAACCTCACACTTAGTTAAGCGTTTATATCCACCTATTGTAAGATTTTGGAGAAACCGCATAACTCTGTATTCCAAGGAAGCTGCGTTCGTTTTAGGTAGTTTATTGTTTGTAATGGATTCTCAATTGGGAAGAATGCAAAGACCAGATTTTATAGAAACTATTACGCGCTCTTGGAGAGGAGAAGCGTCCTTTCCAGAAAAAATTTCGAAAGCTTTTGAAAATTTATGGTATGCATCAAAAGTGGCTATTTTTGGAGATAGACAAACCCTGCTAGATACTATTTCAATCGCAGGTGTTGATGCTACATTTATATTTTTTGCCAATAGAAGAGCAATGGCCACTCATAATATGGCAGCGTTGTATGCAGGTGGAACCGCTATATTTGAATCGTCAGCTCAATTCTTGAGTGTTCGATCAGAAAATAGAAATAACTCATACTTTTCTAATCGCTCAGATACATCCTTGTTCTCAAGGCCTCTTGATAGGGTTGGTTGGGAAAGAATTTGGGCTCATTTGGGATATGTATCTAGCTTTTCCATAGCAAAATTTTTTATAGCATACTTACCTATCAGAACCCTGAGTTTAGGTGTACTTACAAACATACGTGCCTCTAGTAACTTGAATAAATTTAGAAAATTTGTAGGAGACAGTCGTTTCCCCGAACGCAGATTGCAATATGGACACTTACTCCAAAATGTAAATGACAAGACCATTAGAACATTGGTGAGAAATCCAGCCCTTACAAAAGCGATTCAAGAAGAAATTATCACACGTAAAAAGATCTGGTTATTAGCTGAGTTTCTAGGATCATATGCCAGCAATGGTGTTGGAAACTTCATATTTATTACAGTCGCATCAAAATTAGAACAAACTAGAGTGGAAGGACAAAGTCTAAGCCCTGAGATTATAAAGTGGACAAAAAACACTTTAGAAGAAGAAGGATTAGATCATGACCACGCAACTTTGAATGGATTGTATGATGATGTTTCAAAAGATATAGCCATACTAAAACTCTTAAGAGCTGAGGTTGAAGACCAGGCCAGAGACAATTTGGAGCAGCCTAATGAACCAGATGCTAACTAATATGTTCTAGCTATGACTATTTTTAGTTACTCATTTTTTTGAGTTTAGATGTAAGGTTGGGTATGAATTCTAAGGCATCTGCGACTATTCCATAATCAGCCTCTTTAAAGATAAAAGCATTTTCATCTTTATTAACTGCAACAACAACTTGACTTGTTCTCATACCTGCCAAGTGTTGAATAGCACCTGAAATTCCAACTGCTATATACAATCTAGGTGAAACAGTTTTACCCGTCTGACCTACCTGCATATGATGTGGCACCCAACCTGCATCAACCACAGCCCTAGATGCACCTACGCTGGCATTAAGAACTTCTGCTAGCCTATGTAAAAATACAAAATTTTCTTTTGCCTTTAACCCTCTTCCTCCTGAAACTATAATACTAGCTTCTGTAAGATCCACTTTTTTTTGTTCGTCCAGGATTTCAATAAATTCCAAACTATTTGTTTTTTCAACATCTACTATTTTTGTAACATTGGATGGTTTTTTAGAGGTAAGGTTTATTTCAAATTGATTAGGTCTAAAAGTAACTACCTTAACATCACAATTTTTAAATGTAACTTTACTGGAGCACTTCCCTGCATAAAGAGGTTTGGTTACAAAAAAATCTTCCTTTGTTAAATGAAGGTTAGTACAGTCACTTGCAAAACCAGCTTCCTTTTTTACAGATAATCTAGCAAAAAGATCCAAAGTAATTCCAGATACCGCACCTAAAATAATATTTGCCTTTGTCATACCCAACACATTAAGCAATGCGTTTGTATAAAAAATGGGATCATAATTTTGATATAAATCAGAATCTGACAACAAAACGTTGATTCCACAATGTTCAAGCTCTTTAGCTGCATTAGAAGATCCAGGCCCTACTAACAACACATTTATATCTATAGAATTATCTGCATTAGAATTTAATACTTTTGAAATTACCTCTAAGGAGGCTTTTTTAAGAACCCCTTTATTATGTTCAGAAAATATTAAGACTTTATTCATATTGCTTAGCTTTATATTCCTACATTACTTTAGCTTCGTTTTTAAGAAGTTCTATTAGTTTTTCTGACATTTCATCTATACTGCCTTCAATCATCTGTACTTTTTGTCTTTTTTTAGGTGGTGTAAAATCCGAAAATTCCACCTTAGATTCCTTTAGATCAACTCCAAGATCAGTTATAGAAATTTGTTCTATGGGTTTTTGTTTGGCCTTTAGTATATTTGGAAGTTTTGGATATCTAGGAAGATTAAGTCCTTTTGTTGCGGTAATAACACATGGTGTATTTAGCCTTACTACATGCTTAACACCACCTTCTACATCGATTTGTGCTGTTATTTTTTCTGAATAAGAAATACTACTTACATTTGTAGCACTTGGAATATCAAAAAATGCTCCCAACATAGAGCCTATGCTAGATTGGTTGTGATCTATAGACAAAGTTCCAAGGAAAATAATATCAAATGGACCTTTGTTTTTTAAAGCAAGGCTTAAAATTTTAGCTTTTAAATAGCTATCAGCAATATTAGTTTCACAATCTATCAAAACAGCATCATCTATACCCATAGCTAGTGCATGTCTTATAGGTGTAACAATGCTTAAAGCAGAGCCTATAGAAAACACAGTTGCACTACAGTTGTAGTGTTCCTTTGCCTTTATAGCTTCTTCTATAGCAAACTCATCGTAAGGATTGATTATCCACTTGGGATCTCTTGCTTCTATTTTGTCATCTGTTAAAAGAAGTTTGCTTTCTGTATCATAAACCTGCTTAACACAAACTGCTATCTTCATCACTTAAAGGTAACACATGTATTAGTTCCTTCAAGATATTTAAGTTGCAAGAAATCTTTGTTATGCTCAATTAAATTTCATACATCAAAATTAAATAAAAAAAGGTAGGCCAATTAACCTACCTTTTTTCTTTTACACTAGCTTTAACTATTAAATTAATTACCTGATGTTGATTGACGAATTAAATCCCCAAGTGTGTTCCAGCCTAAAGCTTCGTCATCGTCAAGATCTCCCAAACTACATTTCTCAATTTCAGCTCTGCTATCTTCAGAGTAGATATAAAAACCGTTGTCGTTGGCAATTTCTTTTAAGTTCTCGCATATCAAAGGCGTAATATCAAGTAATGCAAAGTTCCTACCTAACAAGTTATCAGATGGAGCAGCACCTATATTCATAGGCATAATTAAACTTCTGATAACTCCAAGCTCCAATGATCTAGAAAGAATCCTATCTCCAAAAGCATTAGGATTAGCAATTTCAACCAATGCTCCGTTCTGAATATGTTCATGACTGAAAGTTCCGTTTAGCCCCCAAGAATACGCTGGGATTACCCGAACTAAAGATGAAAACGGGTGGGCATCTACAACCATAACATGTGCAAGAGGGCGTCTAGTTGTCTTAGTAAACCCAAGATACCTAGAGTTACTATCACAAGGAATTCCACTAAACGAGTGTTTTATATTGTGTATCATAAACACATCGCCTTCCTTCACATTGGCGCGGCTACCAGTCGAAATATAGAAATGATCAGTGAAAGCGTCTGGCTTTTGCACAACCCTACTTCTCCACTCATCTCCATAGTTGTTATTTACATCATCAACAGCCTTTCTGACTCCATCCTGTAAAGCATTCCGAATAAGATCATTGATAGGGGTGGCCCTAACATGATCCAAACATACTCCACCAGACACAATACCTGAAGCACTTGCATTTCCACAGTACAACTCACCATTCCTAACATATAAGTCAAATTGCCATTTTTTGTTTTCCTCTTTTGCCTCGGAACTTGTCCTAACGAGTTCATAATGATCTTGAGCCGCAATAGTAATTGCTGTACTCATAGACAATTTTGCAGAAGTAGCAATAAATCCTGTACTAAAAAAACTTAAAAAACCCCTTAGCAAATCAAATCCCATAACGTGGTTATTTTCGGTAAATACCTCTAAGCTAAGTGCGGTATTATGAATTCTATAATCTGTATAAGAGTTCAAACAACTATCCATAGATGAGGTGTACCTAGCTCTATCAACCTCTGTCTGAGCCTCAGATAAATAAGGCACCACAACCAATACCAAACATAAAAGAAATTTCTTCATAACCCCTCCCCAAAAAAATTACAAACCGACACAAATTCTACCATTCTCACAAGAGAACAGGTCAACTCTTAAAATCAATCCACTAATATTATTATTTATCTAACGTTTTGAAATGTGCAAAATATGAGCAAACAATTTCGAGTACGGCATTTAGAATGCTCTTACTTCTATTTTGTCATCTGTTAAAAGAAGTTTGCTTTCTGTATCATAAACCTGCTTAACACAAACTGCTATCTTCATCACTTAAAGGTAACACATGTATTAGTTCCTTCAAGATATTTAAGTTGCAAGAAATCTTTGTTATGCTCAATTAAATTTCATACATCAAAATTAAATAAAAAAAGGTAGGCCAATTAACCTACCTTTTTTCTTTTACACTAGCTTTAACTATTAAATTAATTACCTGTTGTCGGTGGCACACCACTGTTACCTTGGCCAAGAGCTTGAGAGGCCTGAGACGTAACTGTGTCACCTAAACTTTGACGAATTAAGCCCTCAAGTGTGTTGCCACCAAAACCCTCGTCATCGTCAGGATCTTCCCAAAATATTCTTTCTAAAGTAGCTTCGTCTGCACCACATCTTGCAATTTCAACCCTGCGATCCTCAGAGTAGATGTAAAAACCATTTTGATTTGCAACTTCCCTTAGGTTTTCACATATCAAAGGCGTAATGTTAAGCAATATAGAATTCCTACTACTTAACAAGTTGCCAGATTGACTTGAAGGAGTTAAATTAGCTGCTTCTCCACCTCCTGATGGAGCAGTAGCTGTATTCATAGGCATGATTAAGCTTCTGATAATTCCAAGCTCTAAGGATCTAGAAAGAATTCTATCTCCAAAAGCATTAGGGTTAGCAATTTCAACCAATGCCCCGTATTGAATGTGTTTGTGACTTGGAACTCCATTTAGATCCCAAGAGTACTCTGGTATTACTTGAACCAAAGATGAAAATGGGTGGGTATCTATAACCCTAACATGCGCAAGGGGGCGTCTGGTTGTCTTAGTAAATCCAAGATACCTAGAATTAACATCACAAGGAATTCCACTAAACGAGTGCTCTATATTATATATCATAAACACATCGCCTTCTTTTACATTTGCATAGTTGCCAACTGGAACATAGAAATGATCGATGAAAGCATCCGGTTTTTGTACAACCCTACTTCTCCACTTATCTCCATATTTATTATTCACATCATCAACAACCTTTCTAACTCCATCTCGTAAAGCATTTCGAATAAGATCATTAATAGGGGTGGCCCTAACATGATCCAAACATACTCCACCAGACACAATACCTGAAGCATTATCATTTCCACAGTCTAACTCACCATCAGCTCTAACACCTATGTGAAATTGCCATTTTTTGTTTTCTTCTTTTGCCTCAGAATTTACCCTAACAGCTTCATAGTAATCTTGAGCTGTGGTAGTAAGGGCTGTACTCATAGACAACTTTGCAGAAGTAGCAATAAATCTTGCACTAAACAAACTCAAAAAACCCCTTAGCAAATCAAATCCTAAAGCGTGGTTATTTTCGGTAAGCACCTCTAAGCTAAGCACGGTATTATGAATTCTATAGTTTGCATAAGCGTTCAAACAACTATCCATAGATGAGATATACCTAGCTCTATCAAACCTACCAAAGAGTCCGCCTGTATTTACATTTTTGCAGGCCACACTAGATACAAGAATAACTAGAGCTAAAAATGAATATTGTATTGTTCTCATCTGTAATCCCCCATAAACCCTTTGCCCTTTTAAGTGCCTATTTAAGGCTACGGCTTAAAAGCCTTAAGGCTATGTGCTACTTGTCGGACAAAAATTTTTTAAAAATTAGATAGGTTTAGGCATTCTGTTCAAAGGTCATAGAAATGGAGGTGACGGCCGGATTCGAACCGGCGTAAGAGGTTTTGCAGACCCCGGCCTAACCACTTGGCTACGTCACCACTTTGAGATTTAAATTTAAGACTTAAAACACAATATAAACATATCTCACACCTAATGTACATTTAGCAATGGTTGATTTTTACAATTATTTGACAGGACTTTTTTCAATAAAGGTGAGCTTGATGAGGCTAAAAGATGGATTGGTGAAATAAAGGACGTAGTCCAAATGAAACCAAAACATCTTTTAGCCTCATGGCTCTTTCGAAAACAGATCTCTGCAAACCCCCTGTTTTATCGATAAATCAGAGATAGAAATAATATCATGTTTCTGCGTCTTCCTCATGGGGGATGCACTAGCATAAATACCAAACCTTTTGTCATAGGTGTTAGGTTATCCATATCATTTCATGTGGCATTTTTCTTCTCACACTTCTCAAATAATCTCTAGGCGATATATTTAAAAAATCACTTACTCTTGGCATATAGATACATGAATACCTAATAACCTGCCTTGCAAAAAAACTTTCCTCATTACCCATTCTCATAATTTCACCCCAATGCAAATTAAAGGCACTTTGAATATTTTGTATATTTTCTCTTATCTTGAGATCAATATTGCCAATTTGAGTTTGAAGCTCTCTAAACTCCTCTTCAGAAACACTAAGCCCTGTTTCTTTTTGCTTGGTTACTATATCTACCATTCTTTCTTCCAACGGCTGTTTTTTTTGCATTAAGGCTTCAACCTCCGAATTCAACGGACTGGTTTTAACCAACGCATCTAATTCATGATCTAATTCTTCCACAACCAATCCAGTTCTCCAATTGCACTCCTTTTTAAGCCTTACAATATCTCCATATATGTGATCCCCTATATACAATATGTCTTCTTCATTTAGATTCATGTTTTTAGTAAATGTTTTAGCATTTCCGCCCTGAAACACACCTTTTGTAATGACTTGTTTGTTGTTTGTCATAGTATTAGTATTTGGATCTATGCTTAAAAAGGGAATGTCATCATAAAAAAACCTGGGCTTATCCCCTCCTGTTATAATTATATCAAACAGATCAAGCCAATGTTTATGATTAGATAAAAAAGGCAAAATGGTATAGTCCAAAAGCATCTTTGCGTACTCATAAAAAGAATTTGTAAGTAAAAACAATTTTTTTCCATGAGCTTTAAATCTCTCAAGACCCTTCACCACATCCGGATCTTGTATAATATAATTTTTGATATCGTTTTCTACTACACCTTTTATGCTCCAATCACTATGACACTCATTAGTGCAATACCTCACATCTTCTGCAATTTCTTGATAGGCAGGCAGAGATTGAAATAAACTAGTGTCCTTTAAATCTACAAGCTGAGAAAACAAAAGAGCTATCGCAACCGAAAACCCACTGTTTATAAAAAAGTAGTTGTCTAACCTAGAGTCTATATATATATCATGATGTTGTTTTTTTAAACCTGTATAGCTTATTTTTTTTGTCCCGTGGGCTTTTAATCTTATTTTGCCAAATTGGTTTAGCTTTAAAACATCTCCATTTTTAGAGTCCAATACTAGGCCACGAATTACATTATCAAAGTCATATTTTAAATTCATAATTTCTTCAGGATATCCTTTAAGGGAAATTAATTTTTTTAAAACATGCTTGTAGGTTAATTCTTCAAATTTTCTAGTATTATATCTTACAAGGGTATGATCCATATCAAACCCAACATATTTGATCTTTCTTAAGTTTAAAGTTCTATTAATAAAAACTCTTGATTTTGTTTGATTCAAAATACTTTCCTCTACATTTCAAAAGTAATATATTATTTTAGATTATAAGGTGCAATTAAAAATAAATGGCCAAAAAACACCTTTGAAGCCTCATTAAGCTCACCTTTGTTAAAAAAAGGTAGGCGTAGCCTCCTTGTTTTTGGCCTCATTAGCCTCACCTTTGTATTAGATTTTTAATTTTTCCTCTAATACCTTCACCCCCCAACGGAAGGTCTCTTTCTAGGTATTTCCTAGAGATGAGTTTTGCCGAGTATCCAACTCTGCCTCCAACTGAGCAACCTCCTGGAATTTTCCCTTCACTTTTACAGTAAGCAAACATTTCACCTGCCGCATTTTGATTCTCTCCACTTGCCATAGTAGGATTCCAACTACTTAACAGATGACTCCAATCTTGTAGCACCCATGGAGCATTTGGCTTATAATCATTAATTGATGTTTTTATAGATACATAAGCATCTGGTTTTTCTAAAGACATTACACTTTGATAATTTTCTATCTCATCTGGCTCTATTGAATAGTATGTGGCATCAAACACATTGGGGACCATTGCACTTAGTTCGGATACTCCTATGGGTGCCAGATCGCTTCGTATATAGTTTTTTCTTTCATAACGAAGTCTTACTCCCTGCTCATTTTTATCAACTAAAAATGCCAATAAATTTTCTTTTGAATTTAATCCTTCACCATCTCCAGGGTACAATGAATAGTTAGGCACTAATCTTTCATGTGAAATTTGGTTTGTTCCAATATCAGTAGCGGCAGGAGGAAGCAGTTTATCCAAAGCTTTATCAAAAGAAACATCTGATTTGTCACTGCCACGATGCCATGTACTATACATCCAAGGGCCTATGCTTCCTCCAAATGGTTTTGCATAGCTTTCCGCTGTTAGTGCTACTGGTTTTCCTAAAGGTGCAAACACTTTTCTAGGAGTAGAAATTGCATTAACCTTAGCATATACAACATGCCACGGGTTTTTCTCATAACCTAAAGTAAATGTTTTTTCTAATATTGAATCATCTACATTTCCATATTTTTTATAAGTTGGTAGAGTTTTAGCTTTATCACCGCTTCCATAGTGAGTGATTACTTTGGGGAATATGGTACATCCACCACCTGGTCTATAAACTGAATCAGCATATAAAATTATTGGCACAAGATTGATCTGATTAAACATACTTTTACTGTCTTTTAGAGGGTTTACAAAAAATGGACCTTCTTTGAGGGCTGCTAGGTTAGAGCGAGTCAAGTTTCCCATTAGAGTATTTGAAACTCCGTCTTCAATTTTATTCCCCTCTAAATCTTCGCCATTTTTTAACTTTTCATGTAACTCTTCAAATTTTTTGCTTTGTTCAATAGAATAATTATGAAACTGTTCTATCCATTTGTATCCGGCAAGCCAATTAGCACTTCCCGCTAACTCACATTGTGTTTTAGATTCCGCCTGCGCTCTTTTTGAGAGCGCTAGTGCCATTTCATTTAATTTTCCTATAAAACCAAATTTGGCTATATTTGTTAAAGTGGGGAGCTCTGGCAATGTAGTATTCAAATTCTTACACAAGTTGCCAGTAAGGTCCGTTTTCACATCAGGATGTACATAATCCCAAAAAGCATGATTGGTGCATATGCTGGGAAACTCATTTGAGTTATCATCATATACTTTTCCTTCACCTTTTTTTTGAAATGGATGAGCTAATCTTCCAGAATCTCCAATTGCTCTTACTCTGTAAGATAAGAGCTTCCAGTTTTGTTTCATCTTGTAATTTATATGTGCCATTAGGTTTAAAATTTCAGCCTGTTTAGTGGCAGCATAATAAGATGCTAAATCAACTGAGTTTTGTAAATTAATTTTGTCGTGTACTACTAGACCAATGTTTATGGTCATTGCAAAAAACACAAATAGAACCTGAAAGATTAAGACTATAAATATAGACATTTGTCCTTTTTGATAAGCTCTACTAGGCATAACTTTTTATATCATTTTTTATAATTGATTAAAACTTATACTTTGTTAGATTAAAATTTAATAGCTATGAAATTTTCTTTCTTTATTACTAACTTTAGTATAGTTGGCACAATACTTATCACTATTATTAGCTCTAATACCAATGCAAATACCTTAAGGACAACCTGGTATAGAATAGAAGCTAACAAAATTCCAACAGGGTATATGGCAAAAACCCTGTCCTTTGATAAAGACAAGTTTAAGATCAAAAGCACAATCTACAACTATGAAGGACAAGACTTTAGGATACATGAAATTACTTCTTTTGCAGATAAGACACTTAAACCTCTTTCCTATGAACATGTAATAAAGAGAACAAAAGATAATAAAGATAATATTGTTATAAAAGCGGAGTTTAATAATAATATTTTATCTAAAACCAAAACTTTAGATAACCAAACTTTTTTTCGACAAGATATTATCCCTCCAAATACCATTTTAAAAGATTTCTTATACTTGGTTTCGATAAATGATGAGATATCGAACAATCAAATCAAAACTTATAATGTTTTAGACAACAGTGTTTATAAAATGGAACCCAAGATTGATCCGGTTATTTTAGAGGAAAAAAAGATCTATAAATCACAAAATATTGTTTTGTTAAAAACATCTTTTGGCTATACTCAGATTGACAAACTAGGCAAAGTTATCTTTGAATCTAACTTTAATAGAAATATAAGCCTAGCTAGAAATATGAGGGCTCTTAGAAATTATCTAGGGAGTTTATAAGTTTGGTCAATTTAACTATTAGTAGTTGGAAGTTTTGCGTTTTATATTACACAGAATTATAGCAACCATACCCGTAGTCTTTGGGGTTATTACTATAACCTTTTTTCTAATTCACCTAGTTCCGGGTGATCCTGTAGACATAATGTTGGGTGATCAAGCTAGCGTAGCCGACCGAGAAATTTTAAGATCAGAGTTGGGTTTAGATAAACCAATTTTAATGCAATACACTCTTTATCTGAAAGGCTTGCTTAAGCTTGATTTAGGCACATCACTTTTAAGCAAAAGACCCGTGTCTCATGAAATAGCAGAAAGAATTCCTGCTACGGTTGAGCTTACTATATTTGCAATGTTTTGGGCATTGTTAATAGGTATTCCTTTTGGGATTTTAGCTTCCTTAAAACAATACTCTTGGATAGATAATGGTGTTTTAGCATTTGGCCTTTTGGGCATGTCAATTCCTAGATTTTGGTTGGGTCCCGTACTCATTTGGATTTTTTCTATAAAGCTAGATCTATTCCCTGTAAGTGAAAGGGGTGGGTTAGCGCATATAATATTACCTTCCCTAAGCCTTGGTCTAGCCTTGGGAGCTATTTTGATTCGTATGACTAGAGCTTCAATGCTAGAGGTTGTGAAAGAACCTTACATACAAACCGCTTTATCAAAAGGGTTATCCTTCTTTTTAGTTTACTTTAAACATGCACTAAGAAATGCTGCAATTCCTATTATTACAATAGTTGGTCTCCAATTTGGAACTCTACTTACAGGTGCGGTTGTTACTGAAACAATATTTGATTGGCCTGGTATTGGAACTTTGTTTTATCAGGGCATAACGCAGAGAAATTACCCTCTAGTACAAGGATGTGTTTTGTTAATTTCACTTACTTATGTTTTTGTAAACTTACTCACTGATTTGGTCTATATGCTCATCAATCCAAGGACTCGTGCTATATGAAAAGGCTATTAATTTACCTTGGCGGAGGCATTATTTTACTAATGATATTGGTTAGTATTTTTGCCCCTTGGATAGCAATTCAAGATCCAATGGTAATGAATTTGGAAAAGCAATTCCTACCTCCATCTTTCGAACATCCTTTTGGACTTGACCAAAATGGAAGTGACGTATTTAGCCATGTTGTATATGGCACAAGAGTGAGTTTGTTTGTGGCAGTCATGGTAGTGGGCATTAGTCTTATTATAGGGCTGGTTGCTGGGTCTATAGCAGGATTTTTTGGCGGGCTATATGATCAAATATTGATGAGAATTGTAGATACTGTATATGCATTTCCTGGATTTTTACTTGCTATAGCTATGGTTAGTGTTATGGGGCCTTCTATTAAAAACTTGATCATTGCTATGATTGTTACTGGTTGGGCTGGATATGCCAGGTTGGTGAGAGGCGAATTTCTACATATAAAAGTAAAAGACTATGTAAGTGCTGTGAGAGCCTTAGGAGCTAAACCTGCAAGGCAAATCATTGTTCATATTTGGCCCAATTTGGTAGGTCCTTTAGTGGTACAAGCTTCTTTTGCAATGGCTGGCACAATAATCTCAGAATCCGCTCTTAGTTTTTTAGGCTTAGGAGCTCCTTCCTCTACTCCAACATGGGGGGCTTTGCTAAATGCAGGAAGAAAAGTGTTACTGGAAGCACCACACATAAGTATATTTTCTGGAACTGCAATTGTTCTTTTAGTATTAGGATTTAATTTTTTTGGAGATGGCTTAAGGGATATTCTTGACCCTAAAAAATATTAGCCATATAAAAAGCTATCGATTCACTTGGACAAATATTTATAGTTGGTCTAGAAGGGCATTCTCTTTTAGATGAAGAAGCCAACTTTATATCCACAAACAACATAGGTGGAGTAATTTTATTTGACAGAAACATTTCTTCAAAAACGGAGCTTTCAGATCTTATAGCAAGTATAAAAAAATTATCCCCTAGTATTCTTATAGCTGTTGACAATGAAGGAGGTAGAGTTCAGAGGTTAAAAGCTCCTTTGTTTAAAACCCTTCCTGCTATGAAATATTTTGGAGACTGTGACATACAACACAGTTCTTATCAAATAAAAGAATTTGTACAAACTATGAGTGATGATTTAAGAAGTGTAGGATTTAATTTAAATTTTGCACCATGCTTAGATGTGCTTACTAATAACAAAAATGAAGTTATTGGCGATAGATCATTTGGATGCAATAAAGAAGTGGTATCTAAATTAGGAAGGGCTTTCATACTGGAGTTTTTAAAACAAAAAATTATCCCTTGTGCAAAGCATTTTCCAGGACATGGTTCCACAGAAGTGGACTCGCATGAAAGTTTACCCGTTGTTAAAAAATCATTTGAGGATTTAAATTCATTAGATTTTGTACCATTTAAGAATGTTATAGATATTGTGCCTATGGTTATGACAGCACATATTGTGTATAGCGCAATAGATCATTTACCTGCAACTTTGAGCAAAAAGACAATTGCAATTTTGAGGTCGTGGGGATATGACAAAGTTGTAATAAGTGATGATCTAGAGATGGGAGCTCTAAATTTTGATGCATCTGAAATTCCCATACAAGCAGTAAATGCAGGGTGTGATATGTTGTTATATTGTAACAAACTCTCTTCCGCTAAAGCAGGGTTTGAGTCAGTAGAACACGCTTTGAGGGCTAACAAAATACAAAAACATACAATACAAAAAAGCTTGGATAGAATAAGTTTATTAAAAAAGGAGTTATAGATGATAGTAGCGTTTCTTTTGTCCATGGCAATAGCATCTGAAGTCAGAGTTGTTAGTTTTTCTCCTGCCGTGACTGAGACATTATTTGATTTGGAGTTAGGTGAATATATTGTGGGTACAAGCGATTATTCCAACTATCCTCCTGAAGCTAAAAACATTCCAAGTATAGGAGGCTATACACAGCCTAATATGGAAAAAGTGATAATGCTTCAGCCCGACTTTATCATTACAGAAGTACCTTACAGAGAAAAATTCTTTAAACGGGTAGGTATTGAAACCATTGTTTTAAAATCAGAAAAAATAACAGACTATAAAGAAAATATTTTGCTTTTGAAACAAAAATTTTCTAAAGCCAATCAAACAAAAGTTTTAGAAGAGTGGGATCGAAATTTTACAAAACTAGCAACAGTAAAACCTGAGATGCCAGCCGTAATTCAGCTATCAGATAGCCCGGTAATGGTGGCTGGAAGAGAAACTTTACTAGATAATATATTATCGATGTGTGGAGTGAAAAATCTATTTGAATATAAAGGTTACAAGATGGTATCGAGAGAAGTTTTGTGGTTTTTGAGTGGCAAAGGTACTCTAATTAATGTTTCCAAAAATCCCTCCAACAAACCTGAGGTTAAAAATATAAATCCTGATTTGCTTAGCAGACTTACATTAAGAATGTCAGAGAATTTACATAAAATATGTTCAGAACTTTCGAATTAAAATTTTTAGTTATTTTACTAATAGGACTCTTGTGCCTTATTTTTGTCTCACTTAGTGTGGGGCCTAGTGGATTAAATTTATTTGACCTTATTAAATCCGATTCACCACAAAACAAAATCATATTTATTGATTTAAGATTTCCTAGAACAATGCTGGCAATTTTTATTGGCTGTCTTTTAGCAGGTTCAGGTTTGCTTTTACAGTCTTTATTACAAAACCCTTTAAGTGAACCATATACTCTTGGCCTTTCTGGAGGAGCAAGTTTAGGAGCAGTTTTATTTATAACATTAGGTGCAAAGCCAGAGTTTATAGCTGTTGGTTCCTTTTTAGGATGCTGGGTTGTTACTTTACTCATAATAAAAGCCAGGAAATTTTTTATATTTAATTCTAAGTCCCTAATTTTATTTGGAGTGATGATATCTTTTTTGTGTGGCGCTATTGTTACTCTTTTAATAACATTACTTGAGCCTAATAACATACACTCTGCTATGTTTTGGTTAATAGGTCAGGTGGGATATCATGGGAAGTATTGGCCATTAGCATGTATTTCTTTTTTTATTGTACTTTTTTGGGTAATCAAAAATCATAAAAGTCTTGATATGTTTCTGATCGATACCAGAACCTCTAAAGCCATAAATCAAGATTCAAAAGTGAGAACGAAGGTTATATTGTTAGTATCTCTAATGACTTCTGTTGCGGTTTGTTTTTCTGGGCTTATAGGGTTTGTTGGACTTTTGACCCCTCACATAGCTAAAATGTATTTAAAGACTTCAAAACACATGGTTTCTTTTTTATTTTCATCTATTTTGGGAGGAATTTTTTTGCTTTTATCCGATATTTTAGCAAGATTATTAGGAAGAAGTTTAGAGCTGCCAGCAGGTGGTATTACTGCAATAGTTGGAGCTCCATTCTTTATTTATATTCTGTTTTTAGGTAAAAAAAAGTTACTTAGCTAGGAAAACAAGTTGCTTAAGTCTGTATGCATAACTTTAGACAATTTTAAGATCGATGATCTGAATTTAGAGTTAGATTATGGCGAAGTTTGTTTTTTGCTTGGAGCAAATGGAAGTGGGAAAACAAGTGTCTTAGATGCCATTTCTGGGACAATAAACATAAAGTCAGGGGAGTTAAAAAGGCCCAAGAACATTTTTTATCTCCCAGCAAGTCCAATACTGGATCCGAGCCTTAAATCTTTCGATATATTTGATATTTTAAATTGTGATTTAGATTTAATGAAAAGTTTAATTTCAGAGTTTGAACTAAATGATATTAAAAATAAGACCGTGGGATTACTATCGTCTGGTGAATATAAAAGACTTTGGATTGTTGCAGCTTTAAGCTATAAAGCCTCTTGTTATTTATTAGATGAACCCTTAGTTTATTTGGATCAAAGATTTCAGTATAAGCTTCACGATGCTATAGAAAAATTAAGAGCAGATAAAAAGTTTCTTATAGTAACCCACAATTTTAATTGGTGTCTTAGTTTCAGAAATGCGAGGGCAGTAATCTTAAATAGAACATTATCAAAAAAAGAACCTATTTTAAGGGCGCTAGAGGGGAATTTTTTCAGAAATGCCTTTAAATTATTAAGTAAAGTTTCCGATAGCCCAATAGATGGGAGCCTAATGTTGGCAACCTCAAAAAATTTAAAGTCTTAGTGCCAGTTTTTACTTATTTAACTTAAAACAGCTGGTTTAGAGGTAGTGAGTTTATGAATGATTATCACGATAAAAAAACTTTTTTTTACATACTTCTGTCAGTAGCTCTTCATGCAGGTGTCTTGTTTGTATTCTTTAAAGACCATAACTTCTCAGGGCTTATGGGAGGTAGTGTTAACAATGGAACTGGTGGTGTTGAAGGAGCAAGTGATTTTAATGGAACAGAAGGTTTTGAACTAGTGGGTGCTGATATAGAGGATTTAAACTTAAATACTTCAGGACCAGACACAAGGCCAGATACAAATACAGCTTTCAAACAACCAGATAATATCAAAAATACCAACAACAATGCCGCTATTGAGATTATAAATATAAAACAAACAAAAAAACCAACACCAAAGGCCAGCCCAGCACCCAGCAAAGTGGCTACCGCTACAGAAAAAAAGGTTGAACAAAAGCTTAAAAACAAACCTATAAACGAAATCGAAGAAACCCCTGCTAGTGCAGAAACCAAACCAAAAGCTAGCAATACAGAAGAGATTGAAGATCTGTTAGCTTCTGAAAATATAGCCCCTGAGGTTATAGATTTAGATCCAAGTGATCAGGATGTAATGGTTATAGAAGAAACCCCTAAACCATCAGACGATGTAGCTCAAAAACTGAACCAGACAAAAGTAGATGAAAATACACATGAAGACACATTAAGAGAAGATACGGTTGAATCCAACGCAGATGATCTATCTTATAATGATACCAAGGTAGGGGAAGGCATAAACACTAACAATTTGATCGATAATCCTGTTGGGGCTGAAAAATTAAACCATATTCCAATTCCAAAACAACTTCCTAAAGCTGAACCTCAAGATGATAACCAGGTATTAGACCTATCGAATACTGAAAACAAATCTAAGTTATATGACTCTAATTCTAATGATAATTTGTTAGGCTTGGAAGGAAGTCCTGGTAGTATTAGTAATGTTGGCAATGTTGCAGAAAAAAATAATAACCCGCAAAATACAATAGGAGAATTTAATATAGGCTCTAACAACGAGTTATCAGATATGTCTAATGGAAATGCTTCTGATAATACTTATGGCGGGAGTATGCCTGGTACAAATATACCTGGGGCAGGTGCTCCTGGAGGTATCCCTAGTGAAGATATCAAAGTATTTAGGGAAAGTGAGATAATTCCTCTTATCAACGCAGCTCCTATAGATTATCCTGAAGAAAGCATTAAGCTTAGGGAGCAGGGTTCTGTTAGAATGGATTTATATTTTGATAAGCTAGGTACTCTTATAGATAGTAAAATAACAAGAAGCTCAGGATTTAAAAGACTAGATGACGCTGCTAGGGAGTCTGTTAGAAATATGCAGTTTAGAGCTATGGGATTTTCATTTATATATCAAACGAACTTCGACTTTGAGTTAGAAAAAAACTAATAAAGGGTAAAGCCAAGACTTTTTAAAAGTCAAAATGTAGGGGTAATACAATGACAGAAGAAAATAAAATGCCTGAAGACAAAGATCTTAAAAATGCTGATCCCAAGAATATTAAACAGAAAGCATTCTTTAGTAAATCAAAAATATTAGTATTAGTTTGTGTTCTGTTCATTGCAACTTTATTTATTGGATTTCAAAACTGTGCACGAGAACATAGTTTTTCTAGCTCAAATCCGTGTGTGATTGTTGAATCAGCAGAAGGTGAGAACAATAGATGTACGGAAATTTTTATCCCAGGAGTTAGCCCAAAAGCCACAGATATCTTATTTATTGTAGACAACTCAGGTTCCATGAGTGAGGAACAAGCAAAAATATCAGAAAAATTCGACAGGTTCGTAGATCAAATAGGTAATGTGGATTTTCAGATAGGAATTATAACAACCGATCCCGATTCAGGGAATGGGGGGGCAGGAAGGCTTATAAACTTTACTTCAAACACTAGATTTTTAACTCCTCAAACATCAAACCTAAAGAGCCTTTTTAAATCTAATGTACAAACTGGAACGGGCGGATCCGGTAATGAAGTTCCTTTCATATGTGCTACAAAGGCCATAGAAGAGCGGAATGGGCATAATCAGGGGTTCTTCAGAGATGATGCAGATCTAACGGTAGTTATACTTACAGATGAAGATGGATATGATAATAATAAAAATGGATTTTTTACTAAATTCGAAGAAATTTATCCTAATAAATCAGTTACCGTACATGGAATTACTGCATCACTAAGCTCATGTTATGGAGCTGTAGCAACAGTGGTTAATGAAGCTGTTAGGAAAACTGGGGGGTTTGAAGGAGATATTTGTGCCGACGACTACGGGTCCTTATTATCTAACATTGGAAAAGCTGTTGCTGGTACTATTATTCTTACCTTCCCTCCCGTATTAGACAGCATGAAGGTAACAGTACAAAGTAGTCAAGGAAGTAGAGAGCTTGATCCAGGTGATTATACTGTTAATAAAAATAAAGTTATAATTAGAAGAGGCCTCAGCCCAGGCGCAAGGATAACATTTGATTACGAATACCAACTTTAAACTTTAAAGGTCTTCCAAACGAGGCCAAAAACAAGTGGACTTGTTCACTTTTTTTAGCCAAGCGGTTGCCCAGCTATGGACACGATACCGATCCCGTTACTAAAGGTGAACTTAATGAGGTAAAAAATAAAGGGGCCTCGCCTACTTTGGTTCAATTGGCTCACGGGATAAATCTTTATATTATCCAATTGAAATAACCTCCCTACGGTCGGTTTGTTTACCGAATGGCTGTTTCGAAAACAGATCCCCGCAAACCTTATGTTTTTTCCAGCAGATCCCCGTCTACATTAAAGAGCATGGCAATTAGTGATACCCTCACCCACATTCCATTTCTACCCTGTCTCCAATACAACGCCCTTGGATCTGTATCAACCTCAGCAGAAAGCTCTTCGTTTCTAGGAAAAGGATGTGCAATTGCACAGTCTTTCTTAATCAAATTTAAATGACTCTTGTTAAAACAAAAATCTGTTATATCCACCTTTTCACTTATTCCACCATACTCATCCTGCACTCTAGTTATATATAATGCATCTGCGTCCTTAATAAACTTATTCATATCTGTTGTTTCAATAAATTTAACTCCCTTTTTATTTAAAAATCCTCGTAGGTCCTGCTCTATTTGATAAGGCTTTGGAGAAACAAAAACAAATTTTATGTTTTCGAATAAACATAAAAGCCTTACAAGTGATCGAACAGTCCGACCTCTTTTTAAATCTCCAATAAAACAAAAAGTTTTATTTTCCACAGAAGTGTTTTGTCTATAAAACCATCTCATAAAAGTATAAATGTCTAACACAGCTTGAGTGGGGTGTTCATCCGACCCACTTCCTGCATTTATAATCGGTATAGATCGTGGAGTTTTACTCAAAGCTAATGCCGTTCTTTCACATAAACCAACAATGGGCGATCTCATGATTACAAGATCCGCATAACTAGAAAATGTTCTTATAGCATCTTGAATTTTTTCTCCCTTAACCTCAGAGCTTACCGATGGATTTCTTATCTCCAAAACATCCATTCCTAAAACCTGACAAGCAGAATGAAAAGACAAAAAGGTTCTAGTAGAACTTTGAGTGAAATATAGAATGGCTCTTTTATGAAAAAGCAAGTTTCTAAGATACAAAAGCCCATCTTTAGATTTTGCAAGCGATCTTATTTTGTTTGTTAAATCATATATGTAACAAATATGATCTTTTGTAAATTGTGAATAACTTAAAATATGATCTAATTTTTTCAACACACACCTATATAATTAAACTATCAGAATCTAAAACAGATATATCCTGTATTTTATTTATATCTTGGATTTGTTGTTTTCCTCTTTTTAATGTTTCAACTGCCATATTAAACGCCTCAAATGTGGTAAAACAACAAACTTTGCTGACTATAACAGCTCGCTTTAATTTTAAAAATTTATGATCTCTATTTGTAATAAATGCCATAGTAATATTATTGCCCTTAATAAAATCCAATCCTCTGTTTTGACCTTTTAATTTGTTTATTACTAAAAACTCAAAATCTAAATTTTTTATTTCTTTAAGTTTGTTTAAAGCATTTTTCTCATCGTCTGGCTCCGCACATATTAATATTCTGCCGGAAGATGGAATGCTATTATAAGCTGACATTTGAGCCTTGGAAAAAGCAGCCCATAAATCCTTATCCCATCCCATACACTCGCCTGTAGACTTCATCTCTGAACCTAATAATATATCTGAGTCAGGAATTCTAGAAAAAGGTAAGACTGTCTCTTTTATCGAAAAGTGCTTTCTTGTTGGTTTTAACTTTTTTAAATCAAAATCTTTTAGTTTTTTACCCAACATTACCTGTGTGGCAATAAAAACCAAGGGAACTCCTGTGCTTTTGCACACGAAAGGCAGACTTCTAGAAGCTCTAGGGTTTGCCTCTAGAACATATAACTTATCATTTTGTATTGCATACTGAATGTTAATAAATCCAACTACTTTTATAGCTTTAGCCAGCATAACTGTAGCTTTTTGTATTTCATCTAACAAGTTTTCTTTCATACTATATGGAGGCAAAATACAGGCCGAATCACCAGAATGTATCCCGGCTTTTTCTATATGCTCCATAATACCACCTATATATACATCCTCCGTATCACAAATAGCATCTACATCTATCTCTATAGCATTTTCAAGAAAACTATCTATCAAAATAGGGCCATCTAATATGTTGTCTTTATTTTTTTCCAAATATTTTTTTAAATCACTATCATTATATAGACACTTCATTGCTCTTCCACCTAACACGTTAGATGGCCTTATCAAAACTGGATAGTTTAAACTTTTTATTCTATCTTTAATTTCTAAAACCGAATCACAAACTATGTTTTTAGGTTGATTAAGCTTAAGTTTGGAGAGCATTTGTTGAAATTTAGCTCTATCTTCAGCAAGCTCCATTCCATAACCAGAAGTTCCTATTATAGGAATGTTATATTTTTTAAGATAATTAGATAGTTTTAAGGATGTCTGCCCTCCTAACTGCACAATTATGCCTAAGAGACTGCCCTTTGACTTTTCTCTTTTAATAATTTCCAACACATGTTCGGAAGTTAAAGCCTCTACATATAATTTGTTTGGAATGTCATAATCTGTGGAGACAGTCTCTGGATTGGAGTTTATCATAATCGCTTCAATGCCAAGTCGTTTAAGAGCATTGATAGCTTGTACACAAATATAGTCAAATTCAATGCCCTGACCAATTCTATTTGGACCACTTCCTATGATAATAATTTTTTTGCTATCAGAAGGCTTAGACTCACACTCTGGACCATTAAAAAAATTTTGTTCATAACAAGAATATAAATAAGGTGTAGTTGAAGAAAATTCAGCAGCACAAGTATCAATCATCTTATAAACTGGAGTTATTTTTAAACTACTCCTAAGATCAGAAACTTCCTGTAGCTTTAGCCCGGACAATCTAGCAATCACTTTGTCAGTAAATCCCGCTTGTTTTACCTTTAATAAAACATTTTTATCTGTTATTTTGTTTTTCTTAATCTCATCTTCTAATTTTATTAAACTTTCTAACTGCCTTAAAAACCATTTGTCTATTTTTGTTAACTTATATATTTCATTTACTGTTATTTTTTTTCTTAAAGCACATACTATTATAAATAATCTGTCGTTATAGTAGTGTTCTAACTTCGAAAGAAGTTCTGATTTTGATAGATTTAACAAATCACTTTTAAAAAAAGGTTCGCCTGTTTCTTCTAAAGCTGCAATAGCTTTGTTTAGGCTTTCCAAAAAACTCCTTCCTATGCCTATTACCTCTCCCACAGATTGCATAGAGGTGGTCAAAACTTCTCTTTTTCTTTCAAACTTTTCAAAATTAAATTTTGGCATTTTAGTAACCACATAATCTAATGTTGGTTCAAATGAAGCAGGTGTTATTTTGGTAATATCATTTTTTATTTCGTCTAAACTATACCCTATGGAAAGAAGAGTGCTGACTTTTGCAATGGGGAACCCGGTAACCTTAGATGCTAGTGCAGATGATCTAGAAACTCTTGGGTTCATTTCTATTACCATAAATTTATCACTCTCAGGATCTATGGCAAACTGTACATTCGCTCCTCCTTCAACTTCTATTTTATTCATTATATCTATAGCTGCGGATCTTATATTTTGATATTGCTTATCTGTTAAAGTTAAAATTGGAGAAACAGTTATGCTATCCCCAGTATGAATTCCCATCGGATCTATATTTTCTATCGAACATACTATTATACAGTTACTATTTTTATCCCTAATAACCTCTAATTCACATTCTTTCCAGCCCAAAACCGACCCGTCAATTAAAATTTGAGTACTAGGAGATGATTCAAGGCCATGCTGTACTATGATTTTATATTCCTCTATATTTCTAGCAATTCCTCCTCCTCTTCCTCCCAATGTAAATGACGGTCTTATTATTGCGGGCAAGCCTATCTCTTTTAATGCTCTCATGGCTTCATCCATAGATGAGGCTATAGCGTTTTTGGGAGCATTGAGGCCCATAGACTTAATTAGCTTGGAAAACTCTTTTCTATCTTCTGCTTTTTGAATTGCCTTGTACGATGCACCTATCATCCTTACATTGTGTTTATCTAAAATTTTTCTTTTGTAGAGTTCCAGCCCACAGTTTAATGCTGTTTGCCCCCCAACAGTACTAAGTATTGCATCTGGTTTTTCTTTGATTATTATTTTTTCGATTACTTCACAAGTTATAGGTTCAATGTATGTGGCATCTGCCATTTCAGGATCAGTCATAATTGTAGCAGGATTGGAATTTAACAAAATTATCCTAAGTCCTTCATCTTTTAAAACTCTAATGGCTTGTGTACCTGAATAATCAAATTCACATGCTTGTCCTATAACAATAGGCCCTGATCCTATAACCAATACCGATGAAATATCTGATCTTCTGGCCACCTATCTGTCCACCATTCGATAAAACTCCTTGAATAAATAGTGGCTATCATGAGGCCCAGGCGAAGCTTCAGGATGATATTGTAATCCAAAAACTAATCCATCTTTTCTTCTAATACCCTCTATTGTATTATCAAATAAAGATTCATGAGTGATCTCTATATTGTTTGGCACAACTTCTCTTGAAACACAAAAGCCATGGTTTTGTGTAGTTATTTCTACTAACCCTGTCTTTAGATTTTTAACAGGATGATTGGACCCTCTGTGACCTTTATACAATTTAAGTGTTCCAAGACCACATGCTAGCGCTATTAATTGATTACCTAAGCAAATTCCAAACACCGGAATTCCAGAGGCTATTAACTTTCTTATAGCATGTCCTATTATTTCAAACGTGGCAAAAGGATCTCCAGGTCCATTGGATAAAAAAATACCATCTGGTTTTAAGCTCATAATATCTTCAAATGAAGATTTAGCAGAAACCACTGTTAAATTAAAACCAACTTTAGACAGATTATTTAAAATGGTTTTCTTTACTCCATAGTCTATTACTACAACATGATATTTACTTGAGCCTCGTTTGATTTGATAAGGAGTTTTGGTGGAAATGCTCATTGTTAGATCTTTTCCTAACAAAGTTTCTAAGTTGGAAACCTTATTATATATTTTGTCCAAATCAATTGTCTGTCCCACATCAAAGGGGCAAACTATAGATGCCTTTGCGCCTTTGTCTCTTATTTTTCTAGTAATAGCCCTTGTGTCTACATTTGAGATGCCAGAAACATCATGCTTTATAAGCCAGTTGTTTAAAGAAGATTCAGAAATATAATTAGTAGGAGCAGTAGGATGTTCTCTTATCACCAAACCACTGCAATAAACTTTTTTAGATTCATAGTCTTTATTGTTACACCCAACAATGCCTATGTGTGGAAAGGTAAATACAATAATTTGTCCAAAATATGATGGGTCAGTTAATATCTCCTGATACCCTGTCATAGAAACATTAAAACATACCTCTCCTGAAACTTCTTTTCTTGCACCAAGCCCCAGCCCTATCCAAAAACATCCACTCGAAAGCATAAACACAGCGTTGTGATGTTCTGTGGCTTTGAATTTTCTTAACATGCTCTAAAAATATTTTTGGTAGGGCCAGCCGGGTTCGAACCGACGACATCCACCTTGTAAGGGTGGCGCTCTACCAGCTGAGCTATGGCCCTTAGTTTACAGAAAAATATAGAAGTAAATAAGCTACATTGTCCATAAAAAAGTTTTTTTAAACATGAACATAAAAAAAGCATCAGGTAAGGGCAACCTGATGCTTTAGGGGCTTAGGGGTTGGTTGATTACTAGTTGTAAAAAATATCTTTAGATTTAATAAATTCATTGTTTATAGTGTCAAACTTGTAGATAGCAACTTTGGCTGTAAGGTGAGAATCATATCCTGGAACTATCACTTCCAATTTACCATCTTGATCCACATCATCAAATGCCAAGTTAGTTGAAACACCTTTAAAGTTAAAATATGCGTCTTTAGTTAAGTCTTCTAGAGAAAACCTACTTATTAAAACAGGAGCATCAGAATATGAAATATTAGAATAAACTTCCAATATAAGATTGTTGTTTTCCATTATCTTTAACGCTTTTACTCTAGTGTTGTTATGCAAAATATACCCAGTAGCTGAAGAGAGAACCTTTCTGCTCTTATATACTTTACTTTTTACATAATTTCTAATATCTGAATTCATAGCACACAAAGTACTGGCCACAAGAAATGTGAATATTGATAACATGACAGAAAATTTTAATATTGTCTTTTTATTTGGTTTTTTCATAAAGCCCCCTTTAGCTTAATGTTTTATATTATACCTTTAAACCTTTTTTCAATTTAGGAAGAGACAAACAACGCTTCACATGCCAAGGTAACCTAACTAAATGCAGCCTATTTACACTTCTATATTTCCACTGCTTTACGGTAAACATAATCAGATTTGCTATTTCAATTGCCATTTTATCTCCTTCCAGCCTATAATAAGTACAATCTTCGTGCCAAACTCATATTTTAGATAATTCCCAATAATTTCAGAGTGTTATAATAAATCAGTCCACATGCAAAAATTGTCCACCGTTTTGGGCAGTTTTAGATAAATTTACCAAATTTATCAGCTTAACTAATTGAAATTATTGCAGTTTTTAATGGAATGTATTTTTAGTTTACAACTGTAAAGATTGTGTACAAGTTTGTTACTTAAGTTTGGGGTGGTGGGTTTTGAATTTCCTAGAATTTATCCGCGTTTAAAGGAAGGCCGCATACTTGTTTGTCTTCATCAGACATATTTAAATAAAATTCCTTTGCCTCTTCAAGGTCTTTATCTTTTATTTTGCTAGAAGTTCTAAAGAAAGTTCTAAGCACTGAGACATTTTTTCTCCATAGATTTATTTTTTCATGATTTCCCTCTAATAGGACTTTGGGGGTCTTAAGGCCAAAAAAGGTTCTGGGTCTTGTAAACAAAGGGGCTTCTAATAGATTGTCTTTGGCAAAAGAATCTTTGCACCCAGATTCTGGGTTTCCTAGTACATTTTTTTGAAATCTGGTAACCGCCTCCATCACTACCATAGAAGCTAGTTCCCCTCCACTTAGAATATAGTCTCCTATTGAAAGCTCCATATTGATATTTTGTAAAACTCTTTCATCAACCCCAGCATATCTTCCACAAATAAAAATTATTTGATCAAGCACAGCCAGGTCTCTAGCAATTCTGTCGGTAAACTTAACCCCCTGAGGAGTCAGATGAATAGATATAGAGTTTGGTTTTTTTTCTATAGAATCCAAAGCTCTGCTCACTACCTCTGGTAGAAAAACCATCCCATCTCCTCCACCAAATGGCCTGTCATCTACTCCTTTATACTTTTTATCAACAAACTTTCTAAGATCCACAGTGTTTACGCTATTACAGGCGCGTTTTATTACTCCAATTTTAGGAAAGTTAGTTATTAATTCTGGGAAAATAGTTACAATATCAAATCTCATATAGCCCCTTAGGCAGATTCATAATTATTTCTTTGTTCTTCCAATCAATGTTTTTAATAAACTCATCTACAAAAGGAATCTCAGTGCTATTTGATACTACAATTCCATGTGCATTATTATGGTATACACTTTTTATTTTCCCTAATTTTTGATCATTATCATATAACACAAACCCAACCACCTCTGTAAGATATAAACTTTTTTTTAAGGCGTAATTGGAAAAGATAAAACCTCCCACAATACTCTCTGCCATCTCTCTGGTATTACAGTCCTCTGCTGTTACTAAAATTCCATTTTTATGTTTTTTTAACTCTAAAACTTTGAAAGGACTTTTTAAATAAGAAAGTTTAATTGATTTTGAAACCACACAAGAAGTTTTAAATTGCAAATTATCTATAAAAGCTAAAAAGTCAGGGTTAATAAGCTTAGCAAACATAAGCCCTTTAATACCAAACGGTCTTAAGATTTCTGCTACCTGTACTACAGGAGATACACTAGAGGATAAAGACACTTTATTATTTACAGTATTTCTAGTGCTAGTGTTTGATATGTTGCCATGGGAAAATTTAGTTTTTATAGATACAATTTTTTTACTAGATTGTCTATGCATTAGCTATAGTGTGGTTTCGTTACTATAAAAAACAAAAAATAGGGCAAGCTTACTATTTTTAACGATTAAACCAACAGGTCTATTGTTAGAACTTGCTATTCTGTAGATTTATTATTCTACAATTTCCAAAACGCTTCGTTTTTGCATTTTGGTGCCAGCAGCATTTAACACAGTCCTCATAGCCCTTGCTGTACGACCCTGTTTGCCAATAACCTTACCTAAATCCTCTTTTGATACCTTAAGCTCAATTACGGTCGTCTGCTCACTGGCCACCTCATTGACCTCAACCTGATCAGGGTTATCCACCAGTGATTTCGCCATAAATTCCACTAAGTCCTTCAAGTTTGTGTAGTCCATAACCTATCTCCCTCGCCTGCATCTATGTCCATATTAACTTTGTTATTTTTGTCTTTCCCAACAACAAAACCTATTTTAATAAGTAAAATTAAGTCTTCATCAATTTAAGCAATCTTACAGAAGGCTTAGCTCCCCTGGATATCCAATATCCAATTCTATCGGTATCCAATGATAGTTTTTTTTGATCACCCCTAGGTGTAGGAATATACCGGCCCAAAACCTCTATAAATCTGCCATCTCTCCATCTGCGTCCGTCAGCAACCACAACCCTATACCTGGGGTCTTTTTTGCTCCCACCTCTAGATAGCCTTATCCTAACCATGCTCTATCCTCTGTTTTCGGCATTTTGCCTATCCATATGCCTATCCACACCTATTAGTTTGCTTATACCATATATTTTGGTAGTACATATAAATATAAATTCGCACCCTACAATTTTATAAGCTCGCTCAAGGTTTTAGGCTTTAAAATCAGTTGAGATGCACAAACCAGGTTCAAAATGGTCGAAAAAGGTATATTTGTCTATATAAATCTATTGATATATAAAAATTAACTGTAATTCTAGTCTTGTTTTTGAACATGGTTGGAACATTTTGGGAGTTTTTCTAAAAGATTACCACCTACTAAAGGATCCTCTTTTGAATTGGTGACAGCTCGTAAAAACAAAGACAAACATAAATATCACAGATAAAACCAGGCACGTTCTCCAATCTAAGTCGCTAGTGCCTAAAAATCCATACCTCACACCGTTTACGAAATACAAAAGCGGGTTTAACTTAGATATACCCTGCCAAAAAGGATGAAGAGACTCTATGGAATAAAATACCCCTCCTAAATATAATAGCGGCAACAACACAAAGCCCCCAACTGCATTTACATATTCAAACCCTTTAGCCCAAAAACCTATAGTAACCCCAATGAATCCGAATGCCATACCTCCTAAAGACAAAAACAACAAGAAAAGCAGAGGATTATATATTTTCAAAATCTCATCATTTATAAAATAATAAAAAATCTCACAGGTAATAAGAGTTACTGTTGCAACCGAAAATCCCCTAACTAAACCGCCTAGCCCCAAAGCAAAAACTAGTTTGTAGTCAGAAATTGGTATTAATTTCCAATCTTGAATATCTCCATGAAACTTAGATGTAACAATAGAACCAGAACAGTTCTGAAAAGCATTATTCAAAGCAGACATCATTATAAGGCCTGGAATTAAAAACTCAAGATAACTAATCCCACTTTCCAAAGTAACACTTTTACCTAAACTTACTCCAAAAATTAACAAATACAATGTACTCTGAATCAAGGGACTAAACAAAGTCTGCCCTCTTACCTTCCAAAACCTGCGTATCTCTTTAAACCAAAATTGCAAAAAAGGAATAGTAGCTAAGTTTCTTTTTTCTAGTAAAGTTGGTTTTGGAATTTTTATGCTATCTAAAGCAGACATATTCTTCCCATCAAACATTTTTCTTGCCCACAATTTTTACAAATACATCTTCCAAATCACCTTCCTCAATTCTTAAATCTTGTACATTTTCTAGATCTATTTTTAACTTTGATAAAACTTCAGCAAGACTGTCTTTATATGTCATATTAAATGTAAACCAATCATCTTTTTTGTTGGTGATAGAAGGATGATCAGAGAAAAAAGTGGGGGTTTTTAATTTAATTGTTACTTTTCTTAGTGTTAATTCTTTTATAAGCCTGTGTGTTGGGCCCATTTTTTTTAACTTTCCTAAATCCAAAATTCCAACTCTTTTACACAAATGCTCTGCCTCTTGCAGATAATGGGTGGTAAGCAAAACACTAATCTTTTCTTCCTCATTTAACCACTTTACTAAATTCCAAAGGGAGTTTTTAAGTTCAATATCTACACCTGCAGTGGGTTCATCTAAAAGCAAAAGTTTAGGGGCATGAACCAAGGCCTTGGCAATCATAAATCTCCGCTTCATACCGCCGCTAAGCTGAGGAATTTTTTTGTGTCTGTGTTGCCAAAGATCAAGTCGCTTTAGAAGCGCATCGATCCTTTTGTTGTTGTTTGTTATTCCATAATAACCCGAGACAATGTGCAGCACTTCTTCTAATTTAAAAAAACCATGACTCACAATCTCTTGAGGAACAACGCCTATCTGACTTTTAGTAATTTTATCTTCTAAAAATACGCTCTTTCCAAAAACACTAACCTCACCTTGTAGAGCCCTTTCAAGAGAAGTAATGATAGATACTATTGTGGTTTTTCCAGCGCCATTTGGGCCTAACAAACCAAATATTTCCCCTTTTTCTATATAAAAAGAAACATCATCAACGGCTTTTAGATCGCCATAATTTTTAACAAGTCCTTTAATCTCTAGTGCATTCATCTTTAACAGGGCTGTGCTTTTAAGTGGTATTTACAGTTTTTTGAACAAGTTTGATTTTTATGTTGTCCGATACATCTTTTGCACACTTTGGTTAGTTTTTTACATCTTAAACAATTATATTCATCCTCTGCTGGTTGCCCGCAGTGAGGGCATAGTGTAAATCGTTCGGACTCTTTCATTTTACCATCCAAAGATACCCTGTGATCAAATACAAAGCACTCCCCCTTAAAAAATCCGTCCGGGTACTGCTTTAAATAATTTAAGATCCCTCCGTCCAACTGAAAAACTTTATGGCCCCTTTTTTCCAAAGCCACAGATGCCTTTTCACATCTAATACCTCCGGTACAAAACACATAAACATTTTTCTTACTAGAAATTTTTAAGCTTTTGAATTTTAAAAGAAATTCCTGAAAGGAATCGATGTCAAGAGTAATAGCCTTATCAAAAGTACCCAATTCTGTTTCATACCAGTTCCTAGCATCTAAAACAATATTGTCATCAGAGTTGTGTTCTAAAACTTCGTGCCATTTTTTAGGAGATAGTTTGTTTTTGTTATCAGGATTTATGTTTTTATCAAAGGTTATAACCTCATCCTTTAACCTAACTTTCATTCTCTTAAATGGCAATTTTGACGAATAAGAATCCTTATATAAAAGAGAAGTATTAAGAGCCTTGTTTGTCATGGTCTTAAATTCTTCGATATTATGTGTGTTGCCTGATATTGTGGCGTTTATACCTTCATTCGCTAAAAGAATTATCCCTCGCAAATCAAGCTTGGTTGTAGTATGTTTAAAAAAAGGCAAAAGCTTTTTAACTGAAGCCCTATCTTTTTCAAAAAAAGTATAAAAACTAATAACTTTGTAATCCATAAGATACTTTTGTTTTAACCCTAACACTCCTGTCTTTTCAATAACAATTTTTAGCCCTCAAGATAAAACTCTATAAACAAAAGCATTGGCGGTTTTCTCTATGCTACCTTGAACAAACAATTTACGGAGACTATATGTAAATAAGTAAATTTGTCTCTTCCTCTTTTACCTTCTTTCTAGACAAAATCTTAAACCTGTGATACAAAGATCTTAACCTTTCGATAGCTCCACAGAACTATTACAATATAGAAATACTAATATACAAAAAATTGATTAAACCCCTTTAAAAAGAAATATTTTTTAGAATATAAGGAGCAAAAATATGAAAAATAGATTTCTACATCTTTTATTATTACTAACATTCATGAGCAATTATGAGACTGCCAGTGCTGGGGGTTGCTTGGAACTTCCAAATAAACAACTTGAAGAAAACATCCTAATAGAAGTAAATAATTATCAAGATAAGTATGATTTTGAAAAAAGAGGAGCGCCTTACGAGGGTCTGATTTCCGCCATTTTAGATGAAGCACATATTTGTGTTATAGAGATATTACTAAAAGACTACGACCCTGAATATGTAGATATAAATGCTAGCAATAACTTTGGGATATTTCCCCTATCAGCCGCTGCCTACGGGGGCAATGTTGATGTCATACAGCTTCTACTCGCCATACCTGAGATAGATGTAAATAATAGTGACCATGTATTGGGAATAACCGCACTAATGTCAGCATCTTTTAATGGACACACCAGTGCTGTAGAAACACTACTGCAAACCTCAACAGACATAAATGTAAATGCTCAAAACAACATGGGCATGAATGCACTTATGTATGCCTCTGAAAGAGCCTATGTAGGTGTTGCAAGAACGCTTTTAGAATTTCCAGATATAGATGTGTTAGCAGAAAATATGACAGGCGATACAGTTCTTCAAACAATAAGAAACACAATTGAAAACTACTATCAAAATGGCCTCATTCTTCATGAAGACCCAAAATATGAAGGCATTTTTCTTAGATACAAACAAATTGTTGAACTGTTACTAGAAGCAGAAGAACAAGCTTTATTAAGGAATTAAAATATGCACAATAGATTTCTACATACTATATTGTTACTAGTTCTTTCAAGTTTCTCTGAAATTACGCAAGCTCAAGATTGTAGAAATATTCCAAACCCTTATGTTAAAAATAATCTGGCAATACAAGTAAGCAATTACAAAATTAAACAAAACAATTATGAAGCATATCAATTACACAATGATACAGAGTTATACGGTCGTGCTTATGAAGGATTAATTTCAGCTATTTTGGATGGGGCACATATATGTGTAATAGATGAGTTAATTTATGACTTTGACCCTGGGTATATAGATATAAATGCATCTAATCATTATGGCATTTTCCCACTGGCAGCAGCCTCTTCTCGTGGTGATATAAATATTGTAAGCCTTTTGTTGAGCTTGCCAGAGTTAGATGTAAACACCACTGACTATGTATTGGGATCAACTGCACTAATGGAGGCTTCCTATAGAGGGCATATTGAGGTTGTACAAATGTTATTGTCTGTTCCTAACCTAAATATAAACGCACAAAACAATTATGATATGACGGCTTTGATGTATGCCGCTAAATATGCCCATATAAATATTGTAGGAGCTTTGCTAAATACTCCTGATATAGATGTGTTTTTAGAAGATGTTCACGGAGAAAATGTTTTGCAAATAGTAGAAAGATTGGTTGACACAATATATATCAGAAGATCTTCTTCTATATATGATTATTATTTAAATGAAAGGTTGTTATCTGGGTACAGCCAAATTATTGAGCTTCTAAAAAACATATAGTGCAAAAACCTATAATCTGTGGCTAGGTAAAAATATGAAATTTGTAACACTAATACTTATAATATCTTTTGGTGCGCCTTTCACACTACAGGCTCAAGAATGTAGTACGCTTCTAGACGATAGAAAAATCGTAGAAGAAATAGATGAATACAAATACTATGTTCACAATCGAAGGGGCAACCCAGTTTATGAAGGCTTAATTTCAGCAATTTTAAATAATGCACATATTTGTATAATAGAAGCGCTGCTCAAAGACCACAAATTTATAGAGCATATAGATATAAATGCCAACAATAAATTAGGGCTTTCTCTACTATCAGCCTCTGTCCATAGTAACAATATCGACATTGTACGACTTTTGATTAACACGCCAGAAATAAATATAAATGACCGGGATCAAATGATAGGCGCAACCGCACTAATAGTAGCATCAGGCCTGGGAAAAGTGGGGGTTGTAAAAGAACTGCTTAAAGTACCAGATATAAATGTAAACGCTAGAAACAAGTTCGGTATATCTGCACTGATGAGCGCTTCTTCGGAAGGGCATCTGGAAGTGGTTAGAGAGCTACTAGAGGCTCCAGATATAAATGTGGGATCAAAAGATGTATTGGGTTATACAGCACTTGATACAGTAAATGAGATACTCTTAAATTATGATAGATTTAAATTAAATGACAATGAAAAGCTCCGGACTCTGCACCCAAAATACAAACAAATTGTTGAGTTACTACAAGCAACAGAAAACAACTAGTTATTAAAAATATCAATTATATCACAACACAAAATTTATTAAGGCTTCTTATTGACTGCTGCCTTCGTTGTTAGTTTCTTCTGCTAGAATATTAACTTCATCATCTAAAACTTCCAAATACCCCCAAGACAGTGTATGAGTTGTAACTTCCCCACTACCTGTTTTGCACACAAACTTTCCTGGTGATAAAGTTGTTATCAAAGGAGCATGCCCTGACAATATAGTGATTTCTCCGTTATAGGCACACACCTTGATTTCTTCTACTTGTTTTTCTACAATAAGACTTCGTTTGGGTGTTAATAAAGTTAAATTCATTTTTGCTCTTTTACACTAATCATAGTTATAAGTTAAATATCACAAACCACCTTCCATCAATTAACTATAAAGTTTTTGCTTTCTCTACAGCATCTTCCACTGTACCAACCATATAAAATACATGTTCTGGAAGAGCATCATGTTTTCCATCTATAATTTCTCTAAATCCTTTAACAGTATCTTTTATATATACATACTTGCCTTTCATACCAGTAAAAGCTTCCGCAACAAAAAACGGTTGAGACAAAAATCTCTGTATTTTTCTGGCCCTGCCCACTAAAAGTTTGTCGTCTTCACTTAATTCATCCATACCTAAAATTGCTATAATATCTTGAAGCTCTTTATATCTTTGCAAAATAGCCTGCACCTCTCGTGCCGTTTCATAGTGATCTCTATCCACAACATCCACAGATAATATCCTGGATGTAGAAGCTAGGGGATCAACAGCAGGATAAATTCCCAACGATGCAATTTCTCTCGACAAGTTTGTAGTTGCATCCAAATGAGTAAAAGTAGTAGCAGGGGCAGGGTCTGTATAGTCATCAGCAGGAACATACACAGCTTGAACAGATGTTATTGATCCAGATTTAGTTGAAGTAATTCTCTCCTGTAAATTCCCCATTTCTGTAGCAAGAGTTGGCTGGTATCCAACAGCAGAAGGAATTCTGCCCAAAAGAGCTGAAACTTCTGCTCCTGCTTGAGTAAATCTAAAAATATTATCCACAAATAACAACACATCCTTGTTTTCTTCATCTCTAAAATATTCCGCTAAAGTTAATCCTGATAAAGCAACTCTAGCTCTAGCTCCAGGAGGTTCATTCATCTGACCATAACAAAGAGCGGTTTTATCCAATACTCCAGATTCCTTCATCTCCAACCAAAGATCATTACCTTCCCTGGTCCTCTCTCCAACACCTGCAAACACGGAGTACCCTCCATGTTCTGTTGCAATGTTTCTAATAAGTTCCATTATCAAAACAGTTTTTCCAACACCTGCTCCTCCAAAAAGACCAATTTTTCCCCCTTTAGAATACGGGGCCAAAAGATCAACTACCTTGATTCCTGTCATCAACATCTCTGTTTTAGTAGATTGCACTTCAAACTTAGGAGCATCTCTATGTATCGACCACTTTTTATCAGAGTTAATTTTGCCAACTTCATCTATTGGATCGCCTATAACATTAATTATTCTACCAAGCGAACCAACTCCCACAGGAACTGATATTGGCTCCCCCGTATCATATACCGGCAGACCTCTAACCAAGCCATCTGTTGTGTCCATTGCAATTGTTCTTACGATGTTCCCACCTAAATGTTGTGCTACTTCAAGCGTTAAGTTGTGATCCTTATCACTGATAGTTTCATTTTTTAAGGTAAGCGCATTTAAAATATTTGGAAGATCTCCTTTTTCAAATTCAACATCAACCACAGCTCCCAAAACTTGCTTAATAATTCCTGTATTCATATTTTATATCCTTTCTATATACTATTATTCTTTAACCTTGCTTCTATAAAGCCTCACTACCACTTGTAATTTCAATTAGTTCAGTAGTAATTTTTGCTTGTCTTTCTTTGTTATAATCCAAAGATAATTTAGAAATCATTTCCTGTGCATTCTTTGTTGCGTTTTCCATGGCAGTCATTCTGGCTCCGTGTTCTGATGCCACACTTTCCTGGAAACATCTGTATAGCTGTATTACAAAATTTTTCCTAAGAAGTGTATCCAAAATTTCATCTGAAGACGGTTCAAAAATAAAATCTGGAGTTTTATCTTCCGCAAAAGGCTCTAAGGGCAAAAGCGTTTCCTGTGTTACCACTTGAGTCATCACAGATTTAAAGTTGTTATAGATAATTTTTATTCGTTCATACTCACCACTTTGATAAAATTCCAAAATTATTTTAGAAATATCAGACGCTACACTATAAGAGATGTTTCTATCTAAATTCACCACAGAGTGTTTTTGAACAACCCCCCTTCTTTGAAAATAACCCTGTCCCTTTTTGCCTACACAAATAAGATCCGCTAGATCTTCTTCTAAAACCTTACTTGTATATTTACATATATTATTGTTGAACCCGCCACAAAGACCTCTATCACTTGTTAAAACAACCAAAAGATTTTTTCCATTATCCGAGGCTTTCTTAATAAATGGATGTGAAAGATCAGGGTTTGCCTTTAAATCTTTTATCACCGACAAAAGTTTTTCAGCATAGGGTCTTTGGTTTACAATATTGTCCTGAGCTTTTTTAAGCTTAGCCGCCGAGACCATTTTCATGGCCTTGGTTGTGGCCTTGGTCTTTTTAGTAGAATTTATTTTATCTCTCAAATTTTTTAAGTTAGCCATGTTTAAATACAGCACCAAACTCTTCTAACGCTTTAGATATCCTATCTTTCAGCTCGCTGGTTAGCTCTCCTTTCTTATCTATATCATCTAGAAGATCAGAAAATTTTCGATCTAAAAATCCTCTAAGCTCTTTTTTGTATTGAGATATTTTTTCAACCTGAATCTGATCAACAAGCCCATTAACCCCAGCAAATATTGTCACAACCTGCATTGCAACTGGCCATGGATCATATTGTGGTTGCTTTAATAATTCTACCAGTCTCTTTCCACGAAAAAGACGTTCTTGAGTTGACTTGTCTAAGTCAGAGCCAAATGTTGCAAATGCCTCTAGTTCTCTAAACTGAGCAAGATCTAATTTTAATGTTCCAGCTACCTGCCTTATTGCTTTTATTTGTGCGTTACCTCCAACCCTCGAAACAGAAATCCCCACATTAACCGCAGGCCTGATCCCTTTATAAAACAAATCTGCCTCCAAAAAGATCTGACCGTCAGTAATCGAAATTACATTTGTAGGAATATAAGCAGAAACATCCCCTGCCTGTGTTTCTATGATAGGAAGAGCGGTTAGCGAACCACCTCCTTCAGCATCACTTAATTTACAAGCCCGCTCTAAAAGTCTAGAGTGCAAATAAAAAACATCTCCGGGATAAGCCTCCCTTCCAGGAGGTCTTCTCAATAAAAGTGATAGCTGTCTGTAAGCCTGCGCTTGCTTAGTTAAATCATCATATACAATAAGAGCATGCTGCCCTTTATCTCTAAAATATTCTCCTATGGTACAACCAGTATACGCAGACAAAAACTGCAATGAAGCCGCACTAGTAGCGCTAGAAAACACAATCACCGTATAATCCAAGGCACCCGCCTCTTTTAATTTTTCATAAACTTGTGCCACAGTGGATTGCTTCTGCCCAATTGCAACATACACACAAAAAACATTCTTTCCCCTTTGATTTATAATGGTATCAATAGCAATTGCCGTTTTGCCCGTTTGTCTATCACCAATAATAAGCTCCCTTTGACCTCTTCCAATTGGTATCATAGTATCTATTGCCTTAATTCCTGTTTGAAGTGGCTCAGTTACAGGTTGTCTTTTCACAATGCCAGGAGCTTTTAACTCCACAAGTCTTGTGTTTTTAGCATCAATTTTCCCCTTTCCATCTAAAGGATTACCCAGAGGATCTACTACTCTGGACAAAAGCTCCTCACCAACACCAACCCCCACAATTTGTTTGGTTCTTTTAACAACATCACCTTCCTTAATGCCGGAATCATCTCCAAAAATAACAATCCCAACAGAAGAGTCTTCCAGGTTTAAAGCCATGCCCGCTATGCCATTGGCAAACTTAACAATTTCACCAGACATTACATTGTCTAAACCGTAAACCCTTGCAACACTATCTCCCACAGACAATACCTTGCCTGTTTCACTTACCTCCAATGAGCTTGTAAAAGCCTTTATCTGATCCTTTAATACACTTGTAATTTCATCAGCTTTTAATTTCAAAACCACCTCTCCTTTATAAATTCTTTATCTTATTTAGCTTGTTTATTAAGGTGTCTTCAAAAATAATTCCACCTATTTCAACCCTGACCCCACCTAGAATGGAACTGTCTATTTCATATTCAAAAATTACTTTCTTGCTAATCTTTTTGAAAAATGTGTCCTCCAAAGTGTTTTTAAGTTTCGAAGAAAGTTCAAAAGCAGTAACCGCTTTTCCCCTTACAATTTGATTTTTTTTATCACTCAACTTTTCAAGGGCTTCTACAAAACTTGTAAAGTCAAATCTCTTTTTATCTAGCATAAAATTTAAAAAGTTTTTTAAAACCTCTGTAGTTGCTATTGTGCCAACTATCTCTTTTTTGTGTTCAGTGTCTATAATTGGATTGTTTAAAAAAGACGCCACTTCTTTGCTTAGAAAGTTTTTTATATACAAAGCATTTGAGATTTCTTTTTCGGTTTTAGAAAGTTCAAAAAAGGCTTGAGCATATCTATCGTATACTTTCATTGGATACTCTCTTATTATATTCGTTAAATAGTTTTAGATGCTGGTCTTTTGATAGTTTGCCTTTAAGCTCTAATTTCACAGCATCAATTGCACTTTCTATGACACCCTTCTTTAATTCTTCATATGCCTTAGATCTTAAAAGACGGGAGGTCTCTTCGCTTTCTTGTTGGATTTTTTCTACCTGAAAGGTTGCATGCTCTAGTAATGTCTGAACCGACTCTGAAGCGTTAGTCTTTGCTTTTACGAGCTGAGCATCTTTAGTGTTAGAAATCTCTTCTAGTTTTTCTTCAAGCTTTCTAAGCTTTTGTAAGGCCTTATCCTTTTTAATACTAGCAGCTTTAAACCTCTCTTGAAACTGAAGTTCCTTTGTCGAATAAAAAGCCTTTATTTTGTCTTTTAATAGGAACCACAAAAGCCCTACAAATAAAATAAAGTTTAATGCCTGGAACCAAACAACCCCAGGAATCCCATGGGCTTCCGTTCCAGAGGCAGCAACAAGCACTTTAGGAATAAAAAAAACAAACATAACCGGCAACTTGTTCATACTAAATACTGCTCCTAAACAATCTTTTTAAAAAATTTTTTCTTTGATCAAAGAAGAGAACTCTGGAACTTGCACTAAAAGTTTAGCTTTAGTAATTTTTTTTTGTTTTTCAATATCTGTTCTTACAAGTTCCAAAGATTTATGAGCTTCTTTTTTAGCAATAGATATTTTTTTTAAAACTTCTTGTTCTGTTTCCTCTAATTTTTTAGAAAAAATGTCTTTTATTTGTTCATTTAACTTTTTTGCCTGTGCACCATACTCTTGTTCTTTTTCATGAGCTTTTTTTAAAATTTGATTTGTCTCATCTTCACTTCCTATAGTAACGCCATCTCTTAACTTTATCCTAGAAACCAACTTATCTAATAAAATTCTTTTGGTAATAACATAGGCAATAATCCAGATAATAATCTGGGCAAAGATAGTATAGTTCACACCTAATTTATCTAAAATTTCCAGCATGTAATGCTCTTACTAAGAATAATATTTTTAGTCAACAAGAGGTCTTTAGAAGCTGAATCAGAATCTTTCTACAGTGCTGGGCAACCATCAAGCTAAAAGGTGTCTTGGTTTCACTTGGACTCTGTCCTGCATTTCACCAATCCACCTTTTAACTTGATTCGGAAGACCTTTAAGACATATAAGACGCACCTTCAAATACAACTCCTTCATCTATCTGCAAACTAGGAGTAGTAAGGGTGCCTTTTAAAACAGCTGGAGGGTGCATCATGACTTGCTTATGTGCAAACACATTACCCTTAACGGTACCAGATATAATCACAACCTCTGCTTCTATTTGAGCCTCTATATCCGCACCTGGATCAATGATTAGAGTATCCTTTGTGTATATCTCTCCTTTGAAAGACCCACCAATCCTAACTGTACCCTCAAAAGTTAAGTTTCCCTCAAAAGCAGCACCCTTGTCCAAAATAGCAGTTATATGCTTATGCCTGTCCTCTAACCCTGTCATTTTATTCCGTCTAGTTTCTCCAACTTTTCTATAAGATCATTAAACTGCTCTGAAGAATAATAGTAGATTGAAACACTGCCTTTTTCATTTTTGTAGTCAATATTAACTTTGGTTTTTAATTTTTTCTCAAGCCTTGTAGCAATTCTACTCACTAACTTTAAGGTTCTATCGTCTTTAGAAGACTTCTTAGGATTTTTTATAAGCCTCTCCAAACCCCTCACGCTAAGTTTCTTTTTTACTAAAATACCAGCATATCGATTTTGAGAAGCTAGATCTAAAACAGAGGCCAATACCTTTGCGTGACCCAAAGATATACTACCATTTCTTATGCAATCCTTTACTTTGCTAGAAAGAGCTTGAATTCTAAGCAGGTTGGAAATAGTAGCCCTATCTTTGCCCACCAACTTGGCTATTTTGCTGTGCGTTAGACCGTGATCTTCTACCAGGCTCTTGTAAGCATCTGCCTCTTCTATCGGATTTAAGTCCTCTCTTTGAATGTTTTCTACAATAGCAACCTGCTGGGCCTTAGAAGGGTCCAGGTCTTTTAAGATCACTGGCACTTTGGCTAGTCCTGCTATATTAGCTGCTCTAAACCGCCTTTCGCCTGCCACAATTTCATACTTGCCTTCCTTTTTATAAACTAAGATTGGTTGTATGATGCCCTGTGCCTTAATTGAATCTGCAAGTCCTTCGAGTTTTTCTCTATCAAACTTTTTTCTTGGCTGGTTTTTACTGCAAAAAAGAAGGTCTATTTCAACCTCCATAACACCCGTTTGCCTTGGGGTACTCACCTGCTGACTACTCAAATGACTAGCTGGAATAAGACTATCAAGGCCCCTGCCTAGACCATGTTTTTTTGTTTTTACAGTGTCTGTGGACATTCTGCCTCCTTGTTATTGTATGTTTTGGCTTTAGACAACTTTCCATCTAGCTCTCTAGCCAGATCTCGATACCTGCTTCCCCCTATGGATTTTTTGTCATACTCAAATATGCATGCTCCGTGGCTAGGCGCCTCGCTTAACCTTACGCTTCTGGGAATAATTGTTTCAAACACCCTGTCTTTAAAGTGTTTTTTTACCTCGAAAGAAACTTGGTGAGATAATCTGTTTCTAGTATCAAACATGGTAAGTAGTATGCCCTCTAGCTCAAGCTTGGGGTTAAGGCTCTGCCCTATTAACCCAGAGGTGGTCAAAAGCTTGCTCAATCCTTCTAATGCATAATACTCACACTGGAGAGGAACCAAAAAACTATCTGCTGCACTTAAACCATTAACCGTAAGAAGGCTCAAGCTTGGAGGACAATCAATTATTATAAAGTCAAACTGATGAGCCACGGTAGATAAAGCTCTTTTTAGTCTAAACTCTCTTTTGTCTGAATTCACCAACTCAACCTCAACCCCAACAAGATCAGAGTTAGAAACTATGGCCTTTAAGTTTTTGTGGTTGGTGTCCAAAATAGCCCCTTTTGCAGAAAGCTTTCCTATCAATACATAGTAAATATTGTTGTCATCTGATGTTGTGCTAGAGGGTTTTATTCCCAAGACCCCTGAAGCATTGGCTTGGGGATCCAAATCTATCAATAAAACCTGTCTCCCCATGTCTGCCAGAGCGTAGGATAAATTTACACTAGTTGTGGTTTTTCCAACTCCACCTTTTTGATTGACCACACAAATTGTTCTAGACATCCTAAAATCCCACAAGTAGGCCCAGCCACCCTGCCCTACGCTCCCAAGTGTTCCACGTGGAACATCTTTAACTCAAAGCGGTGTCACATGCTATTTTATATAGTCCTATGTTGGCAATGATTAACTAAAAGAAAGCTGAATTGTTATTGCCTTAAAGTTTGATTCTTAGGCGCCCCCCTCTTTGTCTGCAAAAAGCGGGCGTGCCTCTATTTCTTGTACAAACTCTCTAAAGTAACTTCTAGGGACCTCTTTTCTTATTATAGTAGAACGAACCATCGTGGTGCTTCTAGAGATAAGGGCAATCCTATACATGCCCTCCATACCGGCCTCTCTACGAAAGCTTTCAAAGTTCTTAAAGTTTATCCCCACATGTTCAAAACAACATTTTTCATCTCTACTTTCATGACATGTAAACTGTCTTTCAATTAAGGTTATATCCAGCGAAGCATTGCCTTCGCCCTCTCCACCTCGTAACCCTTTTGACAAAAAAAGCCAGTTTTTTGATTTGTGTATCGTATATAGCTGTACAAAAGGTTTTTCTCCTTCCAAAAGCAGCGCTCTTAAAAAATAGATTGTTTCTTCATCTTCGACCCAAGGGGCAGTTATTGTCTCTTGGCCATTTATCTTTTCATACTTAAAGTCTTTGCCCAAATAAGGCCTGTCTGGATCAATTACCAATTCATTAAACCAGTCTATCGTCCGTGTGTTGGCAATATTTCGACGCTGTTGTTTAGATGCACTTAGTTCGAATGCTTGCTTTTCAAATGCTTGTTGTTTGAATGTTCGAGCTTTAATTTTGGAAGCAACAAAGGGAGAGCTTACGCCCAAGCCTGTCAACAAAACCCCTGCTACAAATATTGCTTCTAACTCCCCACTTTACATGTAGTTTGGGTCGGTATTTCAGAGGGTATAATTTAATAATCTATTGAAGCCTTAAGGCGTATGGCTTCTTTCCCCATCTTCATGGCCTGTTGCTTAATTGTGTCTTTGTTCAAATTTACAGCCTGAACAAATCCCTTAATGTAACTTCTGGGGATAACATACTCTCTTTCTGTGGACTTTCCCGTAAGCTTAAATCTAAACATTCCAGATTTATCCACCTCGTCTATTAAACTGGAAAATTCCTTAAAGTGAACGGCTACGGTTTCTAAGTAAGCGCATGGATTTAGTTTGCAACTTAGGTCTTTTTTTATTGGTGTTACTACGATTGGCTTTCCATAACTTGTTCCTTTATCTAAATAGGCCCAGTCAGAAAATGTGGCTGTAACATACAGTTGGGTATCATAGAGGTCGCCTTTATGATCAAACAAGCTTACCAGTTTATAGGAAGATAAAGAGTTTGTTGGCTTGTCGTTTGAAATCAAAGGGCCTGATGCTATTATTTTTCCAATACCACCCAAGTGATCAATTTTGGTATTAGTCATTACAGAGTCTTTGTCAGTTGATATAACAGCCGCTCTCAACTGAAAACAAACAAGTAATACTGAAATTACGCTAACTTTTCTAATCATATTGCAACCTCAAACTAAGACACATAAAAAATTGAAACATCGAACTCTCCAATCGGCACTTAAGCGGCGCCGTTCAAACCTATTTTTGGTTTAAAACCTCTCTTTGCCAGGCATCAGACCTTCACGGGCCAAGGACATCCAACCAAGACCGTTATTCAATTTTCAAGGCTTACTCTTTGTTTTGTGTTTTGAAACATGACAAGGCTATCACAGCTTAATCAAAGCACAAGGTATTTTAACTTCCCTTCAAAACAACTATGCTAGGGTATAGTCAAATGCACTAAAAACAAAAGTTTAAGTTTGTTGGCACCAAGTAAAATGTCCTGTAACCTTAGCTAGTTATATATATTATTGTTTCATTTTTTTACTTTTTGGTCTAAGCGGTTGGGAGTTTTAGTTTGTGGTTTAATTTAGTAAGGTCTTTTTGAGGTCTTTACCTTTTCTTTCTTTTTGTAAAACATAATTGCTTGAATAGCAGATGGGTTAACTCCGCTAATCCTTACGGCCGCTCCTAGAGTGGGAGGTTTAATCTGAGATAATTTTTCTATTTCCTCATTTGATAACCCCTTGATTTTGTCATAGGGTAAGTCTTCATTTAAGGGTAGACTTTCAAGTTTTTTTGCTCTTTCTATAAGCTCAGCTTCTCTTTGAATATACCCTTGATACTTGAGATCTGTAATCACAGGGGTGCATATATCTTGTTGGACTTGAAAACCAAAGGCTTTAACATGCCCTTCATTTATTTCTTGTCGTAAAAGTAATTTATCCAATGTCAGAGAAGTATCTATATTTACATTGGCCCTTTCGTAAGCTTCTTCTGGTGTAACTTTAAAATGTTTTAAATTTTGTTTAAATAAAATTCTTTTTTCTCTGATTTCATTTAGTGTTTTATAGAAATTTTGATCTATCAGATCAAAGCTATTGGATTTTTCCAAAAGTCTTTCTATTGTATTGTCCTCCCTTAAGTTAAGTCTAAACTCAGCTCTTGAGGTAAACATTCTATATGGCTCTTTGGTTCCCTTGATAACCAGATCGTCTATTAAAACTCCTATGTAGGCTTCTGTTCTAGATAAAACAAATTCTTCTTTATTCATTATTTTTCTGGCTGCATTTACTCCGGCTACTAGTCCTTGTACTGCAGCTTCTTCATAACCACTTGTTCCGTTTATCTGTCCTGCAAAGAAAAGATTTTTTAGTAACTTGGTCTCTAACGTATGTCTAATTTGAGTAGGCTCTATAAAGTCATACTCCACTGCGTAGCCATATCTTAATACCTTTACGTTTTCCAACCCAGGCATTGTGTTTAAAAACTCTTCTTGTATTTTTTCTGGAAGAGAGGTTGAAACTCCTTGTAAGTATGTGAAATTTGTATCAAGCCCTTCTGGTTCTAAAAATGCAAGGTGTGTAGTTTTGTCTGGAAACTTTATAACTTTGTCCTCAATACTAGGGCAATATCTTGGGCCTGTCCCAGATATAATCCCGGAGTATATTGGACTTTTTGTAATATTTTTTTCTATAATCTCTTTGGTTTTTAAGTTTGTGTTAGTAATATGGCACTTGATCTGAGGAAGGTTTAATTTTTTAGAACTTCTAAAACTAAAAGGAACAAACACATCGTCTCCCAAAGCAACTTTAAGCTTTGAAAAGTTAATACTATTCTTATCCAATCTTGCAGGTGTCCCTGTCTTCAATCGCCTTACACTAAATCCGAATTTGGAAAGTTCGTCTGACAAACCCCTGGAAGACTCTTCTCCTATTCTACCACCTTCGCTTTGCTTATCTCCTACATGAAGTATAGCGTTCATAAAAGTTCCTGTAGTAATGATCACCGCTTTTGATCTAATCTGTGAGCCATCTGCTATGACAACTCCATTAACCTGTCCTTTTTCTACTATTAAAGATTTAACTTCTGCCTGTAAGGTTTGAATGGAAGATCTGTCTAAAAAAGTTTTCATGTTAGATGAGTACAATTTTTTATCACACTGTGCTCTAGAACCTCTTACAGCGGGCCCCTTTGTGCTGTTAAGCCTTTTAAACTGAATGCAAGATGCATCAGCAATTAGTGGCATTGCTCCTCCTAGTATATCCAACTCTTTGACCATATGTCCTTTTGCCAATCCTCCAATAGCAGGGTTACAGCTCATAACAGCAACTTTGTTTAAATCAGTGGTTATCAGCAAGGTTTTCATGCCCAATCTATCAGACACAAAAGCTGCTTCCATGCCCGCATGACCAGCTCCCACTACAATAATATCTCCGTCTTTTTTCATGTTACTTACCTATACAAAACTTACTAAACACTCTGTCCATAACTTCATCGTCATTCTCTAGGCCTAAAAGTTCATATATTCCACTTAGAGCAACGTTGAGTTCAATTGCTATAAATTCGTAACTTTCATTGTTAATCTCAATAGCTTTTTCAAGTGCCTTAACAATTTTATTTAAGCTCTCAACCTGTCTTAATTGCGTTATTACAATTCCCTCTTCTGACAGCTGGCCTTCTATGTATTTTTCTATCTGTTTTTTTATATCCTCTATACCAATATCGTTTTTTGCCGAAACGCGAATTCCTTTTAAATTTTTGTTTTCCTTGTCCCAAAGATCACATTTGTTATGTGCAATTATAACTGTTGTTTTTATTTTTTTTAAAATTTCTATGTCTTGCTTTGTTAACTCAGGTAAATCAGTCACAAATAGTGCAATGTCAGAGGCTTCCATAACCTTCTTGGTTTTTTCTATTCCAAGCGTTTCGATTTTTCCTTTTGTTTCCCTAAGGCCCGCTGTATCTACAAACTTAACTAGCAAATCACTAACAAATAAAGGGCATTCAATTGCATCTCTGGTGGTACCTTCTATTTCTGAGACTAGTGCTTTTTCATCTGATAGAAGCCTGTTTAGCAGGCTTGATTTGCCCACATTAACTCTACCCACAATAGCAACGACAGCTCCTCCATTTAAAAGTCTTGATGATTTATAAGTTTTCTTCATTTGTAAAATTAAATCCAAAACTTCTCTTAGAGTTTCGTGTGTCTTTTTACGCGAAACTATTTCTATATCTTCATGACTAAAATCAATCGATGCTTCTATGTCTGCTAAAAGTTCTACTAGTTTAGTTTTTATTTGAGATAGTTTGCTAGACAAACCTCCTTGTAATTGCATCAAAGCTTGTTTGGCGGCTCTGGTTGAAGTGGCGTGCACTAAACTTAACACGCTTTCAGCCTGAGTAAGATCTATCTTTGAATTTAGAAATGCTCTATAGGTAAATTCCCCAGGCCTTGCCATTCTGGCCAGCCCCGTTTCAATTATGGTTTCTGTTATTTTAGAAACAATTAATTGGTTTCCATGACAAGATATTTCAATCGCTGGCTCTCCTGTGTAGGAATTTAAAAAATAAGTTACTACAACCTGATCCAGACTTTCTTTTGTAATGTGATTTTTTATTACACCAACATATGCTCTGTGTGATGTGGGGTTTTGGGGCAAAAAAGGGGCCATTTTTTGTAAAATCTCAAGTGCTTTTTTACCGCTAAGCCTGACAACAGAAATTCCCCCTGTGCCTCTAGGAGTTGCCGGGGCAACTATGGTATCAATGTCTGATATGGATCTCATTATGTAGCATTTTCTTGTTTTGTGTTTATCGATATCTTTATTTTTTTATAATATCCATCTCCCACAGATTTAGTTGTTACCCTCTTGTCCTCCGATAGATGTTGGTGAATTACTCGCCTTTTTCTTGGATCTAGTGGCTTAAACAAGTAGCTTCTGTTTTCATTCAATACCTTTTTCTTAAGCCTGTCTGCTGATCTGGTAAGAGAGCTGTTCACTTCTTGATTAAATTGATTAGAGTCGATTGTTACATTAAGTTTTTTGTTTTCATGGTTGTGTTGTAAAATCCGCTCTACCAAAAACTGAATTGAGTTTAGCAACACACCGCCTTTAGCTTTTAAAAGAGTTTCATCTTCTCCCTGAAGCTCGATTGAAACTTGAACTTCTCCGTCATATTGCAATTCATAGGACAAATCAAATCCAGCTCTATCTAATATTTCTTTCAAAGCTTCTTCTGCTATATCTAAAACTTTACTGTCTTTGCCTTTACCTTTTTTAAAGATGTTGAGTATGCCCAAGCTATCCTCCTTTTTCTGTTCTAACTATTATTAACTGTTGTATTATGCTAAACAAACTTCCTACAAAAATGTACAAGGCCAGTCCGCTTGGATATACCACCATAAAGAGAGAAAACACAACGGTCATCACAAGCATAAGTTTTTTTGCCTTAGGGTCCGGAGTAGTAGGTGAAATTTTTTGGTGCAAGATCATAGATGCGGCCATTAGTACGGGCAATACAAAGTAAGGATCTCTTTGACTTAAGTCATCGATCCAACCAAAAAACGGCGCTTGATAAAATTCAATGGAAACTCCTAACACTTTAAACAAGGCAATAAAAACAGGAAACTGTAGTAACATAGGCAAACAGCCTCCTATCGGATTTGCCCCACTTTCTCTCATAACTTCCATAGTGGCTTTATTAAGCTCTAACTTGTCATCCTTATACTTTTCTTGCAAAGCCTTTAGCTTTGGTTGAATCTGTTGCATCTTTTTCATAGATTTGTGAGACATCATATTAAAAGGCAAAAGCAACATTCTAACCACAAAAGTCATCATTATAATTGCTAGTCCCCAATTATTTGTCCATTTAAAAAAGAGCCTTATCATGTCCATAATGGGGTGGGCTATCCATGCAAAAAACCCGTAGTTTAAAACTGCTTTAAGGCGAGTATCTATGCTTAGGAGTTTCGTTTTTTCCTTAGGCCCTAAGTAAATTCCATGCTCTAGTTTTATTTGCTTTATGCTATCTGGCATTTCATACACAAAGCTTCCCCTTACTATTGTGCTTTGTATATCATATAGCACCTCTAAGTTGGGCTTTATGGAAGAGTTATCTATTATTGCTCTAGTAAAGTAGTGGTTTTCTATACTAAGCAGGGTTGTGTTTTTATAAGTGCTTTGAATCGCATCTTCTAGCAAAATCTCTCTTTCTTCTTTTGTACCATAAGACACATAATAGCTAGAGTTATCGTAACTAGGTAAAAACGGAACATCGCCTTTAGAAAGCACAATTTTTTCATCAAAACTTATTCTTACATCCTGCTTTCCTGCTATTTCAGTGGTGCTTTCTATAAAATATTTTTCATCATAAACTGTGAGGCTTCGTTTAATTTGCAAATTTTTATAGCTCGCGATTCCTATAAACTTATTGTCTTGTTTTTCTACCTCAAAATATATTTCTTTATCTGCCAGATGGGCTGCAAACAAGGGGGCTTCGCTTAAAAAAGCAATTGGCTTGTTTTCTCTGTCAGAATAATTTTTTAAAACTATTTCTCTTAGCCCCATGCCTAAAGATGAAACTTGGAATTTAAGGTTTTCTCCCTCAAAATCCAAAAACTTTTCTTTCGCCGCGGAATCAGAGAGTGGTTGAGGGACAGGTTTGCTCTCCGGCTTTAAAGGCTCTGTATTCTCTTGTGCTAGGGGAGGTTGGTTGGTGGTTTTTGAAGGATATTTTTTGTTCATATGCCCTTGCCAGAGCAATAAAAAACCTATACAAAACACTATAGCGGCTATGGTTTTGGGATCTATGAAAGAAGGTGTTTCTCTATCCAATTACATTCTCCTAAAATACTACGGTACTGGATCATAAAAGGGTTTTTTGCTAAATGGCCTGCATGAAACAAGTCGTAGCAAGGTCAGGCGCAACGCCTTTAGCAAATTAAATTTTTTGAAACATTCCAACGCATAGTCAGAACAAGTTGGGCAGTGCCTACAAGCGCCTTTTTGCAAAAATGAAGCTGACTTATAAAAAACTATCATCAAAAAAGCGAGCTTTTTAAAAACCAACTCAAAAAATAGCTCTTTAGCTGTAAAGGTTTTTTGAAATCTGGACCAGGCCTTTTTGGATAACGATCTCAAATTCATAGTACTTTAGTTCCTTGTAAATTTTGCCCTTTTTAAGCACCACATTCATCTCTGCGGTTGGAAGATTTTTGCTGTTTTTTACGCACTGTCTGGTCCACCTTTTGAGCTTATTTCTCAAAACAGCATTTCCTGTGGTTTTGGATATGGTTATTCCTAACCTTGGTTTTTTGGCTCTAACTGCACAAATTAACATCCAACGCGCTGGGTGAGCTTTAATCCCAACCTTGCTTAATCTTCTAAAATCACCTGTCTTTATGCTCTCCAAACTTTATATCTTGTATTCTTTATTCTTCTTTTGAGTGCAGCCTTTATTTCCCACTAGCTTGTACTACCAAGCTATGCCTGCCTTTTGCTCTTCTTCTAGAAAGAGTTTTTCTTCCGCCGCTAGTGGCCATCCTGGATCTAAACCCGTGACTAGACACGCGTTTTTTTACACTGGGCTGATACGTACGTTTCATTTAAACCTCAAAAGCTATAAAACATGACGCACATTAACCTGTCAAGATGTTGAAGTGTTTGGTAAAAGTTGCTACACCCAAAATCCCTGACATACGGCAAGACATCTCTGGCAAGTACCCAGATATGATATGCGGAAACCAGACAAAAAGACGCTAGGCGAATTTTGAGATACATCGCTTGTAATTTAAAGCCTATGAACTTAAAAATGATGTCAGGAGAACGTGCTGCTTTCCAGAGTCACGCTGACAGACGGGGCTTAGGATAGGAAGAGATTTGGAGCAAAAAGAGAGCTTGGATGAATAGAGAAATTTGGGATCAAGTCAAAAGCAGGTTAAACAAAAAAAACAACAACAAGCCTGTGGTAATGGGGCTTTTGGACGGCATGTCCCCTCAGGAATCTAAAGAGTCTAGCCTTGGAGTCTTAGAGTTAGAGTTTCTAGTTCAATCAAACTACCACAAAGAAAAAATAGACACCGCTATAATCCCTCAGCTTAGAAAAGAGCTTTCTTGTTTTTACAAAAAACCCTTTGGGCTTAATGTAATAGTAGATGAATCCAAGAAAACAACTAGGCTTGGAAGCATCGCAAAGTTTATGCAGCTCCCTTTAGCACGGGTAGGCCATGGACCAAAAAGTTCTTTTAGAAATGAGTTTACTTTTGATTCTTTTATCGTAGGCCCTAACAATGAATTTGCACATGCAGCCTCACATAGAGTTGCCACACACCCAGGAGAGACAAAGAGCAATCCTCTTTTTATCTTTGGAGCAACCGGCTTGGGAAAAACGCACCTACTTCATGCCATTGGGAGTTATCTGAAAGAAACCACAAACAAGAAAATTTCCTGCCTTTCAGCTGAAACCTTTTTAAATGAATGTGTCTCGGGAATTAGAAGTAGAGGTATGCATCAGTTTAGGCAAAAGTATCGCAAGGACTCTCACGTACTTTTAATAGACGACATTCATGTATTAGGCAGAGGGGACCATGCACAAGAAGAGTTTTTTCATACTCTCAACTCATTCTTTGATACTAAACGTCAGGTAGTTGTAACCTGCGACAAACTTCCTAGAGACATTGATGGGCTAAAGGATAGAATTCGTACAAGACTAGAGGGCGGGCTTATTGTAGACATTAAGATGCCTGATCTGGAAACCAAAATGGCCATAGCGGAACATAAAGCTAACGCTCTTGGAATTGAGCTTTCGGACGAAATCTGCCGCTACATTGCTGCCGGATCTAAAAGATCCATCAGAGAGCTTGAAGGGTGTTTAAACAAATTGTCTTGCATACATGATCAAAATAACGTTCCCATAACTTTGAACAAAGCCAAAAAGGCACTATTTTTACAAGAGACCTCTTCTCCCTTAGATCCCTCACAAATACTGAATATTGTTTCAAAAAATTTCAACCTGGAGCTTGCTGATATGAAATCAAAGAGTCGTAAAAGATCATTGGTTGTTGCTAGGGGAGTTGCAATGCATCTTATAAAAAAACATTTAAAACTATCGCTAAAGGAAATTGGCTTCTTGCTTGGAAAAAGAGATCACACCACCGTGTTAAATAGTGTAAAAAAGACCAGCCTCCTGCTAAAGACAGATTCAGAGGTACAAACGACTCTGAACAAAATAGAAAAAGATATCCACACGCTCCCCCTATAAACCTGCTGGGCTTGTGGAAAACCCACTGTTTTAAATTTTGTTTTTATGGAATAAAGGTAGAAACGCCGCAACAATTTTTGTGTTTAGTGATTTGTAACTTTTTCTTTTTAAATAAACTCTTGAAATCTTAGCCAGTTAAATTATATATACACATATCAACACAGCCTACTACTACTGTTTATATTTATAAAACTAATTAGTAGAGGGTTGAACAAAGTGCGCTAAGCAAGTTGTTAAATATAAAGAGGTGTTCATGCACATATCCATAAATAGGAAAGATTTTTTAAGTTTATTGGAAAATGTCCAAGGAGTGATAGCTTCTAGTAGAACAATGCCCATTTTATCTAATGTTTTTATAAAAGCGCATAAAGAAGGCTTTGTTGAGGTCTATGGAACTGATTTAGAAGTAAGCGTTAGAGGAAAAACAAAAGCAAAAGTTTTAAAGGAAGGAACGGCCGTAGTAGAGAGCAAAAAACTATACTTGTTCATAAAAGAATTGCCAGAAGGAATTGTCAACCTAACAACTCATAAAAACAATTGGCTAGAAATAGTGTCTGGCAAAACGAGAGCAAATATGGTTGGAGTAGATGTTAAAGATTATCCCTATGAACAAACAAAAAACATTCAGCTTAACGGTGATGAGTTAAAAATAGACGCGACAATTTTAAAAGACATGATAGAGAAAACCGTGTTTAGCGTATCTAACGACGAAACAAGATATCATCTAAACGGAATTTTGTTTCAAAAAGACAAAACCAACTCTGGGCATAGGTATAGAATGGTTTCAACGGATGGGCACAGATTGAGTTTAGTAGAGAGAATAGAAGGCGATCCAAAAGATGAAATAGTAGAAGAAGATAAGGGTGTGATCATTCCTAGAAAGGGCGTTTATGAGATCAAAAAAACATTAGAAAACAAGAAGCCTGGGTGGGTTTTGCTTCATATATCAAAAAACGAACTTCTTTTAAGAGATGAAAACACAGATGTGTTGATTAGATTGATAGACGGAACTTTTCCAGACTACAGACAGTTTTTGCCAAGCGATTTCGATAACAGGCTAACAGTTTCTAGGCAAAAACTTGTAACTTCTTTGAAGGTCGTATCTGTTCTTACAGACGAAAGATCCAGAAGCGTTACCTTTAATGTAGAGGGAGAAAGGTTAGAGATAACATCCAATGATTCAGCAAAGGGAGATGCCAAAGAAGAGCTTAACATAGAACACAAAGGGCAAGTTATAAAAATTGGATTCAATGCCCGCTATCTTTTAGATGTGTTAAATAGCTTTGACGAAGACAACGTAAGTTTTGAATTTAAGGATGCAGTTTCTCCTGGCGTTATCAAACCAGAACTAGATAAAAACTATACTTGCGTAGTAATGCCTATGAGACTGGAGAGCTCGTTAAATCAAAACAGAGCGCCTCATGCTAGGGCATGACTCTAAACACGTTATCTCTTTCTAATTTCAGAAACCTGGACAAAGTTAGGTTAGAATTTGTTTCTGGCATTAATGTTTTATTAGGACAAAATGGTCACGGAAAAACAAATGTCCTAGAAAGCATTTGTTTCCTTCTAAGAGGGACATCCTTCAAATCAATAAAACTCAACGAGGTCATTATGGAGGGACAACCTCATAGTACGGTTTGGGGTACAGTTAGTAAGCAAGCCACAAATAAGATTGAGGTTGAAATAAAAGCCCAAGCCCACATAAAGCTAAACGAAAAAAGAATTTACAAACATCTTTTAAGGGAACAATTCCCCTTAGTCTTATTTGAACCAGAGAGCCTTCTTGCAATAAAAAAAGGCCCTGAATTAAGAAGAGATCTATTAGATGAGCTGGTTGTGTTAGAAGACGGAACTAATTTGAAAACATTAAGAGATTTCAAAAAAGCTCTCAAGCTAAGAAATCAGGTGTTAAAAAGCGTAAAAGAAAAAACAATGCCTCTGCAAAAAGCAAAGATGCTTTTAGAATGCTCTACAGAAAGTTACCTTGCTTTAGCAACAGAAGTTGTCTCAAAAAGGCTTGGGATATTAGAAAAAATAGCTCCAGAAGTAAAGAGACTTTTTTATGATATTACCAAAAAACCAAATTTAGAGCTTTATTATGCTATGAACAAAACAAGAGTTCTTGATAAAGATAAAAACTATCTGTCTAGGCTAATAAAAGAAGAGTTGGTTTTTGAAAAAGAGGTGTTGTATGGGTTTTCTCTTTCAGGCCCACATACAGACGACCTAGATTTTGTGGTGGGTCAAAGAAAGGCAAAAACTTACCTGTCTCAGGGGGAACAGAGGGCATTAATACTGGCATTTAAGGCGGCCTTGGTATATCATGGTGTAGCTGGAGGCAAGAAGATTTTGTTGCTTCTGGACGACGTTTTTTCGGAGTTAGATGTAAGAAAAAGGGAGTTTTTAGTACACATCTTAAGACAAGCCAAGTCTCAAATTATTATTACAACAACAGAAGTAGAAAAAACGGTAGAATTCGATAGACTTTTTTTGGTTAAAAATGGAAGAATTGACAAAATATGATGCTGGATCGGTTAAGGTTTTAGAAGGCCTTTCAGCTGTAAGAAAAAGACCAAGTATGTACATAGGGGATGTCTCCACTAGGGGATACCATCACCTGGTGTATGAAATTGTGGACAATTCCATCGATGAAGCGTTAGCTGGTTTTTGCAAAAAAATATCAGTTATTATACATCAGAATGGCAGTGTGAGTGTGGAAGACGATGGCAGAGGAATTCCTATAGGCAAACACACGAGCGGCAAGTCTGCTTTGGAAGTGGTGATGACCACGCTTCATGCTGGAGGCAAATTTGATTCTAAAACTTATAAGGTTTCAGGCGGTTTGCACGGAGTAGGGGCGGCTGTGGTAAACGCTCTTTCCAGTTGGTGTGAGGCCACGGTATATAGAGACAACAAAGTTTGGATACAAAAATATAAAAGGGGAGTTCCTGATGGAGAGGTTGTTGGTGCTGGAGAGACAGCAAAAACCGGCACATTAATTAGGTTCAAGCCAGACCATGAAATATTTGGCGATAGCAACTCTTATGATTTCGACACGTTATCCACCAGGCTTAGAGATCTTGCCTTTTTAAATTCAGGTATTCATATAGAGCTGGTAGATGAAAGAGACGACAAAAAACAAGAACATAGATATGACAATGGCATTGTTGAGTTTGTAAAGCTTCTAAATCAGACAAAAAGAAAACTAAATGAAGAGGTAATCTATGCCAAAGGAACCAAGCACGACACAGAGTTAGAGGTTGCTTTGCAATGGACAGATTCTTATAGGGAAACCGTTTATAGCTACGCAAACAATATAAACACAGCTGAGGGTGGAACTCACTATGTGGGATTTAAGAAAGCCCTGACTAGAACGATTCACCAATATGCCACCGCAAATGGGTTGCTAAAAAAGTCAGATAGGCTAGAGGGATCTGACATAAGAGAGGGGTTAACTTCAGTTGTAAGTGTTAGAGTAATAGAGCCCCAATTTGAAGGACAAACAAAAACTAAATTAGGGAACGCTGAGGTTTCAAGTGCAGTAGAGACCATCTTAAATAGCGCACTGGGAGATTGGTTAGAAAGACACCCCAAAGAGGCCAAGATAATTATAACTAAATGTATAGACTCTGCTAGAGCGAGGGACGCTGCTAGAAAAGCAAAAGAACTTGCTAGAAGAAAGACGGCTCTTGATGGAGGTAGTTTGCCAGGTAAAATGGCAGACTGTCAGGAAAAAGATCCTGCTTTGTGTGAGTTATACTTAGTTGAGGGAGACTCTGCTGGCGGTTCTGCTAAGCAGGCTAGAGACAGAAGAACGCAGGCAGTTTTGCCCCTGAAGGGAAAAATACTAAATGTAGAAAAAGCAAGATTTGATACCGTATTGGCTAATGAAGAAATAAAAACAATGATCTCTGCTATAGGAATTGGGGTTGGTGAGGAGAACAAGAATTTAGAAAAATTAAGATACCACAAAATAATTATCATGACGGATGCGGATGTCGATGGCTCACATATTAGAACACTTCTGCTGACATTTTTTTTCAGACAAATGCCAGAGCTAATATACAATGGACATGTCTATATAGCAAAACCACCTTTATACAGAGTAAAAAAAGGTGCGTTTGAGAAATATATTAAAGATGACAACGAGCTAACCAGCTTTTTTCTCTCCAATTTTAAAACAGAAATTGAAATAGAAGGAGTGACAGAAATAAAAGAGCTCATATTAAAAATACAAAAACTTAAAACCTCTATGACAAGACTTTATAAAAGAGCTGGCGTAGGAAGTGATAGTGCAGGAGGGGCCGCTGGTATTTTATATAACATAATAACGACTCCCAGTTCTTTTGGCGAAGAGGGGTTTTTTGATGCCGTAGTGTCTAATCTTAAGAAAGATGAAACTATTTCAGATGCAGGGCACACTCAAGAAGGGGAGATTTGGATAAATAAGCTAGGTTTAACTCACAAGCTTTTAGTAAATGAAAGGCTAACAAACTTCCTAGAGTACACTATAGCCAGAACTCTTTTTTCTGAAATTAAATCAAGGCAACCTCTTCCCGTAACGGCTTTGCTGTCTGGTTCAAAAAAAGGCTTTAATGATTATATTAAGTTTTTAAATTGGATTATAGAAATTAGTAAAAAGGAGTATTACATACAAAGATATAAAGGTTTGGGAGAAATGAACCCTGATCAGCTTTGGAATACTACTTTAAACCCTCAGAACCGAAGCTTGGTACAAATAGAAGTAGGAGAAACCATAAAGGCCGACGAAATGTTTTCTCTTTTAATGGGAGAAAGAGTTGAACCAAGAAGAGAGTTTATCGAAAAAAATGCAACAGAAGTATTTGAGCTGGATGTCTAATGGAACAACATGAAATTGAGAACAAGATAGAAGTAGAGCAGGAGATGAAACAAGCCTATCTGCAATACTCCATGAGTGTAATTGTTGGTAGAGCGTTGCCAGATGCAAGGGATGGACTGAAGCCTGTTCACAGAAGAGTGTTGTTTGCTCAGTATGAAATGAAAAATAACCATAATAAGCCTTATAAAAAATCAGCTAGGTTAGTAGGAGATGTGATCGGTAAATATCACCCTCATGGGGACACTGCCGTATATGACACTTTGGTTAGAATGGCTCAGGATTTTTCTTTGCGCTATCCACTGATTGATGGACAGGGGAACTTTGGATCTATTGACGGAGATAGCCCTGCAGCTATGAGGTACACGGAAGTTAGGATGACTAAGTTTGCAGAAGAGCTTTTAGCAGACTTGGACAAAGACACTGTGAACTTTTATCCAAACTATGATGGATCGTTTCAAATTCCGCAAGTGTTACCTACTAAAATTCCAAACTTATTAACTAATGGCTCTTCAGGAATAGCTGTTGGGATGGCAACCAACATTCCACCACACAACCTAAATGAGATCATAGATGGGCTTATGCTTATTATTGATAATCCTGAAATTTCAATAGCAGAGCTTTTGGGTACAATAAAAGGACCTGATTTTCCTTCAAGTGGTGTGATTATAGGAAGGCAGGGAATTATAAAAGCCTATAAAACTGGTAGAGGAATTATAGCTTTAAGAGGAGTAAGTCACTTTGAAACCACAAAAACCAATAAAGACAGAATTGTGGTTACTGAAATTCCATACCAGGTTAACAAGGCTAAGCTTATAGAGACAGCAGTGGTTTGTATTAAAGAAAAAAAACTAGAAGGTATCTCAGACATAAGAGACGAGTCTTCTAGAAAAGGTATGCGAATAGTGTTTGAACTAAAAAAAGGAGAATCCCCTGAGGTAATACTAAACAGGCTTTATAGATATACCCAACTACAAACTAGTTTTGGGATAAACATGTTGGCTTTAGACGGAGGAACTCAACCAAAACTATTTGATTTAAAGAATTTGCTTAAAGCATTTATAGATCATAGAAAGGAAGTTGTTACTAAAAGATGTGTCTTTGAACTTAATAAAGCAAAAGACAGGATACACATTCTCTTAGGGCTTAAGAAAGCTCTAGACAACATAGAAAGAATCATTGAATTGATCAAAAGCTCTAAAGAAGTTAAGGAAGCCAGGGTTAGCCTGACACAAGAGTTCCTGTTTTCTGGTATTCAAGCACAGGCTATTTTGGACATGAGGCTTGCCAGACTTACAGGCCTTGAGAGAGATAAAATTGTAGATGAGATAACTAAATTGGAAGCTGAGATAAAGAGGCTAGAAGAAATTTTGGCAGATGTGGGCTTGGTATATCAAGCAGTTAAGAACGAGCTTTTGGAAATAAAAAACAAATATGGTGACGATAGAAGAACACAAGTTTTAGAAGATGACCTTGAAGTTGAAGACGAGGATTTGATAGACAAAGAAGATGTTTTGGTTACTTTCACACAAGGTGGTTATATTAAAAGATCTTCAGCTTCAGCTTATAGAGCCCAGCGAAGAGGAGGGAGAGGAATAAGAGGAGCAGGGCTTGTGAAAGGAGATTTTGTAAAAAAATTGTTTCAAGCCAATACCCTCACTACACTTTTGGTTTTTACAGATAAAGGAAGAGTTATCCCTTTAAAGGTTTATAAGCTCCCAGATGTTTCAAGAGATGCTAAGGGAAGAGCAATTGTTAATTTAATAGACGCAACCTCAGATGAAAAAGTTGTAACTATTTTGCCAGTAGACGAGCTTGGCTCAGAACAAAATGCTAAGGACTTGGTTTTAGTTTTTGTAACCAAAAAGGGTATTTTTAAAAGAATAAACTTAAATCACTTTTCCAAAATTAGAAAAACTGGAATAAGGGCTTTGACCATTAAGCAGGGAGACGCATTGATCGATGTGCAGGTAAGTGATGGCGCAAGCAACATACTTATAGCCACTCAACAAGGGAAGATGATCATGTTTGATGAGAGGAGTGTTCGTACAGTTGGAAGAACAGCTAGTGGTGTTATAGGCATAAGAATTAGGGGAGACGATTCTGTAATAGGAACCCTAGTGTTAAATAAAGAAGTTGAAGCAGATATCGTTACAATTACAGAAAATGGTTATGGAAAACGAACAAATTCCAGTGGGTTTAGACCGCAGAATAGAGGGGGTTCTGGGGTTATAGGTCATAAGGTAACTACGAAAGTTGGGAAAGTGATTGGTATAGAAAAAGCAGGAGACAATCAAGACATTGTTATTATATCAAATACCGGACAAATAATTAGATCAAGCGTAGGAGAACTGTCTTGCTACAAGAGGTCTTCTCAAGGCGTGCGGGTTATGAACCTTAGATCTGGAGAAAAAGTATCTAGCATCGAGTTGGTGCAAGCAGAAGATGAAGAAAATTCTAATTAGTGTTTTGTTAATATCATGTAGCAGACCCGATGAAAAATTCTATTTCAAAAAAGCTTTGCGATATGAAAAAAAACAAGAACATGCTCTTTCTATAAAAAATTTAGCTAAGGTTTTAGAAGTGGGAAAAGATAAAAACTACCTGCTAGAAGCATCAAGAATGGCTACCAGAATAAAACACAAAAACAAACTTGATGAGATAAAGTTTTTAAGAACCATAATACTTCATACAGACGACAAAAAAGAAAGAAAAGATGCTCAAAAAAAAGTAGCGGATTTATATTATGAGGCTGAAAATTATGTGCGGGCTATATATGAGTATGAACTGCTTAGCACTCAAGATTTAAAACTTGCACAGTCATATTTCTATTTAGATGACTTTAAGCAAGCGTTGGTTGAAGTAGAAGTATTTGAAAAAGCTATGGGGCCCAATTTTGAAACCAACCTTTTAAAAGCTAGAATCAAGGTGGGGATTTTAGAGCTTGATGAGGCGATTAAAATATACCAAAGCTTATTGCAGAACAAGAGCGAATCTAAAACACAAACCGTTTTAATAGAGCTGTCTCAGTGCTATGAACAGCAAGGTGATTATTCAAAGGCAATAGAGGTGTTAGAGGGAAGCGAAGATAAAGTTGTTAAAGCCAGGTTATCTAGATTAAAAGTAGCAAAAGAAATGCAGCCTGGTGCTAAGAGGATCGCAAGGTGAAAAAAATGATAAAATTTATGAGCCTAGGAGCGGAGCTTACAGGCATTATAGTGACCATGGTTTTTTTAGGAATGTTTGTTGGAGAGAAGCTGGGGAGTAAAAATATAGGCGCCTTTTGGGGGATTGTAATTGGATTTTCTGGTTGGATTTATAGAATAATTTTACTTACAAGGAAAAGATAGTGAAGCTAGTTTTCTCTGTTGTTTTGATAAATCTGGTTGTTTTGACTTATCAAATAATAGAGGTGACTGGTGGAAATAGCAAAGCTGTTGGATTTTTATTTGGTTGCGCGGTTGTTTATATAAGCACTTTATTAAATGCCTTAATATTTAGTATTACAAAAAAATCTGTTGCCTATTCTATTTTGCTTGTTGTATTTAAATTTGCATTTGTGTTGTTGGTATTATGGGCGTTGTTTTCAAAAAAATACTTAGACAGCACATTAGTGTCAGATTCCATAAAACAGCTGGATATTAAATGGTTTGTAGTAGGGTTGATTTTTTCGATACTAACACTAGGCATTTTAGCAAAAGGTGTGTTATCTAAAAACAACCAGGAAAAATCAATAAGGCTGGGATTGAAGTAAAACTTTGCAGATAAGGCTTAGGAAAAGCAGATGATACACTTTAATTGGTTAGGGCTTATCCCTCAAATAGGGCATCACTATTTACATATAGCATGTGTGTTTTTGGTCTCTTTTATTATAGTGGCCATGGCCCTTTTTGCCAAAAGAAGATTGGATAAAGACAATCTATCGCCTCAAGGGAAGTTTGGAATTTTAGGGTTGTTTGAGGCGATAACTGACTTTATCTTTGATAAGGCCAACGCCATTATAGGAAAACAAGACGGTCATAAATATGCTGCGTTTTTCTGTTTTTTGTTTATTTTTATATTGTTTAATAACATTTTAGGGCTTTTGCCAGGGTTCACGTCGGCTTCGGATAATATAAACACAACTTTGGCTATAGGTTTAATTGCGTTTGTGTTTTATAACAAGGAAGGAATAAAAAAGCAGGGGTTTTTGAACTACTTAAAGCATTTTTTAGGCCCGATTTGGTGGATTGCTCCGTTGTTATTTGTAGTAGAGATCATATCTCATATATTTAGACCATTTACCTTAGGACTAAGGCTTATGGGCAATATGAAAGGAGATCATACGGTATTAAGTGCATTTTTGGATCTGGTTCCGGTAGGAATACCAGTTATATTTTATGGTTTGGGATTGTTTGTTAGTGTTGTACAAGCATTAGTATTTACTTTATTGTCCATGGTTTATGTATCTATGGCTGTTACAAGCGACCATTAACTTTTATAGGAGGAACATACAAATGAGAACATTGATATTTATAGCGACTTTTTTGAGTGCAAAATTTGTTTTAGCACAGGAAGTTGTTGGTGAAGCGGCTATGGCCGTTGATTGGAAGGGCCCTGCAACAGCAATTGCACTTGGAATTGCAGCAACGGGAGGCGCACTAGGGCAGGGTAGGGCCATCAGTGCCGCGCTGGAAGGCATTGCTAGAAATCCGTCCGCTCAAGATAAGATATTTACTCCAATGATCTTGGGCCTCGCATTTATAGAATCTTTGGTTATCTTTACTTTGCTTTTACAATTTATTTAAAATTTTTAAAGAAGCAATAAAAGAGAGCAGGAAAGCTAACAGGCTTTAAAAAACGAACTTAAGTCTGCGGGATTTCTTTGTGGTTAATTCAAACCTGTGTAGTGCAAAAACCAGGAATGTTCTCCTATTGTATTTTAAAATCTTTTTCTAGAAATTCTATAGTAGCACTTTTGCCCAATACAGTTGGATTTTCTGGGTGTCCAACAGCGACAACTTCCCCTCCTCTTTCTCCACCGTAAGGACCTAGATCGATCATGTAATCACATGATTTTATAATATCTAAATTGTGCTCAATTATAACAACAGTATGACCATTATCTACAAGCTCCTGTAGTAATTTTATTAGTTTTTTTATATCTTCGAAGTGTAGTCCTGTTGTGGGCTCGTCTAAAATATAAATTGTTTTTTTCTTTTTTGATCTAGAAAGCTCCTTGGAAAGTTTTATTCTTTGGGCCTCCCCTCCTGACAGTGATACAGAGCTTTGTCCTAATCTCAAATAGTCCAAGCCTACTCTCTGCAATGTTTGTAGTTTGTTTAAAATAAAACTATGGTTTTTAAAAAATCCCAGGGCCTCATTAACAGTCATATTTAAAATATCAATTATATTTTTATTTTTATATTTTATGCTCAAAGTTTCTTTGTTAAAGCGTTTGCCAGCACAGGTTTCACATTCTACATACGCTTCTGACATAAAATAAAGATCAATTTTCTTTTGCCCCAAACCATCACATGCGCTGCATTGCCCATATGCGAGGTTAAAGCTAAACTGTCCAGGCTTATATCCTCTAACGCGACTTTCTGGTAATTTAGAATAAAGTTCCCTTATACGACCCAACAAATCGATGTAAGTGGCAGGAACAGATCTTGGAGTTTTTCCTATAGGCTTTTGATTTATATCAATTACTCTGTCTAGATATTCTGCTCCAAACACCTCCGCTAAAGAAAATGTTTTTGTTTGTTTTGAAAAGTGTCCCTCCAGATAATCTAACAACAGCTCTGTAATTAAACTTGATTTTCCGCTTCCTGAAACACCTGTGATGGTTACAAATCTACTAAGAGGGATTTTAACATCTATATTTTTTAAATTGTTTTTACGGGCTCCTTTTATACAAAGCCAGTTAATACTTTCAAGGCTTCTATGTTTATTCAAAAATGCCTGTCGTTTGTTTTGTAGGTAGAGCCCAGTTAGGCTTTGAGTTGTGTTTATTTCTGAAACCTTTCCTTGATATACAATTTCTCCTCCCAGCTCCCCTGCTCCTGGGCCTAGATCAATAACATGATCTGCGCTTAGTATTGTGTCTTTGTCGTGTTCTACTACTAGAACTGTGTTGCCTTTATTTTTAAGTAACCTTAGGTTGTCGAGCAAACTTTTGTGATCTTTTGGGTGTAATCCAATTGAAGGTTCATCTAAAACATAGAGAATGCCTATTAGCGGGTTTGTTAGCTGCGCCGCTAGCCTTAGCCTTTGGATTTCTCCGCCAGATAGAGTTTTGCTGGATCTTGTAAGAGCTAAATACCCGACACCCAGGCCTTCTAAGAAATTTAACTTTTCTATTAAAGTACGTTTTATTTGAAATGACAGCTGTGCCTGTCTATCTGAAAGTACAAGTGAGCTTATGGCTTTTCTTATATCGATTATATCAAGGGAGGACATTTCGTATATGTTTAGATTTTTTATAAAAACGCTTCTGGCAGATATATTAAGTCTAGATCCTTTGCATAAAGGACATTCGAGTTCAAGCTCATTTTTTTCGATTGTTCCAATGCCTCTACACTTTGTACAAGCCCCTCTTGCATAGTTAAAGCTAAAAAGTCTAGGCTCTGGAAATTCGGCAAAGTTGTAGCTACATTCAGAGCATACACCGGTTGTGGAAAAGAAAATTTCTTTTTTATCTGCAAGTGTGGTAACTTTAAGAAATCCTTTAGTTAAACCTAAAGCGCACTCTATGCTCTCCAAAATCCTCTGTTCTGAAGATGGTTTTATTATCAGTTGATCCACTATTAGATCTATCCAATGTAGGGTGTTTTTATTTAACTTAGTTACATTTTCTAGGTCTATAACTTGTTTGTCTATTATTGCCTTCACCAGTCCGATTCTTTTCCATTCCTCTATTTCTTTTTTAAACTCTCCTTTTTTCCCCCTAATTAGAGGAGCAGATATAATTACGGATGTTTTGAGGTTCATAATTTGATCTAAGATTTTTTGTACGTTTTGAGGCTTCAGAGAAACTTTGTGCTTAGGACATTTTGGCTCCCCTATTTTTGCGTATAGAAGCCTTAGGTAGTCATATACTTCTGTTATAGTACCCACAGTAGATCTGGGGGAAGTTAGTGTGCCTTTTTGCTCCATTGAAATGGAAGGCGATAATCCTGATATAGAACCAACCTCAGGTTTGGAAAATTGTTTTATAAATTGTCTTGCATATGTGGATAGACTTTCAACATACCGCCGTTGCCCTTCTGCATAAATGGTATTAAATGCCAAACTTGATTTTCCACTCCCAGAAAGGCCAGTTATTACAGTAAGACTGTTGGAAGGGATAGTTACACTAATTCCTTTTAGGTTATGTTGTCTTGCGTTTACTACTTCAATATTTTTCATTTGTTTTTATAAAAGTTTCTATTTTACTTCTGATTCTAGCCAATCCCTCGCTTGTGGTTGACTCAAATCGTAAGGTTAAAATTGGCCCGGTATGAGATATTCTTATTAATGCCCAGCCATTTTTGAAACTAATTCTTACTCCATCTATGTGGTTTACGGAATATTCGTCAGTATTGTGTTTGAAATGTTTCTTTACTTTTTTCATTAAATGTTCTCTTTTCTTATAGCTCATTTTTAATCTTATTTCTGGGGTGGAGTAAGTTTTTGGCAGTCCCTCTAAAAGAGAGGATATAGATTTTTTTGACTTTACTAAAAGCTCTATAAGCCTTAGGGCAGCATATATAGCATCATCATACCCATAATTTCTGTCTCTAAAACAAATGTGCCCGCTTAACTCCCCCCCTAGAAGAGCATTTTCATCTTTAATTTTTTGTTTTATAAGTGAGTGTCCTGTTTTATACATTAGCCCTGTTCCACCAAGAGCATCTATAGAGCTAAATAGTTTGTCAGAGCATTTTACATCTGCAACTATAGTTTCGCTTTTATATGTTTGTAAAATATCTTTTGCAAAAATATATATAAGTTCATCTCCCAGTATAAATTTTCCAGCTTCGTCTACAACCCCAATTCTATCAGCATCTCCATCAAAACCTATGCCAGCAACTGAATTTGTAGCTATAACTTTGTTTGCCAATTCTTTTAAATTACTTTCTACAGTTGGGTCGGGATGATGGTTTGGAAAATTTCCATCTGGCTTTTCAAATAAAATTTCACAGTTTAAACCTAGTTGTTCCATTAATTTTCTTAACACAACTCCTGCTGTTCCATTCCCACAATCCATTACTATAGGGATATTGGTTAAATGTTTAAACTCTTCTGTGTAGCGATTTATATAGCTTGTTATTATGTCAAAAGAAGAAGTATTGCCTTTTAGTTTTTTTGTGCTTTTATTAGTTTCTATAATGGTTTTTATTTCCTTTATGTCTTGGCTTTGTAAGTTAGATTTGTTGTAGGTTAGTTTAAATCCATTATACTCAGGTGGATTGTGACTAGCAGTTACTATTATGCTCATAGCGACATTGTCTATTGCATGTGTGGAATAGTAGGATATTGGGGTTGTAATAAGCCCAAGTTTTACAACATGCGCTCCGTGTTCAGTAAGTCCAGCTATTAAAGATTCGTATAGTTTGGGGCTAGACAACCTGGCATCGTGTCCCACGGTTACTTTGTTTTCATGCCCCCTTAGAGACATGTAACTAACTAGGGCTTTTCCAAGACTATAGGAAAATGCAGAATCTAAATGGGTTTCAACGATACCTCTTATGTCATATTGTCTGAATATTATAGGATCCATATTAAAATATTCCAGGATTGGCTTTTGCTAATAACCTCCTAGTATATATTAAGCTTTAAAGTTATTACAAATCCTTTAATAAAAGTTCGCTTTTTATAAGAAAGGTAAGAAGGTTTTATCTGGAGCATAAAAAGAGGTATAGTGAAAGAAATAAAGCTCCCAGTATCTTTATTGACAAATCTCTATGGCTGTAGCAGGTTGTGATGTATCTGGGATAAAAAATAACAAAGCTTGGGCATAGACAAGAGAGGTGGATATGAAAGGAGATAAGGTTGTTATTGATAATTTAAACACCCTTTTGGCAAATGAATTTGCTGCCATTAATCAATATACCCTGCACTCTTCTATGTGTGAAAGTTGGGGGTATAAAAAACTTGCCAAAAAATACAAACTAGATGGCGAAGAGGAAACAGAGGATGCAAAAAAAGTTGTAGATAGAATTTTATTTTTGGGCGGGATGCCTAATGTGACAAATGTTCCTGCTATAAAACCAGGAGAGAGTGTTAAAGATCAGTTTGAATTAAACTTTAAACTAGAATCACAAAATATAGATGATTTAAACAAAGGCGTAGAGGTTTGTCTGGGCGTAAAAGACCATGCTACAAGGCATATGCTAGAGCAGATAATTTTGCATGAACAAGAACACGTAGATTGGTATGAGTGTCAATTACAGCTTATAGGCGATATGGGAATAGACAACTATCTTGCTAGTAGCATATAACATTTTGTAGATGAAGCAGTACTTAAATTTATTAAAACATGTATTAGAGACAGGTGAAGTCAGAAAAGACAGAACCAAAACTGGAGTGAGGAGTGTTTTTGGCACTCAAACTAGATATGATTTAACTAATAGCTTTCCTCTGGTTACTACTAAAAAAATTCACTTAAAGTCAATAATCTACGAGCTGTTATGGTTTATACAGGGGAATACCAACACTGAGTTTTTAAATAAAAACGGTGTAACAATATGGAATGAATGGGCTGATGAAATAGGAGACTTAGGCCCGATCTATGGGAAACAATGGAGAAGTTGGCCTACCAACAACATAAATATAGATCAACTTGATAGAGTAATAACTCAAATAAAACAAAACCCGTTTTCTAGAAGGCTTATTGTAAATTCTTGGAATGTAGGTGAGCTGGATAAAATGGCATTGCCTCCTTGTCATATGATGTTTCAGTTTCATGTTTCTGCTTCTGGCGCACTGTCTTGTCAGATGTATCAAAGAAGTGCAGATTTGTTTTTAGGGGTGCCATTTAATATTTCCAGCTACTCTTTGCTTACAATGATGGTTGCTCAGGTTTGTGGGCTTGTTCCTCATGAGTTTATTCACACAATAGGGGATGCACACATATATGAAAACCATTTGGATCAGGTGAAGTTGCAGCTTTCCAGAACCACCAAAGCTCTACCAACCATGGCGTTAAACCAACAAGTGAAAGACATTTTTAAATTTAGCTATGAAGATTTTCAACTCATAGGCTATGAGCCTCATGGTAGAATTAAAGCTGAGGTTTCGGTTTGATATCACATATTGTGGCGATGTCATCTAATAGAGTTATAGGAAAAGATGGTGGTATTCCTTGGAGCATTCCAGAGGACTTGAATTATTTTAAAAACACCACGCTTGGTCACTGTGTGATTTATGGCAAAAAAACTTTTGAGAGTTTGCCTAAGCCTCTGCCCAATAGGTTAAATGTGGTTTTAAGCAGTACATTGAAGAACACATTAGAAGAAACGCCAAATGTAGTAGTTTTTTCTAAAATTTCTGATGCAATTGATTTTTGTAAGAAACAAGTTACAAGGCCTGAGGAAGTATTTGTTTGTGGAGGGGCGCAAGTTTATACAGATACTATGCATTTAGCTAAGAAAATATATTTAACCTTTATAAAAAAACCTTATGAGGGGGATAGGTTTTATCCCGATCTAGGTGAAGATTTTGAAATGATGTCTGAGAGACAGTTTTTTAATCCTGAAGAATTTTCCTTTAAAATATACGAAAGAAAATATAAAATTTAGTTGTAAAGAAGAGATCCTTTTTTTATATATGGGAAGAGTTCTGCATAGGTTTTTATTTTTGATATACTAGTTCTTTTGTTTATAAGAGCTCTGTCTATATCTTCATGTGATTTTAATCCACAAGCCCCCATTAATTTGGCAAGATACTCTACATTGATCTTGTGATAGTTATATACACGATTGGTTTTGTTGGATACATTTAAACCCACAACTAGTGTTGGATCTTGAGTCGCAACTCCTGTAGGGCAAGTATTAGAGTTGCATTTTCTGGCCTGGATGCATCCTAAAGCGAGCATCATGCCTCTAGCTGAAGTTAGAATATCAGCCCCTAGAGCTAGCTTATTGAACATTTGAAATGCTGTTATTATTTTTCCAGAACATATTATCTTTATATGATCTCTTATATTGTACCCCAGCAAGGTGTCATGAACAAAAATTAAGCCTTCATCAAGTGGGGTTCCTACACAATTTGAAAATTCCAAGGGAGCAGCTCCTGTTCCGCCCTCGGTTCCATCGACGCTTATGAAATCGGGGTAAGTTTTTACTTCAGTCATTGTTTTACATAGATCCAAGAATTCTTTTTTTTGTCCCACACAGACTTTAATGCCAACAGGCTTTCCTCCTGACAGATCTCTTAATTTTTTTATAAATTCTAAAAGCCCTAAATTGTTTTTAAATGCAGAATGTTTAGAAGGAGATATTACGCTAACTCCCATTTCAACGTTTCTTATCTCTGCAATTTCTTCAGTTATTTTTTCTGCAGGTAAAATTCCGCCATGTGCGGGCTTCGCTCCTTGTGATATTTTTAGCTCGACCATCTTGACTTGTGAGTCTAAAGCTTTTTTGCTAAAAAGCTCAGGATCAAAGTTTCCATTTTTATCTCTGCATCCAAAATAGCCTGTGCCAATTTGCCAAACTAAGTCTCCCCCTGGTTTTTTATGATAAGGACTTATTGAACCTTCTCCTGTATTATGGAAAAACTTGCCCAGCTTTGCCCCTCCATTTAATGCTAAAATTGCACTCTTACTCAAAGATCCGTAACTCATGGCTGCTACATTAAAGATACTGGAAGAGTATTTTTGAGTACAGCCTGGTCCTCCAATTAATATTCTAAGATCTTCTGCATCAATTTGGGTTGGGTACATTGAATGATTTATCCATTCATACCCCACTCTATACACATCTCTTTGAGTTCCAAATGGCAAGGTGTCTAATTCAAGTTTTGCTCTTTGATAAACTATGTTTCTATATTCTCTAGAAAGGGGGGTTCCATCTGTGTTATTTTCTACAAAGTATTGTTGTATTTCAGGTCTTATACCCTCAAACATATAACGAAGCCTTCCTACCACAGGAAAGTTTTTTAAGACTGCTCTTCTGGGTTGATACATATCTAAGAGCCCTAATACAAATAAAAATGTAAGCGGAAAGAATAATAGCCAAAAGGCATTCCATACATATCCAAGACCACCTACAATCACTGATAGTGAAAGAGATATAAATAAAAATTCTAGTCTCATAGGTAGAAGATCGACATTATTTATTTTGATCTAAACCTAAGACTTAAGTTTCTGGACCTTATGCCCGACTATATGGCCCACCGTGAAAGGAGTTTTCTTGTGAGAGTCTGTATTCCGTGTAAGGGAAGTGTAGTGAAAGCTAATGTCATCTTATTATTTGGAATATTTGTATTAGGCTGTGGAAATGGTAGCTCTGAGCTGAAATCATCAGAATCGTTACTGCCACCTGAATTCGATCTGACAGGTAATTGGATTATAACAGAGATTGATTGCAACGCTGTTGGCAATGTTGACGGTGAAATTATTTCTCTGGAGAGCATTGCTTCAGTAGTTGAGCAAGAGGCGTTACACAACCCTGAGACTCGCTTTGTTCAGGACGGGAATAAAAATGGATATTCGTGGAGATATCGAAGGAACTGTAATTGATGTAAATAATATATCAGAAACCGCTACCGCAAATGTTGCCATAACATATCAAGCTCAAGACGCCGATGTTACGTTTATATGTAACAGCAAGAGCAGGCGCAATAGCTAACAATAATACAGATCTATTTCTAAGATTAAACAGTTTAATTATAGGTAGCAACAATGTTAAACTAAAAGTTAGTATCTTTTGAACCACAGGCAGGCATTTCTGGGGCATAGGGATTTTGAATTGCATCTTGCTTTGCGCTATTTTGTACCCAAACTTTTTTCACCATAGGACAAGAGTAGGCATTATATTTTCCTACATCATATGTTTTTACTATATGAACCAAAGCTTTTGAAACAAAGTCATATGCCTCATTATTTTTCTCTCTTTTTGCCTTTGCAGTTATTTCTGAAAGCTTCGTTTTAGAAAGCTCCAAAAGACTTGCTAATTCCTTATCTTTTATTTCTTCAATAGCAGCTTTGAGTTGTTTTGCCGCTGTTTCTACTTTGGTAGCATCATAGGTAAAAAAGGCACTGTGCAATTGTTCGTTAACTTGTAACGCCTTTAAAACTTGAGGCTTTAGTGTATCAGAAAGATTTTTTCTATCAGCCCACAAATCTACAGATATGATTAATACTGACATTGCCAAAAATACTGATATATTTTTCATGTTTTCCCTCCAAAGTTATGCTATTAGATAATAGTATTATAAAATAGTTTGCAAGCTAAATCTTAAAAATCAACCGTGGATTTTAAATATAATTGGATTGTATCAATACACAAAATTCTAGTAAAACACCGCCCTTTTATGCCAACCACTTGTGTTTATGGAACGGGCGCTTTGTTTATGTTGAATTTGCTTATTTGAGTACATAGTTAGACTATGGTATACCCAACAGACTTAGTTTATAGGATTAATCCTGGTTAAAGGCCAAAAAATAAAAACAAAAAAACTTAATGAAATCAAATGAAATCACAAAGCATAAAATATTAAGCCTTTTAAAAGCCAGCAGAATTTGTGCCAATATAGAAAGCTCTCCTTTGGCAGCGGCATTTTTTATTTATGAAATTTTAAATAGTTTTCAAACTAATGAGTTAAAACCCTTGTTGTTAATAACATCAAGCGAACAAGAAGCGTTTGATTTAAAAAAGAATTTTGATTTTTTTAATATTCCCAATAAATATTTACCCAGCTTTGATGTGTTACCATACTCAGGATTATATCCAAGCCCCGAAACTTCTCATAGAAGGGCGAGCGTTTTTTATGAATCAAGAGTTAATGGAGCAGACGAAACTAAGATTTTTATTTCATCAGTTAGAGCGATGATTCAAAAAAGTATTCCAAAAAGTGTGTTTGAAAAACATATTATAACTTTTTGTTGTAATCAGATAATAGAAGAAGAGATTTATCAAAGGCTTGAAAACATAGGCTACTTTTCCGCTACAGTAGTGGAGCGTCCTGGTCAGTTTGCAAAAAGAGGATGTATTCTGGATGTTTTTTCAAGAGAGCCTGTAAGAATAGAGTTTTTTGATAATACAATAGAATCCATTAGGATTTTTGATCCTAAAACCGGAAAGTCCATAAAAAAAATAGAAAAAACAGATATAATGCCATGTAGAGAAGTAGTGATTACAGACGAAGCCAGGGCTTATGCCAGTGCTTTGTTTCAAAAGGAAATATCTAAAAGATCCATTTCAATGCACAGAGCATCTAGCGTGTTAAATGGTATTTTAATGGGTAGGTATTTTGACGGCATTGACTACTTATTATCCTATTATTATCCAAACGCCACAAATGCAATTGAACACTTCAATCTCTTTAATTTTTTTGTTTTAAATTTGAAAGATATAAAAAGATCTCAAGATGAATTTCTGGATAAGTTAGAAGAAAAAAGACTAAAGAACATGGATCATCTAATTTCTCCTTCTATTTCTCAAATATATGAACCATTAGATGAATCGTTATATGATCAAATATCACAAAATATCAAAATTGCTTTCAACGAAGTAAATCTTAGTGAAGATAAAAAAGTAGAATTTTTGGAATCAAAAATTAATACAGGGTATAAAATTATAATAGGATCTAGTTCTAGATCATATCGAGACAAGCTGTGTATAATGCTAAAAAAACTTCACCCCAGCTTAAATGAAGAAGTTAATCAAGAGATACCTGTTCAGATATTATCTAAACAAATTAGTCAAAGCATGGAACTGCCCCATAAAAAACTTATATTTATAAGGGAAGAAGACTTTTTTAACAAAAGGTATGTTGATGAGCAAAAGATCTCAATTCTGCCAGAAATTATAGATGAAAGTAGAAGTTGGCTACTAGACATAAACGAAAATAGCAAAGTAATTCATGTAGATCATGGCATTGGCTTTTATAAAGGTCTAAAAATCATAAATTTTCAAAATATAGAAAATGAGTTTTTAGAAATAGCATATAAAAATAACGATAAGTTATATCTTCCGGTTTTTAAATTGAGCGAAGTTAGAAGGTATAGTGGCAGTGGAAATGTGGATAAATTAGGAGGATCTTCGTGGCATACCTCCAAGGTAAAAATAAAAAATCGTTTAAAAGATATTTCAGAGCATCTTGTAGAGTTGTATGCCAGAAGAAAATGTACAATTAGGCCTCCGTTTGATGCTCCTGGAGCAAGCTTTAGAAAATTCGAAGAGGAATTTTTATATGAAGAAACTCCAGATCAACTGAAAGCCATAAGAGATGTTCTAGCAGATTTACAGGCAGAAGTTCCCATGGACAGGTTGATTTGCGGAGATGTGGGCTTTGGTAAAACAGAAGTTGCTATGAGAGCAATTTTTTATTGTGTAGAGAATAATAAGCAATGCCTTTTTTTAGTTCCTACTACAATACTGTGCCTTCAACATTACAATACCCTGGTCGACAGGTTTAAAAATTATCCTATAATAATAAAAAGTTTAAGTAGGTTTACACCAAAAAAAGAAGCAAGCCCCATCTTGGAAGGATTAGAAAATCAAAGCATAGATGTAGTTGTGGGTACTCATAAACTCTTAAATAAGAATATTAAAATAAAAAACCTAAGCCTTGTTGTTATTGATGAAGAGCAAAAATTTGGGGTGTTACAAAAAGAAAAAATTAAAAAGTTAAAAACCAATGTAGATATGCTTTCTGTTTCTGCCACACCAATTCCTAGAACCCTAAATATGAGTCTTATGGGGTTAAGAGACTTAAGTATTATAAAAACTCCTCCAAAAAGTAGAGTCCCCATTAAAACTTTTGTAATTACAGAAGATCATGCAACAATCAGACAGGCCACTTTGTTTGAAATAAAACGAGGAGGGCAGGTTCTATATGTGTATAACAAAATAGCATCTATACTTAAAAAGAAAGAACAATTAACAAAGCTTGTTCCAGAAGCCAGAATTAGAGTGGCACATGGTGGAATACATGAATCTGATTTAGAACAAGTTGCTATGGACTTTTACTCTGGAAATTTTGATCTGCTGCTTTGTACAACCATTATAGAATCTGGCTTAGATATTCCGCAGGTGAATACCATGTTTATTGAGAGAGCGGATTTGTTAGGCCTTTCTCAATTATACCAACTAAGAGGGCGTATCGGAAGAAGTAACCTGGAAAGCTTTTGTTATCTAATGACTCCAGAGGATCATCTAATAAATGAACATGCAAAAGATAGACTTAAACTTATAAAAGAATTTTCCAAATTAGGAGATGGGCTACAAGTAGCCAGACAGGATTTAGAGTATAGAGGATCTGGAAATATATTAGGAGATGAGCAAGCCGGGCATATTGATCAAATAGGGTATGAACTTTATATGGAATTATTGGATGAGGCAATTAATATTGCCAAGAAAAATCCGCTAACTCTGGCTCCAGATCCTGATATAGACATACCAATATCTGCTTTAATACCGGATAAATATATGCCTGACATAAGATCAAGACTTTATTTTTATAGAAAACTCTCTAAAGCAAAATCTATGAATGAAATAGACACGTTAGAAGAATCTATTAGAGATCAATTTGGAGCATTGCCTCAAAAAGTGCTGCATTTAATAGGCGTAATGTCTATTAGAGTTTTGTGTAAAAATCTTGGAATAGAAGATTTGAAGTGTGGAGCCAGATTTTTGATATTAAAATTTCAGGATAACTCAAGACTAAATGTAGATGCATTAATTAAGCTTGCATTAGATCAGGACAAATATAAACTTAGTGAAAATTATAAATTAAAAATAAAATTAAAATCAGACCTCTTAAATGACATTTATCAGGAGCTTTTGGAGCTTGAGGCCAAAATAAAGCTAAATATGTAAATAAAATTAGATATAAAAGTTTAAAATTCAATCTTTAATGATACATCAAAGAACATTTCTCCTGACAGATCAAATTGATCTTGAGAAATTGGCTGAAGCCTAGTTACACCTATTCCTATAAAGGTGTTTTCAATACTTCTTTCAAAATAGGAAGAAATGTCTCCATCTTTATCTAACCAGTCGAGCTGAAACCAGACTCCAGCTGACATATAAATATTGATGTTTTTACCCTCAAAAGAATATATTCTTTGTCCAGTTGCAGGATCTGTAAGATCGTTTCTTTGTATAGTTCCTGAGTCTGTTGCACTGGTTCCTGTTTCATCTTCTGTAGTAGAGGAAGACGAGGGCAAAGCTTCTCTGTAAAAGAAAAGCATTGTTCCGGTAGATAAATATGGAACAATATATGGCTCAGAAAAAACATTATCCAAAGCCCAAGTAAACCCTAACTTTCCTGGCAAAATATAAATTTGAGATTCATGGGCTTCATTTAAATAAAAACCCGCTCCAAGATCAAGCGATAGAGACCCAATGACAGAATTCCACTTAAGAGAATAAAGGGCAGATAAAAGTGGAACTCTTGTACTAGAATAAAAATCCTCAAAAGCCATTCCAGAAACTGTATAGTTGTGTGGTGTGTATGTAGAATAAGATAAAGAGATCATTTGTGTAAACTCGTTTCTTCTTGTTCGATATGGGTTTAACACCATAGAATCTTGTCCACCAAAAGCTCTGGAGCTATCCTCTATTTTAACGGAGTTAGCTTCTAACATGTTAGGCATGCTAAGAAAAAATAATAGAAAGAAAATCATTGCTTTAGAAATTATAAAATATAACCTAGGCTACATAATAGAAAAAAAGCTATTTGATTAAAATGGAATAAAAAACACATACTTAAGTATTGAAATAGGTATATGGAATTAGAGCAAACACTAGAGATTTAACGAATAAAGATGGTTTTAAATAAAAACTGGATAGATATATGCAGCATTTTTTAAACAAACATCCTGAATTTAAAAAAGTTTTTCATGAATATCCATTTCCTAAAAACTTATTATCGAAAAAGCGTATAAATCTTTCCTCTGAAAACTTCAGGCGATGTGTTGATATAATAAATACATTTTGGGTCCTCAGAGAGGATGGGGGGTATAGAAAGCTTGTTTATGACCATTCTTTATCACAAGCTGTGCATGATCCTACAAACTACTCTATGCTTATGTGTTTTGACTTTCATATAACTTCCGAGGGGCCTAAGCTTATCGAAATCAACACAAACGCTGCCTTTGGAATTATAGCTTGGTATTTGAGTGAAACTGAAGGGTGCAATGTACAGAACATTGGCTTCGATAGGCTTTTACAAAACACAATACATAAGGAAAGTAACCACTTAGGGTTAAAATTATTAAACATAGCAATAATAGACGAAACTCCACAAAAGCAGGCAACCTTTTTTGAATTCCAGTATTTCAAGATACTGTTTGAAAGTTGGGGGCATAAAGTGATTATTTGTGACACAAAAGATTTGATTTTTAAACATAACCAACTAACAACAAAAGAAGGAAAAAATATAAATTTTGTCTATAATAGATGTTGTGATTTTTTATTTGAAAAACCAGAGCACCTACATTTAAAGAATGCTTTTTTAAGTAAGGCAGTTTGCTTTAGTCCAAACCCACATGAATACAATTTGCTAGCGAACAAGCAAAGATTCATAGACTTAAGCAATGCGGAATTTTTATCAAACCTTAACATAGATAAAAGATATAAAAATATAATCAAAAATACAGTTCCAAAATCATTTAACATAACCGACTTCGATATAGAAGAGCTTAAACTTATAAAATCCAAATATGTATTTAAGCCTAAAACATTGTATGGTAGCAAGGCTGTGTATATAGGGAAAAGTATTTCTCAAACCAAACTTTCTTCCATATATGATGATATGTTTATGGTCCAAGAATATATACCTCCTTCTAAGTTAGATGAGTATAAGTACGATCTTAGAATTTATGTTTATAAAAATGAGATACACTTGATGACGGCGAGGTTATATAAAGGCCAGGTTGCCAATGCAAGTTCCGATGGTGGGGGGCTTGCCAGCGTTACTGTGAAGGATTAACTTTTGGTTTGGTCCAATATTTTTCAAAGTGTAAATTGCCTTTCTGATTTTTAGTATGTCTACTAAACCCAAGCTTTTCAAACTTTGAAATTAAATTCTCGATCATTTGAGGGTTTCCACATAACATAATAGCTGTGTTGTTTGGATCAATATTCCCCCAAATTTTATTAAAACTTGTAAGCTCAAGCACATTTTGTACACGCCCTTTTGTGCCATTCCACATTTTGCAGGGGCGACTTACAACTGGGAAAAAATAAAAGTTTTCTCTTAAGAGCTGTAGTTTCGAAAGTTCATCAAAATATCCAAAGTCTTTTGAATTTCTAACCCCATGTATTAAGCTCACTTTTCTATCCACTCCTAAGGTTTCATAAGTTCTAAGCATGCTAACATAAGGACATACTCCAGTGCCTGTAGCAATAAAAATTAAATTGGGCTCTATGATTTCTTTTAAAGTAAAAAATCCAGTAATTCTTTTGGCAAGCCAAACTCTGTCATTTTTTTTTAGGCTAAAAATCTTTTTAGTCAAAACTCCATTTTCAACCTTTGAAACAAATAGTTCTAACTCATTTGAATTATTTTTATTTGCTACAGAATATGCCCTTTTAATAATTTTATCGCCAATTATCAAACCTATAGTTGCAAATTGTCCTGGTTCAAATTGAAAAAATTCATTACTTTTTTTTACCTTAAGCTTGATAAGATTTTCATTAACCAAGGAAGCTTCCTTGACTACCGCATTTAATTGGGACTCCATGGGGGCTTTAGTAACATACAATTAGGGCTTAAGCCACAGTTTAAACTACACTTGAAGTGCAAATATTAAAATTATGAACTTTAACCTAATTCATATAATTGACTATTTTAGATGCTGTGCTTGTTGTGGCATTGATTTGGGTACCTGGGCTTTATTTGAGGATAAAGAAGATTACTGGATTTGTATGTCTTGTAAAAAATTTCTAGACACAGATGTATTTAAACTTACTGTAAGTGAGTTGGATTCGGATATTAGCTTTCTTAGCTTGTGCGAGTGGAGAGATAATAATTATGATCTAATTTCAAATCTGGCATCAAATCTTAAGGGGAATTATAATAATAAAGGTTGGAAGTGGGTGGCAAATAGTTTAGTGAGACATTTGATTTTAGCAAGCAAGCTTCCTCCTAAAGATACGGTGATAATCCCGGTCCCCTGTGGAGATGAGCAGAGGAAGCATTCTAACATCTGGGCAAAGGAATTGGGAAAAGAGTTGAACCTTTCAGTTGACATCACTCTTCTAAATTATAACCAAAGAAAATTTAGACAAGCTATTTTGGACAAAAAGGATAGAATGAGCATCAACATACAATCAAAAAAACATAATTATAAAAATATTATTATTGTAGATGATGTGTGTACTACAGGCTCCACAGTGAGAGCTTCTAAAAATGCCTTGATAAAGGCTAGTAGCAAGAAGCCAAGGTTTGAAGCTATTGGATTTGTTAAAAGGGTCTGATAAATTTTTTGTATAAAAACAAATTCTAAGATAAGCTTGGACCTCGATGGGTTGGGTTAAATATTTCTTTTTAGTGGGCTTTGGGTGTGGAATTTCAATTTGTGGAATTTCAACCTGGGCAGTTTCCGATTTAACTAAAATAGAATTATTATCAAAAATAGCTTCTAAGTATGGCAACTTTAACAGCTTCTCTTCAGATTTAGAAAAAACAACTGTACTTAAAGCCCTTGCTTTAAAAAAAACCTATTCAGGGAAACTTAATTTCTCAAAAGATAAGATAAGACTTGATATAAAAACTCCTTCTAAATCAATAGTTTTATTTGATAACAAGCAGATTACAACAGTACAGTATCCTGAAGACGCAGAGTTTGATGACACTATAAGAGTTATGAAAACAAAAACAAATAACTTTTTGAATCAAATGCTCCAAGGTGACTTTACAAAGCTTAAAGTTCTAAGCGTTGCTACTAAGGGAGATATCGTAACTTATGAACTTGTTCCCAAAAAACCAATTGGGCTTACGAAAGCTAGTGTATCAATTGATTCTAAAAAAATTTTAGTCACACAATTTAGTTATTGGGATACTTTGGAAAATAAAACTTCATTTATATTTAGCAACGTTGTTACTGGTAGAAAAATAGAGGACAACCTATTTGAGCTAAAAATTCCTAAAAACGCTATTACTACCGAACTATAATCTTTTGTGCGAGATCAAAAAAACAATTAAAGCATTATGATATAAGCACCAAGTTACTGTTTTAAGTTATATATGTCTTGATAGTTTCTTCCAATAAGATGGTTGTCCATTCCATATCCTATCACAAACCTGTCTTCGATAGATTTTCCTACAAAATCTGCTTTAATGTTATTTGTTCTTCTAGCAGTTTTATCCAGCAGGGCTACTACTTTTACAGATCTTGGATTTCCTAATAGAAGCCTATCTTTTAAAAATTTAATTTTTTTTCCTTCATCTAGTATTTCTTTTATAATCAATACGTGTTTGTTTTCAATATCACAGGTTATATCTGTTGACAGGCGAGTTGTATTTTCATTTGGAGCGTTGTTGGTTAAGTGTACAAAGTCAATTTCCAGTGGCATATTAAGATGTCTGGCTAGATCTGACATAAACACAACGGATCCTATTAAGGGGCATACTAAGACCAAAGGTTGTTGATAGTAATGATTTTGTATTTGTTCTGCTAAGCTTATTATAATTTCATCTATTTCTTTTTTGTCTATGTATACTATAGTGTGATCTTTTGTTTTCAAAACTTGTCCTCTAATACGCCTTGATATTCAGGGTTGGCGTTCATTGCTAGTTTTAGGCAGGTTTTAGCTTGAATGTTGCCTGGATCTCTAAATAGGATAGACTCCCAAGTTTCTATGGCATCGATAATTTTTCCTGCGTCATAATATATTTCAGCAAGTTTTTGCCTGGCTGCTAGAACATGAGGGTTGTGTTTAATAAGCGCTCTTAGTTCTAGCACTGCAGTTCTAGCTCTATCTAACTTTATATATGAATCTGCAACTTTTAAGATTACTGGAGCATCATAATGTAAGCTTTTTGCTTTTAAAAAATTCTCTAAAGCTTCTTCATGTCTTCTGTAGCTAGAATATAGATCGCCTAGCTCTTCATGTTTTTTTGCTAAAATTTCGTTTGTAAACAAGCTTTGGGTATTTTTCTTATCAGCAAATATTTTCTTAGCTGTTTCAAATTCTTTTCTTCCCTCTTCATATCGCCCTAAATCGTTATATATAATACTAAGCCCAACAGATGCATCGATATAAGAAGGATCAATTTCCAAAGCTCTCTTGAAATATTTGATAGCCATATTAAATTTGCCTTTGTCATATGCAATTGTGGCTAACATTTGGAAAATTTCTGGAGTTTTATTGTTATATAATAACAGATCATTTAGTATCGGTTCGCAAGTTTTGTACTTGCCGCCTATAAATAGTTCCCTCGCATCGTTTAGCCTAAGCTTAAACTCAGAAGTTTCAATTTCCATGGTCAAAACCCATTTTCTTCTATAATTTTGGCAGCCTCTATACTTTCTTCAGAGGCTGTATATTCTTTTAAAAGTTTGTCTAAATATTTTTTGCTTTCAATTTTATTATCAAGACCTAGGTGTGCTTTACCTGCACCCAATAAAGAGGCGGGTGCCGCACCAGTATCATGGTAGAAGTTTGTTACAGCAATATATCTAGCCAAAGCACTTTTATACTGCTTATTTTTAAGATAAAAATTTGCAATGCCAAGCTCTTTTTGAGCTAGCAAGTTTCTTATCTCTATTTTCTTTGATTTAACTTCATTAATTTTTTCAAAGTTTGGATAATTATTTATCAAAAGATCTAAAGCGTCCAATAAGGCATAAGCCAAGGATAAATCTCGATCTGCAGAACGGGGAAGTCTATTGTAATAACAAAGTGCAATTTGATACGACACATAGTCAGACTTTTTATGTGTTGGATAAAACTCTTGAAATCTTTTGTATGTATAAAGGGCTTCTTCATAGCTTTTGAGAATAAAATAGATATCTGCAATTTTTAGGTCAGCTTTAGTGATATACTCTTGGTTGGAATATTTTTTAACATCTTGAAATGCTTCTAAAGCTAAATTGTATTGTTTGCTATTCAGAAGATGATTGGCATACTCAAAATTCCCTCTAGCAGAAGATAAGTCGCTTTGAAATTTGGTACACCCAACCAATAAAATAAATGAAATTACTAAAATCTTGCCCATCACAACCCTTAAGCTAGAAAAAAGTATGAAATATTTGTTTAAAAGTCAAGCAGGCTTTCTTTATTGCTACAGATCTTCTATTAGGCTTTTTTCTGGATAAAACAGGTGTTTTCCCAATATAAACCCCTGCCGATTATGTACCCTTACTGAGTTCCAAGGGCCATTTGTTTTTTTAATTATAACTTTTGTTCCTGGGGCAACTTGCATAATAGGTGCGCTTTTTTCATTAGACGCAGCATAAAGAGGAATTTGTTTGATGGATACAGCCCAAAACTCTCTGTCTTTTTTGATTTTTATAAAAATTATGCATAAGAGTGTTGTGGCTATAATCCAGGAAAATTTAAACTTTTTAATGCTAGCACCAAATTTAAAGGTTCTATGATAAAAATTTATTGTCCTGTTAAGTAACCAGATTAAAAATAGTATTGCTATAAGTAAAAATAAATTTAATGGAAGCCCTACTATTTTGTCTTTAAAGGTTTTGTTATAAATCTCAAGTGATCTAGCGTTTTGTATAATCTCTAAAACTTCCCTAGCATTTTTATTCCCTCTAAAATGTGCTGTGGTCAAAAGTCCTATAGCCATATCTATGTTGTTTTTTTGATATTCTATAATTCCTAGGTTGTATAATAAGTTTTTATTATTAGGATATGTTTTTAAAAGGTTTTTGATATGTTCTTTTGAGTGGTCAAAATCATGATCCTGATAGTTTTTTTGTGCTAAATTTAGTACATGTTGTGGTGTGGTATCTTGTGCCATAGCACTTGTTAAATAACCATTGAAAATAAACCATACTATGGTTATAGATAACATTAATATCACCCCTTTTATGATAATGAATAATATTATAAGTTAGAATAATTCAGCAAAAAACATATATGTCAAGCAAATCTAAAAATTCAAAACTTAAAGTATCAAAGGAAGTTTTGATATCTCATCTTTTAGATGAGGTAAACAACAAAGATATAGACAGAATAAAAGAAGCTAGTTCGAACCAAAATGTTACAAAAAAGCTTTATGAACAGGTAGAGAGTCTAAGGGGCAGACCTTTGTTTTTACCGTATATAGGAAGTGGTAGAGGGAATGGGGTGTATGTAGAGCTTGAGGACTTGAGTGTTAAAATGGATCTAGTAGGAGGAATTGGAATACATATATTAGGTCATGGACACCACGAGATAATAAGAAAGGCTTTGCAGGCTTCTGTGTCTAATATTGTAATGCAGGGAAATTTACAGATGAATGGGGATTGGATTAAACTTTCTAAAAAATTTGTGGACATTTCTTCTAAATCCTCAAAACTTGTGCATTCGTGGCTTACTACATCAGGCACTATGGCAAATGAAAATGCACTTAAAATGATATTGCATAAAAACACCCCAGCTAGAAAGCTTATAACCATGAAAAAAGCTTTTGCAGGAAGAAGCATAATGATGAGTGAAATAAGTGATAATCCAGAATATAAAGTAGGACTTCCAAGCTATAATGATGTGCTTAGGATAGATTTTTATGATTCAAACCATCCTGACAGATCAAAAGAGAGGTCCTTAAGTCAATTGAAAGAACACATACTTAAAAACAAGAGTAATATAGCGGGATTTGTATTTGAAATAATACAAGGAGAAGGAGGCTTTAGAACAGCTCCAAGAGACTTTTTTGTTCCACTGTTTGAAGAGTGTAAAAGAAATAATATTGCAGTATGGGCTGATGAAGTTCAGACATTTGCTAGAACTGGAGAATTTTTTGCCTTCAATGCTCTAGATATTGGTAGCTATATGGATGTGGTAACTGTTGGCAAAGCCCCTCAAATAGCAACTACTTTATTTACAAAAGAGTATAACCCAAGCCCAGGGATTATTGCAGGAACTTTTGCAGGCTCTACAGTACAGATGGCTACCGGACTTAAGATATTAGAGATATTAGAAGAGGGTGAGTTTATGGGGCCAAATGGTAGAATTAATAAAATCTACGAAAAATTTAACTCTAATATATCTGGGTTAATTAAAACCACTTTGAAAGGACTGATAAAAGATATAAATGGGATAGGATTGATGATAGCCATAACCCCGCATGATGGAACAAGAGAAACTCAAATTGGACTTATTAAGACCTTTTATAAAAATGGACTTATTACATTTGGTTGTGGTAGAGACCCGTGTAAAATTAGATTTTTGCCCCCAGCTATAATTAGTGATGATGAAATAGATATAGCTTGTAAAATTATTGAAAAATCAACGCTAGAATATCACAATCTAACTTGAGCTAATAATAACTAAAAATTAATAGGACAAAAATGATAAGAATTTTATTAGGGCTATGTATTTGTTTTATAACTTCTGCTTTTATTTATTTTTGTTATAAAATATATTTCCCAAACAATTTGTCTCAGGAAAAAATAATTTTTGATGTAAGTCCTGGTGATAATTTTAATAAAATTTCAGACAGACTTATTTCTAAAGATCTCATAGATAATAAAAATTTATTTTTGTTCTATATAAAAATCTTTGGTTTTGAAAAGAAACTCAAAGTTGGAGAATATGAACTTTTCTTTAATATGAGTCTTCACAGAATTGCAAAGACTCTAGTTTCCAATAATACATATGCCAGAGAGATTACAATAGCAGAAGGCCTTAACATGTATGAGATAGCCAACATTTTAAATGAGAACAACTTAGCTGATAAAGATAAATTTTTAGATCTCTGTAATGATATTGAGTTTATAGAAATTCTTTTAGATGAGCGGTTGATAAGCTTAGAGGGGTATCTTTTCCCTGAAACTTATAAGATCAGTAAATATACTTCTGAAAAATCCATAATTACAACAATGGTAAATGGATTTTTAAAAAAGTTTGATGCTATAGCCCCTTCGTATAATGAGTATATAAAAAACAGGAATGAAGCCGTAGCCATGGCCAGTGTTATAGAAAAGGAAACAGGGGCTAGTTTTGAAAGACCCACAATATCTTCTGTGTTTTATAATAGACTCAAGCGAGGCATGAGACTTCAGTCTGATCCCACTATTATATATGGTATTTTGAGGGCCACAGGAACTCAAATTAAGAACATAAGAAGAAAGGATATTAAATCTCAAAATGAATATAATACTTATTATATAAATGGACTTCCTAAAACTCCCATTGCCAATCCTGGGGAGAACGCTATTAGAGCCGTGTTTAACCCGGCTAAAACAGAGTATTTATATTTTGTAAGTAAAAATGATGGAACTCATAAGTTTTCTTTAAGCTATCAAGAGCATTTAAAAGCAGTTGACCTATATCAAAGGTAAAAATAAAGGTAAAATGGTGCACTCAACAGGATTCGAACCTATGACCCCCACCACGTCAAGGTGGTGCTCTGCCAACTGAGCTATGAGTGCTTAGCTTAAAAGGTGCAAAAATTTACCAAAAAAGTTTATAAAAGTCATGTTTTTTGCTTGTAAAAAGGGGCAATTTAGATTTATAAAAATTGTCTACCTTAGTGAAATAAATATGTTAGAGTAAAAAAATACTAAGGCAAAAAGTTGTTATGGCGTAGAAGGTTGATATGGCAAAGAAAGGAAAAACTAAAATTATCACTTTAGAGTGTACTGAGGCAAGAAAGCTAGGCAAACCTGTGTCTAGGTATACTACCGCTAAAAACACACAAAACCATCCAGAAAGGCTTGAAAAGAAAAAGTATAACCCTAGCCTTAATAGACACACTTTACATAAAGAAATAAAATAAATTTTTTATCCCTTAGAAACTCAAAAAGCGCTGAAATCGACTTTTTAGCTAAAATCCTTAAGGTAGTTTTAGTACTTTCCGATTAGCCCTAAGCTTGGGGTTTTTAAATGAACAAATCTAAGGTTTTACTTGTATTATTTCTTTTGCCTATGGCATTGGGTACTACTTCTCTTATTAACAATATGAGTTCAGGAACTCGAGAGTTTTCCTCGCTTTCAGAATTGCCAGATAGCATTCAAAGAGTTTTGTCGGATAGTTTTGAAAATAGTAATGAACAAGGCAGAAGAATAAGTGTTGATGGTGATAATACAAAAGAAACACTCCTGAACTTATCTTTTAATTATAGCAAAGAAGAAGATACGGGTGTATTTGATGCCCCTAGTGGAGAAGCATTTACTATAAAAATTGAAGCAGTAACAGAAGGAGATATTGAAGTAGAACATGATGGAAAAAGTGTTAAATGTGATTGTGATAGTACCCACACAATTGAATTAGAACTTCCTGAAAACTTGCTAGAACTTGCCACAACGTGTGATATACCTGAAGAAGAGGAGGAGGAAGAGGCAAGTGAAGATAATGGAGGTGGTGGCACAGCAGGAACTCAGGCATCCATCTTCAATGCAAAAGATCAAAGTATGGGAGAGAACTTGTCAAAACTAGATAGAAGTTTAGCTAGCAATGAGAATTGTGTGGAAGAATTTAGATCTGGATTGAGAGATTTTTTTAGACGAAGCAAGAACAATATAATTTCTCGAATAAAAGAAACTAGGCTGGCTCAGCACGAAAGAAATGTCGAAGAAAAAGATTGTGATAATAAAGATGATGAGGAAGATAAGATAGAGTGTTTTATAAACGCTGCCTCAGAGCTGCCTAGATCAGCAGAAGATGAGAGAGAAGAAATTTTTTCTAAGATAGAAGATCATATGGAAGATCTAAATTACTCTGATGAAGACGACAAGAAGATCTTTTTAGAAATGTTAGACGAACTAAATGAAGTTAGACCTAGAGGCTCTTCTGATTTAAGAAGAAAACTAAGACGACATAGAGATACAAGAGAATTTGTAGATAACGAAAGAGAGGATTTAAATGAAATAAATGCTAGAATAGTGGAAGCAAAAGAACAACTGGAACTAGCAGAAACAGAGTTTAACAATTCAAATAAAACCCCATTTGATTTTGGGAGATACCAGCAACAAACTCAAAGGTATCATAACGAACATATGTATCTGACCATGCAGCTTTCTAGGCAAAAGGATCACTTAAGAAATGAATCTTTAGGTATGATAAGAGACTATCAGTTTAATGAAAGGATTTTCAATCAAGCTGATGCTAACATTGCAACCAGGTACGCTACTACAGGGTATAATTTCCCACATCATCAAACAAGTGTGTCTACTTCTTCTAGAAGAGGCAGCGCAAGAAGAGTAAATCTAGGAAACATTCTTCAAAACAGCCCTTCATATTGGGGGGTTGGAAGCCCACAAACTAGCCCGGGCATAGTCCCTCAGCGGGTCAACCGCTCTGTCCCTGGCAGTTTAAATAGGTCAAATAGAAGTAGCAGAAGAAGCGGCAGATCTCGCTAAACTCTTAAAGATTCTGCAATACAAAACCCCCATGTAATATAGTACTAGTAATTATTGTACTAAGAAATCTATATCAAGTGTGTGTGCTTTTGTTTAAATGCTTGACTTCGAAAAAACTAAAATCTATATCCCATACCAGCGGTTAGAGAAAACATCTGATCTCTTACCTCATTATTTGATTCCTTATAAAGCCAGGTATAGTCAATAGATACTGGAAAAAACAAACGAGTCTCTGTCAAGTTCACATCTAATCCTGCCGCGACTTTAAACCAGAGCGAGGAGGGAGAGGTTCTTCCAACATGTTATTATTCCAGCTAATAGGAAGAAGTCCCACAACCCCTATTCCAATCCAAGGAGCCAAATCATCATAGGAAGTCATCTTAACTCTCAAAAGGCCTTCTATGGTTAGATAGTCTATAACAGCAAAACAAGTAACCCCAGTTATGTCAAATTGTTGTTCTGCAGGATTATCTGCTAGAGGGCCACAGTTAAATGTAATCTTTTGTCTGTCAGTTATCTGCTCATGTGGTTTTGCTGTGTCGACAACACGAAACCTCTCAAACCCTGCGGTTATTCGTAGTCCAAGGCTTGGGTTTACTGACCAGTCTAAAAAGGTTCTTCCGGCAAATCCTAGGCCTCGGGTTTTTAATACAGGAGTATCACCTTCTCTAAACTGCTCATCAGGATTAAAACGACCTTGGCCGCTGGATTCTTTATCAATGGTACACTGATTGGAAGTATTTGTATTGTAGCAGTCCTGATCTAAAAGGTTGTAATTTATACCACCCATGAC
>CBDANC010000015.1:0-461012 GCA_965197425.1 Bdellovibrionales bacterium
GGCATCGGCCGATGGCTTGGCGGGCCTGTCCGCTGTCTAAAGGTCGGAGACGCACGCTATCGAGGCCACCGCGTCGCCGCGTTCGGGCTTGAAGATGGTAACACCCTGAGTTACCCTCCCCAAGGTAGAGATCTCCGAAAGGCTGGTGCGCAGCACCTGGGCCTGCTCGGATACAACGTACACCTCCGTGCTGTCGTTGACCACCTCCGCCGCGGCCACTCGGCCAGTCTTCTTGGTGATGTTGAAGGTCTTGACGCCGACTCCCCCTCTGCCCTGGCGCCGGTACTTGCCTATGTGCGTCAGCTTGCCGTAGCCCAGTCTGCTGATGACAAGAATCCGGCTATCGGGGCCAACTACATCCATCGCCACCACACGGTCCTTGCCGCGGAATCGAATGCCTTTTACGCCACCCGCCGCTCTCTGCCGAAGAGGGATCTCGGTGACGGGGAACCTTATGGACATGCCCTGCTCGGACACCATGATGACGTCGTCCGCCTCCGTACCCAGCCGCGCCCCAACCAGGTCGTCGTCTTCCTTCAGGTTAAAGATGATGAGCCCGGAGGGTCGAATGGAAGAGATGGCGCTGAGGCGGACGCGCTTAATGGCGCCCTTTCGGGTAGCCATAACCAGGAAGGTTTCCTCCAGGTTCAGGCTTTCGACCCCAATTATGGCGTTGACGCGCTCTACGTCGGTCATAGGTATCACGTTGACCGCTGGCACCCCTCTGGTGTTGCGGGAGATATCGGCCCTGAGCTCGTAGGAGGTCTTGGCCAGTACCCTACCCGTGTTGGTGAAGAAGAGCAGCTTGTCATGGGTGTCGCCGACCACTATGTGCCTCACCGGATCGTCCTCACGGGTGGTCATGCTGACGACGCCCTTGCCACCGCGGTGCTGGTTACGGTAGGTGCTGGCGGTTATCCGCTTGAGGTAGCCGGCCTGACTCAGGGTGACGACAACCGGCTCGTGGGCTTCCAACTCTTCCCTGCTAAACTCGTGGGCCTCGTCGCTTATGTCGGTCCGCCGGGGCTGGCCGAACTTCTTTCTTAGCTGCTGAGTCTCCTTTTTCACCTCGGCCAGGACCTTGGCCGGATCGGCCAGCAGCTCTTCAAGGTCTCTAATGGTCTGCTGAAGCTCTTGGTATTCCGCTTCTAGACGCTCCCGCTCCAACGCGGCGATACGCCGGAGCTGCATTTCGAGGATGGCTTGGGCCTGAGGCTGGTCCAGTCCAAACCGCTCCATCAGCCCGTTGCGCGCCGTGTCGACGTCCTCGGACGCCCTTATCAGCGCGATGACCGCATCCAGGTGGCTTATGGCTATCCTCAGACCTGCCAGGATGTGGGCTCGCTCTTTGGCCCTCTTAAGCTCGTACTCTGAGCGGCGGGTAACCACCTGCTGGCGGAAGTCTACGTAGTGTTGAATTGCCAGTTTGAGGGTGATGACCTTGGGTGTACCCTCCACCAGGGCGAGCATGTTCGCCGAGAAGGAGCTCTGCATGGGAGTGAGTTTGTACAGGTTGTTGAGGATCACCAGAGGTTGGGAGCCCCCACGAAGCTCCATGACTATCCTCATGCCATCACGATCAGACTCGTCACGGATTTCCGCGATGCCATCGACACGCTTGCGCTTCATCAGGTCGGCAATCTTCTCGACCAGCGAGGCCTTGTTAACCTGATAGGGCAGCTCCGAGACAACGATCTGCATGCGTTTATCTTGTTTAATGGGCTGGATTTCGGCCCTGGCCCGGACAATAATCTGTCCCCGTCCCGTGGAGTAGACATTCCTTATGCCCTCTCGCCCCATGATGGTCCCGCCGGTGGGGAAATCGGGGCCTTTTACGTTGCGCATCAGCTCCTCGACCGACGCATCGGGCGTGTCTATGAGGCGGACGATTGCGCCGCATATCTCCGACGGGTTGTGAGGAGGTATGTTGGTAGCCATGGCCTACGGCGATTCCAGATGCCCCGTTTATCAACAGGTTGGGCAACCGGGCTGGCAGCACCACCGGCTCGCGCAGGGTCCCGTCGAAGTTGTCGAGGAAATCGACTGTCTCCTGGTCCAGGTTGGCCAGCATCTCCTCCGCCACCAGGCTCAGCCTGGCCTCGGTGTAGCGCATCGCCGCCGGAGGGTCGTTGTCGACACTGCCGAAGTTGCCCTGTCCGTCGACCAGGGGCAGGCGCATGGAAAAGGGCTGCGCCATACGGACCATGGCGTCGTACACCGGGGCGTCTCCATGGGGGGTGGTACTTTCCCAGCACCTCTCCCACCAGGCGTGCGCTCTTCTTGTAAGCGGAGTTGGGCCTCATGCCCAGCCCTTGCATGGCGTACAGAATGCGTCTGTGAACGGGTTTGAGGCCGTCGCGGACATCCGGCAAAGCCCTCGACACGATGACGCTCATGGCGTAGTCGAGGTACGAGGCACGCATCTCCTCTTCAAGCTGCGTTGGCCTCACAAAGCCATGTTCAGTCTTGCTGGTAACCATCAACGACTCCTAGTTACGGCTCAACCCCGTGCTGTTGGGGGCTTTTGTGCCTCCATCGGGCGCGCAGCTCCCCTGTCGGATAAAAGCGGATGAGAGCTTCCCAACGCGGCGTGGTAGAGACCGATTCCAGACAACCTGGCCCACAGGGTGGGCGGCAACGGGGGGCCAATTGTGCGCCTGGCCTGCGCATAGTAACAACATCTGCCTAAATTATACCATTAGCTGCGGCTTTTTTCGCGGTTTTTACTGGTGTTCTTGGGCAATTTTTGTTGCACTGTGGTCGCCCCTGTTAGGGGAGTGAGAAGCCGTCCGTGGTCTCTGGAGGTCACCTTCCACCTTGTCCCTGCTACGCGGCCGTCAGTAGAACCGTGAGATTGTGTTTCAGGCCGGGTTCAACCCTCCGCCGTCTCCACCGGTTATCGGCTGGCGCTCAGTACGAAACCTCTATAGCTAAATCAGGTAGTGGCAAAAATGAAATTAAAAACATTCAAAACATTGTAAGCAATGCAGAGTTTACCAATGTTCAAGAAATAGAAAAGAAAGGAGATCATTTAGTTGCAGCAGAGAGTTATGTTAAATTTGCAAAACAAACTAAGGATCTTAATTTAAAAAAGAAAGCGCTTTTTAATGCGGCCATAAACTTTGAAAAAGCAAATACAACTCTAAAGGCTATAAATCACTATGAGTTATATCTAAAAACAAATAAAAACACTAAAGATGAATCTGTAAAAAGAGCAATTAGGCTTGTTGCTAATCTATATGAACAAACCGGCGTGCTAGAAAAGGCAGCTATAGAGTTTGAAAAATATGCTAGTACTTATCCTAGAGATCAATATGCAGATGAGTCTATCTTAAATTCTGCTAGAATCTTTAGAGCCTTTAGAAAGTTCCCCAAGGCTCTTTCAAACTATAGAACATATCGTAATAAAGTTAAATCAAAAGAGACTAAGGATAAAATTTTACTTGAAATAGCTCAAACAAAAGAAGAAATGAAAAACACTAGGCAGGCTTACACAGACTATTCAAGTTATGTGGTCTCTAATCCTGCAGATGGCTATATGTTGATGGCTTCACTTTTAAAACTATTTAGAATGGCTCAAGAATTTAGAAGAGCAGATGTAAAAAAATGGCGAGACAAAATAATAAGTGTTCAAAGAAGCTTAGGCAAAAATGTTGGGATTTCTGAAGCTGCTGAGGCAAGGTTTCATATAGCAATGGAAATCTTTAATAAATTTAGAAAAACGAAAGTACCTAATAATCCAACTAAACAACTTAATGCTATCACTAAAATGTTGGATCAATTAAATAAACTTGATAGTGAGTTAGCCAAGGTAATTAAATATGACGATGGGAATTATGTAATTCATTCTGTTGCATTGATAGCTCAAGCCAGTGAACATTTTGTTGAAACAATTAAATCAATTCCAGTTCCGAAAGTTTTAACAGAGAAAAAACAAATAGAGGAATATAAAAAGGGTGTAGAAGAAAAATACATAGCTCCTGTTATGAAAAAGGCTATTTCAAACTACAAACTTGCTATTGAAAAAGCGTATGAGATACCAGCTTACAATGAAAGTGTAACCAAATCATTTGAAAGGTTGTCTAAACTTAAACCTGACAACTATGCTCATATGACAGAAAAGGTAATGCCAGTTGAAAAGCTAGATATATTTGGGTTAGACGAAAAAATGGATGGCAAAAAAGTATACGAAGGCCTTTCATTAGCCCTAAAGTCAAGGGACCTTAAGCTAGCAATACAAGAAGCATCTAAAATTTTAGCTAAGAACCCAGACGATGCAATAGTTTATAACACGCTTGCTGTTGTTGCCTTAAATAGAGGGTATAATTATTTGGCGAGGCTTTATTTGGGCAAGATTAAAAATTCTGACATAGTACCAGAAACAACCAAACGTAATAATTTGGCTATGGTTTTATTAAAAGATAAAGAGACAAACAGATCTTTTTCTGAGTTCTATGGTTCTGCTTTAGACAATGACAACTCTGTAGCCAGTGCTAATGCAAGTAGTATTCTTGTAAAATATCAGAATTTTGAAACTGCGATGCCATACCTAACAATTGCATCAAAAGCATTTTCCAAAGACGCATCTATATTAAATAACTATGCAATTGCATTAAAGCACACAGGCAATCTCAAAAGATCCAGTGCGGTTTATAAAAGAGCTTTAGAGTATGCTCCTATGGAAAAGTCAGGTTGGATAAAACTAAACTATGCCTTGCTAATGAGTAAGAGTCCTACCAATAAAGCAGAAGCTCAAAAGACTTTAAATGATATTGCATTTAATGAAGATGATACGGAACTTATAGCAGAGGCAAGAAGTTTACTTAGGAAAATAAAATAGACAGTAAGGCAAGTAATTATGATTAGGTTTTGGATTTTAATTTTAGTAACTTTGTTTTCTTCTGATCTATACGCTCAGGGAAAAAGAAACAAAAGAACAGCGATTAACTTTGAAGATCAGTTAATTGAGGGTAGTTCGCAGACTCCAGATCTATTCTTTTTAATGCAAAGAGGTGATTTTGATTTTAGTAAACTTATAAAACTCAGAGATAATTTTTTGCCGGAAATGAGAAGGTCTGCTGGAGAAATAGTGGTTAAACGAGGAAATCAGGAGGATAGTCAAAAGTGAAATTGGTCTTTATTAGGGTATATAGGGATAATAAGCTTTTATTTGTTAAGCAATATTCGCCTTCTAACCACATCCTTATAGGAAGTGATCCAGAAGCATCACTTAGACTTGATTCACCTAAGGTGTCAACTGCACATGCACTTATTGAAAAAAGAGGTGATGACTTTTTTATATCTGATCTTGGGGCAGAAGAAGGGGTATTTATAAATGAGGTTAAATCTGTAGATGCTAATATTAAATACGGAGATAACATTCAAATTGGTGATTTCAGATTAGAATTTTTTGACTCTATTCCAAAACCAACAAACACCTCAAGTATTAATCCTAAAAATGATGGCCAAAAAGCAGATAGTACCGAAGTTGTCGAGAGTGTTTCTGATAAACCCAAATCTCCACCTGAACCTCCTGTGTCTAAGACTTTACCTAAGATGCCACCTAAGCCCCCTGCGAAAGTGGCAGGCCCGAAGCCTCCTGTGCCACCTAAGTTTAATCCTCCTAAACCTAAAAAACCATCTGTTAAACCACCGCCCCCACCTAACGTAAAAGCTTCTACAGCAAAGGCTGGAAAGCCGTCCTTAAAAGATAGGATAAAAGATTTAAAAGATAAAAAATTAGAAGCGCCTAGTATAGAAGATGTGAACATTCCAAAGTCTCCTAAGTTTCAAGCTCCTTCGGCTAATGTAAAAGCTGTAGCAGATGAAGTATCAACCTCTCGTGCAACAGAAAAAACCTCATTTGCAGATGTTAAGGATAAAATAAGTCTAGACGACATAAAGCCTAATAAAGGTTCTGTGGTTGAAATATTAGTAGCTTGGGGAAATAGAATAATAGACTGTAAGCACTTTACTAAAAAAATAGTAACCATTGGATCAAATTCTGGTAATGATGTTTTGCTACCTTATGCTAGAGGGGCTAATCATAGACTTGTTAGTAAAAAATCAGGGCAAATACTTGTATTTGTGCCAGGAGGTTGTGACGCTTCTGTAATTACTAAGACATCAAAACTAAGTCTAAAACAAATAGAAAGCGCAGGCGGAGCTAAACCTGTAAAAGATGGTTTAAATGTTATCTTAAAACAAGAAGAAATGGTTAAAGTAAATTTAAGCGAGAACATATCAGTGTTGATCAGACGTGTTCCACGTACAATAAAACCTATGATGCTTCCTTTGACAGGACTTTCCGTTCAAGAACTGACAAATGTAGTATTAACCATAGGGCTCTCAGTTTTGATGGCGGTGTTTTTTGTTATATCAGATCAAAGTGAAACTGTTGCAAAGGAAGAAGAACTAGAAGACAAAAAAGAAAGGAAGGCTTTATTTGTATATAAGCCACCACCTCAACCTGAAACCAGAATAAAACCACCACCGCCCCCACCACCTACAACAGTAAAAATCGTTAAGGTGAAAAAATTAAAAAAAGTGGTAAAAAAGAAAAAGATCAAAGCTCGTAAAAAAACCAGAATTGTCAAAAATGCTGCTAGAAAAGGAAAAGCAAGTGATGCTCCTAAAACCAATAGTAAGTCTAAAGAGAAAATTTTAACTGCTAAAAACCCGGGTAAAGGTAAAGGCATAAGCCGTGGAACTAGTCCTAAAAAAGCACCTATAGATACTCAGACAGTAGGGCTTTTAGGGTTATTTGCCAAAGGTGGAAAACAAAAGAGCTTAAAAAATGCAGTGGATGGTTCAGGAGTATCTGCCGCAGCTAAAGGAGCTACCGGGGTTGGATCTAAAAAAGCGGCAGGTTCTGGAACAGTTGTTGGAAGTGGTTTAAATAAAGTAGGAAAAAGTGGTAAAGGTGAAAGCACCTTTGGAATTTCAGGAGTGAAAACCAAAGGAAGAGGAAGTGGAGATAGTGGATATGGTAGCGGTGGAAACATAGGAGGAAGAGGTGGAACCAACATTGAAGCAGGTGGTGATGAGGAAAGTTTCGAAGGTTCTATGGATAGAGAAGCAATAAAACGAGTTGTACAAAGACACTTAAGACAGCTTAAAACATGTTACGACAGAGTTTTAGATAAAGATCCAAAGGCCGAAGGAAAAGTTGTACTTAATTGGACAATTTTATCGGGAGGAAATGTGGGTACAGCAAGATCTGTTAGTAGTGAAATCAATAGTAAAACAATGTTAAATTGTATGAATTCAAGGTTACGTTCGTGGAAATTTCCATCTCCACCGGACGGACAAATTGGAGATATTACTTATCCATTTGTATTTACATCAGCTAAATAAAAGGAGGGATTGTGGAAGAAGAAGTAATGCAAGAAGTAGTAGAGCGCAACTTTGTAGTACAGGCGTTTATAGACGGTGGGGTACCAACAATGACAGCCATTGCTGTAGTTGGTGTACTAACCGTGCTGCTCATAATAGAGAGGTTTTCAACACTTAGTAAGTTTGGAGTGGATAAAAGGAGTGTAACAGATGGTGTTTTTAACTCGATACTAAGAGGAGACATACAGACCGCAATTTCGTTTTGTGATGCCAAAATAAGTCCGTTAACAGACACACTTAAGGCAGGTTTAGTTCAAGTTATGAACAAGCGAAATGATGATGAGGTACAAGTTGCAATGGATGCAGCTGTATTAAGACATACACCTAAAATAGAAGGTTGGACGGGTTTTTTAGCTGTGTTTGGGAACGTGGCAACTTTGGCCGGGTTGCTTGGTACAATCATAGGTTTGATAAAAGGGTTTGGAGCATTAGGTGAGGTTGATCCAGCAGAAAAGGCTAACATGCTAGCTTCTGCAATATCCCATGCACTTAACTGTACGGCATTTGGTTTGATAGTGGCCATACCTGCAATCATAGGGTATGGATTTTTCCAAGTAAGAGTTGGAAGGCTTCTTAACGACATGACTGAAAGCTCGATGAGCTTGATGAATGTGGTAGTATCTAACAGGGATAAAATTTTCCGAGGCAAGTAATGGCTAATATCGAAGAAGGTGGTGGTGGGAGAGAGATAAACTCAGAACCGAACATCATACCTTTCATAGATTTGATGAGTGTGTGTATCATATTTTTGCTTTTAACAGCAGTGTGGACACAAGTATCCATGATTCAGATAGGCAGTTCAGTCTATGGTAGAAAATCCACTGATCAACAAGAACCACCGCCCCCCCCCCCTAAGATGCCAATGGTGATCCAAGTATATGGTCAAGGGTATGTGATTAATCTTGCTGGTAGACGAACTAACATTCCAAAAGCAGAAGATGAGTTTGACCAAAGAGCATTAATCCTAGCGCTTCAAGACATAAAAGATCGATACCCTGATAAAAAAGATGCAATGATTTCAGTTGACGAAAGACTTAATTATGAAAGCCTTATTGTAGGTATGGACAGTCTCTTATTGTCAGGATTTCCAGAAATCACTATTCAAACTGGGAGAGTCAGATAGATGCCAATATATGCCCCTGGCAAGAGATATAAAGGGAGGACAGCAGGGTTTAAACCTGGAAGAAAACTCGTAGCACAGCTCTCTCTAACAGCCATGGTGGATATGTTCACCGTGCTTGTGGTGTTTTTACTTATGAACTACAAAACAACAGAGACAGTGTTGTATATTCCAAAAGAAGTAACTCTTCCAGAGGCGAGTGAGATTAAAGAATTACAACCAGCACATGTTGTTACCATAACGGACGAAGAAGTTTATTTAGACAGGGAATTGATAGCAACTTATGATGATGTAAAACAACAAACTAGTTGGATGATAGAGAGGCTCAGATACAGAACACAAGAGATGTTTAGAGAAGATGATATTGAGTTTAACGAAAGACTAAGTACTACTTTAAAATCAGCTATTGGTCGGATAGACGAAGTTGAAAAATTAAAAGAAAAAGATAACAGAAGAAAAGTTACAATACAGGCTGACAAAGAAACCGATTTTTTGACGGTAAAAAAAATTATGTATACAATCAGTGAAGCTGGTGCAAAAGAAATTAGTTTTGCAGTGGCTTCCATACCTCCTGATACAGATATAACAGAGATACTAAGACACTACGACCTTAAAGATCTTCCTAATTAATTGGACACCTATTTTAATATTTAGTTTGCTGGCTCTTCTTTTTTAGCGGTGAGCCATCCGGTAACAGTTTGGCTTAGAGCTTTCTCTGCAGGTATATCGACTTCCTTTACCTGCTTTTTAGGTAGTAATACTGTATAGCCGCCTATTTGATAACTCATGGGTAAATATACAGCTATATAACCACTGTTGTCTTTTATAAGATTTAAACCATCTAAGTTATCTCTTGTTACAAATCCAACTAACTTCCTGTTGTTTCCTATATCAACGGTAACAACTTTACCAATATCCCCTCTTGATTGAGAAAACATGTTAGTTATATCTTTAACAGAGCTATAGATTGTTTTTATGAGCGGGATTTTGCCTAATAACTTTTCACCAAAGCTAAAAAGTCGTCTTGCGATCCATGCATTTAAAATAAACCCAACTATAAAAATTAAAATTAACACAAACACCAAACCCATACCAGGAATATATGTTATGTTAGGTGGAAGAATGTTTTTAATGGTGTCAGCTAAAAGTTTTTCAGTTGTTTGAAATAACCAGACTAACAAAAAAATTGTGGCGGTGAGAGGAATTATAGTAATAAGGCCATTGATAAAAGTTCTTTTTATACTTGCCATTTAATTGATCCCCACTAAATTTTTTAGCTTCCGCAAGAAATACATTCTTCCTGATCTTCTATAGAACAGATCATAGATTCCATATTTTTTTCTTCACCACTTTCTACCTCTGACTTATCAATGCTAAATTGAATTGCCTGTGCAGCTGCTTGAGTTCTTAAGTAATACATTCCTGTTTTTAGTCCCTGCTCCCATGCATAAAAATGCATAGACGACATTTTTCCAAAATCAGGTTTTTCTAAAAAGAGGTTTAAACTTTGACTTTGATCAATAAATGCGCCTCTATCTCTTGCCATATCAATTAAAGTTTTTTGTGAAATTTCCCAGACCGTTTTATACAAAGCTTTCAATGTGTCAGGTATTTCTTCTATGTTTTGTATGGAACCATTGCTTAAAATAATTTTGTCTTTTAATCTACTATTCCATAAACCTAGATCTATTAGGTCATTCATTAAATGTTTGTTTACTATTGTAAACTCTCCAGATAACACTCTTCTTGTATAGATGTTGGTGGTATAGGGCTCAATGCACTCGTTGTTACTTAACATCTGGGAGGTAGAAGCAGTAGGCATCGGAGCTATAAGCAAACTATTTCTTAGACCATATTTTTTTATGTCTTCTTTAAGCCCATCCCAATCCCATCTAGAAGTTGGTTTAATATTCCACATGTCAAACTGCAAAACACCCTCACTTGTAGGAGAGCCTTTAAAAGTACTATAAGGTCCGTCTTTTTTACTAAGCTCAAGGCTCTTTTTTAAAGCCGCAAAGTATATTGTTTCAAAAATTTCTTTATTTAACTTTTTCGCTTTTTCAGATTCAAATGGCAATCTCATTAAAATAAAAATATCTGCTAACCCTTGCACTCCTATTCCAATTGGCCTGTGTCTAAAGTTAGAGTTTTCGGCTTCTTTTATAGGATAAAAGTTAAGGTCAATTATCTTGTTTAAGTTCTCTGTTATTGTTTGAGTTACTTCAAAGAGATGTTTGTGATCAAATTGTCTTTTGTTTAAAAATTTGGGCAAAGCAATTGAAGCTAGATTACATACAGCGACCTCATCTTTTGAAGTGTATTCCATTATTTCTGTGCATAGATTGCTTGATTTTATTGTCCCTAGATTTTTTTGATTAGATTTCATGTTAACACTATCTTTATAGAGCATATAAGGAGTGCCTGTTTCTATTTGTGATTCTAAAATTTTAAACCAAATCTCTCTAGCAGGAATTGTGTTTCTAGCTTTTCCCTCTTTTTCATATTTTGTGTATAGAGTTTCAAACTCTTCTCCGTAGCAGTCACTTAAACCAGGAGCTTCATTTGGACAAAATAACGACCACTGACCACTTTCCTTTACCCTTTTCATAAATAGATCAGGTGTCCATAGAGCATAAAATAGATCTCTTGCACGATTTTCTTCTTTACCATGGTTTTTTCTTAAATCTAGAAAGTCAAAAATATCTGCATGCCAAGGTTCGATATAAATTGCAAAAGCACCCTTTCTTTTGCCCCCACCTTGATCCACGTATCTAGCGGTATCATTGTAAACTCTCAACATTGGAACAATTCCATTAGAAACACCATTTGTTCCGCTGATATAACTTCCCTTAGCTCTTATGTTGTGAACGCTAAGCCCGATCCCTCCTGCAGACTGAGATATAAGAGCGCATCTTCTAAGAGTCTCATATATCCCGTCAATACTATCATCTGTCATAGATAACAGAAAACAAGATGACAACTGTGGTTTTGGAGTTCCTGAATTAAATAGGGTTGGAGAAGCGTGTGTAAACCATTTCTCAGAAAGAAGGTTATAAGTTTTTATAGCAGCCTCTATATCTTCTTTGTGTATACCAACGGCAACCCTCATCAACATATGCTGAGGTCGCTCCGCAACCTTATTGTCTATTTTTAATAAATAAGATCTCTCAAGTGTTTTAAAACCAAAGTAGTCATACTCAAAATCACGGCTATAAATTATAGATGAATCCAAAATGTCTTTGTTATCCATAATTATTTCGTAGACATCATCAGACACAAGAGGGGCTTTTTGTCCATTTTTAGGGTTTACATACTTATACAGGCGGGTCATGGTTTTTGAAAAAGATTTTTCTGTGTTTTTGTGTAAGTTGGATACCGCAATTCTAGCTGCTAAAATAGCAAAGTCAGGGTGAGTAGTGGCCAAATAAGCTGCTGTTTCTGCAGCTAAGTTATCTAGCTCGCTGGTAGATACACCATCATAGACCCCAACAATTACCTTCTTAGCCACCTCTGTTGGATCTACATAGTCACTGTCTAGAGAGTAACATAGCTTTCTTATCCTAGAGGTAATTTTATCAAACTTAACAACTTCTTTTTTGCCACTTCTCTTTACTACATACATACTAATGCTACCTTAATTAACAATTATAAATTTGATATTTGAGGTTTAAGTTTCAATAAAAATATTTCCTTTCTTTAGAATCCAAGTATTTCTTAAGAAAGATAAAACCAGCTCTTATCAAATCTGTTTTAATGTGAAGGACTAAAACAGCTCCTACGATAATCCCACAGCAGATAAGACAACAAGCAAAGCCAAACCGTATCACGACCAAATATGTGCAAAAGTCTAGCTAGTAAGTTTTAAACGACAAACGGGTCTTTTGTATAGGTTTTACGCTTATAAAAAATCAAAAATTTGTAGTAGTAAAAAACAAAATAATTTTAGTGAGTTATAGATGCTCAATAATCACCATAATTCCTCGCAATATAAAATATAAAAACAAATTGAATAAACCCCGTACTCAATGTAGTGTCCCGACCGACTTTATATTGATCGCAACTAGAGCTTACCTTTACTAAAGTTCTATTTTCGTGGTCGCTGACCGGAACGTAATTCACCCGCCAAAATGGAACAAGTCCCATTGTTTGCTGTTCATTAGCCTCACCTTAAGTTACAGGATCGGTATCGTGTTCAGAGCTGGGCAACCACTCGGATAAAAAAAGTGAACAAGTCCATTTGTTTTTATTATCGCTCGGAAGACCTTAAGCTACAGGATCAACATCTTGTTCTAGTGCTGGTCAGGCACTCGGCCAAAAAAAAAGCAACAAAGTCACTTTGTTTTTGGCCTCATTAACCTCACCTTTGGTTTTAAAAATCGGCGTCCAGTTTGAACACCTGGTCTTTTCTCTTTGCTCTTACCCCAGATTTTTGGTAATCACCTACTCTTTTCTCAAAAAAGTTAGTTTTTCCCTGAAGAGAGATAAGCTCCATCCAATCAAATGGGCTTTTAGAGTTATACACTTTGTTAGCACCCAGGCTTAACAGAAGTCTATCTGCTACAAACTCAATATATTGGCTCATCAGCTCCGCATTCATGCCTATTAAGCTAACTGGAAGAGCGGATGTAACAAAACTTTTTTCTATCTCAACAGCCTCTGTAATTATCTGTGTAACCATATCAGTGTGTGGTTTGTTGTTAAGAAGACCAAACAGTAGACATGCAAAGTCTGTATGTAATCCTTCGTCTCTACTTATAAGTTCATTAGAAAAAGTAAGTCCTGGCATAAGGCCACGCTTTTTTAACCAGAAGATAGAACAAAAACTACCAGAGAAGAAAATCCCTTCAACGGCAGCGAAAGCTATAAGCCTGTGAGCAAAGGAATCACTATCGTTAATCCAACGAAGTGCCCAGTTCGCTTTTTGTTTCACAGCAGGTATGGTTTCTATAGCATCAAATAAATACTGTTTTTCCTCTTCATCTTTTATGTATGTGTCTATAAGTAGACTGTAGGTTTCTGAGTGTATGTTTTCTACTGCCATTTGAAAGCCATAAAAACATCTGGCCTCTGGTATTTGTACCTCATTACAAAACTGTATTGCTAAGTTCTCGTTTACTATACCATCACTTGCAGCAAAAAATGCCAGTACGTGTTTTATAAAATGTTGTTCATCAGAACTTAACTTTTCCCAGTCATTCATGTCTGCTGAGAGATCGATCTCCTCCGCTGTCCAAAAACTAGCTTCTGCTTTTTTGTACATATCCCAAACAGAAGGATACTTGATAGGCAACAACACAAATCTATTTGGATTTTCTTTTAAAATTGGTTCCTCTGCTAAATTTTTTGTAGTCACATCATCTGTCATATCATCTACCTCTAATTAAATGTCTAAACACAACCAACCAAACATTATGGGTCTTAATTTTTAACTTATGATCGCATACTAAATCAAACCTATAATTTATTTATCTTGTAACCTATTAAAAGAACTAGAAATGTCTATGCCACGCTGGGTCTTTTGTTTGTATAGAAGTAAAACAAGCAGGTGGGCTTTACGATGTATAAAATGGACATATATAATGCAAAGATGTATAAGGACAGACTAAAGTGATATTAAGATTTTAGAAAATATTTAATGGAATTTAGAAAATAAATGAACAGCATCATTGTAAAAGCAAAAATACTAGAGGCTTATAGATCTGCACTTTATGTAGTCATATCAAGTATTATATTGAGCTTATTTTTTTCTATAGCTTTTGCACAGACAGGGCCTGTTGGTACGGCTCTATCGGGCCCTGCTAGTGCAAAAAGTGGAATTAACCCAGAGCTTATGCTGTCTAACCCAGCATCCCTGTCTGCGGCAAAAAATGTTTATCTAGGTACTATAACAACATTTGGAAATAGCGGTAGGCTTGAACTTACTCGCAATATATCTTTGCGGAATACTTATAGTGTATATGTGGTAGATAGAGGAAGTGATTTGTTGCTTCCGCTTTCGCTTTTTTATACTCGTAGTTACTTGGATATACGAAGCCCAATGGCACAAAGTGATATGAGCAGCGTCTATGTTGCAACTGTGTTTGATATCACCCCAACGCTGTCTTTGGGTGCAGGGTATTATAGGAGCAATCTTGGAGATAGTAACAGTAATTACTTAAAACTTGGGACAATATATGCTTTTTCTGAAACCGTAAGTTTTGGAGCATCCTATCACCAAGACATATTTAACAATAACACAAGTGACAACGCAATCTCTCTAGGCGCGAGGGTGCTTTTGCTAAACAAGATAAATGTGTTTTTAGATCTTACTCGTAGAAGTTGGACGTACACTATAAGAAGTAATGATGGTGTGGCTAATAGAAATAGCATGATTAGTTTGGCATTAGAAAATAAAATTTCTGATTTTATAATACGGCTCGGAGTGAACACACCTTTTTCAAAAGATATTAAAGACGCGCATTTTTCTTGTGGACTTGGATTTGAAGGACCTAAAATTGGTGTAGATTATGGACTGGGATACTATAGGCCCGTAACAAACAACACAACTTATGAATCTATACGTGAGTTTACACATAGCTTTGACTTAAACATTTATTTTTGAGAAACTACAGCGCATGGCATCTCCAACAAAACAGACAAGACTTAGAAGAAAGATGAAGAAAGCTAAGGCAGGTGCTGAAAGAAAGAAGAAAAATAAAAACCAAGGCACTACTAAAAGTGCTAAAGTACTCTTCAAAGACTAATGCTTCCCTCCATCACATAAAAATGCAAGGATGCTATTTGAAGGTGAGAGATAGTAGGGGTTGTCTTTTAAGGAAGTTGAAAATGGGACACTTAAACTTAGAGCAAATAACAGAGACTTAAAGTTGATAACAGGGTTTGGTTCTAAACACTTTTTGGTACTTGTTCTCTCATCAGCTTTTTTGATTTCTTGTGAAACCACACAAAAATCCGCAGACTCAACTAGAGATTCCTTGCCTTCTAGAGGAATTTCCAGCGTTAATTCCTTCGTAGATAGCAGAGGACACTCTCCCTTGCACGAAGCAACCAGAAGTGGTGATGTAAGATTAATTACTAGCTTAGTGCAATCAGGAGGAGATATAAACATTGGAGATGCAATGGATGAAACTCCATTACATCTGGCGGCCAGAACAGGTCAAACAGCAGCGGTTAGAACTTTGGTGCGGTTGGGCGCTACGGTAAGCACAAAAGACAGGAAAGGACATACCCCTTTGCATGAAGTAGCTAGAAATGGTGATTCAGAAGCTGTTCGTTTTTTGGTAGGAGCTGGTGCAAATATAAATGAAATAGAGAAAACGAAACTGCACTTCACTTATCAGCTAAAAACAACCAACTAGAAACTTCAAGAGCTTTGGTTGAGTTGGGTGCTGACACAACGCTGAGAGACAGAGGTGGAAATACAGCCCTCCAAATCGCAACGAGAAAGGGTTATCGAGAAATCGTGTTCTGTACTTGAAAGGTAAAGTTATTGTTTTACCTCGCCCACTTTAGAAGTCGGGCGGGATTCTTTACAGATGATCTACAAAGATGTCTTTATCCATAACAGTTTTTCGTTTTTGAGCTTTAGCGTTGTCCACACCTCTTTTGCAAAGTGCTTCTACAGCTTTTGAAATCTGCGTAATTGCTGAGCTAGAAGTACTAAGCCCATAATTTTCCTTTATGTGTTTTTTCACCTTGCTGGTTACAATCAGTACACTTGCTAATAAAACTTCCGGCATTTAAACCTCCTTTCTACTTGCTTTTTATGAAAGGTTTTTAGGTATTTATCAATAATTTAAACATAAATTTTTAAATAATCCCATAGTCAAATAAGAGGGATATATCAGTTAACATATTAAAAATACTAGATTAATTCAAATATTTGCACATCTACAAAGCTTGTCAATAAATAGTGATATTTTTTCATACATCAACCTTGGGTGAGGTTATGGGAATGCACTTTTGTTATGTATTTTCTACATAGATATTGGCAGTTAGGCCTTTTAGTTTGTCTTGAATTTTTTCATACCCTCGATCTATATGGTATGCACGATGAATTATTGTTGTTCCTTTAGCTGCTAATCCTGCAATTACTAAACTTGCACTTGCTCTTAAATCAGTTGCCATCACCTGTGCCCCGCATAGATCTTTTTTTCCTCTAATAATTGCTACTGTGGTTTTAGAAGTTATGTTTGCTCCAAGTCTATTTAGCTCCGAAACATGCATAAATCTATTTTCAAAAATTGTCTCTGTTATAACACTACTACCGCAAGCTTGAGTCATTAAGGCCATGAATTGTGCTTGTAAATCCGTAGCAAATCCAGGGTATGGTGCTGTGGTAACATCTACAGGCCCTATAGTTTTTCCCGGAGTTATTTGGATATAATCCTTCCCTGAGCTTATATTAAAACCAGCTTCTTTTAATTTGCGTGTCAGTGCATCCAGGTGTTTGGGCTCACAAATAACTTTTACATTTCCCTTTGTTATAGCACCTGCTATCAAAAATGTGCCAGCCTCTATCCTATCAGGCATTATCTCGAAAGTTTCAGGTGTTAGTTTGTCCACCCCCTCCACTTCTAATACACTTGTACCAACACCTTCTATCTTAGCCCCCATTTTTTTTAGGTAAGTTATCAGATCATTAATTTCAGGTTCCTTTGCAGCATTTTCGATTACGGTTGTTCCCTTTGCCAGCACTGCGGCCATAAGAATATTTTCAGTCCCTCCAACGCTTACGCCATCGAATACAATTCTTGATCCAGTAAGACTCAAAGCGGTTGCACTCACATACCCATTTTTTATTTGAATGTCAGCACCCAAACTCTTTAATCCTTCAATATGTTGATTTATGGGCCTTGTTCCAATTGCACAACCACCAGGAAGGCTCACCAAAGCTTCCCCCCATTTGGAAACAAGAGGTCCTAAGCACAGTATGCTAGCTCTCATTTGCTTTACTAATTCATAAGGGGCTTTGGTATTAGAAATATTAGAGGTATCAACAGTGATACAACTTTCTTGTCTGGTTGTTTTTGCGCCAAAACTATCTAGCAACTTTAAAGTCAGATCAACATCTTTTAGATCTGGAGTATTTGTAAACTCATGTTTTCCTTTGGCAAGTAGGGTAGAAAATAAAATGGGAAGAACGGCATTTTTTGCTCCACTTACTTTAACTTCACCTGTTAGGGTATTAGGACCTTTAATAACTATTTTTTTCATATCTACTTCCTTAAGGTTTTTTAGCTTTTATAATTCTAGCTACATTATGAAGATCATTTATTAGTTCTATTTTATCAAATCCATTTTTTTCAAAAATTTCTTTGGCTTTTGTTCTTTGGCCATATCCTATTTCAAAAATAGCTATCCCCTTTGTTTTTAAAAAATCATGTGAAAGCTTTGACCATTTTTGTATACATTCAAGTCCTGTCATTCCAGAGAACAAAGCTTCCCAAGGTTCGTAGTTTTTAACCCCATCATCTAAATGATCTAGGTATGAAACATAGGGCGGGTTTGATACTACAAGATCATAGTTTTTGCCTTTAAAATCAGAAACATCTGCTCTTTCAAATGAAAAGTTTTTTACCCCATGTTTAAGATAGTTCTTTTCTATTACTTCAACCGCAGACTTTGATTTTTCTATTGCATGAACTTTTAAATTTTTTCTAGATAAAGCAATAGAAATTCCAATGCATCCTGAGCCTGCACCCATGTCCAAAACAGATCCTTCTCTAGGCAAAGAGTCTATGGCTAAAGAAACCAAAAGCTCAGTTTCAGGCCTTGGGATTAATACATCTGGAGTTATAAAAAAATCAAATCCATAAAACTGAGTTTGACTAATTATATACTCCAAAGGCTCACCTGAATTTCTTCTTTTAATTAGTTTTGCTAGAATAAGTTTTTGATCGTTTGTTAGGTTTATGTCAGAAAATAATAAAGCTTCTTTTTTTATTTTTAGTATGTGACAAAGTAGGAGTTCTGCATCCAGCCTTGGATTTTCTGCATGAAACTCTTTTGCAATAGCGTTTATTAAAGACATTACTTTACCGTATTCCTTTAACCATCTTTTAAAGCTTGGGTTTGAAAATATGTTGTTACATGATCTATTAAATTTGACATCTGACCATTCATTACATCGCCTAGCGCTTTTGTGGTATATCCCACTCTGTGGTCCGTTATCCTAGATTGTGGAAAATTGTAAGTTCTAATTCTTTCTGATCTATCTCCAGTGCCTATTTGTTGGAGTCTTTTTTCAGATTCACTTTGCCTAAATTTCCTGTTTTCCATATCTAAAAGTCGTGCATATAGAACCTTCATAGCTTTATTTTTATTTTTTAACTGGGATTTCTCATCCTGACAAGACACCACTATTCCAGATGATATGTGTTTTATCCTGACAGCAGAATCAGTAGTGTTTACATGTTGCCCTCCACTTCCACTAGATCTATAGACATCTATTTTTAAATCGTCAGGATCTATTTTTACATCTACCTCATCTGCTTCTGGTAATACAGCAACGGTAATTGTAGAAGTATGAACTCTCCCCTGACTTTCAGTTCTGGGCACTCTTTGAACTCTATGTACTCCACTTTCATATTTTAATTTGCTAAATACCTTATCTCCACTCAAAGCTGCTATTACTTCTTTATATCCCCCGGCATTTCCTTCTGAAATAGAAATTACATCTACCTTCCATTTTTTACTTGTTGCAAAAAGGCCATATGCTCTAAACAATTCCTCCGTAAACAAACTGGCTTCGTCACCTCCAGCACCTGCTCTTATCTCTAAAATTATGTTTTTGTTGTCATTTGGATCTTTTGGAATAAGTTGTTCTTTAAGTTTTTTTTCTAAAACCTCTTTTTTTGCTTTCAGATCTCCTATTTCATCCCTAGCAAGTTTGGTTAGTTCTTGATCTGTTGAATCATTTATTAACTCTTGGTTTGATTCAATTTGTGCTTTAATAACTTTAAATTGTCCGTAGATCTCCATCATAGGGTTAATCTCAGAAAACTCTTTCATCAGCTCTTGATATAGGGATTTGTTTTTGATAACTTCCGCATCTTGAAGCTTTTTTTTAATCTCTTCAAATCGCAGATTGATGTCGTCTAAATCTTTAAACAACATTATTTTTTGAATTTAGCATATCGTTTGTTAAATCTTTCAACCCTTCCTTCAACATCCACCAGTTTTTGCTTTCCGGTATAGAAAGGGTGACAATTGCTACAAATATCCACTTTTATTCTAGGTAGAGTAGAGCCAGTCAAAAAAGAATTTCCACAAACACATGTGACCTTAGAGTCTTTATGCCAACTAATATCTTTTTGTACATTTTGTTTCATGTTTGTCTCTTTGTTTTTTCCTTCTTATATTCTCTTATAAAAAACAGGTTTGTGCTTTTAGTTCAAGTTAAACATTAAGGCAACTAACATCTAGTTGCTCATATTTTTTATAAATTCCTCATTTGTCTTTGTGTTTTTTAACTTGTCCAGTAAAAATTCCACGCTATCAACAACATTCATAGGAGCTAAGACTTTTCTTAAAATCCAAAGTCTTTGTAAGTGACTGCTATCTAACAGAAGATCTTCTTTTCTGGTACCTGATTTGTTGATATCCATACAAGGAAATATTCGTTTTTCCATAAGTTTTCTGTCTAGGTTTATTTCGGAGTTTCCTGTTCCCTTAAATTCTTCAAAAATTACTTCATCCATTCTTGATCCGGTGTCTATCAGTGCCGTTGCAATAATGGTAAGACTTCCACCTTCTTCGATATTTCTGGCTGCCCCAAAAAATCTTTTTGGCTTATGTAATGCATTTGAATCTACACCACCCGATAAAATTTTTCCAGAAGGAGGTACAACAGTATTATAAGCTCTAGCTAATCTGGTTATTGAATCTAGTAATATAACAACATCATGCTTATGTTCTACCAGACGCTTGGCCTTTTCCAGCACCATCTCAGCTACCTGAACATGTCTGGTAAGCGGTTCATCAAATGTAGAACTAATTACTTCCCCTTTTACATTTCTGGACATATCTGTAACTTCTTCTGGCCTTTCATCAATTAAAAGAACTATCAAAGACACTTCAGGATGATTTATGGTGATAGCATTTGCTATATCTTGCAATATTACGGTCTTCCCAGTTCTAGGAGGAGCAACAATTAAGGCTCTTTGTCCTTTGCCTAACGGAGCCATCATATCGATAACTCTGGTAGTGAAGTTTGCAGGGCTATGTTCAAGGGTAAGTTTTTGTTTGGGATACAATGGGGTTAGGTTATCAAATAATAGTTTTTCTTTAGAGGCTTCTAATTTTTCTTTATTTAAAGTTTCTACTTTTAAGAGAGCAAAATATCTTTCATTGTCCTTTGGAGGTCTTACAGTTCCAGCAATATCATCCCCAGTTCTTAAACCAAACCTCTTAATCTGAGATGGGCTTACATATATATCATCAGGGCCAGGCAAATAGTTGTAATCGGGAGACCTTAAGAAACCGTAACCGTCAGATAATATTTCTAAAACACCGTGCCCGTAAATATTTCCAAATTTAGCAGCCCGTTTTAAAACCTCAAACACCAAGTCTTGCCGCCTAAGTCCAGCAGCGTGTTCTATGTGAAGCTTTCCTGCTAATTCAGCCAGTGCATTTATCTTTTTGCCCTTTAAATCTTTCGAGTTTAGGGACGTTTTGTCCTCGTCTGTTAGAGCTGCTTTTATTTGTTCTATCTGTTCTTCAGATAACTCAAGTGCTATATTCTCGGAAGATTCCGTACCACCCACATTAACTTGAGATCCGGCACTACTATTTTCATGTTGCTTTTTTCTAGATCTATCAGAGGAATAATTTCCATTATACCTTCTAGAACTACTAGCTCCGGATCTTCTCATAGAAGGGTTGTGACTACTTCTAGATCTTCTCTTTTCACCTCTTTCAGAAGAAGAGGAAGTTTCTGATTTTACATCAGACCTTACATCATCTTTGTTTACGTTTGCTATCTCTTTACTATCTACCATTTCCCTTTCATCCGAGTACATGTAAAATTTTGCCTAAAATTGATGGTAAAGCTTTAAAACTGAATCTAACAAAATAGGTGGACTATATTACTACAACTTAATTACAACACCTTAATTACAACACCCTAAGTTTCAGAATATCCTTAACCTTCTAGAAAACAGATCAACACCACATCTTTAATATACTTACCTAACATCTCTTTAATTAATATCTTCATTTTAAACAAGAGCTTTAATGTGATAGATCCTTGGTAGATTTTCTTGAAACTAAAGGCGTGAAAACACAACCCCAGACGCTAACAACCCAAGGCCCTAAAGTCAATGCTTTTTGTAAAAGAAAGGTGCACAGGGGGTCTAAAGATGCGGTTTTTTTGAATAAAATAGTTAAGATTAAATCCTTTTCTCTGACCTAAATGAAGTCAAAAATAACTCCTGCCACTATCTCTGGGCGGGTCTGTAGATTAGCAATATTAATGTAATGAAACTATATTTGTGTTTCGCCGCCAAGCCCGGCAGTGTTTTCAATATCTCTTTGCCTAGCTTTAGCTCTCTTTCTAATAGCCACAAGCAAGACAAGTGTTATCAAAACAACCCCTGCTGCAAGTATAGTTATTTTATCTCCCCCTCCAGGAAGCTTGTCCATAACCCCACCGCTGGTGGCAGCAGTGCCTTGGTTATCATCAGTATCTGCTAAGGCAGGCGGAAGTGGAGGAGGTGGAGGAGGCACATCACCCATAATATCAGAAGGAGGAGGAGGAGGTATGTCACCCATCATATCAGGAGGAGGAGGTGGAGGAGGAGGTATGTCACCCATCATATCAGGAGGAGGTGGAGGAGGCATGTCACCCATCATATCAGGAGGAGGTGAGGGAGGCATATCGCCCATCATGTCGGAAGGAGGAGGTGGCATATCTGTTGGTGTACCACCTTCAGGTCCAACAGGCATGTCAGAAGCAGGTGGAGCTACAGCAACTGCTCCCGATGGCCAATATGCAATTTCTCTGTCTTGTGTTAATGTCCATTTTTCAGATTCTTCCAAATCTATATTTTTAGCCCAAAGCTCTTTCCAAGAATTTCTGTTGCCCAAAATATTTTCAGCAATATCTCTTATATTTTCGCCCCTCTTTGCAGAGTAAACACTAGGAGGGAGATTTGAATCTTCATAGTAAGACAAAAGCCTTCCTCTATCATCTGGCCTGTTTGGCGAGTTGTAGTAAACCTTATCACCCACAGAAATCTTATTAGCTAAATTTGGATTTATCTCTAAAAGTTCAGATTCTCTATCAGGTGTTCTATATATCTTTGAACTTATAGAACTCAAAGAGTCTCCATCCCTTACAATGTAAACAGCGTTGACTAAACGAGAAGCCTTATCATACGGCTCTGACTTTATTTTCTTTACAGGTATAAATGTTCTTGTGCCTTCCTCAACATCATTGTATCCGGGCTCTGTATAGGCAAGATCATCTCCTCCATCTACTTCTTCATATCCTTCATCAAAACTTTCGTCAGAAGGAGCTTCTGCAGTGGTTCCATCGCCGGACCCATCTTCATCAAAAAAATCATCTCCCCCATCAGCTGCTTCGTCAGCCGATACATCATAGTCTTCTCCCTCAAAACCTTCCTCATCTAAAGACATATCATTTGCATCAGCCATTTCATCCATCGAAGGTTCTTCGAAATCTTCATCTAAGGGATCGTCTGGGAATTCTTCATCTAGGGCTCCGTCATCAAAATCTTCAAGACCAGAGTCACCTGCCATTGCTTCCGAACTATCTAAATCACTGGCCCCATCATCTTCCTTTTTGTTGGAAGTACAGCCAATAAAACTAAACAATAGTAAAATTAAAAATAAATGTCTCAACTAGATCTCTTTTTTAATCTAATTATTCCGCCTATTGTCCAATTACAGCACAATGAAAAAATATAATAAACAGCTAACTTTAAGTTAAAGGCTTTGGTCTAGTTGTTTTAAAAATTTAAGACTTTGGTCTAAGTAATGGACATATACAAATTTAGTTGGCGTAGATTATTTTTTTATTTTTACAACTAAGTTTGTGTCCAACTGTTATTTTGTTTTTAGAAAACCACCCTTGATTTACTTCCAGTGCATACCTTGCAGGTTTTTTACTAATATAGCTTGGAATATTTTTTAAAAGCAGGCTTTGTGGATCCATCTTTTGAATGTCTACGATAACACAATTTGAATTTATAAATGCTATGCTTAGTGGAATAAAAGTATTTTTCATCCAAAAAGACAAAGGCTGCTCATTTTCAAAAATAAAGAGCATTCCATGATCTTTTGCTAAACTTTTTCTATGCATTAAACCGGCGGATCTTTTTTCATCCGTATCAGCAATTTCTACATGTACATTTTTGTCATCTATCTTTAAAATTCTCGTTGATTTTGCCATAGAATAATTTTTGAACAAAGTCAGCGCCATAATTGTACTGAATATAAATATATTTAATGGTTTTTTTAAAAAGCATACTTGTAACTTCAAAACTATACCTTCTACAATCTTTATTGTTTTATTTTAAATAACATTTGTGCCGCAAGTGCTAATCTTACGCCACCATAACTTACTTCAATAGAAGTGATACCAAGGTGTTTTAAAATTTCAATTAAAATCAAATTACCTGTAACAATTATATCTGCTCTTTTTGGATGAAGGGCAAGAGATGTTCTGTCAAAGACATTCATTGAAGATATTTTTTTAAAAACAACACTTAGATCATCTAATGACATTTGATTGCCGCTTTGTTTCAAATTAAATTTCTTTTTTAATCTTAAAAGGGTATTTATGGTTCCTCCAACACCTATTGTTTGTAGAGTTGGGGGATGTTTTACCTCAGATAGCTTATTGTATACTTCAGATGATATTTTTTTGATCTCGTCAGATGCTATGGGATCATGTGATACATATTTTTCTTTAAATCTTAAAGCTCCCATATTTAAACTGTACGAGTAAATATTATGTAGATTGTCTTGCCATGCGATTTCTGTAGATCCTCCTCCTATGTCTATCACCATGTATGCATCCTGAGGCTTATCGTACACAGCGCCTTTATATGAGAGGGCTCCTTCTTGCTTTCCTGATATTATAGAAACGTCCATGTTATAAGAATTTATAAGTTCTATAAATTCATCTAAATTTTTAGACTCTCTAGCAGCGCTTGTAGCCACTGCCTTAATTCTTGTTGCTTTATGTTTTTTTATTTTTCGACTAAAAAAATTTAAAACCCCATCCGCTTTTTTTAGAGAATCTTTACTAATTAAACCTGTTTTTTCTATATCCTGACCAATTCTCACTATTTTAGAATCATCAAATAAAATTTTTAACCTTTCATCTTCTAAAGTAGCTATCATGCATTTAAAAGAATTTGTTCCTAAATCTATTGAAGCAACAATCATTTAGTTTTTAAACTCTCTATTAGTTCAACAACCACACCTGGATTGGCAGAGCCTTTGGTCTTCTGCATTACCTTTCCTACAAAAAATTCTCTTACCTTATCTTTACCATTTATATATTCATCCCACTGAGATTTGTTTTCAATTATTAGGCTTTTTAAAATTTCTGAAATCTTCCCTTTATCTGAGAGCTGCTTTTTTTCTCTAACTAATTTTTCTAGGTCTTGGCCTTCTAACACACTCTCAAAAATAATCTTGGCAGATCTTATCGAAATTTCTTTCTTATTTACATATCCTATTAGTTTTTTTAATTTATTTATTTTAGACAAACGATCATCTCTCTTGGCAACAGTACACAAAAGATCCGTTGCCCAACTTATATTTTTAAAATTTCTAAAAAGATTTAATATACTATCTGCTAATTCTGGGGTTTTGGTCATCCCAATAGCATCATCTGTCGATGTATATTTTAAGAACTCTTCAATTTTATCTACCTGTGGCTCCGGTACAACTATATTCAAATCATCTTCAGAAAGTTTTATTGGGATCAAATCTGGATCAGGAAAATATCTGTAATCCTCTGAGTCTTCCTTTGTTCTCATAGATATAGTTTTATCAGCAGCACTATCATATAACCTGGTTTCTTGCACTATCTCACCTTTTCTATCTATTATGCTAGATTGTCTGGCTATTTCATACTCAAGAGCCTTGTCTATAAATCTGAAAGAGTTTAGATTTTTTAGTTCAACTTTGACACCTAAAGAATTGTCTTCATTTCTGATGCTAACGTTTAGATCAAATCTTAAAGATCCTTCCTCTAAATTGCCATCACAAATACCTAAATATACAACTAGATCCCTTATTGCTTTTGCATAACTTGCAGCTTTGCTTGGAGAAGAAATTTCTGGTTCAGATACTATTTCTAATAAAGGTATTCCTGCCCGGTTAAAGTTTAATAAACTGAATTCTTTTAAATGCACTAATTTTCCTGCATCTTCTTCTATATGAATTCTTGTTATGTTTATTTTGTGAAGCTCTTTGGCATAATATTTTACCATCCCATTTTTTAAAATGGGTAATTTATATTGAGAAATCTGATAGCCTTTGGGTAAATCCGGATAGAAATAATTTTTTCTTTCAAACACAGATTTTCGATTAATTTTACAATTTAAAGTTTTTCCCAATAAAATTGCTTTTTGTATCACAGCTTTGTTTATAGAAGGCAAACTGCCAGGAAGGCCCAGGCAAATGGGGCATGTGTTTTGATTATCCAGATCATCAAACTTAGTAGAGCAACCACAAAAAAGCTTTGTTGTTGTATTTAACTGAACATGAACCTCTATACCTATTGCAGCTTGGTAATGTGACATGCGTCCTCTATCGCCTTAGCAAAATTAAACAAAGTTTGTTCATCAAAATGGCGGGCCATTAATTGTACTCCAATAGGAAGGTTGTCTTTAGATAACTTCACAGGAAGACTAATACTTGGAATACCAGCAAGGTTAGAGGGTACGGTATAATAGTCATTCCAATAACGCTCCAACTTATCTTTTATAGCACCGTGTTTAAATGCCAATCCTGCTGTTACCGGAGATAAGATCACATCGCACTTGTTAAAACTTTTTTCAAAGTCGGTTTTTATAAGATTTCTCACCTTACATGCTCTTGAATAATACTCATCGTAATATCCAGATGAGAGTGCCAATGAACCCATCAAAATTCTAAGCTTTACCTCTTTGCCAAATCCATTGCTTCTTGTGTTTTCAATAAATTCCATAGAATTATCAAATCTAGAACCAAACTTCACCCCATCATAACGAGCTAAATTACTACTAGCTTCACTAGAACAGATTAAGTAGTAAGTAGAAATGGCATATTTTATGTGTTCTAACTTGATGTTTGTAAATTTACAGCCTAAGTTTTTTAAAATGTTTTTTACATCATCCAAGGCTGATTTTACCTCTGGGTGAATATCGCTTGCCTCTAACAAGCCTACTCTAAGACCTTTTATATTTGTGTCTATATTTTCATCCCAATTTGGGACAGAGACATTGGCAGTGGTGGAATCCTTGGAATCGTGACCACTTATAAATTTGGCAATTAAAGCTGTGTCTGTTACATTGTTTGTAATGGGCCCTGCCTGATCAAGGCTAGATGCAAAAGCTATAACACCATACCTGCTAACTCTACCATAAGTTGGTTTTAACCCTACAACCCCACAGAAACTTGAAGGTTGTCTTATAGAGCCACCAGTATCAGTTCCAATAGATCCATAGACAAATCCACTTGCAACACTTGCACAACTCCCACCACTTGAACCGCCAGCCACATGGTCTCTGTTCCATGGATTAAAGACACTTCCAAAACAAGAAGTTTCGTTACTAGAACCCATTGCAAACTCATCACAATTGTTTTTGCCCACGATAATAGCTCCAGCAGACTTTAGCCTTTCAACCAATGTGGCAGAATAAGGAGCAATAAAATTCTTCAGCAAATTTGAACAAGCAGTAGTGGGCATTCCTTTTACACAAATCATATCTTTTACAGATATAGGAACGCCTAATAATTCTAAGTTGTTATCTAAATTTAGATTGTGAGCCTCTTTTAGTGCATCATAAGATATATGTACAAGTGAATTTATATCTTTATCTTTTTTGCCTATCTTATCTAAGGAAGACTCTATGACTTCAACAGGGGTTATGGTTTTATTTTTAATTGATTGTACTAACTGTTTTATTGATCTCATAATTTGAAAGGTACTTTAAAACTTCTTCCAGCTAATTGCGGGGCATTTTCAAAAAAACCATCTCTATCTGGCATATCTACTATAATATCTTCTCTATATTTATCTAATACTTCTATAGGGGTGGAAGTAGGCTCTATACCCTTAGTATCTACCTCTTCTATTTGCTTAAAAGCATCCAAAATCAAATAAAGTTCTTTTTTGTTAGAAAGAATATCTTCTTTTTTAAGCCTTGTTAATTTAGCTAGTTTTTCTACATCCATAGTTGCCTTATACCTAACCTTTTTGACCTCTGTAAAGCCTTGTGTTTTTTTAATGAGATTGATACTGTACCATTCTAGTGAACTCATTTAAAAGCGATATTAGAAAAACCATCAACAAACTTGCGTTAGAAATAAATCAACATGACTATCACTACTATGCCCTAGATAACCCAACTATAAGTGACCTTGAATACGATAAAAAATATGCAAAATTACTAAGACTGGAAAAAAAACATCATTATATCCCTCAAAACTCACCAACACAGAGAGTCTCAGGGTTTGTTTCAAAGGGCTTTGAAAAAACCTCACATCGTATACCTATGCTGTCTATCCAAAACTGTTTTTCAGATGATGAAATTAAGGCATTTGATGCCAGGGTACAAAAATTCTTAGATTCAAAACTTAGAAATACACTAGAGTATTTCTGTCAGCCCAAACTAGATGGGCTGGCTATGGAACTAGTATATGAAAACGGAATACTCTCAAATGCCATAACAAGGGGGGATGGTGTCATAGGGGAAAATGTGACAGCAAACATAAAAACCATAAAATGCATACCACTTGAAATTAATAACGCTCCTAAACTTCTGGAAATAAGAGGAGAAGTTATTATGAAAAAAAATGAATTTGAAAGTTTAAATCAAAGACAACAAGGAGAAGGACTTGGTGTTTTTTCTACTCCAAGAAATGCTGCAGCAGGTTCTGTAAGACAACTCAACTCTTCTATAACAGCTCAAAGAAAACTATTTTTTTATGCATATGCTTGTGGAGCTATGGAAGGTACCTCATTCAAAACCCACAAACAAATGGAAGACGCCTTAAGAAACTTTGGAATACCAACAATATCTACAAGAAAAAATCTAAAAGCCAAATCTATAAATAACCTGTCGTACATAGCTAGATCACTTAAAGATGCCATTGATTATAGAAATTTTATTTATAATATCAGACCAAAATTGAAGTTTGATGTCGATGGCATAGTTATGAAAGTAAATAGATTAGACTTACGAAAGAAAATCGGCGTTACAGCTAAATATCCAAGGTGGGCATGTGCAGCTAAGTTTAAAGCAGAAGAGGGAGAAACAAAAATTGTAGACATTAAAATTCAAGTTGGGAGAACCGGAGCGTTAACTCCAGTAGCAACACTTGAACCAGTAAAGGTTGCAGGAGTTTCAATTACTCATGCATCTTTGCATAATCAAAATGAAATAGATAAAAAAGATATACGAATATCTGATACAGTAAAGATTCAAAGAGCTGGAGATGTGATTCCATATATCACAGGTGTTAATTTTGTAAAAAGAAAAAAAGGTGCGGCTAAATACACAATACCAGATAAATGCCCTACCTGTAAAAGTGCAGTAGATAAATCTGAATCTGCGTCCAGATGTATAAATCCAAATTGCAAATCCCAAATAAAAGAAAAACTAAAACACTTTGTGTCCAGAAAAGCTATGAATATTGACAACCTTGGAGACAAACTAATAGATAAACTTTTTTATGCAAACCTAGTAAAAAAATATTCTGATTTTTATAAACTAACCAAAGAAAATATTCTATCCCTAAAAGGATACAAAGAAAAATCTGCAAATAATGTTATAGTTAGTATCAAAAAAACAACAACACAAAAAATGGACAGATTTATATACGCTCTAGGAATAAGACATGTTGGAGAAAATACAGCAAAATTAATAGCTAAATATTTTAAAAACATAAATGCTCTAATAAATGCTAAGGAAGAGGATTTTTTTAACATAGATGGAATAGGTGAAAAAACCAGACTTGCTACGGTTCAATACTTGTTGGAAGGAGGAAAAGAAGAAATAAAAGAACTTTTAAGTGTAATAAAACTTGCTTATAGTAAAACTTCTGTTAGCAATAAAGCAGTGGTTTTAACTGGCAAGTTACAAAGAACTAAACAAAAAATAAAAGAAATACTAGAAAATTTTGGATACAACACTTCAAACTCTGTCTCTAAAAACACAGACTTTGTTTTATATGGAGAAAAACCAGGATCAAAATTAAACAAAGCAAAAGAACTTAATATAAAAACAATAGATGAAGCCTCCATAGACTGGGATAACTTCAGTGACTTAGATAAAATATAAAAGTTTTAACTTGAAAACAAAAAAATTACTGTGAGTGTTTTATCAAAAATTTGATTATATCAATAGTGCCCAGTAAATTTAATGGTATATCTAACTATTATTAGTCACCAGATGTGCAGTTATTTTAGCTTCAGAAACTTTTATATCTTCTTCTTTAAAAATGCTTGTATTAAAAACAAACATACTCGACTTTGATCTATATACTCTAGCTTCTATTTTTAATACATCCCCTGGAGTTACAGGGCTTCTAAACTTTGCACCATCAACCCCTGTTATAAGTGTTGTGCTGGTATCCGATGAGTTTGGTTTTAAAACCAAAAGTGCAGCAGCTTGGGCCATCGCTTCAATCTGCAAAACCCCAGGCATTATAGGTTTGTTAGGGAAATGACCTACAAAAAAAGGTTCATTAACAGTAATATTTTTTCTTGCTATTAGGTAAGCATCATCCCATTTGGATAAATTTTTATGCCTCACCCTCTTTAAAACCCTGTCTATCAGCAAAAAAGGATACCTATGAGGCAGTATTTTTAAAATTTCATCTATTGATAGACTGTCTTCAACCATTTCTACTTTTTGCCATCTGATTTTGTACCATCTACTTCTTTCATAATTTGATCCGTCAAATCCAAAGAAGGTTTTCCCCATAACAAAGACATTTCATTTTTCTGTAAAATCAAATCATAACCATTTGCAGTGCCAACCTTGCTTGCAACACTTAGTATTTTAGTCAAAATAGGTTTAGTTAATTCCTGCTCTTTTTTCTGGATACTTAGCTGGCTCTCGGCTACTTTTTGTTGAAAAGCCACAAATTTTCTTTGCAACTCTGTTTGCTGCTTTACAAAAACATCCTTCGATAAAACAGCTTCTTTTCTCTTCAAGTCCTCGCTTTGCTTTTTTAAATCAGACTCAGTTTTGCCTATTTCCCTCTTTATTTTATCTATTTCAGACTCCAACTGTTTCTTTGCAGCCATACCAACCTTGGTTTGCTGTAATGCTTTCTGCACATCAACATAACCTATCTTCAACTCAGCCCGTAAAGGGGCTGCAATCAACATCAAAGAAATGATTAAAAATATACGCATCTTTCCTCCTAAAAATTTTTTTAAAACGGTGCTCCTAAAGAAAATTGAAACATCGAACCCTCCATTTCACATTCTCCGTCTGAAGATTCCCTTTTTATACATTTTCTATTTACAGGAAATCCCCACTCAAATCTCAAAGGACCCATAGGGGAAAACCATCTAAATCCAACTCCAAAATTAGCCCTAAGCTTGCTTAGTTCTAATACATCTTCTGCCATACCAATATCATAAAATACCACTCCAAAAATTTTAGTAGCATCTACCAGAGGAAACTGCAACTCCAGATTATAATATGCCTGCTTTGTACCACCCTTTACTACTTCTACTACTTCCTCTCCTGTACTACTTGTAACAGTTCTTCCTATATCAAACCACCCAAAACCACGCAATGTATTTACTCCGCCAAGCCTGTACAAATCGTTAAAAGGAATCTCTCGTTCACCATAGGGAAACAACATAGAATATGTAAAATTATTTCTTACAACCAATTCACGCCATATAGGTTTATAAAATCTTGCGTTAAACTCAGTTTCTACAAATCTTTTATCTCCCCCGAGGCCCGCTATCTCTGCAGAAACACTTGCAAGGAAACCATCACTCGGCATCCATCTATCATTTCTTTTGTCATAGTCTAAAGAAAATGTCATGGAACTTAAAATGCCTTCTGCAGAATCTACATTAAAAACATCACTTCTAAAATCATCGCGGGATTCAATTGATGTATTTTCATATAGATATTTTATAAATCCATACAGGTAAGGAGCTACGGGATGGCCTAATCTAACAGCTCCACCCTTTCTAAAATCTCTGTACTGCTCCTGAACTATATAGTTTGTACTATAAACATCTAAGCCCGCAGTCCATCTAGTATCTAAAAAATATGGATCAGTAAAACTTAAAGTATAAAATTTCTCTTGTCCAGATAAATTAGTACTTAAACCTAATGTTTGACCTCTTCCAAGTAAATTTGTTTTTTCAATTCTTCCATTAAAAATAAAACCACTATAAGAACCATAACCAGCACCAACTTGAATGCTACCAGTGCTTCTTTCTTCAACCGATATATCATAATTAACTGTATTTGGACTTTCAGCATCCACTTTTTGTTGAAAAGTTACATTCTCAAAAAATCCAAGTCTTCTAATATCATTCAGAGACTTTCTTTTATTAGTCTCATTATATAGTTCTCCTTCAATTATACTCATCTCTCTTCTTATAACTTTATCCCTAGTGCTATGATTTCCTACAATATCAAACTTTCCAAAGTAAACTTTTTCACCTGTATCTATTGAAAAATCTAAATCAACTACCTTGTTTTCTCGATCTAACTTAGTATTTGGTATGATGTTTACAAATGCATAACCCAAATCACCATACATTGCCTGCAATCTCTCTAGGTCACTTTGTAAAACATCGTAGGCAAAGACAGATCCATTGGATGTTTTTATTTTTTGTAAATGCTCATCTGCTGTGAATAATAAATCTCCACTAAAGCCGATTTGTCCGACAGTATGTTGATCTCCTTCCTCAATCTCTATGTTAATAATTATATCCCGTTTGTTAGGAGAAATAAAAATTTGAGATCCAACAACCTTTGCATTAATATATCCTTCATTTAGATATAAATATTTTATTACCTGAAGATCTCTTTCAAAACCCACCTCACTATACCGACCACCGCCAGAGAAGAAGCTAAAAAAAGTCTTCTCTTTGTTCACCAAAGCTGACTTTAATGCTTCATCAGTTATAGCTGTATTTCCCTGTATATTTATTTTCTTTATTTTTACTTTTTGATTTTCATTTATTTTAAAAACTAGTCTGACTCGTTTACTGTCTTTATTATTCTGATTGTTTTCCTCTTTGATCTCATAAATTACATTGGCTAGAAAAAAACCTTAGACTCATACAAGTCAGTAATACTATTTATAGAAGTGTTTACCTTGGCAACATCTAAAAAATCATCTTGTTTAAAATCTAAAGCTTCAAACAGTTCATCAGACTTTATTTTTTTATTTTTTTCGAAAACTATTTCAGATATTGAAGGTCTTTCTTCCACTACATATCTTAAAACATCGTTTTCTCTGTAGATCTCTATGTCATAAAAATGCCCCATTTCAAAAATTCTTTCTAAGTCTTTTAAAACTTGATCTTTTGAATAAGGTTTGCCGGAAGAACTTTCAATTTTATCAAGTATTGCTTCTGTACCTATTTTTTTATTGCCCTCAACAACGATGTCTTTAATGAGAGCGGCATAGGAAATTTTATGCATCATAAAAAGCAACAAAAAAAACACTCTAAATATAGAAGATCTCAAGGCAAGCATCCAAGCGGTTCTAGCATAGTTTCATAAAACAATCAAACTAACCATTTGCCGTCCTTCATATTTAAAACCCTTGGAAACATCTTAGAAAAACCCAAGTCATGTGTGACAACAACTAATGTTATACCCATCTTACTATTTAACTCCAATAACATATTTTTTATAATTTCTTCATTTCTACTATCTAAATTTCCTGTAGGTTCATCAGAAAACAAAATATCAGGACTTTGCATCAATGCCCTGGCTATAGCAACTCTCTGTTGCTCCCCACCGCTTAACTCCTTTGGAAGATGGTTTTTTCTGTGATCAAGCCCCAACGATTCTAAAAGCTCCATAGCCCTGTCCTTAATATTAAACTCATTTGCAATTTGCGCCGGTAACATTACATTCTCAAGAGCTGTGAACTCTTTTAATAAATGGTAAGCTTGAAATACAAATCCTACAGTTTTATTTCTGAACCTCGCAAGTTTCTCGGAATCAAAACTATATACATCCTCCCCATCATATAGCACCTTACCGTTAGTCGGTTTATCTAATGTTCCTAAAATGTGAAGCAAGGTACTTTTTCCAGCTCCAGAAGAGCCCATAATACAAAGAGCCTCTTTCTTATAAATCTTTAGACATATTTCGTGTAATACTCTTACTGTTTTGATATTAGTTGTGTAAGTTTTAGAAACGCTTACAGCCTCTAATAAAGCACTCATGTTCGAAATCCCTCAACAGGATCTAATTTTGCTCCCTTTATTGCTGGCAGTATAGTAGATACAAAACAGATAAGCAAAGTTGACAAAACTATAATAAACATATCAAAAATCTCAACATCCACTGGAAGACCGCTAAATTGATAAATATTCGCTGGAACCTCTATTATCTGAAGATGTTTTACCATCATACATAAAATAAAACCCAAAACAATCCCGGCAAAAGATCCTATTACACCAATCAATAAACCTTGACTTATAAATAACTTTATCAAAAAACGATCTGAAGCTCCTAAGGTCTTTAAAATACTAATGTCATAAAATCTCTTAATCACATAGACAAAAAGAGTGCTACACACATTAAAGCATGCAACCAATATGATAAAAGACAGTATTACAAACACAGCCCACTTTTCTAATTCTAATGAAGAAAAGAAATTATAGTTCATGTTAAACCAATTTTGCATGTGATATTCAAACCCCAACTTCTCCTGGAGTCTATACTCTAAATTAACAGCAACATCAGCATCATTTAATAAGAGTTTAATGCCAGAATACACACGGCCTAAACCCAACATTTCCTGTGCAGCAGCATCTTCAATAAACACAATTCGTTCATTATAATCGTACTTGCCTAAATCAAGTACTCCAGATACATAAAAATCCTTAGACTGAGGAGCAAAAGAACCTTCCATTACACTGTCTTTTGTTCTAGGAACAACAATTTGAAACTTGTCTCCCACATTTAGATTTAACTTTTCACTCAGAACACTACCAATCATAGCTTGACTCTGATTATTCTTAGAAAATAAAAATTCTCCTGTAATAATCCTTTCATCTAAATTAAGGGTGCTTTGATAGGTGTTTTTGTCTAATCCATTTACCAAAATACCACCTATATCACCTTTATTTATAGCCAATGCCTCCATTGTTATAAATGGACTCGTATGTTTAAGCTCAGGAACAGAGCTTTTAATGATATCTTCTTCCTGCTTAGTTATGTTTCCATAGATAATAAAATGTCCATTAATATCTATAACAGATTGTTTAATTACATGTTCTACACCATTCATTATAGACATAGCTAACATTAAACAAGCAACGCCGACTATAATGCCTAAAACTCCAAACCCAGATGTCCAAGTTACAAACTTACCACCACCTCTTAGATACTTTAAAATCATCCATATACTTAGAGGTTTTTTTAACAATCTCTTTTTTATGCTTTTCATAAACTCTATGCCACGACTTTTCATACAACCACCATCTATTTCAAACTTAAATATCCATGTATGAACGCTTCAATATCTCCATCCATCACTTTTTCTACATTCGAAACTTCAATCTTAGTTCGGTGATCTTTTGCGAGTCTATATGGATGCATGATATAAGATCTTATTTGACTGCCCCACTCATTTGCCTTCTTAGTTGCATTTAGTTCTTCTTTTTGTGCTTCCTTCTTGCCCCGTTCATTCTCATATAATGCTGATCTTAGCATTTTCATAGCTCTTTTTTTATTTGCATGTTGAGATCTTTCTCTCTGACAACTTACAACCAAACCTGTAGGAACATGCGTAATTCTTATGGCAGAGTCTGTTTTATTTACATGTTGCCCACCAGCACCACTTGCTCTAAATGTATCTATTTTTAGATCTTCATTTTTAATATCAATATCTATGCTGTCATCAATATCAGGAGTGGCAAAAACTGCAGCAAAAGAAGTATGTCTTCTTGCATTTGAATCAAATGGGCTTATCCTGACAAGTCTATGTACTCCATTTTCGCACTTCAAATATCCATAAGCGTTCTCACCCTTAATTTGAATGATAACGCTCTTAATGCCAGCTTCATCACCATAATTTATGTCCATTACATTGAAATTGAACTTCATCCTCTCCGCCCACCTAGAATATAGACGCATCAACATCTGTGCCCAATCACATGCTTCAGTTCCTCCTGCTCCAGATTTTATGGTTAAATAAGCGTCACTTACATCTAACTCTCCTTTTAAAAGAGCTTTCAGCTCGAGTGTTTTTATTTGATTTGAAGCATTGGATATCTCTTGTTTTAACTCTAAAAAAAGATCTTCGTCAGATTCCTCAATACATATATCAAGCATTGTTTTTATATCTTGGATGTTAGCGTCTAACTTATTAAAAACCTCTAAAATCTTTTCCAAAGAAGAAATTTCAGAGTTTATTTTATTGAGCCTGGAATGATCAGACCAGAGGCTAGAATCTTTTGTGGATTCTTTTAATTTTCGCAAATTATCTGTTTTTGAATCGACCTCAAAGATACCCCCTTAACTTATTTATGTCTGAGGCTAGCTTTGTAACTTTGGAACTTACTAAATGTACTTCTTCTTGTATTGACATAGATACCTACAAAAATTCTAACACAAGACTAGCTATTCACTAGGATTCTTTATGGATTGTCTTACAATGTCATGTACATACATATCAGCCTTGGAACCGCCTAAAAGAGTCTTAATCCTAGAATGAATAGCTGGGTCATTTATAATCGCTCCTAAAGTACCCTGACCTCTTTCAATTTTGTTAATTACACTAGACAGATCGGCTAACAGGTTTTTTAACTCATCTTTCGTTGTGCCATCCAAAATTTTATTTATATTAGCCAGCAAGGTTTTTAATTCCATAGTTACTTCTTCAAGGCTATTTAATATGTTGTCATCTTCTTCTTCTGAACCAATTTTTTCTAATAAAACTTTTATATTAGTCAATATGTCCGACAACTTATCCAGAGGAGAGTTGTCGTCTGACAGGGCTGCTAAAATACCAGTAGGGGCGCCTAATTCTATGAAATCTTCATCCTTTAAAAGCTCACCGTGATTGTCTCCAGGTCTTATTAAAACAAACATATCACCTAACGCCCCTTGAGATTTGATATATGCCTTAGAGTCTACAGGTATCATAGATTGAAATTCTTCATATATATTTAAAATAACCAGTACTTCATTGCTTTTTTCTGGTATCAGTTTAATTTTTTTTACATTACCAATAGGTACTCCCAACAGTTGAATCACACTTCCAGGACCAAGTCCTTCCACTGATCTTGCTTTCAAGTTGATCTGATACCTGTCTCTGAAAAAACTTACTCCACCATCTTCCAGTGACAGCAGAGCTATAATACAAATAACGATTGCTGATGTGACAAATATACCAACCTGTATTTCTATACTTCTTTTATTCATAAACTTTCTCCGAAAGAATTTCACCCTCTGTGAATTGCTTAATCATACTGTTTTCTTTATTTCTAAACTCCTCTTTGGTGCCTATTTCACCTATCTTGCCTTTATATAGAATTGCTATTCTATCACATACTGCATAGACGGTGGGTATATCGTGTGTAACCAAGATAGACGTTATACCAATTTTTTTTAACTGCAAGATCATTTTTCTAATTTTTAATGTGTTAAACGGATCAAGCCCAGCAGTTGGTTCATCATATAAAATTACTTCAGGCTCCAATATTATGGCTCTCGCTAAACCAAGTCTTTTCTGCATACCTCCAGATAGCTCAGAAGGTAAAAGCTTTGCGCTCTCTTGAAGGCCAAACATACTCAAAGTTTCAAATATTTTTTTTGATATTTCATGCTCACTTAACTTTGAATGTTCTCTTAGTGGGTATGCTAAGTTATCGAATACACTCATTGAATCAAACAGCGCGCCTCCCTGGAATGCATATGCAACTTTTTTCCTAACATCCACCAATTGGCGCTCTTCTAATTTGGTAATCTCTTCTCCATTTATTTTTACACTTCCGGAATCGGGCATTTCTAGCCCTATTATACCCCTAAGTATTATGCTTTTTCCGGCACCACTACCTCCTATCAAACCAAGACATTCTCCTTTTTGTACATCAAAACTAACATCCGTATGTATTGTTTTTTCGCCAAAACTTTTGGCAAAACTTTTAACTTCTATAATAACCATTTTTCTATTATCCAAAATACTTTACTTATGAAAAAATCACTTATTACTATCATTATAGATGACACAACAACAGAATGTCTGGTTGCCATGCCGACAGCCTTCGTTCCACCTTTGGCACTAAGACCGTAGTGACAAGCTATAATTGAAATGAAAAATGCAAACACAAATGGTTTGGCAAAACCACTCATAAAATCTATAAAAAATACAGATTGATATACTTTCAAAAGAAAGAACCCAACATCAACATTCAACTCTACACTAGCAACCAACGCTGCTCCAAATAAACCAATAAAATTTGCAATTAAAACCAATGCAGGCAAAGCTATCAAACAAGCTATAACTCTAGGAATAACTATTTTTTTTATTGGAGATGTGCCTAAAGCCCTAATAGCATCAACCTGTTGAGTTACAGACATAGAAGCAACTTCTGAAGCTATACCAGCTCCAACTCTTGCTGCAAACATGAGGCTAGTAAGCACAGGGCCCATCTCTTTTACTATAGCTAAGGACACCATTCTAGGAACATAGAGCTTCATACCGAATTTTTCTAACCCTAAACCAAACTGAAGTGAGATAACCATACCTATACTAAGTGCGGTTACAACTATTAAACCCAAAGACCTGATACCTACATGGTTTAGGTGGTGTATAATAAGTCCGGGATAGTAAGGAGGCCTCACGCACTCTTTTGCTGATTGAATTAACAAAAGCCAAGATCCGCCAACAAATCTGATTTGTGTTATTAAAAAGGAACCTATGGACTGTGCTAATGCACTCATTTATTCCACCCTAAAGCTTTCTATAAAATCATCAAACACACCCTTAGCTTGAGAGATTTTGTCTGGGTGCCCTACCAACATAATGTTGTAGTGACAATAGCCTTTTGCAAATACCATCATATCTATTTGCCGTTTTATGCTGTCTATCTTTGATAAAAAATCGGCTCGTATAGCAAGGCTGTTGTTATATCTAAATTTGGTTTTTTCTGCATCCTCTATTGTCAATAATCCGGCAACATATTTGTCAAATACAACCTCCACATCTGGAGCTGGTTCATTACTACACTCTGTATGATATGAGATAATATTGTCATTAGAATCTTTCCAGGATCTGTCAGCAAAATTTGATTTAATCCAATTAAAACCAACTGGCTTTAGATAACTCACTTGTTTTGAGCTCTTTATTTTGTTTGGATCCAACCTTACAGATATGCAACCTGTAGCAAGGCTTAAAAAAATTAGCAAAAAAAATCTCATTTTTAACTTATTCAAGACGGGAATCTTGGATCAAAACCCCTTTAATTTAAGGCTAGTTAGATTTCTTCTACTCATAAGCACCTCCACTAGATAAGAAAATAAAATCAAAATAAACTATCTAGGTCAACAAAACTACCGCATTTTAGCCATTGTTGACTCATATCGCTTGTCAACTTAAGCCCTATCGGCAACTTATGCTCTATTTTCTATAGTAAGTAGGAAAAAAACAACAGTTATTATTTTTATTGAGCTTTATCGGTTATTCCTATAGCAACTGCTGTCTGATAGAAACATATTACCTCTTGCTATTTGTTGGTTGGCAAATGAAACAGTAAAACTAGCATTGTTGCAATCTTCAAGATCTTCTGGAGAACCATTTACCCTAATTTTTAAATTGGTATGTCTTTCTGAAAAAAGATCATATATTATCTCAAATTCTCTATCCTCATTTACTCTTGTAAACCTTCCCTCTTGTATAACCCAAGGCTCTAGCTGACCTAATTGTGTTAATTGTTTATGCCATACATATGCATCTGCTTCTGCATATGAATCTTGTTGAGGATTGTAATCTAAGAATACATTAAAGCCTAATCTAAGATTTTCTACAGCACTACCACAAGAGTGGCTGCCAATAACAAGCTGCGCATGCAACCCACTCCATCTGGAGTTTGCACATACTCCTAACAATTCTAAAAAGTTATTAAATACATCTTTATTTGTAATCCTGAGAGTTTCTCTACCACTAGGGTTTGCGGTTGTTAACTGCATGCCATTCCAACTGCTGCCAGTGTACCTACCATCTTCACATTTATATCTGTGTTGGTTTGATCCAGGATAATTATAGTCTAGATCACCCAACATATTTGGATCTGAAGTGGCAGCATAATCCTGTGAGTGCTGTCTGCCGTAGTCTTCGCAATATTTGCCGCCATGAAATGGACCTGCATACTTACTTCCCTTCCTACCGCAATTAGTTACACTCATAGCAATAATCGCCACGCCGACTATTATGTAGGTTATGTTCCACTTATTTTGTCTTATCTTCTTAAGATTCATTAGGCCCCTAATCGGAGTACCCTGGTGATAAATTTAGGGTAAAACTAGGATTCAGGCCTTTTTTATAGGTTGGACTTAGTGTTTGAAAAAAGAGGTCTAAGCGAATAGAACCCAAAAATAACAAGCATAATGCTAATAAAGGTAGATATCGGATAGTGCCCTCTAAAATCTCCCCTCAAACTTTCTAATAAGATCCTAGATATGCCATATAAAATCAAATATACAAAAAATCTTTTTTTATAAAATAACCCATGTCTTTCTAAATAAAGAATCATTGCTGTTATCAAAAACCCTAAAAAGGAAGAATATAGTTGTGTAGGATGAGATGTAATGCCACTTAATCCAATAGACTTAAAAAAATTAGTATTTTCTCCAAAGCAACATCCTGCTAAAAAACATCCAATCCTGCCCAAGGCATAGCCCAGAGGTATAACAGGTGCAAGTAAATCTAAAAAATCCGAGATATTTTGTTTCTTAAAAGTTAAAAATAAAAAACCAAATAAAAATGCAAATATAAATCCCCCATAAAACACAAAACCACCCTGATGCAATTTAATAATGTTAATGGGGTTTTCTATATAATACTTAGGATACTCTACTATTACATGAAATAACCTTCCGCCCACAAGCCCAGAGATCATTAAAATTAAACATAAATCCAAGGCATCTTTTAAGTTTTGCTTTTTTGATCGAAGATAAACCCATACAATGCATATACAAAAAGACAAGGACATCACAAACAAATAAGTAGATAAATGTAATGGACTTAAAGTAGGCGCCAATTTATGGTATGGACTCCTTTATTGGATTTTTTATTCTAACATACAAAAGTATTATGCCAAATATAATCATTATAGAACAAAGTATTTGACCCATACTAAAATATTCTGCAAAAAATCCAAGTTGACTATCAGGTTGTCTAAAAAATTCCATAATAAATCTAAACATTCCATATAAAATTAAATATGAAGTACACATTACACCTGTTCTCTTCCATACACCGCTTCGATTGTTTTTTGGTGCAAAACCTAAACCTATCTCCCTTTTTTCTATCAGAAGTAGAATAAAAAAGATTAAAAGTCCTTCTGTTAGAGATTGATATATTTGAGAAGGATGTCTTGGCATGTTATCTATTGCAGGGAAAATTACAGCCCACGGAACTTCTGTGACCCGACCTACAAGTTCTCCATTAGCAAAATTTCCCAATCTTCCCCAAAAAACCCCAAAAGCTGCCGCAAGCACTATAGTATCCATTATATGAAAAAAACCAACTTTTAATTTCTTTGAAGCTACTATACAAGCAACAGTAAACCCAATAGCAGCTCCATGATAAGATAAACCCCCTTGCCAAATAGCAAACACACTTAAAGGAGATTCAATATAAGCCCAGTAGTCATACACAGTTACATAAAACAACCTGGCTCCCAAGATCATGCCAATCATTAAATAGGTTATAAGTAATTGAGATGCTTCAGGGTTTAATGCAAATCTTTTTTTTTTCCACCTTCTTACAAAAATTAGATAACCTACGAAAAACCCAAGTACATACATAAGCCCGTACCATCTTATTTGGATAACGCCCAACTTTAAAATAGCAGGATCTATATCATGTATATAGTATTGCATTAATAGATTGTATTCTTATTTAGATCGCATTTTCAAGAATAAATAGAAAGCAAATAAAAAGAAGCTTTAATAAATTACAAGTTGGATACTTTTGTTTTAACTAAGCCTTGGCCTCTTTTTTCTTCTTGGAAGCTGCCAAAGCTTTCTTAGAATCTCTTATCATAACTAAAATTAAAAGTGCTATCCCGCATACAATGCTTATGTCAGCTACATTAAATGCAGGCCAAGAATAATCTTTGTAATAAAAATCTAAAAAATCAATTACATACTGAGTACCTTCTCCAGATAACTTGGCACGAACTCTATCAATATAATTTCCAATGGCCCCACCAAATATCAAGGCAAGGCTGGTTATTTGAACTCTATCACTGTTTTCTACTGATCTGAGTACAGAGATCACAATTGCAAGTGCAACAGGAGGAATTAAAAAAAAGAAAATATCTCTGAATAATGGATGTGATTCTGATAAAAATCCGAAAGCAGCTCCAGGATTTCTAACATAAGTTATGTTAAAAAATTCAGGAATCACTTCTATTATATCCCCTACCCTTAAACGAACGTGAATGTACATCTTTGTCAACTGATCTAAGGCACATACAAAACCGGACATAGAAACTAACAACAAATATTTAAAGTACTTAACCCTCATGTTTAAATTCTCATGTTTAACTTTTATGTTTAACTCTAATATAAAATCTCAACATCAACTCTGCCCCCATGAACTCTTTTTATTAAATATATTCTATCAAAATTTACACTTATTAAACTTTACATTAATCTACTTGAGTGCGTCTATACACTTGGAGCAAATATTGGGAAATTTGTCTTTTGGATTAACAGTATCACTGTATTTCCAACACCTAGCACATTTGTTCCCCAAAGCTTTGTATACCATAATATTATATTCTCCCGAATTTAGCTCCACATCTGATACTATGAAAAACTCACTTAGAGAATCTTTGTACCTAGAGATAAGTTCATAGGTTTTTTTATCTAAAGTCAAAGAAACTCTTGATTCTAAACTTGATCCTATCTGTTTTGATTCTCTTAAAACTTCCAATTTCTTTTTAATTTGCTCTCTTATATTGAACATTATTTCATAATCAGAATCTATTTTTGCATTTTCCCAAAGATTTTCAGAATCAGGCTGACTATCTAAAAAGACACTTTCTTCTTTTTTATTAGGTAAAAATTCGTAAACTTCTTCCGACAAAAAGCTAAGTATAGGGGCCATAAGTCTAGTAAGATTGTCTATAAGATATAGCAATACAGTTTGAGTTGATCTTCTTAATTCACCATCCCTTTTGCTAGTATAAAGTCTGTCTTTTATTATATCCAAATATAAAGAAGACAAATCCACACTAAAAAAATTATTTAACAGATGGTATATCTTAAAAAATTCATAGTTTTCATAATAATTTCTGGAAGTTTTGATTAGCTTGTTAAGTCTGTGCAAGATCCACTGTTCAAGTGAGTGTAACTTTTCATACTGGACAAGATTATTGTGATCAAACTCGTGGAGATTTCCTAACATAAACCGCATTGTATTTCTGATCCTTCTATAGGTTTCTTTTAGTCTATCGAAGGATTCAGGGCTGCAATTTATATCTTGTGTATAGTCCTCGTGTGATGCCCAAAGTCTTAGTATTTCTGCACCATCTTTGCTTATTATATTTTTAGGATCTACAACATTACCTTTGCTTTTACTCATCTTTATGCCTTTGGAAAACATAACAAATCCATGAGTAAGCACTGTTTTAAAGGGAGCTTTTTTTTGATTAGCAATTGAAGTTAAAAGGCTTGTATGGAACCATCCTCTGTGTTGGTCACTACCTTCTAAATATATATCGGCAGGAAAAGGACGGTTTTTATATAAAGAATAGGCCCATGCAACACCACTATCAAACCACACATCTAAAATGTCCTTTCCTTTTATAAAGTCTCTAGTATTACAACAAGAAATACTTTTGTCCAACAATGTGTCTATGTCATTTGACCAGTATTCTTCTATTCCATCTTCTTTTTCCATCAAGCTTGCTAGTCTTAGCATTGTATTTTTTTCGATGTGTTCTTTGCCACACTTAGCACAATAAAACACCGGAATTGGTACGCCCCAAACCCTCTGTCTGCTAACACACCAATCAGGCCTTGCCTCTATCATAGAACTTATTCTATTTGCTCCCCATTCAGGAATCCAGGAAACTTTTTGTACTTCTTCTAATGCTAGCTTTCTTACGTTTAAATCTGCATGATCCATTTTTATAAACCATTGAGGAGTAGCTCTAAAGATTACAGGAGTCTTGCTTCTCCAGCAGTGAGGATAGCTATGTTTTATCTGGTCTGCAAAAACTAGATGTCCTGATTTTCTAAACCTTTCAATTAAAAGTGGATTGGCTTCAAATACATGCACGCCTTCATAATCTGAAACTTTATTTGTATAATTCCCAAATTCATTTACGGGGCTGAATATTTCTAAGTTGTACTTTTTCCCTATCTCAAAATCTTCTTGTCCATGCCCAGGAGCTGTATGAACTATCCCAGTACCTGCGTCCAAAGTTACATGCTCTCCAGATACAATAGGAGATTCTTTTTCTGGATACATTACATGTTTTGTTTTTAAGCCTAAAAGCTTTTCACCTTTAAATGAATCAGATTTTTTCTCTAAGACTAAGCCAGTTGTATTTTCGAAGTGCTCTTTCAGTCCATCTGCCATTATCACATAGTCACAAGACAGTTTATATATGCTGTAATCAAATTCTTCTTTTACAGCGTGGGCCCTGTTAGCAGGTATTGTCCAGGGAGTGGTTGTCCAAATCATTATGCTTAGGTTTTTATATTTAAAAGGGCTTTTCGTAATTGGAAACTTAACATAAATAGAAGGGCTTTCTCGATCCATGTACTCTATCTCTGCTTCAGCAAGAGATGTTTGTAGAGCGTAACACCAATAAACCGCTTTTTCGCCACGATACAAGAGGCCTTTTTCCACTAAATCAGAAAGCACTCTGATTTGTGAAGCCTCATATTCTCTATCCAAAGTGAGATAAGGTTTGTCCCAAGTAGCTAAAACCCCAAATCTAATAAATTGTTGAGTTTGAATTTTTACCCACTTGTTTGCTTCATCTCTACATAACTTTCTTATCTGGCTGTCAGTTTTTTCTTTTAGGTTGAATTTTTTGGTAACCACATGCTCAATTGGCAAACCATGGCAATCCCAGCTAGGTAAAAACTCTGCACTATACCCAGTCATGTTTTTGTACTTAATTACTATGTCTTTAAGCACCTTATTTAAAACATGCCCCATATGTAACTCACCATTGGCATAAGGTGGACCATCTATTAGAGTAAATGGTTTTTTGTTTTTATTTACCTGCTTGGCATGTAAACCTATACTGTTCCACTGTTTAATAATTTCAGGTTCCCTTTGAGGAAGATTACCTTTCATAGGAAAGTTGGTTTTAGGCAAATTAAGAGTGTGTTTATAATCCTGCAAGGCTAATACTCCCAAAAATAAAACTTGTAGTTTTCAATCCAAGAGAGACTACCAAATTGTACTTAATCTCGCCAGCACCTAGAAAGCTTGTAAAAAAATCATGTTTACTTTCAAACATAATCGTCACTTTATCACTAAAGGTTTTTAATACTAAATACTTACCAAAAACCCTAGATATTAAACCCAAAACTAGACATACTATGTGAGGCATGCGTAGCGTCACATAGGTCTTTATCAAATTTTTACATAGGCAATTTATTTGTTCTTGAAAAGTATTATTTTGCAAACTACTCTTCTAGGCTTATTAAATGGAATTACCTGATGTACAAATACAGAGGCTGGCACGAAATATTGTGGATAGCCTTGAGAGGGACAATGCGTCTCAGTTTATTTCCAAAAAGGAGGTTGTGATATCTAAAACCTCAGATATTATAAAGGACAATTTTAATGCTGAAAAAAAACTAGATATTGAAGCAAGGCGACTAGCAGATCAGTTGATTGCGGGCTCAGGTGACTCCTCACTTGATAGACATAAGTTATTTAAAATGACAAAGAAACGGTTGGCTAAGAGAAAAGGCTTTATACTATGATTTCTCTGGATAGACAGGCTTACTTGGCAAAAGAAATTATAAATGGTTTAGGTGAACATCTAAAAATTGATAATAAAGATAGAGCGGTGAAAATTGCAAAAAGGACAATTGAACAATTTGTATCCTCTTTGTCTGACATAGATACTGTTGTGAAACAAAAAATTACTTCGATAAAAAGGGGCATTATGGAAGGAACAAGTGAATGGAAAGCACTTTATGACAGGTTCTATTTAGAAGAGTTAAATAAGAGATGAGGATTTTTGTTCTATTCTTGTGTCTTTTTTTTGCTCACCAAAGTTTTGGGTTCGATTTTAGTTTTCACGGAGGCTATAAGTTTGGTGGAACTTATTTAAATCAAGAATCTGATACAGAAGGTGAAGAAAACTTCACCAAAACATATCTAATGCACAATCTAATTTTGGCTCCAGAGATAGTTGCATATGACGACATTAATATCTACACAAGACTTGGTATATTTAACTCTGATTACTCAGAATACTTGGGAGGGAGTTTTTTAGGAGGTAATAAGATAGGAAACTTCCAATATCAAATGCCATCTGGAATATATGCTAGCCTAGCTTATTTGTCCTGGACAAGGGAGTATGGAAGTCTGCTATTAGGTAGAATTCCTTTGAATTTTGGGTTGGGCTTAAATCTATCGGATAAAGGGGAACATTATTTAGATAACCTAGATGGGATGGCAATAAAAGCAATACTAGGAAACTTTACTCTTATGCCAGCTTATGGAGTCTCCAAATCAGAAGGAACCACCATAGAAGCAAGTGAATTTATTGTAAACTTGCTATATGAAATTCCAGAAATTACTCTAGGGGCTGTTTATCATAGAAAAATTGGGCACTCTGAAGGAACAGAGTCAGACGGTCTCTACAGCACTGATACATCAGAATCTATAGGAAGCGTAGGCATAACATCCATGGGTGCATATGTTGAAAAATCTTATAAAAAACTCAAACTTAGATCAGAGCTAACTATTCAATCAGGTGGCACAGGTATTACGCCATCAGATAGTACCGAAGGAGAGCTTACATTGGATGCATTTGGATTAGCTGCAGTACTAAGTGCAGATGATGTTGTCTTAAACAACAAAATGGGATTTGGCCTTCACACAGGTTACATCTCCGGAGATGATCCAGAAACTCAAAATGTATACGAAGGATTTTTAGCAGATCGAGATTATGAAGTTGGTTTAATTTTGTTCAACCATGTTCTAACAGAGGACTTTTTAGGTACCAAAAGATTTTTTGACAAAGATAATTTAGATGTAACTAGTGTACCTGATGTTGAGTTTTTAACAAACTCTTTCTATATGTCAGGAGAGGTAAACTATTCTCTTACAGAAAAAATAAATCTAAAAACAAATATTCTGTTGGCAAAGATACTAAATATAAATCTCAATGAAGATATTAGCCAATATGGCGTGGAACTTGATTTTAGGGCTGATTATAAAATAAATGACATTACAAATATCTCATTAGATCTGGGTTACTTATTCCCGGGGGGAGTAGTACCCTTCGGTGCAATGGCTGCACAAGCTAATTTACATTTTTTATTTTGATTATAGAATTTTTAAGACAGTCTGAACAATATTATCAGAATTCAACCCGTGATAAGTATATATATCACTTGGGTTGCCACATTTAGAGTGAACTCTTGTAGCAAGTGTTTCTGATTTTGCACCTAATATAGAACCAGCATTATCTAAAAGGCCAGGCTCTCCATCATGGATTGTAACTATAGGAGCATTTTGTGCTATAAGACTTTTAAAGTGCAAAAATTCATTTTTGTATGCTAAATTACCTAGTAGTAGATCAGGGCTTGTAACCACCAATAAGTTTGCATAAATTCCAAACTTTAATAATTTGTCAGACGCTTCTATTGCTTCCGTTGTAAGAGAGCCCATAGACACTAGATTTATTACATTATCTCCTACTTCATATGCATGATAGTTGGAATAGTTTATCAAACTATATCCTCCTGCAAGCACATCAAATTTTACTGTATTTAAAATTTCATTGTCATTTATATTAGAAACTGTTTGTTCATAAGCAAATGTTGTATTCTCTTCCGCACTCAAAATGTTCTTGTCTGTTTTAAACCTGCTTTGTTTTTTTAAATATTTTAATAAGTCTTTTTGCTGAACACCTCTTGTAGTTGCCCTTATTAAAACTCCTGTCCTGTCTTTGTTATTTCCAAAGTGTCTTTTTAAAGCATCTACAAAAATCCAATCCATTTCCTGGCAGAAAAAAGGTTCCCATGTAATTTGATTGGGAATTTGAAAATCTGATTTCCAACCATGCTGAGCTCCTTCAGGAGATAAAGTAATTCCAGAAGGAGTACCTATTAAAATAAAATTAGAATCCCAATATAAATTGTAAAAGTACTGGTCATGAGCTCTTTTTATAAAAAAATCATATATAGACATGATGGGTATTATAGGGGCTCCCAACAATTCTTTTATTTTACCAAAAGATCCAACACAGCTCATTGTGTTTGCTTCTGTTATATCAAACCTAAAAAACCTATTTGTATTATCTTTATCAGGAGCAAGGTGCGGTGATTTTGGATCCCTAACATTCAGATCGCTTTCTAAATCATGAACTTTAGTACCATATACTTTTCCATCCATAGTAGGATTTAAGTTTGTAGAAGTTCCAACATCAGGAGACATTATAGCTAAGAGCTTAGCTATAGGCTTAAACATCTTTTCGTTTTTTTCTTTAACCTCAGTGTTAGCTATTCTGGTAAGTTTAGCTATTAGTTGCCCTAGCATCCACTGTGTGTGCGGAAAAATAGCAAATTTTAAATTTATATCTAAACTGTCAGGAATATCTGTAATGTTAATCTTGTTGTTTTGCTTTATCTTTGACACCTGCTTAAAGTCATCCAATAGTTCAGTGTGTCTTTTTTGTAAAAACTTATGCACATCTGTACCAGGTTTAAAAGTTTCAAAAGTATCTTGTACATTTTCTATGTTTTTTAAATAGGAAACCTCTTCTTTGGTTGGCAATGTATTATGATTAGAGCATTCGGCTTTTGATTTAAGACCCCAACCTTTAACAGTGTGTGCAATTATTATTGTGGGTCTATCTGATGTTTTGCTTTGATTTAAACATTTGAGTATCTCTAAAAAGTCATGGCCTCCAAAATCATTCAAACCACCTGCTAAATCTTCATCACTTATATTATCTAAAAATAATTTTAGGTTTGTGTTTTGTTCTAAAATTTTTTCTCTTACATCAGATATGTTGGAAGACAAAATAAGTGCTTGTAGTTCAAAATCTGATAAATCTTTTTCTAGTAAATTTTTAAAAAACTCTCCGCCAGGTTTTGTAAATAATTTTTGTCTTAAACTACCATGTTGTAGTTCAATGCAATTCCAACCGTTAACCTTAGCTGTATGATATATTCTTTCGCAGTCATTTCCATAAACATTTTGGTCTATTACTCTATGGCCATCTAAACTCTGTCTGTTATAATCTATGATCCAGGTTACATTATTTAAATTTCTTTCAGCAAAATCAGGCATGGCTTCCATAAGTGATCCTTCCCTAAACTCAGAATCTCCAATCAAAGCCCAAAAGTGTGCCTTATCAGGTATAGTAAAACCTTGTGCTTGCGCAAATTTGTAAGCCAAGGCTAAATAACCTAAATTGACAGGAGGAATACCAACAGTGCCCGAAGGAAGAAATCCCATATGATCAGGATCGTATTTAGAATGATAGGATTGAAATACGTACTCATCATTAGAAAAAGCTCTTAAGTTATGCATGGCTTTTACTGCTTGATCTTTGCTAATAGGATTTAGGTTTTTATCTAATAATAAGTTTAGCAAATAATTATAAGAATGGTCACAAGGAGCAGCATGGGGCTTTACAGCCATATAGTCAAACCCTGATTTAACAACTAAATGTAATGCTCCTAACAAATGTAGTGAGCTGGCGCAAGCAGCAGGGTGACCACCAATTTTAGGATCCCCTTTTTGTTTGTCACTTCTATTGTTTGCTAGATAAATCATCTGTACAGTGAAGTACAAAGCTCTCTTTGCTACAGAGTTTAGTAGGTTGATATTATGATCCATATGAAACCTTATTAGAGAGTAAATGATACAGTAAGTAGGTCAATGTTTCAAGCATAAGATAGTAGTGCTGGGGTCTACTTGTTTTTCGAGATAGCAGCTTTAATTAAACCATCAAACAAAGGGTGTGGGAGGAAGGGTTTTGACTTAAACTCTGGGTGAAACTGAACTCCAATAAACCAGGGATGGTCTTTTATTTCAATCATTTCAATTAAATTTTTTTCTTTGTTTATCCCAGACAAAATCAATCCATGTTTTTTTAAAACAGATGCATATTTATTGTTTACTTCATATCTGTGCCTATGCCGCTCTTTAATCTTTGTTTTCTTATAGAGTCTTTTGGCCAAAGTATTGTTAGATAAATGGCAAGTATATGATCCCAATCTCATTGTTCCACCCTTATTTATTTTTTTCTTTTGATCTTTCATAGTATGAATAATATGAGTACCAGTTTTTGAAAACTCACTACTAGTTGCCGTTTTAATGCCACATATGTTTTTTGCATATTCAATTATACAAAGTTGCATTCCAAGACAAATGCCTAGGAATGGAATTTTATTTTCCCTAGCATATTTAGCTGCTGCAATTTTTCCTTTAATACCTCTGTTACCAAAACCTCCTGGAATTATAACGGCGTCTATATTTTTTAAACTATTTTCTTTAAATTTCTCTGAGTCTATGTATCTAATTTCAATTCTTACCCTATTTTTTATACCACTGTGAATTATTGCTTCATGTAGAGATTTGTAACTTTCCTTTAAATCCACATACTTACCTATAAATGCTATTTTTACTTTTTGTGTTGCTTTTTTCAGATCTAGTATTACGTTGTTCCATTTAGATATGTTGGGCTTTTTACTTTTCAGCTTCAGTTTTTTAACTATGTTTGTGTCTAGTGATTCTTTATGCATAAAAATAGGAAGAGTATAGATAGATTCTACATCTGGTGATGAAACAATTTTGTCTATATCCACACTGCATTGGAGAGATATTTTTTCCTTAGCACTAGAAGTAATTATATCTTTGCTTCTACAAACCAAAAAATCTGGTTGCAATCCAAGGCTTCTCAACTCTCTTACAGAGTGTTGAGTGGGTTTTGTTTTGATCTCACCCGCAACATCAATTTTTGGGAGCAAGGTAACATGAACGATAACAGAATTTCCTGCACCTACACTACTTCTGACCTGCCGTATGGTCTCTAAAAATGGCAACCCCTCAATATCTCCTACGGTTCCTCCTATCTCTACCAAGGTAACTTCTTTGTTTTTTGACACTTTAAAAATACGTCTCTTTATTTCGTCTGTTATGTGCGGGATGACTTGTACAGTGCCTCCCAAATATTTGCCTTGTCTTTCATTTTGTATAACTGTCTCATATATCTGCCCGGTGCTAACAGAGTTTTGATAAGACATAGTACAATTTGTAAATCTCTCGTAATGCCCTAAATCCAGATCTGTTTCTGCACCATCCTCAGTAACATATACTTCACCATGTTGAAATGGATTCATCGTTCCAGGGTCTACATTTATGTAAGGGTCAAATTTTATTATAGAGATTTTATGACCTCTTTCCTCAAGAAGTGATGCAATTGATGCCGTCGTAAGACCTTTCCCTACAGACGATGCCACGCCCCCTGTTATAAAAATATATTTCAAATTCTCACTCCTATTAGTCTTTGGTCTCATTAAACTTACTTTTAGCAAATGGATCGGCATCGTGTCCAGAGCTGGGCAACCATTCAGCTAAAAAAGTTTCTTTGCTCAGCGACGTGCTTTGCACACCGCTACGCCAATCAACTTTTATTAGCCTAATTAGGAAGACCTTTGGCAAATGGATCGGCATCGTGTCCAGAGCTGGGCAACCTCTCAGTAAAAAAACCGACCTTGGGGAGGTTGTTTCAATTGGAAAACATAAAGATTTATCTCGTGAGCCAATTGAACCAAAGAAGGCAAAGCCTCCTTATTTTTTACCTCGTTAACCTCACCTTTAGCTTTTTTTTTACTTCTAAAATACCCTTTTTGGTTTTTGAAGAACACACAAAAACATTATTAATTCCAGACACACTCTTTATTTTATCCATTTTTTTATTTGTATCTTTTAATTTATCAGCTTTACTTAGTATTATATAAATGGGAATCGACTTGTTTTTAGCTAATTTTATCAACATAATTTCATCTTTTGTTAAATCTCTTCGTATATCCATCAAAAGAAGCATTAGCCTTAGCTCAGATCTTGTTTGTAGATAATTTTCTACCATATTCTTCCATTTATTTATCTCATCAAAACTTCTTTTGGCATAACCATATCCTGGCATATCTACTAAAATATAATCTTTCATATCAAAAAAGTTTAAAAGATTTGTTTTGCCAGGTATTTTAGACACTCTGGCAACTTTGGCACCCGATAATGAATTTAAAAAGGAAGACTTGCCAGCGTTAGAACGACCTACCAGGGCAACTTCAGGCATTGAATGTACAGGATAGTCATAGTCACAACTTTTTATAAACATCAAAGAGTCTCATTCCTGAGACTTAAAATCTCAAAAACGGTACTCAAGCTAAGGTTAAGTTTTCAAGCTGTCAATAAATTTATAAGTGTTTATAGGTAGTAATAATTTTTAATATGTGTGGCATAATTTTTGATTACCTTATTTGAGCTGAGGAGGATTTCTTATGATAGTTGCAAATAATACATGCTATGGATACCTTTTGCCGTGTGATTTAAACGGCAGCTTTATGCCTTTAACTAAAAGTTCTAGTCTAAGTTCTTTTGTAAGTTCAAAACAAAATAGCTCAAGGCTTTCCAACATCTTGCTTAAGATCAATGGGTCTAATGTTTATATAAATAACTTGAATCTAACTTCCAAGGTATATGTCAATGGAACACAGATTATAGATGCTGTTTTAAATAATGGAGATATAATATCAGCATATGATAATGAATTTATGTTTCTTAGAACCAAGTTAGACATAACCAACATAGAATCTAAAAACTATAACTGGAAAAAGGAGCTTTCTAAGCTACTAGGTTTTGCTACAACAAACCACCCTGTTTTGTTAGTAGGGGAATCGGGTACTGGAAAAGATGTAATATCCAGATTTATACATCAGTCTTCTAAACGAAATGGAAAACCATTTATCAGTATAAATTGTAGTACTCTTACTGAAAATATGATTGAAAGTGAATTGTTTGGACATAAAAAAGGGAGTTTCACCGGATCAGTTAATGATAGAAAAGGAGCTTTTTTAGCCTCAGAGGGTGGTACTTTATTTTTAGATGAAATAGGAGATTTGCCCATACACCTGCAACCAAAACTTTTAAGAGCACTGGAGAATAAAGAAATAAAACCCCTAGGTTCGGATAGAAGTATTAAAACAGATGTAAGATTTATTTCAGCAACTCACAGAGATTTAAAAGATTTAATTAGACAGGGAAAATTTAGATCAGATTTGTATTATAGGCTAAATGTAATTAGTATTCATATACCTCCTTTAAGAGACAGAACAGAGGATATAGAGCCTTTGCTTTTCAAGCTTAGTTTAACCAACAAAGTGAAATTTTCAGATTGTGCTGTTGATGTATTGAAATCTCACACATGGCCAGGGAACATTAGAGAACTAAAAAATTTTGTATCTAGAGTGTCTGCTATACATAGATATAAAACTTTGTACAAAAGTGATCTGAGCAATCTTTTGGAGCTAGAAAATTGTGAAACTGAGAATTATGAAATTGGGAAAAGTTCTGAGCAATTTGAAAAAAATGAAAAAAAGATGATGCTGAAAATTTTAGATAAACACAAGGGGAATGTAAGAAAAGCTGCACAAGAGTTTAAAGTATCAAGAGGTAAATTTTACTATAACTTAAAAAAATGGGGTATTAAACCAAATGAGTTAGCATCTAAATTTTGTAGGTAGTAGGTGTTCTAATTTTGCAAATTTTAATACCGTAGCATAACCTATTTCATCAAAAAGTGCAGAGTCATGATGCTGATCTTTTATTAGGTGAAAATTTTCTAAGAAATTACAAATTTGTATAATCTCTGTTGGAAATACTCCAAGCTCTTCTTTCATAAAATTTGTAAGGCCGGTATCCTTAGAAAGGCTGCCTCTTCTTATTTTATTTTCTGGATTGTAATTCTTAAATGCTGTTAGGAATCCTAGGGTTAAATAGGCAAAATGTTCTTTTGGATTGTTTGTATCACATATATTCATATTATTTAGATAAATCTCAAATTCCGGCAGTTTGGTTTTGTTCTGCATGGCCTCATGTAAGGTAGGCATAATATGTTTCATAATTTCTAGATCAAAAAGTTCAAAAAACACTGATTTTGGGTGTTCTAGTTTTAAAATTTTCAAAATTTCTTCCCTTATTCTAGGTAACTTTGAATTTTTTAGTTCAGAACCTAAACCTTCTATTGCTTTCCTTAATTGTGATTCTATGGAAAAATTTAATTTTTCAGCAAATCTTAGTGCCCGTAAAATTCTTATTGGATCTTCTCTTAGTCGGATAATAGGATTTCCAATCATTCTTATTAATCTTTTCTTTATGTCTTTAATGCCTTTTTCGTAGTCTATAATTTTTTTATTAATTGGATCGTAGAAAATACTGTTGATGGTAAAGTCTCTTCGGGAAGCATCCTCCTGTGGTTTTCCAAAGACATTATCTCGATCGGGTATACTTTTTTTATCCTCTGGATCTTTTCTAAAAGTTGCAACCTCGAATTGCTTAAACCCTCTTTTGACCAGCACAAGCTTAAAACGCCTTCCTATAATATAGCTGTTTTTTATTATACGCTTGACTTCTCTGGGCTTCGCATTTGTTGCTATGTCGAAGTCTTTGGGCTTAAGCCCTAAGAGAAGGTCCCGGACACAACCTCCTACTAAATATGCGGTAAAACCTTCATTTTGTAGTCTTTTTACAATGTCTATTGCCTCTGAATCTACAAGACTGGTTACATCATTTAAATGAGTCATTTTTTAACGTTTCCTTAATTTTATTAACAAATTGTTAACATGGAACCTAAAAGGTGATAAACATCAGGTTAATTGGTTTTAGCGATTTTGTTATAAAGCTGCAAGTGAATGTATTTCAAAGACTTAAATCTTTCTGATGAATTGTTTCAAGGTGTCAACTCTAATGGCTTTGAGGAGTGTACTCCCATACAATCTGTCACTATCGTTGATGGCCTAAAGGGCAAGGATATTTCTGGGCTTGCTCAAACTGGCACAGGCAAGACAGCTGCATTTTTAATACCTCTGATGGAACGGGTGTTTTTAGGAAAACTAAAAACAGGAGGATTTTCTAACTGGCAGAAAGGCCATTTTTGTTTGGTTTTGGTACCCACTAGAGAGTTAGCAGAGCAGGTATATCAGGATTTTTGTTCCTTAAGAGGAAAAACAAATCTTAGTGCCGTCCAAGTGTATGGCGGCACCACTTATGATAGACAGATTAAGATGATTAAAAGCAGCGTTGAATTTATTGTAAGTACTCCAGGGAGACTTATTGACCTGTATAAATCACACTCCTTGGATCTAAGGCAATGTAGAGCAGTTGTGTTTGATGAAGCTGATAAAATGTTTGATATGGGATTTAAAGATGATATGCAGTTTTTGCTACACAGAATTCCAAGAAATAGACAACTTATGTTTTTTAGTGCAACTTTGAATTTTTCTGTAACCAATATGGCGTATAAATTCGGCGCACACCCCATTGAAATAGATTTGAGTAAAAAACATGTAAGAACTGAGAACGTAGAAGATTTTATACATCATGTGGGGGAATCACAAAAACCCCAATACTTATTGTCGTTGTTAAGAAAACTTAAACCTAAGCAGACTATAGTATTCAGTAACTTTAAACATAAGGTTGAGTTGATAGAAGCCTTTCTAAATAAAAATAATATTCCATCTGTTGGAATTTCGAGCCTTCTAACCCAGCTTCAGAGAAAACGAGTTATGGAGCAATTTAGAAATAATTCTAACTTTAATGTTTTGGTCGCAACAGATGTTGCCGCCAGAGGCTTAGATGTGGAAGATGTTGATTTAGTAGTTAATTATGAAATTTCTGATGACCCAGAAAATTATGTTCATAGAATAGGTAGAACTGGCAGAGCTAAAAAAACTGGCTTTGCGTGTAGTTTGGTGTGCGATTCAGATATCCCTAACCTTTTAAGAGTGGAAGAATATCTATCATGTAAACTTGAAGTTAAATGGCTTGAAGACAAGGATTTAATAGAAAACTTTCTGAGCCTAAAAAATATAAAAAACAACTTACGGAAACAAAAAACTATATCTAAGCACAGCCAGATGACAAAAAAGAAAGTGAAAAAGAAGACAAAAAAGATCCAAAAATCAAACAATAAGTTGCCAGAAGTAAAAGGAAATAAAAATCTTAATAGATCTGTTAAGCAAACAAGAAAAATTTCAAAGAATCTAAATAAAAACAAAGCGATAAGAAGAGGAAAAAGTAGCAAAAGAATTACTAGTAGCGAAAAGAAAGGCATCTTAGCAATTATAAAGAAAGTACTAACCCTAAGAGGTTAATTAAAACCTTAGACCGCTAATTTTTTGATAAGCTTTGCCCCTCAGCATCTTATTACTTTCATATTATTCTCTAGACTTATGTATGATTAAAAAATTCATATGGTTAATTGTCTAAGAGTTTTTTTAATATGTGTCGATATTTATATTATGGCATTAAATACAAAATTGGATCTGAGTAAAAACACTATTGTGTATGGCAATTGCTCTGATGAAGATGGTCAGGGTTGGCTTAATTTAATATCCGAAAAATCTGTTGATTTGATTTATATAGATCCTCCATTTTTTTCAAACAGGGATTATAAAGTTGTGTGGGGCAATGGTTACGAAGTTCGCTCTTTTGGAGATCGATTTAAAGGTGGAATTGATCATTACATTAATTGGATGAAACCAAAAATTTTAGAATCAAAAAGAGTATTAAATGATACAGGATCTATTTTTTTACATTGTGACTGGCATGCAAGTCATAGACTTAGGTGTTTATTAGATGAAGTATTTGGAGAAAAAAGTTTTATAAATGAAATAATATGGTTTTATCCCAATGGTGGAGGAAGGAGTAAATCTTGGCTTAACAAAAAACATGACACAATTTTTTGGTACGCTAAAGACAAAAACAAATTTAAATATAATTGGAAAGAAATAGCTTTAAGTCGAAATCAAGATCAAAAAACTTTTGGAGGGTATTTTAAAACAGATAATAAGGGAACTTATCAAGAAGTAAGATCAAACGGTAAGGTATATAAGTACTATGTTGACGAGCCAAAAAATAATGATGATGTTTGGTTTTTAAATATTATTTCTCAAAGAGATACAACAGAGAGAATTGGATATAGAACTCAAAAACCTGAAGCTTTGATAAAAAGGATTGTAGAGTGTTCTACTGATAAAAATGATGTAGTGTTAGATTTTTTTGGTGGGGGCGGTACTACTGCAAAGGTTTGTTCTGATTTAGATAGGAGATTTATCACAGGTGATGTATCTCCTATTGCTGTTAGAGTAACAGCAGATCGGTTGAGTGATAATGGATATAGAGACTATGAAATAAAAGGATTGCCTTCTACAAAAAAAGAATACCATAGTATGCACAAAAACAAGTTTGTTCAAATAATATGCGACCTAATGGGCTGGGATAGGAATTTAAAAAAATCATTAAACAATACTTTTGATGGATTTGCTGATGAGGGTAATATACCTGTTTTTATTCAAAATCAAAGTGAGAAAACTTCTATACCCGATATTAAAAAATTCTTAAAGCTTTTAGCTAAACATAAAAAAGGAATCTTTGTTTCTTGGGATTTTTCCAAAGAAGCGTCAGAATATGTGTATAGTTTAATACAACAAAAAATAACACTACTTGCAGTTAAGGAAATTTTAAACGGCTTATTAATTTCTGATGAATTATCTAAAAAGCCAAAGAAATTATATGATGCTGATACAAAAAAGATTTCTTGGGAAGACAAGTCTGTGCATGGATTAAAGCAAAAAACAGCATAAAATCTATAAGCAAATTTAAAATTTATAATAAGCTAGTATATTTTTATTCGCTTTCTTTGTTTGGCAATTCTGGTTCCTTTTGAGGCTGAGAGAAATTTGCTATTTGATTTTGTATATCAGGGTCTAGCTTCACAAACTCAATCCCATATCTAGATGACCCCTTATCATCTTTAGTGATATTTACTACCTTACATTTAGCACTAAAAGAGGGTAGATGGTCTCCAGGTTTAAAGTCTAGCAAAATGATACTTTGATCTTCTATATCCGCATTTTCTACTGTAATGGCAGCGCCAGATTCTCCTATGGAGATACCCGTTCCAAGATATAAAGTCTCACCTGACTGAATTACCACCGGTATGTTGCACAATCTTCTAGGATATTTTCTTCTGAAAAATTTGTCCTCAATAGGTTCATCAAAATTGACCCCTTCTAATTGGGACAACTTTTCTATACTAGACTTTTCAAAATCACTGACTTCTGCAATTTTCATCCACTGTTCAAGACCTTGTTTCCAGGTATAGTCATACTCATATACTAGGCTGGATAGAAGCATCTGAGCTATCTCTACATGGTCAAATGGTCCATATCTATCCTCATTTCTCAGCACAAACCATGTTTTTTCGGTGTATTTAGATAATTCTTCTTTAGCTTTATCTTCATCTAAACCGCTGCTATTAGCTTCTTGATTAATATCAGAAGTTCCTTTGCTAGAATTTTCTTCTCCACTGGTCCCTTCTTGTAGAGTATCTTTTCCTGGAAAAGTAGGTTCCTCAGATTGGTCTACACCAGACACACATTTCATTATATAATCATGGCTTACAATTGTAACCCAGGTTTCAGACTCTTCATCATATATCAGATCACTTAACTTGTATGTGTTGCTCTTTAACTTTTCTATTATTTCAGACACTGGCAACGGATCTGTCTGTTCTTCATTAACGTATAAATAAAATAACTTTTCAGACATTTTTCTATCTCCTAACCTTTACTCTACTAAGTCACTACACGAGAGAATCGGCTTAAATTTGCCGAGACATAACAGAAATCCACATAAAATAACGCTTCCATGTCACGAATCTTTGCTTATATTAAGCTTTAAATTCTGTCTGCTCTTATAACACTCTTAATTTTAGAGATCTGTTGTAAGGTTAAGTTAATATGATTGACGCTTTTTACGGCAACATCAAAAATACATATTGCCTTTTTGTTTTTAATTGTTCTGATATGGGCATTTGATATGTTTATGTTGTTCATCGTGAATGTCTCACTTATTGATTTGAGTACTCCAGATGTATCATTACATAACACACGAATTTTTGTGTTTCTGATAGGGCTTTGTGCCTGCTCTCGTTCCCACTCTACCTCTACAATTCTATCTCGATCCATTTCAAATGTTTTTTTACAGGACGATCTATGGATAGTAACGCCCCTTTCACGAGAAATAAATCCAACTATTGGATCGCCTGGAATAGGATGGCAGCACTTAGCATAATATATCAAAATATCCGACATTCCATCGACTTTGACCATCGACTTTCCACTAGGGCGTTTGTATCTTCTAAATATTTTTTTCAGAAAAGAATCTTCATCTTCTGTCTTAGATTCTGTTCCTGATAGCAAGGTTGTGATCTTAGATGGAGTATGTTTTCCATATCCAATTTGAACATACAGTTCTTCGACTTTGTGTATTCCCAAACTTTCCATTACTTTTTTGGCGTTAGGTGCATTAATGATATTGTTAAGCTTTAACTTCAGCTTTGTACACTCCTGCTCTAAAAGAGTTTTGCCCAAACTTATTGAATGCTTTCTTTCATTTGCTCTTATAAAAGCTCTAATTTTGGACTGAGCTTTAGAAGAAGTGCAAAATGAAAGCCAGTCTTTTGAGGGGGTTTGATGTGGTGAAGTTAGAATTTTTACGGTATCTCCGTTTCGTAACTTGTGTTTTATAGGAACCATCTTGCCATCAACTTTTGCTCCTACAGTTTTACTTCCTATATCAGAGTGTATTGCATATGCAAAATCCAGTGCTGTTGCGCCATCTCTTAACTCTTTAACATCACCCCTTGGAGTAAATACATAAATATCTTCATCCATTAGATCTAATTTTATGCTTTCTAAAAATTCACTGGAGTCGTCGATATCTCTATGCCAACTAGTTAAACTCTTTAACCACTCAAAATTTTCTTTTGTCTTGATATCCACCTGCCCTTTTTCTTTGTAAGACCAGTGCGCGGCAATGCCATTTTCTGCTACTTCATGCATCTGTTTGGTTCTGATTTGAATCTCTACCCTTTGACCTCCTGGCATAATTACAGCGGTATGTAAGCTTTGGTAATTATTAACCTTTGGCATGGCTATATAGTCCTTAAATCCTTCAGTAATTGGTCTATAGGAGCTGTGCATGAGGCCTAATATTTCATAACAATTAGAAATTGTTTCCGTGATAATTCTAAACCCAAATATATCAAGTACATCTTCATACTCTATGTTTTTGTCTCTCATTTTTCTGTATATTGAGTAAATGTGTTTAGTTCTTCCGTATATTCGAGGTTTCAAGCTGGTATTTTGATCTATTTTTTCAGATAACACTGCTATAACTTGTTCAATGTATTTGTCGTGTTCTTCTTTTTTTTTGGTTACTTTCGAAGAGAGTTCTTGATAAATCTGAGGTTTTAAGTGCTTAAAACTTAAACCTTCCAACTCCATTTTCCATGAACTGATTCCCAATCTATTGGCTATTGGAGCGTATATATCCAAAGTTTCTTGAGATACGTTAAGTTGCTTTTCATAAGGCATATACTTCAAAGTTCTCATGTTGTGCAGACGATCTGCAATTTTTACGATTATTACCCTCATATCTTGACCCATTGCTACTATCATCTTTCTGATATTTTCACTTTGAGCCACATGGGTATTTTTAAAATTCATCTTGGATATTTTGGTAACACCATCCACCACATTTCTTACAGTCTTACCAAACTGTTTTTCTATTTCATCGATTGAGGCGGCAGTGTCCTCCACTGTGTCATGCAAAAGAGCTGCGACAATGGTAGTAGTGTCAAAATACAATTCGGACAATAAAAAAGCCACACCTGCAGGGTGGGTTATATAGGGCTTGCCACTTTTTCTAAATTGCCCCTGATGGACATTCTTTGCAAACTCATAAGCTCTGACTATTAAATTTAAATGTTCCTTGGAATATATCTTGGAAAAAGCACTTGTAAATTCTTCCAAGCTCTTACATGTATCAGGTTGGATTTTTTTATAACTAAGCGAAATCCTTATTCACCTTTCAAACTTTTTTGAATCTGCATCTGAGGAGTGCCACTAGCTTCATCGTGCCTGAAGCTAACTTTTTTTGAGGCAACCTCCCTAAGAGCGGTTACAACACTCATGTTATCGGTCTTTAAAAGCGGCTCCGCCCCAGAATACAGGCTCCTAGCCCTCTTAGCAACTAACATCACCAACTCAAACCTGTTTGTTACCTTATCTAAACAATCTTCTACAGAAATTCTAGCCATGCATTCACCTCAATCTAACACTCACTCCGACTACTAAAAACTTGCTTTTTGGCAGACAAACTATGTTTCGGTCTATCGCTATTCCTTAAGCTCTATCTGCCTACAATTCACGTTGTTTTCGTGGTCCTTTCTTCTACCACTAAGTTTACCAAACTTCACCTTATTTTATAATATTCTCGACAATTTTTCTAAATTTTTTATAAGCTTCATCAAAATTGTTGTTTATTATCTGGTGATCATATTCACAGGCACTTTTCATTTCCATATCAACCACTCTTAACCTGCCTTCAATGTCTTCTGTACCTTTGTTCTTGCTTCTAGCCCTCAGCCGCTTTTCTAACTCCTCAATTGAAGGGGGAAGGATAAAAATGGTGTGGCTTTCAGGGTATAGCTTTTTTAAGCTGGTGGCCCCAGCTACATTTATATCCATCATTAGAAATTTGCTCCCTAAACTCATCCTCTCTATCTGATGCCTAGGAGTGCCATACAGCTCACCATGTACTTTTTCCCATTCTGCAAAATAATTTTCCTTTATCTGTTTTTCGAAATAATTTTTACTGACAAAGAAATATTCTTGTTTATCTCTCTCACTTTCCCTGAGGCTCCTGGTGGTGCAACTGATGCTATAGGACAAACAATTTTCTAGCTCCTTCAATATTTTGTTGCACAAGGTGGATTTGCCCACTCCACTAGGCCCTGATACGATAATCAAATTAGTTCCACCATAACTATTCATAATTATTCTATATTCTGTACCTGTTCCTTTATTTGTTCAATCAATAATTTTGCTTCTATAACCATCTTGTTTGTTTGGTACTTATTGGATTTAGCTCCAATTGTATTTACTTCTCTTAACAGTTCTTGAGTATAAAAATCCATTTTTTTTCCAATAGGGTATATAGACCTCGTGTCTTTTTTAAAAGCTTTGATGTGTTCCTTTAGCCTAGAAACCTCTTCTGAAATTTCTGATTTATCTAAGTTAAACACCACCTCATATGCAAGTTTACTTAGATCTACACCACTAAACGATTGTTCTAGCCCCGATAATCTTTTTTTTATGTTTGTTCTTGGGATTTTAACTTTTTCTAGCTTAGAAATTATAAGGGTGAGTTTCTTTAAAATAGTGTCAATTTGCACCTTTGTTGCATTTCCTTCTTTTCTTCTGTTAGACAAAAGTCTTTCAGTAACCTTTTGTATTAAATTGCAAATTGACTTTTCTTCTAAATTACTTACATATCTTTCTACCTTCACTGCTCGTTCAAACAAATTTGAGTTTAGATCAATGTTAGCTTTCAGTTTGGAAAATATTTTCTTATATACATCAGATATTTTTTTAGCAAGTTCCATGTCTAGCTCAACTTTTATGTTCTTGCCGGAGTTAATTTTGTTTATATATAAGTAAACATTTCCTCTATGGATTTTCTTTCTTATAATGCCCCTAATTTTGGGTTCTAGAAAACTATATTCTTTAGGAAGGTTTAACTTAATATCCAAAAATCTGTTATTATAAGATTTAATGGTAATATCAATTATTGAACCATTAAATTTGTGAACTGTATTATAAAATCCAGTCATGCTATTCATATGCATCTCCTGTCATATGTATTCTATGATGCGCTTACTGATTATAGCAGTCCAGTTGAAAGTAACTGTGTCAAAGTGTTTGTTTAGCTTCTTTATTTTTTGCCTCGTTCGGAAGACCTTAGAGTAACAGGATCGGCATCGTGTTGCAGAGCTGGGCAACCACTTGGATAAAAAACCGACTGCAAAGAGGTTCATCCAATTGGAAAATATAAAGGTTTATCCCGTAAGCCAATTGAACTAAAGAGAACAAGTCCACTTGTTTTTATCCTCGTTCGGAAGACCTTAGGGTTAATTCTATTTTGTTCATAATGCCACGAATATTTTCATTGTGTTTTACTTTTAGTATTTTATATTGCTCGCTCTCATATCTGTTAAACCATGTGTTTTGTTTTTTAACCAACTTCATAGTTGATTTGACTATTTCTTCTTCTAATTCTTGTTTACTAAGCGAGCCTTCAATAAATTTTATGGTTTCTTTATAACCTACACTGTTCATAGGAGACCAGTTTTTTAATCCTTTGTCTAATAAACCCTGCACCTCTTCTATTAGGCCATTATCTAACATTTGCTTTGTTCGCAAGGTTACATTTTTTTTAATTTCTGATTTATCCATTTCTATTCTTAAAAAAACATATGGATAGGGGAATTGTTTTTTTACATAAGTTCTTTTTATTTCAGTAATAGTTCGATCTTGAAGGCGCATTATCGATGCTGCCCTTAATATTCTATATTTATCATTTTGGTTTATTGTTGCTGCATATTCTGGATCTTTTTTTTTAATTTCTTCATAAATAAAGGCAAGCCCTTTGTTTTTTAAATCATGATCTAATATATTTTTTAATTCTATAGGTGTTTTGGGGAAGTTATACATTTCAGATATAAGCGCATTTATATAAAATCCACTTCCTCCTACTATAAATGCATACTCTGTTTTTATTTTAGATAACTTGCTAAGGCATAATTTTTTAAATTCTCCTGCAGTAAACTCATGTCCTTCACTCAATATATCAAATAGATGATGTGGAGTTTTATTTAAGTCCTTTTTTTTTGGTTTAGATGATCCAATGTTTACAGATTTAAAAAATTGTATACTGTCAGAATTTATAATCTCTGCATCATATATCTCTGCCAGCCTTAATGCTAAGGCTGATTTTCCTACTGCTGTAGGGCCTATTATAAATACTGCCTTCATACTATTCTACAGAATTCTGTGTCTAGTTTGGTAAAGGGATATTCTATATATACAGGTCTTCCATGAGGACAAAAGCTTGATAATGAAAACTCATCCATTTGTTCAAGTAAACCTTTTATCTCTAAATTGCTTAAAACTTTCCCTGCTCTTATTGCAGAATGACAGGCCATTGTGGCAAAAATATTTGATATGTTTTCCTCTATAGGAGCATTGCCCTTATTTAATTCTATATCATTTAGTATGCATTCAAGACCTGATTCTATACTTTTTTTATTTAAGATTACTGGGCCTGATAAAATTTCTATAAAGTTTTTGTCAAACGAAATGTTTATGCCTATTTTTTCTAAAAATTTAGTTTGGGATTTTAAGACGGATATCTTGTCTCTATCTAACTCTGTTTTTATAGGGATAAGGTTGTTTTGAACTTTAATATTGCCAGATGAAAATTCAAAATTTAATTTTTCATAAAGCATCCTTTCATGTGCTGCATGCTGATCTATCAATATCAAACTATTTCTAGATTGAGTTATTATATAAGTACAATTGCATTGGCCTATTATATCTAATGCTTGCCATTTTGGTTCTTTTTTAGAAATTAAAGATTCTTTGTTAGAAGGTGAACCTTGTAATGTTTCGGCAGGTCTTGACCATTTAAAATTAGTGGAGTTATTAAACGTTTTTTTTGCAAAGTGAGCTACATTAAATGTGTTTCCTCTAAACCCTGTGGTAACTTGAGGTTTGTGATTTCTAATCGAGTTTTCTTCAGGTAAAACCCTGTTAAGCCATGGAGAGTTTTGTAATGCTGGTCTTAATGTTTGTACAACTGAATTAAAAATTTCTGACTGTCTTAAAAATTTAACCTGGGATTTTGTAGGATGAATATTTATGTCAATCTCATCTTTTTTACACTTAATACTCAGCGCAACTATAGGAAACTCTCTGTGCATAAGTAAAGTTCTATAACTTTCCATAATAGCTGCTTGGATAGATTTATCCTGTATCCATCTGTCTTGTGCAAATATCCAAACATTTTGAGATGTTTTTTGAGTATTGTTAGGGCTAGAAAAACAAACTTCTATATTAAAACTATTTATGAATTTCTTAACATGGTATAGTTCATCTAAATCTAATACATTTTTTGCTCTTTCATAAAAAGAGTCTTTTGGGCTGAAGATATTTACTAGCTCTGAGTCTTGGCTTAACTTAAACTCTGTTTTGAAGTTGATTAAAGCTAAGGCTTTTAGTGTTTTTTTTATGGAAATTGACTCTGACCTATTGGACTTTAAAAACTTTAATCTTGCAGGCAGATTTTCAAATAACTTTTTAACACTAATCAATGTACCGCTATCGCCGTGGCTTTTAACAACTGGGCTTGATTTTCCAAAATTTGAGGTAATGTTAAATGCCTCGTCATCTTTGGTTTTAGAAGTTATAGAAAGAATACTTACACTGGCTATACTATGTAAAGCCTCGCCTCTAAAACCAAAGCTGTCTAAGTTCCATAAATCATCTATGTTTGATATTTTGCTTGTAGAGTATCGGTCTAATATTAAAGGTAGATCTTTTTTGGTTACGCCTATGCCATTATCTTTTACCAGGATCTCTCGTCCACTATCAGAAAAATTTATATGTACCTTACTGGCCCCAGAATCTATGCTGTTTTCTACAAGCTCTTTTACAATCTGAGATGGCCTATCTATTATTTCACCGGCTGCAATTTGGCTTATCACATTTTCTGGTAATTTGATAATCATGGGTATTAAATACAACATTTAATATAAAAGGCAAACCCAGTTTTAATTTTAGCTCTTTTATTTTGAAAATAAGAACAAAAAGAGCTTATAGAAAATATGTGAAGCTTCAAATATTATTTAATATGATAGCCAAAACAATCACTTGAGGCACTAAGACCAAGGGTATGAATAGAGCAGTTTTCCAAGACTTGGTTGTTTCCTTTACTATCATAATTTCTGTATAATCTGTAGCAACACCTGCCATCAAAAAGGCAAAGGTATTCCCTACGGCCTTGGCTTTGTTAAAAATTTCTCCCGCCACTGGAGCCAACCCTTCAGAGCAAACTTCCAGTATAGTAGATATCCCCAACGTAATGCCCAACCCTAACAGCGTTGGAGCAAAATACTTACCTATATGAGCATCAGTCATAAACATGTTCAATAGACCAGATATAACTATTCCAACACAAAGCCACTTAATAACTATTTTAGAACTACGTAATCCATGAATTATTATCTGATAAAAAGATTGTAATGTTAGTTTGTCTTTTACAAACATATTTTTTGATAACTCTAATAGTGACACAGAGCTTTTGTTGTTTGAGCTGTTTGGGTTAGCAGGTAAGATACTACGATTTGTCAATCTGTCAAAAATCAACCCTGATATAATTGCTAGAAGCAAGGATAGAATAATAAAAACGATTGTCCACTTTATACCTATTAATGAAGCTAGAATAATTGTTATAGACATTGAGTTCCAAGGACTTGCTATTAGAAAACACATGACCTGGCCAAGGCTTACGCCTTTTTTATATAGCTTCATTGCTACCATAAGAATACCATGGCTACACAGATCTAAAAATAGGCCAGCAAACGCAGCTCTAAACATTCCATCGAACGAATTGCCTTTACCAAATAATTTAACAATAGCTTCATCAGGAATTTTATGAAGAAAACCAACAAATAAAATACTTAAAACAACACCTATCCAAACTTGATTGACCACTTCATATTGAGTTTCAATAAACCTACTTAAATACAAGCGTTCTAAGTAATCTCCTATACTTATAACTTCACCAGTAAGGTGTATCAGATAAGAAAAACAAACAACTAAAACAACTGCTATGAAAAAATAGTCTCTTTTTTGCGTGTTACATTTCATGGGTTCATTCATTAAGGTTAAACCTTAAGACATGTAAAGGCTAAAATATATAAAAAAAGACTATAGAGCAATAAATGGCAACGGCACCATCTCTCTATGGCTACACTGCTTAGCCATCTTTTGTTTTAAGGCTGAAAAAAATATCTTTAGTTTTTATAAACGATCTCTAACATATGATACTACGGCACTAACAGGATGCCTCTTACCATGCTCACTATCCACAAATGCATATTTGAATCTAGCCAAGCCGTCCACCATAAGATAAGCACTAATAGTCAGTTTTATGGCGTTGGAAGGAGCATTACGCAAAAACCGATGATTTTTTGGGGTAAGAGCTCTTAGGCCAGGATCAGTTTGTAGTCTTCCACTGACCTCCAAGTGATGGTTCGTATTATATATTGATACATATAATAATACAGCTCCACCAGTCGTTTGAAGTAGTCCTAAAGCTAGTTGAGGTATGTTCATTTCAGGGCTACCTATAACAGGGTGATCAAATGACATACCTTCTTGGTACCCCAAACCAAAGTTCTTGTATCCATCCGTCATATAAGATCCAATAGACGCGATTTTTTCTGAATGTGAGTCCTCTTCAAGGTTAAGATCAACTGTAATAGAGCGTTCTTCACCTTCGTCAATTTCCAAGTACACGGTCATGTAAACTGGGATTTCATTAAGAAAATCTTCTTCACTAATACCATCAAAATGAACCGTAGTAATATGATCTATGTCTATTACATAATCACTTATGTCGTGAACACTATCATGTTTAGGAAAAGCCACTCGCTCGGGATTGTCGTCCGAGACATCATTTGCCTGTATGGAAGAAAACGAAAGGGTCAATAAGGCTGATAATAAAAACTTGGTCACAAACACCTCCTTAACAAAGGAACCTTTCACATAAAAAACTGCAATTTAGCATGTAAGAAAGTTTGTCAAGTTGAGATCTATTAAGTCAATATCCGCCAAGCTTAGAACATAGAACGTTAGGTGATGCAAAAAGCAGCCCTTCACAATCTTCTATTTGGTTTAGGTTCTACAGTGTAGTGTTGTTATTGTCTAGATATTTATAAAAATTTCTCATAAAGGTCTTCCGAATGAAGCTAAAAACAAGTGGACTTGTTCACTTTGGTTCAATTGGCTCACGGGATAAATCTTTATATTATCCAATTGAAATAACCTCCCTGCGGTCGGTTTTTTAGCTGAGTGGTTGCCCAGCACTAGAACATGATACTGATCCCGTCTCATAAATTATAAAAATTACCTAGGGAATATACCTCTTAACTGCATTGCTTTTTGCAACCTTTTGGCTGCAACTCCGATGGAAGCATTTCTAAGATTTAAATCCTTTTCCTTGGAAAATTCCCAAACTCTATCAAAGGCCTTCTCCATTGCTGTTTTAAGCCTTTCGTTAACTTCATCCTCTGACCAAAAATAAGACACTACGCCCTGTACCCATTCAAAGTAGGAAACCACAACTCCACCACCATTTGCCAAAATATCCGGTACAACTATTATTCCCTTTTTGTCCAATATCTCGTCGGCTTCAAAGGTTACAGGACCGTTTGCTCCCTCCAATATGATCGATGCTTTGACATCATTGGCATTGTGTTTGTCGATAACTCTGTCCAAAGCTGCTGGCAATAATACATCACACTTAAGGGTCAGAACCTCATTTCTGTCTATTGATTCTCCTCCATCAAATTCTGATAGGCTTTTGCTTTTTCTGTAAAAACACGTCAAAGCAGGGATGTCCAAACCATTCTTGTTATATATTCCCCCGAAAGCATCACCTATCGCTACGACCTTCATTCCTCTCTGATAAGCTGAGATAGCTGCATGTGAACCAACATTACCGAAACCCTGAATAGATATGGTTAGGCCTTTAAGTTTCTTGTTCAACTTCTTACACGCTTGAGTTAAGCAGTATATTGTGCCAAGACCAGTTGCACTGATTCTTCCCATGGAACCACCTATTTCTATAGGTTTTCCCGTTACAACACCAGGAACAGAAAAACCTGTTCTATGAGAAAAAGTGTCCATGATCCACGACATAGTCTGTTGATCAGTACCCACATCTGGAGCCGGTATATCAGTTTCCGGACCTATTATCTGATATATTTCAGTTGTGTATCTTCTGGTTAGGGCCTGAAGTTCAGCTTCAGAGAGTTTGCTTGGATCAACACAAATTCCTCCTTTTGAACCTCCTAACGGCAAGTGGAGCAATGCATTTTTAAACGACATTAACATAGCAAGTGCTGCGATGTGACTTAGATCAACCGAAGTGTGATACCTTATGCCGCCTTTGCAAGGGCCTAAGGTCTGATTATGCTGTACCCTATATCCATCAAAAACTTTAACCTTATTGTTATCCATACGTATGGGTACGCTTACTACTACAGATTTTCTAGGTTTTAATAACCTCAGCCTAACATCACTGTCTATGCCTATGATATCTGCTACTTTTTCAAAATTATTAACTGTATTCTTAAATAGATCACCTTGAAATAAATTCATAAAGCTCCAATATATTTTTGTTAATTCCCTAAGTAATAAAATAAATATTGCGAAAGCTGAATAACAAGTAAGTTTTTAGAAGTCTAGTACAAACAATGAAGATTGTGAAATGGGTTGAGGGGATTGAGTTTTAAAGTGGCTGTGTCAAAACGTAATTCACCTGGCAAAAGTCGGCAGAGCCAACTTATTGCCAGGTTCAATCAGTGCTGGGGCTCACCTTTAGTTACGGGATCGGCACCGTGTCCACCAGGAAACAGCCACTCGGCCAAAAAGGAAAGCAAAACTTCCCTTATTTTTTGCTTCGTTCGGAAGCTTTTTAGTAACAGGATCGGCATCTTGTTCCAGAGCTGGGCAACCATTTAGCTAAAAAACCGACCGCAGGGAGGTTATTTCAATTGGAAAGTATAAGATTTATCCCGTGAGCCAATTGAACCAAAGTGAACAAATCCACTTGTTTTTAGCTTCATTCGGAAGACCTTGTTACATCCATTGTGAGTCTTGGAACACAGCCTTGTTTTCATTAAAATTATCAGGGGACGGCATCAGGTACCAAAATTCCTTTACTAACATTGCCAAAGCAGCAAAGGCCAGAATGGTAGCAACCATTCTTTTCCACGGAAAGTTATTTGCTAATATTTGCTTTTTTTGTATTTTTTTTCTTTTTTTAAGAACTCTAGTTGAAATTACATTCCGGTCCACACTAATTTTTGAAGATAATGTGCTATGTAAACTTATTGTGTCTTTAGGTTGAAATATTTTTGGGACAGCTCTTGGTGTCCGCACAGAAGATGTATTGCTTTTTGTATCATGTAGTCGCTCCATAGATTTTATTTTGCCCCTAAGCTCCATTGATCTACTCGGTTTTGGAGTAAAACCAGAAGACAACACTTTTTTATCCCTTGAAAATTCTTTTTTGTATTCTTCTTTAAAAATTTTTCTAAACTTCTCGCCAAGTCTTTCTGGGTTAAACTTGGGATAATTTATGTTTAAAAATTCATGTAACTTTTCATACAGCTTGAATGCTTCCATTCTTTTGTGTGGATCTCTTTGTAGCAGTTGCACTACAATGTTATCTATTTCTTCTGGAACATTCTGGTTGATTTCTCTTAGTAAAGGAACTTTAAGATTTAGAATGTTCTGTATTGTTTTCATTTCATTTGGTCTGTAAAATAATCTTTTGCCATTAGATAGCATCTCCCACATCACAACCCCTAAAGAAAAAATATCCGTTCTGTAGTCAAGATGTTTGCCTTGAGTTTGTTCTGGACTCATATAGGAAAATTTACCTTTTATGCTAGTTGTTTCGTCTACTCCTAAATCCTCATTGCCGGTTGATACGGCCTTAACTTTGCTGATACCAAAATCTAGAATTTTAACTTCACCTTCCCAACCGACCATTATATTTTGGGGACTTATATCACGATGTGCAGGCTTCTCATTCTCTTCTTTGTCAAACATATCGTATTGGTGGATGTAGTTAAGACCTCTTGCTGTCTCCTTTATGATATATACCACATCTTCTATCTCTAATTTGTTCTCTAACAAGCCTATGTGTCGTAAACTCCGTTCTTGTTTGTTACTTCTAAGTTTTGTACTTATTTGCTTTAGGTTTCTTCCCTTTATGTAATCAACAACTAAACAGAGCTCGTTCGAGCCGTCGGAGTAGGCTCTATACGACTTTACCACATTTGGGTGATTCATATTTATGGCAATCTCAACTTCCCTTTTGAAGTACTCTCTAAACTTTGGTTGGGAAGCATATTTTGGTAGTATCTTTTTTATGGCCACTAACTTTTGTGTCTTTCTGTCTTTCTCGAGAGTTCTGGCAAGATATACTTCTGCCATACCTCCAGAAGCAAGCAAAGAAACTAGCTCATAACTGTTGCCTATAATCATGTTGTTATTGTATTTGGGCATTCCAGCGACCTCGTCTTTAGAATCGGCCAAAATTAACCCATTACTTTAGGTATTATTATTGTTATTCTAGGTGTAGTATTGCCTTGGGCAATACTGAGAAGTTGTACTTAAAATTGACATCTTTTTACTACAAATGGAGTTTATAGATTGAAATGGATCGGTATAACAGGTGGCATAGGAGTAGGTAAGTCTAGTGTATGCAAGATTATTACTGAAAAGAAGCTACCAACAATAGAAGCAGACAACATTATTCGTAAAACACTATTGCAAGATCATGAGGTGCAAAATGACATCATCAATGTATTTGGCAAAGAAATTTTAGATCATGAAGGTCAATTAGACCGAAAAAAGGTGGCTAGCGCAGCTTTTTCGAATAAAGCAAAACTATCTGAATTGGAGCAAATAATACATCCGAAGCTAGCGAATTTAGTTAAATTAAAAAGGGATTTGCTCAAAAAAAAAGGGTATAAAATAGCTTTTTATGAAGCGCCATTATTGTTTGAAAAACAAATGCAAGATCAATTTGATGAAATAATCCTAGTTGCAGCTAAAGAAAATTTAGTTATAAAAAGACTTTTAAAAAGGGGATTAGAAAAAAACGACATATTACTTAGAATGAAGCATCAATTGCCCCAGAAAGACAAGTTAGCTCTAGTATCTTATGTTATTTGGAATAACTCATCACTGTATGATCTTAAAAAAGCTTGCTGTAAAGTTCTAACAGATATAACAAAAACAAATGATAAACAGTGATATAAATATTAAATTCTTTGGTGATTGGAAAGATCTTAGTAAAGCACTTTCTTCTATAGATATTCAAAAAAACTCTCTTATTGTATCTGGAATAAAAACTAAAACTGATCTTCAGTTTTATTTTTTAAACCAGCAAAAACTTCCTATGGTTGGAAATTCTATACAAACATTTTATGAGTTTTTAGAAGATGTCTTATTTCAAGTAAGGCTAGATATTAAAATTGTATCTAGTCACTACATTAAGGCAATGATAGCAAGAGAAGAAAACATGCCTGGGGCTTCTGAGTCTGTATTTGAGTTTTTAAAACTAATGCTTCCAGCCTTTTCTCATCCTAATGGATTTGAAATAATGTCAGAATGGTCACAAGCTCATAAAGCCAATATCCGATGGGGAAAATTATTTAAAAAGGCATATAAAGCATATACTCAAATTTTAGATCAAAACATTACAACTCAAGAATTTATACCTGCCCTACTCTTTAATCTAGATTTAACCAACATAAAAACAAAAAAAGTGTATTTTTACTTAAGTAGCAACTTAAAACCTGTATATATTCATATCCTAAATAATTTAGCTAAAAATAATGATCTAACCCTACTATGCCCTACTAAAAATTGGATAGATGAACATGAAGCACTAAAAGTCTATAGAGGACTTAAAGCTTCCAACACATCTATCTTATATAAATCAGAAAATAAAATAATCTCTAAAAGATTTACCTCTATGCTATCTGAGGTTAAGGATTGTATAGCACATGTAAGGAAATGGATAGAAGATGGCATTGAACAAAAAGATATAGTAATAGCAGCACCAGGTATTGAGTCTTATTGGGAAGTATTAAAAGAACATTTAGACGTTGAGGGCATAGGATATGATAGAGCAGTTAAAATACCAATACAAAGTTTTTCCGATGTAACCAGATTAATATCTACAATACGAGCAAATTTAATTCCTTCTAAAAATGATCTACAATTAGCTATTTTTCACAAAGATAAACCCATTTCATCTTATGATTCTTTTTACGAACAATATGATGTAGTAACCGAGCTAGAAGACTATAAAAGATCTGAAATAGTCTTTAAATTTATATCAGATAAGTTTAATAAAGAAGCTTTAAGCTTAGATGAGTTTATTGAATATGTATCTGTGATTTGGAAAAAAATAAACGGCGATCCAGATAGGTTAGCAAAAATTTTAAGTTGTCTTGTTCAAGATAATTTTACTTTCAAAATGAGTCTTTCTAAATGGTTTTATTATTTAGAATCGCTCTTGACTGATGTAAAAATAACAAAAACTCACCCTAATTTAAATGGGGTAGGTATTTTAGATTTATCTAAATTAGACAGGTTGGATATTAAAAAAATATATCTAATGGGAGCTACTTATCAAGCAATGAATAGTTTTAAAAGTGTTCCCATCACAAAACAAGATTTAGATACCATAGAAAAAGATACTGGGTTTGTATTAGACTATAAATCTAGAAACTTAGAGTTTAATGCAGAGTGGATGTTATCTGGCAATGCTGATGTGGTGATAAGTTTTGCAGAAAACAGCTTTTTTTCAGACGAACTAACTCCTTCTTACTTTTGGCTAAAATATGCAAAATGCAAATTCACAAGCCAGCCTAAGAAGACAAGATGGGATTTGATTCAAGAAAAAAATGTTAGAAAACCTGGGCAAAGCAAATCTTATGATAATTACGCGATCAAAAAAACTTTAAAAAAATATGATCTAAAAAAAATATCTGCTACAGACATTGAAACATTTAAGAGTTGTCCCTTTATATTTTATGCAAAAAAATGTTTGGGATTAAGAGACAATGCTTCTTTAGGTTTAGATTTTAGTTACTTATACCAAGGATCATTTTTACATGAATGTTTAGAAGAGTTAGTTAAAGAGCCATTTAAAAATTATTCTAAAAAAGATCTTGAAAAGTATTTAAAAAATAAGATTAAACCTAAGGTTGTGGAGTCTAAATACATAGATAAATTTATACATAAATATGCTAGAATTCTTGAGAGAGTTTTTGAATTTGAATTAAAAAATAGGGAACAAAAAAATATAAAAACCATAGGCAAAGAAGTGGAATTCCAAGCTCACTATTTGCCAGACAAAGAGAAGTTTTGTAAGTCAGGTGATGAAATTTCAGTTTTAGTCACAGGTAAGATTGATAGAATAGATGAAGTAAAAAATTCTAATCTTCGGATTATTGATTACAAAAGTTCTGGCTCTAAAGTAAGACACTATCAATCTTGGATTAAAAATAATATGCTTCAGCTAATATTATACTCAATCCTAGCAGACGAAGGTTTTGTGAGGGACATATCAGGAGAAGTATCAGATGCGATGTATTTTAATCTTAAAGATGTTGAGCTAAAGGGCTTTTGTCTAGATGAAAAATCAAATTCACGGAGCAAAATTTCGCTAGAAGATTTAGGCAAGCTGTACAATTCTTTTAAAGAAATTTTAAGGAGTATAATAGATGAAATAAAAAGTGCTGAGTTTGATCCAGCTCCAAGTGACTCTAAGAAATGTGAAGAATGTTATTTAAACAAAACATGTAGGTATAACTATGAAGCGTAAAATAACGCAGGCTGGTGCTGGCACAGGAAAAACAACAAGCTTAATAAATGAAGTTTTCAAGTTTTATATTGAATATAGATCGAAGCATGCTAAACATCCAAATGTTGTCCTTACAACATTCACAAGGAAAGCAACTCAAGAGTTAAGGGAAAGAATTGTAGAAAAAGCAATTTCAGAAAAGGTAGAAAAAAATGGATTTTTAGACTTTGCCCTGTCAAATAACAACTTACATATTTCAACTATTCATGGAGTAGTATCTTTATTTCTAAGACAGTATGCTGGAACACTTAAGATCGATTCTAACTTTAAAGTAATGAATAAATCTAAACACCTTGCAACTACTGTTTTAAGAAATTTGTTAAATGAAGATAGGGAACTTTTAGAAGAGTATAGTTTTGATAATTTATTAGACTATGTTGATTCATTTTATAAAAAGTATTCTGAAAAACCAGATATAAAACCAGCTACAAGAGAAGATTTAGAAAAACTTATTCAAAATGATAAGGAAAAACCAAATAGTTATACTTTAGAAAAAATAGAACAAGTAGGGGAGAAATTTAATAAACTAGGCATTTTGTTTAGCAAAAAATTTTACGAAGAAAAGCAAAAAAATGGCATATTAACTATAGATGATCTAGAGCTGCTTATGCTTAAATGTATTAGAGATCATAAAAATTTAGTAAAGGAATTCGCTGGTTTTTGGGATTATTGGTTAATTGATGAATACCAGGATACAAGCCCTATACAGGATTTCATATTAGATAATTTATCTAAAAACACAAAGTGTTTTTATGTAGGGGATCCACAGCAGAGTATTTACTCATTTAGAGGGGCTAAAGAGGAAGTATTTTTAAACAAAGTAAAAAAAATAAAATCTAACGAAGGTACACTGTATTTAAAAAGTAACTATAGATCAAACAAAGCGCTAGTTAATTTTTTCAACGATTTTTTTGGCTCACATAAAGACAAAGCCTTTAATTCTTTAAATTCTAAGAGTAACAGAAAGATGCCAAATTATCCTGTATGTACTTTTATTATTTGTGATAAAAACAAAGACAAGCTGCTTCAAGAGGAAGTTGTAAGTAGTGAAATAAAATCTCTTTTGAAAAAAGGAGCAAGTCCAGAAGATATTTGTATTTTGTGTCAGACAAATGATCAACTATCTAAAATTTCAAAAAGTTTAGATCAGTATAATGTGCCTACATTTGTTCATTCCTCAGGAGCTTTTCATAAAAGAAAAGAAATTAAAGATCTAAAAATTATAATCAAATTTTTATTAAATCCACATGATAATATTAATTTCATTTCTTTTTTGCGTATGCCTTGGGTTGAAGTTGGTGAAGATATAATTTTTCAAATAGGGAAAAGTGTTAAAAATTCTAGGGATGAAATTTCATATTGGCAACATATTAGAGACAATCAAAAATTTATAGATTTATCAGACAAATTAGAAAAGCTTTTTAGTGATGTAAGTATCAATGGAATAGCTGATACCGTTAGAGATTTTTGTATTGAAAGTGGCTTCATAAATGATTCTCTTTTATATGATGAATCTGGAAGAAGAGAGGCAAATATTTGGAAGTTTTTGCTTAAAATTAAGGTGCATGAGCCAGAGTTTAACTTTTTAGATCTTATAGAAGGAGAAGAGTATCAATATAGCGAAGATTCATTTGATAGTGATCAAGGGGCAGACGCTATTTCTGCAATAAACCCTGGGATGGTAAATTTAATGACCATTCACAAGGCTAAGGGATTAGAATTTAAACATGTGTTTATAGCTTTTTTTGATGTAAAATCTAAGGGTAATAATAAAAATGGCTTTGTGTTGGATGAAAATTCCAATAAATGGACAATCCCGTACAATGACGCTAAAGAGGCAAAAAAAGCTTCTGTTTTAGCTAATAGAGTGAAAGAGAATAATAAATCTATAAAAGAGAAAGAAGAAGATAGAAAATTGTATGTAGCAATGACAAGAGCAATTGATTCTCTACACATATTTGTTAATGAGAAAGGTTTAAGAGAAAATGGCAAAACTAGTGGGTATTGGGTCAAGAATTTTGATTGGGACTTTATACCAGGTAAGTTTGAAAAGGATAATTATACTTATGAGGTAAAAAAAGCCAAGGCCTTAGATAGCGAAATTGATTGTGATAAGCAAGTTGATGTTGAAGTTCCTGATAAAATAAAACCCGATGTCTTAGTTAAGAAAGCTGTGGGGGATTTTTTAGAAAACAAGGTATTTTATAGTAAGAAAAATACCGTGCTTAGGAGCGTAAGAAAGACAGATTTTGGAATAAAGTTTCATAGAGTAATGCAGTTAATGCAATCAGGTGTTCAATGTGATTTAGAGGCATTATTTAGCTCTGATGAAACTGTGTGTGAAGTTAGAGATGCTGTGGATTTTTTGAAAAATCTTAAAGCCCCCCCGTTTATGAAAATTTTTGAGGTTGGCAAGACTGAATGGTGGTTTATGAAAAAAATAAATGACGTTGTTTTAGAAGGCAGAATAGATCTTTGGGGTGTGGTGGATAATATTGCATGGGTGATAGATTATAAAACAGGTTCATTGGAAAATTGTGATTTGGCCCTGAAACAGTTAGCAATATATGCATCTTTGGTAAAAGATATATGTAAAAGGGAGGTAAAAATTGCTGCCTTGTATCCTATGGATAAAGAGGTAATTGTAAAAGACTCTGTATTTATAAATCAAACTTTAGAAAATCTCAATGTTTAATACCTTTCTACTACGATAGCGCTTGCTTCTCCTCCGCCTATGCATAAGGTTGCAAGCCCTCTTTTTAATTTTAGATTATCAAGTGCATATAGCAAGGTAGTTAGTATTCTAGCTCCACTTGCCCCTATTGGATGTCCCAGAGCTATAGCTCCACCATTTACATTTATCTTTGATTTGTTGATATTAAAGTGATCAATACAAACTAATGCTACTGATGCAAAGGCTTCGTTGATTTCCCACAAATCAATATCGTTTGCATCAAGCCTGGATGCTTTTAGCACCTTTTCTACAGCACCTATTGGGGCTGTGGTGAACCATGCTGGATCACTGGCATGTGATGCGTGTGCAATGATTTTTGCCATAGGCTTAATCGCTAGTTTTTTAGCTTGATCTTCTGACATTAGAACAAGCGCAGATGCCCCATCGTTGAGTTTGCTGGCATTTGCTGCTGTTATTGTTCCATCTTTTTCAAATACGGTTCGGAGCTTTGGAATTTTATCGAATAAGACTTTTTTAGGTTCTTCATCGCAAGTTACTTTTACAAGCTCTTTTTTGTTTTCGTATTCTACAGATACTATTTCATTTTTAAAGAGATCTTTTTCGGTGGCAGCTATAGCTCTTTTGTAACTTTCTATAGCGAACTCGTCTTGACTTTCTCTTGAGTATTTTTTTTCCTTAGCACATAGTTCACCAAAACTCCCCATATGCTGGTTATTGTATGGATCCCATAGTCCATCATGTATCATGGAGTCTACAATTTGTTGATGTCCCATTCTAAAACCATTTCTCATATTGTTTAAAATAAATGGAGCTTGGGACATGTTTTCCTGTCCACCACAAGCTATTATGGTGTTTGGATTTATTGTGATCCTGTCTGAAGCTAGCATGACAGCTTTTAATCCTGAACCGCATACCTTATTTATTGTCATACATTCCGTGCTGTTAGGGAGTCCTGCTCCTAGAGCGGCTTGTCTGGCTGGTGCTTGCCCTATACCCGCTGTTAACACCTGTCCCATTATCACTTCATCTATATCTAAATTCAGCCCTTCCAAAGCTCCTTTTATTGCAATAGATCCAAGTGTTGGAGCAGTAACACTGGATAAAGAGCCTTTGAACGAACCAATGGGAGTTCTTTTAGCACTGACTATAACAACCATATTTTACAACAACCATATTTTGTAAGACCACACTACGTAACCACCATCTTTTATAACAGCTTGTTTTTTAGAACAACACTTATGGCTCTTTTTTAATAAAGGCGAGGTTAGCAAACAGCAAATAAATCTGGCTTTGCCAGTTTTTTTGCTGTGAGCGCCTGTTTCCTGGTGGGCCTCACAGCCGATCTTGTAACTCAAGGTGAGCCTAATGAGGCTAATAAGATGGATTGGTGAAATGCAGGACGAAGTCCAAATGAAACCAAAACATATTTTAGCCGAGTGGTTACCCAGCTCTGGAACACGATGTTGATCCCGTAACTTAAAGTCTTCCGAACGAGGCAAAAACAAGGAGGCTTTGTCTTCTTTCAAAGCCTGGTGGTTGCCCAGCTCTTTATGTGGTAGGTATCTCCCCTTACGATGAAGGATCGGCTGTGAGGTCCGCCGGAACGTAGGGCCACTTTTCAAAACAAACAAGTCTGTTTATTTCAGTGGCCTCTAAGTGTTGTTGAACGTAATTTGCCCGACAAAAAGCAAGCAAACTCGCTTTATTGTCAGGCGGGGGTCAGTGCTTACATATAAACTACTTGATTCAGATATCTTTTGTCTAGTATAAGAGCCTTCACCATGGCATTAAGTAAGAAAAAATCAAAAGCCAAAAAAAAGGCGCCCAAACATTTGAAAAAGAAGACTAAAAAGAAACTGTCTAAGAAGAAGTCTTCTAAGAAGATAATCAAAAAAGTATCTAAAAAGAAAGTTCCTAAAAAGGCGACTAAGACTAAAAAGAAGACATCTAAGAAGAAAGTATCTAAGAAAAAAGTGTCTAGGAAGAAGTCTTCTAAGAAGGCAGTCAAAAAGGCATCTAAGAAAAAAGTGTCTAAGAAAAAGTCCTCTAAGAAGGCAGTCAAAAAGGCATCTAAGAAAAAAGTGTCTAAGAAAAAGTCCTCTAAGAAGGTAGTCAAAAAGGCATCTAAAAAGAAAGCATCTAGAAAAGCAACTAAGGCTAAGAAGAAAGTATCGAAGAAGAAAACCGTTGGGAAAAAGGTATCTAAGAAAAAAGTGTCTAAGAAGAAACCTTCTAAAAAGAAGCTTTCCGAAAAAGATATTTTAAAAATTAAAGACGAAGTGGAGCAGGCTTTTGAGGAAGAACTAGTAGAACTAAAGGACGCTTTTGGTAACAAACTTTGTTGTTCAAAGGATTGTGATCAGGTTGCTACTGTAATGGATAAGAATGGTCAGCATTATTGTAGGTTACATTACATAGCTTTATGGGAAAGCATTCAGATTAGAAACAACATATTGACCGGGGACATTTTGAAAAATTTTGTCGATCGGATTGTAAAGCTATATCCTGAAAAATTCTTGGAGATAGTAAGAAAAGATTTGAGCACAGAAAAAGATTTTATTACTGCATTACAAGACTTGGATATGTCGGAATTTGCTTCTTTTGATGACCATTTTGGGTATGCCGACGAGGTTTCCGAAGATTATTAAGAGGTAAATTTGACTAAGCAATCACCTATGATGATGCAATATAAAAATATCAAGAATAGATATCCTGATAGTATTTTGATGTTTCAGATGGGTGATTTTTACGAAATGTTTTTTGAAGATGCCAATGTTTCTTCTTCTATTCTGGGGATTACCCTTACATCTAGAAACAAAAATAAAGAAAACCAGGTGCCAATGTGTGGTGTTCCTTTGACCAATTTAGGTTCTTCAGTAAAGAAGCTTTTGGATAGCAATCTAAAGGTTGCGGTCTGTGATCAAATTGAAAATCCTGTAAATGCAAAAGGCATTGTTAAAAGAGGGGTTACCAGACTTCTAACACCTGGAATGGTATTTGATCCAGAAACTTTGGATGGAACTAAGCAAAACTATCTTGCTTCTTTTGATGATAAGACTATGTCTTTTGTGGATTCAAGTACTGGAGATAATTTTTACTATGAGATTACTGGATTAACTCAGGTAAAAAATTTGTTTAATACTTTTAAACCTGTAGAGTTTGTGAAATCGAAAGATCAAAAAAACATTGGTTTTCAAAATGTGTTTGTAAGTAATTTTGATATGGATGTTCCAAACTTAGATCGGAACAAATACACACATAATGGTGTTGAAATAGAGAGCACCAGGAGGTTAATAGGCTATATTAGGTCTATGAAACATCCTATTTCAACTTTAAGACCTCTATCAAAAAGAGGTATGAGTTATATGAATTTGCAACCCAATACTAGGCAACATTTGGAGTTTTTTAAGACATACAATAATGATGTTAGGGGATCACTTTTTCACACGATCAATAAGACCAAAACGCCAGGAGGAGCTAGAAAACTTAGAGAATTTTTGAATTTTCCTTTGGTACAAGAAGACTTGATTCAAAGGCGACATGATAAAATTGAAGAGTATTTAAAGGATCAGACTTTACTTGGTCTTTTGAGAAAAACTTTATCTGGTATAGGGGAGATAGAGAGAAAGTTAATAAAGATATGTTCTGGTAGTTATGTACCTAAGGATTTTGTTTCTGTTGGTCATTCTTTATCAAAGGCTTTAGATCTTTTTAAGATTCAAAACTTTAAGCATAAACATCAAGATGATTTGCAGAAAATTGTAGATACAATTTTTAAGACTATTGAAATTGATTTTTGTGGAAATATGAAGGATGGGGGATTTATAAAGCCGGAGGCATCGCTTAAACTTTCTAAGTTAATTGAGTGTGATAGAGATGCTTTAAGCAAAGTTAAAATGTTGGAAAAGAAGGAAAGAGAAAAACAGAGGATTCCTTCTTTAAAGATTAAGTTTAACAGTGTGTTCGGGTATTATATTGAGGTGACGAATACTCATAAAAGTAAAGTTCCAGATTATTACATAAGAAAGCAAACTTTGGTAAATTCTGAAAGATATACAGTTTTAGAGTTAAAAAAAATAGAAGAAGAAGTATTGCTAGCAAGATCTAAGAGGTTAGATTTAGAGCTTAGTATTTTGGATGATTTAAGGATTCTTTTACATGACAATGCTAGGATTTTGATGGAGGTTTCAGACTTAATCTCTAGGATTGATGTTTTTACTTCTCTTGCGTGGCTTGCACTTGAAAACAGCTATGTAAAGCCCGAATTATCTTCCGACAAAATTTGTGTTGTAAATTTACGACATCCTGTCGTGGAGTTGTATAGCGAGATCCCTTTTGTACCTAACACTTTTGAGATGCATACATCTGATTGTATGTTGATTACAGGACCTAATATGGCTGGTAAGAGTACAGTTATGAGGCAATTTGCAATTTGTAGTATTCTCTGTCAGATGGGTTCATTTGTCCCTGCAAGTAGTGCCAAGCTCTGTATTTTTGATAGTATCTATACTAGGATTGGAGCAAATGACTCCTTATCGGAGGGGCTTAGTACTTTTATGGTTGAGATGAAGGAAACTGCTAGCATGTTGAATGGGGCCACTAGTAGGAGTTTGCTTATTTTAGATGAGATAGGTCGTGGAACATCTACTTTTGATGGAATGAGTTTAGCACAGGCTATTTTAGAGCATTTAGTTTTCAAGGTTAGAGCTACAACTTTTTTTGCTACACATTATCATGAGTTAACTTCTAGTGTAGATGGGGTGATAAACAAGCATATGGGAATTGAGGAAAGTGGTCAGAAGATTAGATTTCTTTACACTCTTTTAGACGGTGTTTGTGGAAAGTCTTATGGTGTGGAAGTAGCAAAACTTGCTGGGATCCCTGAGAAAGTTACCTCTAGAGCAAACGAGATATTGTCCCAACACTGAGAGGCCTATGACAAAAAATTCACTTGTTTTTAGTCTCGTTCGGAAGAGCTTTGTGGTGTATTTTATTGAGATTTTCTAAAAAAAGTTATAGCGATGTCTCTCTCATTTGCTATGATCTTGTTTCATGGGATGGGGCTTTCGAAACAAAAACCTTCACAAGGGTATCGACAGTTGTAACACCAACAGTGCTAGTGCTAGTGCTGTTGATGTTGTTGGCGAAGAAGCTAATGCTAAAAACTTTAATAATAATGAATATTTAGCTCACCTTTATTTAACAAGTCCACTTGTTTTTGCCTCATTGGAAGACCTTTAGTAATGGAATCGGTTGTGAGGAAGGTGCAAAAACACAATGTGTTTTAACTACATAATTAAGGAAAACATGAGGTTTACGGAGACCTTTCGCAGCGTAATTCACATAACAAAAACCGACTGTAGGGAGGTTATTTGAATTGGAAAATATAAAGATTTATCCCGTGAACCAATTGAACCATCTGGCAAAGCCAGAATTTTTGCTATGCTCAATCAGTGTTAGAGAAGGCCTTTGAGTTAGTGTTAGATACGGTGGCTCTTCAGGCACTAGCTAAAGGTATAGAAAAGAGCTTTCAAAACTTGTGTCTGGTATGGTTCGCTTCATAGAATGGTAGTAAGCGCGGGGGAATAATGAGAGTTCTTAATTTTATTATAAGTTTTCTTATTTGTTTAGCTGTATCTGAGGTGTCTTTTTCTAAAGACAAAGTGTTGGCTACGGTTAATTCAAAAAAAATAATGAAAAGTGATTTTGATAAAAAATATAAGGAAGTGGTTGATTCTACAATTAATCCTCCCAATAAAGATCAGTTTTTAGAAGATTTGGTAAGGTTTGAGGTTGGTGTTCAGGAAGCTAAAAAACAAAAGATTGCTGCAAATCCTATGGTAAGACAAGAAATAGATAAGCTAACTTACAGATGGTTGTTAGAAAAAGAATTAAGCAAGTTTTCAGATCAAATCAAGGTTAGTAAGTCCGAGATGACGAAGTATTATAAGCAAAATCCAGAAATACGAACATCTCATATTTTAATAGAAATACCTCAAAACGCTTCCAAAAAACAAAGAGGAGCTGCTAATGCAAGGGCAAAAAAGATTTTGTCTGAAGTGAAGGCATCTAAAAAGTCATTTGAAAGTCTTGTAAAATTGTACACAGATGACATTCCTACTAAAAACACAGGAGGGGATTTAGGTTGGCAAACCAAGAGCAATATGCTGCCAGTTATCTATGCCGCTGCTGTTAAACTTAGAAAAGGTCGTGTATCTAATCTGGTAAGAACAAAATATGGTTATCATATCATAAAACTTACAGGCAAGAAGTCATATCACCAGGCCAACAGAAGACAAATTGAGTTTGAAGTTTTTGAATACAAAAGAAAGCGATTGTTTGATAGATATTTTGCAGGATTGAAAAAGAAATACAAAATCAAAAAATACTCCCTTTAGTGATGTAGGTTGTGTTAGACATGGCCTATGCAACCTAGATTCATTGACTTGTTTCGCTCTGTAATCCAGATACTTTTGATCCTTTTACTAACTGTTTCTTGTACTAAAAAGGATCGTAAAGTTGTTTTGGTGAAGGTTGGTGAACATAGCCTCATGTCTAATGAATTTGCTAGTTTGTTAGCTAACAGAATTAAGCAATTTAATGTTATAGAGCTTAAAAACCCGCAAACCTTATCTGCAATAAAAACACAAGTGGTAAATGAATTTATAAATGAAAGTCTTTTTAAGATATGGGCATCTCAAAATGATATTAAAGTACCAGAAACTGAAGTTTTAGATGAACTGAAAAAAATAAAGAACAATTATAAAACAGACCTTTCATTTAAGGAGGCTTTAACAAATTCAGATGCTACATTAAAGCAATTAAGATCTAAAATAAGAATTTCTCTTTTAAAAAAGAAAGTATTTGATAAACTGAAAAAAAATATAACTCCACCATCAGAAGGTGATATCAAGTCATACTTTGAGGCAAATAAAGAAGACTTTAAGCTCAAACCCAGATTAAAAATAGAACAAATAATTTTAACAAAACAGGAAGATGCAGATTTAACATACGAACAGCTCGTAAATGGCAATATACCTGAAAAGGTAAAACAAAACTTAGAGCACCATTGGATATATGAAAGCGGACTTCAAGTTTTTGAGGAGGCATTTAAAATGGAACTCAACGAATGGAGCCCTGTGTTAAAATCTGAGTATGGCTATCACATTTACAGGGTTTTGTTAAAAGAGGATGAAAAATATTTATCTTTTGAAAAAGCAAAAGACTTGGTAAAAGACAGGTTGCTAGAGACCAGGCAGGAGGCAAGGTATTCTGATTGGTTAGAGGATATGCTTGGTAGTGTTGAAATATTTAAAAATGATGAGGCATTGAAGAATGTTATTGTTGAGGCTAGTTAATTCGCTCATTTTAAGAAGACCTATTTTAGGTTTTGTTTTCACTGTTTTTATCTCAGGCCATGCTCAAGCTTTGCTAGTTGAGAAGATTTTGGTTGTGGTGAATGATTCTATAATTACCATGACTGATGTTGAGCTTTATAAGAAGAGTTTAAAAACTGGCGAGTTGTTGGATGAGATGTTGAGTGAGACTGAAATAAAAAAACTTTTGAATGATAATGATGCTTTGTTGGACAAACTTATAGACAAAAAAATAATAGAGTATGAGGTAAAAAAGAAAGGATATGCTATTGCGGATAGTCAGTTGGAAAAGGAGATTCGTAACATATACAGAAGTTATAATATGACAAAGAATGAGCTTAAGAAGGCGTTAATGGACAAGGGTTTTAGTTTTGATGAGTATTTATCTTTTATGAGGACCAATATTGAAAGACAGAATCTTATATCTCAGGAGATTGCTTCTAAAATTACAATTACTGATTCTGATATTGCCAATTATTACTATTCAAAAAATAGTGAGGCTCCTTCGTCTATACGTCAATACACTGTATCTCAATTATATTGGAATGGAGAAAAACTTGGTGAAGCTAAGCATGCTCTTTTAAGCTTGAAAAAAGGTGATGTTAGTTTTAATGAGTTGGTAAAAACAATAGGTGGTAGTTCTGGCAAACTTGGAACATTTAAGCCCAATGATTTTTCTAAGGAGTTTTCAGCTGTTTTGGCTTTAGATCCTGGTGAATTTTCTGATGTAATAAAGAGTCCTGCTGGATTTCATATTTTGAGACTAGATAAAAAGGAGCTTGTTGCTAATCCTCAAATAGAGGCAATGAAGAATGAGTTGACATTGGAGTTGAGTGATCAACTTTTAAAAGCTCGCCTGGAATCTTGGCTTAGAGAAAAGAAAGGCAAATCGTTTATCAGAATTAACAAATGAAGACTATATCCATCACCACAGGCGATAGAAGATCTGTGGGCCTTGAAGTTACAACAAAAGCCTTAGGTAGACTTTCTGTGAGTTTGAAGAATTCTTGTATTTTTACTTGGAGAGCTTGCGATAGTAACGATAACTACTTTAATGAACTAAAGAAAAAATTTTCTTATAAAATAGTGGATTCTCTGTCCAAGGCATTTAAAGCAAAAAAAGATGGATATTTGTTAGTTGATATAAAGTCCTCTGCTAGTGAATATGAGTGGGTCGAGCTTTCTGTAAAAGAGGCTTTGAAAGGAAATTTTGAAGCTATTGTTACAGGGCCTTTAACAAAAAATGAAAAGTATAAAGGGCACACAGATCTTTTAAGAAAGCTTACTAACAGAGAGTTATTTATGTGCTTTGTTGGTTCAAAGTTTTCGATATTACTAGTAACAGACCATATCTCTCTAGGGGAGGTTTCTAAGGCTATAACCCTAGAAAAACTTCAATCTGCAATTCAATGTTCTAATGAGCTTTTAAAGCTAGTGAGTGCAAGCAGTAGTGGAGGAAGTATTGGATTATTGGGTTTAAATCCTCATGCTGGGGAGGATGGAGTTCTTGGTAGAGAAGAGGAAGATTATAAAAAGGCAATTGATTGGGCCTTAAGAAATGAAATTCCTATAATAGGGCCTTTGGCTCCTGACACAGCTTTCAAGTCAGATGTTTTAAAGAGGTTTCAAGTTTTTGTAGCAAATTATCATGATCAAGGCTTAATTCCGTTCAAGGCTTTGCATAAGCCCCACAGCACTGTAAATATAACTCTTGGGTTGCCATTTGTTAGAACAAGTTGTGATCACGGTTTAGCAATTGACATTGCTGGGAAAAACTTAGCTAACGAACTGTCTATGTATAGAGCCATAGAATTTGCATTAAGGTGAGATCCCCTGCGGGAGGCTTTTGAAGCCTTTCGGCTTCACCGTTTTTTACTATTATGGTAAGGTTCGTGGTAACAGCTTTAACTCTGGGACGCTTCGCTTGAACCCTTCGTTAAAGCTATTGCAACTCACCTACATCCTTACATTTATAATACGGTGTAATTTATATTAGAGTTGGGTGTAAGTGACGGGATTGGCTGTAAGGCACCCCCCTACGGGGGGAGGTATTTGATGGTGGTGAAAACATAGGTTATATTTTGTACTCCACCATTTAAATACCTGTGCCGTAGGCACCCTCCTACGGGGGAGGTATTTGATGGTGGTGAAAACATAGGTTATATTTTGTACTCCACCATTTAAATACCTGTGCCGTAGGCACCCTCCTACGGGGGAGGTATTTGATGGTGGTGAAAATATAGGTTATATTTTGTACTCCGCCATTTAAATACCCGTGCCGTAGGCACCGCTTACCTGCTTTTGCCTTGCGCTATAGCAGATTTGGTGGTATTTGCTATAAAACTTTGATTAAGAGGTGGATATGGCATCGTATGAAGGTGTTGTGGTTGTAAAATCTAGTTTAGGCCATGAAGAGCAGAAACAAATTCTTGCTAAGAGCAAAGATGTGATCTCCAAAAATGGTGGAGATTTAAATCACTGTGATACTTGGGGTATCATGGGTTTGTCCAATCCTATAAAAAGTATAACGGATGGGATATTTTTTCATTACACATTCAATGCTAAGGGAGAATCTCTCAAAGAGATCGAACGGCTCTACAGATTAGATTCAAACGTTATAAAATATATTCATATTAACTTAGGTGCTAATGTTGATTTAAAAAAGCATGTAGATGAGTACAAGGATAGACTTACTAGATCTGCTCAGGCTGAAGAAGAAAGAGAACAAAAAAGAAGAGAAAAGAAAAGCAGTAAGTATTTTTAGAGAGAAATAAGAGGTGTATTTTGAGAAAAACGGTAGGACTTTTTTTATCTACACTTCTTTTGGCTGTGTTGTTTGCTCCACTTTGTAGTATTCCGTTGTTAAGCTTAGCGAAGCATGATGATCGTGGTTTTTATGCGACAAGTTTCTTTGTGTTCTCTTTATTGTTTGGATTGTCTCATTTAACTGGGTATTTTCTCTGGGCTCCTTTTTTGAGTGTGGCTTTGTTGGTATTTTTGTTTCACTCGTTCAGAGTAAATGGATTTAATTTATTTGGTTCAGGAGCATTATCTGTGTTTGGAGTTTTAGGCGTAATATCTCTGGGGCTTTATTTTTGGCTTACTTATCAAAACCTTTCTTTTTTGCCTTGGATCTCTGGAAACTTGGCTCCTTTCTCTTTAGAGCATCAGGAGACTTTTATTTCTCTTCTTCCTGCTATTGTTACAACTATGTTGATTGTTTCTCTTTGGATTGGATTGTCTTACAACAATTATAGGTCGTTGGCGATGGCTTTTAAGGTGCCTGATATTTGTATTTTTATCTTAGGACTTTCTATAGGACTTGCTTTTATAGATCATGGTTTAGATTGGTTGAAGGTTTTTGGGTTAAATATTTTTGTGGTAATGATAGTTGTTTATTTTTTGTTAGGAACCTCGATTATAACTATGATTTTTAATTTAAATAAGGTTGGGTTTTTGTGGCAACTGTTGATTTGTTTACTATTGGTGCTGTATGCTCCTTGGGCTATATTGTTGTTGGGAGTATTTGACTATTGGTTAGATTTGAGAACTAAGACAATAACTCGTATGGCAGAAAAAAATACTAAAGGGTGAATTATGAAAGTTATTTTAACATCTGATGTAAGAAATTTAGGGAAAGTTGGTGATGTTGTAAGCGTAAAAAATGGTTATGCCAGAAACTATTTATTACCTAAGGGAGTGGCTAGAGTTGCTACTGAGAGGAGAATGAAGGAGTTAAATCACTTGTTGAGTGTTGCAAAGGCCAAGAAATCCCAAATATTTGCGACTAGAAAGGAGTTATTGGACAAGCTTTGTGGCATAAAACTTACTATGAAGGCTCGTTCAAGTCATGAAAGTGACAAGCTATTTGGTTCCGTAACAAATGTGGATATATCCAACGCACTCTTTGAAAAAGGATTTGAGATAGATAAGCGCGATGTAGTTTTAAAGAATAACATCAAGACAATTGGGGAGCACAGTGTGAAAATCAGCCTGGGAGATAACTTAAGTGGAGATATAGTTGTGGTGGTCGAAAAAGAAACAGATGACAGCCTTGATGGTGCTAATAGAGATTTAAAAACAAAAAAAGCCAATGAAAAAGACGATGTTACCACTGATAAAAAAGACAATCCAAATACCGAAAAAAATGAATCTAACAAAGAAGTCTCCAATGAAGATAGTGCTAAAGAAGAATAACAATTAGAAGGTTAAAAATTAATTTTTAAGGTCGTTTATGCAAAAAAAGGAATCTGTATTAAAGAATGTTGCTTTGCCTCATAGTTTAGAGGCTGAGAGATCTTTAATTGCTTCTGTGATGATTTCTCAGGACGTTATGGATGATTTGGATCAGGTCATCAGTTCTGATGATTTTTATAAACCTGCTCATCAAACTGTTTATCAGGCATTTGAATATTTAAGTAAAAATAAAGATGTTTGTGATCTTGTGACCGTATCTAATAGGCTTACGGAGATGGGAGAGTTTGAGGCTGTAGGTGGTACCCAGTTTTTGCAAGAGATATATGACTCTGCTTTTACAGCAGCCAACATAATGCACTATGCGAAGATTATAAGGGATAAGGCTTTTGTAAGAAGGCTGATTAAGCTGTGTCAGGGTACAATTGAGGACGCTTTTGGGCTTGAGTCGGATGTAGAGGATTTTATAGCTAAGGCAGAGAGTGAGATATATGCTCTCTCTGACAATAGAACGACATCTTGGTTGAAGCCTGCAAAAGATATAGTAAATGTAAGTATGGATAGGCTTCAGGATCTATTTTCAAATAAATCTGATGTTACTGGAATTCCTACTGGTTTTGTTGAATTGGACAAAATAACGACTGGCCTTCAATCTAAGGATTTAATTATTTTGGCTGCTAGGCCTTCAATGGGTAAAACTGCTCTTAGTCTTAACATGGCAATAAATTCAGCTATTAGGCACAAGAAGAAGGTAGCATATTTTTCTCTTGAAATGTCTAAAGAGCAGTTGATGTTTAGAATATTATCTATGGAATCTAGAATAAGACTTTCTGATATTAGAGTTGGTAAGATCAAAAATGCAGACTGGAAGGTGTTAGTTGATACAGCTTCTAGAATATCTCCTGCTCCGTTGTTTATAGATGATACATCAGATGTGGGGCCTAATGAAATTTTATCTAAGTGTAGAAGGCTGAAAAACAAACATGGATTAGATTTGATTGTTGTAGATTATCTACAGCTTATGGATGTAAAACATAAGGTAGAAAGTAGAGAGAGGGCTGTCTCTGAAATTTCTAAGATGTTAAAAAAAATAGCTAAAGAGCTTGATGTCGCGATCTTGGCTTTGAGCCAACTTAATAGGTCTGTAGAAAGCAGATCTAGCAAAAGACCTATGTTATCGGATTTAAGAGAGTCTGGTTCTATAGAACAAGATGCTGATGTTATAATGATGATTTACCGTGAAGATTATTATGAGAAGGAAAATACCAGTAACAGTGGTGTTGCGGAGATCATTGTGAGTAAGCAAAGAAACGGGCCTACAGGTAAAATTTCTCTAGCTTGGGTTCCTGAGTTTGGAACTTTTGCAAATCTTGCACCTAAAAGTTATGTTTCAGGTGGGGTAGGTCCTGAACTTAGGGATTAATAAACTCAAGGTCTTCCGAATGAGACTAAAAGATGGATTGGTGAAGTAAAGGACAGAGTCCAAACGAAACCAAAACAACTTTTAGTCTCATGGTTGCCCAGTTCAAAGATAAGCCTAACGAGGCCAAATAAATGGACTGGTGCAACGAGTGTACAAAGTACAAGTGAAACCAGAACATTGGTTCAATTGGCTCACGGGATAAATCTTTATACTTTCCAATTGAAATAACCTCCCTGCGGTCGGTTTTTTGGCCAAGTGGCTCCTTCCCGGTGGACCTCACAGCCAATACCCTACCTCTACACATGTCATCAAACTCATACACAAGGTCTTCCGAACGAGATCCAACACTAATTTATCTTTCATTAAATTAACTTGTGATTTTTGGTTTCTTTTTAAAACTTATTTTTTAAATCAAGTAAACAATAAAAACTTTTATCTGTAACTTCTTAGGTTTAGTTTGTGTAAGTCTATTTTCTTTTTAAGTGTGTTTCTGTTTATACCCAGAACTTGTGCAGACTTAACTTGATTGCCTCTATTAGACTTTAATACTAGTTCTAACAAAGGTTTTTCTGTTTGCCCCATTATGACATTGTATATGCCACTAAGATCTGCTTCGGAACCTTCTTGTTGCTCAAAGAAAAATTCAAGTTTCTTTCTGACAATGTCTTCCAGGCTAGTTGATTTTAAGTTGGCAACCAAAAGGTTATCAGGTGAACTAACGCTATCCATATGACCCCTCTTTTTTATCGTTTTGAGAATAAGCTGATAGGTATCTCTATTTTCTATTTTTTGCAAAGAATTTTTCAAATTATGCAACACAATAACCTTCGATCAAAAAAAAATTTCAATTTAAAAAAAATAAATAATTTACAACCTAGGGCTAGTTTTAGTTATCTCCAATTAAGTTCTCTTTGGAAAAGTAGGTAAACTTATACTATGACAAAGGATATAAAGGGAATTTTATGGCTGTTTGGTGCGGTCTTTTTATTTTTGTGTTTATACAGCTATAACCCTCTTGATCCTTCTTTTAATTCTATATCTAGTAACTTAGGCAAGATACACAACATGTGTGGTATTGTTGGGAGTTTTTTATCTGATGCCCTTTTACAGATTTTTGGTGTAGCTGCTTGGGTATTTGTATTATTTTTCTTGCGGTGTGCGGTTCTTAGTTTTAAAGGGTATGGGTTACAGATAACCAAGTCAAATGTGCTGATCTGTATTGTACTTCTTGCAACTTTACCTAGTATATGTTCACTTTATTTGCCCAGTTCCCCTTATGGTTTAAATATTTTAACTGGGGGCGTAGTAGGCCTTTTGGTATCCAATGGCCTTGTAAATATTTTAAACCCTCTTGGCGCTGGGGTTGTGCTCTGGACCTTCTTTTGTATTTTTATCATTTTTTGCGGTGGTAGGGGCCTTACATTTAATCTTTTTAGAAGTGCGTATAAATTTCTCTATTCGGTTATTTTCAATGTGCTTTATTTTTTTGGTGCTAGTAGGTTAGTTTTTTATTTTAGGCAAAAATTTCAAAAACCAAAAGACATTCAGAGTTATTCTGATTTGAGGGGAGACTATGAGGTTTTTGATATTGAGAAAGAAAAGGTTAAAAATTCTTGTATTCCTAAGTCTCAGGAAAACTGGCTATTTCCTAAGTTAGGCATGTTATCTAGTGCTACTACTGCTAGAGTTAGAATTGATGATCATACGATAAAGCGAAGTATTTCTATTTTAGAGAATAAGTTAAATCAGTTTGCTGTAAAGGGTGTGGTTGTATCAGTAAAGTCTGGCCCTGCGGTGACCTTGTATGAGTTTAAGCCAGAAGTTAACGTAAAGATTAGTAAAATTACAGATCTTGCTGATGATTTAAGTTTAGCTTTGAGTGCTGAGTCAGTGAGGATCATAGCTCCTCTCCCGGGTAGAGATGTTGTAGGTATTGAAACTTCTAATCCTAATAGAGATATTGTTTATTTGAAGGATATTTTGGAGGATAGTAGTTTTTGGGATGAGGGAAAGAGCCTTCCCTTGGTTATGGGTAAAAGTGTAAACGGTTCTTGTCAGGTAATTGATCTTAGAAAGATACCTCATTTGTTGGTTGCTGGCACAACTGGTTCTGGAAAATCTGTTTTTATTGTTTCTATAATTACGGGTCTTTTATTCAGGCATTCGCCTAAGACAATGAGGCTTATACTTATTGATCCAAAGCAAGTTGATCTGAGTGTATTTCATAATATTCCTCATTTATTAATGCCTCCTATTAAGGATGTTAGCCAGGCTGTTGTATCTTTGAAATGGGCCATAGCTGAGATGGAGAAGAGATATAGGTCGATGTCTGAGTTTGGTGTAAGGGATTTGGATAGTTTTAATAAGGTTGTTTCAAAGTTGTCTGAAAGTGAAAAAGCTCATTATGAAAAGATAAATCAAGAACCTAAGTTTTATTATACTAAGCAGCCTTATATAGTGATTGTTATAGAGGAGTTTGGGGATTTAATGGCAGTGGATAAGGCTAATGTGCAGCACTTAGTAGTGAGATTAGCCCAAATGGCAAGGGCATGTGGAATACATTTAATTTTATCTGTACAAAGTCCTAGAAGGGATGTGGTTACTGGTTTAATAAAAACAAACATACCAGGTAGGATTAGCTTTAAGGTAGCTAGTAAGATTGATTCCAGGGTTATCTTGGATGAGTCGGGTGGTGAGAGGCTTTTGGCTAAGGGTGATATGTTGTTTATAGCTCCTGGTATTGGAAAACCAGCTAGGTATCATGGCCCTTGGGTGAATGAGATGGATGTTGAAAAAATTGCTACATTTTGGGAGCAGCAGTCTGAGGATGAATACGACCCTGTTGCTGTAGACATGTTGAATCAATCTTCATCAGAAAATGGTATGAGCTATTTTAATAGTTTTAACAAAGACAGCATGTATGATGAGGCATTGGAGTTTGTTCAATCTCAACAAGAGGTTAGCGTATCTATGCTTCAGCGCAAATTCCGTTTGGGATATCCTAGGGCTGCTAGGATTATTGAAACTTTTGAAAAAGAGGGTATTGTTAGTGTTCCTCAAGGAAGCAAGCCCCGTCAGGTGCTAAAACAGCAATAGGGCGTTTCTTAAAAGCTTCTATTTTGTCTATTAAAGTTAAATCAGCTTATTTGCATCATGAAACAGGCATTCGCAACAAAAAGAGAACAAGTCCCCTTATTTGTTGCTCATTAGCCTCACCTTTAAATTTGTTTATGACAAAATTTGTCTGTCTGTATGACAAATTTTGCAGAGTATTTTGCTAAAAATATCGCTAAACCCTGAAATTTGGTGTTTATGGGCGGTTTTTGGTATGGCATGGCAGTTGCTATATATAAGGGTACAACACACTCTCTCCTTACCACATGCTTTTACCGTGTGAGCCCCCTTTCACCGGTAAAAGCATGATTTTTTTATAAACACTGATTGAATCTGCTAATAAACCGGCTTGATTCAATTGGCTTTTCATATTGAAATATGTTCTATCTTTGCCAATTGAAAGAACCTCCTCGATGGTCGGTTTGTTGGTTTTTATGGGTTGGTTTTATGGTTTCTAACATTTTCAAGCATTTTAGCGGGGCTAAGATCACATTTGATGGTGAGGATGCTTTTGATTTTTTACAACGTCTTAGTACGCAGGATATTTTGCTGGCTGATAATCATCTAGTTCAAGGTATTTTTTTAGACAAAAGAGCCAGGGTTATTGGTCCTTTTTATTGTATTAGGGATAAATATTATCGTCTTATAGTTTCTGATGAGTTTAAGAACGATGTTATTTCTTACATAGAAAAAATGCATTTTAGTGAGGATTTAAAGTTTAGTGTAGAGAATATAGTTTGGACAGAGGAGAGATATATTGATACCCCAACGGAGACTGTGGCACATAAGTTAACAGATTGGAGTTTAGATGTAGTCTATAAGGGTGTGTTTTATGAGAAGGTTTTAGCAGATGACATGAAACATGAATTCGAAAGGTTATCTTACATGGCCAAAAGTCCTGGTATAGATAATGTATGTTTTAAAAGTATTATGATATTAGACGGTCCATTTGATCACTTTATTTCCAGGAACAAAGGGTGTTATCCGGGTCAAGAGGTAGTGGAAAAAATTTACCATAATAGAAGACCCAAGGAGATGTTTGTGTGTCATATAGAATCACAGTTAGATACCACGGGGAGGTATCCTCTTTTTTCTAAAAGCAGAAAAATTGGGGAATTTTTAAGCTCAATACCTGATGAAAATGTTGGTTGTAGCATCGCTTTAGCGTTTGTTAGGAGCAATAAATTTAAGGTAGGGGATATGTTAGATACTGAAGATGGTTTAATTGTTAAATTAGTTGGCAAGACCTCAGTAAGTTTTGAGTAAAAAAAATAAAAAGTAACTGTACATATAGCAGTATGAATTTTAGAATGCTTTTGTCGAGCTGCGGTTTGTTTGCAGCAATAAGGGATTAAAATTAACAACAATAGAGGAGAGACATGAGAGGATTATTATTATTTGCATTATTATTTGCGGTGGGTTGCAGTCCATCGGCTATTCAATTGCAGAAAACTTTGGAGCAAAATCCAAATATACTTGTAAACGCCATCAAGAAAAATCCTGATGCGATAATTGGTGCTATTGACGATGCTGCAAAAGGAAAAGCCAATGCTAGAGCGGCTGGACAACAACAGGACTCAAGGGAAGCTGAATTTGCAAACCCTAAAAAACCTGAAATAGGTAAAGATAGAGTTATGTTTGGGTCAAAGAATGCTTCTATAACAATTGTGGAATACTCTGACTTTGAGTGTCCTTTCTGTTCTAGGGGTTACAACACCCTAAAAGAGCTTATGGGTAAATATGAAGGGAAGATAAGAGTGCTATATAAACACCTTCCGTTGAATTTCCATCCATTGGCTGAACCTGCTGCTAGGTACTACGAAGCAATTGCATTACAGGATCATAAAAAAGCTGCTAGTTTTCATGACAAAATTTTCGAGGAGCAAAGCAAGTTAAAAACTGAAGGTCAAGCAATGCTAGATAGATTGGCTAAAGAGGTTGGTGCTGATGTAGCTAAACTTAAAAGAGACAAGGATTCTCAGAAAGTCACAGATATTATAGAAGCAGACAAAGCTGAAGCTGCTAAGTTTGGATTTTCTGGAACACCTGGGTTTTTAATAAATGGTGTATCTATTAAGGGTGCATATCCTGCTGCTGAATTTCAAAAAGTCATAGACAGACATTTAGCTAACTAAAGTAAAGCTCTTCAAGTGAGTCATCAAAAAGTAAACTTGTTTGCTTTTTGGACTCACTGTTGCGCAGAGAACCGGCCCCCGTGAAACCCTTGTTTTGCCTTAAATGCTAGAGGTAGAAATGAAACTGTGTCTTTGCATAGTTCTCAAGGAGGATCAGACAGTCCGGTAATCAGGTACCCCCTAGCGAGGGAGGTATTTGAGCATTGTTAGCGTTACAAAATTTTATTTTGTAAAAGATAGAACGCTTGTCGAACACTTTCACCCTTAGGGTGGTCGGGCAGTCAGGCGTTTGGAACTTTTAGGCAAGCAGCAATATGACGATCTCTTTTTGTATTTAGCTCTGGAATTTTTTTAGCACATTCACTGTCTGCAATACTACATCTGGGGTGAAATGAGCATCCTGTTGGTGGATTAATAGGGCTTGAGACATCTCCAGAAAGGATTATTTTTGCTTTCTTTACCTTTGGATCTGGTATTGGTATTGCTGACATCAGTGCTTTTGTGTAGGGGTGCTGTGGATATTTATATAGGTCAAGGCTTTCAGCTAATTCCACGATTTTTCCTAGATACATCACTGCTACGCGATTTGAGATGTGTTCTACTACCTTTAGATCATGAGCTATGAACAGATAGGTTAATTCAAATTTTTCTTGCAGATCCATTAGTAGGTTCACTACTTGTGCTTGGACCGAAACATCTAGTGCTGATACTGGTTCATCGCAAACAATAAATTCTGGATTAACTGCAAGTACTCTTGCTATTCCTATTCTTTGTCTTTGTCCTCCAGAAAATTCGTGGGGATATCTGTTTATGGCTTCAAATCTTAATCCCACAATTTCCAAAAGTTCTTTTACTCTATCCATTCGGTCTTTTTTACTTTTTATTAGTTTGTGAATTACAAGTGGTTCTGAGATGATATTTCCTACTGTCATTCTTGGGTTTAAACTAGCGTACGGATCTTGAAAGATGATTTGTATTTTTTGTCTAAGCTTTCTAAGTTGTTCCCCTTTATATTTAGTTATATTTTGGTTCCTATAGAATATTTCTCCTTGGTCACTTTCTAATAGTCTTACAATAATTCGGCCCAGTGTTGATTTTCCACAACCACTTTCTCCAACTAAGCCTAAGGTTTCTCCTTTTTTTATATCAAAAGTTACTCCAGAAACTGCTTTGACACTAATTTTTTCTTTTGAAAAAATATTTGTTTTGATTTCAAAATTCTTACGTAAGTTTTTAACTTTGATTAAATTTTCACTCATCTTAGGTACCTCTAGGAAAGTAACATGAAAATGTATGGGTGTTAGAGCTTCTAGATAGATCCGGATGTCTTTCTTCGCATTGTGTTTTGGCGTGATTACATCTTTTTCGAAAACGACATCCTGGCCCTATGTCTAGTAGGCTTGGTACCATGCCTGGTATAGCTTGTAATCTCTTTAATTTTTTGTCTGTTTCAAAACGTGGTACGGAGTCAATTAATCCTTTTGTGTAATGATGTTTTGATCTGTAAAAAATATCTTGTGCAGTTCCATACTCGATGATTTTCCCTGCGTACATAACCGCTACATTGTCGCAAGTTTCTGCTACAACTCCCAGATCGTGTGTGATTAGAATCATTGCCATGTTTAGTTTTTGTTGAAGTGTATTTATTAACTCTAAAATCTGAGCTTGTATTGTAACATCTAAAGCTGTTGTGGGTTCATCCGCTATTAGCAGTTCTGGACCTGAGCTTAAAGCCATTGCTATCATCACTCTTTGTCTCATTCCTCCGGAGAGTTGGTGTGGATATTCGCTCAGTCTTTTTTTTGCTTCTGGTATCCCAACTAGCTCTAGCATTTCTATTGTTTTGTCTATTACTTCTTTTCTGCGTAATTTTTTTTGATGTAATGATATGGCTTCTGAGATTTGATTACCTATACTGAATACAGGGTTTAAACTGGTCATGGGTTCTTGAAAGATCATAGAGATGTGATTGCCTCTTATACCTCTCATCTCTTTTTCATTGATAGTTAATACTGGCCTTTTTTTAAATAAAATCTCGCCACCATATATTTTGCCAGGTGGTGATTGAATTAATCTCATTATAGATAGTGCGCTTACTGATTTTCCACAGCCACTCTCTCCTACCAGCCCCAAGGTTTTGCCTTTTTCAACTTTAAAAGAGATATCATCAACAGCGGTGAGAAATCCTTGGTCTATTTTAAATCCGACTTTTAAATTATTAACTTCAAGTAAACTCACAATAAACTACCTGCCGGGGATGTTACCATATGCAGCAAAAAAATATATAAGCAAGTGAAAAAAAAGCTAAAGAATGTTGACACATAGTGCTTTCGGGCATGACCATGGAACTATGAGATGGATAGTGTTAGCGATTCTTATGTTTACTTTGCCAGCGATGGGTGCAAAGAGACCAAATCAAGCAAAAAGAAAAATTTCTGTTAAACAAGAATTATTTGAATTCAAAGAACTTGAAACTTCATGGTGGAGAGCTCCTGTGCCTGCTAGTAAAAAAGGTGTGGCTTTGTTGTTTAGAGCCCCATTATCTAAGCAAAAAGATTTTCAGCCTATTATGACTGTAAGGGTTGGTAAAACCAAACAGGGCATAAATAATTATGTGGCTTCATGGATGGGTGACTATTCAAAATTAGGATATGATATTTTGGGTTCTAGGGCATTTAAGCACAACAGCCAAAGATCATATGTGGTAGATGTCAGAAACTCTTCTACTAAAAAACAAGCTCGTCAGGTGATCTTTTTAAAAAACAACAATACTGTGATATTAACCTGCATAGACAGAGTAGATACCTTCAAAAACTCTCTTTCTGAGTGCAATAAAATAGTAAAATCTTTTTCCTGGACCACTATTTAGGTTCCATAGCTTTAAAGACGATATATAAATGTTAAGGATTTATTCTTAAGTGTGGTGGAACTAGAGTTTTGATTGATTCAATCAGTGTTGGTAGGAGGGGTTTAAACAGATGAGATGGATATTTTTCATACTGCTGCTTGCTTCCTTTGGTGCACAGGCACAAAACAAAGAAGCTAAAAGTTTTTTTATATCAGCTAAAGACGGTTTTCTTTTAGGTGGTCAGAAAACCAAAACAGTAGGTTCAGGTGCAGAGCTGGACTATGATAGCAAGATAAGCTTTGTTAACGGAGTGAATATTGGATATGTATTTAACTCCGTTGCACTCGATATGGGCATTTCATATTATGAAGCTATTTTGGATCTTAATGAATCTGGAAGTTTGCGAACACAATCAGTTTGCAGTTCCATAGGTTGTGTTGTGGGCGAGAGAAAGAATGTTTTGGTCTCGCTTGGTGGCACAGCATATTTTTTGAGTAACAAAAACTTAGTAAAGCCATACCTTACTCTGAGAGCTGGAATGAGCAGAAGCCATGTTATACTTAACTTGGGGGTAGATAAAACTGTTACCTCCGAACAGGGTATTGGTACTCGTGCAAACGCAGGTGTGGTGATATCTGATAGTAAAAGTTTTGTTCCTTTCGCTCAAATTGGAGCAGGAATAGATCTTTCCTACGGTCTTGGTGTTGGCTATAAATTTATGTGGTTGGGGTCACACAGAGTTAATAAATTGTCAGGACTACAAGATGAATTAGAGCTTAAAAACTCATTCAACCATATTGCTGAATTAAGACTAACCTTGCCTTTCAATTAATATTAAAGGTCTTCCGAATTAAGCTAAAAACAAGTCACCTTGTTTCTAGCCTCATTAACCTCACCTTGTCTGGTATGTTTTTAATTTTTTTGGAAAAATTAAAAGATATTACTGTTGCCTGGTGGCGGGTGCCAGATGCAGATAACAGATCCCTGATTACCAGATCCCAGATCTAATCTGGCGATCAGTACAGAGCTTTAAATACCACTAGAGATTTATCGCCGTAAGTTTTTTTACTTATCTGGGATAAATTTTGATATGACTCTTCCATGCTGTCATGTTTGCTTACTTGAATTGTTACCAAACCACTTTCTCTTACAACATCACTATTTGAAACAGCTAACAGAATCTTATCTGATATTCTTTTTGTAAAAGGAGGATCAACAAATATAATATCAAACTTTTTATCACAAGCTTCTAGAAACCTGAAAGCATCTTGTTTATACACTGATATTGACTGTGATAGATTAAACTTTTCTATATTTTTCTTTATAATATCTATGGATTTTGTATTATTGTCTACAGCAACAATACTTTTAGCTCCTCTAGAAATTGCTTCTATTGACAAATTTCCTGTGCCAGAAAACAGATCTAGTATCTCTGCATCTTGTATATGAAAGTTTATAATATTAAACAAACTTTCCTTTACTGTATCTGACATGGGTCTTATATGTGAAAAATTAAAGCTTACAAGGGTTCTACCTTTTAGACTCCCACTAATTACTCTCATTTAAAATTCTTTTATACTAACAGTCATACCTTCTGTTGTGGGTAGTATAATGGAAGTATACTTTTCAGTGTCACTTAGTGTTTTGTTAAATTCTCTCATAACTTCCCAAGCTTGTTTAGATACATCTTTTGTTGGGTTATCTAAATATATATTCTCAAATAGATAAGTATTGTCCCCAATGATTAGGCCACCTTTTCTGATATACTTAGAGGCCCAATTCAAGTAATCCATGTATCCTCCCTTATCAGCATCAATAAATATTGCATCAAAAGGAGCAGAGCTTTTTAACAAGTTCAAACTATCTAAAGCATCTCCAGTCATTACTTCACAATTATTAAAACCAGATAAAGCTTTTTTGGCTAAACTTGCATGCTCAGGCTCTTGTTCAAGAGTCCATAATTTCCCATCACTTCCCAATGCTCTTGCAATCCAAAGTGCAGAATATCCAGTAAATGTTCCAACTTCTATAACTTTTTTAGCGTTAATCATTTTCAAAAGTAATTCTAGAATTTTTCCTTCAACAAAAGAGATAGACATTTCTGGATGAATTTTTTCTGCGCTTTTTTTAGCAAAGTTAAAACTGTCATTTTCAATATTAAAAAGCTGTTTTAGGTACTTTGTTTTTGGTGAGGTTGCACTTTGTCTCATTAAACTTCTCCTTAGATATTATCCTTTATGTATTTGCTTACAACTTCTTCACATTTAGTTAGTTTATTTATATCCAATACAAAACCTTGGGCTAAATTAGACCTACCACCTCCGCTGCCACCAGCAATTTTTGTTATAGTGTTTAAAATGTCACCAGCGTTTAATTTTAAATCTTTTGATACATTAACTATCAAAGGTGATTTTTTATCTTCTCCTACAACTACAACTACTCCTGAAGTGATTTTGTTTTTCAGTTTTTCTAGTGTGAGCATCAAATATTTTCTGTCATTTGATTTTATATGTACTAATAAAAACTTGTGATCTTTTATAGATTGAGCTTTTTTTACATATTGTTCTATTTCGATTTTAGGTCTACTTGATATTTTTATTTTTTTCTTTAAATCTTTTTCCAGGGTTTTTTGCTGTTCTATCCAAGCTGGCATGACAAAATTGTTATTTTTGTAATCTTGCCAGCTATACTGAACTTGAGCTTTGTTTTTGCTCAAAATATTTTCTCTCGTGTTTTTAAGTAAAAACTTTGTACCTTCAATCCCTGCTACTGCTTCTATTCTCCTAACGCCTGACTTTATACTACCTTCAGATACAATTTTAAAAACTTGAATACTAGAAGTGTTTTTAACATGTGTGCCTCCACACAATTCAAATGAAACATCTCCCATTTTTATTGTTCTAACCACATCTCCATATTTTTCACCAAACATTCCAATGGCACCCTTTTTAATAGCTGTGTTATATTTCATTGTCTCATGTACAACATCTATTCCTTCAGAGACAATTTGGTTTATTTCATTTTCCATCAACATGATTTCCTCTTGGGTTACTTGTTTATCATGAGTAAAATCAAATCTTAATTTTTCATTAGTTACCTGACTACCAGCTTGCTTTATATGATTGCCCAAAACATTCTTTAATGCTGAGTTTAGCAAATGTGTAGCAGAATGATTATTTGCAGTTTGTTGTCTTGTGAGCTCATCTACTGCTAAATCAATTTTGGATCCAACCTTTATTGATTTACCTTCATTTACTTTTACCACATGAATAAAAACTCCTTTTCTTTTTATACAATCTTGTACTTGTGCAAGATCTAAAATTTCACCTCTATCTCCTATCTGCCCGCCGCTCTCAGCGTAAAAGGGAGTTTTGTCTAGGATTAAAAAACCTATTTGATTAGAGTCAAGCTTGTCCACTAATTTTTTAGTGTCAGAAATTGCTAACACCTTACCTTTGCATTTTAAGTGTTCGTATCCTACAAATTCAGTTTCTTTGTGTGCACCTATAAATTCCATAATATGTGTTTCATCTTTATTTATATGTTGCCCTGTCCAAGTTGATTTGGAAATCTTTTTGGCCTTAGACATATGCTCTAAAAACGATTTTTCGTTCACGGTAAATCCTTTTTCATTAGCAATAATTTTTGTTAAATCTATAGGGAAGCCATATGTGTCATATAACTTAAAAGCAATTGAACCATCTAAAGTTTTACCTGGTGATTTTTCTAGAGCTTTGTTTAATAGCTCTTCTCCTTGCTCCAAAGTTTGAATAAACTTTCCTTCTTCATTTTTTGTAGCTCTCAATACCAAGGCTTTGTTTTTGTCCAGTTCTGGGTAAACACTGCTCATGTTAGAAATAACTTCATTTGCTAAGCTAGATAGTAAGTTGGTGTGGTTTGATAATTTTCTAGAATATCTGATGGCTCTTCTAATAATTCTTCTAAGTACATATCCTCTACCATCATTGGATGGCATAACTCCATCTGCTATCAGAAATGATATTGCTCTTGCATGATCTGCTAAGACTCTCATTGCTACTATAGTTTCATTATCTCTTCTATAGGATATGCCAGTTATACTAGACAACTTATCTATTAGATATAAAAACAAATCTGTCTCAAAGTTTACATTTGTATTTTGCATAACAGCAGTTAGTCTTTCTAGACCAGCTCCTGTATCAACACATGGCTTTGGGATCTTAGTTCTTGAGTTTTCAGATTCATGAAACTGCATAAACACCAAGTTCCATATCTCCACAAAGCGATCTGTATTATCATCATTTATATTTTTAGCCTCCCCCTTTTCTGGATAATGATCGTAGTATACTTCACTGCAAGGTCCACAAGGGCCTGTATTACCCATCCTCCAAAAATTGTCTTTCTCACCAAATTTAAAAATTCTACTTGTAGGGATTTTTTCCTGCTTATGCCAAATATCAAATGATTCTTGATCATCTGTAAATACACTTATATACAATCTGTCTTTTTCTAACCCTAAAGTTTTGGTTAAGTAATCCCATGCATAAAAAATTGCGTCTTTCTTAAAATAATCTCCAAAGGAAAAATTGCCCAACATTTCAAAAAAAGTGTGGTGCCTTGCTGTATGACCTACATTCTCCAGATCATTGTGTTTTCCACCTGCACGTAGACATTTTTGATATGTGACCACTTTATCTTCTTTAAGTTTTTCTAATCCTAAAAAAACATTTTTAAATTGATTCATTCCAGAATTTGTGAATAAAAGATCCCCACCATCAGGAACAAGAGAACTACTTTTTAAATGTTTGTGATCATTTTTAGAAAAGTAGGATATAAAACTTTTTCTTACTTCATAACTCTTCATGTGCTATTCTTCTTGCTATGTTGCGATCATACCCTTGTGAATATAAGAATCTAAAAATTTTGTGGATACTCCACTCGTTTAAGTTGGATTCTGATTTAGAAAACTTTCTTTTGACCAACTCTCTTGCCTTTGATAGCTCTAAATCTTCCTCAATTTTCACTTCAGGCAAACCTTTAGTAGATAGGTACTGATTTATGTATCTTCCGCCCTTGTACTTGGAGTTAAGTCTAGATGCCACCTTCCAGGACAGTTCTTTTGGGGGTATCAAGAATCCATGTTTATCCGCATGCTCTATTGCCTGTTCTACTTGTTCTAAAGAGAAGTGTTTGCCAAGCTTATCTCTTAGTTCTTTTACAGAGTGATCTCTTGTTGTCACATATCTTATCAATTTATCAAGTGCTTTATTTTTATCTGACATATTAGTCATTTTTATCTTTCCGATTAAGTAGTTACTATAATTTTCCCATAGTAGCAATACTTGATAATTATCTAAACACAAGTTTTATACTTTGTTTGATATTATAAAAGATGTTAATAAAGCTTATGAAATTTGTGCGGCTTATTGTAACAGGTTTTTACTTGGGTTTTGCGCCTAAAGCTCCTGGAACAGTAGGCACTTTGCTCGGTATACCCTTGGTTATTTTGGCAGGACAGTTTGGAGACATATTTTATTTGTCCTTTGTTCTTTTGTTTATTATCGGTGCTATTTTTCTTGTTGAAATTTACGAATCAAATTTAAGCACAGATGACTCCCCTGTAGTGGTAATTGATGAGGTGGCTGGTTTTTTGGTAAGCTTAAGTCTCATTCCTAAAAGTTGGGTTTATATAGTCATAGCATTTGTAATTTTTAGAACTTTAGATATCTTCAAGCCATTTCCTATATGTTATTTAGAAAGAAAGATAAAAGGTGGCATGGGCGTTGTGTTAGATGATGTATCTGCAGGATTAATAACCAATGCTTTCCTACAGATAATTTACCTAAATAACTTGTTTCTAATTAACTAGTTTTTAAAATAATTTCCTATATTCTGTAGGCGTTTTTCCCTTGTTTTAGATACTAAGGGCGTAAGACCTTATACTGAGCGTTAATTTTTCAGTCTGGTGTTAAAAAAGGTATTTTTAGTGGTGGGTTTATAGTAGGTATATGGCTAAATTAAGGATATATGGGAGGTGACATGCTTGAGACTAATCGTGCAGAAAGAAGGAAAGCTTTGGAAGTAGCCATTGGTGCTATAGAAAAGCAATTTGGTAAAGGTTCTATAATGAAGCTGGGGGATAAAAAAAGCCCCTACCAGAACATTTCTACTATATCTACGGGTTCACTTTCGTTGGATATCGGGCTTGGTATTGGAGGAGTTCCAAGGGGCAGAATTGTTGAAATATATGGGCCTGAATCATCTGGTAAAACTACATTGGCCTTATCAATAGTTGCTCAGTGCCAAAAGGCAGGGGGTACTGCTGCATTTGTGGATGCAGAACATGCTCTTGATCTTTCTTATGCAAAAAAAGTGGGTGTTAAAACCGAGGATATGCTTATTTCACAACCTGATACAGGAGAACAGGCTTTAGAGATAACTGAGACACTTGTCCGCTCTGGTGGTGTTGATATTTTAGTTATAGATTCTGTAGCAGCTTTAACTCCTAAAGCAGAGATAGAAGGTGAGATGGGTGATAGCCACATGGGTCTGCAGGCAAGGTTGATGTCACAGGCTTTAAGAAAGCTAACTGCTGCAATTAACAGGTCTCATGCGACTGTAGTCTTTATAAATCAAATTAGAATGAAAATAGGCGTTATATTTGGAAATCCAGAAACTACCACAGGTGGTAATGCGCTGAAATTTTACTCTTCATTAAGGCTTGATGTTAGAAGATCGTCTGTCATAAAAGATGGTGATAGTATCAAGGGTTGTAAAACGACTGTTAAGGTTGTTAAAAACAAACTAGCACCACCGTTTGCAAAAGTAGAGTTTGATCTAATATACGGTGAAGGTATTTCACAAGAAGGTGATGTTTTAGACCTTTCTGTTTCCAAAAATTTAGTTCAAAAATCTGGTGCATGGTATAGCTATGAAGGGAACAAAATTGCTCAAGGCAGAGAGGCTGCTAAAGCTTATTTAAAAGAACATCCTAATGTACTAAAGGTTTTAAAAAATAAATTGCTTATAATGCATGGAATACAATCTGTAGACGGTAGAAAAGCACCTACAAAAGAAAGATAGTAGAGCTTAAAGCAACGTACTGGGTTGGTCGGGGGTTAGTGTTGGTGCTCACCTTTGAGGATGAGTTTGATGACATGTGTATGACCGGGCAACCACCAGGCTTTGAAAGCAGACAGAGTCTTCTTATTTTTTGCCTCGTTAGGAAAACCTTTAAACTCAGTGTTGATTATGCTTATTGCTATTTCCGGTGCTAGTGGTTTTATTGGGGCTAGGTTAAAACAGCACCTGGTTGATTGTGGGTTTTCGGTTCTTTCCATTGTAAGAACGCCTCCTAAAGATCGAGAAGTTTTTTTTGATCCTTATAAAGATTATTTAGACACAGACAGTCTCGAAGGTATAGATGCTCTGATAAATCTCTCTGGAGCTTCTATCGCCACTCGTTGGAGTAAAAAAAATAAAGAAATTTTAAGAACCAGCAGAATCAAAAGCACCAACACTTTAGTGAATTCAGTGCTAAAACTTAAAAAACCGCCACAAGTGTTTATTGGGGCAAGTGCGGTCGGTATATATGGTAATAGAGGATCAGAAATTCTCTCAGAAGAGAGCAACATTAATAAAGAAGATTTTTTATCAAAACTCTGCATAGATTGGGAACGTGCTAGTAACAGGTTAACTGAAACAAAATGTCGCGTTGTAAATTTAAGATTAGGTCTTGTGTTAGATATAAAAGGTGGAATGCTAAAAAAATTAATACCAATGTTTAAATTAGGTCTGGGAGCTACAATAGGGCCTGGAACTCAATACATGAGCTGGATTTGTATAAAAGATCTTTTGTGTTTAATAGAATTTATTTTGAAAAACCAAAACATATCAGGTGCTATAAATGCATGTAGCCCGAACGCTGTCACAAATGAGGAGTTTTCAAAAGAAGTAGCAAGCGCACTCAAAAGACCTTGTTTTTTTACTATACCAAAATCTTTTATACAATTAATGATGGGTGAAATGGGAAACATTTTGATAACAGGACAAAGAGCAGAGCCAAAAAAAGCAATGAATTTTGGATTTAAATTCAAATACCCTTTGGTTAAAGAGTGCTTAGAAACACTATTCCATACATAGTGTATTTTTAGAGACTAACGTTGATAGTTTTCTATAGTAGCTCAAAGTTAATTTTAGAATTTTGTGCAATGGCAATTGGATAATGTTGTGGTAAAAACCAAGACAATGCTTTTAATATTCCAGCATGTTCGGACCTAGGCGGGTTACCTAATGAAGAAGCACAAAAACACAGATCAAATTGTTTTTTTTGATTTTTTATAGTTGTAAACTTAACTTGATATACACCTTGATCCAGGAAAAATTGTTTTAAAATAGATCTTACATAATTTGGTAACTTTGGTTTTTGATTTGCATTTATAACTGAGGTCAAAAAATGGTTGGTTTCTTTAAAATTCCATATCATGCCATAAGTAAAAATAAAGTCAGGGAAATGTTTTTGTGGATTAACAACGATACCTACTCCTTTATCATATGCCCAGTTAAGTAATTTTATTGTAGTTTCTTTAGAGTTCTTGTTGGTTGAGACAAGCATATAGCACATTCCATCAGAACCTTGCCTGGGAAGATTATCATCGACATCTATAAAAATTTTTGGAAAAATATTTAAAAATGTATTTTCCCATTCCAAGTCTCTGTCTTTATCTTTTATATCTAGGTGTTTTAAAAATTCACTTTGCAACATGTAAGGCAAAATAAAAGCCTTATCTTTAAAACAGTCAAGTATAAATAAGTTTTAAACTACTTCATCGGTACTGGGTAGTAGGTCAAATAAACACTCTTTAAAATAATTAGAATATTTATTTCCAAAATTTACATTTAAAGCAAACATGCCATTTCCAAGCATAATAGTTTGTACCACATAGCCACTGATATCTAGGTTCATAGGTTCCAAAGTTAAGGTTATGGATTTTCCTTCTAAAGGAGTTAAATTTATATGTCTTCTAAGTTCTATCCATTTCAAATCTACCCTGTCGATGTGTACCAAAAAACTGTCATTAGAGGCGTTAACCAAGACAGCGCTATTTGCTATCAAATTAGGAGGGTTAACAGTTCTAACAGATATAACCTTTACACCCACTACATCCTTCACCAAGTTTTTCTTTGAGGCACCAACTGACATAAAACCCCTTTATAAAATACTCGGATACACCTAGCCTAAAGTTTAGGCCTATAATAAAGATATTCTGATGGTGTTTTAGTACAAAACAATAGTTGTTGATTATTTATACGATTCGTTTTTTTTGGATCACTTAATGTGTATCAAAATTAATAACATGTATCAAAAATTGACTCAATAAGGTCTTCCAAACAAGGCAAAAAATAAGGAAGCTATGCTTACTTATTTTTGCCGAGTGGTTGTTTCCTGGCGGACCTCACAACCGATCTCCTTCCCACAAAGTGTTATTCAAAAGCTAGTTTTGTCTAGCTATAGAATTTACATCTAAACAGGCCTCTCTTATAACCTCAGTTAGTGTAGGATGAGAGTGGAAGCTTCTGGCCACATCCTCACTGCTTGCTGAAAATTCCATTGCAATAACAACTTCTGATAGTATATCAGAAGCTCTGGGTCCTACTATGTGACATCCTAAAATTTTATCGCTTTTCTCTTCAGATAAAATTTTAACAAAGCCATGAGTATCACCCATTGCCTTTGCTCTACCATTTGCTCTAAACAAAAACTTTCCTTTTTTATAGGTTATATTTTTTTCTTTTAATTGCTCTTCAGTATATCCAACACAAGCAACTTCTGGATGTGTGTATATAACACTTGGTAATGTTAAATAGTTCACAAATCCTGTACCACTAGCAACTATTTCTGCTACAGCAACACCTTCTTCTTCTGCTTTGTGAGCTAACATAGCTCCATCTATAACATCACCTATTGCATATATACCAGGGACTGAGGTTTGAAACTTATCATTAATTACAATAGTCCCTCTATCGGATAAATTAATATTTATATTCTCTAAACCAAGGCCTGCCGTGTATGCCTTTCTACCAACAGCTACAAGACAGATATCACCCGATACAGTGTTATCATCCAAGCTTAACTTAACACCATCTGCATTAATTTCTCCCGACTGCACTTTTGAATTTAAAAGTATTTTTATGCCTTGAGAGGTCAAGATTTTTTGTAACTCAGAACTCACCTCTTTATCCATATTTCCACAAATTTTATCCATGGCCTCTATAACTGTTACTTGAGCTCCAAGCCTTTTCCATACAGAACCTAGTTCTAAACCTATTGCACCTCCACCTATTACCATTAAGTGATTTGGCACTGATCCCAAGGTTAGACCTTGTGTGGAGTGTATAACTTTTTCGTAATCAAATTTTAAAAAGGGGAGTTCAATAGGAATACTGCCAGACGCAATTACTATAGTCTCCGTTTCAACTAATTCATTTAAATTTTCATTTACAACAGAAACCATGTTTGGAGTTTTGATCTCACCAGTTCCATGAAATACTTTGATCTTATTTTTTTTCATCAAGTATTTAACGCCAGAAGTAAGTTCTGAAACGATACTATCTTTTCTTTTCATCATATTTGGTAAATTGAGCTTAAACTGGCCGTCTATTCCATGCTTAACTGCATCTTTTGACATCATAAAAGCATAGTGTTCTGACGAATCTAAAAGAGCTTTACTAGGTATGCAGCCCACATTTAAACATGTGCCGCCTAAATTATTAGATTTATCTATTAAAGCTACTTTTAAACCAAGTTGTGCAGCCTTGATTGCTCCAGTATACCCACCAGGACCACCACCTATAAATGTTATATCAAACATAATCCCTCACTAAAAACTTAAATATTTAAAAGAAGCCTTTGAGGATCTTCTATGGATTGTTTTATATTAACCAAAAATCCAACAGCGTCTCTACCATCAACAATTCTATGATCATAAGATAGCGCCAGGAACATCATTTTGCGAGCCTCAATTTTAGAATTCACAACAACAGGTCTTTCAATTATAGAATGCATTCCCAAAATACCACTTTGAGGAGCATTGAGTATTGGAGTTGACAACATAGAGCCAAAAACGCCACCGTTAGTGATAGTAAATGTACCTCCACTTAAATCATTCAACGCTATTTTTTTATTTCTAGCCTTTTCGACAAAATCTTTTATTGCCAGCTCAAGTTCTGCTAAAGTCATTTGATCCGCATCTTTAATAACAGGTACCAATAATCCATTGTCAGTGCTAACTGCAACTCCTATGTTGTAATAGTTGTTATAGACAATGTTGTTATCTTCCACAAACGCATTAACTACAGGAAAACTCTTTAAACTTTCAATACTAGCTTTTATAAATACACTCATTAATCCCAGCTTAATGCCGTGTTTTCTAATAAACTCATCTTGATATTTAGATCTTAACGACATAAGAACAGTTAAGTCTGCCTCATTGAAGGTAGTAAGTATTGCAGCAGTTTGTTGAACACCTTTTAATCTAGTGGCAATTGTTTTTCTTATAGAAGACATAGGTTTTATAACCTTTCTTTCTGAAGATTTTTGGTTTGGTTCTACAGAAGGTTTTGGTTTGTCATTTAAATCTTCTTTTAATACACGGCCGGCCTTACCACTTCCCTTAATAGAATCTATATCTATGTTTTTCGATAAAACTCCATGCCTTACTGCAGGAGATAAGTTTTGAAGATTCGATCTAGAAGCCTCTGTAGTACTATTTGGTTTTGAAATTGTTGATTTTGAAGTTTTTGATGTAGTAGCAGATTTTGTGTTGTTATTATTTTCTACTTTTGTTTTAGCTTCTTGATTCAAATTTTTTGGTTTCGCAACTGAGCTATCAATGGTTCCAACTATATCTCCTACCGCAACTGTTTCACCAGGTTGTTTTAATATCTTCAACTGTCCACTTACATCTGCTGCAACTTCAACAGAAGCTTTTTCGGTATCAATGCATAAAACATCTTGACCTTTCTTAACAAAATCGCCTTCTTTTTTTAACCATTCTCCTACAGTAACTTCCGTTATAGATTCACCTACAGATGGGATAACTATATTTACTACACTCATTGCTTAGTCCTCGTTTCTTAGTTTTCCTGATTTCTAATGTTTAGACTTTCATTTATTATTCTTTCTTGTTCAAGACTATGTCTTTTACTACAACCTGTTGCAGGACTTGCGCTTAAAGGCCTTCCTATATATTCTAAATTTAAATTTGTTCTATTTAAAATGCTGTACATTTGAGTTCTAACAAACCTATATGCTCCCATATTTCTAGGTTCCTCCTGCACCCAGCATAACCTTTTTATATTAGGATACTGAGAAATCATTTTATCTATATAAGGTCCTGGGAATGGATAAATTTGCTCTAGTCTGGCAATCAAAGTATCATTAATTCCCTGCGACTCCTTTTGTTCAACTAGATCATAGTATATTTTTCCAGAACAAAGCAGTATTTTTAGAACCGCGTCTTTATTAGTGACCTTATCTTTTAATATTTCGTTAAAGGTTATTGCATCACTACAGAACTCGTCAATGTGAGATATCACCCTTTTATGTCTCAATAAAGATTTAGGAGACATTATTATAAGAGGTTTTCTAAAGTCTCTTTTCATCTGCCTTCGTAATAAATGGAAAAATTGTGCAGGGGTTGTTGGATTACAAACTTGCATGTTGTTATTTGTACATAGTGATAAAAACCGCTCCAGTCTAGCAGAGGAGTGCTCAGGCCCTTGCCCCTCATATCCGTGAGGTAGAAACAATACAATACCACTCATTCTGTTCCATTTAGATTCAGCGGCTACAATGAATTGATCTATTATTACTTGGGCACCATTTGCGAAGTCGCCAAACTGAGCTTCCCATATGGTAAGCATCCAAGGATCTGCTGCAGACACACCATATTCAAAACCCAATACAGCAGTTTCTGATAAAAAACTATTATGAATAATAAAATTAGCCTCACCTGCAGATAAAGTATCAAGAGGAGAGTAGATAGATTTGTTTTTATAGTCAAAATATTTGGCATGTCTATGTGAGAATGTACCTCTAGTTGAGTCCTGTCCAGTTAACCTTACTCTTGTTCCCTCCAAAACTAATGATCCATAAGCTGCCATCTCTGCTAATGTCCAATTCATTAATCCCTTAGATTTATATTGCTCATACACTTTTTCATATTGCTTTTTAAGTTTAGGATGCCAATTAAAATTTTTAGGTGGATTCGCTAAGGCTGTAATTACCTTATCTATGTCTGCTCTTAAGCCAGATGTGTCGACTTTGGCAAACATATCATCATCATTACAGGTTCTTCTTAAACCAGTCCAAGATCCTCTGATTACATCTGGTTTTTGCTTTAAAGGGGTTTTTCTTACATTGTCCAGTATGTTTTGTAATTCATCAATTTTGTTATTATAAAGTTTTTCTATCTCGTCTTCATTAATCAAGTTTTGTTTGGACAATTGATCTGCATAAATTTGTCTAACGGTAGGGTGATTCTTGATTTTATTATACATAGCTGGTTGAGTGTAAGACGGTTCATCTCCCTCATTGTGGCCATGCCTCCTATAACCAACATGTCTTATAACTATGTCTTTAAAAAATTTATTCCTATAAGTTATGGCAATTTGTGCAGCTCTAATTACATGTTCAACTTTGTCAGCATTTACATGAATAACAGGGGTGTTACTAATTTTTGCAACATCAGAAGAGTATGTTGCTGTTTTTAGCTCATGAGGGTTTACTGTAAATCCAATCTGGTTGTCAAAGATTATGTGAACAGTACCACCTACGTTGTTTGCTTCAAGGCCTGACATTTGAAGAGTTTCGTACACAACACCCTGGCCTGAAAATGCAGCGTCTCCATGTATCATAACAGGTAGTACAGACATATAATTTTGCTTTCCGTTAGCTCTCTGTTTTGCCCAGCTACTTCCTGAAACAACAGGACATACATATTCTAAATGAGATGGATTAAAGGCAAGTGACACATTTACAGGTCCATACTCTGTAGTTCTTAAGGTGGAAAAGCCCATATGGTACTTCACATCTCCACTTTCATTTTTTCCATTTAACAAAGAATTTTGCCCGTCAAATTCAGCTAATACAATGTTAATTGCCTTACCCATAAAGTTAGTTAAGACATTGATTCTTCCTCTGTGTGCCATAGCTATAACAAAGTTTTCTGCTTTTGCTTTTTCCAGCAACACCTCTAAAAGCAGAATCCCAGTATCAGATCCTTCAACAGAAAACCTTTTAGTACCCACAAATCTAGAGTGCAAAAACCTCTCCATGGCTTCTATTGAATTCAATTGATTTAGATGATTTAGTTTTTGTTTGTTTGTTAATTTAGGATCTAAACCTTTTTGTTCAAATTCATTTATTAAAAAATCTTTTTCTTTTTTGTTACAGTCATTAAATTGAACGCTTATGTGAGAGCAATAAGTTTTTATTAAAAAATCTATAACATCTTTATTCGACTTACAGCCTTTTTTGATAAACCAACTATCTTTAGTTAAATCGTCCTGATCTTTAGAATTTAAAAGTTTATACAATTCATCGTGCGATACCTTGCTGAACTCCAAAGGATCTAATAAGGCAAACTTATGTGCCGTATGTCTTAGAGTATCTACATAATTACTCTGACTTAAACCCGATCCACCTTCCTTGGTAGAAAGGCCGAGTTCAAGGCCCTCAAAAAAACGTCTCCACTCTGCATCAACTGATAAAGGGTTTTGTAGATAATCTTTATGTAGGGAATTTATATAGTCAGAACTAAGAGAGTTCATATAGTCAGTCGTTTGCATTAATTATCCCTCGGGCATGAATGTATTAGACAGCATAGCTTAAAGCAAAACCTGACACTATAATTGACTATATGTGGCAGACTAGGCTATGTTTTGTGTTTATGTTTCTATAAGGTCAAGTTGACTAAAAGACAAAAGTACTTTTACTCTTGTCATGGATTTGAGGACCATGGATTTAAGGTTAGATACACCTGTTCAGTATGTGAAAGGCATAGGCCCAAAAGTAGCAAATTTATTAAAAAAAAAACAAATAAAAACAGTATTAGATTTAATAAGCCACTATCCTAAACACTACCTAGATTACCGTAAAGCTCGATCAATTAATAGTCTCAAACCAGGAGAGCATGTAAGCCTCACTGCCACAATAGTATCTGTGAATAGCATCAGTATGGGACGCAGTCTGCACAGAAGAATTTGGACAGTGTTGGTAAAAGATAGTACAGGCTCCATTGCCTGTAAATATTTTCGCATTCCCTATAGAGGATATTTTACAAGACTGACTGCTGGAAAGAAAATAACCATAGAAGGGAGCGTATCGCTTTATAGAGCTGGGATGGAATTTCACCATCCGGACATACTAGAGTTTACAGAGGATAAAAAAAATCAAGTGGTGCCTATCTATCCAGAAATAGATGGAATTAGTCAAAAAAAACTTCAAAATATAATTGAAACTGCCTTGATGGGTACTAAAGATAAATTAGGTGAATATCTCCCTGATTGGATCTTAAAGCAAAATAAATTTGCAAATCTTAAAGAAGCTATATTTAAAATTCACAAACCTCATGATGATACTGATTCTAATTTTTTATCTAAAAATTCAATTTATCACGACAGAATTAAGTTTGAGGAGTTTTTTTGGTTTCAGTTACCTTTACTCATGGTGAGATCAGATATTCAAGAAGCTAAAACAAAGGCATTTGATTCTAACAATAACATTTTAAATCAATATATCGATAAACTTGAGTTTAAATTAACAAACGCACAATCTAGAGTGTTAAAAGAAATTATATCTGATCTCAGTCTGGAAAAACCTATGCACAGAATGATACAGGGAGATGTTGGATCTGGCAAAACTGTAGTTGCACTTTTATCTGCTATGCTTGTTATGTCACATGGATATCAAGTTGCTATAATGGCCCCTACAGAAATTTTAGCAGAACAACACTTTAAAAAAGCTAAAAAACTTTTTGATGATCTTTTCAACACAGTATTGCTAACAGGTAATATGAAAAAATCTATAAGGGATGAAAAAGCTAAGATTTTAGAAAGCGGTAACGGGTTATTGTGTATAGGTACTCATGCTCTAATTCAAGAAAATGTTAAGTTTAAAAACTTAGGCCTTGTCATCGTGGATGAGCAACATAGGTTTGGGGTAGAACAAAGAGCGGTACTTAAATCAAAGGGAAGGCACCCACACCTGCTTGTGATGACAGCAACACCCATACCAAGATCACTTTCTATGACTCTATACGGAGATTTAGATGCTTCCATAATTGATGAAATGCCAGAAGGAAGATTGCCAATTACCACTAGGGTTACCTATCAAAGTAAAAGATCACTGGTAATAGATTTTATAAAAAAACAACTTAAAAAGAGAAGACAAGTGTATATTGTATATCCTCTTATAGAAGAAAGTGAAAAAATGAACTTAAAAGATGCAACAACTGAGTATGAAAAATTAGTAAAAGAGTTTTCTGGTTACAAGGTAGAAATACTGCATGGTAAACTGAAGAAGGATGAAAAGGAATTTGTATTTCAAAAATTTGTGAAACATGAGATAGATCTTTTAGTCTCTACTACCATAATTGAAGTTGGAATAGATGTTCCCAATGCAAACTTGATTTGGATTGAAAATGCGGAGAGATTTGGTTTAAGTCAACTGCATCAGTTAAGAGGTAGGGTAGGTAGAGGGAAGTATCCAAGTTATTGCATACTAATGTTGGGAAATGCAGTATCACATGAAGGCAGAGAGAGAATGAGGATAATGGAAGAGACCACAGATGGTTTTAAAATTGCGGATAAGGATTTAGAACTAAGAGGACCTGGAGATTTTTTGGGTACAAGACAATCTGGGGTACTAACTCTAAAAATGGCCAATGTCTCTTCTGATTTGAGTATTTTAACCAAAGCCAGAACTTGTGCAAAACTTTTGTTAAAAAAAGACCCAAAATTACAAAACCCAGAACATAAAGCCTTAAAAAACAAAATTATTGAAAAAGGTTATTTGTCCTTAACCCTTTCAGGGTAGTACAGAAGTTAGCAAATAAAAACTTCTGTATGTGTATGCATTTGAAACCTTAATCAAGACAGACATGAACAATGCAATTTTGTTTATTTAAATAGAAAGATAAAAATTAAATAAGCATCTCAGATGAAGTTAAGTTGGCTCAATTGCCTGTAAGGGTCCCTGGCTTTATCTCCACCTTTAATTGAACGTTATGCCCCCCAATACTATTTGTTTCAAGGTTTACATCGAAATTTTCTGGAATGTCTTCCTCTAAAACGCTATCCCTTGTCCTATCAAGACTTAGCATATACCCATCTGTGAATATATAGTTATATAGGGTTCCTAAGTTAACAGGCCCTAGGTCAAACCTTAGGCCAACACCAGCCTGTGCGGCAGGTGAAATATCCCAACCATCCAGGTATCCAATAGTAAAATCTAATGAAGTCCCAGTGTCTTCTTCCAATAACTTTGCAGACATTTTTGCATCTACAATAGCAGTAGCTAGGCCAAAGTCAGTGCTTAAATAAGGAGTTACTACGCTGGAGTTGTCAAAATAATAATTTCCTCCAACAAAAAAAGTGATTGTTTTTTGGCTACCATCAATAGATATCTCAGGTCCGTCTTGTACGACTGATCTAAAAATATCATGTTGAAAGTATCCAAGGCCTGTATCAAAAGATAACCCTTTATAGGGTTTGTATTCTGCAGTTATGTTAAAAGCAGGGATCCAAGTTTCTTTAAGCTCAAATGTACTAGGGAGTAAAATAGCTTCTACTTCTTCATCCTGGCCATCAAAATCATATTCAGATCCGAAATTAAAATCTCTAACTCCATAAAAGACAGTGCCTAGAGACAGCCCCAAACTCCATCCAAAGTCATCATAATAAAACACTCTGTCATCATCATAAAGATCTCTTACTTGTGAGTGTGTACTAAAAGAAAAAACTTGTATCAAAAGTATAAAAAACAAGCTTTTTAATGATAGAAGCTTTTTCATATCAACTCCTCTCCCCATTTTCTCAAACTAATCTCTCTTAATACAAGGGAATAGATAATGGTAGTATTGATATATAAAGCTTGGCAAATAAAACCTCCTTCTTACAGATTTTTTATGTGTAAATTAAAACCAAAGGTAGTACTGGTTAGATTTAAAAATAGTATAAAAACTGCACTGGCCTGCTATTAAAGGCATAAAAAAACGGAGGATAAATCCTCCGTTTTTTATTCAAAATAAAATGCTTATCTATGTTTTATAGAGGCATCTTAACTGTTAGTGCAGCACTGTGACCAAAAAGGAACTTTTTCAAAAACTTCACATCAGTAGGAGCAGTATTCGTCACTTTAGTTGCATCTGTTGTATCCGTATTGCGGTATTTTGCTCCACCAAGTGCAACAAAGTTGTACTGAAGACCAAGGCTAACTGTGCCTAAGCTATAATCTACACCAAGACCAACTTGTCCAGCAGGAGCAAGCAAGGTTCCTTTAGCTTCACCTATCTTTGCCATGTCTGCGGAATAACCTAGATCAAAAGATATGTGAGGCATAACAGGGCTGTCATTCGCTATGTAGTAATTTCCTCCAACAAACAAGGTAAATCTATTAGAACTAGCAACATCTGTTGTACTGTCTTTAAATTTACTTTGCAAATAACTTACATTAGCTTCCACAGTAAATGCATCTCCAACAGCAAACTCACCACCTAAACCAATCGCAGGCGGTACCCAAACCTGACTTGCTTTTATTTCAGCGCCATCTACAACAGTATTACCTTGAAAAAATACATTACCCAATGACAAGTTAACACTGTTACTTGCGCCGCCTTCCTGAGCCTGAGCAGTAGCTACAAATCCCATAACAGCAAACGCCAAAAGTAGTTTCTTATAAGTCATAAAACCTCCAAAAGTTACTAAAACAACCAAACTACAAGATAATAAAACAACATTATCCAGTATAGTAAAAAAATAACAAGCTATTTTTTCTAGCCCAAAATCTAATCAAAACTATCGGAACACTTATACTAAAGGTTTATAGTAAAATTAAAGTATAAACTTTCATACTATGGAAACATTTCACCTAATTTGTATCAACTACATTCCATTATCTTGTACCCAATTATATAGCTAACCCACTGTAATGAGTTGTAAAAACCACATTTTTGGTATTCCATTGTGTATCACAATTAAATATTAAGTAAATATATAAGTAAATATTATGCTGTTTACCGCTTAGTATTTTATCTAGCCCCTCTTAGTGTGCCAGGTTTAACGCTCAGTTTTAGGTCAACTCTGTGTCCACCAAGCTCTCTCATGGTAAACCTGTTGGTTACATCTAAGTTTGTAATACCACCAGATTCATTGGTAACTGACATCTGTTCATTTTGATACAAATTATGCTCATTTAACAGAATATAATTGTAGGCAGCTCCTAAAGTTACAGGACCTAGGTCCACATCAAATCCTCCCCCAGCTTGGATAACAGAGTGATATCCCCAATCATCCACTATAGTTGCATCCTGATCGGCAGAGTTCAACTGCAACAAAGTACCCCCAGCTCCAACATCAGCGGTTAAATATGGGGTAATAACAGTACGATTTCCAAAAAAGTAATTTCCTCCGGCTAAAAGCAGAATACTTCTGCTTTTTCCATCAAAAAACACGTCATTATCATTACATAGAAATACATCGCTACCTTCATTAACATCAGCTAAAATACATAATTCAATAGCACCGTCATGTTCCTGTTGAAAATAAGAACCCTCTATACCCAAGGATAAACCCCTATAAGGCCTATATTCTCCGACTAGGGTAATTGCAGGCACAGGAATGGTTTGGGTAAGGTCACTATAACCAGTAGCACTCGATACTTGCATGGAGTCGCTGTTGGTATCATCACCTACATTAGTAGTGCCATTCACATCAAAGTCTAGCCTATCAAATAAAAGTGCACCAATTGATACACCCAAGCTCCAGCCTTCTAATTCACCATAAAATATTCTGTCATCATACATATTTTGTTGCGAATGAGCACTTAGCGCAAAAAACTGAATAACAACTAACAGAACCAACTTGTTTATAGAAAACCTTATCATAAAAACCCCCGGTATTTATCGTGTGTGCTAGTAAGAAAGATAACTTTAAACCAAGAAGTATAGCAAACATATTTTATAAATGGATAGAATTTATTGCGATGAAACCAAAAGGTTGCACAATTCAGTTGCAAGAACTTAAGCCTATAATTTTTATTGTTCAGTTTTAAAGCATCTCTTCTATTTCTAAAAGACGATTATATTTTGAAATTCGCTCTGATCTGGATAACCCTCCAGCTTTAATCCCCTCACACTCTAATCCTAAAGCTAAATCAGCTATTGTATCATCTGAGGTATCTGCGCTTCTATGAGACATAATTTTTGAAAATTTATTTTGCTTTGCTATCGACACAGCCTCCATAGTCTCACTAAAAGTGCCTATTTGATTACATTTGACTAACAAAGAATTGGCCCAACTATTCTTTATTCCGATCTTAACTTTTTGAACATTTGTTACAAAAAGGTCGTCACCTACTATTTGGACAGTATCTCCCATCGATTTTGTAATTTTCTTCCATGTGTTTGTATCTTGTTCTGAAAAAGGATCTTCTATACCAATAAGAGGGAAGTCTTTTTTTAGTCCTTCATAAATATCTAAAAGCTCATCACTAGTTATTGTTTGTTTATCCCATAAATATTTGTTGTTTTTAGATAATTCATTTGCAGCAACATCTAAAGCTACGAAAACATTTTCTCCAGGAAGATAACCAGATTTTTGAATGGCTTCTAAGATTAGCTCTAAAGCACTTTTGTTATTTGAAAGATTTGGAGCAAATCCACCTTCATCTCCAACAGCTACAGACATGCCTTTGTCAGATAATGACTTTTTTAAAGTATGAAAAATTTCAGCACCAGCCCGCAAACTTAATGCAAATGTAGAAAGCTTTGGTACTAGCATAAACTCTTGAATATCTAAGTTGTTATTAGAGTGTGCTCCGCCGTTGATGACATTTATAAAAGGTGCAGGCATGCTAAATTTTTCTTTGTCATGTTTAGACTTTATATATTTAGATCGCACATATTTAAATAGAGGAAGATTTAAGTCCATGCTCCCTGCCCTCAAGCAAGCAAGAGAAACACCTATGATAGCATTTCCTCCAAGCCTAGCTTTGTTTTTTGTTCCATCTAGATCCATTAGATTTGCATCAATTTTATTTTGTTCTGTAACTTCTATTCCTATCAGTTTAGGTGCAATGATTTCATTAACATTGCTTACTGCTTTAAGTACTCCCATTCCATGGAATCTTTTGTCATTGTCTCTTAGTTCAACACATTCAAACTTACCTTTTGAAGCCCCTGAAGGAACTTTAGAAACAGCTGTGTTATTTTGAGTTGTGACTCTCACTTCAACAGTAGGGTTGCCTCTACTATCTAAAATTTCCCTGGCAAAAACTCTTTGTATCAGTGACATTTTCTAAACCACACCTTCAACAATTATTGCTTGCATAAACATTAAATAAAGCATAGAAACCACCTATGGCAAACAAAAACAAACAATATAGAGATGAGTAATACAAATAAAATAAAAATTATTAACAAAAACACAGTTTATATACATTCTAAAGTTACAATTGGTGAAGGCACAGTAATTTATCCAGGGGTTTGCATAGAATCAAACACAATAATAGGAAATGACTGCGTTATTGAATCAAATTGTGTAATCAAAAGCTCCATAATAGAAAACAATACTCTTATAAAGGCCGGGAGTTACATAGAAGAATCTGTAGTAGGTTCTGACTCACAAATAGGCCCTTATGCACATATTAGAAAAAATAGTAAAGTTGGTAAGTCTTGTAGAGTGGGCAATTTTGTTGAACTAAAAAATGTAACTTTTGGTGATAAGTCTAAGGCAGCACATCTTGCTTACCTTGGAGATGCAGTAGTAGGAATAGGCGTAAATATAGGATGTGGTGTAATAACCTGTAACCTAAGAGAAGATGGCAAAAAGTATCAAACCTTAATAGAAGACAGTGTGTTTGTGGGAAGTGATGTACAGCTTGTTGCTCCTATAAAAATTGGAAAAAATGCTATCATAGGTAGTGGTTCAACCATAACCAAAGATGTTCCTGCCAATTCGCTTGCTATAGCAAGAGCGCGAGAAACCATTAAAGAAAACTGGAAACACAAATAAACATGTGTGGAATTATAGGATATCAAGGAAAGAGAGAAGCTTGTGAAGTGTTAATCAGAGGATTAAAGACTCTGGAGTATAGAGGTTACGATAGTTCAGGCATTAGTGTTATTAAAGAAAATAAATTTTCAAGAATACGCTCTGAGGGAACACTCAGTAACCTTGTGGAAAAAATAGAAGGTGAAGACTTAAAAAGTTCCATTGGTATTGGGCATACAAGGTGGGCAACTCATGGTATTGTCTCAGAATTAAATGCACACCCTCATCAAGTTGGTAGTGTGAGTATAGTTCACAATGGTATTATCGAAAACTATATAGAGCTACGGGAACAAATAAAAAAAGAACAAAAAAATATTGTCCTTTCATCTGATACAGACTCCGAACTAATAGCTGCCCTTATCTATACTAATATAGAAAAAGGTTTGTTAAACGCAGTGTTGGAAACTTTGCCTAAATTGCAAGGTGCATATGCTGTTGTGGCTATGTGTGAAACTGAGCCGAATACCATAATAGGTTTTAAAAATGGCCCACCACTTGTTATAGGTACTGGAGATGGAGAAACTATAGTAGCCAGTGATATCAACCCTATTGTACCTTACACAAAAAATATTCTATACATGGAAGATAACGAAGTTATAGAAATTGTTGATAACAAATTAAGATTATTAGACACCAGTGGTAGGGAGAAATCACCAAAATTCATTAGCGCAAGTTGGAATGTAGAAGAAGAGGGAAAAAAAGGCTTTTCTCACTATATGCTAAAGGAAATTTTTGATCAGCCATCTAGTATAAAACAAGCAATCTTACCATTTTTGAACATAAAAAATAAAACTATAAATTTACCTAGCTTAGGTTTCGGAAAAAGTTTTATAGATTTTGTAAATGGTAATAACAGCTCCCATGACAATACATATGAAGTATTAAAAAAAGTTGAACATATTTTTATAGTTTCTTGTGGTACAAGCTATCATGCTGGTTTAGTTGGAAAATATATGATCGAAAATTGGACTAATGTGAAAGTTGAAGTTGATATGTCCAGTGAGTTTAGGTATAGACGACCTCTAGTTCCTAAAAATTCTTTGTTCATATCTATATCTCAAAGTGGCGAGACTGCAGATAGTATTGAAGCATTAAGGCTTGCAAAAAAACTAGGAGCAGAAACTCTTTCGATAAGCAATACACCAGGATCTACATTAGATAGAGAATCGAATGGTCACATCTACATGTCTGCAGGCCCTGAAATAGGAGTAGCCAGTACCAAGGCATTCACATGCTCACTAGTAGGTTTAACTGCTCTGGCATTTTGTATGTCTAAATTGAAAAATAAAAACCCTATAGGAGAGTCAAAAATTTTCGATGCATTTATTGCGTTACCAACTCAAATAGAGACTGTTCTTGGTTTAGATAAAACTGTTCAACAAATTGCAAGCTCCTTCAAGAATTTTAAATTTTTGTTTATAGGTAGAGGTATTAGTTATCCAATAGCTTTAGAGGGAGCTTTGAAATTAAAAGAGTTAGCATATATTCATGCTGAAGGGTATGCAGCAGGGGAGATGAAACACGGGCCTATAGCATTGATAGATAAAAATATGACAATTGTTGCAATAGCACCTTTAGATCATGTTTATGAAAAGACGATTAATAACCTAGAAGAGGCTAAGGCCAGAGGTGCTAACATAATATCAATTACCGACTCAAACAATAAACACCTAGATCAATTAACCCTTCACCAGATTGTAATACCAAACAATATATTGTCAGGTGTTTTAAGTGTTATTCCATTACAGCTACTTGCTTTCCATATTGCAAAAGCCTTAGGTCATAATGCGGATAGGCCAAGAAATTTGGCTAAGTCAGTTACAGTGGAATAAAACTAACCTTTAGTGTTTAGCTTCCATAGATATTGCTACAGCAGACAGTTTTGCAATAATGCCATAGACATTTTCCATCATAATGCCGTTTGTTGGGGACTCAATATCTGTCATGCAAAACTTTTTAAACACACTTCCTGGAGAATTTAGATTGTCAGTTATTGTTTTTTTCCCATGAGTTCTAAGGAAACCTCCTACTAAATTATCTCCAATCATATATAATACTGGCTCCGCAATGTATCCTTCATCAGTTTTTATGCATGATGGTACACCCTCTTGGATAATTAATTCATTAACTGTTGTGCCAAGTTTTCCAGTTTTAATTCTCGATTTTTGTTTTTCATTCCAATCCAAAATATCTTTTGGATTTTTTACGGGAATAACACCCATGCCATATGTTCCTGAGTTGTTTTTGATAAACAAAAATGGATCACTTTTAATTTCTCTTTCTTTATAATCATGGGATAAGGTTTTTATCATCTCCTCTGACATTTTAACTAGATGTTCAAATTGTATCTCTTCTACATTTACAGTTTCTGCCATCAGAGAGAGATACCAAGGATCGAGGTTTAAAAGATCGCATAACTCATTTACAACTCTGTGATAATATTTTAAATGAACACTTTTTTTTCTATTAAACCAACCCAATTCATACGGTGGGATGAGGGGTTGTTTTATGTTTTCAAATAATTTGTTTTTTAAAGTAAAATCATTGTTACTCAAGATTAAATCGATTTCATGATCATCTACTCTTGCAATTCTATCTTTTATCTGTACATCTGATAGCACAACAGTTCTGCCAGATGAAGTGGTAATACTACCACTATCCATGTGTGTTGCCATACTTATTAGACATTGGAATCCAGCTTCTTTAATGATGGAAAATATGGTATATATATTGTCCCAGTAGAATAAATTTCTGGTATTATCTTCTGTCAAAAGGAGTATTGTTTTAATGTTACCATATCTTTTTAGTATAAAACTTCTAAAAACTTCTGATGAAGTTTCTTTGTCTACATCACACATATTGTTAAATCCAGCAGGATATATATTTGCATCTATTGGAGCAATTTTAAATCCAGCATTTCTAATATCTACACTTGAATAAACGGTACATGGAAATTGATTAAATTTAGTTTTAAAGAAATCATAGATGGTATCTTTTTTGCCTCTTATAGTAGTGAGAATATGATCCATATTAAATCTCTTGGTTTATTTTTAGTTGAACAACAAGCCAAGCTGCACCTACAACTGCAACAGGTAATAAGAGTAGGTTAATTACTGGCATAATTCCAAAAAAACAACAAAACCCAGTAAATTCAATAAAATATTTCTTGAATATAGAAAATCTTTTTTTCAAATCAAACTCAAGTATTTCTAATGAATAATCTAAACAATCAGATGTAATAATCAAAAGACCTATAAATCCTGCTAGTATGCTTAAGCCAGGGACAAAGAAAGAAAGCAAAAATGGTACAAGACCAATTATTAACAGAACGGAGGTTCTGATTATTGAGATAAAAAACATTCTAGCACAAGTTTTTAGCCAGTTTGAAATAGAAAATGGTTTTTGTTCAAGTGCATTTAGATCTTTAAGCGTTCTTTCTGCTAGTAGAGAATGGAAAGGGATGCATATGATGTTTACTAGAATCATCATTATAAACACCCATAAGATAGAAATAACAATATAAGTTGTTACGTTCAGTAAAAGCTTTGCAATTGTAGCCACAATTCCGCTGGACAGTATTGCTGTTTTTGGAGAGAAAAGAAAAGACAAAAACATAGGGAAAGTGCCAAAGCTGAACTCAAATGCTAGTATCAAACCTATAATTACAAGCACCAGTGATATTGCAAACGGTGCGATGCTAAGGTGCAGTAACTTGGTATTGTTTTTTATTAATTTAAAACCATTAATTGGAGCTTTGAAACCTAAAATAAATCTAGGTATTAAATTTCTCATATACTTATTAAAACCTGCTACAAGCTATTCATCAGATCAAGATATTGTAACTTTAGATCAATTAGCCTGTTTATTTGACGTGAGCAAGCTTTTTGTTTAAGAAGATTTCTGCTAGATACTGTTCAACCAATTCGTGCCTGACAAGTTCTGTTAAATTGTTTTCAAAAGAAACCATTCCATCTTTTGCTCCCGTTTGTATTACAGATTTAATTTGAAAACCTTTGTTTTCTCTTATCAGGTTTGAAACTGCTGGGTTATTTACCAAAACTTCAAATGCAGCAACTCTGCCTGTCTTACCTTTAACAGGGAATAGTTTCTGTGAGACTACCCCTTTTAAACTCTCTGCTAACATTGTTCTTACTTGTGATTGTTGATCAGCAGGGAACACATCAATAATACGCTCAAGTGTACTTGTTGCATTAGAAGAGTGAAGTGTAGATAACACCAAGTGACCAGTTTCAGCTGCTGTTAGAGCAAGGGATATGGACTCCAAATCCCTAAGCTCACCTACAAGAATTACATCAGGGTCTTCTCTTAAGGCAGCCTTAAGGGCATTTTTAAAGCTTTTGGTGTTAGACCCTAGCTCTCTTTGGTTTACAATAGATAATATATCTTTGTGAACAAATTCAACTGGATCTTCTATTGTTAGAATATGACAATGTTTTGTTTTGTTTATATGGTCTACCATAGAAGCCAAGGTCGTGGATTTACCAGAACCTGTAGCACCTGTTACAAGTATCATCCCTCTATCTAACGCAGCTAATTTTTTTAGCACAGGCGGCAGGTTCAATTTGTCAATTGGAACCACATCTTCAGGGATTAAACGAAGTGCAGCGGCGAGACCATTCTTCTGCATGAATATATTAATTCTGAATCTACCTAAGCCTTCAATGCCATATGATTTATCCAACTCCCAGTTTTCTATAAATTGTCTTTGTTCTCTTTCAGATAGGATCTCAAATAATAAAAGCTGACACTCTTCTTTCTCTATTATATTTTCATTCAACTTAGTGATTTTACCGTCTACACGATAATATATGGGCTTTCCACTAGATATGTGTAAGTCACTGGCTTTTACACTACACATAATTTCCAAAAGCTTGTGTATGTGAGGTGCGGAGGCACTGCTGGCAAAAGATGACCCAGTTACATTTTCCCCTACAGCACTTTTAGTTGTATTGGGTATATCAACATCCATAGTTCTTGTTTGATCTAGGTTTTTCTTGCTTTCCGACATAGGTATCCCCTGACCCATTCTGTTCGGTATGTATTGAAAATTTATTAATAGTGGGATAGAAAAAAGGCATATGACTTTATTAATCTCTTCTGAGCCAAACATTCAAAAAGTAGCTGTTATCCATAAAAGCAAGACAGTGGATTATTTCGAGAGCCGAGATTTTGAGCTAGATGTGGGCTCTATATACAAGGCAAAAGTTAAAAATATTATCCCAGGTCTTAAGTTTTTATTTTTAGACTTAGGAGGAAATCTTAGTGGATTCATGAAAAATGTGGAAACCAACGAATTTCACCTAGGTCAGCATCTTATGGTTCAAGTAGCTACTTTGCCCTACAAAAATAAGCTTGCTAGGGTGAGCTTAGATATTTCGATTCAAGGGCTGACTTCAGTATATATGCCAAAGAAAGTAGGTATAGGTATCTCAAAGGAGATAGAGGATGAAGAAGTAAGAAACAAACTTATTACAGGGATAAGTGAGCTTGAAATTACAGATGGTGTTATACTCAGAAGTTATGCAAAAAAATCTGCAGTTAAAACTATAGAAAATGAAATAACCTATCTTAAAAGTACTTATGAAAACGTAAAAAAAATATATTCTTCCAAAAAATCTATAGGTTTAGTTTACAGGGATTCCCCCTTACCTGTTAGGGTTATAAAGAACTTTGCTAAGTTTGGTATTACAAAAGTTTACTCTGATAACAAGTCCTTGATATCAGATATTGAGCTTTTCTTAAAAACCTTCACTTTAAAGGTGAGTATTTCACTTTATGACACATCAAAGAACATATTTGACCAATATGATGTCAAAGATCGTTTGAAAAAAGCTTTTTTCAGAAAAATTTATTTGCCTTCTGGAGGACATATTATTTTTGATGAAGCAGAAGGGTTTGTTTTGATCGATGTAAATACAGGAAGTTTTCTGGGTAAAAAAAATGTAGAAAAGACAATACTAAAGACAAACTTGGAAGCAGCTCTGGAAATCTGCATTCAACTTAGAATTAGAAACTATAGCGGCATTATACTAATTGATTTTATAGATATGGATCAAAACTTAAGTAAAAAAAAGTTAATAAATGTTTTACATAAGGAACTAAAGAAGGACATAGCCAGAACAAATCTAATTGGCTTTACCAGGTTAGGTTTAATTGAAATGACTAGAAGACGAACCGGCGTAAGCCTAAATGAAATGTACTCAAACACCTGTCCTCATTGCATGGGAAAAGGGGTGTTATCCACCAAACCAGATTAGAAGTAATGGCGTGTATATAGCGAATTTTCACGGCGCTGGGATAGGTTAGGGTGTCTACATCTACTAAAAAATAAAGCTGTAAGAATTGACAATTGTTGGTTGTTATGAGACAACTTTCAGGTTTCAAACCTTGAGGTAGATGGGAGATATCTAAATGTATGCCATTATTCAATCCGGAGGAAGACAATACAAGGTGTCTCCTGGTGAAAAGATTACAACGTATCACAAGGATTGTTTCAAACTTGAAGCCAATCAACCTGTTAAAATTGATAAGGTTTTGGGGTTTGGAGATAATAATACTTTCAAAGCAGGCAGTCCATTTGTAGATGCTGTGGCTCATTTCAAGGTTTTAAGAGCTTTTAAGCAAAAGAAGGTGTTGGTGTTTAAGAAAAACAGAAGAAAAAGATACAGAAGGCTAAATGGACATAGGCAGCAGTGTGTAGAGCTTGTCTGTGAAAAAATTGATTGTAAATAAAATTTAACACAGGTGGGGCACAACCATGGCATCGAAGAAATCTGGTGGAAGTAGTAAGAATGGAAGAGATTCCAAAAGCAAACGGCTGGGTGTGAAGATATTTGGTGGTGAAGCAGTAAAACCTGGGACTATAATAGTTCGTCAAAGAGGAACCAAGTTTCATATAGGGAAAAATGTAAAAGCCGGTCGTGATCATACAATATTTTCTAAAATTTCTGGTGTTGTAAAGTTTGAACAAGTCAGTAAATCCAAATACAAAATAAGTGTCTACGATCACTAAAAGACACCCCTATGCCAAACCTATTTATAGATAGAGCTAATATAGTTGTCAGATCTGGCAAGGGTGGTGCTGGCAAAGTTAGTTTCAGAAGAGAGAAGTATCGTCCAAAAGGAGGACCAGATGGAGGAGATGGAGGAAATGGTGGTGGTATCATTTTTAAAGTAAATCACCAAATGCGATCCCTTATGGATATAACTCAAAAAAAATATTATACGGCAGAGGATGGCTTATGTGGTGGAGGTTCTAACAAGAAAGGTCGTAGTGGAAAGAGTCTAGCTATTGAAGTTCCCTCCGGTACGGTTATATGTTCTGAATCGGAAACTTTGCACGACATGGAAGAAACTCCAGAAATTGTACTATTAAAAGGTGGTATGGGTGGAAAAGGTAATACATTTTTCAAAAGTAGTACAAATCAAACGCCTTATTTTGCACAACCAGGTGAACCAGGCCAAGAGATTGAAATTACACTGGAGCTAAAGCTATTAGCTGATGTTGGTATAATAGGGCTTCCCAATGTAGGTAAGTCTCAACTGTTAGCTACAATATCAAATGCTAGGCCAAAAATAGCTAATTATCCATTTACTACCTTGGTGCCAAATTTAGGAGTAGTAAAAAGATTTAAAGATAGGCCTTCTTTTACTGTCTCAGATATACCAGGTCTTATTAAAGGTGCTTCTAAGGGAGTAGGTCTTGGAATAAATTTTTTAAAGCATGTAGAGAGAACAAAAATTCTGGTTCACATGCTAGATTGCAGTGCAACTTTGGATAAATTGATTAAAAACTACAACACAATAAACAACGAACTGAAGCTTTATGACTTACACCAGTGGAGTATCCACAAAAATTCACTTGATCTATCCAAAAAACTACAAATAGTTGTGTTAAACAAAATTGATCTGGTGGATGATTCTCATTTAACAAAATTAAAATCTAAATTCCCCCGAGCTATTTTAATATCTGCAGCCACAAATGAAGGTATAGACTCTTTACTACATCATATATTGGACACAATTCCATCACCAGTGGAGTATCCACTACCGGTTGAGTATCCACTACCGGTGGAGTATCCACTACCGGTGGAGTATCCACCTGCAACTATGTCTTACATGGAACCTGACACAGAGCAGATCGACTTGTAATCTAGAATTTTTATTTGAGGTAATTGGTGCAAAGTAAAAAAATAGGAATGTTTGGAGGTAGTTTCAATCCATTTCACAATGGTCATATTAACTGTATAGTAGAAGCTAAAAAAGCTCTAGGTTTAGATACAGTTATGGTAATTCCTGCCTATAAAAATCCTCTAAAACCTATGATACAATCTCCTACACCACAACAACGCCTACATATGTCTACACTTTCATGCAAAGACTATGACTTCATATATGTGGATGACAGAGACATAAAGAGAAAAGGGGATAGTTTTACAATAGTATCTGTAAAAGAGCTTGAGAAAATGTATAGTGATATATATCTAATTATGGGAGCAGATCTATTCGGGTTTTTTTATGACTATGCTGGTTATGATGAGATAGCAAAGAGAGTTAAAGTGGTGGTAGCTTCAAGACTTGGTTATGAGATAAAAAAAGGTCGTGACATAATTCATATTAAATTAAATGACATAGACATATCAGCTTCTAGACTTAGGAAGTGGATCAAACAAAACAATAACAGGGTATACGATTACATGAACAAGAATGTGGTGGAGTTTATAAAAGAAAACAAACTCTATCTCGACTATTAGCAGGCTTATTCTATTAAAAGATCGCTTATCATATCGACGTATCTAGAGTGACTCCAATCATTAGCTCCATCGGAAGACAAAACTTTTTTATTATATTTATCTAAAACGAAATTTGCTGGAAGGGCAGAAACACCAAAATATTCCGATGTTTTATTATTATAATCCATGTAGTAATCAAATGGCATCTGCATACTGATCCAAATATTATCAACTTCACCTTTAGATATGTTTTCACCTACATTTACAGCTACTACTTTAAATCCTTTATTTTTTAATTTTTCATATAGCTTTGCAATTGTTGGAAGTTCTACCTTGCATGCTCCACACCATGTGGCCCAGAAAGCAACCAAGGTTACAACACCTTGAACTTCTGATAATTCTATTACCTGTCCGCTCCTGTCTGTAAGAAGTGCCCTTTGTTCTCCACCAAGTTTTGCCCAATCTTCGTTACCTTTAGTTTGAGAGTAAAGCAAAGCTAATATACTTCCGATCACTAAAAGTGTAACCAATATTGTTATAGGTTTTAAAAATGATTTCACCAGGTAAAAATAAAGCTCTAAACAGACATAGTCAACCAAGGCTTATATCAAATCAGAAGGGGCAGATAGTTTTAGAGTATGTGCTTATATTAGTTGTAACTGTGGCATTAGCCTCTACCATTGTAAGTACAATGGTGAAGAGATCGGATAATGAAGATGAGCGTGGGTTTATCATAAACTCATGGAGCCAGTTAATAGATGTAATAGCCTCAGATGTCTAAAACTGAATGTATTTTAGCAATAGATCAAGGTACCACTGGTACAACAGCTTGTCTTGTTAGTAAATCTGGTTTTATATTGGCTAAGCACAATGTAGAATTTAGACAAATTTATCCGCAACCAGGTTGGGTAGAACACAATCCACAAGATATCTGGAAAAGTACAAAACAAGCTGTCCAGAAGGTGTTAGAAAAATCCAGAACCAAGAAAATTCACTCTATTGGTATTACCAACCAAAGAGAAACCATTTTGATATGGAATAAAAAGACAGGCAAAGTTTTACATAATGCAATTGTTTGGCAATGTAGAAGAACAAAAGATTTTTGTGATAAATTAAGAAAAACAAGTAAAAGCAAAATAAAATCAAAAACAGGTCTTGTTATAGATCCATACTTTAGTGCTTCAAAGGCCAGATGGTTACTTAATAGATACAAAAATAAAGATACAATTGTTGGTACTATTGATACCTTTTTGTTATGGAAATTAACAGGAGGCATGGCTCATAAAACTGATGTTACTAATGCATCTAGAACACAGCTTTTTAACATCAAAACTCTTAGTTGGGACGAAGAGCTTTTAAAAATCTTTAAAGTTCCAAAACATACACTGGCTTCTGTTATGCCTTCAGGTAGTATTTTTGGTACCACAAAAGACCTAGACTTTCTTCCTAATGGAATTCCTATATCTGGCATGATTGGGGATCAACAGGCTGCTTTATTTGGAGGGGGTAGTTTTAATCCGGGGAACACCAAATGCACTTTAGGAACCGGCAGCTTCATGTTGATGAACATAGGTGATAAACCAAAGAACGCAAGGCATTGCTTAACCACGATAGCTTGGCAACTAAAACAAGATAAACCGGCAGTGTATGCTTTAGAAGGTTCTGTCTTTATATGTGCTGCTGCTGTTTCGTGGTTAAGAGATGGGCTAAAAATTATAAAAGATGCCAAGGAAATTGAATCACTGGCAAAAAAAGAATCAGATAGTGGAGGTGTAGAATTCGTTCCAGCTTTAACAGGGCTAGGATCGCCCCATTGGGATGCAGGTGCTAGGGGTTTGATTTGTGGATTAACAAGAGGAACAAATAGATCACATATAGCTAGAGCTACACTAGAGGCAATGGCACTGCAAAACTGCGAAGTTCTATTTGAAATGGAAAAAATTAAAAAAATTAAGAAAATAAAAATTGATGGGGGAGCTGCTAAAAATAATCTGCTTTTACAATACCACAGCGACTACCTGGGGGTGGAAGTTACAAAACCAAAAATAGTTGAAACAACAGCAATGGGAGCTGCATTTATGGCAGGTCTTACCACTGGCTTTTGGAAAAACTTAAACGAAATAGAAAACATACTCAAAGTGGATAAAGTATTTAAATGTAAGATGACCAAACAGAAAAGAAATATGAGACTTGCTTCTTGGCAAAAAGCTATCAAAAAAACCAAAGACAAATCATAAAAAATCAAATTAACACACATAAAAAATTGTTACTTGTTAAATAACCCTCTAAATGCCCAAAGTTTGAGCTTCCGTGTAATAAATAGCTTGAAAAGCTTTAAGACTTAGGACTATATCTTGTTGGTGTTTATTATTTGTAAGATATGAAGCGGATTTTATTTACATTTTGTTTGTGTGGTATTCTCTCCACCGGTGTGATTGCAAGCGATGAGTTGGATTTCGGAAAGAAGGCTGCTGATGAGTATGTTCTGAATAGGACAAATAGGCTGACCTACCCTGGAGAAGCTCGCTTTATTGGTATACTAGGTGGCCACACCTTTAAATCCTCTGCCTACAACTGGGGTGATATGCAGTGTAGCGACAAATGTCAGGATATTGGTGGATACCAGGTAGGGTTGGTTTATGGCACCAGGATGAATTGGAAGTCTGTGGATTTGTTGTGGAGGGCCGTGGTCAATTTTTTCAATCTAAAAGATGAGTATAAACCCATATCATTTTCCATTAAACCCAATTTAGTGTTTCCTGAAATTAAATCCAAAGTACCTATATATGTTGGTATTGGGGCGGGGTTAGGTATGTTTACTAGGCAAGCTTCTAAAACCTCGGCACTATCTGTTGATATAGATATGTTTACAGGATTTAGGGCAATGAATGTGTTAAGTTCCCTTGGTTTCTTTGCTGAGGTAGGTTGGCAAACCAAAATATTTTTGTTGTCTACAAGAGGGAGATTTATATCTGGCTATGTGGCTGTTGGTACTGGATTAAATTTCTAATATCTCTACCGTGCTGATTGGCAGTCGTAGACTGTACAACGGCTGTATTCGTCGCTACAACTTGCACTAACATCAACTTCTCTAATCCTACTTCCACAGGCCAAATAAATGTCACTGTTCAGTGGAGTATAACAGCTTTGTGATAGTACATAACAAGTTTCTCCACCCCCAGGATTTTGAGTGGTAGTAGTTCCACACCAAGAAGAATCTGTACTTAGTTTAAAGCCTGTACTATCTATTTTATAATAGACAGTATAATTACTTTCTACATTTGAGGCCTTGACATTGAATTGAACCGTTTTACATCTGTTATTAGTAGGCGTATTTGGCACATTAACATTAAGCACTGAGTTTTGTGTATTACAATGAATTTTTTCGAGGGTTTGTGTGTTGCTCCCTGATGTAGCTCTTATAATACAACTAGAACTAAATGGGTTGTTTAATCTGACAGATATTACATAAGCAGCTTCACCTGTATGACAATTGGCAACGGTGGGTACTGTATCTGGAACAAAAGCGTTTATTCCTGCTACAGGGCATCGATACCCAAGATCTGCTTCGATACTAGAAACGAGTGTTATATTTTTTTGATAAGAGAAACGATCATCTCCAAGATCTTCAATTGCTACTACTGTATATTTTCCAAGCTTTCTTGAATCAAAAGAGTGTGTAAGTTCACCTCCACTAACAGGCTCTCTAAGTACATTTGTTACTACTCCCTTTGAATCGATATAATCAATATACCACTCCAAATTGTCCGATGCTTGTGGATCAGAAACCGTGAAAACTACGTTAGAGGGTTTTAATATGTCATCATGATATGTTTTGTTTCCTACCCTCATCTCTATGTCATCGCTGAAATTTCCACCATGGCTAGATGAGCCAGATGAGCCAGATCTATGTATGGCACAGTTTTGAAATATTGCCATTGCTCCTAGACCCATGAAAAGCGATGCAATGGCTATGTACAGATAGTGCTTAGTTTCACCGCGAACTTTCATGAGAGGTAGTTCGGAATTTAATGAACCAAACTTAATCAATTAGCTATGATTCGAAGTGCGTACCATATGGTAAATCAGAGAATTTCTATTTTTGTTCTTGCAAGGTATGTGGTTTCCAATCATATATTACCTATGGCAGATAAATCTTCAAAATTTGAAGAAAATGTGAAGGGCTCATTTTATGTGGATAACACTTGCATTGCTTGTGATGCATGTAGTGTTGCTGCCCCTAATAACTTTAAGCTGTTAGAAGATGAGTATGCATTTGTATTTAAACAACCCGATTCTGAAGAAGAAAAAGAACAGTGTTTAGAAGCAATGGAGAGTTGTCCGGTAGAGGCTATAGGAAATGATGGAGATTAAGCCTCTATTGAGGTTACTGAAGAAAAATTACGAGGAAACTGAGTGCGCTCTAGAGCACAAAAATCCCTGGCAACTTTTGATAGCTACAATGTTATCTGCGCAATGTACAGATGAAAGAGTTAATATGGTAACTCCAGTATTATTTAAAAAGTTTACAAATGAAAAACAGTTGGCAAAGGCGAATGTTAAGGAAGTAGAAAAACTTGTCTATTCAACTGGATTTTATAAAAATAAAGCACGAAATATAATAAAAGCCTCTCAGGCTCTATCTAGCTTTGAGAAATTCCCAGATACCATGGAAATTTTAGGCTCACTTCCAGGTGTTGGTAGAAAAACTGCAAATGTGGTTTTGGCAAATGCATTTGGAAAACCTGCGGTTGTGGTCGATACCCATGTCACAAGGCTGGTTAACAGATTTGGGCTTGCCAAAGGAAAAAATGCTACAATCTTGGAAAGAAAGCTTAATGATATTTTAGATAAAAAAGATTGGATTATGTTTTCTCACTATCTAATTGCGCATGGCAGAGCAGTTTGTAAAGCTAGAAAACCTAACTGCTCTAAATGCTTCTTATACGATCTTTGTCCTAGAGTTGGTGTTCAATAATAGTTTGACATAATAAGGCTTGGGTGGAACACTTTTTTCGACAATGTTTATATCATTTTTTGAAAGCTTTAAACACGTAGGTCATTTAATTCCAGTAGCAGGGCTTAGGATATACTTGGGTGTTTACTATATCTGCGAATGTTACTCTAGATATAACAATGATTTCTTGTCTGCCAATATTATACCTAGTTTAATCAAAGATAATTTATCTGAACAATTAAATATAGGTGGATATCAGAACTTTATAAGTGGCTACATATTAGATCACTGGAAGTTTGTAGCTTACTTTGTATTGATTTGTGTACTGTTGATTGGCGTATCTTTTATATTTGGTTTTATGGTAAAAGTATTTTCTTTAATAGCAGTTTTTTTAAGTTTACATATTCTGATGTTTGGTAATAGTAGTGATTTTTTAATACATCAAATTCTCATTGGTGTTAATCTTACTTTTTTCTTGATTGGTGCTGGTAGGTGCATAGGAATAGACTATTTCTTTTATAAGAAAACCAGAGGCTTATTTTGGTAAAAATTATTTTGATAGTCCTGGCTTTAATTTATCCTATTTGGAAAATTTTAGACAGAACTCCGGACTGTTATCTTAGTATTTATACATACTCTTCATTTACTAGCAGTTGGGGTGCTGGGCCTGCCTTAAACAAAATGTTTATAGACAAGCACAGTTGTGAGTTGAGGTTTGAGGATGTTGGAGATTCCAGAACTATTTTACAACGCTTAAAAAGAGAAATAGAAGTGAAACAAAAATCAGATGTAGATGTGGTTCTTGGGTTGGATCAGTATTCAATAGATGAAGCTAAAAATACAACAAAATGGGTTAATATAGAGAATTTGAAACCAGATTTTTACGATTGGAGTACCCACAAATACTTTAAGGAGGAACAGTTTTTTATACCATTTGATTGGGCTCCTTTGGTATTTATCACAAATCTGGAAGATAAGATTAGTTCCGTAGATGAAATATTGAATCACAAATACTCTCTTATGGAACCTAGAAGTAGCTCTCCGGGATTTCAGTTTTTAGTCTGGATCTTAAATGGTATGGGAAAAGATGTTTTAACCAAATTCAAAAACAACGCACACACTATTTCTCCGTCTTGGAGCACTGCTTATGGTCTTTTTACAAAAAATGAAACCAATGTCATATTTACTTATCTTACCTCATTGGCGTATCACATGGAAAAAAACGAAACAAACTATAAGATGGTTGAAATAAATAAACCCTATCCATATCAGGTAGAATTTTTGGGTATTTCGAATGACAGCACAAAAAAGAATTTAGGTAAATTGTTTATAGAATTCATTTTGTCCAATGAGGCACAGCTTGCAGTTATGAAGCACAACTATATGTTGCCAGTTGCGGCCTCAGTGGTTAAAGGTACTGTTTTTGAGAATCTGCCAGATGTCAAGTTGGTAAAAGAGAACAGGGAACAAAAAAAAGCACAATACTATATAGATATTTGGAAAGACATATGAAGCATTTTGCTTTGTTAGGCCTGTTTTTATTTTTATTTTTACCTTATGTTTTTTTATTTTCATTAGACAACTTTTCTTTTGTTAGTTTAGATTTTACAGTCATCTATCACACATTCATTCAGGCATTTATTAGTGCACTGCTATCTATATTGTTAGGTCTTATAGGTGCTTGCGGTTTACTCAACTTAAAGAGATTAGAGTTCATATGCCTTCTGCCATCTATATTACCTTCATTGTTTGTGATAATTGCATTGTTGAATATAAAAATGCCCTACGGCTTTGTTGGGATAGTGGTTGCACATACTGTGATAAATGTTGGGCTGGTTTCTTTTATATTAGCTCAAGCTATAAAAGGTTCTTGTGGTAGAGAAATTTTTTTAGCAAGGTTATGTGGTATATCTAGAATTAAGGTTTTTTTTAAAATTGTGCTAGTAAAAATTAAAACTCAGACTCTATATGCATTTTTAACTGTTTTTGCTTTTTGTCTCTCTAGTTTTTCTATACCTCTTATTCTAGGAGGGGGAAAATTCCAAGTACTGGAGCTTTTAATATATGAACTTGTCAGATTTGACAACAACCTATCTGGAGCTGCGCTGGTTTCTGTTTATCAGATTGTGGTTATGTTGTTATTGGTTACTATAATTTCAAAATTAAATGTAGAAAAAAACAAAACAGTTAAGTGGGATTATATTAGTTTTAAACCATTTGTTTTAATTCCCGTTTCAATATTAATTTTGTTGTTTGGTTCTGTGATATTTAACCTCATAGGTATTTTACAAATAAAAGATGTTTTAAATTTGAGTTTAGTTCAAAGTTTTATTGGCACACTTTCATTAAGTGCGTTCACTGGTTTGTTGGTTATGTTAGTGTTAGCTGTTATGTTATTTGTAGGTGAAAGCAAATTTTTAGATAGAGTTTATTTATCATTTATAGCACCTAGTACTGCTGTTATAGGAGTATCGATGATTGTGTTGTCTTATTGGCTTGGTGTTGGTTTGACTCCTGTTGCTATGTGTTTGTTATTCATTGGTGTGTTGTATAGACTTGGTTGGTCTGATGAAATAAAAAAATACAAAAAACAGAAATTTTTGGCCAGAGTTTATGGACACAATGATTTTTCCATATTTAAAAATATATCTTGGCCACTTTCAAAAAAATTAGCAGGCAAACTCTCAGGTTTGGCTGCATTTTGGGCAGCAGGAGATTTTGCAGTATGTACAATTTTAAATGAAAAAACGCTTGGTTTGGTAGCAAAAAACTTCCTGTCTAGTTACAGGGTGGATGGTGTAAGTTGGATTTTTCTATTAATGACTTTTGTTGGTGCTATGATGTATTTTATGTTCAGATATGTCACTGATTAAGAATATAAATCTAAAATTAAATAATTTTTGTCTAAGCCTTGAAGAAGTAGAGGTTCCAGATCAAGGCATGACTGTTGTAATGGGTAAGAGCGGTAGTGGTAAAAGCACTTTGCTTAAGGTATTAATGGGCTGGTTTAACCCAAAGGGATGGAGTTGGCTTTTTAAGGAACAAGATTTAAGCCTTTTGCCCGTTGAAAAAAGAAAGCTTGGTGTTTTGTTTCAAGAAAATGATATTTTTCATCACCTAACAGTTAGGGATAACCTGCTGTTTTCAGGAAGAGTAAAAAAAGAGACTGACCTTTCCAAAAGATTAATACAAAAATTAGATCTAAATGGTATTTTTGATAAAAAGGGAATTGAGTTGTCTGGGGGTGAAAGGCAGAGAGTAGCTTTGGCAAACGCTATTATGACAGCTCCTAATATATTGTTACTAGACGAACCTTTTAATTCTTTAGATAGAGAATTGAAGTCACAGGCCGTAGCACTTACGCTTAATATTATAGATGAGTTTAAAATTCCTGCAATTATGGTGACTCATGATGAAGCCGACAAATCTATTGCCAAAAAATTATTGAAGATATATAACGGAAAGGTGACTGAGGCTGTGGATTTGGTTTGATAAAATCAAAGTTTAAAGACTTTTCTTAAAAACTATAACGAGGCCCAAAAACCATGAGTAATAACATAATTAAAAAATTTACTGCTAGCCGTAGATTCATTTGCTTTTTGTTCTTAGCCTCTGTAATTTTACCTGCCAAGTTTTCCTATGCAGTTTCTTTTATGGGCAAAACTTCTGCTAAATTTTCATATGTCAAATCTAATGTTGGCAATGCTAGTTCATCAGATATAAAAAGCAGTGTAAGCAATTTGTCTTTTGATTTAAATTTGGTATTTAACAACGGCATATTTATTGGTTTGTCTGGCGATAAGGATCATTTGTTTCAAAGAAGCCTAGATGGGTTTGGAAATGAAATCAAGGAATTAACTTCAACATTAGGTTTTGGGGTAAATGTTGGGTATTGGAATTCAGGTTTCTACGCAAGTTTAACTTATTTGCCTGTGGTATCAGGTGAGACTTTCTCTGATGTTAGTATTGCTGAGGCAGCTGGTATCGTAGGTCAGGCTGGATTGGCTATGAATTTAGCAGGTGTAATTCCTGGCATTGATTCTTGGCCTTATATAGGTTTAGGCCCTAGCTTTAGATATAAAATGCTAGTGAATCAGAATCTCAAAACATCAAGTTCTTTGAATGACAAAAATAGCACAACCTCTGGTTTATCTTTAATGCTAGATCTAGTGCTTGTCTTTTAAAGTGAGTGTTGGTCAAGCTATAGAAAAACACTAATGCACAGAGCCAGTGAGCCATGGTAGCTTAGGCTTTTATAAAAGTACTTGTCAAAAGCACTAAAAATATAGATAAAAAACTCTATGGTTTGTAATAGTCGCTACATGCTATTTAGTTTGCATATAAAAAATGTTGGTATTGACACTTTGAGCACAAAGGTAAAAGAGATCTCTGATCTGAATGATGCAAAAAAGATCCAAAAGAGATTACAATCAAATGAGATATATTATCTCCATACCTGTAACAGAGTGGAAATTTTGATGTCTTATGACAAAGACAAAACAATTGATACAAATATGTTGCCTTCTTACAAAGCAAGACATGATTTGAAGGATATTATATCTCATTTATTAAAGGTGGCCTCAGGTGCAGACTCAGTGTTGTTTGGGGAAAATCAGATATTAACTCAGTTTAAAGAAGCTATGGAAAATTCTAGAAAGGCAGGTTTAACTGGGCCTAGTTTAAACCCTCTTTTACAAATGATTATAAGAGATGCGAAGGTAATAAAATCTAAGGTAAAAATTACTGCAAATCATAATTCAATTAGTTCTATGGCTGGTCACTATATTAGAAAGAGAGCGAGAGGCAAGTATATAAAGGTTTTGTTAGTTGGATACAGCAATACAAATAGATCTTTATATTTACTTCTTAAAAAAGCATCTAACGTAGAGATATATTGGACAAATAGGACTCATGGAAAAATAGATACTGATGTGAAAGAGATCGCATGGCGTAGATTTATGGATGGCAAATTGCCCGGTGTTGATGTTATTGTTCTGGCTACAAAATGTAATAACAAACTTATTACTGTAAAAAACTTAAATTCTACAAATGCCAATTTGGTTGTTGATCTATCAGTCCCATCCAACGCATCTAAGAGATTGGTTCAGGCAAATCATGTTGAGTACATTGGCATTTCTGAGATAAATGAGCTAATAAATCAATCTCAGAGAGGAGCAAAAGAAAAATTAGAAATCATAAACCATATAATAGACTTAAAATCTGGCATGCAGATCAAAGATCTCTTATTAAGATCAAAGAGTAATGTTGTAACTGATATTTTAAACACTTCTGAGGATATTTATAACAAGGCAATGAATGAGTCTGATAATTATCTTAGAGATCTTGATGAAGTTTCAATGTCTCAAGTAAAAAAATGGTCTAAGCATTTGGTTAAAAAACTAAACCATGAATATTTAGAAACTGTAAAATTACTTTTATCAAGATGAAAATTCGTGTAGGCACAAGGGGTAGTTCTCTTGCTCTTATCCAGACAGCTATTGTAGAGGCTCTTTTAAACGAAAAATATGAAAATGTAGAGATTGAAAGAGTTATCATAAAGACAAAAGGGGATATTGATCTAAAGCCCTTGTTGGATCTTTCAGGGGATGGATTTTTTACTAAAACTCTTTTTAATGCTTTGATGGATGATAAGATTGACCTTGCTGTACATTCTGCAAAAGATTTACCTACAGTCAGTCATAATGGTTTTGCATATTATGCTGTAGGTGAAAGAGAGTCTGTTACAGACACACTTTTAATTAAGGAAAACTGTGGTTTAAATCCAGTAATTGGAACATCTTCTATAAGAAGGGCTTTACAGATAGCTGATTACAATCCAAATGCAGTGATAAAGCCAATAAGAGGAAATGTGGATTCCCGTATTAAGAAGATTTTATCTGGCAAGTTTGATGGTATTGTGTTGGCATCTGCTGGATTAAATAGATTAAAGGTTGAATTACCAGAGGGCTTAATCTTAAAACCTATGGATTTTGTTACAGCTCCCGGCCAGGGAGTTTTGGCTATTCAGGTTAAGGAGTCTTTTAAAAGCAAAGTAGAAAAAATAATAAATTATGATTTAGATAAAGTTTTAAAAACAGAAAAAACTTTTTTAACTTATCTAGGTGGTGGTTGCCACTTGCCTTTTGGTTGTAATATTGAAAAGCAAAATTTAAAAATTTATTATAACTCAACTAAAGATATTATTAAATCCCTAAGCCCTAACTTTTCTTATGATAATCAAAGCTTTTGTTTTAATAAAAATGTTAGGTTTGATGATAAGGGTGGTAGTTTAGAGGAGCTATTTCAAAAGGGAATAGATGGTATACTAGGAAAAACTTCAAACTCCGTTGTTTGGATAACATCGCCTATACAAAATCAATTACAAACATCATTAAAGCTAAACAAAACACAAGTTATTTGTTTTCCGTTGATAGAAACAGCACCTATGTTTAAAGATGAAGATTTACATAATTTAAAAGATGATTTCGATTGTGTTATATTTCCTAGTCAAACAGGAATAAAATTAGCAAAAGGAATTTTTGCTAAAACCCGTGTATTTTGTATGGGTGAAAGTAGTAAAAAACTACTAGAGAGTTTTGAGTATAGTGATATTTCGATAATTGATAATTTAGATAAATTACGAGGCTATAAAAAAACTCTATTGTTGTCGGCAGATTATTCTTTGGTAGCGGGAAGGCTTAAACAAAGTAATATATCCCATACACAATTTAAATTATATAAGACCAAAAATGTGATTTGGCAGAGCTTGCCATATAAGCCTAGGAAAGAAGATTTTATAATATTCACAAGTCCATCTACTGTGGAAAGCTTTGTTGAAAATGTTAAAGCTCATCCTTTACTTTTAAACTTAAACAGATTTGTGTTAGGTGATACAACGCTTGCCAAGCTAACTTCATTTGGTTTAGAAGGACAAATAGCAAAACATGGTAATATAGACTCATTAGTAGAGTTAATAGAAGGCTAGTTCTCTGATTTTGATTAGGTAATTGGAAATGAATCAAAAAAGTTTATTTGGTAAGGCAAGAAAATATATTCCTGCAGGTGTACATTCACCTGTGAGGGCATTTTTGTCGGTAAAGGGTTCGCCGATATTTATTAACCGTGCAAAGGGCGCTTATCTGTATGATGAAAATAACAGAAAGTTCTTGGATTTTTGTATGGGTTGGGGATCCTTGGCACTTGGTCATGCACAAAACAAAGTTATATCTAGTATAAAGAAGCAGGCATCTCTGGGAACATATTATGGAACTGTGACCAAGCTAGATATAGAGCTTTCAAAGGGAATACTAAGTCGTATCCAACCTTTCGAAAAAATAAGATTCGTAAATTCTGGTACAGAAGCAGTAATGACAGCAATTAGATTAGCTAGAGGTGTAACAAATAAAAATATGATAGTAAAAATTGATGGCAGTTATCATGGTCATACAGACTCTATGTTGGTGTCGAGTGGAAGTGGACTAATTACCAAAGGAACTGGTAGCTCGGATGGAGTTCCTCAATCTGTTTTGAAAGATACATTAGTAGTGAAATATAATTCAAGAGAGGCACTAAAAAAAGTTTTTAGTAAGTATGGAGATAAGATAGCTGCATTGATAATTGAGCCTGTGTTGGCAAACTGTGGTTTATTTGAACATGATTTAGACTATCACAAACTATGTAGAGCTTTAACAACCAAGCATAAGTCACTGTTAATTTATGATGAAGTGATAACTGGATTTAGGTTGTCTTATGGTGGAGCAAAAGAGGTTTTAAACATAACTCCAGACATTGCAACCTATGGCAAGGTAATAGGAGGTGGCTTGCCAGTAGGAGCGGTTGCTGGTTTCAATAAATTTATGAAACATCTAGCACCAGAAGGAAATGTATATCAAGCTGGGACATTGAGTGCTAATCCTCTTACAATGTCAGCAGGGCTTGCCACATTAAATGTAATGAATAAGACTTTTTATTCTCAAATGGAAAAATTAGGTTTATATATGGATAGTGTTTTTAAGAAAATAAAAAATATTCACTACAAGAGAGTAGCTAGTATTTTTTGGCTTTACTTTGAACAGCAAAAAGCTTCAAAGGCTAAAGAAATATTATCCTCAAGGTACAAGTTGTATCATAAAGAGTTTGTTGACAGGGGTATATATCTTCCACCTAGTGCATTTGAGGTATGTTTTTTGTCTTCTGCACACAAAAAAAAGGATATAGATAAATTGGCGCAAGCAGTGTTGGATTTGGTGTAAAAATGAGTAGTTTTGTAGATGCTTTGCTGCATTCGAAAAATAGTAAAAGAGTCCCTGTTTGGTTTATGAGGCAGGCAGGCAGATATTTGCCTGAGTACATGGAAATTAAAAATAAAAGTAACTTTAAAACTATGAGTACAACACCTGATTTAATCAAAACAATTACACTTCAGCCGTTAAAGAGATTTGATCTGGATGCTGCAATAATATTTTCTGATATTTTAACACCACTAGGGCCTATGGGTGCATCTTTTGATTTTGGTTTAAAAGGCCCTGAGTTAAAAGAACATGGACCTGATGCACTACTTGAGTTGAGAGAACTGAATCCTTCTGATGATATGGGTTTTGTTAGAGAAGCTATGAAGTTGGTGTTAGATGAAATTCAGATTCCTTTGATAGGCTTTGTTGGGGCTCCTTTTACTTTGGCCTCATATTTAATAGAAGGTGGAGGTTCTAGAGAATTTAGAAAAACGAAAACATTTATGTACAATGAAAGAACCAAATTTATGTCTGGTCTGGATCATTTAGCAGAAGAACTTTCTAAATATATCAATTACCAAATCGATAGTGGGGTTAGTGCTATACAAATTTTTGATTCGTGGGGTGGTATATTATCCCTCAGAGACTACGATAGGTTTATATTGCCTTCTTTAGATAGGATGTTAAGTAATATTAAACCTATACCTGTTATTTTTTATACTCAACCCAGTTTGCACTTGTTGCCGGGGCTATCAAAGCTCAAAATATCTGCTATTAGTTTAGATTGGAGATGTGGTATTAGCAGGGCATATAAGGTACTAAAAGAATGTGGTGCAGATGTAGCAATTCAAGGCAATTTAGATCCAATGGCAATGACCGCTGATTATTCATATGTAAAAGAGAGTGTTTTATCAATACTAAATGAAGCAGAGGGGATAGGACTAGAAAGGTTTATATTTAATGTAGGTCAAGGCCTTACCCCGCAAACTAGGATTGACAATGTAGAGAAGATTATAAAAGAAGTACATAAATACAGGGATATATAAAAAGCTAAGTTAACTTTTTATAGTAATTGGTGAGTAAGATAAAATGAAAATAGATGTGCATACACATATAATACCACAAGACATGCCTAAGTTCAGGGATATGTTTGGCTATGGTAATTTTACTCACATTGAGCAATGTGATAATTGCAGGGCTAATTTAGTAAATAATGAAGGTGTTATTTTTAAAAACCTCTCCAGTAATTCTTGGGATGCCAGGGTTCGTTTGAAAGAGTGTGACGGGACTGGTGTGGGGATTCAGGTTATCTCTACTGTTCCTATAATGTTTAACTATTGGGCTAAACCAAAAGACTGTGACTATACTTCTAAGTTTATAAATGATCATATATCTAAAGTTGTAAGTGTTGATCCAAAAAGATTTTTTGGTTTGGGAACTTTACCCATGCAAGACACCGAGCTTGCGATCAAAGAATTGGATAGGTGTGTAAATGAGCTGGGGTTACTTGGAGTTGAAATAGGCTCTAACATAAACGGCATGGATCTTAATGATGAAAAGGTATTTCCAATTTTTCAGGCTGCTTCAGACATGAGTGCTAGTATATTTATTCATCCTTGGGATGGAATGATGGAAGGTTCAAAAATGCAATCTCATTGGCTTCCATGGTTAGTTGGAATGCCATCTGAAGCATCTAGAGCTATTTGTTCCATGATTTTTGGTGGTATATTTGAAAGGTTGCCAAAGCTTAGAGTGTTATTTGCACATGGAGGAGGATCTTTTCCTGCTACACTTGGTAGAATACAACACGGCTCTAAGGTAAGACCAGATCTGTGTAATACTTCAAATACAGTTAGCCCTGTGGATAGCTTAGGTAAATTTTATGTCGATTCGCTTGTGCACAGTAAAGATGCATTATCTCATCTCTTAAGTGTGTTTGGTGTGGATAAAGTTTGTCTTGGTAGTGACTACCCATTTCCATTTGGAGAGGCTACACCAGGTAGGTTGATTGAGGAGGATACGGGGTCTTTTCCACAAAGCTTGAAGGATAGAATTTATTATAGGAACGCACTTAGGTGGGTTGGTAAAATTAAGAGTTAATATCACAACACTGATTGAGTTTAACAAGGTCTTCCGAACGAGGTCAATAAAGTGAACTTGTTACTTAAAGGTGAGCCTAGCGAAGCTAAAAATGGGCTGGTGTAACGACTGTACAAAGTACAAGTGGAACCAGAACATTTTTAAGCTAAGTGGCTCCTTCTTGCTTTTTTTGACCGAGTGGTTGCCCAGCACTGGAACAAGATGCCGATTTCGTCACACAAGGTCTTCCGAACGAAGATTAGGAAGGCCTTAAAGCGCTGACTGAATATGGCAAATAACGCCTTGTTTATATTGTGTCTTTCTTTGTAAACCTTATCAGGTGCGACTAAATTTTGTTCAAGATCTGCACTGAAAATATTTATAAAAATAACATGCTTGTAATATCCGGATAGTTGATATACCAAGTATTTCAATTACTAATAAACTTTTTATTTATTTGATTTTAAATGGTACAGGTTTTGCTTTAAAACTCTTAAGAAGGGTCATTTTAGTTGGAATATTTTAACAATACAAAGTCAGTTTTGAGCAAATTTACAAAGATGGTACATGGTCGTTTTGGATTTGATGCTACCTTTCATACTGTAAAGAAGAGTGCTAAGAATGGGGACGGGCTTCTAAAAGTTATAGAAGATAACAAATACGCAAAAATCATAGCTTATAAAAATCATGTTATTATGCCAATAGAGCAATTTGGTGTTGTGCTTGGGTATGTAAAAATCGAAAATGGCATTGCTCTTAAGCAAAACCACTTGATGCAAGTAAGTGATCTTTCAGATTTGTTGGTTAAGACAATGATTGTATCTGAAAAAAATAAAAGAATTCAGCTTATAATAGAGGATATTATTCAATCGAACTTAAGTAGCGTAAATGAGCTAGATACATTTTCAGAAAATCAGGTAAATCATTTAAAGGTTCTAAAAACTAATCTTCCTTTATTGATATTATCCAACACTCATTTGTCGGCTAGAAATTTGGCAAGAGACCTACATAGTGATTACAAAAGTGATCATTTTGTAATTGTTGATGACTGTAATATATCTTATTTTAAAACATCTAAATCCATTAGCACTTTTAAAAATTGTACCATTTATATATCAGAGCTTGCAGATTTAGAAAAACAACCACAGTTGGCATTTGAACACTATCTTAAAATAGGGTCTTCACATGGCCCAAAAGTTATGGCATGTACTATTTTTGATCCTATACATTTAGTTAAAAAACAAATTGTTAGACAGGAGCTCATATATCTTTTATCAGGTAACAGAATTTTAAGTCCAGAAGATGAGTGCAGACTAGAGGACAAATCTACCTTAACTAAATATCTATTTAGTTCATTGAAAAATAAGTCTAAGATTTCACTTTTGCCTGGTATTTAACTTGCAATTATTAGTCTCATCTTTAGTGGAAACAGGCACTCGGCCAAAAGATGTCTTGGCTACATTTGGACTTCGTCCTGCATTTCACCAATACATCTTATTGGCCTCATTAACCTCACCTTTAGTTACTGGGTCGGCATCGTGTCCAGAGCTGGGCAACCACTCGGATAAAAAAAGTGAACAAGTCCACTTATTTTTATCCTCGTTCGGAAGACCTTAGATTGTAGGTTATTTGTAAAATAAAAGATGCCATGCTAGAGTCGATCTTATGGTAGAGAGTGGTCGTGAAGACTTAGAAAAGTTAGAGAAAGATAATTTAACTCCAGACCATTTTGATAATAAGAAAAGCATACAAACATTTTTAGGCACAGATAACTTCAATATAACTCCTCTTACAGGGGATGCATCTAATAGAAATTATTTTAGGATAACCACTTCAAATAAAAATTATATTTTGATGCAAAGTCATGATGAAAATAGCAATAAAAATTTTGTTACTATCTTAAATATTCTAGAAACTGCTAAAGTTAATGTTCCAAAACTTTTTAAACACAAAAATCTTTTTATGTTAGAAGACCTAGGAGATCTAACATTAGAGCAGTTGTTCTTTAAAGAGAAAAAAGAAGCTGTAATTACTATGTACAAAAAGGCAATAGATCAACTAATACAGCTTCAAAAAGTTCAGTCTAATTTAAATATTACTTTTGATACAAAAAAATTATTTGAAGAGCTTATGTTTTTTAAAAATCAATTTTTTGTAGGTGCTAGTAAAATTGATAAGGAGATGGAAGCTACTTTTCAAAGTATATGCGAAAGGCTTGATAGCAAAAATCATGTTACATGCTTTGTGCATAGAGATTTTCATTCAAGAAATATAATGGTGTACAATAATAAACCTTACATCATTGATTTTCAAGATGCTAGAATAGGGATTTGTCAGTATGATTTGGTAAGCTTATTAAAAGACTCTTATATACATATACCGTTTGGGAACTGTCTTTTAGATTATTACTTTGAAAATTCTCATTTTAAATTCAACAAAGAAGAGTTTATGCAAGTGTTTGAGCTTCAGAGTGTTCAAAGAAGTCTTAAAGCTTGTGGTAGCTTTAAGAGTTTTGATAATTTAAAAAATGACAAAAGATATTTAAAATATATTCCTATTGGCTTGGACTATGCTCTGGAAAGTTTAAAGAAATTTAAAGAATACAAAACACTTTTTGATATTATATTGGATTTAAGGGGTGGTTTATGAATACATTGGTTTTATCTTCAGGGCTGGGTTCCAGGTTAAGGCCTATTACTTATCATACACCTAAGCCTATGGTGAAGATTTTGGATCTTCCAATGGTGTGTTTTAGTATGTACCCTTTAATTCCATATACAAATACTTTTGTATTTAATCTGAGTTATTTGGCATCAAAATTACACAATGCTCTTTTAGGTATTCCTGTTAAAAAACAATTTGTCATGGAGGGAGACAAGCCTTTAGGTGTTACAAAAGGAATTTTAAATGCTAAATCTTTTTTAGAAGATGGTGAAAATTTTTTTGTTGTAAATGCTGACACTGTATTTTTGCCAGAAAAGAAAGATTTTATAAAACAGTGTTTAGATTTTCATAATAATAGTAATTCCATTGCTACATTCGTTGTTATGGATTTTGAGTCAGATCATATAAAATTGGCAATAGATGATGAGAATACCTTAGTAGGGGTAAAAAAGGATAAGGGATTTCATTTTATAGGGTATTATATTTTAAACAAAAAATTTTTTGAGTTTTTGTCTTATGATTCTGATCTATTTAAATGTGTTCTTAAAGCTGGTAAGACTAATAATGTAAAATGTTTTGTTTCAAAAGGGCTTTGGTTTGAAGTCGGTAATGGGACATCTTTAATAGAAGCAAGAAATTTTTTAAAAGGATATTCTAATACTTATTTAGAAGAACTTTTGAAATTTTATAGATAAAATTAAGTGTTCTAATTAGCTTTATTGTCTATCCACCATCTAGATTTTTGGGCTGACATTTTGGTACTGGGTTTCATTGCCAGGGCTCTTTTATTGTATTGTCTTTTGATCATATCAAAGATATTGTCTCCTGATACGCCTATTTTTTCTTTACCGTGCGTTACGCTTAGTCCTTTTACATCTTCTTTTTTTGGTTGTTGAGGTAGGTTAAATAATGAAGAGAAGTCTGGCATTTTGTAATCCATGCTACTGGGGTTATAGCTATAAGAGTTAGGATTCGGCATGCTGTTTCTGATAGAGTTAGATGCGACTTGATGTTTTTTTAGAGCTTCATTATATTTTTTTCGAAAACCGTTTGTGATTCTTTTTTCTATTTTACTCATCTCTGATTGTAGTTTATTGAATTCTTGAGGTGTAAAACCTGCATTCAAAAACTTCTCACGATTTTTGAGATCTTGTATATCAATTGATTTTCCTTTTGGTGTTTTTATCTTTCCAGTTTTTTGTTCTATCAAATAGCCCATATCTTCTAATTTGGATTGCATTTGTTGAAGTTTTGGGTCTGTGTAGGTATTTTGATTTATGAGTGTTTGGGCGTAATCTGGCATTTCGTAGCCATCGGGCTTAATGTGATCTGCCGTTTTAAAGGAGCTCAGGGCTTGCTTCCCGCTTAATAATGCTTGGCCTGTATGTACAGTTGCAAGAACACAACTAAATCCTGGTGAGGCCAGGCACTTTGCTCCTTGATCGACGGCTTCTTTGGTATTTATTGTAGAGCTGCTCATTCCGGTAATACCTGTTAGCATGGCTGAGTCAAACATGTCGTTTGCATAGATAAATAGTGGAAATATGAATGTTGTAACAAAAATGGTTTTCTTCATGGAAGAAGAATTCCTCTTTTTTCGTTAATTGACCGTGTTACTTTTTGAAAGTTACTTTCTCCGTTTGCAGTTGATATACCGGTGGAGTTTGTTGGTTTGTTTACGCTTGCTATGCTTCTTTGTTTAGCTTTTTCTCCTCCAGGAAGAAATTTCTTTAAATCAAAAAAGCTGGACTTGCCTCCGCCGAATCCATCTAAATTAGATGAAGGGGAAGCATTAGATGGGGTGCCGTCTGTATATCCTCCGCCACCGCTTCCGCCGCTACCTCCGCCGCCACCTCCAGCAGATTGTACTCCTCCTAAAATGTCTGTGTCATAGCCAGGGCTTCCTCCTGAAGCTCCACCAGATGAGCCTCCACCGGAGTCACTGCTTCCGCCACCTCCTCCGCCAAGGCCACCGCCGCCTCCACCTGGAGGGCTAAATCCACCGCTTCCGTTAGCTCCTTGGGATCCAAAGTCTGCTGGCTCTTCGTCTCTAAGTAGCTCATCTAGATCGTAGTTTTCATCTCCAAAGCCTTGGTTTTGTTGTTGACTGAAAGGGTCCATGTTCATGTTACCGGCTGCTCCACTGCACATAGGTGATGATGGATCTCTTAGGCATGCACAAGCTGGTTTATTGAAGTGTTCAGGTTTCCCACAATCTTCTGGAGATATGTTGCCACCTGCGGCAGCTGCATTTTGGTTTGATTCATCTTCCATCTTCTTACAGGAGTCCATCATCCTTTTAACATTTGCGCCACTTAAAGCAGTCTGTGCTGTTAGTTGCCATTTGAAATCGCTAAATTCTTTACACTTTCTCTGGCTTACAATCCAACTAGTAAGGCCATTACCAGTAAGGCCAATGCTCTCAGGGTCCGCTGCACAAGCTGAATTACAAGCTGATACAGCCTGCCAGCATTTACCAGTTAAGAATCCATTCATAGCAGCAGACAGCCATGTGGTACCTTCTAAAATATCACATGTCTTTTTCATATCATTAGATGCATAGGCAGACCCCAGAGCTGGTAGCATAGTTGTAAGTGCGGTAAGCCCACCTCCTACAGTGGACATATCACCCATGCACCATCTTTCCGCTGCACTAACCGCATTATGACAAGCATTTAGTAGGTTCGTTGGCTCGTTAGGTGCAACTTCTCTAATAATGTTTAGTGTTGGAATATGTTGTTGGATTGTTCTATCTGTCTCTGGTAAGTAAGAGGGGTCTGGATCTCCTTCTGAGTTTTGTGAGTACAAATTGGTGGAAACTCCACTCGTAATGGCTAAAAATGCCAATAAAGCTAACCTTAAAAAATTCACTTATATACCCTCACTTATAGACGATCTACAGCTCATGTACCTTCGGCAAATTTCGAACTAAAGGTGAGCTTAATGAGGCAAAAAACAAGGAGGCTTTGCCTACCTTTTTTTGCCGAGTGGCTCCTTCCTGGTGGGCCTCATGGCTGATTCCTCTGTTCGGGTATTCTGGCATTCCGGAACTCAAGCAACCAGTCAGTGTTAACCTCACCTTCACACTGTATTTTATTGGGATTTTCTAAAAAAAGTTATAGCAATGTGTATCTTGTTTGCTATGATCTTGTTTCATGGGATGGGGCTTTCGAAACAAGAACTCTCACAGGGGTATTGACAGTAGTGCTGTTGGTGGTGTTGCTGATAAAGAAGCTAATACTAAAAACACTAGTAATAACGAATATTTAGCTGTACCCCCCCCTCTAAAATTCCGCACAGAGGTTTAAAGTTACGCTTAAGTAATGCATATTTCAAACAGAATAAAAGTTGGTTTAAGCCACTATTAAAATGCCTCCGCCTGCAAGGTGGTAAATGCCTCCATCTGCAAGGTGGTGGGTACTCTACTGGTGGTAAATGCCCCCACCTGCAAGGTGGTGGATACTCCACTGGTGGTGGTTTTACTTTAATAGAGACTGTAGTTGGTTTAGCCTTAGTATCCATATCTGGTTTTGTAGTTACATTTATATCTGGTCAGATGAACACGGCATCTAAGTTGACTGATGATTCCTATGAATGTGCAGCTATAGCTACTAATGTAATGGAGAGATTTTCTCAGGGTGGCTTAGAGCCTATTGTTTTGCTTAACTCAGAGCATTTCCCTGGTACTCCTCCTACTGATTTTGAAGCAGCTATAGAAGAAAGAAGCACTATATCTGTAAACACTAGTGGAGAGGCTACTCATAATGCTGGTCCTAATCTTGTTATAGAGCCTCATGGTAGTAATAGTCACATTACTTTGAAAGTAGATAAGTTTCATAGAGGTAGTGGTGTTAGTTTAGTAGAAGATTTATTTAACGAGTACCGTTCTACCATATGTCCATCTAATGTAGATAACCTGACCTTTGATCTTGCTAATGATATGGTGATTACCTACAAGGCTGGTAACACTGCTAAGCTGATAGACTTACATAAGAAGCTAGATGATGTAAAACCAGCAACTCCAGGACCTGAACCTGATTACTATAAGGAAATGGCTGATGCTAATTTATCTTCTAATAACTATGCTTGGGATACTTTTACCTCTGAGTACTTATATGGTTTATCCAAGAGTCTCAAAAATGCCTTAAATTTGCATCTCTTAGCAGGTTTTACTGATTATAGTACTAGTTATACTAATACTGCTCAGCCATATGATGTGAAGATAGGTATAAGGCCTTGGAGTTTATCTAATCGTAGTGCTCTTGGTTGTACTGATACTAAGGTTCATCCAGCAGTCTTTTTAAGACCTGGTTCTAAATATGACAGATACATTACAGATAGTATTTTAGGCACCAACGAATTAGAGAGACAGAATAAGATTGGTTATAAGCTGGAGAGGAGTCTAACTTCAGCTAAGATGAGGTCAGATGTAGGTTTGAAGTTATTTGTTGAAGTTAAAACAAGACCTGGTGTGGATAAGTTAGAAAGATCCTGTAAGTCAAATAAGTTATTTGCTTATGCTAACAGCTTTGCAGTTCCTCCATCTAGAAGACCTGTATATGTTCACCATGACAGAGAGATTAAAGATGGTTCTAATGATTTTATAGCTTCCACAACTCACCCTCTTCAAAACAACCCTGGTTTAAATGTTGGTTATAAGTATGGTGCTGCTGATTCTATCCCTACTAAGCCTGATGGTGCTACTCATGCTACTCTTAGTGATTATGCTACAGAAGCTACATTAAACTTTAGGAATATTGGTAAGGTTTGGAGAGATGTAAACAACCCTAGTTCCTTTGCTGATGATGAGGAAGATTTTAGAGGGGTCTTTTTATGTGGTTTTGAGAAGAATCGTTTTGAAGACTGTGTTAAAGGCCCCCCCGATTGTGATGATATACCAGGTTTAAGCTCCTATAGGACTTTTGGTACTAATGGTGCACATAAGGCTGGTATAAGAAGCTATGATACTGAGTATGGTAGTAGAGATGGCTCCGTAAACTCATCTAGGAGATGGGATTTATGTGAGAACTTTAAGCTTACCCCCAGTCAATCTAATAATTCTACCACACTAAAAGCCAGTGCATCCAATGTAGATGATGGTAAGTTAGGACTTGAGTTAGATAATTTAAATGTATCCAGTTGGCCTGATGAAGATCAGGATGCTGATTATAGAGTTAGATTTAAGTTAGTAGATGAATATGGTAATGATTACTCTGCCACAGAAAATGGACAGATACAGGAGGATGATTATACCGAGGAGCATAGAGTTTTTGCCTACAACTGTGCACAGTTTGGTAATACTCATGCTTCTGGTAGTTATCAAAATCCCCCTATAGGCTGTGGAGTTATAAATCCTGATCCTAATATTGCTAAGTACAACCGTAGGATAGATAATCCTTTCTATAATACCCAAGCAGATTGTGAACATCAGTTTAACCTACTTTCCAGCCCCAGTGCTCAATGTGTGAAAGTTACTAATATTAGGGTTTACAATGATTATTTTGATGATTCCATAGAGGAGAGGACAGGTCCTGCGAACAGCCCTGTTCGTCCTGTTAATGGTACTGGAGTTACCTGTGATTATTGGGTTGAGCAATGTGTAAAAGATGGTACAGCCTGTGTGCAATGTGGCCAAGGTTATATGCGTGATTATCCTAATGCCACAAGACAATCTTGTCATGGAGGTTCTGCAAGCTTAGGTGGAGTTACCTGTTATAAAGCAGGCTCTCATTGTTGTCATAATGATTATGGTAGTTTTAACTGTTTTACAGGTAAGGATCCTTGTTCAAATCCTAATGGTTGTGGATTTAACCAAGATCCTACCTGTGGAGCTACCTGTGGTGATAACGGCCACGGATGTAATATTTGTACAGGAGCTACTCCTTGTAACACAGCTGGTTGTGATAGTTGTAGTTTTGGTACTGCTGGAGTTTGTCAATATAAGTGTAGTTTCCCTACTCAGTACTGTGATGGTGCTAGTAATTGTGTAGAATGTCTGAATGACGGCCACTGTGGTGGTAATGATATATGTTGTTCTTACAGTTGTAAGGCCCCATGTAGTCCAGATTCTGATCAATGTGAGGAGTGTGCTAGTGATTGTGCATCTCCTCATTCAATATGTGGTTCTGGTGAAGGGTGTAATGGTAGTGGGTGTTGTGTAGAGCTACCGCCTTGGTGTAATCCTGCATGTACAGGTACAGATATATGTTGTGGTACTGGTACTTGTCAGTCTAGTTGTGCTCCCCTGAATGTTGGTGCATGTACTTCTGGTAATACACCTCCGCCTCCATGTCCTGGTGGTCAGATAATGTGTGGTGGTAGTTGTAGGATTGCAGCTTGTAATAATGATAATGACTGTAATTCAGGTGAGACCTGTCAGAATGGAGGAAGTTGTACTGCTACATGTGCAGGTGTTACCTGTGGTACTGGTAGTATGACGGGCTATCCTAATTCTCCTCCTGATCCAGGGTGTGGAGCTACAAGTAGAATCGCAAGTGGTGTAGAATGCTGGACAGATCCAAATTGTACAGGAAGTACTCCGAACTGCTGTGGCACAACTTGTCAGGCCACTTGTGGCTGTACCTCAGATATTGAGTGCTCTGTGCCTACACCGGCTACTCCGTGTTGTGTTGGTACTACCTGTGCTGCTGCAGCTTGTACAGTAGATCCTAATAATTGTGTAACATGTCCTACTGGCTCGTGTGGTACTCCAGTTACAGGGCCAGCAACTTGTACGGCGGACCCGAATACATGTACCACATGTCCTAATGGTCCATGTGGTACTCCAGTTACAACAACTCCTTGTGGTCCATGTAACCCACCAACTTGCACGCCGGATCCTGATAATTGTGTAACATGTCCTACTGGCTCATGTGGTACTCCAGTGACGGGAACAGCAACTTGTACGGCGGACCCGAATACATGTACTACATGTTCTAATGGCCCATGTGGTACTCCAGTTACAACAACTCCTTGTGGTCCATGTACTTCTAATAGTGACTGTGCTGATCCAGCTAAGCCGAATTGTTGTGGTGGAAGCTGTCAAGCAGTCACTTGCGTAAGTACACCATGTACTTCTAATGGTGACTGTGCTGATCCAGCTAAGCCGAATTGTTGTGGTGGAAGCTGTCAAGCAGCTACTTGTCCAGTAAACTGTGGTACACCTACTTGTGATGACTGTGAGACACAACAAAATTGTACTGGAACAGGGTGGACCTGTGCACCTAAAACTGATGGAACTAGTTGTGGCACATGTGGAACATGCAGTAGCGGGTCTTGTAATGAACCGGCTACTTGTCCAGTAAACTGTGGTACACCTACTTGTGATGACTGTGAGACACAACAAAATTGTACTGGAACAGGGTGGACCTGTGCACCTAAAACTGATGGAACTAGTTGTGGCACATGTGGAACATGCAGTAGCGGGTCTTGTAATGAACCGGCTACTTGTCCAGTAAACTGTGGTACACCTACTTGTGATGACTGTGAGACACAACAAAATTGTACTGGAACAGGGTGGACCTGTGCACCTAAAACTGATGGAACTAGTTGTGGCACATGTGGAACATGCAGTAGCGGGTCTTGTAATGAACCGGCTACTTGTCCAGTAAACTGTGGTACACCTACTTGTGATGACTGTGAGACACAACAAAATTGTACTGGAACAGGGTGGACCTGTGCACCTAAAACTGATGGAACTAGTTGTGGCACATGTGGAACATGCAGTAGCGGGTCTTGTAATGAACCGGCTACTTGTCCAGTAAACTGTGGTACACCTACTTGTGATGACTGTGAGACACAACAAAATTGTACTGGAACAGGGTGGACCTGTGCACCTAAAACTGATGGAACTAGTTGTGGCACATGTGGAACATGCAGTAGCGGGTCTTGTAATGAACCGGCTACTTGTCCAGTAAACTGTGGTACACCTACTTGTGATGACTGTGAGACACAACAAAATTGTACTGGAACAGGGTGGACCTGTGCACCTAAAACTGATGGAACTAGTTGTGGCACATGTGGAACATGCAGTAGCGGGTCTTGTAATGAACCGGCTACTTGTCCAGTAAACTGTGGTACACCTACTTGTGATGACTGTGAGACACAACAAAATTGTACTGGAACAGGGTGGACCTGTGCACCTAAAACTGATGGAACTAGTTGTGGCACATGTGGAACATGCAGTAGCGGGTCTTGTAATGAACCGGCTACTTGTCCAGTAAACTGTGGTACACCTACTTGTGATGACTGTGAGACACAACAAAATTGTACTGGAACAGGGTGGACCTGTGCACCTAAAACTGATGGAACTAGTTGTGGCACATGTGGAACATGCAGTAGCGGGTCTTGTAATGAACCATCACCCTGTCCATGTACCTCCGATAGCGAATGTGGTGCGGGTGAAAGATGTTGTTCTGGTGACTGCATAGAACCTGCTTGTAGCAGTGATGGTGATTGCAATTCAGGTGAAACTTGTGAAAATCCAGGAGATTGTAATGCCAGTTGTGTTGATCCGTGTGACGGTGCAAGAGATTGTCAGGCTAGTAATGCTTTCGATGTCAGTGATTTGTCGAGTTGCACGGCGTGGGCAATTGGAGCAGGCTTGGGTGAATGTAACCCGCTACCACCAAGTTGCGAAGCATTCTATCATAACAGCACACTTTGTTGTTATGTAGCTGTGTGCGGATTTTAGTTTCAAAGACGAGTGAAAATAAAATACACCTCAATTTTCAAGTCATCTTGTTGTAGTTCTAATAAACTTTGAGGTGCGTAAGGCCGTCACCAAAAACTAGCGGAACCCCGAGGACTGGGGTTTTTAATGAAGTGACTGTATCAAAGTCTAATTCGTATAGTAAAAACAGGTTCGCTTTTAAGTAACAGGATCGATTGTGAAGTCTCATAGGAACATTAGGTCTACGACAAAAAAATAACAAATGAATTTTTTGCTAAGCATGGTTAATGTTTAGCTCTCAGTGCTTTTGCAGTTATTGCATTGGAAACTGTCGAAAGATCTAAAGGAGCAACACTCCTATCAGAATATTCAGAAACAGTTTTAATTGTATACTGTGCTGCCTCAGATGAGTCTGCAACAATACCCCTATGAGGTCCTCCAATTCTAATTGAACTATTAGAAAGATTGTTATTGTGATGATAACGGCAGTATCCAACATATGAATCTATATCGACATCTTCACAAAGTTCCGATACTAAAACCTCCTTGTCAGCGCTAAATACAGGAACGAATTGATTGGTCCCAGAATAGGACATTATAGTTGAAACTGGAAGATCGCTTAGATACCCTCCATAGCCATAGCCAAACCCAGTAGCATTTGCACCATTAAGTCCAAACGATCCCGGATCTGCCCCAGCGTTCAACAGTGTATCTACATCATGGTGAAGACCTAAAATATGACCAATTTCATGCGCTAATATACTAGAAGCTGAATAGTAGTTACCACTACTATTACTTGAAAAGAAATGATCCCTAACCCTTACAACTCCCCTAGAGTTCCATCTGGATAAAGAGTGATGATTAATATAGAACGGATTTATTGTTGCCGCACCACCTCCTGTGCCAAGAACAACTGAAAAAATTATGTCAGCAGGGTGATCCTTACGAATAATCGGGAGGAACTCCAAAAGTAATGCTTGTTCCCCTTGTCCATATGAAGAGCCAGCATTAAGCCTTTCATCTTCAAAAAATAAATCATCAAAGGAAGGCAGATCACATAGCAAATACCCTCTATACTCAGAAAAAGGACTCATTACTGAAGCCCTAAGCTCAACATTTATCCCAGATCTCTGAAATAACCTGTTTGTATTTTCAATAACATTATCTTCAAACTTCTTTCGCCAATCACCAATAGCATTGTTTACAATAGTATCTGAAAAAATGAATGCAGCATCAATAACATACCTAGTGTTAGGCTCTGCTTTTTCAAACTTTTGTCTTTGCTCATCACCACCAAATATATCATCCGACATTGCACCATCAAAGGCTACGTCATCTGGTAAAGAGGCAAATGCTCCAGTTGCATATGTATCACATGTAAAACGATCTACTTCCTCCTGATCACCATGCTGCTCATGATAGCGATCATAACTTGATGTAGATGGTCTGTATTCAACATCACAAGAATTGAAAGCATACACAACTCCATAATCTCCATGATAAAATGTTTTTGTGTCGTCTAAATAGGAATTAACAGAGCTACTATCAGCGATCTTAGCTACATCAGATCTTCTGGCAAAATTGCTGACCACAACATCATAAACAACCCACTCAGTAAAAATTTCTCCGAAATGTGTTGCAGGCTCATACGGAGGATTTATAGTAATAACAGTCTTACCACCTAAATGACTTACCGATGCTAGGTTCAAACCTATAGGTCCGTTTAATCTTACACGATCCTCTCTAGGCCGATATTCCCTTTCAGAAATCTCTATCATCTCTAGAATATCTTCCTTTGTAATCTCTCGCCACTGGCCAGAATCAGGTAAATATACAACCTCTGAATCAAAATAAATCTTTATAACTTCTGTTGGATCCCAACTGGACTCAATTAACTCCCTTCCTCCTCTTGGAGTGAAAGTGTAGACTACCTGAGGAATCCTAATGCAGTCCTTCGAGCCATCATCATTTGTTAGCTCAAAATAGCCAGAAGCATTCTCTTCACACAAGGTGCTAATATTAGGTGTTGAAAATGAAGAGTATTCTTTGTTTATTAGTGCAAGGTAGTCTTCTGTGTTGGTAGCATCTAAGACTTTCGAGACGTTTAAAGAACTGGCATAGTTTTTTACCTTTACTGAATAACTTCCAGCAGGATAGCTTGGTTGAGGAGTTAGGATAAAATATGAGCTTTCCTCCTCAACTCCTGCTTCCATCTGAAATCTAAATGTACTAGTTAATAGATTTGTGCCTCCTGTGTTTAGTTCGATCATGTTTCTTGCAAAAGCTGCTGTAAGCCCTTCATAACGAGAAGAATCTATAAAACTTATTCTTTCATCAAAACTTACCTTTATAGAGTGATCTGAGATTGTAGATGTATCTTCTACGGTGTTTCCTTCTTTATCAAGGTAAGTAATAGTAGGAGGGTTTATAAGCTTAATACAATCTGTTGTATTATCATCATAAGTTAACTCAAAATAACCAACTTCTTCTCTTCCACAAGGAGTTTCTATGTTAAAAGGTTGTTCTTGGCTTATTTCAGCTAGATAGCTTTGAATGTTATTACTTGCTAAAATAGCTCCATCATCATCACTTTTTGCATAATTACCTACAGACAATACATACTGACCCAGCTCATATCTATTATCATTAGGAGGATTTATAGTAATAACTGTATTTTCGTTAGATTCTGTGACAGATATCTGATCTTCACCAATAGGACCATCTACAGTTGCAAGATCAACTCCTGAACTATTAGTAATTGCAATCATTTCTAAGATATTTGGCTTGGTTAGACTGTTGGATGTAATACCGTCTGTGTACACTATCTTAGCATCAAACTCCATTCTTATAATAGTGGTAGGATCTCCACTGTGTTCATCAGAAAAACTTTCTTTATCTTGTGTAAAGGTAAAGCTTAGTTGAGGTAGCTTTATACAACTAGTAGTTAAATTATTATTTGTTAGCTCAAAATAACCAGGTTCATTATTAGTACAAGAAGTTGGTATTACAGGAGATGTAAAAGAGGATAAGGACTGTGACATAGCATTAATCTTGCTAAGATACTCAGCTCTGTTAGTAGCATTAGCAATCTTGGATATATCAGCCTTCTTTGCATAATTACTCACACCAACTACATAATCTCCAGCAGGGTAGTTGGTTTCCGGAGTTAAAGTAAAAGAAGTCTCATCACTTGAAATCTCTATGGTAAAACCAAAGCCAACATCTAACAGATCTATATTGCCTAACTTTATATCAACCATCTTAACTACATTCTCGGGAGTTAAGTTTCCATGGTCAGTAGCATCAATAAAGCCTACAGCCTCTTTGAAGGTTACCTTTATGCTGTGATTTGTGATTTCATTTGTGTTTATAACATTCCCATCTTCATCAAGATAAGTAATAGTAGGAGGTTCGATGAGCTGTATACAGTTGCTAGCACTATTACCAGTAGAACTAGTTAGCTGAAAATACCCTGGTTCTCCCCTGGTACAAGGAGTCTCTATTATTGGATCAGGATCTGGTTCTGTAACATCACCACATGAAGCTATACCTAGTGTGGCTAATATTAACATAGCTCCATTCAAAACAGGCTTTACTCTAGAAGTTACTAAGTTTGATCTTACTAAATTTCTTGCTAATTTTAACCTTTTAATGGGGGTAAAGGAAATAAGAAGTCCTGCTGCGGAAACTCCGCTGGTAACTGAAAATGTAGAGCTTCCTTCGTTAGATAATGTGGGATTATTAGAGTTTTGAGCTTGAACATTGGAATTACCTAATTCTAAGCCTCTTAGAGCAGATTCACCATAAGACTTATAATCACTGTTATTTCTACCGTCTTCTATGCTTTTACTATTACCAGTGGAGTATCCATCTACATTTGTAAAACCAAGTGCTCTACAAAATGATTGGTTGGTGTTTGAGTCAGAAGAACATAGAGATGATACAAACTCTAGGATGCTCTCAGTACAACCTTCGGTATCAATTAATAAATTTCCATTAGAATCTGTCTTTTGTAGTTTATCGAAGAATTCCTGTGAAGACAGGGTGGATACTCCACTCGTACTATTTGCCTCAGTTTGAGTAACTTCCTGTAAAACCTCACATGAAGAGACTGCACTTTGTGCTAATCTAAGATCCGTTGTACTAGGATCTGTGAAACTGTTGAAGTGTCCGCTTTGGGCATTAGAATTAACTGAGAAAACGAGAAGAAGTAAAAAACTCACTCGGGTTATGTAATCACTACGAATGGTGTAATCAAAGAAATTATATTTTAATAAATTTCTCAAAGTTTATGTACTCCTCAGTAATAATAAGAATATAGAGAATCCATTCGTGTTTGCAAAAAACTAACCTTCAAAAGAAAGCAAAGTTCGTTTATCATCTTTAGTAAATCAACTTGAGACAGATTAAAAGCACTTGTTGGCGGACGCTCTGACCGGTAGTGTACAAAATTTATGCTTATAAGTCAACACTGTAAAAATTAGTCATGTTAGTCACAAAGTGATATAGGTTGTATGTTCAAGTGATTTTAAACTATAAGCGTGGTGTTGTGGTGGAAACTCCATTGGTAGAGGTTTTGTAGATAATGAAAATAACCAAAATGTCAGGGGCAGGGAACACATTTTTGATAATAAATGCAATTGGAAAAGAAGCCTTTCAGAAACAAAACCTACCTAGCTTAGCTTCCAAGCTGTGCACAGAACACAATACTGATGGTCTGGTTCTGTTAAAGGAAAATACTAAAGTTGATTTTGAGTGGGAATTTTTAAATATAAATGGCTCCCATGCTGATATGTGCGGAAATGCTGCCAGATGTGTTGTTATGTATGCTTTTGAAAACAAAATTGCAGCTAAAAAAGTCGAATTTCAGGCAAAAAATAAAATTATAAAAGGTGAGGTTGTAGACAATAAAACAGTAAAAGTATTTATGGGAAAATCTAGTGCGATAGATTCCTTAAAAGTGTGTGGTGAAGAAGGATTATTGATAGACTCTGGAGTTTTACATTTTGTTATAGAAATAAAAAACATAAATGATCTAAACCTGGCTCAGGTAGCATCAGGCATTCAAAAAGAGCCAGGGCCAGCAAATAATGCTAACATAACTTTTTTTTGTAGATCTGATAGTAATAGCCAAACAAATTATGTCAAGACATTTGAAAGAGGAGTTTTTAAGTTCACAAAGGCTTGTGGTACAGGTGCTGTGGCAGTAGGAACAGCCTTAGTGTTTCAGAAGAAACATGCATTTAATGAGCTTATAAACCTTTCGTTTGAGGGTGGTATACTTACTGTATCTGTGTTAGATAATTATCAAGATACACTGCTTATGGGAGGTGTGGAAACATTGGATATATTTGAACAAGATTTGAGTCTTTTAAGATGAATTTTTCAGGAGTTTTTTCAGCACTACCAACACCATTTAATGGTGGTGAAGTGGACTTTACATCTCTAATAAGGTTAGTACAGCATCAATTAGACAACGATATTGATGGTATTGTCGTAATGGGTACAACAGCAGAAAGCCCTGTGTTGTCCTTGAAACAAAGGGAAGCTATCTTTCAAGTTGTAGATGAACGAGTTTCATCAAAGGTACCCATTGTGGTGGGAACAGGCAGTAATAGCACTCAAGATACAATAGAAAAATCTAAAATAGCAAGAAATTGGGGTGCAGATGCTCTTTTGTGTGTAGTTCCCTATTATAACAAACCTCCACAAAGAGGATTATTGAACCACTTTTCCGCAATTAGTAAGGCAGTAAGTGATATACCAATTATCTTATACAATGTTCCTTCAAGAACAGTTACATCCTTGAATCTTGAAACAATAGTAGAACTATCTAAGCTTGGTAATGTAATAGGTATTAAGGAAGCTAGTGGTGATATGAAATTTGATGCACAAATTATCAAGTCTACTAATAAGAAATTTTTAACCTTAAGTGGTGATGATCCTAGTTTCTTTAAATTTTTAGAGACAGGTGGTGATGGTATAATATCTGTTGTTTCTAATGTCATACCAAGAGAGTTTTCTTCTGTATTTAAGTTGTATAAAGAGGGGAATGTAAAAGAGGCAAAAACTCTTTTTTCTAAAGTTAAACCTTTAATTGGGGCGCTAAATTTTGATTCAAACCCAATTCCTATAAAAGCAGCTTTGAATATCTGTGCTTTGTTCAAAACCAAGGAAGTAGTAAGTCCTCTAGCGGATGCTCTGGAGAATGATGTTTTAAAACTTAAAAAAGTTATGTCTAAGGTACTTAAGATGGAGTTTGAATGAGTAAAATTAATTTAGCTGTTATAGGTGCTAGCGGCAGAATGGGAAAAGAGATAACTAGTCTCGTTAAAAGTGATAACAGTTTGTTGTTAAAAGCGGAAGTATCTAGATCAGGTCCTATTAAGAGTTTGGACAAAGTAGATCAAAAAATTGATGTGGCCATTGATTTTTCTTTAGTAGAAAATTTTAAAAACACACTTGATTGGTGCGTTTCAAGAAATATCAAGCTGGTAAGCGGTGTTACGGGTTTAGGGTCAGATGAAGTTGATGCACTACACTCAGCTTCAGGGAGGATCCCATGTCTATGGTCGCCTAATATGAGTTTAGGCATAAATTTAATGGCTAAAATGCTTGGTATGTTATCTAGTTTAACTGATTATGACATACAGTTAGTGGAAACCCACCACGAGGGTAAAAAAGATTCTCCGAGTGGGACTGCTGTTTTTTTGCAAGATATTTTGGACAAAGAAGGCCTTAAAACACAAAAACCAATATCTATAAGAGGTGGTGGTGTGTACGGTGTTCATGAAGTTTTGGCTATGGGAGAAGGAGACATGATTAGCTTAAAGCACACTGCCTTAAACCGTCTTGTTTTTGCTAAGGGGGCAATTGCTTCGGCAAAGTGGATAAACACTATTAAAACCCCAGGGCTTTACTCTATCAAAGATATTTTATAAAGATTGCCTGATCAATGTGATTGGATCAACTGTGAGGTCAAGAGCTGGGCAACCACTCAGTCAAAAAAAATGAACAAGTCCACTTATTTTTGACTTCGTTCGAAAAACCTTTAAGTATTCTTACACAATTTATATAGATATCGTCCTAGTCTATCTGCTTCTTCTATTAGATTTTTATGGTTTACAATATTTAGTATTGCTTGCACTTCTCTGAGTGATCCGAGGCTGATTCTATAGAATTTTCTTCGATCTTTAGCTGTTGGTTTGGCACTTCCCTCTGCTAAATTGAGCACAATGCTTAAGATTGCTCTTTTGAACTGATTTTCAAGTGGTTCTTTTAAGTACAGGCTTCTAGAGTTTTTATAGAATTTAATTGCTAATTGATAAGTTTTTAATTTTTTCATAAAAATTTTCCTCCCTACCATCTTTTGATGGGAGGAAATTTTTTTGAAAAATTTAAATCAATTACCAGATTCCAGATTGCCTGACTGCCTGCTTGTCAGTTTGCCGTAGTACCTGTTTGCCGGACTGTTTATTTATGATGTTGCTTAGCAACGAAAACGCCTTAGAGTTTGGAGACTTGTAGTTTCTTATGTGTTACCATTCGACATAGTGGCTGTTAGATTTTTTTTGTGTTTTTTATTTTCTTTTCCTGTATTTGCTGGTTCTTTTGAAGATGCTATCAAGTACATAGAAACCCACGAAACCGTCCTAGCTTTAAAAGATAAGGCTGATTCGGTTGTTGCTCAAAGTTATATAGATGGATCTTGGGGTGATCCTGTGTTTAGTGTGATGGCAAAAAATTATCCCAGAAGCCTTGATGGCGGAGTATCCATGATGACGGGTATAGATTTTAGTATTAGGCAAAAAGTTGCCCTAACCAACCGGTATAGAAATATAAAAAAATCTCTTCTATATCAGTCTAATTCTTTAAAACACGAGGCTTTGGATCAAAAGCAGATTCTGATAAAGGTCTTGTGGGAAACTTTAGTTCAAAAAAAACAAATTGAAGAAGAAATCAAAATTTTTAAAGAAAATTTAATTTGGATTACTAAAATATTAGAAGTAAGTAATAAACTTTATGCTAATGGAACAATTTCAAGTCAGGCTATTTTAGATGTTCAAATAAGAAAATCAGAAATAGATATATTAATAACTAACAAGGAATTTGAAATTTTAAAAATTGCTGACAAACTAAAATACTTAACGGGAAGTAATAGTATTAAAGAAGACACAATACCTTGGAATATTTTAGATAGACCAGGAGGTTCAGATGATAATGAAAATAAAAAAGAGGATAGTGATGAAAGTCAGAACGAAAATAAAGATGCAGAGGTAAAGTATAAATTGGATCATAAGGGTAAGTCTTATCTAGCTAGGAGAGCTTCCAAGAACTTGTTATTAAAGGCCACAAAAAAAGGATTTTTGCCTGATCTAAGTATCTCTGCTGTTTACACCAAAAGACAGGATGAGGATTTTGTGGGGTTATCTGTTGGTCTTGCCTTACCTTTTGTAACACATAGAAAAGTAAGTAAGGCTTTATCGGAGAAGTCTTTATTGGAAAGAAAGTATCGGGATTATAAGAATAAAAGGAAGCTCGAAATTGTTCTTGCTAAAACAGAGTTATCTAAAATTCAAAAAGAGCTTAGCATTTTATCCGATAAAACGATAAAATTTGCAACAGACCTTAGAAATATAACTGCAAAGTCTTATAGTTTGGGAAGCTCTAGTTATACTGAATTATTACAAAGTGAGCTTAAATTGCAGCAAATGTTGTTAAAGCAAATTATGTTAGAGGCTAAATCCAAATTGACTAAGGTAGAACTTAGATATCTAGGAGCGTATGATGGTTAGATTGCTTATTTGTTCAGTTTTGGTTTTTTCGACGACGACAGCTTGTACAAAAAAATCAGAACAAAAGGCATCAAATATTTACTACACATGCTCCATGCATCCTGAAATTAGGGAGCCTAAGGCCGGAAAATGTCCAATATGTCATATGGATTTGGTGTCAGTTGAAATAGACAAAATAGACAAAATAGACAAAAAGAATAATAAGGCAGCTTTACAGGTTAAAAATTCTAAAAATAACGACGAATATTACTGCAAGAATTTTCCAGAAGTTAAAAGTAAGTTTGGAGGCGCATGTCCTGTGGATGGAACTGCCATGATTCGGGATAAACAGACAGCTTCGGTTGAAAATGCCAAATTGGGAAAAATAGTAGCTCAGGTAAAACTTAAAAAGGCTCATATGAATCACTTTAAGCCTGAATTTTTTCCCGTAGCTAACATGAACATGGTAAAAAAAATTAGGTTGCTTGCTAGTGTGCTTAGATCGGAAGAGAAGGAAAGTAGAATTGCTGCAAAAGTGGATGGAAGAGTTGAAAAAGTATTCGTTAGATCCACGGGTAGTGCTGTTCGTGTTGGTAATCCTGTTTTAACTTTATATAGTCCAAAATTAATAACTGCTGGTGAAGAATATTTAGTAGCCAGGAGAAGTTTTGCACAGAATAATTCTGCAGAATTTAGAAATATGTTAAATCAAAGTAAAGAGCGCCTAAAGCTTTGGGGAATTAAAACATTCCAATATGAAAAGTGGTATAGGGACGGTAAAGTTCCAAGGAAGATTGTTATTTATTCAGATGCCACTGGTGTGGTAAGGAAGAGAAATGCAGTAGTGGGAAAGTATTTTACCGTAGGACAAAACTTTTTTGAGCTATCAAACTTAGATGATGTTTGGGTTGAAATGGATGTTTATGAACATGATTCATCTTTGGTACAAGTTGGTCAAAAGGTAGAGCTAAGTTTTGATGCAATACCAGGTGAAAAAGTTCAAGGTGTAATTGATTTTGTAAACCCAGTATTAGATCCAAAATCTAGAACTTTAAAGATAAGAGCTACTATACACAATTCTTCTGGTAAGCTTAAACCAGGTATGTTGGCTAATGCTGTATTGATCATGAACATACCTGGAAATCCATTGGCTATACCTAGAAACGCAATGATTGATACTGGAAAGCGTAAAGTTGTTTGGATCAAATCAAAAGACAATAGCTTTGTAGCAAGAGCTGTGCAAACAGGTTATGAGTCTGATGGATATGTAGAAGTAAAGTCTGGTTTATCAATTGGAGATAGTGTTGTTATTGAAGGTAATTTTTTGTTAGATGCACAAGCCCAATTATTTGGTGGATACGAAGACATAACAGACTAAGTGTAAGGTATTTTAGTTATGGGATCAGTGTCGTGTTAGAGAGCTGGGCAACCACGAGGCAAAAAATGCTCTGGCTTCACTTGCACTGCGTGCTTTTGTTTTGCTATTTCATTTTTTACCTCTTAGGAAGACCTTTATGATTCAAAAGTTAATAGAGTTTTCGGTAAAAAACAGAATATTAGTTGTAATAGCTTTTTTGTTTATTGCACTAATATCTGTTTTTAGTTTTAGAAGAGCCTCGATAGATATAATTCCTGATATAGGTGATAATCAGCAGATTATTTTTACTGAATGGCCGGGAAGATCTCCTAAAGATGTTGAAGAGCAGATTACCTACCCTTTGAGTGCATCTATTCAGGGAATTCCTGGAGTTGAAGATATAAGAGGAATGTCTGCTTTTGGTTTTTCTGTTCTCTATGTAATTTTTAAGGATGACATAGATTTTTATTGGAGTAGAAGCAGAATTTTAGAAAAGCTATCTTTTGTGTCAGGGCTACCTGATGGTGTTAATCCTAAACTTGGGCCAGACTCTACTGGATTAGGTCAAGTTTATTGGTATGTTTTAGAAAACAAGGAAGACTCTTCGAAGCCAAAATCTCTTGAAGAATTGCGTAGCATTCAAGATTTTTATGTTCGGTATCTATTACAAAGTGTTGATGGAGTTAGTGAGGTTTCTAGTATTGGAGGTTTTGTTAAGGAGTATCAGATAGATGTAGATCCTAATAATCTATTTGCATACGATGTTCACTTTAGTGATCTAGTAAAAGCAATTCAAAATAGCAATATAGATGTTGGTGCTGAGGTTATAGAAGAAGGAGATAGGGAGTTTGTAGTAAGGGGTAAAGGTGTATTTGAATCTATAGAAGATATTGAGAATGTTGTAGTTGCTGTTAAAAACAATTCACCGGTATTAGTAAAAAATTTAGCTAGAGTTGGAGTAGGCCCTGCTTTTAGAAGAGGTGCATTGGACAAAAATGGTGTTGAGTCTGTTGGTGGCGTGGTTACCATGCGATTTGGTGAAAATCCAGCAGAGGTTATTAAAGGAGTAAAGGAAAGAATCAAGGTTGTAGAGGACGGTTTACCTGATGGGGTTAGGCTTACGCCTTTTTATGATAGAACAGAGGTCATTCATAGTGCCTTGTCTACTGTCTATAAGGCTTTAACTTACGAAATTCTCATAACTATTTTAGTCATATCACTATTTTTAATTCATTTTAAGTCGGCTATTTTGGTTTCATTAACCCTGCCTTTTGGTGTGGGTATAAGTTTCATTTTAATGAACATGTTTAATGTAGACTCTAACATAATGAGTTTATCTGGCTTGGTCATTGCCATTGGTTCTATGGTGGATATGGGAATTATAATGACAGAAAATATCTATCGTGGCTTAGCAAAAAGTAAGGAGGATCAGAATAAAGTTGAGGTAATTATAAGATCTGCTTGTGAAGTAGGGCCTGCTATGTTGACAGCTGTTTCTACAACTATTGTTACCTTTTTGCCTGTATTTTTTCTCGAAAAAAGTGAAGGGAAACTTTTTGAACCGCTTGCGATGGCAAAGACTGTTGCAATGTTTGGTTCTATTGTAGTGGCTATAATTTTAATTCCAGCATTGTCCGTATTTATGTTTAAGTCCAGGCCCAAACTTGAAACTAATGAAGTTAGTAACATAATTGTAAGGTGTTATAGGCCAGCGTTGAATTGGGTGTTGGACAACTATTTAAAATTTATGGCTATCCCTTTTGGAATCTTAGTTTTAGGTTTTGTGGCTTATATTAATATAGGTAAAGAGTTTATGCCTTCAATTAATGAAGGTGATATTTTGTATATGCCGGTTACCACATATGATGTGAGTATGACAAAAGCCAGGGAGCTTTTGGCCTATACTGATCAAAAATTAAAAGAACATCCATTGGTTGAAGATGCTATAGGGAAGTTGGGTAGGGCTGAGACTGCGCTTGATCCAGCTCCTATAGCAATGTTTGAAACTTTAGTTAAGTTAAAGCCTAAGAGTGAATGGCCCTTAGGTAAGTCTATTAATGATATAAAAGATGAATTAGATCGAAGTATGCAAATACCAGGACTTGTTAATGCTTGGCTTTTTCCTATTGAAACCAGGATAGCGATGATTTCTACCGGTATAAAAACACAGGTTGGGGTAAAAATTTTTGGTGATGACATTAAAACATTAGAGAGTTTGTCTTCTAAAATTGCTAACGAGTTAAAAAAGGTAAAAGGAGCTCATGGTGTATATGCGGAGGTTGGTGTAGATAAACCTTATATAGAGTTTGACATTGATAGGGTTGCAGCAAGTAGGTATGGAATTAACACTGGTACTATCAATCAAATTATTCAAACTGCGGTTGGTGGTATGAGTATAGGAGAATTTTTTGATGGTAGGAAGAGATATCCTATTAGGGTTAGGTATAAAAAGGAGTTAAGGGATAGAATTGATGAGTTAAAGAAGGTTTTGGTTCCAAGTCCTCTTGGTCAGCATATTCCTCTTAGACAGCTAACTAGTGTAAATGTGGTGATGGGTCCTGCCAGGATTATGTCGGAAAATGGAATGTTGCGATCGATGGTTTTGCTTAATGTAAGGAATAGAGATTTAGTTGGTTTTGTAGAGGATGCCAAAAAACACATTCAGAAGATGGATATTCCAAAAGGTTATTCTATTGTGTGGGCAGGGCAGTATGAGGATCAGGTTCGTTCTAGTAACAGGCTCATGATTTTGATTCCTATTGTGTTATTGATCAATTTACTGCTGCTTAATTTGGGGCTTAAGGGTTTTAGGGATGCTGGTATTGTTTTTAGTGCGGTCCCATTTGCTTTTGCGGGTGGTTTGATTTTGTTATGGCTTTGGGGATTTAATACATCTGTTGCGGTTTGGGTTGGTTTTATAGCTTTATTTGGTATTGCTGTTGATGATGGTGTTATCATGATGACTTATCTTAAAAGGGCTATTAGAGAAAGGAAGCCTGCTAACTGGTCTGAGTTAAAAAATTGTGTTTTAGAAGCTGGGAGTAGGAGAATAAGACCGCTTGTTATGACGACTGTTACAACTATTATGGCGTTGTTACCTGTTATGTGGTCTACTGGAACTGGTAGTGAGGTTATAAAGCCTATGGCCATTCCAACATTGGGTGGTATGGTGGTTGCTACGATAACTTTATTTATTGTACCTGTGGTTTATTCACAGGTTGAGTTTCATAAGTTAAAGGCTAGCCGTGACCACTCATCATAAATTCGTTACCTAGTACTCTTTTTAAATTTTCTGTTTTTATAAAGAAATCTTGTGATAGGTGTACGACATCTTTTACTGTTTTTTGTGCAAAAACTTCTTTTCTAAATTGTGATGAATCCAGGTATCCTGAAGAAAACCATGTAACAAATTTTTTTAATTGAATTAAAATTAGTCTAGAGGGTAGGTGACATGTCAGTTTTTCATATAATTTGTTAAGTAGTATTGTATGGTCTATTGTTTCGTTTTGTTTGTTGTGTAGTAGGTTGTATGACTCCATAAATATTGTTGGTTTTTTTAGTGAGCCTCTTCCTATCATGATTCCATCGCACTCATAATTTTTAAGATACTGTATTGCTTGATTAGCTGTGGTTATATCTCCGTTTCCTATTATTGGAACTTTGCTATTTTGTTTTACTAGTTTGATGTAGTCCCAGTTGGCTTTTCCCGAAAATGCTTGTGTTCTGGTTCTGGCGTGTAAGCCTACCCATGCTACGCCTTCGTTATGTGCAATGTTACATATTTCTATTGCATTTTTGGATTGTTCATCCCATCCGGATCTAATTTTTATTGTAAGTGGTATTGATATGGATGATTTAACTTTGGCTATTAGTTTTTTTGTAAGGTTAAGGTCTTTTAGTAGTGCGGAGCCGGAGCCCTTCGAAGTTATTTTTTTAACTGGGCATCCCATGTTTATGTCGATGAAGTCATATCCTAGTTGTTCTGATATTTTAGAAGCTTCTGATATTATATTTGGATCGTGACCAAATAGTTGAATTCCAATAGGTGATTGTGTTTTTTCAAAATTAGTAAGGTTCAGTGTTTTTTTGTCGTTTAGGGCTAGTGCGTGTGCTGATATTAGTTCAGTTATCATAATGTGTGTGTTTAGGTCTTTCATAAATGATCTAAACGCATTGTCTGTCACACCTGCCATGGGTGCTAGTACGAAGGGATTTTTTTTAAGTTCTGTTACAATATCCATGTGCGATCTACTATCTTATGTTTTTTGACATTATTTTGTATGTGATATCAAGTGGTCGGGGAGACAGGATTTGAACCTGCGACCCTCTGGTCCCAAACCAGATGCGCTACCAAACTGCGCCACTCCCCGAAAACAAACATTAACTATATGAAAAACAATAACATTTGCAAGTCTCAAAAATAGTCATAAACAGCAACATAGATCCTCAAATACATGACCATAGAATCAAAAAAAATAGATCTAAATCACAACTAACCATCCTAACATTCGAACCAAAAACACACTCCTAAACTAAAACTTAAACCTCGAGCAAATCTTGGATAAAAGGAACTAAAAACAGCTATAACTTCTGTGAAAAACATGAAAATAGCTGTAATTACAGTATGTTATAATAGAACCGAAAGCCTTTAATTTAGAGGGTAAAAAGTAGTTTTATTGTTAATTGAGTAATAAGAGAATACCAGATAGACAGAACAAATAAGGGTGTGTTCAAACACATGATAATGCTTAGCATCAAAAATTGTGCATTATGCGTTTACATTTTCTAACTTTTGTTCATACCATACAGGCTTAGCTAGGGGACTGTTATTGCTGTTGTATTTTATCTAGTGTTGTGTTTATAGTGTCCTTGCGAAAGAATTGGTAAAGGAGGAGTATTTATGGAGCGATTAAAATTTATTTTCACTACGTTCTCTGTGGTGTTTTTGTTTGCTTTGGTTTCCAATGCACAAAACGATTCGGCAAATACTGGTGCACAGCCAGAAGCGCCGGCACAAGAGGCACCTGCTGGTGATACGAAGGCCGAGGAAGATCAAAAGATGGATCAAGGCAAAATGGACCATAGTAAGATGGATCATGGTAAGGATTGCAATTGTAAGGAATGCCGCCGTGGTAAGAAGTCTGCTTGGAAGTGGAAGACTAACACAGATGTGCGTGTTAACCAGCATTTCAGTGGTAATGACGATGTAACTGCGCTGAACACTTTTTTTGTTAGAGGTATGTTATCTGGTAAGGCAAATGTAGACGATACATTTTACAGTAAAATTAGCTTGTATGGACTATCCGGTTCTTCATCTGGCGAAGACTCTGTGAACCTGTATCAAGCTTGGGTAAAGTGGGCTCCTGATGAAATGTTTAGAGTAAAGGCTGGTTTGCTTGATACTTCGTTTTTTGGATACACTGACTTATATAAAGAACGCCCTGACACATTAAAAGGTGCGACGCTTAAGTTGAAAACTGACTATGCACATATATCCGCATTATATGCCAGATGGCGTGACTCTACTTACTATTCAACGACTGATGAAACTGGACAACCTGTTGGTGGAGACACTGATACTCAGCTTGATTATTATGGTTTGAATGTCAAAGTTGCACAACTGCCAGAGTTTGTTAGCAAGATTAAACTGTCGTACTATCTGCAAGCTGGTGTTGGTGATGAAGATGCTAGGAGTACACTTTCAATAGAGGGTACTGATACAGACCCTGTTAGTCTTGCTGATCGTGCCAGACAAATTCATATGTTTGGAGGATTGGTTAAAGCTGGCTTAGAAGGATTTAATATAAAAGGAAAATTCTTTTGGCAACAAGGTGAGGACGATCATCAGGCTAATGTAGTTCATGCTAAAGCTAGCTACACAGCGGCTGAAGCGTTGAATGCTACAGTTTGGGGTGGTTACCACAGGGATTCTCAAGACTTCCAGCCATTCTTCTATAATCAACACAAACTTGCTGGTTATGGTGACATCTTGGCGTTGGGTAACCTGACTTACTTTGACTTTGGTTTGAAAGTTACTCCTACGGACGGACTTCATGTGGGCGCTGGATACCACATCTTTATGAAAACAGATGTAGATTCAGATACCAATTTCTACAACCGACCACATAGCTGGGAGGGAAATGAAGTAGACAGTGGAACTGATGGAAATATTGGGCATGAGCTAGATATTTGGGCTAAGAAGAAGTTCAAAAATGGTTTAAGTGCTAAGCTTAGATACGTTAACTTTCAACCTAAAGAAGCACTTACGGTTGAAGATAGCGACAACAGAGTTGAGTTGAGATTAGTATCTCGATTTTAACTAAGTAAGACCTTACAAAAGTAAATAGCCAGGGGTATAATATCCCTGGCTATTTTTATGCACAGATTTTCTAAAACAGTGATTGCTATTTTTGGTTTAACTATTGGATTAGGTTTTATTTTACTATCAAATCCTCCACATACACCATGTGCATCTCAATTAGAACAACTAAAATCTAAATACACACCAGCCTTTATACTAGACACATCTTCTAGATACCAAAAGACAACGGGGTTCAGAAGAGCGTTTTTATATTGCAAAGAAGCTAACAGCCCTGGTGGATGTTTTACTCTGTTTCATTCAGTAGAACGCTTGCTTTCAGAATTAACAGCAGTACAAGCTAATTGTTTTGAACATGTGTCTGGCATTTCAGAATTTAGAGATCCAATGTGGAGTACTGCAACACTTTTGGCAGAGTCAGCTTGGAAGAATCGATCCAACCGTGAGCCATATGCATGGCTAGATAGATCACACTTATCTTTGTTTTGTAAAATCAAAAACCATCTTATCAGATTAAATGGACAAACTAGATGGGACAATTTTAGAGAAGAAATTCTAAAAACATTGCCTGGCACTGAAAACGTTCAAAGAGCAGAGATTTGGAGAAAGTCAATTTTTGCAATTAATTGTCAGAGAATATAGTTACTTTTTATTATTTAAAATTTTGTTGCTAAGTAAGTTTTTTAGATCTTGTAGGTTATTTGAATTATTTGATTCAAATGTGCTTGGTTCAACTACAGGTGTGGGTCCTTCTGTTATAACTCCTGAAAGAGGGATTCTAGGTTGCATAGCAAGTGCAGCCCATGAGTTGAGTCTGCCAGCAGTTTTGGTTTTTCCTAAAAGGCCTTTTGATTGATAACCTTGGGCAGTAGATAGAATCCTGTCTTTCACTTGAAGATAGTCAAAGTTGTTGTGTAAAGAAAAAAGCAATGCTGCAACTCCAGTCACAAACGCAGTAGCTTGCGATGTCCCTGTCATAACTCCATAACGATTATTAGGTAAAGTAGATCTAATTTTTGATCCAGGTGCTGCAAGGTGTACTGTTTTTACTCCCCAATTACTAGATGCTAACACATCAGTATTTGTGTTTATTGCGGTTACTGAAATGATATTGTCCAACTCATAGTTTGCAGGATAGTAATTATCCCTGTCAGAATTAGATTTTTCGTTACCGGCAGCAGCTATAAATAAAGTTCCTTTGTTTTTTGCATGTTTTATAGCTTCATATTCTTGTTTTGAGAACTCTGTTCCTCCACCAGAATAGTTTATTATCTGTGCTCCCATCTTAGTGGCATATCTTATCGATTTAATAGTATTTAATAAATTGTTATTATTTTTGGATTTTGGATCATAGTACTTTAAAGTCATTATCTTAACTTTTGGAACAACACCGCTTAAACCCACACCATTTCCACCTTCAGCACCAAGTATTCCAGATACATGGGTACCGTGACCGTGGTTATCTGTTAGATCATTATTTCCACCAACAAAGTTCCAACCATGAACATCATCAATAAATCCATTACCATCATCATCTATTTTGTTTCTAGATCTATCCCTTCCTTTTGAATCTAGTCCACTCTCACCTTTATTAACCCACAGGTTGTTTGTTATATCTTCATGGAGTATGTCTATACCAGTATCTATAACAGCCACTATCACATCAGAGACCTGTTTCTTTTTTTTGGCTTCCCACCAAATATTCCATGCTCTGGATGCATGTACATGAGAGTTTGAGTGTCTTCCTGTCAGACCCCAACTTTTGATTATCTCAGGATCATTTAACTTGTTTTTAACTGATTCATCATTTAAAAGAATGGACTTTTCAATTTTAGTTTTTTTTCTGATATTGTAAGCGTTACTTAAACTGGTTTGTCTAATAACGCCCTCATTCCTGTTTGCCGAAGGCTCTAAAAAATAAAAGAAAGTTACTGCTATAGATAGCAATACTATTATAAACGGTTTGATCTTTTTGGTGGATTTCTTCTTCTTTGCCATAAACTTACAACCCACCCAAAAGTTCGGTTTTTTTATAAAAAAAGATTAGCTTATTTTAAGAGCATCAAATAATAGCTTGTTGGTCAGCTGGTGTGGTTTAAGGTGACACATGCGCAAAGCCCTGCCAAAAAGGCCTTGCGAATTAGATTAGTATAACTTTATCCTAGAGTAACAGCGGCACTAGTTAAAAGTGGGTGGCGATAAGAGGTTAGTTAAAGGTGGGCAATGCTTCGTTTTATTGTATTTATGGTTGTATGTTTGTTATCTAACTCTGCCAATGCTGCCAGATCAGCAGAGGTGATCACAGATGGTGCCATGGTGTATGAAAAGGCAGACTTTGATTCCACCGTGGTTGGATATTTGCAAAGAGGCCAAAAAGTTAGAGTATCGAATAGACCAAAAGGGGCTTTTTATAGAGTTCAGTTTTCACAAGGTGTTATAGGATATATCTCGGATGTAGATGTGAAAGTCGCGGGTGGAAAAAGCTCAGGGCAAGCGAGTGAAGATGACAATAAATCACGTAAACGCAAAAAAGATAGGAATAAAAAGAAGGATCCTGAGCCTAATGAAACAAACAAAGAAGATAATCCTTGGGATGAAGATAGTGCCAAAAGCCCATCTTTCAGTTTTGGTCCTATTGTGTCCTATTTATTTTCGTACAGTGAAAAACGAGATGATAACCTCGCTGTAGACGATATGAACTTCTTAACCTACGGTCTAAATGTAGGTATACCAATGTTTAGTGGTATATCATTGGATATATCAGCACATCTTACTCACTATACATCAAAGTTTGATAAATTTTATGATCAAAGAGGCTATGGGTTAGCATCTGGGAGTGAAAAATTACTTTCATTCCCAGCCATGTTTTTGGATCTTGTTTTTACCAGAGTCATTTTTTATGTGTCTCCTAGTTTCGATGTCTCTGCTGGAGTAGGAATAAACTTTCCAATGCAACGATTGAAAATCACAAGGGAGGTATTCGATGATGAAGGGGATAGCACAACATCGTCTAGTCGTAGAAATTCATCTGATATACCATTAACTAGCGTAAACTTAGGTGGAGTTGCGTTCTTAAGCCTAAACTATCATATAAAAAATATTAACTTATTTATAAGGCCTACCTATCGTCACGAGCAGACGATTTACTTTTCTTTATCTTGTGGGTTAACTTTCTCACTGTAGGTTTGGTTATCTCCCTTATTCCACCTTTTTTAAGACCTCTTAGCATAAGGGTACCGATTGATATTCTTTGAATTTTCAAAACATCAAAGCCAATTTTTTCGAACATTCGTTTTATCTGTCTATTTTTTCCCTCTGATATTGTGATCCTTACCCAGTCATTGCCTCCTCTTTTTCGTTCCAGCTTAGTTGCTTCTTTAGATTTTACCTTGCCTCCTATTATACTAATTCCAGTTTTTAATTTGTTGAGCTGAGCTTGAGTAATTGTGCCCTTTAATTTTACAAGGTAAGTTTTATCTACACCCCATCTAGGGTGAGCCAGCTTGTTTGCAAACTCACCATCATTGGTCAAAATCATAATTCCTTCAGCATCCCAATCAAGCCTACCAACAGGAAATAACCCTTTACCCAAAGTTTTAAAATAATCAAAAACTGTAGGTCTGCCCTTGGGATCAGACATAGTGCTCAAGACATTTTTAGGTTTATTAAAAACATAGTAAGCATAATTTTTTTGAGCTATAGGCTTACCACCTACCTTCACCTTATCTTCACCTGGATTTATTATATGGCCAAGAGTACTTACAAGCCTCCCATTTACATGTACTTTATTTGACTTTATTAGATCGTCAGCTTTCCTCCTGCTACATACACCGCATAGAGAAATATACCTGTTTAATCTCATTTTTATATTACCAACCTCCTCGTTCTGATGACCTTTAGACACTTTTGTCGTATTACACCTTGCAAAGCTGGGCAACTCTAATACTGAAAGTACCTTGGCTACGCTTGGACTTTGTCCTGCGTTTCGCCTAGGCAACTTTCAGTTTTAGCGAAGACCTTTATGTAACGGGATTAGCATCGTGTCCAAAGCTGGGCAACTCTAATACTGAAAGTACCTTGGCTACGCTTGGACTTTGTCCTGCGTTTCGCCTAGGCAACTTTCAGTTTTAGCGAAGACCTTGATAGAACTTATTACATGACTTATAGCATCAAGACTTAGTATTTTTACCAAATTTAATAACACAATGGTAGGTTTTAGCACTAGTTTAGTTTTAATAATTAGTGGGTGAGCAAGTGGATTCAGGATTATTTGACTCTGAGGAGCGGTTTGATCATCTAGCTCCTCTTAAATTTGATGGTACTTCTGGTGTAAGTGATGATATCCAGGATGTAAGAGATTATATTAAATCTGAGGTTTCCAAATTATCTGCTAATAGAAAACAGCTAGTATCTTCCTTGGAAAACAAATTTGGCTCTATTGATAAACAGTTTGATATTTTGGTTAAAAATATAAACAGGAATTTAAAAAAACTAGAAAGAGCATATAGAGTTTTAAATGAGAAATTAATTAGGCAGGCACGTGAGTTTGAAGAATTTACTGATAAAATGGAAAGTAGACATAATGCAATGATTGTAGAGTTAGAGAAAAAAAATATTATGTTCAAAAAAATTATAGAAGAGCAGGAAGTAAAGCTGCATACATCCAACGAAACTTTGAAAAGAGCTCATATGCTCTTAGAGAGAGTGAGTAAAGGACAAACTCAATAATTTTGCCTAAATATAGTTAGATAGTGTAAAGTGATAGCGGGAGATTGCTATGTCTGTTTCTTTGAAAAAAGATGAAACAAATTATAAATATGGCTTTGTTTCGAAAGTTGAATCAGATACCCTTAAAAAGGGTTTAAACGAAGATGTCGTTCGTCATATTTCCAACAAAAAAAATGAGCCTAAGTTTTTATTAGACTACAGGCTTAAGGCATTCAACTTATGGAAAAAAATGAAAGAACCCTCTTGGGCTGGTTTAGAATATTCAAAAATAGATTATCAAAACATGAGCTATTATTCTGCGCCCAAATCTAAAGCTAAAGGCCCTTCATCATTAGGTGAAATTGATCCTGAACTATTAAAAACTTTTGAAAGATTAGGAATACCTTTGAGCGAACAAAAGAGGTTAACAGGTGTTGCTGTTGATGTAGTTTTTGATAGTGTGTCAATAGGAACCACTTACCAGAAAGAATTAGAAGAAAGTGGTGTAATATTTTGCTCCTTTTCAGAAGGAGTACAAGATCACCCTGAACTAATAGAAAAATATTTGAGTAGTGTTGTACCTATTAATGACAATTTTTTTGCTTGTTTAAATTCTGCTGTATTTACTGATGGGTCGTTTTGTTATATACCAAAAGGTGTTCGTTGTCCTATGGACTTATCCACTTACTTTAGAATCAATACCAACGAAACAGGCCAATTTGAAAGAACTCTTGTGATTGCGGAAGAAGGAAGTTTTGTAAATTACCTTGAAGGTTGTACAGCTCCAATGTTTGATAGCAAACAATTACATGCAGCGGTTGTGGAATTAGTAACTCATAAAAATGCCGAGATTAATTACTCCACAGTACAAAACTGGTACTCAGGAGATAAAGAAGGAAAAGGTGGGGTATATAATTTTGTTACAAAAAGAGGGAAGTGTAAAGGTGTTGGTTCAAGAATAACTTGGACACAAGTAGAAGCTGGGGCTGCCATCACATGGAAGTATCCTAGTTGCATCTTAGAAGGCGATAACTCTTCAGGAGCTTTCTACTCTGTTGCGCTTACGAACGGAAAAATGCAAGCAGATACCGGAACAAAAATGATTCATATAGGAAAAAATACAAAGAGTACCATTATATCAAAAGGTATATCAGCAGATGAATCTGTTAACTCTTATAGAGGCCTGGTAAAAGTTCTACCTGGAGCTACTGGAGCTAGAAACTATTCACAATGTGACTCCATGTTGGTTGATAAATCAAGTAGAGCTAATACTTATCCATACACAGAAGTAAAAAATAATACAGCTGTACTAGAGCATGAAGCTAGTACAACCAAGATTAGTGAAGAACAACTCTTTTACTTGCAAAGCAGAGGGTTAAGTATGGAAGAAGCAATATCTGTTTTGGTAAACGGATTTTGTAAAGATATTTTTAAAAAACTCCCATTAGAATTTTCAGAAGAAGCGGTAAAACTAATAGAGCTTAAGCTAGAAAACAGTGTTGGATAGATTGTTGATGTTGGATAATTAGATGTTGTATGTCAAAGATCTGAGTGTAAAGACCGCAGATAGCAATATTTTAAAAGACTTATCTTTGAAGGTAAAAAAAGGAGAGGTACATGCCATAATGGGTCCAAATGGATCTGGAAAAAGTACTCTTGCCAAAGTTATATCAGGGCACCCAGGATATGAAGTTACAGAAGGAACAATAAAACTAGAAGTCAATAACAAAAAAATAGATTTATTAGAATTGGATATAGACGAAAGATCAAAAAGAGGTATCTTTACTGCTTTTCAAACTCCTGTCTCAGTATCAAACTTATCTAACTTCAAATTTTTCTATAGTTTTTTTGAGGCTCACTGTGCATATCAAGGAATAGATGGCATGAGTGAGCCAGACTTTAGAAAACATTTAACAGGTGTGTTAAAAAAGCTAGATGTTGATAAAGATTTCTTAGAAAGAAATATGAACGAAGGATTTTCTGGAGGAGAACGAAAGAAAAATGAAATCGTACAAATGCTATTGATCAAACCAAGACTTGCCATTTTAGATGAAATAGATTCTGGACTAGACATAGATTCACTAAAATTAGTAGCAGATTGTATCAATAGTTATCGATCTAATAATAATGCCGTTGTAATGATAACTCACTATCAAAGAATTTTGCATCATGTAAAACCTGATTTTGTGCATGTAATATCGGAAGGTAAAATTGTAAAAACTGGTGATATAAGCCTATCATATAAAGTTGAAGAAAAAGGTTATGACATAATTAGCAAACTATAAGGAAAACTAAGTTTTGAGTTTTATTAAAACAGTAACTGAATTTGTAAGCCCAAATTACAAAAAGCACCAAGGATCAATGCTTGATTTTCCACCTAAATCAGAAGAATGGAAGTACACTAGGCTTAGTGGTTTAAATAAGTTTAATCCAACAAAAGCTCTGAGTCTAAAGATTAAGACCAAAACTGAGAATCAAATTATTTTTGAAAACTCTAAATTAACATATAATACAGTCAAAGATATCGGTATTGATGATAAGCCTTCATCTAAAAATATATCATACAAAAATGATGATGTTTTAAATCAATTAAACCAAATTATATCACAAAATAGTTATCAACTAGATATTGTAAAATCATGTGATGAGACAATTAATATTCATTCAGTAGGAGATGCAATATCAGGTTCTAGAATTCATTTAAAAGTTTCATCAAACACTAAAGCAAGTGTATGTTTTAATCCAGATTCTCTGGGTGTAACATGTAATGTTTTTGCTGTAACACTTGAGGAGGGTAGTACTCTTGATTTTTATAATGTAGAAGATATAAAGGGAACTAATCTTGATCAATATATATTTAATGTTTCTAAAAATGCCACCTTGAACTTTATAAATGTTATATCTGGAGCAGGTACTTCAAGATTAAATGGCGTGTTTAATTTAGATTTTGAATATGCTACTCTAAATCTGGGATCTATAAGTTGTATTCATGACAAAGCACATGTAGATAATCATTTTTACATACATCATAATGCTCCCAACACTTATAGCCAAATTGATGTAAGAAGTATTTTATCTGGAACTTCTAAATATATATATAATGGATTAGTTTTTGTAGATGCAAAGTGTGATGGTTCAAACTCAGATCAAATAAACCAAAATATTCTGTTAAGCGACTACGCAACAGTAAATGCAAAACCTGAACTTAAAATACTTTCTGATGATGTACAGGCAAATCATGGTTGTACTACTGGTCGCATTGAAGATGAGGAGTTATTTTATATCTGCACAAGAGGTTTAGATAAAAAAACAGCAAATCGATTGATCCTAGATGGATATATAACTGGCATTACAAAAAAAATAAACTTTGGCCAAAGAAAATCAATAGATAGTAGATTATTAGGCATTTTAGATAACAATTTGAATGATAACACAATTGGTGTTTAGAAGGAGGGTTAGCAATGAGGCAGAAAACTGGGCAACCATCAAGCAAAAAGATGTCTTGGCTACATTTGGACTTTGTCCTATATTACGCCAATCCATCTTTTAGCTTGATTAGGAAGACCTTGTGGATAAATTTATAAAAGATCAATTTCCTATATTAAATACCAAGATTAATTCTAAAAGATTGGTGTATCTAGATAGTGCAGCTACCAGTTTAAAGCCAAGACAAGTTATAGATAGAATATATAAACATTATTTGGAAGAGTCTTCCAATGTGCATAGAGGTGTACATCACTTAAGTGCAAATGCTACCTTAGCTTATGAAGAGACACGCAAAGGTATAAGTAAGTTTATAGGATCAAAACAATCTGAACAAATTATTTTTACTAAAGGTAGTACAGAATCATTAAATATGATAGCAAACAACTTTTTGTTATCTAAAGATGATGAAATTTTACTAACCCAGATGGAGCATCACTCCAATATTGTACCATGGTTGAATTTATCTAAAAAACAAGGATGTAAAGTTAGATTTTTGCCAGTGCTAGAAGATGGTAGTTTAGATTTAAATAATTTAGCTAAATATTTAAATACCAAAACAAAAGTCTTTTCGTTCACTTATATCTCAAATGTTTTGGGTACAAAAAATGATATTGAATTTTTAATAAAAAAAGCAAAAGAGGTGGGCGCAATCACAATAATAGATGCAGCACAGGCACTAGCACATGTGCCTATTGATGTAGAGAGTTTTGAATGTGATTTTTTAGTTGCATCTGCACACAAATGTTTTGGTCCAACCGGAGTTGGGTTTTTGTATGCTAAAAAAGAACATTTAGAGAAGTTTGCGCCATATCAATTTGGTGGAGCAATGATTGATGAAGTTACCACCAAACACTTTACTCTAGCTGATATACCACACAGATTTGAGGCAGGTACTCCTAATATAGCAGGAGTTATAGGTACCTTGGAAGCTATAAATTTTGTAAAAAAAATAACTTTTGAGAAAATTAGAAAACATGAGTCAGAACTGTTGAAATATGTAAAAGAAAAGTTAAATACAATAGATAAACTTAGGATATTAGCAAATCCTACAGAAGCTATTATTTCATTTGTAATAGAAGGTTGTCACCATACAGATATAGGAGAACTTGTAGATAATCACTCTGTTGCAATTAGAGTTGGACACCACTGTTGTCAACCATTGATGAATAGATTCGGTATAACGGGATCTATTAGAGCTTCATTTAGTGTTTATAATTGTAAAGATGATATAGATAGGCTTGTGGAGGCTTTAAAGGACTCTATAAACTTACTTACCAACACTTGAACTTTACATGATACTATAACCTTGTTATCTATAAAAGAATGTGGAAGAAAAATAAAACCAATATACTAATTGAACCTACCCCTAACCCCAATGCTCTTAAATTTGTGTTGGACACAGAAGTTATAGATAGGGGTAAAGCCAGTTTTAATGATATAGGTGAATGTGATCATATACCTCTAGCAAGAGATATTATATCCATCGAAGGTGTTTTGCAGGTACACTTATTTGAAAATGTCATAAGTGTAACTAAAAGTGATTTAGAGTGGGATGAACTGACCCCTAAAATAGAGTCAGTGATCGTAACAAGACTTCCATCTCACGACATCAACTTCAACCAAAAGCAAGAAGAACAGCAGGTTAAAAAGAGAGAAAATTTGCCTTTAGAAATTCAACAAATTGAAGATATTTTGGATGATACCGTAAGGATAGGTTTAAGAGCGGATGGGGGAGATATAGAAGTATTGGAGCTGGAAGATAACAGGCTTTATGTCAAATATGAAGGAGCTTGTGGAACATGCCCTAGTGCTACCACTGGAACTTTATATGTCATAGAGGCAATTCTAAAGGATAGATTTAACCCTGAAATAGAAGTAATAGCTGTATAACTTACCTTATGGAAAGTGGTTTATAGTCCACATAAAGTGCTGGGCAACCATTCGGTCAAAAGATGTCTTGGTTTCACTTGGACTTTGTCCTGCGTTTCACCAACCCATCTTGTTGACCTCGTTCGGAAGACCTTACGGAAAGTGGTTTATAGTCCACATAAAGTGCTGGGCAACCACTCGGCAGAAAAAAGTAGGCAGAGCCTCCTTATTTTTTGCCTCGTTAGGAAGACCTTTGACTTTAGTTTTATCTTATTTTTATTTTTCCTAATTCAGACCAATTTTATTTACTTTTATTTGATCTTACCTACAAAATCCAATAGATCAAAGCTTGAACTTTTATTCTAAGGATTTTTTAACTATGCCAAAATCAATTTTAATTGTGGCCTTTACAGTGCTGGTTGATTTAATTGGTTTTGGAATAATAATACCTCTTAGTCCTTACCTTGCAAAAGAGGTTGGAGCAACAAGTTTTGAGATTGGACTATTAATGTCCATATACTCAGTTATGCAATTTTTTTTCTCACCCATGTGGGGAAAAATTAGTGATAGATATGGAAGACGACCAATAATTTTAATCACATTAGTAGGCTCTTCTCTTTCACATATTGCTTTTGCATTTTCTACAGATCTTCTTTTTTTATTCTTAGCTAGAGGTTTAGCAGGTTTTTTTGGAAGTACGATATCCGTAGCAAGTGCATACATTGCTGATAAAACTGATGAGCACTCTCGATCAAAAAATATGGGTTTAATAGGTGCAGCATTTGGAATAGGATTTGTGGTAGGACCAATTATATCAGGTTCTCTATCCTACTGGGGGAAAAACTTAGGATTTAGTGATGCTTTTTTAATTGGCTTTCCTGCACTTGGTGCGGCTCTAATAGCATTGTTAAACTTTATATTTGCATACTTCAAACTACCAGAGAGCTTGGATACAAAAGATACAAGCCAAAAAAATAACAGAGATAGAGTATTTATTTTTGATTGGTACTCACTAGTAGGAAAAATACTAATAGTATCCTTGATATGTGCTATTGGTATGGGACAAATGGAATCCACACTGGCTTTGTTGGTTAAAGAAGTATTTAATTGGTCAGTTATAAAGACAAGCTTTGCCTTTGGATATATGGGGGTCATTCTAGCGTTTTCAAATGGTGTATTACACAGAAAGCTCATACCAGTAATAGGAGAAAGGCTAGTATTAACTTTTGGGTTAATTTTAACTTCACTAAGTATGTTTATGATCTCTATTTCTGAAAATATACCTACACTATCTGTTGCTGTAACTTTTCTGGCTATAGGCTCAGGACTAGTAAACCCTAGTATACTTGGAATATTAAGCCTCTCTTTTTCAAAAAAAAGACAAGGATTCATAATGGGTGTGTATCAAAGCTATGCTTCATTAGGAAGGATTATAGGACCACTAGCAGGAGGGTATTTATTTGATGCTTGGGGATATAAATCTCCATACCAAACATCATCCATATACATATTGGTATCACTTATTATTGTACTGACTATCTACAAAAAAATTCCAACTAAAGGAAAAACTAAAACTGAGACTTAAGATAAAGTTTATTTAACTCGGCAATAGCTTTAACACTAATTTCTTTAGGACAAGTTGCTTCGCATGCTTTAGTGCTAGAGCAAAAACCAAAACCCTCCTTGTCCATTTGATTTACCATTTTTACTACTCTATTTTTTTCAATTTTTCCCTGGGGAAGAGAATTAAGATGAGCAATCTTAGCCCCCACAAAGAGCATAGCTGATGCATTTTTGCAGGCAGCTACACAAGCGCCACAACCTATACAGGCAGCAAAATCCATTGCCACATCAGCTTGCTTTTTTTCTACTGGTATGCTGTTAGCATCTGGTGCAGAACCTGTAGATACAGATATAAAACCACCGCTTTGAATTATCCTATCAAATGAACTTCTATCAACAACAAGATCACTTATTACCTTAAAAGGTTTAGCTCTAAATGGTTCGATGGTAATAACATCACCATCATTGAAATGTCGCATGTGAAGCTGACAAGTGGTAACTCCCTTAACCGGTCCATGTGGATTACCGTCTATAGTCATTGAGCATGTACCACAAATACCTTCTCTACAGTCGTGATCAAAATTTACAGGACGCTCTCCCTTTTTAATAAGAGAAAGGTTAAGTACATCCAACATTTCTAAAAAAGACATATCAGGATTAACATCCTTCAAATCATATTCCACCAGCTTTCCATTTGAGGTTGCGTCTTTTTGTCTCCAAATTCTAAGTTTTAGGTTCATATTAAAGGTCTTCCTACTTATAACTTCTCTTTGTGGGTTTGATATATTCAAAGCTCAAATTTTCTTTGTGTAAAGTTGGATCTTTTTCGTTGTACTGCCAAGCAGAGACATGAGAAAAATTATCATCATCTCTTAGTGCTTCACCGTCAGGAGCTTGATACTCTTCTCTAAAATGTCCACCGCAAGACTCTTTTCTAATCAGAGCATCTTTTGTCATAAGTTCTCCTAAATCTATAAAATCCAAAAGTCTTCCAGCATGTTCTAACTCTGCATTTAATTCGCGATCATCTCCTACTATCTTTAGATCATTTTTACATTCATCTCTCAAATTTTGTATTTGTTCGATAGCTTTTTTAAGACCAGTTTCGTTCCTAGACATACCTACATTATCCCACATTATGTTACCTAGTTTTTTATGAAGCTCCATAGGAGACTTACTACCATTGGTGTTTTTTAATTTTTGTATATTGTTGTTTACTAGATTTTCAGCTTCTACAAATTCATTTTGATCTGTAGTTATATCTTTTAGATCGGTATTTGCCAAAAAATTTCCTATTGTATATGGGATAACAAAATATCCATCAACCAAACCCTGCATCAATGCAGAGGCTCCAAGTCTGTTAGCCCCATGATCAGAAAAGTTACATTCACCTAAAGCAAAAAGGCCTTGTGTGGTTGTCATTAAATTATAATCCACCCATAATCCACCCATAGTATAATGAACAGCAGGGTAGATACGCATTGGTTTATTATAAGGGTTATCTCCTGTAATTTTCTCGTACATATGAAATAGATTTCCATACTTAGCTTCGATAACTTCTTTGCCATCTCTTTTAATGGCATCTTTGAAATCAAGATATACAGATAATCTTGTGTCTCCAACTCCAAACCCATCATCACAAATACTCTTTGCAGCTCTTGAAGCCACATCCCTAGGCACTAAATTTCCAAAACTAGGATATCTTCTTTCTAAATAATAATCTCTATCACTTTCAGGAATTTCCCAGGCCTTTCTTTTGTCGTCTTTATTTTTAGGAACCCAAACCCTGCCGTCATTTCTCAACGACTCAGACATCAAAGTTAATTTTGACTGATAATCGCCAGAGACAGGAATACAGGTTGGATGAATCTGTGTGTAACAAGGGTTTGCAAACAAAGCCCCTTTCCTATAAGCCCTGAAGGAAGCCGTAACATTAGATGCCTTAGCATTTGTGGAAAGATAAAATACATTGCCATAACCACCAGTGGCTAGGACAACAGCATGAGCAGAATAACGTTCTAGCTTTCCATCAACTAAATTTCGTACAATTATTCCACGAGCCTTGTCATCGATCACAACGAGATCCAACATTTCCCTTCTGGTAAGGATTTTAAGCTTCCCAGTGGATACTTGCCTGGATAAAGCGCTATAGGCACCCAACAAAAGTTGCTGACCAGTCTGCCCTCTTGCATAAAAAGTTCTCTTTACCTGAGCACCGCCAAATGATCTATTGTCTAAGTAACCACTATACTCTCTAGCAAACGGAACACCTTGAGCTACTGCCTGATCAATTATATTCAAAGAAAGCTCTGAAAGGCGGTACACATTAGATTCTCTTGCTCTAAAATCGCCACCCTTAATTGTGTCATAAAATAATCTGTAAACACTATCACCATCATTTTGATAGTTTTTGGCGGCATTAATACCACCCTGAGCTGCTATAGAATGAGCTCGTCTGGGGCTGTCTTGAATACAAAGGCAAGTTACATTATAACCCAATTCTGCTAAGCTTGCGCCAGCAGACGCTCCAGCAAGACCCGTGCCTACAACTATTATGTTAAACTTTCTTTTGTTGTTTGGAGAAACAATACTCATATTAAACTTATGAGTACGCCATCTGTCTTCAATAGGACCTGATGGTGAGTGAGAATCTAAATTTACCACATTGGCCCCTTTAAATAGAGATAAATGGGTGGAATACAAAAACCAACACCTACAATCATACCATAAACAAAACTAAATTTTCTTACCATAGAATCATATTTTACGCTGTAAAGTCCGAGCGATTGAAGGCTAGAACTAATGCCGTTAGATAAATGAAAACCCAATATTAAAACTGTAACACAATAAAAGGAAACATAGGGAAAACCTTGAAACTTCTCAACCACTAGACGAAAGATATCTCTTATTTCCGTCGTATCATAAGTTACATGATATACAGTACCAAACTTAAAGCTAACCAAGTGTATAATGATAAATAACAAAATTAGAATACCCTGATATTTCATTGTTTTAGCAATAAAACTTGTACCCTTATCTCCACTAGATGAAACTATGCCTCCAGACTTTGCCTTGGAGTTTTTAATACTAACACTTATAGCAAAAACTATGTGAGTAAGAAGCAAAAATAGAAGAGCAGCTTCCATCAAATAAATCCCAGGATTTGATACAATCGAATGAGAGTATTTATTGTAAACCTCGGCACCTGCAAAAATTAATAGGTTGCCAGCCATATGGCTTAAAACAAATAAAGCCCAGCCTATGCCAGATACTGCCATTAACTGCTTCTGACCGACAGAGGAAAACGCATACTTTAGTAAGTTAGACATATTAAACATACCCCATATAGGGCAATCTAATAAAAATTTAAGTTAATGTCATTTAAAATTTAAACTAGCTGACCGCCACCAGCCTGTTCCAAGGAAGCCCTCGGTAACCTGATAGCCCCTGTTATATCACCTAGTTTTTTTGTCTTGGAGATGGCCTGCTCTTTCTATTCATCAAAATGAGCAGATCTAGTTTGCATTCCATGTTTTCTCTTATAATTACGAACCAATCTATTTAGATCAAAGGAATCAGTATTAACAGTCTCGGCAATCTCTGCTACATTGCCTGAATCCATGGCCCATTCGATCATAGTTTCCTTATCTTCATCAGAAAATCTATCAAGAGGTTTATAGTTAGGTTGCGCATGAAGTTTGTTTCTATAATTATTGACCCAATTACGCAGGGTTTGTTCGATCATCCCCAAATATCTTGCAGCCTCTGCTGTATTGCCTAACTCTATAGCCAGCTGAATAGCAATGGCCTTTTGCTCCTTTAAATACCTACCATAGGTATTATTATCAGTGTTCCTAGCATTTCTAATCTGAATATTTCGTATTTCTTCATGTTCACGAATCCAATTGTATAGAGTTGGTTGAGGAATTTTCAATAACCTTGCAGCCTCTGTCACATTACCATCCGTTTTTTTTACCAACTTAATAGCAAGCTGACTTTGATTGGCTGAATAAACCCTGCCTCTTTCAAGAGGATTTGTAATACTGTTGAACTCAGAGACTATGCTTTCAATCTCACGATCACGAACAATACGAACATTGTAAAATTCGTCAATGAGAGCTTGAACCCTACCTACCCTATCTTTATCTGTATGTTCATAAGAAGAAACTATATAACTTTCAATATTTGTAACCTGTGAACCGTTGGTCTTTTCATTATCAATTAACCACCCAATGTCAGCCTCAGGAATGTCTAATATAATAGAAACTTCGCTTATATCTCTATCAAATGCTTCTACCAACTCAATGATATAGGCTCTTCGTTCATCTGAATATCCGTTAGTGGAAGGAGGAAGCTTATTATACTCGCTAATAACATATTGTAATTCAATAATATAAGCTTCAAGAGCGGATGCCTCAGAAGATTGTGTAAGTGCATCCCGACAGGATGCATCTGACCCATTATTTAATTCTAACCCAGATGCATAGGCAGAAATAACAAATGTATTGGAAAGCACTAAAGCTATTTGTAATAAGTTAAAAATCATTATGTCCTACTATTTTGAATGTTGTTTCTTTTAACGAACTCAACTTAAACTTATTGGTGATAAAGTTTGTTGGTAAACGGAGGTACACCTTATCATATTTTATACTTTACCAGGATAGAAACCATGAGATGGAAAGTCGTTGTGAAATCTTTTTAAGTACTGCGTAAGTAAGTTTGATAATTTTTCTAAATCAACACGAACCTGGTGAAACTTATCAACCATTGCTTGAGCCCTCTTTTCTTCATCTGCATGTTGGTATGAAGGGGCTACATCAGTTCCAACCTCGCTGCCTTTAGGACTACCCTTAGAAGGGCTACCCTTAGATTCTGTTTAAATTGTTCTACTTCAGGACCTTGTAAACCATTTAGGTGCTGTGCAAATTGTACTAAATCAACACTAACCTGGTGAAACTTATCAACCATTGCTTGAGCCTTCTTTTCATGAGCACTTAATAACCATGAATTAAGCTTAACTTCAGGAATGTCTAATAGAATAGAAATAATAGAAATGTCGTTATCTCCATCAAATGCTTCTATCAACTCAATGGCATAGGTTTTTTGTTCATCTGAATATCCATTTACGGAAGGAGCAATTTTATTATACTCACCAGTAATGTATTTAAATTCAGTAATAATTGCGAACAGAGTATCTGACTCTTCATCAGAATATTGCGTAAGAGCATTCTTACAAGGATCTGTCACACTATCTGGTTCTAACCCAGATGCATAGGCAGAAATAACAAATGTATTGGAAAGCACTAAAGCTATTTGTAATAAGCTAAGAATCATTAGGTCCTACTATTTTAAATGGTGCTTCTTTTAACAAACTTGGCTTAAACTTGTGGGTGATAAAGTTTGTTGGCAAACAGAAATATATCCTATCATATTTTATACTTTACCAGGCTAGAAACCATGATGTGGACAGTCGCTGTGAAATCTTTTTAGACACCGTGTAATAAGTTTAATAAGTTTAATAAGTTTAATAATTGTATCGTTGATTAAAAAATAATGTTTTGTCAAATTCCAACTTGACCCACTTTAGAGGGCAGCATGAAATACTTTGAGAGCCAACGATTTACCCTCAATAATTGTTTTAAATCAACATCTGTCTTGTAATCCATTTGATTTAAGAAAAAAACTAAGTCTTCAGTAGCTAAATTTCCAGTTGCACCTTTAGCATAAGGACAACCACCCATACCACCTATACTAGAATCAAAACATCTTATTCCAAACTCTAAACTTTCTTTCACATTGACAATAGCCATGCCTCTTGTATCGTGAAAGTGCATTGCAATTTTTTTATTAGGTATATGCTTTAAGATTTTTTTTAATAAACCCCCAACTTCTCTAGGAGTAGCCGCACCTATGGTGTCTCCAATGGAGATTTCACTACAACCTGAACTAACCAATCTTTTCGCTATATTCACAACCTTTTGATATTTTATTCTGCCTTCATAGGGGCAAAAAAATGCACAACTTATGTAAGCCCTAAGTTTTATCCTGTGCTTCTTAGCAAGCTTACTTATGACATTTAGCCTAGTAAAGCTTTGTTTGATTGTGCAGTTTATGTTCTTACTGTTAAAAGTCTCACTTGCCGAAGTAAAAAAAGCCACTTCTTTAATTCCAGTATCCATGGCATCATGCATTCCATGTTCATTAGGAACAAGGGCAGAAAACCGTACACCATCAGTATTATCTGACATAACTTTTTTTATAACAGATTTCGAGTTGGTCATCTGAGGTACTCGCTTAGGTGATACAAAAGAACCAGCCTCTATTCTTTTAAGACCAGTCTGACTTAATTTTTTAATTAGATTATATTTAAGATTAGCTGATAAAATTTTAGTTTCATTTTGTAAGCCATCTCTAGGCCCAACTTCTACCAATGTTACAAAACTTTTCATTGTTGCTACACTACCTCAGGTTCAAGTTCTACCAAAATGTCACCCTTTTTTACTTGATCATCCTTTTTTATATTTACACCACATACTACAGAATTTAAATGTACTTTTACAACATACTCCATTTTCATTGCCTCCATAACCAACACAACATCACCTGCCTTTAATTTGTCCCCTTTTTTAACCGAGACATTAGTAATTTTTCCAGGCATGAAAGCCTTTATAATGTTGTCTCTTCCTCCTGAAAGCAAAATGTCATCTTTTGATTTGCAAAACCAAGAATCTAAAAAATCATCGCCTGAAACACAATGTATCCAAAGATCCTCTCCACTGTTAATATAACTAACGTCAATAATTCTACCTGATACTACAAAATGTGACTTTTTAAAAATACTACGGGGTTTTATTTTATTTTTTATAAATGGTGATCTACTATCATCGATAGTTTCTAAATTGTTTACCTCTTTTTTTATTAAAAACTCTAGATACCTTTTATCCAACGTATCTTCTTTTACCTGAAAATAATCTGTGAAATTAGTAGAAGCAAGAGAACTTAAAAAAGTTTTATGATTTATTATGTTACTCAAAATATTTAAGTTTGTATCAACTCCAAATACAATGTAATTTTTAAAAGCAAGGTTTAATTTTTTAATACAATCTTCCCTAGTATCAGCATGTACTATTAACTTAGAAAACATGGAATCATAAAACTCCACAATTGTGTGATCAGTATCAAAACCATCATCACACCTAAGAGCAGATTTATCAAAACTGTAATGTAGAATTTTTCCTGTACTAGGAACACCATTGCTTTCAGCATAAACCCTACACTCTATAGCATGTCCTTTGGGTTTTATACCTTCAAGGCTGCTTGGAAGTTTTCCCTTACTTGCGATATAAATTTGTAACTCTACCAAATCTAAATCTAAGATCATTTCTGTTACAGGATGTTCTACCTGTAACCTGGTGTTCATTTCTAAAAAATAAAAATTATTTTCAAATAACAAAAACTCTACTGTACCAGCATTTCTATAACCTACAGCTTTAGCTGCTTTAATTGCAGAGGCTGCCATACGTTGTCTCAAATCAGAAGTGAGGGCAGGGCAAGGGGCTTCTTCAATTACCTTTTGATGTCTTCTTTGAACACTGCACTCTCTCTCATATAAGTGAACCACATTTTTTCCATCACCCAAAATTTGAAACTCAACATGCTTGGCCCCATCTAAGTACTTTTCTAAAAAAATTTTTCCAGAATTAAATGAGGCTTCTGATTCTCTTCTGGCAGACTCAAGGTTTTTGTGAAAATCAGATTCACTTCTGCAAATTCTTATCCCTCTACCACCACCTCCAAAACTAGCTTTTATTAATAACGGAAAACCGATACGCTTGGCTTCCTTCAACAAGGTATCCTTATCTTGAATATCTTCATTATAACCAGGGATAATTGGAATACCTGCTTTTTTACACAATCTTCTTGCGGTAGTTTTATCACCCATTTTAGAAATAGTATCAGCACTAGGACCTATAAAAATAATACCTGTATCTTCCACACGTTCTGCAAAAGTAGCATTCTCAGATAAAAATCCAAACCCTGGATGAACGGCATCTGCTTTGGATTTTTCTAAACCAACCAAAACCTTGTCTATATCCAGATAACTGTCGTGAGGTCCTATCAAAATACATTCATCAGCTTCAAAATATGCTTTCGTATTTTTTTCATCTACATCAGAATACAAAAGTACAGTCTTGATCCCCAGCTTCTTACAGGTCTTTATGATCCTTAAAGCTACTTCACCTCTATTGGCTATCGCTATTTTATTAATTTCACCCACTGTATTGCTATTTTCTTTTCTTGAAAAATGACTCTATGCCTTTCCTGGCTTCTTCACTCACTCTCACATCAGCTATCAACTCTATACAATAATTTTTTAAATCATCTGGTATAGAATGCCTGTTGATTTTTTTTATAAGCCTCTTAGTATGCCTAGTGGCGCTGTAACCCACATTATTAAATGAATCTATCTTTTTTAAAATATACTCATCTACTTGCAAATCATTGCCAACAAAGTGAACTAAGTTTTTATTCAAAGCTGTGGTTGCATCAAATGTGTCTCCTGTTAACATAAGTTCCATTGCAGAAGAATAACCCAGTTTAAACAAAACATAAGAACTTATTACAGAAGGAACTATACCTACTTTGGCTTCCGCAAATAAAAATTTGGTTTGTATCTCACAAGCCACTATGTCACATAGACTAACAATACCAATACCTCCACCAGAGGCAGCACCATGTACTTTGGCAATTATAGGGTGAGGACATTTGTCAATTGTTTCAAATAAATTAGATAAAATAGTGGCATCTTCTACATTTTCCTCTCTAGAAGAATTTATAAAAGACCTCATATAATTTAAATCAGCACCAGAACAAAAACTCTTACCAGCCCCTTTAACAACAACCACCAACACATCTTTAGATTTACTTACATCTTTAAAAGCTTCTGTTAGTTTTAAAATCATCTCCCTATTTAAAGCATTTCTAACTTCCGGCCTGTTCAATACAATTTCTACTACTCTGTTATTTTTTGAAACTTTCAACATTTTACATCCTGAAAATTCCGTTTGTTGTTGGCTTCTCTTCTCCATAAAGACTCATTTCTATCCCTAAGCTCAAAACTTTTCTTGTATCTAAAGGATCAATTATTCCATCATCCCAAATGCGGGCAGTAGAATAATAAGCAGAACTCTCTAGGTTGTATTTTTCCAAAATAGGTTTTTCAAACTCTTTAATCTCTTTTTCACTCATCTCTATGCCTTTCTTTTTAAGAGAATCTATCTTGACTGTGGATAAAACTTTACTGGCTTGCTCTCCGCCCATAACACTAATCCTAGAATTTGGCCACATCCAAAGTTGCCTAGGGCCATAAGCTCTCCCGCACATTGCATAGTTACCCGCACCATATGATCCGCCTATAACAACAGTAAATTTAGCAACATTAGCATTGCTCACAGCCATTACCATCTTTGCTCCGTCCTTTGCTATGCCTTTGTTCTCGTACTCTTTTCCAACCATAAAACCAGTTATGTTATGAATAAACACAAGAGGAATATGCCTTTTTGTACACAGTCCAATAAAATGAGTAGCCTTTAAAGCACTCTCACTTAAAAGGACTCCATTGTTTGCGATTATACCTACCTCAAAACCATCTATAGCAGCAAACCCAGTGACTATAGAATCTGTATAAAATTTCTTAAATTCAGAAAATCTACTACCGTCTACTAATCTAGAAATAATCTCTCTAACATCAAAAGTTTTTCTTAAATCTTTTGGAATAACACCATATAACTCATTTGGATCATAAAAAGGCTCTTCTGATTTAAATCGCCTAACCGATCTTGGTTTTTTATTCATATAAGTAACAAGGTTCCTACAAATCTCTATTGCATGATAGTCATCAGATGCTAGGTGATCTGTTACACCACTTTTAGTGCAGTGAACCCTTGCACCACCCAAATCCTCATCAGATACTTCTTCACCCGTAGCAGCTTTAACCAAAGGAGGGCCACCTAAAAATATTGTGCCGGTTTTTTCTACAATGATATTTTCATCACACATAGCAGGTATATATGCTCCACCTGCAGTACAACTGCCCATCACTATTGCAATTTGACCTATTCCATTTTTAGACATCACAGACTGGTTATAAAAAATCCTTCCAAAGTGATCTCTGTCAGGGAAAACTTGTGCTTGCATAGGTAAGAACGCGCCCCCACTGTCTACCATGTAAATACAAGTAAGATTGTTTTCAATTGCAATTTCCTGAGCTCTCAGATGCTTTTTTACTGTCATAGGAAAATATGTACCGCCCTTTACAGTCGCATCGTTAGCTACTATAACGCATGGAAGAGAGCAAATCATACCCACACCAGTGATTATGCCAGCGCATGGGTTTTGGTTATTGTACATATCAATGCTGGCGAGAGAAGAAAATTCAATAAATGTTGTGTTGTTATCAATTAATGCATTTACTCTTTCCCTTGCTGTAAGCTTCCCTCTGCCTTTGTGCCTCTTTATGGACTCCCTACTACCACCTTGTTTTACTTGTGATTCTCTTTTTTTAAACTCACTCACCAAAGATGACATATATTCATGGTTTGTTTTGTAATCATGGCTTTTGGTGTTAATGTTAGATTTAATAAGGGACATAAGTTAGAATCTGACACAAACAAAATGCGTTAGCAATTATGTTCGCTATGTGTCTTAACTTTATAGGTCTTAATTTTATAGATCTTTAGTTTTTTTAATGAGGTTAATATATGAATTGGCCGAGTCAGGTTATAGTTTACACAGACGGTGCAAGCAGGGGAAATCCAGGGCCGGCATCTATAGGAGTTCACATAACCGACAAAAATGGTAAAAGTATACAAGAAATAAGTGAATACCTAGGAGAAGGGACCAATAATTTTGCAGAATACTCTGCAGTAATAAAAGCGCTAGAACTTTCTATTGAACACAAAGTTAGTAATATTTTAATTAGATCAGATAGCGAACTTCTAGTAAAGCAACTTAACGGTGAATATAAAGTAAAATCTAAATCTATAATTGGATTGTACAAAAAAGTAAAAGAGCTACTTTTAAAGATAGAACATTATGGTTTTGAACACGTAAGAAGAGAAAACAATACCAAAGCAGACAGTCTAGCAAATATGGCCTTAGATGAAAGATAATAAAACCAGCTTAGTATATATAAAACAATGTATTAGCACAGTATAGGTCGGGATTGTATTTTTTATAAAAGCCTTTTGCGAATTTGAATAAATATAAAAACTTTAATTTTTCCCTCTTTGAGGACTAAAATCTATATTGTTGGGAAGACAAATTGAAGTGGGCTTATTTTTATGTTAGTTTTTTCTTGTTTTGGGTTTGGTGTGCATTCGCTTTTTAAAAAGAGGAAAGTCCGGACTCCACATGGCGGCACAAAGGGTAACGCCCTTCCACTGTTTATTTTTTAATTTATAGTGAGGACAAGTGGAACAGAAAGTATGTACAGGACTATTTTTAGTTGCTGTAGTGAAATCAGCTAAACTCTGTGCGGAGCAAGATCAAATAGAGGAACATTTGAATGTAGCCAGCATGAAGTTCCTGGGTGAGATCGCTTGAGGGTGGCAGTAATGTCACTCCCAGATGGATGAATGCAAAGGGAAATCCTTACAGAATCCGGCTTATAGCCAAACCCAAAACAACTCTTTTTACCTCAAAAAATATATAAAAAATCCGAGTCATTATGTATGAGTTTTACAAAATTACTCCTCTTTGTGGGTTTCTTTTTGTTTTTCGAAATTATGAGTATTCCATCCTATGGAAATTCAGAATTCCCCTATGTAGAAGGGGAAGTTTTGGTCAAATATAAAAATGGTACACCAGAGGTTAAAAGACATAATATGCAAGGTAAAATGGGATCGGGAATTGGTCTTGAGGGTGCCTATGAAACTCTAAATGTGTATCATTATAAGACAAATAATGGAGCTTCTTACACAACAGAACAGTTGGTAGATATTTTTAAAAAAGATCCTGAAGTAGAAATTGTGGAACCTAATTACATAATCACTGTAGATGATCCTGATTTTATCATGCCACCAACTAGGGTGACATCTCTAACAGAAGAAGAATTGGAATATAAAAATGAAACCGTTAATACCATGAAAATATTAGATGGTTGGAATGAAATTGGATACACAACAGAACAAACAGTAGTCGCAGTACTAGATACAGGAATACAAATCAATCATGAGTCTTTAAAAGATTTTTTGTGGATAAATGACAGAGAAATTGAAAATGGAATAGATGATGACAAAAATGGATTCATAGATGATGTTTACGGTTGGAATTTTGTAGATGGAAACAACAATTTAGATGATATATCTGGGCATGGTACAGGCGTTGCGGGAGTAATAAAGCAAACCTTTGGTGACTTACTTACAGATGATGTTTCTGACAGAGTTACAAATATATCAATAATGCCAATAAAGTTTATGACCTTGGATCCTTTAATCAATAAATCTGTAGGTAATACGGCGGATGCATTAGCTGCTATGGACTATGCTAATAAGAATGGGGCGAGCGTGATAAATGCTTCTTGGGGTGATTACTCGAAAAGCATCTTTTTAGAAGAAATAATTTATGAAAGCTATAAAAAAAATATTGCTTTTGTATCTGCAGCAGGAAATAGTTCCAGGTTTGGAAATAATAATGACATAACACCTTATTACCCATCAAATTTTAAAGTACCAAATGTTATTTCAGTAGGTGCTAGTGCTCTGGATGATGTGTTAACCAGATCTTCTAACTATGGAAGTAAAACTGTCCATCTAGCAGCACCTGGACATTCTGTATGGACAACAACAAGTGATGAAAGTGATGTTTCATATTATGTTCAAACCAGTGGTACTAGTATATCTACTCCTTTTGTTGCAGGAGCTGCTGCTATACTTATGAACCTCAGACCAGATTTGCCAGTACATCAAATAAAAGATATTTTACTTAATTCATCTGATAGAGTAACTCCCTTGGAAAATAAAATACAAAATGCGCGTAGATTGAATATGCTTAACTCAGTAATAGATGTTTATAATGCAAAGAGAGATACAAGACCAAACACATATGAATTTAGCTCTCTCTCAGAAGATCCAAACTCTAGTGGTTGTGGTCTGATTTCGTCCAATACAATAGGGGGAAACAATCAAACAAATGTTAGTATATTTCTATCATTTTTTATGTTAGCCATACCATTTATACTTTGCCTAAGATTGAGGTTAGGGTTAAACTTCTCCAGTTAATGGAGAGAAAAAATCAAATTTATACAATTTAAAATCTTATTTATAAGTCTTATTGTATACTCCACGAAACTTAGTGCGGGATTTTTATCTGTAAGCGGAAACCCCAGTCTTACAGTAAATCTGCAAGGTGATCTGGTAAAAGTAACTGGTAAAATTGAGCTTAAAAACTCAGGAGATGAAGATGCAGTTGATGTTTTTCCTGAAATTGCTATAGGAGAATTACGTTACACAGGTGAACCTATAAGACTTGGACCTAATGATGACAACAATACCTGGAACTTTGAATTAAACTCTAATATAAATAATTTGTCGGATGATAATTTGTCACAATTTGGAAGATGGCCTGTTTTTATAACCAGGCATTACAGTGATGTTAATGGACACACTTTTTCTGGTATTGATGTTTCAGATCTAATCTTAAGTGAAGACAATATAGACGGAAATTTTCTTCGTATAAGCCCATTTGTAATTAAAGTGCAACTTGGTAAAAGAAAAAAATTTAAAGCCAAAGTACATATTACCAATCAGTCAGATAAGTCTTATGTAACTACCCTGCAAATTTGGGCAGCAAAGGAATTTCTGATTCCAGAAGCTAAAAAAATATCCATAAATCCAAATCAATCTGTTGAAACTGAATTTAAGATAGAAAATATTAGAGGTTCTGAAGGGAGTAAATATCCAATATTTGTTGTGATAGAGTATGAAGATCAGGGTTTCAGAAGTTTTCAGTCTATATACAATACATACAACATTACAAACTACAATTTTAATATAGTTTGGATCATATTTTCCTCAATTTCTGGGTTGATTATAATAGCAAGTATTATTTTTCTTTTGAAAAGCGAAGATAAATCTTAAATGCTTTAAATTTTTAGCTCTTATTTCTAGATCTTCGTTCCTGAACCTGTACAGCAGTTAGTGCTACCGTATTTACTATGTCATTAACCCCACAAGTTCTTTGTAATACATTTGCAGGTCTTCTGACTCCCATTAAAAATGGACCTAGTACCTCACCTTTGCCTAATTGCTGAACCATTTTGTATGCGATATTCCCTGCATCCAAGTCAGGAAAGATCAAAATATTTGCACCATTTTTTATAGATGAAAACGGGAATAGCTCAGATATAATTTCAGGGTTTAGTGCTGTATCAGCTTGCATTTCACCATCTACTTTGATTTCGGGATAGTGCTTTCTCACAAGCTCTACAGCCTCTTTCATCTTTTTTGGATTATCATGTTGAGATGAAAAATTCGAAAAACTAAGCATAGCCACCCTGGGTTCTATATGAAAATATCTGGCAACATCTGCTGCATGTGCAGCAATATGTGAAAGCTCACTTGCACTTGGGTTGACATTTAAAGTGACGTCAGCAAACAAATACACTTTTTGATTTATTATCATTATTATAAGACCGGCTGCTACACCTTTTTTTGTTGTTCCAATTATCTCTAAAATTGGTCTTACACTGTCTGCGTAATTTTGTGCGGCTCCAGTTATCATTGCATCTGAGTCACCTAAAGCGGTTGACATAGAGGCAAAGTAATTTGGATCTTTCATAAGTCTTAGGGCTTCTTCCATATGTACGCCCTTTCTGTGTCTTAATTTGTAGAGTTGTTTTACATATGAATCATACTTTTTGTGCATGTTGGGTCTTTCTATATGCACATCTTTTAGAGAATCTAAATTTAGTTCTTTTGCTTTATTTAAAATAAATTCTTTGTAGCCCAATAAGAATGGTTCTGCTATTTTTTCCTCTACAATTATATTGACTGCTTTTAATATTTTTTCACTATGGCCCTCTGGAAAAATTATCTTAGGAAGTTTTGAATTTTTAGCTCTTTTCTTTACCTTATTTATTGCCTCTCTTATAAAACCTTTTGAAGCTCCTTGTAGGCTTTCTAACTTTTGCTTATAAGCTTCATAGTTTTTTATAGGTATTTTTGCCACGCCAGAAGTTTCTGCTGCCTTTGCTACGGCGGTTGAAACTCTCAATAACACTCTAGGATCAAATGGTTTTGGTATCAGGTAATCTGGTCCAAATTTAAAACTCTTTCCTCCGTAGGCAATTGAAACACTTTCAGGCACTTCCTCTTTTGCTAATTCTGCTAAGGCATTTACAGCAGCCAATTTCATCTCTTGAGTTATACTAGTTGCTCTAGCATCTAAAGCTCCTCTGAAAATATAAGGGAACCCCAAAAGATTATTTACTTGATTGGGTAGATCACTTCTGCCTGTAGCAATTATAGCATCTGAAGTAACTGCTTTTACTTCATCAGGCATGATCTCTGGTGTGGGGTTGGCCATTGCAAATACAATTGGTGTACTGTTCATTTGTTTGATCATATCTTTTGTAACCGCTCCACCAACAGACAGACCAATAAACACATCAGCTCCTTTTAGAGCTTGCTTTAAGGTGGTAACTTTTTTGTTGGTTACAAATTGTTTTTTATAACTATTTAGATTTTCTCTTTTGTCTGTTATAGGACCTTTAGAATCGCACATTATGATGTTATCTTTCTTAGCCCCAAGACTTATAAATATGTTAGCGCACGCTACCCCGGCAGCACCTGCTCCATTAAAAACTATTTTCAAGTCTTTTAGTTTTTTGTTTGCTATTTCTGCTGCGTTTATCAGTCCGGCACCTGATATTATTGCTGTTCCATGTTGATCATCATGAAATACCGGGATATTTAACTCTTTCTTGAGTCTTTCTTCTATTTCAAAACACTCTGGAGCTTTTATGTCCTCTAAATTAATACCACCAAAAGTGGGTTCCAATGATTTAACAACAGATACAAATTCATCTACACTTTTTACATCTAACTCTATGTCGAAGACATCAATATCAGCAAATCTCTTAAACAAAATGCTCTTTCCTTCCATAACAGGTTTGCCAGCTAAAGGGCCTATATTACCAAGACCTAAAACTGCTGAACCATCTGAAATGACGGCAATTAAATTTCCCCTAGAGGTGTACTCAAATACTTTGGATGGATCATTTTGTATTTCTGTGCAAGGATATGCAACACCAGGTGAATATGCCAAACTTAAATCCATCTCTGTATCACAAGGCTTGGTTGCAATTACCTCCAATTTGCCTTTTCTGCCACTGGAGTGAAAATTAAGTGCTTTATTTTTGAAACTCATATTTCCAAGACCAAACTTACAATTATTCCATAGCCTAAAATTGTTTAATAATCCAATACTAAACTATCTGATACCTAATTAACACTGTTTTTAACTTTGAGACATTTTTTATCCTTGTGGCTAAAAGCGTTGTGTTATACAAGTTATGATAAATTTATCAATTAGACATAAATTATTAATGGTATTATACAAATCTCCTGAACACTTAATAATCTTTAATTTGCTCATTTGATATGATAGATAGGTCACTATGGATAAAAGAGATGTTGTAATTGTATCTGGCATCAGAACCCCTTTTGTAAAGGCCAAGAAAGACCTTAAAGATGTGCATCCATCAGAACTAGGTAAAATTTGTCTCAAGAAGGCTGTTGATCTTATCTCGTTAAAAAAAGAAGAAATAGACGAGGTAATAATAGGTAACACTGCCAATCCCTCCGATGCTGCTAATATCTCAAGAGTAATAGCTTTAAGAGCAGGTTTACCTGAAAGTGTATCTTCATACACTGTACACAGAAATTGTGCTTCCGGCTTGCAAAGTGTAGCGAATGGTTTTGATAAAATAAAGATGGGTACAGCAGATACAGTTGCAGTTGGTGGAGTTGAAAATATGTCTAGTATGCCCTTGCTTTTTTCAAAAGAACTTTCCAGCTTTGTTGAAACTATATTTTCAAAATCCAAAAATAAATTAAATACTCTCATTAAATTTAATCTCAAACATTTAAAACCAAGAATAGCTATAATGGAAGGCTTAACTGATCCGTTCTGCGGCTTAAATATGGGTGAAACTGCGCAGCTTCTGGCCAGAGAATTTAATATCACCAGAGAGGAACAGGATGAGTTTGCTCTTAGAAGCCATAAGAAAGCAACACAGGCAATCTCAAATGGAGTATTTGATAAAGAGATAACCCCGGTGTTTGTAGGACCTGAATATGACAATGTTGTGGATAAGGATATTGGACCTAGGCAAGAACAAACCTATGAGGCTTTAGAAAAACTAAAACCATTTTTTGACAAAAGGTACGGAACCGTAACCATAGGAAACTCCTGTCCTATAACAGACGGTGCAGCTGCACTTATATTGATGAGTTATGAGAAGGCCACATCTTTAGGTTTAAAACCAATTGCTAAGATAAGGGGATATGCATTTGCTGGACTCAATCCAGCAAGGATGGGTCTTGGCCCAGTGTATTCTACATATAAAGTATTAAAAAGAGAAAATCTAAAGCTATCGGATATCAACTCTATTGAGCTTAACGAAGCTTTTGCAGCTCAAGTACTTGCATGTCTAAAAGCCTTTGACTGTTCCCAGTTTGCCAAAAATCATTTGGGTTTGGAATCCAAGTTAGGAGAAATTGATTTAGGCAAATTAAATCCAAACGGTGGGGCAATTGCACTAGGACACCCTGTAGGAGCTACTGGGAGTAGGCTTGTTTTAACGTTAGCAAATAGACTTAAGCCAGAAGAATTAGGGCTTGCAACTCTTTGTATTGGTGGTGGTCAAGGCGGTGCAATGATTTTAGAAGGGCTTTAGATAGGACAGGAATTTCTTGTTGTAAGGGAGAACAATGACTTTTAGTTTAGAAAAAATAGACAACATTGCGTTGGTAAGTATTGATGCAAAAGATGAAAAAGTAAATAAGCTTACAAAAAATGCAATGTTAGAACTAGAAGAACTTATAAAAGATGTTGATGCTGAAGCCCTGGTATTTATATCTAAAAAATCAGGATTTATTGCAGGAGCTGACATATCAGAGATTCAAAACTTAGATACGGAGCATAAGGCTAAGGAGCTTTCTAGTGAGGGGCAGAGAATTTTTAATATATTAGAGGATCTTAAAATACCTAGTATAGCTGCAATCAATGGGGCTTGTCTTGGCGGTGGATGTGAATTTGCGTTAGCTTGTGATTATAGAATTGCAACTAAATCATCTATCATTGGGCTTCCTGAAACTAAACTGGGTGTAGTTCCTGGTTTGGGAGGTACATTTAGATTACCAAGACTTGTGGGTATAAAAAATGCCTTAGATATTATTTTGCCAGGTAAAAGCCTTCCAGGTAAAAAAGCACTAAAAATAGGATTAATAGATGAGCTTGTGCCAGATACAATTTTAAAAAGTCGTGCCATAGAAGTAACAAAAAAAATTAAAAAAAGAGACTATATCCTGGATCTGAAAGACAGATTACAAATGGTTTTAAAGCCAATTATCTTAAGTATTGCAAAAACAAGGGTTTTGAAAAAAGCAGGGGGCCACTACCCAGCACCACTAAAGGCACTGGAATTAGTTGGTAAAGCAAAAATATCAGATAGAACAAAGTCTCTAGAGCGAGAAGCGGTGGCGTTTTCCAAGCTTGCAACGGATGAGGTTGCTAAAAATTTAATAGAACTTTATTTCCAATCTAACAGGGCTAAAAAACTATTATCTAGTGATGCTAAACCAAAAGAAGTTAAAAGCATTGCTGTTATAGGTTCAGGAGTAATGGGAGGGGGTATAGCTTCTTTGGCAGCAGAAAAAAATATTGAAGCCATAATGAAGGATATAAATCTAAAAGCTTTGGCAGTGGGGTTTAAAGCTGCAAGTAGAATCTGGAAAAAAAAGAAGAAAAACAAATATCAATATCAAGGCTACATGGACAAACTCACTGGAAGCTTAGACTACTGTGGGTTCGATAGAGTAGATGTTGTTATAGAAGCTGTAGTTGAAGATATGGAAATCAAAAAGAAAGTATTAAATGAACTAAGAGAACATTGCGACGAGAACTGTATTATAGCCACAAACACTTCATCTCTTAGTGTACATGAAATGGGAGGTGGTGATAAAAATTTTGTTGGTATGCACTTTTTTAACCCAGTTCATAGAATGCCTTTAGTAGAAGTGGTTAAAACTGAAGAAACTTCCAGTGAAGCAGTCGCTATAATTTTTGCATTGGCAAAAAGAATGGGTAAAATTCCTATTATAGTAAAAGATAGTCCTGGGTTTTTAGTTAATAGACTTCTACTTCCTTACTTGAATGAAGCACTTTACTTGTTAGAAGATGGTTATTCCATAAGAACAATTGATAAATCTTTTATAAAGTTTGGTCTTCCCATGGGGCCGCTAAGACTTTTAGATGAAGTGGGGATTGATGTAGCTTCTAAAGTGGCTCATATGTTTCATAAAGCTTTTGGTGACAGAGCAAAACCATCTGAAATTATGGAAAAGATGGTTTCACTAGAAAGATTCGGTAAAAAATCAAAAAAAGGATTTTATGTACATAGTGGAAACAAAGCGCATCCTGATAATGAACTATATGAAAAGCTAGGTTTAAAACTCAAAAATTCAAGCAAATCCTCTGCTGAAGAAGAAATAACAAGCAGAGGATTGTGCGTAATGATCAATGAAGCTAGAAAAGCTTTAGAAGAAAAAGTTGTAGATGACGAATGGATACTAGATTTAGCTATGGTGATGGGCATAGGTTTTCCTCCTTTCAGGGGAGGGCTTATGAAGTATGCTAACTTACAAGGATCCGCAATCATGGAGTTTCTAGATCATTGGTTTGAAAAAACAGGGCATTCTAGATTTAAACGAACCTCAAACTAACCTGTCCTTGCTTGATTGCCCTACCACTTGACTACCTGATCAAGCATTCTTACACAATTTGTATAAATATCCCCCTAGAGTATTTGCTTCATTTATTAGTTTTTGGTGGTTAATGAGATTTAGTATAGCCTGTACTTCTCTAAGTGAGCCTAAGCTTATTCTATAAAACTTTCGCCTTTCTTTATTGCTGAACTTTGCACTGCCCTCTGCAAGATTTAGTACAATGCTCAGTATAGCTCTTTGGAATTGGTTTTTAAGCGGTTCTTTTAGATATAAATTCTTAGAATTATTGTAAAATTGAACAGCTAGTTGATATGTTTTAAATTTTCTCATAAAAAATTTCCTCCTTACCATCTTTGATGGGAGGAAATTTTTTTAGAAAATTTAATTAATCATCGGATCCCTGATTTCCTGAGTGCCGGACTGCCTGATCAGAACATGCCTATTGAAAAGTGAACTCTACTTCCATCTGTAGAAAGTCCATCAGCCCAACTCAGTCTCCATCCATACTCTAAACTAACAGGACCGACTGGTGTGGAAAATCTTAACCCCAAACCTACAGAGTCTCGATATGATTTTTCAAAATCAATTCCATCGATTAGTACACTACCACCATCATAGAAAAAGACACCACCAAATAACCCAGAAATAGGAAACCTTAACTCAGTTTTTATTAAATAGAAAATACTTGTGTCATGAATGGGTAAGACACCTAAAGAGTCACTGGGAAACTCAGATCGATCTGGGATTGAATTTAACTCAAACCCTCTAATAGTAGATCTTCCACCTAAAAAGAATCCTTTAGATTCTGGTATTACTAATGAAGAATCACTTACATTTGCAAGGTAACCACCTGATAAAACTTGTGCAAATACAACTTTTCCCACGGGTACATAATAGTTAAAACTTCCAGTTAAACGATAATACTTATAATCTGCATTGTTTAGATTAAGACCTAGAAAAGGAGAAGAATACTCAAAAGAAGATTGATAATACCAGCCTCTAGTAGGATCAAAAGGATGGTCTCTAAAGTCGAGTTCTATAGAAGGGCCTGTTGATCCTGTAATTGTAGATTCACTTTCTTCCGTGTCATTAACATATCTAAATAAAGTAGAGTTCTCAAAATTCCATAGGCCATAGGAAAAGCTAGATCTTTCATGAAACTTAAGCTCTAAGCCTGTATTAAAAGCAATTTTATCTTCTACTACTATTCCATCAGATTCTTGTCTGTTTACAGAGATAATATTTTTTTCTTTTGTTACACCAACTCTACTTCCAACTTTCCAGTCAAAGATATATGGTTCACGATACCCTAAACCAATCTCATGTTCCAAAACACCTGCTTCATCCTGAGTTAGAGCTTTTTGTAGCTCAAAGTGACCACTAACTCTTCTGGCAGTCCCAAAGATGTTGTCATAATATATATTACTAAAACCTCTTAAGGTTAAGTTGTACTCATCACTTATACCCACACCAAGATTAAATACACCAGGATCCTTTTCTGTCACCTCTATTCGTACATCCACTTTGCCGGGCTCATTGGTTTCTACAGTTGTGATATCTGCTCTGGTAAACAAGCCAGTTCTTAAAAGTATTTGTCTATTTTGATCTATTTTTTTTGGACTTAGAGATCCACCTTTCTTAAAATTTATTTCATTTAAGATGACATGATTTTTTGTTTTTGAGTTACCCTCAATAATAATATCATTTACGCTGACTTCATAGCCTTCGTTAATATCAATTGTGATTGTAGCTAATCTTTGGCTACGATTATATTGTACAACTTGATCAATGTTGTTAAATTCCATGTTTAGGAAAGATCTATCAGTGTAATACTGTTTTACATCTGCAAGTGACTGTTCAAGCTTAGATATATTTAACTTATCCTGAGGTTTTATGTCTAAAAGTTCTTCTAATACTTTTTTCTCAAACTTTTGGTTTCCAACTATATTGATCTTCTCCACATATGTTGCAAATCCTTCATCTATTACTATCTGTACATTTACAACTTCCTGTGATTTGGCAAACTCTTCTGATATTGATCTAAGCTCTGCGTACAAATATCCTTTGTATACAAGGTCTAGTAATAAAGCCTCTACTCCTTCATTTATATTCCCTCTGTAATACCCACCAAAACTTTTTTGCAAGCTAGAATTATGTTGTTCTATAAAAGCAGCAAAAGTTTTGGCGTTATCAGGATTGTTACTTATAACGGTAAGCCTGCCCAGCCTTGAGAATACTCCGGGCTTAATGTTGAAAACCAAGTTGGTGTTAAAATCGGATATCTTTATTTTGTATGTTGCTTGAACGTTGCTGTAGCCATACTCCCTATATAGTTTGATTACTTTTTCTTTTGTATATGTGGCAGGGTCGGATAACTGCTCATTATAGTTTGTCCAATCCAAAGCTTCTCTGATCCTACCAACTCCTACTATATCTGAATCTTCATTTTCTATGTTAAAATAAGCCTTTAGTCTATATGGGTTTTTAATAGTAAATTTTAAATTGTTTAGAACTGTTTTATCTAACACTACAGAAGAGGAAAAATATTCATTATCTTGCAAATAAGTTTTTATTTTATCCGAGATCTCTTGGTCCATACCATCAGAGTAAGTTTGTGTACTATACGTACTGGTTAGTTTTATCAGTTCAGAATATAGTTTTGGATTCTCTGTTTCTATTTGTACGTTGACTGAGGCATTTGCATGAACTGCCTGTGTAATTAGTATAAATATTATATTTATCACTTAAAATAAACCTGGTATTTAAGATCCAACCCTAATACATTATTGTCTCTTTCATCTTGACTAATCAAGTTTGTGTCGCCTTCTTCTGGCTCTAATTCTTCATAGTTTCCTGTGATTGACAAATTATTGCTAAGTTTATATTCAACTCTCATATCTGATGTTTGGGAGTTTCCAAGTCTTCTGCTAAGTATTGTGCTTATTTTATCATTCCACTGTTTTTTTAGTACTATTTTTGGTGTTGATTCAATTACATTTTCTTCACCTGTCTCTTCCATTTCAGTTGATAGTTTGACATCCACTCCAGTTTTTTCTTTAAGTACCTTATTTAATACATTTTGACTTAGAATACTTGTAGATACATTAAGTGCCTGACTTTGTATTTTAGTTTCAATGTCAATATTGTCGGTTTCATCAGTTACATCACCAACAGCTAATAAGTTTACTATATCGAAATGGCCCAAATTAGTGTTACTAGTGAATGATATGTCGGGTTCATCCACATTACCGCGTACATACATTGTTATTGTATGTTCCTTGAATGTGGTAGTAGCTTCTAAATATATGTCGGGGTTTATTTCGTATCCACCTTTAAAGTCTAGTCTTGCTACATTGACTAAAAACTCATTGTTATTAATTTTTATTATACTATCTCTTTTAAGGTCTACTCTTCCTAGTAATTTTGGATAAGCAGGTTGTCCTTTTATATACAGTCTTCCAGTGAAATCTCCCTCTACCATAGAGTTGTTGATAATTGCATCATCATCAAACTCAGATATAATATTCATTTGTATAGGCCCTACTAATCTTTCTCTATAAGATGTGGGTAAAAATACATTGCTAGAGTAAAGTTCATTTGTTTCTGACTCATCAAACTCTGCTACAAATCTAACACTACTGGTATCATAAGTTCCTTCAAATAAAAATGGAAACCATGAACCAGATATTTTGACATTAGCATCTCCTTTGGTCTCCACCCCCTCTGGTATATTTAGGTTTACATTTTTTAATTGGAGATCAATTTGTGTTGGAAGATTTTTAAGTCCAAGCAATGCAATATTTCCTTTAGCGTGAGCTGTACCCGAAGCAAAGTCTGCTGTTGCTTTGTCTATATTAATTTGGTTTTTAGAAAAACTAATCTGACCAAATAAGTTTTCAACAGAGTGAGGAATATCTTTGACATCTAAAAATCCATTTCTAATGGATCCATGTCCATTAAGACGAACATCGCCTCTTTTTCCTCTGAAGCTACAAGCTATATCAAGCATTCCTCTGATATTGTCTAAAAATGGGGTTAAAAATGAAAATAAATCAGGATCAATGCTCCCAGCTAGTGACATATTTAGAAAATTCTTTCTAGAATTATTGGAGCGAAAGATTAGTCTTTGCCCACTATCATTGCCATTTAACGCTATAACTCCATTGGTCATGCCGTTATCGAAAACAATTTTAGCATTTTTAGCTACAAGTTCTTTTGAGTTTTTACTAATGTTCATGTCGAATATATCTATTTTTCCGTCTGCATTCCATAGCCAGTCAGATTTTGATTCAACATCTATATCTGTGGTTAGAAAGGAACTATGTTGACTGATGTCAGCCCCAAAAACAGAAAGGTAGGGTGTAAAATCCCATCTATTAGCCTGTAAACTTAGTTCAAATGGAAAATCACTAGAATATGGTATGTTGGAATATATCTTGAGTGAATTGTCACTTGTGTCCAATGACAAAAATAAATTGTTACTGGTTATTTGCATACCGTAGTCTATGCCAGGCATTGCTTTATTATAAGATCTTATGTCGTCTATTTTGCCATCTAGTCTTGTTGTGGGGCTTAAAACATGACCTTTCATTGTTAGTCTGGATGTATTTTTTCCCGACAAATTTAAGCCTGTCTTTTTTAGAATTTGACTATCCTCTAACATAAAATTGTTGGCAATAGCCACCAAGTCTATAGTTCCATCAGGGCTACCAGTTCCATCTAACTTTACTAATCCGTTTCTTTTTTTCAATTCAACTTGTTCTGTTTCTACATTTCCTTCAATTGCTTTAATGTTAAAAACTAATTCATCAAAATATTCTCCGGCTATAACTCCATTTTTTATATTGCTTGTAAGAGTATAGTTTAGGCGATTGAATTGAAGTGGTCCATCTAAATTTATTTTGGCCTGACCTCTTCCAAATGCATCAAATGGTAGCTTCACGATTCTGTCAAAAACATTAATAAGCTCTGAAGTTTCAAACTCCAAAACTTCTCCTTCCAATGAGATTGTTTTATCCTCAAGATCAACCCTAACATCAGCATTGTACTTTGATATATCTATTGACCCATTTATGTTATTAAAAAATAGAGTTCTGTTTGTATAAGAAAAATCCAATTCAGCATCATTTAACAAATAATCATCCAACCAAAAATCTTTTACTCCCAGATCTATATCAAATGATGCAGTTTTTGAATTTCCTTCAATAGCACCTGATCCTGCTATAACTCCCTCTAGTTTTAATCCGGCAACATTATTTTTTATAGCATTTAAGTTAAATTCTTCTGCTGCATAGGAAAAGTTAAAACCACTGTCAAAATTTATAATGCCATCTGCATCTAGTCTGTTTCCATCGATATCTAATTTGCCGTTTATTTCAATTTTTTCTTTATCTATAGATAAACTGCCAAGCACTTGAGTGTTTCTTAATGCCACAATAGTTTTCTTTTTGTTATTTACAATAAAATCTGTTAGCACTAATGATCCATCGTTACATATGGTTATAAAGTTGTCGTACCTCATCTCACAATCTAGATTGCCCACCACAGAACCTCTTATTGGTGCATTAACTTTCAAGCTCTTCAGAAATGGGTTTAGGCTTAAAGAATGTATATCTAAATTAAATCTAAGGGTGTCTTTTTGATTGGCATCTATAAAAGTAGTTCTTAGATCTGAGCCTCTATTTTGTAATCTAGCTCTTCGTATGTTCAATTGGTCGTTTATCCTAGTACCAGCAATATTTAATTTTCCTAAATCTCTCCCATCTATTTTTAAATCTTCAAAATCATTGTTAAATGACCAGTAAGTACCCTCGACATCACTGCCGAAGTTAATGTTTGATTGTATATGTCCATCTAGTGTAGGAAGTTTTGCTATACGATTTGTTTTTAATAAAATATCTCTTATAATTTCCAGATTTGAGTCTAATTCTAATTCTAGATTTGACTCTAGGATTTTACTTTCATTAGCATTATTTACTTCACCAAAAATATTAGCATGTATTATATTATCTTTTGATGTAGAGAAATTTTCTATGTACAGCCTATCCTTAAAAATGCTAAATGTAGATAACAAATTTATTTTATCTAAATTTAAATTCAATTTTTGAATATTGAGATCGAATCTGGAACTTATATCAAAATCTATCGATCTAAATCTATGTTGAGCTTTCAAAAATATATCTGCTGTAAATTTGTCTTTTCCTCTTGTTACTTCAACTTTACTTTTTTCAAGAGTGATAGAGGCAATAGGAGTGACAGCTAAATATTTTGATAGCTTTGCTGAGTACAGTTCCAATTGCTTTTTTCTGGGTTTTAGCGAACTTCTTTTACTTGTTCTTTTAGTTTTTGGTAGTTCTATTGGAATCACAGCATCTGACGCTATAATTTTTATTAATCTTAAGTTCGATTTTCTAAATTGAAAATTAGGTATCAGAGATATCTGTTCTATGTAAGTATTTTTTGGCTGATCTTTTATATTAAGCTCAACTTGTTTTAGGTGTATACCTAATGGAAGTATGTTGATCTTTATGTCTTTTGGTATTATGTGAACATTGTGATCAGATGTTCTGCTGGCTATTTTTTTTGCAAGATAATATTCTAGATTTGGTTTCAGTCCTAAGAAGAATAGGCTAATTAACCATACTAAAACTAAAACACCAAAGATCTTTTTTTTGGTCAACTTTCCACCTTCTTATTCCATCTGAATAGTAGGGACTGAGCGTCTCTGAAATCAGGATTTTGGGATATTATCTCTGACATTAAACTTCTTGCCTTACGTTTTTTCCCTAATCCCCAAAGACATTTGGCCCTTGTGTATATTACAGTTAGTATTGCCTCTGAGTCTACGGCATATTTTTCTAAAAGCACATCTGTGTGAGACAATGCATCGATGTATTGACCGTCTTCATAATAAGCTTCCAATTTTAAAAAATGTGAGGCCTTGCTATCCAATGTGTTAAGTATACTAAGAGACTCTTTGTATGCATCCATTGTGTAAAGACAGATAGCCAGATCATATGCTGAGTTTGGATATTTTTTGACTGCACTTAAAATAGCTAGAGACAAGGCTCCATCGGACCCTTCGGGCTGCTCAGAGTTTGATTCAACTTTTAAAACTTGAGATTTCATAAACATTTAATTACACAAAGACAATGGAACTTATCGGAAAAAATCATTGAGATTATGAGCATTTATACTACGAATTTTTAATTAAAGGTCTTCCGAACGAGGTCAATAAAGTGAACTTGTTTACTTTTTGACCTAGTGGTTGCCCAGCACTGGAACAAGATGCCGATTCCGTCACGCAAGGTCTTCCCCAATACTGATTGAACCTGGCAACAAGTTGGCTATGCCGACTTTTGCCAGGGGAATTACGTTTCGACACAGTCACTTAAGAACCTGCCAAGGCTTCACCTACTTCTTTTTGCCGAGTGGTTCCTTCCTGGTGGATCTCACAGCTAACCCTGCTACTTACCTGGTTGCCCAGCTATACACGTGTACATCAAACTCATCTCTTACTGTCTGCCCATGTACTTTCCGGTTCGGGTATCTACCCTTACGGTGTCTCCTTCGTTGATGTGAAGTGGGACGTTCATCACCAGCCCTGTGTTCATTGTGGCTGGCTTTAGGGTTCTACCAGTAGCAGAATTGCCTTTAACCCCCGGATCTGATTTTTCAACTACTAGATTAACTTGGTTTGGTACCTCTATATCAACTACTCTTTGATTGAAAATTACCGCACTAACCTCCAGGTTTTCAGTCAAATAGCCTTTGGCCTCACCAACTTGATCCTCTGTCAAAGTATGTTGGTCAAAGTCAGTTTGGTTCATAAAAACATACTGGTTGCCAGAATCCTTATATAGGAACAACATATCCTTTGATACTACATCTGGAATTCCAAACTTTTCTCCAGATTTAAATGTTCTATCTAGATTGGCATTGGTAATCATATTTTTTAGTTTGGTTCTGATGAATGCTCCCCCCTTTCCAGGCTTTACATGTTGAAAATCCAACACAATATGAGGATCATCATTAAAAAGTATCCTTAGTCCTTTTTTAAAGTCACTTGTTTCGTACATATTTTAATCTCTTGAATTTGTGTAAACTCTTTCTAGTACATTTTGCAATATTTCAATTTTTCTTTCGTTGCTGAGAGTATCACTGGAATCTTCATTGTAAAGGTTGTTTCTGGATGAAAGCATGGCACATCTTCTGGTCAGCTCACTGTGTTTTCCTAATTCTATCTCAGCCTCATGCAATGTATCTAGAGCCTTTGAGGTATTGCTTCTCAAAATGTATGCGTCTGCCAATGATAGGTATCGCTCCATTATATTGCATGGTTTCTTGTTACGGGTTTGTTTAATTTTTATCTTTTCTTTTGTGTTGAGGCTTTCTGGTTTTTTCATTTTAAATTGGTCTTGGTCATTGGAAAGAAGTTTTTTGATTCTGGAAGCCTGTGTTTTGGCTCTAGCATCATATGGGCTTATAAATAAAACACGCTCAAACAAGGCTAGAGCACTTTTCATATCCGCTTGTTTTAGGTAGAGTTCAGCAAGCATTTTATGTGCAACCAAACTGTCTGGAGCTATCTCGGTTACTCTACAAAGAGCGTCAATGGCACTTGGTATATCCTGTAAATCTATATAAACCTTAGCCAAACTCAAAAATCCACCAGCAAATTTTGGGTTTGTCTGTGTCCCAATTTTTAGGATCCTTAGGGCTTTTTCTAAAAAACCAGATTTTCTGTATATCTCAGCTAGGCTGGCAAATACTCTGTTAGTTTTGTCAGACTCATATATCTGCTCATACTTTTTAAACAAGAAGTCATCTATTTGCAGTTTCATAATTGGGTTTGTATTCTATTAGATAAGACTTTAGTTTGTAAAGGGCATTATGTCGGGACATAGTAAATGGGCAACAATTAAAAGAGCAAAAGGCGCTCAAGACGCAAAAAGAGGAAAACTTTTTAACAAAGTTGCCAGAGAGATAGCAACCGCAGTCAGAATTGGAGGGAACAATCCAGAAACAAACCCAAGACTAAAAAAAGCAATAAGGCTTGCTAAGTCAGTCTCCATGCCAAAAGATAACATTTCAAAAATTTTAAATAAGAAAGACCATGATCAGTATTGTGAAATCACCTATGAGGGATACGCTCCTGGGGGAATAGCGCTAATGATAGAATGTATTACTGATAATAAAACCAGAACTGTTTCTGAGGTAAGGCATATTTTTAGCAAAATGGGAGGAAGTTTAGGTGAGTCGGGTTGTGTTAAATACCTTTTTGATAAAAAAGGGGAAATTGTGGTTCAGACCAGCAGTGACAAATTCAAAGAATTGGCAATAGAATTAGGTGCAAACGATATCATCGAAGAAGAAGATTTCACTATAGTGCTTACCGAATCAGAAGATCACGATGCAATATCACAACAAATGACCGAGCAGAATTATGAACCGGTAAGTTCCAAAGTTATAGAAGTTGCTAATACCAATGTAGACATAGCAGGAGAAGCTCGTCAAAAAGTAGTAAAAGTAATAGAGAAATTAGAAGATCTAGACTGTGTTCAAAATGTATATCACAATATGAATGATGAATGACTTAAAAACAAAAGATAAAGTCCCTTTAAGAATTTTAGGATTAGATCCAGGAACATATCATTCTGGCTACGCAATCATAGATTGTTTGGATAATAAGAGCCAGCACTTAACTCATGGCTCAATTAATCCAGACAAAAAACTACCCATAGATAGTAGAATAAAATATATGGCAGATAATTTAGATAAACTACTAACAGAATATGAGCCTAATGTTGCAGCAATAGAACAGCCATTTCTAGGGCTCAATGCTAAAAACCTTATTAAGCTTTCTTTGATTCAAGGTGCTTTTATCTATGTTTTAAAGAGTCATAATGTGTCAATACAGGAAATATCTCCCAAATCTGTCAAGTTGAGTGTTACTGGTAATGGTGCTGCTACAAAGGAACAGGTGAGACTGTTAACAATTGCAAGTTTGGGTATAGACTCTAATGAAGGTTTAGATGCTACAGATGCTTTGGCTGTGGCCTTGAGTGCGACCCAACATTATAGTACAAGGCATTTATGATAGCGTTCTTAGAGGGCAAAGTTTTAAACGCTACCCCAGAAAGGCTTTTGTTATTAACCGAAGCTGGGGTTGGATATCAAGTTTTTATAACCAAATTTTCATACAAAGTTATACACAACAAGCCCAAATGCTCTGTTTGGATTCATACCTCTGTCAGGGAAGATTCCATAACTTTCTACGGCTTTACAAACTTGCAAGAAAAAGCGGTATTTGAGGCTCTAATATCAGTAGATAGACTGGGGCCTAAATTGGCGATTAAATTGTTATCGGCAGCACCATTTGATGTAATTTTTGGTATGATAAAAAACTCCGATGTAAAAGGTCTGTCGAAATTGCCAGGTATAGGTTCAAAAAAAGCAGAACAAATAGTGTTAAAGTTGAAAGGAAGTGTGATTGATGTTGAAGTTGAGTCTTCCAAGTTAAAGCATAAAGATACTGTGGTAAGTGCTTTGGTTAATTTAGGATTTAGGCAAACTGATGTGGAAAACGTTGTATCTAACTTTAAAAATGATGTGCCGGTGAAAGAAGCTATAAAAAAGGGCCTTTCAATTTTGTCGGGCTATTAGGAGTATAAAAAGTGGTTGATGATAGATTGCTTGGTGGTAAAAAACTTGAGCTAGACTCTGGAGAAAATAATCTTAGACCTAGAAGCTTTGATGAATTCCCAGGGCAAGACAAGGTCAAGGAGAGACTTAAAGTTATGGTTAAGGCAGCCAAGGGTAGAAATGATCCCCTGGATCATGTTCTCTTTTGTGGCCCTCCAGGATTAGGAAAGACAACTTTGGGTCACATTATAGCTTCTGAGATGGGCGTTGAACTAAAAGTAACTTCAGGGCCTGCTATTGAAAAAAAAGGAGATCTAGCAGCTATACTGACAAGTTTACCCCCTTCTGCTGTGTTATTTATTGATGAGATACACAGAATAAATCGCACAATTGAAGAGTATTTGTATTCTGCAATGGAGGATTTTTATATTGATATAATTACAGGTGATGGTTTGGGTGCGAAGGCTATGCAATTTAAGCTTGAACCATTTACTCTTGCGGGAGCAACTACCAGATCAGGACTTTTGAATGCTCCTTTTAGAGAGAGATTTGGAATAACAGAGAGATTAGATTTTTATTTGCCAAAAGATTTGACCACTATAGTACTTAGATCAGCAAAAATACTTAACATAAAAATAGATGAGGATGGAGCATTTGAAATAGCATCACGATGCCGTGGAACACCTAGAGTTTCAAACAGACTACTAAAGAGAATACGGGATTATGCTCAAATTAAATTTGATGATCGTATCGATAAGTTTGTTGCTAGAGAGGTGCTCATAGAGCTTGAAGTTGATAAGCTTGGTTTAGATTACATGGATAGAAAAATTTTGAAAGCCATAGTTGACAAGTTTGAAGGTGGACCTGTTGGAATAGATACTATCAGTTCGGCTATGAGTGAGCAAAAGGATACAATCGAGGAAGTCTATGAACCATATTTGATCAAAGAAGGTTTTCTTATCAAAACTCCAAGAGGTAGAATCGCCACAAAAAGGACCTTAGATCACTTGAAGGAATAGCAACACAATCTTTCGTATTTAGTTGGTCCCTTATTACATAGGCAGTTTACTGCTTTATTGGAAATTTGCATTTTTTGGTCGTCACAAAATTAACAATTTATCCTGTGAATTTGTGATTAATGATTTTGAAGCTCATTTATTTTTTCCTCAATTAAGTTGATTATATTTGTGTTTTCAAGTTGGAGAGCAATTTCTAGAGCGGTTTTACCATAGAAATCTGTTTTCTTTATGTTTATGTCTGGGTGATCAAGTAATGTTGGAATTATTTCTTCATGTCCATGTAGTACCGCAAAATGTAGAGTATATCTTCCTTTAAACATTATTCTTAAATTAATATCAGGGTGAGCTACTAGAATTTTTGCAGTCTCAGTGTCTTTATTTTTAATCGCAGTCATCAGAGGTGGTGACTCTACCGCGCGCTTTCTGTAGTTTACATTGATATCGTCTCGTTTAAGAAGGTGAGAGACTACTTCGTGTTTTTCTAGTTTAGTTGCTAGTGTTAATGCATGGTCTATTGCTTCACTACAAAGGAATCTGGAGATAAAGTTTAAATCCTTGGGAGCTTCTATTAATTGAAGTGTCTTTGTAACATCTCCATCTTGTATTGCTGTATTCAACTCTGAATACAACCCCTCACATCTAGTTTCAGAATCTGAAGATATATCTCTAACTTTATTTTGTTTAGTATCTACACTTGTGCAGGAAACAATAATCGGGGCTAAAAAAACAAATGTTAAAGAAACTTTATTCAACACTTTCACCATACCTATCATTTATCACACATAACTTAATATTTGGTAGTATAAGTATATGGAATACACACCATAGTCTACTGTCAATGCTTATTTCTTTAATAGAAGGTGAGGTTAATGAAGCAAAAATAAGCCGACTTGTTAAATAAAGGTGAGGCTAGTGAACAGCAAACAAATCTGGCTTCGCCAGTTTTTTGCTGTGAACACCTGTTTCGCTTTTTTGCTGAGTGCCTGTTTCTATTAAAGGTGATCCCACTATGATCCGGCAAATCGGCAATTGATTTAATTTTTTCTTAAAGGTCCATTAGCGAAGCGATTGTTTCCCGGTGTAATGTGTAATACAAACCAAATTCCTAAAGGTCCATCAGGCTCTTTAATGGGGCTTTAGGTAAAAATTTCATAATTGAAATATCTGTGTAATGTGATTTTTTCTAAAACATTCCAAATCAAACAGTGGGCATAAAAATACTGTTATAATGGAAGGGTCTATATTTGCATTATTTGGACTCATAAAAGTTAAAGCATAAAATTTTTCTTAAATAAGGAATAACCTAACTAATGAACTATAAGATCATAATAGTATTTTTATTTGTTTTTATATCTCATGGGTTTGCTTTTGGAAGCCCTGCTTGTGTTGATGTCCTGACGGGCAGAGATCCTGAAATACAATCTTGGTTAGATCAAGAACTACTAGAAGCAGTCAAAACTGGTGATCTGCAAGATGTCACCTATCTTATAAGTGAAGGTGCTGATTTAAATGTAACAAACAGATATTTAAGTACGCCTTTACATGTGGCTATACGGGAAGGGCATTATGATGTTGTGGAGTTATTACTTGAAAAAGGAGCAGGTGTAAATGCAAAGAATGTATATGGAAATACACCTTTACATGTAGCTGTAAGTGCAAAGCAAACTACTATGATAGAGCTTTTTTTAAGAAAGAAAGCTGCAGGTTTGCATATAGGTTTTGATATAAAAAATAATGGTGATGAAGATAATCCTGACGGATATACCCCAATTGAGCTAGCTGAAAAACAAAACCCAATTACAATTGCAAAACTCCTTAGTGGTGAATTTACTCCGAGGAAAAGGCCACCCACAGAATTGGATGTAGAACTACTAGAAGCAGTTAAAACTGGTGATCTAAAAAGAGTACATAAGCTTATAGAAGAGGATCCTGATGTTGTACATGCAAGAACCCAAGATTGGGGTACACCTTTACATGTGGCTATACAAGCGGGGCATTATGATATTGTGGAGTTATTAATTGAAAAAGGAGCGGATGTAAACGCAAAGAATGTGCATGGAAATACACCTTTACATACAGCTGTAAGTGCAAGGCAAACTACTATGATAGAGCTTTTTTTAAGAAAGAAAGTAGAAGGTTTGAATGTAGATCTTGATATAAAAAATAATGGTGATGAAGATAATCCTGACGGATATACCCCAATTGAGCTAGCTGAAAAACAACACCCAATTACAATTGCAAAACTCCTTAGTGGTGAATTTACTCCGAGGAAAAGGCCACCCACAGAATTGGATGTAGAACTACTAGAAGCAGTTAAAACTGGTGATCTAAAAAGAGTACATGAGCTTATAGAAGAAGATCCTGATGTTGTACATGCAAAAAACCAATATTGGGGTACACCTTTACATGTGGCTATACAAGCGGGGCATTATGATATTGTGGAGTTATTAATTGAAAAAGGAGCGGATGTAAACGCAAAGAATGTGCATGGAAATACACCTTTACATACAGCTGTAAGTGCAAGGCAAACTACTATGATAGAGCTTTTTTTAAGAAAGAAAGCTGCAGGTTTGCATATAGGTTTTGATATAAAAAATAATGGTGATGAAGATAATCCTGACGGATATACCCCAATTGAGCTAGCTGAAAAACGGAATGCAACTATAATTACAAAACTTCTTAGTGGTGAATTTGCACCTAGGAAAAGGCCACTAGCAGATAATGATATAAGGATACTAGAGGCTAGCGAAAATGGCAACCTAGAAGAAGTACATAAGCTTATAGAAAAAGATCCTGATGTTGTACACGCAAGAAATCAACACTGGAGTACACCTTTACACGTAGCTATACAAGTGGGGCATTATGATGTTGTGGAGTTATTAATTGAAAAAGGTGCGGATGTAAATGCAAAGAATGTGCATGGAAATACGCCTTTACACATAGTTGTAATTGTTGGGGAGACTGTTTTTGTAAAGTTGTTAATAAGAAATAACGCTAAAGTGGATATAAAAAATGGTAATGAGAAAACTCCTATTGAAATTGCTAAAGAGAGAGGACGTGGTAGAATTAGGACGTTTCTTGAAGATGGTGGTGAACTCAGAACAAATGAAGTATCACTAACTTGGTTGGACAAAGAATTAATAAAAGCAGTTGAAATGGGCAATCTAGGAGAAATAAGAGAGCTTATAGAAAATCAAGATGCCAATATAGATGTAAGAAATCCTAAAGGAAAATCAACACTATTACACTTAGCTGCAAAAATAGGATCCTATGATGTTGTGGAGTTGTTAATTGAAAAAGCTCCTGATTTATTAAATGCAAAAACTGTACATTTAAACACACCTTTACACGTGGCTATACAAGAAGGACAATATGATATTGTGGAATTATTAATTGAAAAAGGTGCGGATGTAAACGCAAAGAATGTGCATGGAAATACACCCTTACATGTAGCTGTAATGCACGGACAAATTACTATTATAGAGTTTTTTTTACGAAAGAAAGCAGAAGGTTTGAATGTAGATCTTGATATAAAAAATAATAAGAAAGAGACTCCAATTGAACTAGCTGAAAAACGGAACTCAATCATAATTACAAAACTTCTTAGTGGTGAATTTGCATCTAGGAAAAAGCCACCAACAGAATTGGATGTAGAACTACTAGAAGCAGTTAAAACTGGCAATCTAGAAGAAGTACATAAGCTTATAGAAGAAGATCCTGATGTTGTGCATGCAAGAACCAGGGAGTGGAGTACACCTTTACATGTAGCTATACAAGCAGGGCATTATGATATTGTGGAATTATTAATTGAAAAAGGTGCGGATATAAATGCAAAGAATATAAATGGAAATACACCTTTACACACAGCTGTAAGTCAAGAACAAACTACTATGATAGAGCTTTTTTTAAGAAAGAAAGCTGCAGGTTTGGATATAGGTTTTGATATAAAAAATAATGGTGATGAAGATAATCCTGACGGATATACCCCAATTGAGCTAGCTGAAAAACAAAACTCAATCATAATTGCAAAGCTACTTAGTGGTGAGTTTGCACCTAGGAAAAGGCCACCCACAGAATTGGATGTAGAACTACTAGAAGCAGTTAAAACTGGTGATCTAAAAAGAGTACATAAGATTATAGAAGAGGATCCTGATGTTGTACACGCAAGAACTCAAAATTGGGGTACACCTTTACATGTGGCTATACAATACAGGCATTATGATATTGTGGAGTTATTAATTGACAAAGGTGCGGATGTAAACGCAAGGAATGTGCGTGGAAATACACCCTTACACATAGCTGTAAATGACAAACAAATTACTACTGTAGAGCTTTTTTTAAGAAAGAAAGTAGAAGGTTTGAATGTAGATCTTGATATAAAAAATAATGGTGATGAAGATAATCCTGATGGACATACTCCATTTGAACTAGCTGAAAAACGAAACTTTACTATAATTAAAAAACTTCTTAGTGGTGAATTTACTCCGAGGAAAAGTCTACCCACAGAATTGGATGTAGAACTACTAGAAGCAGTAAAAACTGGCAAACTAGAAGAAGTACGTAAGCTTATAGAAGAGGATTCTGATGTTGTACACGCAAGAAATGAACATTGGGGTACACCTTTACATGTGGCTACACAATACAGGCACAATGATATTGTGGAGTTATTAATTGAAAAAGGAGCAGATGTAAACGCAAGGAATGTGCGTGGAAATACACCCTTACACACAGCTGTCCGAATTAGTTTTTATGAAGCTATAGATATATTGTTAACCATAGAGGAGCTAATTGTAGATGAGGTTAATGATAAAGGTGAAACGGCTTTAGATTTAGCTGCACAAACAGAGAATGAAGTTATTTTTGATTTGTTAGTTGATAAATTTTTTCCTAAAGGTCCATTAGCGTCTGTGATCAGGCAATCAGAGCCAGGAATCCAGTAGCCCTAGAGGAAGTTAAAGTTGGTAAATTTTCTATAATCAAATAAATATCTTTATGTATTTACTGGTTAGGTGTAAACCGAATTAAGGAAATCTATGCTTAAAGTTTTATTGTTTTTATCTTTATACCAAATGGGTGCTTATGCTCAGGAGAATAATAACTCAGGGAAGCCTGAGGATGAGCAGGTGTGTATAACACAAGATTGTGGGTTTTATGCTGGTATTTCTCTTGGGCTATTACATTTGAAAGAATATAACTTGGAAATAGATTCTGAAAACTCCTACGAGCTTAATCTTAATACTGTAGGGTTAGATACGAATTTATCCGGCGGTAATGGATTAATTCTGGGATATAAATCTGGAAATATTAGACTTGAAGGATTGTTTAATCTTTCTAACTACAGATCAAATATCCAATTTGAGACTGTAGAGCCAAAATTTTATCATGTATCTTACGAGAACATACTCAATGATTTAAGCTTTGATTTCGAATCTAGAACTATTACTGGTACTTTGAGTGTATGGGCTGAACCTTCAGGCTACTGGATTGATAATGTTAAATTACTTAGATTGGTTAGACCTTATATTGGTGTTTCCACAGGTATAGCTTTTTTTGATTTTGATATTGGATTGGATAAAAAATCTTTAGAACTTCTTTCACACGAAATGACGGCTTCTGAGCTAGAAGATTTTCTCATTGATGATAACACTGTCAGTTCTATATTCTTATTTGGTGGAGGAGTTAACTTAGTATCAATTGGTGGTTTTTTAAACCTTGGTGTTGGATATAGATATGTGACAACTGATCCTGTGTTGTTTAAATCTATATCTGAGAATGAAATAGATTTGGGAAAACTTTCAAATCACAAGATTGAGTTCAGTACCACAATGAGCATTCCGTAGACTAGCTAAAAAAATCCTAATAAGTTAATTTTTGTTTTGATATACAAAATTGATCTTTAGGATCTTGTTATTTCACCCAGTAGTGTTTTGACACCACCTTTTTTCGTATCAACTGTAACCTTAATGCCATAGAGTCTATACGCAGCTAGAAGAGCAATAGCCGCAGGTTCTATCATAGAGACGGGCCAACCAATATCTTCGCTTGTAATAACTTTGGAATTTTTAAAACTTTCTTTTAGTCTTTTAAGTATATATTGATTTTTAGCACCACCTCCACATAGCACAATGGTCTCTGGTAATCTGGGCAGTTTTTTATACGACCGTACGATTGAGCTAACAGTTAGCTCCGAAATCGTTGCAACCTTATCAGGTATTGAACGGTTTTGTAGTTTCAATATTACCTTTTTTAAAAATTCTTCTCCGAACTGTTCTCTTCCAAAATTATTTTTTTTAAAAACTTTTGATTTTAATATGCTATTTACTATTTGTTTTTGGGGAGTTCCACTCATAGCAAGCTTCCCATTAAGATCTAAATTTTTGTTTAAAGTTTTCATAAATCCATCGATAAGCATGTTACCAGGTCCGGTATCAAAGGCTATCATCTTGTTTTTTTCTAAATAAGTAACATTACCTATACCGCCAATATTTTGAAAGGCTTTGCTCTTAGTTTTTATTCTATCGGATATGGCCTTATGAAAAAAGTTTGCAATAGGAGCTCCTAAACCTCCTACTGCAATGTGCATAGAGCGAAAATTAGATGCTACAGGTGTTTTTAGTTTGTGGGCTATAAAAGAAGGGTTACATATTTGAAGGCTAGATATTCCTTCATTGTGATATGCAGTTTGACCATGTATCCCTATTAAATCTACGCGGGATTTTTTTTTGTATTTATCAATTGTGTTGGCATAGAATTTTCCTAATTCAAAATGTAAATTTGTAATCTCAGAGGTTTTAAGTTTATCCGTTGTTGCTAGTATCAGTTTGTCATAGAGCTTTTTTGGGTGCTTAACACTAAAACTATCAATTAATTTGATGTCAGTTATCTTTTTATTTTTTAATGATATTTTACATAGAGCAAAGTCGATTGCATCCATGCTTGTACCGCTCATAGAACCCAAAACATTTATTGTTGATTTTACAGTAGCTTGTGCCATGGTACCTACCTACTAACCTAGTCATTTGATTTTTTCAAAAAAATTTTAATTTAATGACATATGTAAGAACATAATATAAATGCTAGCTATATGTCTTCTGAAGTCAACATAATATCTTGGAATGTAAATGGTGTTAGAGCCTGTTATAGAAAAGGCCTACTTAATTTTATAGAAAATAAAAAACCAGACATCATATGCCTTCAAGAGATAAAGGCTAATGTAGAGCAAGTTAGTGATGATATGGTTAACCCCTGTGGAATGCATTCTTATTGGTCTAGTGCTGTTAGAAAGGGATATTCAGGAACAGCCACATTTTCAAAGTTAGAGGCATTAGAAGTTTCAAAAGGCATAGGGGTAGATGAATTTGACCAGGAAGGAAGATTCACCATAACAACACACCCTGAGTTCAAGTTATATAATATATACTTTCCTAATGGTTCTCATAAAAAAGAACGGCAAATATATAAAATGAAATTTAATAACACTTTGTTGTCTAAACTAAAAGATGAGATAGAAAAAGGACAAGAACTAATTGTCCTAGGTGATTATAATATTGCTCCTGAAGAAATAGATATATATGACCCAGCTAGATTTTCAAATGTAAGTGGTTTTTTGCCGGAAGAACGACAATGGTTTAAGGATTTTAAATCTTTGGGATTTGTAGACTCTTTTAGAAAGTTACATCCAGATGATAAGGACATATATTCTTGGTGGAATATGATAAATAGAGATCGTTTATCAAACAGAGGGTGGAGAATAGACCTAATATGTGTTACTAAGGGTTTAGCAGATAGATTAACAAGCGCTACTATAATGGACACCCAAGAAGGTTCAGATCACTGCCCAGTGGCAATAGGATTAAGATGCTCTTAATTTTATTTATATTTGTACCAATTATAGAAATTTACCTTTTGCTTAAGATAGGGGGTAAAATTGGTGGTGCTAGTACCCTTTTGATAATTATATTAACTGCTATGTTAGGAGCATATTTGCTAAAAAGAGAGGGTAAGAGTATCTTAGCAAAATTATCTCTTAGTCTTGCACAGGGTAAAGAACCATCTTGGATCATATTACAGGGCTTAAGTATTTTTATTGGTGGCCTGTTGTTGTTGACACCTGGTTTTGTGACTGATCTTTTGGGATTTTGTTTTGTAATTCCATTTACTAGAAAATTTTGTATCAATAGTTTAAAATCTTACTTTCTTAAACAAGGCCTTGTGAAATCCAGGTTTTATAGCATAAAAGCAGATGGTATGAGTACTACGCCAGATAGTATGAATACCACACCAGATACAGATACATCTGTAGTTGATACCACGGGAATTAGGATTAAATCAGAGTAGCTACATAAATTATATAAAGCAATAGCATTCCAATTCCCACAGCTCTGGGTGTTTTTCCCTTTAAGAGATAGGTTGATGCAATCATTAATATTGTAACTATTGAAACCCAGACTAAGTCATAAGACAGGATGTTTTTACTCATCGCAATAGGCGTAACCAAAGCAGTTATACCAGTTATACCTATGGTGTTCATTATGTTTGAGCCAACAACATTTGCTAAGGCAATGTTATTATATCCCTTTCTCATGGCTACAATGGATGTTATTAGTTCGGGAATACTAGTACCAACGGATATAATGGTCAGACCTATAACCCTATCACTTATACCAAAAAACTCACCAATTTTTACAGCACCGTCGATGGCAAATTTAGAACCTAAAACAATTCCTGTTATACCTAATATAACAAATATATATGGCTTGAGTTTGTCTGTGAAACTTAATGATTGATCGGCACTTGAATTGTCATTACCTAACCCTTCATTGCCAGGCGTATGAGTTTTAGAAAAAACATAAGTTATAACAATGGTAACTGCTATCATTATAAGTGCATCAAGTGTATTAAACTTTAGATCTAAGCCAAGGATAGTAAAGATTGCCGTGCTAACTAAAAGCATAATCCATGATATGGTTAAATTATCAGCTTCAGCTTTTCCAGGCTTTACTGTGTAAGTAAAACCAACTACAACCAACAAATTAAATAGATTTGATCCCATAATATTTCCTACAGAAATATTTGGATGACCTTCAATTGCAGATACAATACACGCAGCCAGTTCTGGAATAGAAGTGCCAAACGCAACTACCGTTATAGCTAAAAAAGTTGTACTAACTTTAAGGTGCTTAGATAAAACTAAAATACCTTTCAATAAATACTCTGCAGAGAAAAATAAAACTGCACACGAGCAACAAACTTGAAGTATATGTACGGATATCAAAAACACATTAGACCTACTCGATAGTATTACAGATACAAAAACCCAATCCAACGAGGTTAGGACTATGTATCAAATCAAGACAACTTAACTATATTAAATGGAACGAAGCGTTAAAGGTTGTTGAGGTACGCTAGAAAGGGTCCAGACTTGACCCTTAAAGCTTATCAAAAGCAGTTTTACACACAGTCAAAATATAAATAAATTTGTATAGTTATAAAAATACCATAAGAAATTCTAATTTTAAGTTAGTGTAAGAATCTCTAAAGTGTTCTATAAGAAATTTTTATATAAAAGGGATTTTATTGAGAAATTTTAATTAGTTAGAAGATAAAAATAGTTGATTTTAGTGTTCTGTATAATATAAATTTTTCCATTGTGTTTCTTGTTTTGTGGTTTTGATTCTTTAAGGGGTGTTTATGATAAAAGAAAATCTAATACATCAGTGTAAGGAGAAGTTGCTTCAGGCCAAGATGGATTTGTTAAACCGGGTTCCTGATTGTAGAAATGATCTGGTTAATTCTGGGGGCCGTGGTGGTGATGAGGCAGACCAGACTGTGGCCCTTTTACAGGAAAATGGGGCATTAATTTCTTATGAGAGGCTCAAATCACAGTTACTTGAAATAGAGAGTGCTTTATCTAGGATAGAGAATGGTAGTTATGGCATTTGTGAGGAAACAGAAGAGCTTATTGAACCTGACAGATTGTTGGCGATTCCTTGGACAAGACTTAGCATAGAAGGTGCTGAGCTACGCGAGGAATTAAACAAAAGATATGCTAGATAGTAGTGCCACTTGTTACATTTGTTTTACTAGTTTTATTAACATCAAAAAATTCTGATCTTTTTTCAATTAAATATTTATAATAAGAGTTAGTCTTTGGTCTTGCTAGGTGACTGGACCTTAATAACTAATTGATGCTAGGTAGCTAAGTAATATAAATTGAAGTGTGGTTTTTACAAGTAGTGGGGCTTAGTTTATGAAGAGTGTGGGTATAGATATTGGTTCTTACTCCATCAAGATAGCAGAGTTAGAATCAAAAAAAACTGGCAATTACAAGGTAAATGAGATCCTTGAAATACCAATAAAAGAAGAAAGTGATTCGGAACTAACTTTCCTGGAAAAATACATAAAAAGAATTGCGCACCACTATCAAGGGCAACCCATAAGGTACGTCATACCTGTAAACCAAGAACACGTAAGTGTTCAGTACTGTTCATTTCCCATAAAAGAACGACATAAGATACTTAAAAGTCTTCCTTTCCAGCTAGCAGATGATGTGCCATTTAATTCAAACAATGTTGTATATGAAGCTAAATTCTTAGCATCAGTTGGAGGTAGCACAGAGCTGTTGGCTTTGATCGCTACTAAAAATCATGTAGCAGATGTTATTGAATTGGCTAGAGAATGTGGGGTTGAGCCAGATATTGTAACTTCACCAGCAATTGCACTTTCCAACATGATCTCTGATTGGTCTGGTGCTATACCAACACTCCATAAGCCCTTAATTTTGGATAGCAATTACCAAACTGTAGATGAACCTATACCAGCGAAGGTTCTAATTGATATTGGTCATACAACCACAAATATACTGATTTACATAAATAGCTCAGTTGTCCAAAGCAACACAATATTTTTTGGTGGATCAGATATCATTAAAGAAATATCCAAGTCATATGAGCTTTCACCAAAAGAAGCTACATCTCATTTAGTAGAAAAAGGATTTGTACTTACTACCGAACAAAATGCATCTAAAAATCAAATATTCTTTTCTGATATCATTAAAAGAAGTATAAAAACAGGACTGGTAAAACCTTTAAGCCAAATCTTTCTATCATCCTCAAATCAAAAGCAAATCAAATTAGAAGCTATATATCTTTTAGGCGGAGTTAGTAGACTAACAAATTTAACAGATTTTTTAACTAAAGAACTTAACATCGATACATACTTAATGAACGATGCACAATCGAGTAGTTACAAATTTACCAGTGCTGTTTCGCTCGCCATCGAAGGGTTTAGAACTCCAAAAAACCCACCAGTTAATTTTATAAAAGGCGATCTCTCACCTAAAAGTGAGTTTTTCTATAACCTTTGGAAGGCCTATGGCAACATGATAAAAGTAGGCACTGCATGTGTGGTGCTATTATTCATTCATGGAATTGTAAGAGGAAACTTTGCTGATAAACTTTCACAAACCGGTTATGATAAACTACAAAAACTAGCTAAATCGCCTGAAGTTAATATTAAAAAACCATCATCCGCTAGAATAGATAAGTTTATAAAAAGTAAAACTGAAGAAATAGATTCAGTAGAAGAATTATCTGAGTTAGTTAAAAGTAAGTCTGCCATGGATGTACTTGAAGAAATAAGTGCTAGTATACCAGGCAAAAAAAATATTACACTTGATGTGAAAAAAATAAATATTAGAAGTAATAGAGTTATCATAGAAGGAATTGTAGATAATCAAAATCAAAAACAAAGTCTCCTAACTGCTTTACAAAATATTTCTAAGGACAAAAAAATAAATCAAACTCAACCTCAATTTACAAAAACTGATCCAACTAAAGTTGGATTTGCATATAGCTTTACAGTAGATACAAAATAATTATTAAATTAGGGTAGGTAATGATAGAGAAACTAAAGAAAAAAATTGTTGCACAACTAACAGCATTTCAAGAGTCAAGTACATACATAGCATTAGAAGAAAGATATGATAGATTGCAACCATCACAACAAACGATGGTAAAAGTAGGTTCAGGCCTGGCTATTTTCGTATTTATTTTTATGATAATACAATCATTATTTTCAACTGCCTCAACTAAAATTGAAGATTTTAACAATAGCAGAACACTTATAAGTGAACTAAATAGTTTAAAATCAAAGTTAAGCAGTAGCCCGGTAATATCAACTCCGCCTAGTAGAGGTGAGTTGGTGCAGAGAGTAAGAGCATCTATACAAGGTACTAATATTACGTCATCACAAATAGATAGCATTAGATCAACCAATGTGAAAGGAGATATTAAAAAAACATCCTTAAATACTGGAGGTGTTGAAGTAAGGCTTAAAACGTTAAATCTAAGTCAGATAACAGATGTTGCCTCTAGAATTCAGCGCATCTCTCAATCTCTAAAGATTACATCAGTAGACATCACAGAAAGTACTGAAGAACCAAAATATTTTGATGTTAATTACAAGATAGCTACTTTTTATCCTAAAATTGCTAAAGTAGAGCCAGAAGAAGATGAGGATAAAGGCAAAGAAAACAAAAGAAGAAAAAGAAGAATCAGAAAACCGCCAAAAGATGATGAAGAGAAAGACGAAGAAGAGAAAGACGAATGATATTTTATAGAAATAAAAATAACTACATATTCAAGATCTATCTTCATTATAAAGGGAAAAATTCGGTATGAAATTTATAAGACCCCTTATAAATTTATTTAAACTTCATAAAACAAAATTACTTTTCACTTTTGGAGCAACTTTTTTATTTTTAGTTATATTTTTTCCACGAGAAGATTTATCAGCATTTATATCTAGTAGTATCAATAAACTTACTAACAATAGTGTTATAATAAACTTTGAAGATATAAATTTTGATGTGATTCCATCGCCAAAAATAAAATTTCAAAAAGTTAGATTATCAACAGCATTAGTTCAAGGTTTAGAAACTGAAAGATTAACTGTTTCTCCAAGTATTATCTCATTGCTAAGCCTTAAACCTAGTGCTTCTGTATATTTGGATGGCTTTTTTAACGGTGATGCCAAAGTGCATTTTACATCTACCCTTCCAAGTGAGGATGGCCAGGAAGTTTTTTTAGATTTAGATTTAATCTCCATAGATATCGACAAATTAACCAGTATGGTTAATTTACCTGCAAGCTTTTCTGGTAAGTTGGATTTAAGTGTCAAAGGCAATGTGGACACAGCAATTGAAGAACAACCAAATTTTGCTATAGCTTTCAAACTTGATAGAGCAGGAATAACAAATATATCAATACCAACAGCTATAGGCCCACTTACTTTACCCAATATAACTTTGAACAGTGTTGTATCCCAGCTAAAACTAGACAAAGGAAAATTACAGATCACATCCATGAAAGTTGATAATAGAAGTAGTATATATGGAGATGTGACAGGTACAGTTGAATTGGAACTTAAAAACACAAGAAGAGGGATTGCACCACAAATTGGAGTATATGACTTAAAGTTTAATTTAGGGCTATCACCATCACTTGAACAAGAACTGAAAATTTATCTGAACACGCTTGGACTTGCAAAGTATAAACAAAATGGAATTTATAGGTTTACTGCGAATGGTACACCTTATGGAATGCCTAGCATTCGTGGTATGTAAGAGACAAGCACTACTGATATTTCATACAGTAAAACCATAGGTGTCATGAAAAATAGCATGCTCACCACATCAGGTGGTGTAATAAAGGCTGATATGGTAGCAAGTATTACATAAGCATATCCACGGTACTTTTTGAGAAACTTTATATCTACAATACCTAATATATTTAAAACAACTAACACCAATGGGAGTTCAAATGCCAATCCAAACATTAAGGTAGTTGTTATAAAAAATGAGAGGTATTTATTTATAGTTATCATTGGTATGTCTGTTCCATCACCAAAGTTTAATAAAAAATTGAATGCTAGTGGATATATGACAAAATAAACAAACAAAACTCCTAGGATAAAGAGAGAAGTACCAAAGCTAACAAAAAAAAGTGTGAGTTTCTTTTCAGTCTTATATAATCCAGGAGATACAAACTTCCAGACGTGATATAGCCATAGAGGGCATGTAAATATTATTCCGCCCAGAAAGGCTATTTTCATGTGAGCCAAAAACTTGTCTGTTATACCAGTATATATTAAACCTTCCACTGTTAAATAGTGTGATATAGGGTTTCTAACAAGAGTAAATAAAAGATCACTAAAATACCAACATACCAATGAACCTAAAAAAATAATTAAAAAAGATTTTATTAAAGCAACTCTTAGTTCGTACAAGTGATATATCAGTCCATCATTTTCAGACATTTTTTAGATCCTTTTTTGTTATATCTTCATCTATAGTACTAACCTTCTTGTTTAGTGTTTTTTTGCTTTCAGTAATTCTAAAATTGAAGCTCTTGGAAACTTCGTCGGCTATGTTTTTAATTTCACCGATAAACCTAGCAATAGTTTTGGATAAATCTAAGAGATCTTTAGGTCCGAGCAATAGTAATGCCACTACAAAAATGGCTACTAGCTCTACAATACCAACACTAAACATACCCTGTATTTACATATTAAAACCATATTTTCAAGTTCAAGGTCTTCCGAATGAGGCTAAAAATAAGCCGACCTCGCCTATTTTTTTCACTAAAGGTGAGCTGATTGCCAGTTTGCCCGACTCCAATTCTATTTTTCTGGTAAATTTAAACCTTCTTCAATGAGCTTGTTTTTTGCCAGGGTTGATCCTGTGATTAGATATTTTTCATATAGTCTTAAAACATCTTCATCAGACTGTAAATTCACTTTTAGGCTTATATATGTTAGTAGTTCTACAAAATTCATAAACTTTTGGGCAAATTCCATATACAGCTCAGAAAAAGTTGATTCATTTATGCTATTTGCCAGTGTTCCATAGGCAGTCTCTCCCATATTGACATAGTAATCTATGTCCACTAGCTTCCTGTTTAAGGAATCTCCAAAAAAACCGCTTACATACAATGTAGTGTCACCTAATTTTTTTAATAATTTAATTTTGCACTTATCATAAGTTGCAGTTGCCTGCAAAAATGATTCTGCCAGAGTATTAGACTGTGAGCTTTGATCAATATCTTCCACTGAAGGAGTGGAACGCAAAAAACTTTCCATTAGGTCGACAAGATAGTAACTAGCAGTTTCCGATGGTTGAAATTGTACCTTGACCTTACTCTCATTGATCAGGTCAAAGAAAAAACTCTTTGATGAAGTGCAGATATCATGCCTTGAAAAAGCCATATACCTCCTCAAGGTCTTCCTAACGAGGTAAAAAATAAGGAGGCTATGCCTACTTTTTTTTGCCGAGTGGTTGCCCAGCTCTCTATCATGATGCGGACCTCTCCTTTCGATATAATAAATAATATCATGAATAGTAAAATCATAAAACTTGGTGTAATTGTCCCATTACAGTAACTAGACCAAGGTTATATTTATAATGTTATTTGCTATATACAACTAAAACTTCTTTTGAAGAAAAGATTCGAGATGCCAAGTATTTAACTTGTGTGGCTTTTACGGATTTAATTTTGTCTGGATATTCAAATAAATAGTTGTTATCAAATCCTAATATTTTATTGCTTAAAACCGTTGAGCTTATGGATGAATTTCTTTGTATCCCTATCTGGTAAGATCCTATTAAGTATTTTTTAGCTCCTTCTAATTTTTTTTCATCTACGTATTCAGTTAATTTTTTTAATTCAGACCTAATCATGGAAATAGCAGTTTCTTTTTTGGCAGGGTCACAAGCTATATAGACTGCAAAAAAACCGCCATTTAGACCTGAAAAAGTAACAGGGCATACTGTATAGGCTAGAGACTTTTTATCCCTCAGCTCTAAAAACAAACTTCCACCTTGTCCAGATAACAACGCTTCAAGCACCTTAAAAGTATAAATAGCATTATCCAATGCACTTATTGCTTGAAAACCTAAAACTATGTGTGCTTGTGGTTTATCAATTTTTTTAAAAACTTCCTTAGAATCAGATAACTTTTCTACTGATTGTATTTCACTAATCTTGCTCTCTTGTGATTTTATACTATCTGCAAAGCTTTGATAGGTTTTTATTTTTCCGTTACCTACAATGGAAACATATGGGTTGTTCATATAAACTTTCCAATAATCTAGGATATCTTTTTCTCTTATATTCTCTATAGAAGTCAAACTACCAATTGCATCTTTTCCATAAGGATGAAAAGCAAAAACATTTTTCACAAAGTCTAATACTGCAAGTCTAGATGGATTATCTTCTAAACTTTTTATATATTGTTTGATCTTCAGTTTTTCTCTTTTTAAAAAACTTGCATTAAATTTTGGTTGTGAAACTATTGATCTCAGTATTTTTAAAAAACCATCAACATTTGGGGTTAGAGTTGTGAGCTGAAGGCCAAAAGCATTTTTAGAACAAAAGGAAGAAAGAGATGATGCTTTGCTGTCAATAAATTCCTTAAGCTCGATTTCACTCATATCGTGGGTTTCACATATGGCCATTTTAGATGATATAAGGGACAATCCGTTTAACTTATCACTTTCGTAGGCAACACCTCCCTTAAAACCAACGGAGATACTAACAGTAGGTGTATCTGTGTTTGAATAAAATGAAGATCTAGAGTTTAAAAAACAAAATTTGGATTTTTTATGCGCTAGTTTAAATGAACTAACATTTATGTTTGAAGAAGTTTTTTTATTTGGTTTAAGGCTTCTTGCTAATTCAAACCCAAGTTTATACCCTCTATGCCAGTCCTTTAATATAGTCTCCATATTTTTTTTATTGGTAATAGATGATATTGTAACTTTATCTGGGCTTAGATATGAACCTACATTTAGAATGTCGCTTGATGAAACCTTACTTGCATTAGTGACGTACTTATCAAAGTAATTTATATCTCCAGACATATTATAGTAAAATCCATATTTTCTAGAAAGCCCATCGACAGTTTCCATTGCATAAAATTCTTCACTTTCAATTAGCGATAGAGCTTTGGAAAGTTCCTCTTCACTTACAGGGCTTGAGAGTATTTCTATAAGTTCATCACCTATTTTAGATATTGCATGTGCTGTGTTGTGTTCCACAAGTTTACATGACACTAAAAAAACTCCTTTATCTTTTAATAAGTAAATACCAGCACTAACAGATGAGGCTAATGGTTTAGTCTGCAACATCAAGGACTTATGTAGCCTAGAACTGCTAGAACACCCTAATATCAAAGAGAGCATTTCGATAGCTGGTGTATCTGAGTGATTCAAAGTAGGAACATGCCATGCAAAGTTAATTCTAGTTTGTTTAAATTTGGTGTTGTTTACCTTTATTCTGGGTTTGGTTTGAGGATTTTCTAATTTTCGTTTTACTTGTTTAATTTTGTTACTTTGTGTATCAAAACTTTCTACTTTGTTCTTCATTTTGCTAGACTCAAAGTCACCCGATATAACCAGGGTTATATTTGGTGCAGAGTAGTGATCTTTGTAGTAAGAAACTATTTTTTCTCTTGAAAATTTTTTGATATTTGAAGCCTTGCCTAAAATAGGTTTGGAGTAAGGGTGAGTTTTAAACATAGATGAAAAAATTAAATCGCTGGCTACGCTACTTGGACTGCCTGCGGCTCTTTTAATTTCCTCAATGACTACCTCTCGTTCCGCATCTATATCCTTTTGATTAAAACTTGGGTGTATAATCATTTCTCTTATTACATCCAAGGCAACATCTTGATACTCACTTGCAATTGTTACATAGTAGACAGTGTGGTCAAAGGAGGTGTATGCATTCAGCTCACCTCCAGAACTCTCCACAATAGAAGCTATTTCTCCTAAGGAATATTTTTTTGTACCCTTAAATAATAGATGTTCTATGAAATGAGTTATACCAGATTCTGATTTTGTTTCATCAGCACTGCCTGTACCTATCCATGCCTGTACGGAGACGACAGGAGATTTAGTGGAAGGAATAAGAATAACATCCATTTTGTTTTTTAGGCTGTATTTATGTATTTTCAAAAAAACCTCAAAAAATTACGTGTATCCTAACCAGCCTACTTGATTTTTTTTATGCTTTCTACATATATTTTATTACATGTCACAAGCTTTATATGTCCATATTCCTTATTGTAAACAACTCTGTCCTTACTGCAGTTTTTCAAAGTATAAAATTGGAAAAACTATATCGCCTCATGAGTATGTACAGCTGCTTTTTTTAGAAATTAAGCATATGTCACACCTGATCAAAAATCCTTACAGTATCTATCTAGGAGGTGGTACCCCAAGCATGATCGGAGCAGAAAATATTAAACTTATATTAGAAAAACTAGATCCTTGTGATGAAATAACGGTGGAAATAGATCCAGGTACAGTAACCAAGGAAGATATAGATATTTTGATAGATGCAAAAGTAAGTCGTTTTAGCCTTGGTGTACAAAGTATGGATGATGTTTTTTTAAAAAAAATGGGCAGAACTCATTCTGAAAAAGATACCTTGGAGTTGGTAGATATTTTAAATAAAAAAAATATAAACTTTTCTATGGATCTATTGTTTGCTCTGCCAGATCAAACGGTGCACCACTTACAGACTGATATAAAAAAAATGCTAACTTGCAAGCCCAAACACATAAGCTCATATCTATTAGAAATACCTAGTAGACATAAATTAGGCCATAATAGAGCTAGTGAAAAAGAACAAGTAGAAATGATAGAAACAATAAATCAAATGCTCTCAGAGGAAAATTTCAATAGATATGAAATATCAAACTATGCAAAAAGAGGTTTTGAAAGCAAACACAATCTATCATATTGGAATGATCTATCATATATAGGACTTGGACTATCCGCTCACTCATATATAAAAGAAATAGGATGGGGGGTGAGATTTTGGAATACCAAAAGCATGCAACAATACTCTAAACAAGTTAGAAAAGATTATATGTACAGAAAAACAGAAGTTTTAACCAAAGCAGAGTCACTTACCGACTATTGCCACTTTAGCCTTAGAAAATTAGAAGGGCTTTCGTGCAATGCATTAAAGGACAAGTATGGTATTGAGACATACAAAGTTTTTACGGATCGTGCTAATTTGCTCTGTGACAGAGGCTATATTACTATAGATAAGAAAATCTCATTATCCAAAAAAGGTTTATTGTTCTTTAATCGTGTATTAGAAAACCTTTTGTTTACAGATGAAGATTTAAGTTAGGAGAATGTTATATGAAATCTGGTGCTCGTGAGGATAAGAAAACTGATCTTAAAAACAAGTCAGAAGAGCAACAATATTCAGAAAAACAAGAAGCAGATACACCAGATAATGGTAAAGGGTCTAACACCCTAGATGACGATAAGTCAGATGACAGCAATAAATCTACTAGCACTTCTAGTAAAAAAGAAACCATTACTTTGGATAGGGAAGAATACGATAAATTAATAACTGATCTAGAAAAGCAAAAACAGGATTATCTATATCTGTATGCAGAGATGGAAAACTTAAATAAACGAGTGATCAAGGAACGATCGGAGCTTTTAAAATATGGTTCTCAGAATATATTTACTGCTCTTTTAGAAATTGTAGACAATTTTGAAAGAGCACTATCTTTAGAAGTTAACAAAGATAACATCGAAGCTTTTACAGATGGTGTAAAGCTTATAAATAATTTACTACTTGAGCTTTTAAGTAGCTTTTCTGTAAAAGAAGTACCTTCTTTGAGAAAACCGTTTGATCCTATAGTACATGAGGCTCTAGGAACAGAGCCTTCTAGTGATATAGAAGAAGGGTGTGTTTCGAAAGTATTAGTCAAACCTTATAAACTGCATGACAAGGTAATCAGAACGGGTCATGTTATTGTGGTTAATAACAGCAAAAGTAACAAGATGGATTCCAATATTGAAGACAAAAATGATAATGACCCTGAAGAACAAGAAATTCAAAATGAAGACCAAAATTAATAAGTTTTTTATTATAATTTTATCCCTTGCCATTTCTTCTTGTACTCTTGTTTCAAGAAAGGATTTGGCTTCTCCTGAAAGATCGGAGTTTAATAGAGTTAAAAATGACAGAAAAAATTTCGGACATGAACAAAGACTTTTAGCTTTTGCCAAAAAACACCCTAGAACCAATGCAGCATCTGAGGCATATTTTGAACTAGGTAATATGGCTTTCAAAAAGAAGAGCTTTGAACTTGCAGTTAAGTATTACGATAAAGTCAGGTATATTAAGTCGTCTGATAAAGCTAATGTTTTGAAAGCTTATGCATTGATAAACTTAAAAAGACAAAATCAAGCATATCTAATAGCCGATAAACTCTCTAAAAAAAATCGGTTAGATGAAGAAGTTTTATATAATGCTTTGTCCATAAAAGCACTTTTGTCCGAAAATATTCAAACTTCAAAAGAAAGACTCATAACATACGACAAACTGTTATATGTGTCTGGCAAAGTTGGATCAAAATATAATTACTATCCGGAGACAACCGGCAATTTAAATTTTACTTCAGATCCTTTGAAATATAGAATAAAGGCAATTCAAATAATCGATACTTTAGACGCTTCTGATTTGGAAAAGATAGCATTATCAAGTAACCCCTTAAATTCTTATTTATTTTTTAAATTAGGAAAATTTTATTTTGAGCAGTCAAGATTTGATCAGGCAAGGTTGTACTTAGAAAGGGTTACTCGTTTAGACAGAGGCAAATATAGGGAAGAATCAATGAGATTGATCTCTCAATTATTTGCCAAGTCAAAGGTTAACAGAAAAAAGATTGGAGTGATACTACCAATCAGTGGCCTGCAAAATACTTACGGGCATAGAGCTCTTTTGGGCCTAAATGCAGCTTTCAAAACTTATGAATCTAATAATGATAATGATTTTGAAATAGTTGTGATGGATAGCCAAAATAATGAATCGGTAGCTGAGAGAGCTGTCGAAACATTAGTAATAGATCATCATGTGGTTGCTATTTTAGGAGGATTGCTTAGCAAGACTGCCAAAGTTATTTCCACTAAGGCACAGGAATTAGGAGTGGTAAATATAACTTTATCTCAGAAAGACGGGATAACAGATATAGGTGATTATATTTTTAGAAGTGCCATGACTTTGAGTGATCAAATAGATCTTTTAGTTAGAACTGCCATAAATAAGTACAAAATTAAAAACTTTGGTATGCTTTATCCTAAAACAAAATATGGAGAAGATAGTGGACTTATATTTTGGCAAATAGTGCTAAAGCATGGTGGTAATGTTGTAGCTACCCAGTCTTATGAACATGATGAAACTGATTTTTCAGAACATATAAAAAAATTGGTGGGTACATACTATATTATAGATAGAAGAACAGAGTATAAATCTAAACTAGATGAATGGAAGTCTAAAAATCCACACATGAGTGGTAGAGTGAAGCCCCCTCAAAATTTATTACAACCCGTTGTTACCTTTGATGCTTTGTTTGTTCCAGATGATGTAAAAGCACTAGGTCAAATTGCTCCAATGCTTAATTATAATGATGTGAATGAAATAACTTTGCTTGGAACTAACCTTTGGAACACCCCTGCCTTACATAACAGAGTGCCTCACTATACTAGTTTAGTTTATGTTGATAGTTTCAGATCTGAAAAACCACCATTTACTACTTCTAGTTTTAGAAAAAGCTTTTTAAAAACATTTAATAGAGAACCTACTATTATAGAATTGCAATCATATGATGCTGGTATTTTTTTAAAACTAGCTTTACAAAAATTAAAAACTAACTCTAGACAAAAGCTAAAAGACATTATGTTAACTCAAAATAGAGTACCAGGAGCCTTAGGTTCTTTGGAAATACAAAGAGATACTGGTGTTATTAAACGGCCATTGGTTTTGTTAGAAAGAATCGTCCCCAAAGAATCTAACTAATAGCTACATCCTAAAGCATATTAGTAAAATTATTTTTTGCGAGTGAAAATTCTGATTGGTATACCTGATAAATCCCATTTCTTTTTTATTTGGTTTACTAAAAATTTCTTAAACCTATCCTCTAAAGGTTTTGTGCTATTTGTAAACGCAATAAATGTTGGTGGAACCTGTTTAGTGTGAACAGCATAATATAATTTTGTTCTACCACTAAAAACTGGTGAATTTTTAGTCACAGTCGAAAAAAATGAATTTAATTCAGAAGTTGTTACCTTAAAATGCAATTTACTCCAAAGACTTTCAATAGTCTTGAATAAAACCCCTACACCACTACCTGTTTGTGCACTAATAAAAACTATAGGTATATCTTTAAAAAATGAAAATACATTTTTAATGTTATCTCTTATTGCTTTTCTAAAGTCTTGAATTTCTTGTTTTCCAATATCACTTTTGTTGATCACTAAAATTACAGGTTTGTGTATCTTAAGAGCATTGCTAACTAGCCTAGCTTCTTGATGGCCAACTCCTGCCGTGCAGTCAACTATAAGTAAGACTATGTCAGATTGTTCTATTGATTTCTCTGATTGAATGCTAGATAGCATTTCAAGCCCAGAGCTTCTTTGTGCCTTTCTTCTAATACCAGCAGTATCTATAAGCTTATATTTTTTACCTTCAAACTCTACAATACTATCAACACTATCAGTTGTGGTTCCAGGAATGTTGGTTACAATCATGCGGTTGTAGCCATTTATAAAATTACAAAGTGTACTTTTTCCAGAGTTAGGTTTTCCAATTATTGTCAGGGTTTTAATTTGTTGATTTGTTTCTAAAGGGCTCTCGTCTTTTTTTGAGGTACAGACTTCATTTACTATCCAATCCAATATATCAGCTATGCCAATTTTGTTCTCAAAAGCAGCACAAAGCCAAGTGTGATGTAGTTCGTAGAACTCAGATTTTATTTTTGCTTCATTTTTGTAAGAATCAACTTTATTGATTACAAAAAATACTTTGTGTCCACATTTCTTGGCTAACCTTACAACATTTTTATCCTCTGGATGAATACCAGATTTGCCATCTACTATTACTACTACAGCATCCACATTGGTTAATAATTCAAGAATTTTGTTTTCTATTTCTTTGCTAAAAAGATCATGAGATTTATTTAAACCTCCAGTATCAATAATTTTAAACTGTTGTTTGCGCCATGAAGCGTTTGATATTTTTATGTCCCTAGTTGTGCCAGGATCATTTTTTACAAGTGCTTTCCTTGTACCTACTATTTTGTTGAACAAGGTTGACTTGCCTACATTAGGCCTTCCTATTATAGCGATCTTTACTAGCATTATTAAAACCTAAATTTTTGAGGATAAGTGAGTTTTGTCTCCATTTCTTCTTAACACTAACATGTAAACTTAGAGTAGTTTTTTTTGAAAAAAATCTCTTTAGGGTAATTTCTGCTCTCGTTCTTATTTCCTGTATGGTTCTCCCATCGCGGCCTATGACTATTTTTTTGTGATTTTCTTTTTCTATTATAATATCGGCGTATATTTTTAATTCTTTGTTATTATCATCATATGATCTCACCTGAACAGCCAGTCCATAAGGAATCTCTTCAAGGAGCAGGTTAAAACACTGTTCTCTTATTTTTTCTGCTGCTAGCTCTTTTGAGCTAATAGTGCTAAGTTGCTCTGGATCAAATAAGAAGCTATCAGCCTTAGGAAGAAGGGGTTCTATCTTTTCTAATATCTCTGCTTTTGCTTGCTGTGGTTTACATTTGGCGCTTACAGAACAAAATATTGCGTCTTTCATTTTATTTTCCAGGATAAAGCGTCTTCTGGGTTTAATATCTGTTTTAGTTATCACAAATATTACATTTGGCCTACTTATATATTTATCAATCAGTTTAAATAATATGTTTGGATTATTAAGGTCCAGGGGTAATAAAACTAACAGAATGTCAGAAGTTTTAATAATATTATTATACTCAGATTCTAAAAAGTTATTAATGCCAATTTTATCCTTAACAAATCCAGGGCTATCGACAAATACTATTTGTGTATTTTCATAAGTTAGTATGCCAGTAATCCTATTTCTGGTTGTTTGTGGTTTATCCGTAACAATGCTAAGTTTTTCTCCAACCAATGCATTCAATAAGGTGCTTTTGCCTGCATTAGCAAGTCCGACGATACCTACAAAACCTACTTTCATATACTATCCTCTATTTTTTCAATAGCTTCCTTTGCGGCACATTGTTCTGCTAGTTTTTTATTTGATCCTACTCCAGTTGCTAAGCATTTTTCATTTACAAGAACATTTATGAAGAATTTTTTATTATGATCAGGTCCTTCAGTTTTATTAACTCTGTATTCAGGGTTGGTGGAATACTCTTTATAAACTATTTGTTGAAGTTTATCCTTGTAATTTACTCTTTCATCTTCTGTTTTCACATTCAACAGCTCATCTTTAAATAGAGAGTAAATCACATCTTTTGTGGTTTCAAAATCCGAGTCTAAGTATATAGCTCCAATTATAGCCTCAAGAGCTGATGCTATTAGTCTCTTTTTATTTCTGCCGCCAGATAATTCTTCACCTTTTCCAAAGTATATTTTGTTTTGTATTTTTAAATTTTTTGCTACATAAAAAAGAATATTTTCGTTTACAAGCTTATCTCTTTTTATGGAAATTTCTCCTTCGTTGTCTTGTGGATAGATCTTAAATAATATATCTGTTATAGCTAAACTTAGTACAGAGTCTCCCAAAAGCTCGAGTCGTTCATTGTTAATACAGCTTTTGTTTTCATTTGCAAAGCTAGAGTGCGTGAGTGCTTCCTTCAACAGTTTATCATCATTAAACTTGTAAAATTCTTTCATTGAGTTTTACATAACACTTTCAAAAGATGCTTTCAATATATATTAGTTTATGATTTTAATTCTTATTATTTTCTCTATCAGTTTTTTTTAACCATCTATAAAGAGTTGATTTAGGTACATTTAATTCTTCAGCGGTCTCAAGTACACCTACTTCTTTTGCCTGTTCTACGGCCTTGGTTTTAAATTCTTCTGTATATACTTTTCTTTCAAGAATCTTTTTGATTTCGACACCGAGTTTGTTTGCCCAGTTATAAATATTGTCTATTGGGACATCGAATTCTTTAGAGGCCTCAGGAGCCCCTACTTCTTTTGCTCGCTCTATGACCCTGATTTTAAATTCTTCTGTGTATGTTTTTCTTTCGCGAATCTTTTTGATTTCCACACCTCGTTCATTTGCCCATCTACGAATATTGTCTGGTGAGACATCGAATTCTTTAGCGGCCTCAGGAGCACCTACTTGTTTTGCATATTCTACGATCTTTGTTTTAAATTCTTCTGTATATGTTTTATTAATCCTTTTGATTTGAATACCGAGTTTGTTTGCCCATTTACGAACATTTATTATTGGTACATCGAATTCTTTAGCGGCCTTAGATACCCCTACTTCTTTTGCCCGCTCTATGGCCTTGGTTTTAAATTCTTCTGTATATGTTTTACGGATATTTTTTTTTATTTTAACACCGAGTTTGTTTGCCCAGTTATAAATATTGTCTATTAGGACATCGAATTCTTTAGAGGCGTCAGGAGCCCCTACTTCTTTTGCTCGCTCTATGACCTTGGCTTTAAATTCGTCTGTATATACATTTCCAATTTTAACACCTGGTTCTTCTATCCCTTCATGAATGGCTACTCTTGATATATTTAATTGGCCTGAGGAGTTAGGTGTGTCTAAATTTATGACAAGCTTTGTGACTTTATCTTTTTTTGTATAGTCACTGGTTTCTACACCGAACTCTTCCATCCATCTACGAATAGTTTCTCCTGATTTATTTAGTTCTCTGACAGCCTCGGATACACCTTTTTTTCTGACTAACTCTACGGCCTTAGTTTTATATTCATCTAACCAAATATAAATGGTTAGCCCGGTTTCACTTAATTGTCTAGAGGCCTCAGGTACACCTTCTCTTATTGCTAATTCTACGGTTTTGGTTTTATGTTGATTTAACCAATAACTAATAATTTCTCCTGATATACCTAATATTCTACTAGCCTCTGGTACACCTTCTTTTCTAGCTAGCTCTATGGCCTCAGTTTTTTCTTCATTTGAATATGTTTTATGAATCTGAGTATTTCTGATTTGAGTACCTGTTCTTTGCTCGTAGTCGATTATCCATTCTTTTAAAGAGGTCCTACCCATGTCCAATAGTTTTGCTGCTCCATTTACATTTCCTTCCATTACTTTTACTACTTCGATAGCAAGAAGTTTTTCTTCATCAGAGTACCTACTTCCCATAAGAGGGTTTCTGACACTAAAGTATGCATCTACTGCTCTTTTAATTTCAGCTGCCTTATCAACTCCTAATTCACGAAATTGATCTAAAATGGATTCAGATTCTTCGCTTGAATTTTCAAGTGACTCTGTAAGCGCGTTTTTACAAGGAGCCTGGTTTGTATCGTCTAGTGCAGGCATCCCATCTGTCATGGCGTACACATTGAATGAAAAAACTAATGAAAAAATAAAATTCAAAAACATAAAATAGCACCCATTTTAATTCCTATTATTTTCTCTATCAGTTCTTAACCATCTATAAAGAGTGTTCTTAGATACTTTAATTCTTTAGCGGCCTTGGGTACACCTATTTCTGTTGCACGCTCTACGGCCTTGGTTTTAAATTCTTTTGTATATGTTTTACGGATACTTTTTTTTATTTTAACACCGCGTTCTTTTGCCCAGTTATAAATACTTACTATTGAGACATTGAATTCTTTAGCGGTCTTAGGTGCACCTACCTCTTTTGCACGCTCTATAGCCTTGGTTTTAAATTCTTCTGTATATGTTTTAATAATCCTTTTAATTTGAATACCGCGTTTGTTTGCCCATCTACGAATATTGTCTTCTGGCACATCGAATTCTCTAGCGGCTTTAGGTGCACCTACTTCTGTTGCCCGTTCCACGATCTTTGTTTTCTCTTCTTCTGTATATGTTTTTGTTTTACGAATTTTTTTGATTTTAACACCGAGTTCTTTTGCCCATCTAGGAATATTGTTTGTTGAGGTCTTGAATTCTTTGGCGGCTTTAGGTACGCCTACTTCTGTTGCCCGCTCTACGACCATGGCTTTAAATTCTTCTGTATATGTTTTTATTTCACGAATCTTTTTGATTTTAACGCCGCGTTCGTCTGCCCAGTTACGAATAGTTTGTGTTGAGGTATTGAATTCTTTAGCGGCCTCAGGCACGCCTACTTCTTTTGCATACTCCACGACCTCGATTTTAAATTCTTCTGTATATACATTACCAATTTTGACACCTGGTTCTTCTACTCCTTCATAAACGGCTATCCTCGATATATTTAATTGTCCTGAGGGGTTAGGTGTACCTAAATTTATGACAGGTTTTATGATTTTATCTTTTTTTGTATAGTTACTGGTCTCAACACCGCGTTCGTCTGCCCATCTACGAATAGTTGCTTCCGGTTTATTTAATTGTTTAGTAGCTTCAGATATACCTTTTTTTCTGGCTAACGCCACTGCATTAATTTTATATTCATCTAACCATCTATAAAGAGTTAGCCCGGTTTCATTTAACTGTCTAGCGGCTTCAAGTACACCTTCTCTTATTGCTAATTCCACGGCCTTGGTTTTATATTTATTTAACCAATGCTTAATAGTGTAGTATAATATACCTGATATTCTACTAGCCTCAGATATACCTTCTTTTCTGGCTAGCTCTACAGCCTCGGTTCTCTGTTCATCTGAATATGTTCTTTGAATCCGAGGGTTTCTGATCTGAGTAGCTGTTCTTTGCTCGTAGTCGATTGACCAGTTTCTTAGAGATTCATGACTCATGTCCAATAGTTTTGCAGCTCCGGTTACATTTCCTTCCATCACTTTTACTAATTCAATAGCAAGAAGTTTTTCTTCATCAGAGTACCAACTTCCCGTAAGAGGATTCCTGACACTAAAGTATGCATCCACTGCTCTTTTTATTTCAGTGGCCTTATCAACTGATAATTCAAGAAATTGATCTAAGATGGATTCAGACTCTTCACTTAACTTTTCAAGTGACTCTGTAAGTGCTTCTTTACAAGGAACCTGGTCTGTATCGTCTAGTGCAGGTATTCCACCTGTTGTGGCATACACATTGAATGAAAAAACTAATGAAAAAACAAAATTTAAAAACATAAATAGTACCTATTTTAATTCCTATTATTTTCTCTATCAGTTCTTAACCATCCACGAAGAGTTGGTTCAGGTACATTTAATTCTTTAGCGACCTCAAGTACGCCTACTTCTTTTGCCCTCTCTATGGCGTTAGTTTTAAATTCTTCTGTATACGATTTACGGATGTTTTTTTTGATTTCCACACCGAGTTTTTTTGCCCAGTTACGAATAGTTTGTACTAAGACATCGAATTCTTTAGCAGCTTTAGGAGCCCCTACTTCTTTTGCCCGTTCTACGACCGTTGTTTTAAATTCTTCTGAATACTTTTTGATTTCGACGCCGAGTTTTTTTGCCCATCTACGAATAGTCTGTTCTAAGACATCGAATTCTTTAGCGGCTTCAGGTGTACCTACTTCTTTTGCTCGTTCTATAACCATGATTTTAAATTCTTCTGTATATGTTTTAAGAATCTTTTTGATTTTCACACCACGTTCTTTTGCCCAGTTATAAATATTGTCTACTAAGACATCGAATTCTTTAGCAGCTTGAGGCGCACCTACTTCTTTTGCTCGTTCTATAACCATGATTTTAAATTCTTCTGTATACTTTTTGATTTCGACACCGAGTTTTTTTGCCCAGTTACGAATAGTCTGTTCTAAGACATCGAATTCTTTAGCGGCCTCAGGAGCCCCTACTTCTTTTGCATATTCTACAACCATGATTTTAAATTCTTCTGTATACTTCTTGATTTCGATGCCGAGTTTTTTTGCCCAGTCACGAATACTGTATACTGAGACATTGAATTCTTTAGCGGCCTCAGGAGTCCCTACTTCTTTTGCCCGTTCTACGACTTTGATTTTAAATTCTTCTGTATATACATCTCCAATTTTAACACCTGGTTCTTCTACCCCTTCATGAATAGTTACTCTCGATATGTTTAATTGACCTGGAGAGTTAGGTGCATTTACACTTATGACAGGCTTTATGGTTTTCTCTTTTTTTGTATAACTGATTTCCACACCGAGTTTTTTTGCCCATCTACGAATAGTTCCTGCTGGTTTATTTAATTTTCTAGCGGCATCAGATATGCCTTCTTTTCTAGCTAGCTTTACAGCCTCGGTTTTATATTCATCTAACCATATATGAATAGTTAGCTCGGTTTCATTTAACTGTCTAGCAGCCTCAGGTACACCTTCTCTTATTGCTAACTCTGCGGTCTTGGTTTTATATTGATTTAACCAATAACGAATAGTTGTCCTTTGTATACCTAATATTCTACTAGCCTCAGATACACCTTCTTTTCTAGCCAGCTCTATGGCCTCGGTTTTTTGTTCGTCTGTATATGTTCTTTGAATCTGAGCGTTTCTGATTTGAGTACCTGTTCTTTGCTCGTAGTCGGTTGTCCATCTTCTTAGAGACCTTTCATTCATGTCCAATAGCTTTGCAGCTCCATTTACATTTCCTTCCATTACTTTTACTACTTCGATAGCAAGAAGTTTTTCTTCATCAGAGTACCTACTTCCCATAAGAGGGTTTCTGACACTAAAGTATGCATCTACTGCTCTTTTAATTTCAGCTGCCTTATCAACTCCTAATTCACGAAATTGATCTAAAATATATTCAGATTCTTCACTTGAGTTTTCAGGTGACTCTGTAAGTGCATTTTTACAAGGAGCCTGGTTTGTATCGTCTAGTGTAGGCATTCCATCTGTCATGGCGTACACATTGAATGAAAACACTAATGAAAAGACAAAATTTAAAAACATAAAATAGCATCCCTTGCTTTTAAGACATGGAGATTTGGTTATTATAATGATCTATCTAATATAGGCACAAATTGATTAGGCCTATTGTAAACCATATTTGTGTAATATGTGTTCTGTTGAAAAAATTTCTAAAGGATCTTATAAATTTTGTAAAATACTATGTTTAAGTTAGTGGCTTTGCCAACAGACACCCATCTTTTCCTGATAGTATGGACGATTTATATCCGGTTATAATAACTGGAATCTCGTGGGGCAACCCATCTTTTTTACCCTCTATCTCACATTCCCAATAGTCTCTAGAAAGACCTTTAGAATTTTTTAGAATTAAAACCTTCTTTTTTGTTCCGACTTGCTCTTTTGCTTTTTTATAAACTCTTTTTGTACTAAGATCTCTTATCATTTTAGATCTATATTTTTTTTCACTACCCAAGACATCATCTTCCCATTTTGATGCTCTTGTATTAGGTCTGTGGCTGTAGGGAAATACATGTATTTTTGTCCATGGAAGATCGGATAACATATCGTATGTTTGCTTAAACTCTGTTTCTTCTTCTGATACAAAGCCCACAATTAGATCCATACCCACGAAAGAATTTTTTATGTTCTTGTCTATAGTGTAAAAAGCATTTTTTATATCTTTTACTTCATATTGACGCCTCATTTTTTTTAAAATTCTATCATTTAAACTTTGAATACTCATATGAAAATGAGGACACATTCTTTTATCTGAATATAAGTCCACAAGCTTTTTGGTTAATTCTTTAGGTTCTAAACTAGTAAGTCTTATTCTGGGCATTTTGGTATTTAATAAAACTGATTCTACTAAATCTTCTAATCTCTTATTTTTGTCCTGATAGTCTCCAATGTGAATGCCAGTTAGAACAACTTCTCTTATTCCTTTGGAGTATAAATTATTTATTTGATTGCATATACTGTTTATCGAAAGACTTCTGCTCTTACCTCTAGCAAAAGGGATAACACAAAAGGTACAAAAACTATTACAACCGTCTTGTATTTTAACAAATGCTCTTGTTCTATTCTCTAAAAGACCTCCATGAGATTCTATGGTTTTCTTTTGAAAAATGTCAGATTTTTTTATTTTGCTTACTGTTTTGCCAGATTGGGCAAACATATGGGTTATATGATCATCTATTTGATCCTTATCGCTATTGGCAACCACAAGATCAACGCAATCAAAATCTTTGGTATCAACTTGAGCTGCACATCCTGTTATTACCACTTTTTCTGCAGTATTTTTTTTGATTTTTTTAGCTAACTTAAGGGCCCGTAAAGTGGCTTTTCTAGTAACTGCACATGTATTGATAACATGAATAGGTTCTTTGAAGTTAAGCTTACTTAGTTTTGATTCTAAAACACTGCTATCGTGTGTATTAACTTTACAGCCAAAGGTGTATAACTTTACCTTATCCATCCGCCACCCACTAGCTGCCTATCTCTGTAGAACACAGCGGCTTGTCCAGGTGTGACAGCCCTTTGAGGTGTTTCAAATTCAACTTGAGCAGTGGTTCTATCAAAATTCTTAACCCTACACCAAGCCCCTTTGTGATGATATCTGATCTTTACTGTAAGTCTTTCGCCCGATTCTATCTCATCAAGTAAATTTATTTTGTCTATCACCATATCTTTGGAATATAAGTGCTCTTCAGGAGCAAGCCAAACAGTTGAGCCTTCAATTTTCAATACATATAGTGGTTCTTCGTAGCCAGAAACACCTATTCCTTTTCTTTGACCATATGTAAAATTGTGTATTCCATCATGGGTTCCTATTATCTTTCCAGTTGGGTAAAGACATACATCACCCTTGGTGATGAGGTCATCGTCTATCTCTTTTTCAATAAACTTTGCGTAGCCTTTTTTGCCAATAAAACATATTCCTGTACTATCTTTTTTTCTTGCGTTTAATAGGCCTTTTTTTTCTGCCAATTTTCTTACATCTAGTTTGTTCATGTGACCTATAGGAAACATCATTTTATCTAAAAGATTATGATCAAGGGTGAACAAAAAATAGGTTTGATCTTTCACACTATCTGTACTGGTTTTGATCCCATATTTTTGTTCTCCAAGCTTTACTACCTCCGCATAGTGCCCTGTAGCTAGGTAATCACAGCCTAATTCATGCATTTTGGTAACAAGATGATCAAATTTTAAAAAAGTATTGCAGTTTACGCAGGGTAGGGGAGTTTTGCCTCCTAGGTAATCCTGTATGAATGTATCGATCACTTTTGTTCTAAATTCTTTTTCACAATTTAATACATAAAATGGTATTCCAAGTTTATCAGCCACATCTCTGGCATCATCTACATCAATGCTAGAGCAACAAGTGCCATTTCCCTGCGTAATGTCACATTTGGAATAATCCCAAACCTGCATTGTGACGCCAATGACATTAAACCCTTGATCTACTAAAATAGCAGCCACTACGGAGCTATCAACTCCGCCACTCATGGCCACAAGTACTTTTTTCTTTTTCATATCAATAGTCTTAATTGTTTTGTGCTTGGTTGGCAATAGAGTATGCAGTTCTGACCCTTTTTACAGCCTTTTTAAGTGCTTCCATGAATTTGTCTACCTCTTCTATGGTGGTATTCCACCCAAAACTTACTCTTATAGACCTCATTGCTTGTGATGAGGTGTAGCCCATATTTGTCAAGACAGGGCTGGGTTCTCCTTTTCCGGAGTTACACGCTGTCCCTGCGCTAATACCAAAACCCATGATGTCTAGGTTTATCAGTAAGGTTTCGCTATCGATGCCATCTATAATTATATTTGAGGTATTGCAGATACGGGCCTCATCTTTTCCTACTATTTCTATTCCATCTAAATCGATGCTTTCAAAATGGCTCTGAAGTTTCTTCATATGAGCAATTGATTTGGAGAAGTCTTTTTTTGAAACATCAGACATGGAGGTTATGGCAAGTATATTTTCGGTACCTGCTCTTCTAGATCTTTCTTGTCCTCCGCCATGTATAAGTGGTTCTATATCTTTTCCTGTCTTTATGTAGGTTACACCGCAGCCTTTTAGGGCATAAAATTTATGAGAGGCAAAGCTGGCAAAATCCAAACCAAGATCAGTTACAGAAAGTAGCATTTTCCCCAAACTCTGTACGCAGTCAGAAAAAAATAAAACATTATTTTTTGCAGCAATTTTTGACATTTTTTTTACGGGATAAATTATTCCGGTTTCGCTATTTATCAGCATCTTGCATACAAGGGCGGTGTTGTCTCCTATCATTTGTTCGTATTTTTCCGTGTCTATCGACCCTGATTTATTTTCTGGTATGAAATCTACTTTTGCTCCAAGTTTCTTGATAAATTCGAATGCTTCTATTGTAGATGGATGTTCTGTTGTTCCACAAATATAGTGATTTTTACCTGTTTTGTGGATTAGGTTATGAAAGAAAACGCCTTTAATTACTTGATTATTTGATTCACTTCCCCCAGAAGTAAATACTATTTCCAATGGAGTTTTAGCTCCAATTAATTTGGCTATATTTTTTCTTGCTTCTCTTAAGAGTTGTTTTGGTTTTCTAGATTGCATATGTATCGAGCTTGTGTTGCCCCAAAAATTTAAAACATTGTTTAGGTTTTTAGTAACAGTGCTATCGATTGGTGTTGTGGAATTGTAATCTAAGTATATGTGCAACATAAAATTTTATCTTGTTAATCTTTGAAGTTTATGTTTATAAAGTTTTATATGGATTATGCAATAACAACCAGATCATTTGCAAGTGATAATAATTCTGCGGTAATCCCAGAAGCAATTAATGTAATAAATAGTGTAAATAGAAACCATGTTGGGGCATATGGCAATGATCCTATTACTAAAATGACACAGGAGTTGTTTCAATCTGTATTTGGCAAAAATTCAAGAATGTACCTTGCTTTTAATGGCACTGGAGCTAATCACCTTTGTTTGATGCCATTTTTGAAATCGTATGAGTCTGTTATCTGTTCTGAGCTTTCTCATATAAATAATGATGAATGTGGTTCTCCAGAGCGTATCATTGGTACCAAGTTGCTAGCTATTCCAAGCGATGATGGAAAAATTACTCTAGATGGGATTAGGGAAAAGTTGGTAAGGCTAGGAGACCATCATCATGTACAACCAAGAGTAATAAGTATCACACAGCCAACTGAAGTAGGAACTTTATATTCGATAGATGAGCTTAAAGCTATCTGTACTTTGGCAAGGGAAAATGGGCTTGTAGTACATATGGATGGAACAAGATTGGTGCATGCTGCCTGTGCTTTGGACTGTTCTTTAAAAGCACTTACCTGTGATGTTGGCATTGACTGTCTATCTTTTGGTGGTACTAAAAATGGATTGCTTTTGGCTGAGGCCTGTGTGTTTTTTAATGGGTATAATGTTCATTCAATCCCTTATTATCAAAAACAGCTCCTACAGTTACCCGGAAAATCTAGATTCGTATCTGCACAATTTTATGCTTTTTTAAAAGACAACACTTGGCTTAAGTACTCCAAGAATTCCTTAAAAATGGCCAAGCTATTGGAGGCTAGTATCTTAAACTTGGGCATTGAAGTAACTCAAAAAGTGGAAACCAACATGGTGTTTGCCAAGATACCCAAACAGAGCCTAAAGAAGGCCAGAGAAAATTACTTTTTCTATGTCTGGGATGAGTCACCCGATGAAGATATGTACGAAGTAAGGTGGGTCACCTGCTTTGACACTAGTGAAGAAGATGTTAAAAATTTTGTAGCCAGTCTTAAAGCTCTTTAATTCTAAGAGCATCTTTGTTCAGTTACCCATTGCATTCACTGTATTGTAGTTCGGTTATTTATGATGAGAGAATTTTGTTTAATCTGACTAACTCTCTTTCTACTCTTTTTTGAACATGATCATTTTCGTAATTAACAAATTCCACTTTAGATAAATCTATTCCGTATTTGTGAAGAGAAACTAGTAGCTCAGAAACAAAAGATTGTGCGGTTGATTTAACCCCAGAGAAGCTAACACAGACAACCTCACCAGGTTTAGGTTGAATTTCCTCCACAGCTTCAAAAGCACGACTTCTTCCTGATAGAAAACTTCCATATTTTTCTAGCTCTATTAACTTCATTTGAAAGGTACACTCATCTCAAATAGTACACCACACAATTTGTAATTTAAAGCACTAGATTCAAATTCTTTTACACAAGTCCATTCTACACATGTATTACCGCTTAAGACACGGATCTTACCAGAACTCTTTTTAATAAAATCAAGGGTTTCATATAACCCAATGCCTCTATATTTAATCTCTGATTTATTGTTGAGACTGCTTTCCAATTCATTGAATGATTCCAATATAATTTGCTCCTCATTCCTTCCACGATCCTGGCCAGTTCTTTGATAAGATTTTAAGAATCCCACACCCACATCGGAAACTGCGACCTCAACAATTCCCTTATCATCGTAAACTTGTGCGTGAGCGTATCCCCATCCTTGATTTCCCTTCGGGCCAGAGTGAAAATAAATATTGTTGGCAATCTCGCCAAATATATCTGCTAATTCAGTCACCAATGAACCAGGAGCTAGAGGATTAAAAACAGCATGACATTTGTCTTCTAAAGTGCAGTCGCGGTCATCAACAATTTTAAGTAAAGGAAAAAATTTTGCAGAATCTTGTTTGTTGTGTGGATATGTGTATCCAGTACCATCAAATAACCCCATTCTCCCTCCATAGTTCTTAACATTCTCATTTGAGGGCGGAATTATAAAAACCTTCAACTTACAGTCAAATGCCAAATCAATTATACAACGCACTCTTACTAGAACAGCAGGCGTAAAAAATTGTATATCTGATAGGTCAATTTTGATACTTGAGTATTTTCCAGAATGAATGTCATATGGCGACGGGCCTGTCTTTGTAATATCTGCATTAATAGTGAGGTTCACTAACTTATCTCCTGATCATTATTATTATATCAACAACAGTTCTATCCATCCTTCTAAGTATTAATATTCTCAGATACAACTGTTATATTTATCTCGAACCATTCTACCAGGTTTTTATGTAAAGGACATATCTCTGTTTTGATCTAGGCTTAGACCCAAAGAACCTTTAAAAAGGCCAGAGAAAATTACTTTTTCTATGTCTGGGATGAGTCACCAGATGAAGATGTGTACGAGGTAAGGTGGGTCACCACTTTTGATACAACTACCGAGGATGTTGAAAACTTTGTGGCTGCCCTAAGCCAACTTTAAATAGATAAAGCTAAAAAAATATCATCATAAAAAACATCTTTGGTTTTGCAAAAATTTATTAGTTGGTGTAAGGCTAATGCTTATGTTGAAGTTCCTAGAACAAAACATAAAAAGAATCTGTTATAGTTTTGATGAGCCATTGGAGCATGTAGTGACAGTTGAATCTGGGTCAAATAGCGTGGAAGAGACCTTATCTAAGCTTAGGGATCTTATCAATTCAAGTACCCATAAAAGAAAAAAACTGATCGATGATAGAAAGAAGTGGCTAATTGTTTGTAGTGCTATGGATGTAATCGGTGATACTGAATTGGCAATTAAATCATACGAGGATACTAAAGAAAAAATTGATGATGGCAAAACTTACCTTTTTATTTACGGGTTACTGCAATCAATGTATGTGCAACAAGATGCTGTAACTAACATTAGAAAAACGTTAAACGTACCTCCTTTCAATAAAGACGAGGAGGAGAAACTAAAATATATTAGAGAAATTCGCAATGATATAATCGGACATCCAACTAAACGAGAGCGAGGAGATGTTAAGAGGTCAAATTTTATAACCAGACGTGGTTTAAGTTTGAAAAGCGTTACTCTCATAAAAAGTCACTTCGACAAAGAGTCGGGTGATAAAATAGTTGAAATAAAACCTTTTGATCTAATCCAATGGCAGAGGGAGGTAATTACTAATTTTTTAAATTTTGTAATTTCTAGTTTAAAAGAACAAATAAGCAAACATAGATGATGACGGCCTAACAGCTGATTCTTTGTGATCTTTACTATCGAAATCATCTAAAACTAATAAAGGGGATATAATTTCAAGGTTTAAAATTCAACCTCCTCCACCTTTTGATAGAAATTTTCTAGTTCTTTTACATTTATACGAAACGCTGTTCCATGGTTTCTTGCCCTAGTTTCCTTGTCATGCAATCTTAGATCTAATAACAATTGTCCACTTTGAAATTGGTTTTTAAGGATAGATTGAGTTACTCCTCCAGATAATAACCTGGCTCTATTAAATAAAAAATATTCAACACCTTTTCTCTCTTCAACCTTTGCCTTAACTAACAAAATATTTTTAACTTTTTTTGTAAAACGTTTCTCAATTTCTTTCAACTCCCACTTAGCAATTACATTTCCATCTATACTTCTTACAGAGACAAAATCATCTTCAACTAATAAAAAAAGTCCGGTGCTGTTTGGCTTAAGGCCCATCGTATAATACAAGCCAAGTCTGCCACTATCATCTTTGCTTCCATACTTCCTAGCAGCATCCAAAGGTTTCATTATCCATGCATTGCGATTGAAGGTGAACAAGGTTATCAGCCCTGTATGATTTTCCCTATATGCTTTCAACTCTATTTTATCCAAATCTGGAGAGCTTATATTATTTTCTTTAATTTCAAGTAGAGTTTCTAAAGTATATCCAATACCAGTTGGTCCCTTTCTAAGTGTCCTTAAATATCCCTTTTTTTTTACTTTAGTCAGTTTCTTTCTTATCTCCTCTAGATTCATTTGTACTTCACTCTTTGTTGAAAACTACTACATACTCATTGGTCATAGTTTTTGATTTCACCCCAGCTCTATTAGTAGGGGAATTTTTTGAAGGCATTACTTTGTTATGAATATCTCTGACAAATATTCCTTCAAAATTAAGATCCATACTGTGGAAGAAAGATGCTGTTATTTGATCCATAGGTATTTGAAATCCTTTTACTGTCCTATTCCCAACCACAAAACAAACCTTTCCTTTTTTGTTGAGGTTTTTGTCCACATTTCTTACTACATTGTAGTAGCCATTGAAAAAGTGCAAGACTTCCTCTGCTCTCTTGGGATCCACACTTTTAATGTTATCAACCGTATCCATTAAAATTTCATATTTGCTGAGTTCTCTATTTAGTCTACCTTCTTTTCCTAAACCCTGTTTATCAATCTTGTAGCCACTAATATTATTAGCAATTAAGTCGTTTACCCAATCAGCTCCAAAGCTTGTATATTGTCCATAAGCAACCGTTGTACTACTATCACCGTAGGGCGGAGAAGTGATAACCAAGTCGTATTTTAAAGGGATTTTATCTTCTGAGTTACCGAATATAGGTCTGCTTAGTTTTTTAGGTACACTAGCGCTCAAAAATACTTTTACCATATCTTCAAGATGCAATAAGAATCTTGGAAAAACCTCATTTTTTGTTCTTGCTATTCTCTCTTTATCAATCCTATATCTTTTGAATTCACCGTTTCTTGTTAAAGATTGATTACGGCATATAAAAGCAAAAATTGTTGTAAAAAAATCCCTGTACTCGTAAGTTCTGTTTTTCAAAATCCATCTTATCCTGCCAAGATCATTGGCCACTTCCTCAGTATACCAGTAGTCTATATTTGTTATTTTAGGAATATCAACTTGAGTATGATCAAAAAGATGATTTGCTCCCTCAATTAAAGTAGCTTTTAAATCCTTGTACTCTCTAAGCAATTTTTCTTTTTGATAGGCTGCTGTTTTTGCTCTTGCAATGAGAAGTGCCATAGGGTTTATATCAAAGCCTATAGATTCATACCCTTTTATTTTGGATTGGAGTAGGGTCACTCCACTCCCACAAAATGGATCAAAAATCACGTTTCCTACTTTTGCATATTTCTCAATAAGAAAATTCACCAACAAAGGATGCAACATAGCAGGATAGGGATGTATTTTGTGTCTTTCCCTCAAAAGTTGTTCACCATAAAAAGAGAGGTCTTTTTTTTCGGTTCTCTTATAATTATATTCAAACATTTTAGTTTAACCAGTTCTCTATAAGCCAATTATTTTCATAGCATACTTTTTACAAGTATCGCTATTTAGTATGTGGAGTCAATTTTTTTGTAGTAGATACTAGGATAATTCAAACAAAATAGCTTTCGATGATTTTGATAAACCAAATCTAAAACTCTTTGCTGAGAATTTACTAAGAAATATAGGCAGCGGCTTGAAATATAGCGCAGGGTAAAAAGGATCTTACACTATTAGCTTAGGTGCTGTGTTTGGCAACAACCTTCCTTTTTGCTTCTTAGAAACAAATCTCTCCTCAAATAAAATCTTGAAATTTATAAAGTTCTTAGATAGAACTGCTTTCAATATGTCTAATTCAAGCGGTATACTGAAGGATCATAAAAAGAAAGGAACAAAATTAATTCCTCCTTTTCCAGCTAGTTTCCCTGACATCCGTCAGGTTCCATATATTGACATTACTCTTCCTGAATTGATTTGGTTTGGGACTCTTAATATGAAGTTAGGAATTAGAGGTGCTGCAGATTTGATAACAGAAACTGTCAAAGTTCTGCAGAAAAACAAGTGTGAAGTTGTGGTGTTTGCAAGTTCCTTCAGTGAACTAGAGGAATTTCAAAAAAATAAAATTATAGAATCTTTAAGAAAAACTTCGATTTTAAATAACATACAAAACACTTTAAATGATTTTATATATTTTTATCCTGAATGCCCTTTGGCATTTTTATTAGAAGACAAGAAATTACAGTTAACTGATAAGAATTTTATTGAGAACTTTAAAAAGTATTTAAGCAAGCTATATAACAAAAGAAGTAGTGAAGGTATTTTTATGCAAGCATTAGCTGTATATAAGATGTTTTTGTCGGGAAAACTTAAAGCTGCATCTCATACATCACTTGCTAATTTTCCTGAAGTTGAACATTACCCTAATACTCAAATATCCAAGGAAATTGCAGCTTCGATTTGTTGCGTTTTAAATTTATTTTGCGGAACTTGTGTTATTGATAAGGGTTTGCAGGACTGGTCTAAATATTTTTGGAATAGATCTCGTCAGATAGAACCTATTGATTTAACTAAAATTGAGTGGTAATTTTAAAATGGAAGAGAGTATAGAACATAAGACGCTCACATCTTTATTAAATAATATTAAAGAATATAAAAAGATTGTTCGTAAAGAGTTTTCAGAGAGGATGAAATTATCTAGTGTAAATGTAGAGGAAGATGAAAAACGTGCAGTTGTTGGCGGACTTCTGGCAAGACAAGTTTCACTAGCAACTGAGTTTTGTAAATGCTCAAGTATTTGGACTCTACATATCGCCCCAATAATTCAGCGTTGTATGATTGATGTACATATAACGCTAGCTTGGATACTAGAAGACCCAGAAAAAAGATGTAAGGAATACATTGAGTATGGGTTAGGCCAAGTAAAGTTGATGATCGAACATAGAAAGCTTCAATTGAAGTCAGATGGTGTGGAAGCAGATGACGATCCTGTTTTAAATGCGTATGAGGATTGGTTAAATAATCAGAAGCATGAAGCGTTTGTAGAAGTAAATTTAGGAAGATGGTCAAATAAATCTGTAAGAAAAATGGCAGAAGAATCTGACAATTTAGATATATATAATTATATCTATACACCATTTTCTGGTTGTGTCCATAGTATGTGGAATCACATTGAAAGGCTTAACTTGACCAGATCAACAAATCCTTTGCATAAAGGTTTACCAATCCCTGTTGCTTCAAAACTTCCAGTAAGTATGGAGGAGTTGTTTCTAGTAGCAAAATACTTACATAAAACTTTTTTATTATATGATGAAAAAACTGGTTGCAATGTACCGGCTCCAAGTGCGTATGACTTTTTAAACAAAGCTATTGATAAAACAGCGTCAGATTTAAAAAAATACAACAAATAGACTTACATTTAAATGGTTGTTTAAAATTGTGCTGATTTAAACATAAAAAAGAAAGCAATCCTAAGGTTGCTCCGTACCTCTCAATCGAAACCCAACCGTAATTAGTTTCACTAATAACATATGGCAAAAAAGAGTTAAAAAATCGAATCAACCTTGCCATGACTAGTTCATCTTTAGGTGAGGCAAAAGAACTAGTAGACGTTGAACTTATTAATCAGCGTTTCTTTAAAAATCTGCGGATTGCTGAATCACTCACCCTCTGAACCTTGCTCACCGTCATCGGATGTGAACCGAGGGTTTCGATATTATAAATGACTCCTTCATTTACAAGGTGTCTAATTGCAGGGTTAAGGCGGCGAGGCTTCCAACCATATTGCTCTGCTATTTCTTTTGGTTGAGCTGTAGATTCTTTGTCATTCAACATATCTCGAGCAATTCGTTTAGCATCCTCCTTAGCATCCCATCCCATGAAGTACCGGTCAAATTCAATAAACAAAGACTCATCAGTAATAATCCTTTGGTCAGAGAAGGAGCCAAATGTTCTGTTTATCTTCAAGAAACCTTGTTCTTTAAGTCTGTTGACCGCATCTTCTGTGTCCTCTAAACTCAAACCCGTTTCTTCCGCAATATTTTTCGCAGCCAATAGTGGATCGTGATTAAACCCGTTTTTTGATTGTTTAAGAAGTAGTTTTATAACTTTTACTTCAGCTTCTGAGTATCCAGGTATATAATTGTTGTGTGCAACATCTTTATCTACTATAGTTTCCATTTCCAAATAACCTCCCTTTTTGAAGTTTATATTTAAAAAAATAATTTATGTTTATACCAAGATTCTCTATACCTATACATCATCTACGCACATTCATGAAGGCTCAGAAGGTTGTTTGGCATTTCTCCATCTGCCTCGGTCTTTAAATATTCATTACCATACCTACTATTAGCTACGACCATTGACACTCTTTGTCCGTTCTGCATAACAAAAAAAGAATATCTATTCGCCTTAATACCACATATTGCTTCCTCTTGAGAAAGCTTCTAGTTTGTGCTATCACTATTAACCTTCACTTCCAATAGTGGGATTCACATTATTTCTTATGATCTCTAACACTCTTTGAGATGAAGCTACATTATCCTGTTCGCCTTGAGTAAAGCCAGTATTCTGATGTGAGAAAATGCATTGTGCTGTCTGTAGTAATACAGCACTTTTTGTCGCTTTGTCCAGACTTGCATCTATAAATTCCTCAAATGTACCCAAGGCATTTTGCCTGTGCTGATTTACCACTAGATTGTGCGACTCAACTCTGTAAATTCTTGCCGACAAAACAAAGAAAAAAGAAAGCACACTAAACATCAACACTTTTGACAAACTAATTTGAACCAACTTAGAAGTGATGATAGCTTCATTCCAACCCATGGAGTGACGTACATTCCAAATAAGAAAAGCAACCAGTACAGCACCAAAACTCCCCGTTACCCAGAGCCATATTTTTTTAGCTTTTTGATGCCTATCTACTTCTTTTTGGAAATGAAGGATATGTTGAGCCACACCCTCACCAGCAATTTTGTCTCTGGTTTTGCCAAGAATATTACTTAAGGCTGCTTCACTTTCTTCCGCCCTTTTCTTAAGTTTTTTAATCTCAGCAACATCCTTATCTGCCTGCTGTGTTGTACCTTCACTATTACAAAAGGCAATGATCGGAGCTATTTTCTTAAACCACTCATTGTAAGCTCCGTCAATTCGATTAATTATATTATTTCTTTGCTCTAATGGATTACCTTGTTCAGCATTGAAATTCGAAATTTCGTTGAATAAATCCAACGCACTCCTTGCATAACCATCAAATTCTACCGCACATGAACTAGTAATGAGGTCGAAATTTACATTTGAGAGTTTGTTAAATAGCTCTGAAATTTGTTCAAATAATTTAGCTCCTTCTTGGAAACCTAGCTTTGTTCCAAGATCTTCGGTTCTAACAAGATCCTTTACTTTTATCTTGTCTAGCTCGTCCAAAGATCCCTTTAAGGAAGACAGAGATTCCTGATGTCTTTGTTTAATATCCTGCACAACACTCCTCACTTAATTTCTTATCTAGCAGTTAACCAAGCTATTCCAATCGGTACTCTGATTAGATATAACTCTCATTTCTTATATAACATTCTATTTAGGAAGGTTAAAAAGACCTGCCTTGTGTCTAACAAGATGCGAATATGTGTGTGATCCTTAATTAAGTCAACAGTAGTTTAAAAAAAATTGGTAAGTTGCCGTTCTGATCCGCCACGACTCCGATCCAAAAAATTTAGCCTTTGCCAGATCAATGAGATTCAGGTAAGGCTAATGCTTATGTTGATTTTTAAGGCCTTACACCTAATAACCATGGTTTGTTGGTTCGCTGGATTGTTTTATATGTTCAGGCTATTTGTATATCAAGCTAAGAACCAATCTAATAAAAGCAACTCAGATTTACTTAAGCAAATGGCTTTTAGGCTATACTACTACATAACTACACCATCCATGGTTTTAACTTTGCTATTTGGAATGTTGCTGCTAATGCATATACCTGTTTATTTGCATGTACCCTGGTTTCATGTGAAAATGCTGTTTATACTTATTCTACTGGTATATCATTACTTTGTTGGATATACACTCCACAAGTTTATGAAGGATGAAATTTTTTTGTCAGTAAGGCTGTGTAGAATAATAAATGAGGTCCCAACATTGCTACTGATAATTATAATTGGACTTGCAGTTTTAAAACCAAATCTACTATGACACAAACTTACGAACCAAAAAAACTAGAAGCCCGAATATACAAAATGTGGGATGAGGGTGGTTATTTTAAGCCCAGCTTTGGTTCCGAAAAACCTACATTTTGTATAATGATTCCTCCTCCAAATGTTACAGGCTCTCTTCACCTGGGACATGCCTTAGACCATACAATACAAGATGTGCTAGTAAGGTGGCATAGAATGAAAGGGTTTAATACTCTATGGCAGTCAGGGACCGATCATGCAGGTATTGCTACACAGAGTGTGGTTGAAAGACATCTAGAAAAAAAAGATCTTAATAGAAAAACCTTAGGTAGAGAAAAATTTGTAAAAGAAGTGTGGAAGTGGAAAACAAAATACGAGAACCGTATCATATCACAAATGAAGAAACTGGGAGACTCTTGTGATTGGAGTAGGAATAGATTTACCATGGATGACGGCCTTTCAAAGGCGGTCAAAAAGGTTTTTGTAAATTTATATAATGAAGGGCTAATTTATAGAGGTAAAAGACTAATAAATTGGGATCCTAAACTTTCTAGCGCACTATCAGACCTTGAAGTAGAACACCAAGAAAAAGATGGCCATCTGTGGCATGTCAAATACCCTTTTTCTGATAGCGATAAATTTTTGGTGGTCGCAACAACCAGACCAGAAACCATTCTGGGGGATACCGCTATTGCCGTTCATCCGGAAGATGAAAGATATAAAAAATATATAGGCAAAACAGTTATATTAGAATTCCTTAATAAGGAAATAAAAGTTATAAGTGATGAATTTGTGGATCAGAGTTTTGGGTCAGGTGTGGTTAAAATTACACCAGCACACGACTTCAAAGATTATGAAGTTGGGTTAAGGCACAAGTTAGATTTTATTAACATTTTAAATCCAGATGGAACATTAAATAATAATGCCGGTAAATATGAAGGATTAAAAGTATTAGAAGCTAGAAAAATGATCTTGAAAGATCTTAAAAAACACAATTTATTAGTTAAAAAAGAAAAGTATAAAGTTACCACTCCTATTAGTCAAAGAACTGGTGAAGCTGTAGAACCTTATTTATCTGATCAATGGTTTGTTAGTACAAAGAGTATTGCTCCACCGGCAGAAAAAGTTGTTCAAGATGGAACTATTTCATTTGAACCAGAGCATTGGGCTAAGACTTACTTGCATTGGATGAGTAATATTCAAGATTGGTGTATTTCCAGACAACTTTGGTGGGGTCATAGAATACCAGCATGGCACTGCAATGAGTGTAAAGCTATTACTGTTAGTGAATCTACTCCGAGTAAATGTTGTAAATGTAAATCGGTTGATATTTATCAGGACAATGATGTATTGGATACCTGGTTTAGTTCAGCACTTTGGCCTTTTAGCACTTTAGGTTGGCCTGAACAAACAAAAGATCTAACAACTTTCTATCCTACAAATGTTTTGGTAACTGGACATGATATAATATTCTTCTGGGTTGCTAGAATGATAATGTCAGGCCTTCATCATGTTAAAGGCATTCCATTTAGAACAGTTTTTGTTCATGGGATAATAAGAGATGAAAAAGGCGAAAAAATGTCCAAATCTTTAGGAAACACATTAGATCCTTTAGATTTGATAGACAAATCAGGTGCAGATGCACTAAGAATTACACTTATGTCACAAGTATATGGTGGTAATGATATTAAGTTTTCAGAGAAAAGACTTGAGGGGTATAGAAATTTTTTAAATAAAATTTTTAATGCTACAAAGTTCTGTCTATCATTTCACAAAAATATAAAACATAAATTTAGAAAAGAAGATATGTCAATCTACGATAAGTGGATTATACAAAAATTGAGTGTTGCCTACCATGATATGGATGGTTATCTTAGTGACTTTAAGTTTGCAGAAGCTGTCTTAACAATTTATTCATTTGTATGGAACGATTTTTGTGACCGGTACTTAGAGCGAATTAAACCAATACTTTATAAGGGTGAAGAAAAAAATAAGGCTACAACACTTAATGTTTTAACAAATGTTTTGGATAGAATTTGTAGGTTATCTCACCCTATAATTCCGTTCTTAACAGAAGACATTTATCAAAAACTACCTATAAAGAACAAGGCTTGTATCATAGATAGTTATCCTAACCATCACAACGATTCAGACTTTTTAAGCATGTACGATCCAAACAAACCAGAAGATATAAATGATGCAGACAATATAATGGATATAATTACTTATGTAAGACAAATAAAAGGTGAAATTTTCCAAGAAGGAAAACTTACATTAAGTATACGAACTGAGTCGCAAGATGATGAAGGTGAGGAGTATTTTAATCATTTAATTGAATCCCATAAAGATGATATAGAACAGTCGTCTGGCAGTAATATTTCTGTTGCAAATAAATCTGATATCGGACCTCCTAACATTCCTTTTACAGAAAAGCAAATTAGAGAAAAAGAAACAAACATGTATTTGGATATTAAAGATAAAACATATCGCATATTCAAAATTATAGAACTGCAAAAAACATCTATTAAATTTTGTATTCCATTACAAGTGTATATGTTGAATCTTGAAGAAATAACCAAAAAGGTAAAAAAGATAAAAAAAGAAATTGAGAGTTTAGAAAATAGACTTAAAAATAAAGCTTTTAGAGAAAAAGCACCACCAAAGGTAGTAGAGAAAGACGAAAAGCAATTAAAAACTTTAAAAATTGAACTTGCAACTAAAAGATGGCCAGAAGAAGACTAGTACAATCCAAATGAAAAAAGAAATTAAAGGCATCATTAAAAGACATCCAGATGGATACGGATTTTTCATAGCGAATTGTGAGCACCCAGATATTTTTATACCCAGAAGAGGTATGTTTGGAGTTATGACAAATGACTCTGTATTAGTTCAGGTAGCTGGAAGAAAAGATGATAATAGGTTGTACGGTAAAATAACCCAAATAACAGAGCGTTCAGAAACCATTGTAGTGGGAAAATTTTTAAAATTATTAAGTGGTGGTTTAATAGAGGATTCTTCTAACAGATGGGGGAGTGATATTTATATATCAAAGGACGATACTTTAGGATCTGATGATGGAGATTTGGTAGAAGCAGAAATTATAAAATATCCATCAGTTAATAATAAAAAAATTGTTGCAAAGGTTGCTAAAATAATTGGTAGAGCAGGCAACCCACTTTTTGATGAAAAAAGAGTAATAGTAGAAAACAAAATACCAAATACTTTTAATAAAAAAGTTGAAAAAGAAGTCTCTGGTTTAACAGTAGAAATAACCAATGGAGAAAGAAAGAGAAGGAAAACACTAGAACTACCATTTGTGACAATAGATGGATTAGATGCAAAAGATTTTGATGATGCTATTTATGTAAAACGCAAAAGTTATGGGTTTAATGTAGTGGTAGCTATTGCAGATGTAAGTCATTATGTTAAGGCAGATACCGCTATTGATGATGAGGCGTATAGAAGAGGATTTAGCTCATATTTCCCAAATAGTGTAATTCCTATGTTACCTGAAAAACTAAGCAATAATATTTGTTCTCTAAAACCTGATGTCGAAAGGTTGGCATTAGTGGCGGATATTCAAATGGATTTTAAAGGAGATGTAAAGTCATCAAACTTTTATGAAGCTATTATTGTTAACTCTAAAAGATTAACTTATGCAGAAGCACAAGACATTATAGATAACAATAAAGAGAGTTATGATCAGATCGAGGAATTGTTACAAACAGCAAAAGATGTAGCTAATATTTTGGTAAAAAAAAGGATGAATGCTGGTTCTTTAGATCTAGATCTAGAAGAAACTAAGCTGATTATAGATAAGGCTGGAAATCCAATTGACTGTCAAAAATCAAAAAGACTATTTGCTCACAGAATAATCGAAGAATTAATGCTTTTAACTAATCAAACAGCTGCTAGATTTTTAAGAGTAAATGAAATACAGACTTTGAATAGAGTACATGAAGCACCTGATAAAGAGGACTTGGAAAAAATTAGCAAATTTATGTTTAATCTTGGTCATCAACCTCTAATAAAAACTAGTTCATTACAACAACAAATAAATAAACTTTTGAAAAAAGTGAAAAACACACAATTTGATCAGATATTTAATATAATCATTCTCAGATCATTAAAGCAGGCCTGTTATTTATCAGAGGGCATAGGCCATTTTGGACTTAACTTTAAGGATTATTTGCATTTTACCTCTCCCATTAGGAGATATCCTGACTTAGTTGTTCATAGGCAACTTAAGAGTGTTTTATTTAAAACCACCCAAGATAAATATGACTACAAAGGTATGGCAGAATATCTATCTTCATGTGAAAGAAGAGCTGTACAGGCAGAAAGACAACTTATGAGTATCAAAAAAGCACGGTTAATGAAAGAAAAAATCTCCCAGGAATTTGATGGAATGATAAGTGGATTGACTAAATTTGGTATGTTTGTGTTGTTAAAAATTTTTGATGTAGATGGACTTGTTAGATTGGAAACATTAGATGGTTATTTTAATTATGATGAAGATACAATGTGTTTAAGGAGCAAAAACAAGATATACAAGATTGGGGATAAAGTAAAAATTATAGTAGTGCAAGCTGATACGGATAGTGGTAAAATAGACTTTGTATTAGCAGGAAGTAAAAATGGAAATTATAAAAACATCAAGACAGGTAGTAAAAAACATAAGAAACGTAAAACGTCTAAAACAAATAGTGGGCGTATTCGCAAAGCACGGATTTCAAGACGTAATAAGAAGGGTCAATCTAAAACTATCACCTAAGTTTTTAAGATTTAAAACAGATAAAGGATCTTCTCTGCCAGTTGAAGTTAGGTTGAGAATGAGCTTTGAAGAACTTGGGCCTACTTTTGTAAAGCTGGGTCAACTGTTGGCAACAAGGCCTGATCTTATACCAATTGATTGGGTAGAAGAGTTCAAAAAACTGCATGATCAAGTGGAACCTGTAAAATATGAACAAATAGAATCAGATTTAAAAAATCATTTTAAAAAGTTTGATGAGATATTTTTGTCTTTTGATAAAGAGCCTAAAGCAGCTGCCAGCATAGCCCAGGTTCATCATGCGGTGCTAAGAGATAATACACAGGTTGTTGTTAAGATAAGAAGGCCCAACATTGTTAAACTAATAAACGATGATTTAAATATTTTGTATTTTGTAGCAAATTTAGTTCACAAATATATACCTGAAACCAGAATTTATAATCCAATAGGTGTAGTAAATGAATTTACAAAAGCTCTAAACCTAGAGACTAATTTTATTGTTGAAGCAAACAATATGCTGAAGTTTAAACAAAACTTTAAAAACAATGAACATATCAAGATACCTGATGTGTACATGGAGCTGTCAGGACCTAAAATATTAGTTATGGAGAGAATTAAAGGCACTCCTATTAGTGAGCACTCTGAATTGAAAGGGTTTGATTCGGCTTTATTACTTAAGCGAGGTTTGAAAGCTTTTTTTCATATGGTGTTCCATGACCGATTTTTTCATGGAGACCTTCATTCTGGAAATATTTTTGTGCTTGAGGAAAATAAAATTGCATTATTGGACTTTGGGGTTGTTGGTAGACTAAGTGTTAAGTTAAGAGATTCTATAGCAGATATGTTCTTAGCACTTACTACTGAAGATTATGAGACATTGGCTTATGAATTTGTGGATCTTGCACCTTATAATAAAACAATTAACTTAGAAAATTTTTCTAATGACCTTAGAGATTTAATTTCACCTCATTTTAATCTTAGTTTAAAAAATGTGAATCTTGGAAAAGTTTTAATGGAAGCAGTTGGGTGTGCTAGTAGGCATAATATTCAGCTTCCATCAGATTTGGTTATGTTTTTTAAATCTATTTTAACTTTAGAGGGTGTAGGAAGAGGTTTAATCAGTGACTTTGACTTGTTATCTGAAGCAACTGGCTTTGCCAGCCAAATTTTAAAGGCAAAATATGATCCTATACACATTTCAAAAAACTTAGGTTCTTTTGCAAAAGACTCTAGAAGGTTGGTAGCCAAACTTCCTAGGGAAGCAAATCAATTAATTAAAAAATTTAATAACCCAGATTATAGGTTTAACTTAGAAATACATAACTTAGTTAAGTTTGGAAAAGTTTTTGAGAAATCTGCAACTCTGATATTTCTGGGTATTGTTATAGGTGGCCTTTTAATAGGAGCTTCCATTGCATTACACTATGATTTCAGGATTATGTTTTTGGGATTACCTTTGCCTAGTAGTATAGGTTTTTTGTCTGCGTTTTTGTTAAGCTTAGTGGCTTTTTATCAGTATATTAAACGATAGCGAGTACGGCTAAAGAAAATTCCTTGTTGTAGTCACTAACCAGGAAACAGGCATTTGGCAAAAAAAGTGAACAAGTCCACTTATTTTTGTCTCATTAACCTCACCTTTATGCTTGCTTTGATCTAAGTCTTTGATAGAAGTAACAGGCAAAAAATAAGGTTACACCTATAATTTGCCACACATGTCTGGAAGCTAATCCTAATAAATTAATATCAAACCTATCTCCCAGAAAATCTGGTCTGAACAAACATGACATTACCATTATTAAACAGATCCCTTCATACCACTTGTTTTTTATAAACATATGTCCTTGGGTAAAAGAAGCAAATGCAAACATAGCAACTAAGGCTGTTAAGAATACAACCACTCCATAAGCATAGGATTCCACACCAATAAGCAATAGTTCGGTGTTAAAAATAAACATGAACGGTAAAATTGCAGTTCTCATATCATATCTAAATCCTTGAATACCTGTCTTTATGGGATCTTCTTTTGCTATTGCTGCTGCTGCATATGCTGCCAGCCCCACAGGAGGTGTATCATCGGCTAAAATTCCAAAATAAAAACAGAATAGATGAGCGGCAATAAGTGGAACTACAAGCCCTGCATCACCTGAAAGAGCAATAATTGCTGGTGCTGTTAACGATGCCATAATTATATAGTTGGCAGTTGTTGGAAGACCCAGGCCTAAAAGTAAACTAATAAACGCGGTCACGAATAACATTACAATTAAGTTTCCACCAGAAATTTTATCTATAACTTCGATTACCACATTACCCAAACCAAGTGTTACAACTCCTACAATTATACCTGCTACAGCTACAGCGACCCCAATGTTCATCATATTTTTGGCTCCAACCACAAGGCTGTTCCATATCTGATGAAGGGAGAGAAGCATAGCCTCTTTTATTCTATCTTTTTTTAGGATGATTATATTTTTCACTACAATTAAAACGAGCAGAGCTATTATTGCGTAGTACACAGCAGTCTGCGCTGATCTTCTCATGATAATCAGCTGATGTAACAAAAACAAAATAGGAATTATAAAGTATATTCCAGACCAAAAAGTTTTCCAAAATCTTGGTAAATACTTTTTGTCAATGGGTTGTAATTTTAGTTTTTTTGACTCTAGATGAACTATATAAATCAACGCAACATATGATGCAAAAGCAGGAATAAGTGCAGTTTTAATCACTTCTATATAAGAAAGATTGCAATATTCTGCAATGATAAATGCAGCAGCTCCCATTATAGGTGGCATTAGCTGTCCGTTGGTGCTTGTTGCAACCTCTATAGCAGCAGCTTTGTAGGCTGGAAAGCCAGCTTTTTTCATAAGCGGTATTGTGAAAGTACCAGTTGTGACGGTGTTTGCAATACTAGAACCTGAAACCATTCCAGTTAGACCACTTGCTAATACAGCAGCTTTTGCTGGTCCACCACGATACTTACCCAGCAAACTAAATGATAAATCTATAAAATACTTACCACCACCAGCCGTTTCTAAGATAGCTCCGAATAACACAAATAAAAACACTGTTGATGCGGACACGTCCAGTGGAACACCATAAATTCCCTCTGATCCCATAGTAAGCTTTGATATTAATTTGTCGAGGCTTGCATTTTTAAATGCAATAACCTCCGGCATGTGTTCACTAAAAAAACTGTAGAGTATGAAAAGAGATGCTATAGTGGGAAGTGCCGGACCAATTGCTCTCCTAGATGCTTCCAGTAGGAGCACAATCAACATAAATCCAATAATAATATCAACTTTGTTTGGAATTCCTACTCTGGAACCTATGCCCTCATAATCAAAGGATAGATATAATGCAGACAAAGTAGCAACTATAGCAAAAATTATATCTAAAATAGGTAGCTTTTTAGAATAGAGAAATGTCAGGTACTTAACATTTCTTATACGAGAAATAATACGTTTACTTTTAATAGCGGGAAAACATAAAAACACTAAACAAGAAGCAAAGCCTAAATGTATACTTCTTACAATTTCGGAGTTAAGTAATAATATCTTAGGTAACAGCAGTTGAAACAAAGACCAACTACCAGCCACCAGAGGTATCGCATATTTAGCAATTCCCTCCGGTATTCTGGCACCATGTTCTATTTCTTCTACTATCTCTACTGCTGACTGAGTAGCATTATTGTCTTCTAGTTTTACGTCTTCATTCTCATTAGACATATCTTAGCTTTCTTAAAAGTAGTTAGATGCCACTATCTTAGAACAAAGATCTATTTTGCATCCTTCTTCTTTTCGTCTTTGACTAAGCCTACTTCTCTAAAGTACTTCATTGCACCCTTGTGAATAGGGACAACTCCTCCGCCTTTAGCTACCATGTCTTCCTTTTTCAGCTTGTTAAGTGCAGGGTGTAGGTTTTTAAAGTCATCAAAGTTAGAGAAAACTTCTTTTGTAACCGCATACACAGCGTCCTCTGAAACATTTGAGGAAGTAAATAATATAGCTTTCATTCCAATTGTTTTTGCATCACCTTTACCAACAGCATTTGGATATAAGTTTTTTGGAATGGAAGTTCCATAATAATAACCATGTTCACTTAGTAGTTTATTAATTTGAGGCCCTACTATTGGAACAAACATTACCTTTCTTTTTCCGGAAGTAGCTTCAGTAACAGCACCATTTGGATGGCCCACGCTGTAGAAAAATGCATCAATCCTGTTGTCTTGAAGCATCTTAGGTCCTTCTGCTGGTTTCAATGCTTCAGATTTAAAATCTTTCTCATGATCCATGCCAAAGTACTTCAAGATCAGCATTGAGTTGGCTCTCTGACCCGAGCCATGATTCCCTAAATTTATTCTTTTTCCTTTCATGGTACTTATAGAGGTAATGCCACTGTCTTGTGCAGCAACTAAAGTTACAGCTTCTGGGTAAGTGCCAAAAACTGTTCTTAGTCTTTTAATTGCTTTCTTATCCCACTCGTGCTGACCATTAAATGCATGAAATAACTTGTCCGATTGAGCTATACCAAATTCAAGCTCTCCCGTGTTTACGGCGTTAATATTGAATACAGATCCTCCCGTAGATTCAACACTAACTCTTAGTTTGTACTGATCCTTTTTGTTGTTAACCATCTTGGCAATTGAGCCACCAACTGGGTAGTAAACACCAGTTACTCCACCAGTACCCATTGATACAAATTTTGTTTTTTTAGAATATGCCGGTACAGCGCCCAAGCAAACAACCAAAACAACTAAAAGCTTCATCTTAATAAATCGCATTTTGATATATTTCATACAGTCCATTTAACTCCTCCTACAAAGCATGGGATAATACTTGAAATTGATACCATAAACAACAAAAGTATTAATAAACCCAGTCGTGAGCACACACTACACTAAACAAATGCATTATATATATACACACTGTGACATGCCCTATATAATTCGTTAAAAGTTGGTTGGTATATAAATAATTGTTTTTTTCTCTCTTGGAGGAAGTTTGATTATTGCTGATGTCATAGTTGAAAAAATTACTGTCCTGATAACTCTAGGTATTATAGCGCAGTGGTTTGCATGGAGATTTAAGATACCCAGCATAGTTTTATTGTCTGTGTTTGGGATATTATTTGGGCCTGTTCTAGGTTGGATCAATCCTGCAGATGATTTTGGTCAAGCAATGGATGTTTTGATCAAATTGGCAGTTAGCATAATCATGTTTGAAGGAGGTCTTAGCTTAAGGTTTAAAGATTTAAAGCTAGCAGGCTCTGGAGTAAGAAGGCTGGTGTTTTTGGGTCTTCCTATATCCTGGGTTTTAGGTACAATGTGTGCGTACTATATAATTGGTCTTTCTTTTCCAGTTGCCACAATGTTGGGTGCAATACTTGTTGTAACAGGCCCTACTGTCATTGGTCCTTTGCTTAGACAAACCAAACTTAACAATAGAGTATCCTCTCTTATCAGGTGGGAGGGGATTTTGAATGATCCTGTTGGAGTTCTTTTAACAATATTTTTATTTGAGTACTTCACACTTGCTCACCTTGGGCACAATATAGTTTTGGCAATATTTTTGGCAATAGTATCTTCATTGGTAATAGGAGCATTATCTGCGTACTTAGTTAAATACACTTTTAACAATGGGTTGGTACCTGACTTTTTAAAGGTTCCAGTAATGCTGTGTATGGTTATATTGGTTTATACCGCTTCAAATTTGATACAGCAGGAATCAGGCTTACTTGCTGTTACTATTTTTGGTTCTATTCTTGCCAACATAGGTTTAGACATTATTCAAGAAATAAAGCGATTTAAAGAAGACATTGCTGTTTTTTTGATTTCAGCTGTCTTTATTATTCTTACTGCCAGTTTAGATGTAAGTCATTTGAAAATCATAAACATGGATATTGTTTTGTTTTTTATAGCTATCCTATTCGTAGTTAGACCTGCTGCAGTTTGGTTATCTACAATAGGTGTTAACTTAAGTTGGCAAGAAAAAATGCTGGCTGGTTGGATTGCTCCACGGGGTGTAGTTGCAGCATCTTTTGCAGGTCTATTCGCTCCTCATATGATTGAGCATGGTTTTTATGGTGCTGAATTTATTGTGCCAATAGTGTTTTCGATAGTTTTGATAACAATCTCTGTGCATAGTTTATCTCTAAAACCGCTTGCAAAAAAATTGAATCTTTCTAGAGGAGAAAATAACAATGTAATTATAGTAGGGGCTCATACATGGACCATGGAACTTGCAAAAGTTTTAAAAAGAGAGAATATACATGTAACCCTGGTTGATAGTTCACAGAGAAACCTGATCTCTGCACAAAAACGTAATATAAATACTTTTTGTGGAGATGTAATATCTGATTACTATGAAGAAAGCCCAGAAAGCCTAACCTTTTTTGCTACTACAAAATACTTGTTAGCTGCAACTGATAATGATGCATACAATACCTTGATATGTAGTACATTTGTAAAATCACAGGATGTAGATTATCCATTATATTTATCAACACATGAAGACATAAAAAGCTCAACTCTTGTAAAAGGGCTTATAGCATTTGATGGAAACATTAGGTATGAACAGTTGATAGAAAAACACTTTATAGGATGGAAGTTTAAAAGTTTTGTGATCGATGAATCCTTTGACTATGATAAATTCAAAAATGAAAATAAAAAGGCGGCAATACCAATTTTTCTACTAAGCAAGTCTAATACAATAGAATTTGAACGGATCAGAAATAGTTTGAAACCAGTCGTAGGAGATAAATTATATTGTTTTGTTGCCAGTGATTTTGATTTTAAAGCTAGTGAGACAAATTAGGAGGTAAATTCAGTGTCAAAAAGCCATAAATCAATAAAGCATTTTATTTATCGTTTAATGTTTCATGTAGAAACTCCTGCTGAAAGGTCATTTGATATTGTACTTTGGGTAAGTATAAATTTATCCATTGCATCAGCTATACTTGGAACTTATGAAAATATAAGGCTAGTATTTGGGAGTTTTCTAGGTAAGGCAGATTGGTTTTTCACCATATTATTTACCATAGAATATATTGCTAGGATATGGTGTGCTGAAGATCGAAAAAAATATATATTTAGCTTTCTAGGTATAATTGATTTTATTGCTGTAATACCTACGTACTTTGCTCTTATTATTCCCGATGCTCAGCTTTTTATTTTTTTGAAATTGTTTAGAACAGTAAGGCTAATAAGGTTACTTAAATTCTATAGCGTACTAGGTCTTAGTGCTTATCTTAGAGAGTCACAGAAATTATTTGATGCTATTCGTGCCAGCAGACAGAAGATATCAGTATTTTTAGTTTTTGTGATAACTTTTATGTTTATAGGCGGAGCATTGATGCATATAATAGAGCATAACAACCCTGGCTTTACAGGTTTTTTTCAATCTATATATTGGACCGTAGTTACAATAACTACAGTTGGTTATGGGGATATTACTCCCATTACACCATTAGGTAAAATACTTGCGTCGTTAATGATGTTGATAAGTTATGGAGTGATAGCTGTCCCCACAGGTCTTATTTCAGCGGAGATAGTTAAAGCAGAAATTAAGAGGGAGAGACCGTGTAACCAATGTGGTACTGTATTATTATCAGAATCTAATTATTGCCATAGTTGTGGAGACAATGTAATAGAACAAACTCAAACAAAACGATAATAGTGTGTATATCGTGATGGTAGGTAGTATTCAGTAACAAGCAGGATGTTAAAATGAGAAATGACAACAGAGACAATTTAGAGCTTAGGCCAATAACTCTTACACCACATTGTATTAGATATGCGGAAGGTAGTGTTCAGTGTGAGTTTGGGAATACCAAGGTTGTGTGTACTGCTAGTGTGGAGGATAAACTGCCTAAATGGCTTATGGGCCAGGAATCTGGGTGGGTGAGTGCTGAATATTCCATGTTACCTAGATCAACGCATACAAGGATGAATCGAGATAGGGCCTCTAACTCTGGGAGAAGCAGGGAAATTTCTAGGCTTATTGGGAGAAGTTTAAGAGCTGTCACTGATCTCAAAAAATTAAAAAATTATTGTATAACAATTGATTGTGATGTGATTCAAGCTGATGGTGGTACAAGGGTAGCCAGTATAACTGGTGGTTTTGTAGCTTTGGTTTATGCCTTACAAAAATTAGTTAAAAAAGATGTTATAGGCAATATACCTATAACAGATTATGTAGCAGCTGTAAGTGTTGGTATATCCGATGAAAAGCTATTAGTTGATCTTAACTACGAAGAAGATAATAATGTGGACGCTGATATAAATGTTGTTATGACTGCTTCTGGTAAGATTGTAGAAATACAAGGTACAGCAGAGATAAAAACCTTTACTAAAGAAGACATAGTAAAAATTTTGGAAATCTCGGAGCAGAAAATCAGTCAGATTGCCTTAAAACAAAAAGAGCTTTTGGGATGGGATCCAGAATAGAGGTGTGGCTTGCCACAAATAACAACTCTAAGCTTAAAGAGTTTAAGAAGTTGCTACCTGAAAGCGTGCTTATTAAATATAATCAAGATTTTATTCTCCCTGAAGAAACTGGTAAGACATTTATAGAAAATGCAAACATAAAAGCAAAGGCACTTTTTGCTCATTCAAAAACCTGGACAATGGCTGATGACTCTGGGCTTGTTGTTAAGAGTTTGAATAATAGACCCGGTATTTATTCAAAGAGGTTTGCAGGGGAAAGTGCTACAGATCAGGATAACATTAACAAAGTATTAAGTGAGTTAAAAGGTGTAGATGATAGAAGTGCATATTTTATCACTGTTATATCGTTGATAAAGCCATCTGGTGAAATTCATAATTTTGAAGGTAGACTTGAAGGAACTATTACTCATAGTAGTAGGGGGGAGTTTGGATTTGGATATGATCCAATATTTATTCCCAACGGTAGCGATAAAACTTTAGCCCAAATGGAAAGTTTTGAAAAAAACAATTTGTCTCATAGGTACAAAGCGGTGAGAAAGTTAATACCAATTATTGATTGAACACTAACGATGAACCGGGAGGAACTTAGTTCATTCGCTGTTCCAATAATACTTCAGCCTGTTCTAGATCACGAAGTGCTATGGTTAAATTGACATTATCTTTATCACATTCCGGATGAACATCTACACCTTCAAACAATATATTTTCTATTCCTGGAAGTTTTTTATCTTCTTCACTAATTTTTTCTGTAAGCTGGGGTGTTATAGGATTATGTGTTATATTAAATCTCCTATTATATTCATTTAAAAATGAATGAGTTTGTTTAAGATGAACAATTAAGTTTTGGGTTTCGCTTGGTTCATCTTCCAAATTGTTGTTTTTAAGTTGTCTGTTTATGTCACAACTCATCTTACCTAGATTTTTTGCATCATATGCAAGTGCCATTGAGGCTAGTGGCCTTGGATCTAATCTAGGACCTTTTATTGCTGTACTTAGTAGCTCAAAACCTTCTGAAGTAGCTGCCGCAAGGGTGCTTGAACCAACTGCCAGTGTAAATTGCCACCTTTTGTAAGCAACAATATTATCTAGTGCTTTGGCTCTTTTGCTATTTGTTGGTACCAGGCTCCTCCACGCTGTAGATAATCTGCTATACACCGGCTTCATGTTAGAGCTTTTTGGTACAATTCTTCTGTTTTTAACAATTTTAAATATGCTTGTGGCTGCTATTAAACCTAACCACACTCCAGCAGCAGTCTCATAATTTGTTGTAAGCCTTGTTGCTACATTTGTTTGTTCTCTTTCTCGTGCATCATCAGCATAAAGGGTTGATAGTTTGTCTAGGTAGGCAAGCACCGGTTTCTTAGCCTCTAGTGACTGATTGTACAAACCTAGTGCAGTAAGTAGTACTTGATTAAACTGCTCGTTACTAATTGAGTCGTTCCAGTGTATGTTAGCCATCTCATTTGCTTTAGCTTCATTAAACATGCCATCTCGTACCTGGTCGTATGGGTTAACATCATCTGCATTGGAGTTAACAGCGTTGTTGTACGAATTTATGTACTCAGAAAACCTGTCTGAGACATAGTTGGGGTTTTCATGTCTACTTAATCTTTGACCATCCCAAGTACTTTCTTGTGCATTTACTGAGCTAACAATAGCAAGCCAAACTAGAGCTATCACAAAGCACCTCCATGGGGTCTTTTGTCGCGTTGTTTTAAAATAGTTTTAAAACCTTCAGTCATTTTATTTCTCATTTCTACTTCGAAGGATTCATTTCTATTTATTTCTGCGTGTATTCTTTTAGAAAAATTATCAAAAAACCCAACTCTCATTTTGTTTTTATACAAATGGATCATAACCAAATGTAGATACGCAAAATATTGCGATGCTTGATATAACAATGAACTGGAATCTCTACAGAAGTTGCCTTGTCTGAAGCTATCATACCAAGCTCTATTTGATTGTTTAATATCTCTTTCTAACATAGTGAGCCTCAAATGATTTATAACCCTGTTGCTGTGTCTGTTTTGAATATTCTGAAAATCTAAACCTTTATAAACTGGCATTGCTAACACAATGGCTCGATCAATGTTGTTATATATTGAGTTTAGTATTTCTCCATTAGGAGTATAATTTCGTGTGGCTAAAGTGGTAGCCAGTCTGTTTACTTCATCCATTAATTCCAAATTTTGTAAATCAAGCGATCGATATAAGTTATTTACAGCATCTAGTTTCTGATTTTTTAACATTTCAATCAAACTAATTCTATAAATGTCATGTCTATATGAACCTTGAGCTTGTTCAGGCATGCATCTTGATTGTTGCATTCTTATTTGGGTAACATCATTTTCAAATGTATCAGTCGCTTCTTGCCATTTTAAATATGCTCTAATAACTTTTCCAGCATCTATGTTGGTTGAATTTGTTTGTGTTTGAAATTTTCTGTATGTAGTGTAGTTGTCGTCTTTTATGCTTAGGTCCGCTCTTATTTTGTTATGTGCAGACTCTATCCAAGAGATATCTCTCCAACCATCTTTAAAGGTTTGAATATCCTGTAACTTACCATTTAACTCCATACTCTTTTCAAGTATTGGCACATTGTAAAATCCAATTAGGTTATATACATCTTCCATTATTTCTCTACCTAAAATGTATGTTCTTTTAAGCTCCCCCTCTACTTTCCCTATCTTTTCATGAAGCTCTGGGTGTGTATTTAAGTTAAGTGAGTAAAAGTGATCTGGCATTTTTGAAAGAGATGATCTTAGGTTTCTAACTGATTGATCCAGCTCCCCAATCTGTCCTTTAAGTTCTGATTCAAAGTTATTTCTTTTTGCTTTATTGAGGTAGTGCTTAACACCTGCTTCTACCCCTTCATATGCAACCATGCTTCCGCCAAAAACTAACACTTGTGGCCCGAGGACTGCTCCTATACTCAATCCGCCCCTAACCACTTTTGTTGTTGTACTTATATTTTTTATGGCTTTTGCTCTTTGTATCATTCTCATTGCACCAAAAGCTCCTAGGTTAAATCCCATAGAGGTAAGTCCTGCTACAACTTCTCTTTCTAGCATTTCACCTAGTGCATGTATATTTGTTGCCTCTAAGCCGCCTTGTAATGATCCTATAGCGGGGCAATCTAATACAAGTGCTGGATCTACTGGAATATCAGGGCTCGAAAACCTATTTTTTTTCAATAGAAGCAAATCCCTGTTTGTAACGGCTTCCTTTGTAATGTAGCCCATCATGGCTAGTCGAAATAACAAATGACCTATCTTTGCGATTCTTCTAGTGGAATTTATGTCTCTAAAAATCAGGAGCGTCATAAGGCTTGTGTACATGTTAGAGCCTGAGTTATTTGCCCTATATTCTTTAAAATATTCCGTACTTAATAGGGGCAAATACCTTCTTTCCCACTCAGACCTGATAGCAATATCTAATATACACATATCGACTGGGTATGTTTTGGCACTTTCGTTAACCATAGATAGTTTTTCCAAGTATTCTTCTTCCTGAAAATTTTCAAAAATGTCTGCTACTATTGCATCTTCGCACTCATTTATGTGATGTTGTGACTGTGAATTTTTTGTTAGATAAATATAGTGAGTTAATTTGTCAGATAACTTGCTACTTTGGTGTAAGCAGTTTGAAAGGGCATAATTTTGATATTGCATGCTAGCACTAGCTGTATCCAAAAAGGATGATACTAGTAGTAGTATAAAGTAATGCACTATCACCTCAACCGCTTATGACAGTTATTTTTTTGCCATTTATTGTTAAATTATTTCTGGTTATTGTTTTTTCGATAAGTCTTGGTTCTGATCTGGACAGCTCTACTATTTTTCCGTTAATCCAACCTCTGTTATCTCCTTGTGCAAAACCAAGTCTCATATTTTGTAGTCTATTTAACAAATTTCTCATCAGCAAAGAGTTTTTTGCTCTTTGTCTCAAAATAATATGTTTGCTTGTAAGTGATTTTTCCAATGCTCTTAGCTCTGCCACTCTTCTAGATGAAGATGCTTGTATTGCTTTATTTATTTCTAATTTAATTATGTCAGGATGTATTTCAAATGGGTTAATATTATATCGTTCTTTTAATGGTCCTAGTGCTCTTGCATGATTGATAAAACTTCTATGATAAGTATTGTGAAATCTCTCAATCGTTCTTATTGCTCGAGTTTGTGCAGGAGTTAGTCCTGACATAGCTTTTAATTTTGCTATATTCCAGTCGAACTCTCCTGGGTTAATTCCCAGTGACTTTAATGCTTCGGTGATCTTTTTTTCTTTTGCTCCAAATATCAGTTTTGAAGTTCTATTTAAAACAGGTTCAAACATTTTTATCCCTGTCAAACCCCCAATAATTGCTGGTGTAAGTATTAGAGCTATTGCACCAATTGTGGCAACTTGAGCATTGTTTGCAAACCTAGCCATTTCATATTCTTTTTCGCTTAATTCCAGGGTCATTAAGTCCATTATTTCATTAGAGCCTAGGGTTGAGTAGTATAAGTTTTCTCTGATCTCATGATTTGGTTTTACTTCATTGTTTAGTTGGTTTCTAGAATACAAAACTTGTATTGCTGTGATAGGTATTAGTGCAATAAAGTGTCCCGTAACCACAGGACCTGCAGACATCCAAAAGGACTCAATAAACGATGTGAACCCACGTGCACCAGCCTTAGGTAACCATTTAGGTAATGCTCCACTTACCAGGCGTAATATCCATGCATAAAACATAATGTTTGTGGCTCCTAGTAAGTTTTCCGTCACCTTGCCGAAGGTAGCTTCTGTATTGCCAAGCTCCATGTGTTCATTTAATCTAGCTAGGTGAAAGTCTAGCTGCTCTGGTGCTTGGTTGTTAAGGGTATTTAGTACGCCTGAGGACTGGACAATTTTTATTGTGTTGTCTATGTCACTTTCTTGTATCAGTTTATTTAGCTCTTCTTCTGCCATTGCTTCTTGCAAAATCATTGCTGGGTTTACAACATTTTTAACATCGTCTATACAAGCTTCCCAATGAGGAGTTTCGTCGGTACACAATTCATAAATAATTTCGTAAATATTTTTGTTTTCGTCTGGAGAGAATTTTTTATCAAGAAGCCTTGTTTCGTTTAGTTCTCTGGTTCTATATATCTGTTGATATCTATTTTCATACCACTGAGAGTTGTTTATAGTGAATCTGTTTTTAAGGTAACTAAATGGGTTGGGAGCTATTCCTCCTCTATCTGGATCAGGTAAATTTGATAATATACCCCTTAAACCAGGTTCGTTAGTTTCTTCTTGTGTGAGATAAAAACCCATGTTGTACCCTAGCTGTGACAATTCTCTAAGTGCTATTGTAGCTCTAGTTTTGCCAGCTTGTTCAAACACATTATCATCTGTATTTTCAGTATCTATGGCTAATATTTGGTTAACTCTATCTACACCAAGTTGTTCTTCGTTGTTTGATTTTAAAGTATCGCTATCGGCTAACACTTCTGAAGCTAAGCTTTGAATGACTTGATGAAATGTTTGTTTTGCATCGTTATATGAATCGGATTGTTCTAAAATAAAATCCATCCATCCTTGTGTATATGTGTCTATCTGTAAGTTTTTTTGAAAACCGATTGTTTCATATAGTATATCTGCGTCTATGGGAGTGTTTTCGTCTAGTAGCCATAATAGGTCATAGAGATCTTGTGATATTTCCATGAGCTCATGAACAAACTCTAAATTTTGTTGTTCATAAAGCAAGTCTGCCTTTTGTCTTATCTTTGAAATCCACGATGTTAATAAATCGGAGTTGTAGAGTTCAACTATTAGATCTAGTTTTCTAGATTCGAGTTGTAGTTGTACGAACCCGCTATTCCCAAAAATTGAATTGTGCTCTGTCTGTGTTAACCTAGGTATTTCAAATGATTCGCCCGTAGAGGAATCTATAAACTCTGATTGAAACATATCTTCAAAGGGCATAAGTTGTGCATATTGTGTGTTCGATTTGGCACTTGCGAATATATCTACAAGTGCAGCTTTTAGGGATTCATTTTCTAAACATGTATTTAGCGAAGGGCAGCTAAGTTTAGATGGCCAAGATTGTATTTGGTGTTCTACAAATGTGCTGAATTCTGAAAACTCAGCAATTTGTAGTGACAAATCTGTAACTTGGTATTCTAGTTTAGGAATGTTTAGTTGATTGAACGCACTTATATATGAATCATTTGCAATTATCAGATCTTGCCACTCACTATTAACAGTGGCATCAATAAATTGGTTTAGGGTAAGATCATTATATAATGCATATTCTGTAACATTGCTAACCGGAACCTTAAACATAATTTCAGTTATAGCCTCATATACTGCTCGTCTAAAAATATTTTCTCTTTCTTCTTCAAGGGTTTTTTGCCAGATTTCTGGGAACATGGTAGTAGTTTCATAATCACTTTGTTCAAGTGATGCCATGGTTGGGATTTTAGGATTTTCAATACCCCTTAGTCTTTGTGAATTTAAAATACTGTTAAAGTATAGTTGTATTATGGGATACCGTACTAGTTTAGAAAAAGATTGGTCAGTATCCTGTGATGTTTCTACTGCAATTTTATAACCTGCTAAAATAGAAGGATTTACCTTTAAAATAATATTTTCGTTGGCTTCTTCTATTATGGTCAAGCCAGATTCATTAGACGAACTAAAACTATCTTTTAGATTTGATCCTGACATTTCATTGAAGATGCCCGTAGGTATAGTTAAGTTGTATCGATTTATGTTTAGGTTATCTATTCTTAATCCAGAGTAAATTTTAGAAATCAGTATCTCCAACGCAACAGCATGGGTTTTTGCAATTAACAATACTTTATTTGTAACCATAGAGCTGTAGTCTTCATGTGCTAATAATTCGTATTGTGATGTGGATAGATAGGTGTTTACTTCATCTCTTACTTCTTCAAATTGCATATCTATATTTTGGAATTCTTCAGTGGTAGGTATGCCACCTGATACACCTGGAACATCTGGTGCAAATGATCTTGTGTAAACATCGTAAGAAAGTGCTTGTAGCCCTTCTATCTTTTGATATAGAGCTCTTGTGTGATTGAATTGCTCTTCTATTTCTTGAGCTAGTACTGTACCATTTAAAAACAGAGAACACAAAACGCCAATTAAACTAAGCCTTGCCAACGTGTTGTACCTCCGTTGTCTTTTCGGTTTTTGTATATCCTTGCTTTAAAATCAAAACCTGATCTGGGCAGATAAGTATTTACCCTACCTCTTACTTTTTGAAGCTGCGCCAGCTGCGTTTATTTCGTGCTTTCTATATGTTTTGTGTTTTGGAATTTACTCAGTAAGTAGGTGCTTTGTACTTTATACCTGGCATCGGGTTTAAACAACCAAAGAAGTGGTTTATGAAAAAATTTCTTTAGTTTGGATATTTGATTATGTTTGAAAATTATTCATTTAGTATTCAAACTGTGGATCAAAAATGTCAAAATACTTGATCTAATTTGAGTTCTAATGTACATTTGCCACATCTTTTGGAGTCAATATTCTATTAATAGTTTGCAGATATCTAGTTGTCATGCGGTAGTTTGTTAGTAGATATTAATCAATAATCATTAACAACCCTTGAGAGGGTCTAATCAAGAGAGGTTTTAGATGAAGAGGTTCAATTCTTTTTTATTTGTCGCGGTTTTATTTGCGACTTCTAGTGTATTTGCACAAGGTGTGCAAGTTATAAGAGCATTTAATACAGCCATAGGAGCATCAAATTCTGCTAGAATTACTCATAGTGCTGCAGCAAGATCTCTGATTACTCAGGCAACTTCTGCTAGAATAGCAGGCGTTAGTTTGTCTGCCCTTAGTTCAGTTAATGCTTTCGAATCAGCTATAACCAGTATATTAAACAGTAACGATGCCAATTTGAAACAGCAGGCTAATAATTTTCTTGTGGCCGTAGCGTCGGCAACTACTAAGATTGGAGAAGAATCAGCTAGAGCAGTCATTAACAACCACTTAAATGTTTCTGCTCTTGGACTTAGTGATGCTGCTCAGAAAGGTTCGTTACAGGTCGGATCTGCGAGAGCAAGTGTAACAACTTCTTTAAGTCAGCATGCAACTGATAAAGCTCTTAAGGAGATAGAGGAGTTTGCAAAAGCTGTAGTTCAGAGAAAAGATAGAACAGAAGACTCTAAGCTTACAGCTAAGTTGGATGAAGCTACTTCTGAGTTGAAAGATGCTGTGAACAAATCTGGTCTTGTTCTTCTAGGTGAAGGGGTAGAACATTGTGTAACATCTTGGGCCCCTGAGTTTAACATTCAGGTTGCCAATTTAATTGCTATTTTAGCTCATACTGACGATGCATCTACTTACAGAGAAGCGTACTCCAACCTATCGTCTGGGGCAAAGAGTATACTTGGTGTTACCGATGACAAAGAAATAAACGAAAGGTTTAATGCTTTGTCAAAACCTGATGGTTGTCGTGCGATATCTCCTGCTGTGACTGCTGCTGCTTAAGATTTATCTTTAAAAGTACATACATATAGGAAAACAAAAAGAAGGCATAATTCTATGCCTTCTTTTTTAACAGATTCTTTTTTAAGTTAAAGAAAGTTGCTCTTTTTCTATTTATTGATGTTTCATAAAATCCGATGAGTCTAGGTCATGGTTTTGAAATCGCTAGTATTTTTAATTTCGTTTTCTCTTTCGAGTTCTCATGCCAGTGCGCTTAGTTTTGTAGGTCCTGATACAATAAAGGCACCAGCTGATTACAAGATGGAAAAGGAAATCCTTGTTTCGGGTGATTCGGGTTTAGAAGCGCGGGTAAATGAGGAAGGTATCACTATTACAATGGATACCAAAGATGAAGTTGTAGAAGCTAAAATTGAAAAGACAAATAACAGAGGTTTAGAGTCTGCAAGCCCTAGGCGCATAAGACAAGTGTTAAGTCGTGTTGGTAGTACAGGATACAGCTTAGGTAGATATGCAGTATTACAATACCCAGCAGAGGCACTAGGTTTTTACCTCGCATTAACCGCAATGTCTGTCTGGGAGTGTATGGTTAATGTAAATATAAGACCTTTGTCAGGTGTACCTTTAAACCTGACTACCTCCGAAAATCCTATGGCATGTACAGAACTTATGCAATCCTTGAAGGATCCAGTAACCCATGTTTCTTTTGCCATATTTATACAAACAAATAAACACACAGCAAGTCTGTTGAGCCGCTATCACGATAGCTTTAAAGCTAGGCATCGTAGAAGCTATATTCCTGCTAGTATGGCAAAATATTTAGGGCTTGCTGCCGGTAGTTTGGTATCCACACTTGCCAGTGAGTTTATGACGGATCCTAATATCAGATATATTGCTGCTAACTTTTTTAGAGATAAAAATCCTATCGAACAACGAAGATTTGATCAAGCTATGGATAATGCTTACAACAAGTGGATCAGTTCAAATATGACCGTGTATGGTCATCATGTTGTATCTTTACTAGCTTCTGCTGTTACTGCTTCACTAGTAACTAGTATGGGGACTAAAATTTTTAGATCCCTACAATCTGTCTATGGAAGATCGGGCAAAAAAGGAAAACTTGGTGCAGATGATGTACCGGTTCCCGAGGAACAAGTATTACGCTACGGCCAAAAAATTGTTAAAAGATTTAAGTTTCCCTATTTGAAATTTTCTGTCATGGCTCTTTCTAGAGTTGGCGGAACTGCAGTGCTAGCTTTTGAAGTTGCCTCACTTCTACATTTCTTTTTCTGGGAACATACCGTCTATGGACCATTTACTAAAAAACTATTAATGCAGGAAGAATCAAGCGCTGAGCTAAAATTTTACCAAAGTGAAATTATAAAATATCTTGCTTATGCAAATAAAAAGGAAGACAGTTTTTATTTACAAGCTAAAACCCCAGTAAGAGATTTTGTGTATGACAATTTACACACAAGAGAAAAGATAGATGTTAGGAACAGCTACCTACAGTCCAATAGCGAGGTATGTGGGTATAGCCTTTCAGAGGGTGAAAACAGAGCAGATTTTAATACAAAATCTGAAGAGCTAATAAACAAAAGCATATTATCATCAGGTTACCAGTATACCAAGGAACTTTGTCCTTCATTGGTTCAATTACCTAATTTACTAAACAGAGATTTTACAAAAAATTTGAATAAAGTAGTTGATGTTACTCGGACAGTTCCAAATCCAAAAACAACCCTTCAAATGGTATACGATAACGGTCACGGAATTAACCCTGACGGCATTGGAGTTCGGGTAATTCCGGGTCCGGACATAAGTATTCAAGAGATACTCTTAGATAACATATTTAAGCATCAAGAGGTGTTGGTTAATTACTATGGGGCAATTGGAGAAAGGGTAAGACATTTATATGAATCATGGCGCACATTTTTTGAGCCCTATGAGCTTAATGTTCACACTGTTACAAGCTTTTATTATTCTATAATAAAACACAAAGGTCAGAATCTATTTCCAGAGGGTTTTGATTACTGGAAGAGTAAGGGGGTTATGGACTCTATGTTCTACAATGTTAGACCTCTCGAAAATGCAGTACAACAAACCTCTAGCAGATTGACCTGGGAAAATTATTTGGCACGCCTAGGAGTTGATAGCAAAGCGATAGTAAAGTTTTCCAATAACCAACTAAGGCCAATACACAGAATGCTATTAAGTATGAGAACACTATTTGGTAATAACCCAAGTGAGGAAAGGAAGGCAGCTATAGAGTTTTTAAATAATGGGTTTAGTCCTACTCATTTAGGAAGATTCAAGAAGTACGACTATCAGGTAAGAAACTATGCCATAAATAAAGGTTTAAAGCTAGAAGTAGTAGATAAGCTAGATACCAATGCAATTCAAAAGACAATTGATCACTTGGAAGGTTTGGATCCTTGGGATGTGCCAACTTATATATATGCTCTAAACACTGGTAGGTTTAAATTGAATGATTTAAAAAACACGTCAATAGAAAGCCTCACACAGAGTTTGGGGGGCAGACAAGCTATTTTACTTTCCATATCTCAAGATCAAATCAGGTACTTGAGTGGGGAAACCATACCACTGGTAGATCCATCTATGCGTTTTGAAATAACATCATCTATCCACAGTGAAACATCAGAAACAGGTACAATTAAAGATGGCATTGTTTATAAAAACAATTTGGAAGAAATTTTGATTCACATGACCTGCGGAAAAGCCCCAAATGAGATGAGCAACCTTTTATCACAAGAGGCTGGTCAAAATAGAATGGCTAGAAGGAGGAATATACTGGGGCCACTTACTCTTACGCCTCCTAGATTATTAAGGAAAAATGAAGATATATGTTCTTATAGAAAGCCAGGATACTGGTATAATCGTATACACAACGAATTTTTCGATAAAACTCGAAGAAAAATGTATGCAAATTTGCTAGATTATGCTATACAGAATGTACACCTTACGGAGCCAGAATTCATAGACTGGTGGTCTGGTATTCAAGGCAGAAACGATATTGAATACAAGAGGTATTTCGAAAAATATAGAGAATCTGTCCAAGCTCATATAACTAGTGCTTTCTACACTGATTCATACGATAGGTTTACTGGTGGCTTGGTAGGAGCGGTATTAAATTTAATTAAAGATAGTAAAACAGACACGTCTATAAAATCACTAAGCTTTGCAAATGGAATAAAAAACTTATCTGATGATTATGTAGATTACTATCTTAGAATATTGGCGTTAATTACTCCAAGAGATAAAGAGTTTTTAGAAAGGATGTATGGATTTATTGATGCAATTAGAGAGCTTACAATAAACTCTGAAAATTATGATGGAGAAATTAGATGGCGGTTTTCTAGTTTGGAAGAATATATAAAGGATGAAAAAATAAATAATGAAGGTTGGCACCAGTCGTATTTTGAAGATATGTCCGATATTGATTGGTATAAATTAGTGGTTAGTGAGTTACTGAAGAATATGAGTTTTGAATTTGAAAATCAACTAGCTTTAAGAAAAACAGACTTAAACATTGAGGAAGACAATGCTGTGGCATTAGGTCAAATTGCAGACAATATTCTTAATAATATAGATGAGATTATACAGCAAAAAGTTACATTTTCTTTGATGACACAGGTATTGCAGACAAGATAGGAGGATTTATATGAAATATTCTTTACATATCATGATTGTATTCATTTTCGTTGGGTTCAGTGAAACTGTTCAGGCTCAAAGGGGCGGTAGAGCCATGTACAGACCATCTAGTGTGAACATGGATGCTCCAAGAACTCATATGAATACTTTAAATACGCTCAAAAGGTCAAGACGATCTATATGGGAAATGGCTTCTAAAAGAAGTAATGGCAATGGTACTAGAGCAACAAGTACTGACATAGTAGCAAGTGAATCTCTTGTTAAAGAATTTAAGGATAGATTTGGCTTAAAAGATATGGATCCTAATGTTAGTGCTACTTTAACTAATACGCTTGCTACGAATAGAGAAGCGAGAGCATTCATGAGCACGCTTAAATCCAGATCAATCGAGTTGTCCAAAAGAGACAGGCAGATAACTCGTGAAGAGTTTGTTTTAAGAAAACAACTTGTTGAGGCGGTAGCATTGAGTGGATCATATATGAGTACTTTTTTGAAAGACTCAATTTACAGGTTTGGTACTGCTAATCCAAATATTGTATCATTTAGATCTAGAATTCTGTCAGAAGCAATGGACAGAATGCAGATAGTATCCCCAGAAATTACAAATTTTTCTCGTGTGTTAAATCAGGTATTAACCAGAAATGGTATAGGTAGATCCGAAAGAAGACAGTGTATGTAGTATTCTGGCACTCAGGCAATAGAAGACTTTTAGCACCTGGAGTTGTATTACACCTTACAAAGCTGGGCAACTCGTTAGGCCAAAAGGCAAACAAGTTCACCTTATTGTCCTAGCTTAGAAGACCTTTGTATTAGAAACTATCCTTTAGCTTTCTTAATGCCGTAAACTTTTCTAGCGCAGATAACTTAGTATCAATTCCATTAAAATCATCCAAATCACATCTTAGAAATGGATTGATTAACTTTTCAAGTTTCATAGCAGTAGGTGTTGTTGGAAGATTTTGTTTTCTAAGAAAGTCTACTTGTGCTTTGTGTTCTAACAGGTTTTTGGTAGACTTCATAACAGTCATGGCAAAGTCTATATTTTTTTGTGTGTATTCATGAGCAAAGTATATTTTAGTATCATCTGGTAATTCTCTTAGTTTTGTTAAGCTCTTCCACATTTGTTCATAGGTACAATCAGGTGCTACTCTTCCACATCCGACAGAAAAGATACAATCTGCTGTAAATAATATTCCCAAACCTGGAAAATAGTAGTTAACCATACCAACGGTGTGTCCCGGAACATGAATAACTTCTACATCCAAGCCGTTCAGCTTTAGCTTATCACCTTCTAAGACTTCTTTTTTTATTCCATGTATTTTGTTTTTTTCATATTTGGGCCCAATAATTGTTGGGTTGAGTTTTGCTTCAAGCTCTTTGTTTCCTGCAACATGATCATAGTGATAATGTGTGTTCAGTACATATTTAATCTGGCACTTGTGCTTGCCTGCAAATTCTAGCATCAAGGGAGCTTCAGGGACATCAATGGCGATGCCCCCGTACAGATTATCTTTTAAGCCGTATCTTAGCAAAAAAGAATAGTTGTCTTCAAGACATGGAAGTATCAGAACATCCACAAAAAGCCTTGATTACATTACAAGCTTAGCAATCAATACAACAAGCACTCCAACAGGAGCCATTATTCTTACAGTTACTAAAAATAGTTCTCTAAGGGGTTTGCTTTTTATATCCTTCATTGTTTCATTGATTGCATTTCTACCCAGTCTCCAACCATAAAACAGAGCAATTAAAATTCCACCTATAGGCAACAGCCAATTTGTAGTGGCTGTGTCAAACAGGTCAAAAAAGTTAAGACCTAAAATTTTAACGTCTTTTAAGTGGTTGAATGATAGAGCACACAGAACCCCTGTACAGTATATAAATATACCACATAGGATTGTTACTTTCTTTCTAGCCAGGTTGAATTTTTCAGAAATAAAACAAACCGGAACTTCTAAAATAGAAACTGCCGAAGTCAATGCAGCAAAAGTTACAAGCAAGAAGAAGGCAATGGCCAATAGCTTGCCTCCGGCCATTTGAGCAAATAGCTTTGGTAGCGTTATAAAAATTAGACCAGGTCCACTTTCAGGCTCAACACCATATGTAAATACTATGGAGAAAATAACTAAGCCTGCCACCAGTGCAATAGCGGTATCCAAAAATGCAACATTCAATGCAACTTTAGGAAGGCTCTCTTTCTTAGATAGGTAAGAACCATAAGTTATAATTGTTGCCATACCCAAACTTAAAGTGAAGAAAGAGTGGCCTACAGCATCCAATATACCAGAAGCGGTTAAGTTACCCCAGTTTGGCTTAAACAAAAATAAGAGCGAATCTGTGAAACCTTCAAGGGTAAATGCTTTGATCAAGAGAAGGCCCAGGATACCTAACAAAGCAGGCATCAAAACTTTGTTCCATCTTTCAAGACCATTTTTCACACCAGCATATACAATAGCCACAACTAATGACATAAAAATTGCGTGCCAAAATAACTGGGCACCAGCATTGTCAAATAAATCAGGTAAAACACCTTCTATCTGTTCTGTGGTCATGCCAGTTAGGTTGTTAAAGATAGACATAAACTCAAAGTTTAATATCCAGCCACCTACAACACTATAAAATGATAAAATCAATATAGCAGAGACAAGACCCATATATCCAGTTACACTCCATGGAGAATTTTTCTTATCCAGTTTTTCAAATGAAGTCACGGCATTCGCTTGGCCAGCTTGACCTATATACATCTCCGCAATCAATATAGGTACTCCAATTATCAATATACAGATTAGATAAATCAGGACAAATGCACCTCCACCTTGCTCACCAGCCATATATGGAAACTTCCATATATTACCTAAACCAATAGCAGAACCTGCTGCCGCAAGTACAAAAGCAATTCTGCTAGACCAATGCGCTCTCATGTTGACATCCTCCCTCGAGAAGCAAATAACTTATCTTTTCAAAGCACCCAGCATCTCAAAATAAAAGTTCAGTGGCCACACCTAACACCTCCTACGATTAGATGTCAAAGTATAATTAGCTAGATTGTTCAGTACTAATGGTTATATTTGAATGTCCAAGACACTAGAACAGTTGAACCTCATAGCTTAATAACTCAAAATTATATCTAGGTCTGAAAATATACTTAGGAGAAATAATGAAAACCTCCATCGTTGTTGTCTTATTTAGTGCTATCGTGGCTTTGCTGGGTTGGGGAGTAGGTAATGCATGGCAGACCCAGCCATATGAAGTAGGTGATGATAATTATGGGCACGAATATTCAGATCTGTTGAATATAGAGCTACTAAATCCACTTGAAAGCCCTGTTTTTGCTACTACTATACCGACTGCTGTTGGTTCTTACACAAGAGGTGGATTGAGGAGTGCAATCAGAATAAGGGAAGAAGGAATAGGGTATGTGAAGGTCTTTAGAAATAACAATTCTAGTTACGGCACCCACTATCTAATAAGTACCATAGAATTTGTTACAAGTGAGATGAGGGATAGATATCCAAACCACCCTAGGCTAGAAATAACCGCACTTAGTAAGCAGAATGGAGGGAACAGTCCTGGGCACGACAGCCATCAGAATGGATTAGATATGGATGCCATCTACTTACACAAACAAGGTATCGAAAGGGCAGTGAGGCGGATTTTAGATAGCTCAGAGCCAAATGGCATGGAGGAATTTGTACAAAATGGAGTTGTGTCCAGTAAAGTGGATATAGAACGTAATTTTCAGTTGATGCATTTGTTTGTCAAAACAGGAAGAGTAAATACAATTTTTACTGACAGATACATAAAAGCAGCACTTTGTAATTATGCAAAAGTAAGCGAGATAAGTGGGTTTGAAAACACCTTAGCAAAAATAAAACACTGGTCTGGTCATAAAACTCATTTTCATGTAAGGCTTGAATGTCCAAACTCAAGTAGGCAATGTAGAAAAGAGGCTCCATCTAATGAGGGTCCTGGATGTAGTCTTGAAAGGCCTGATCCCATACCAAGGGGTGGTAAAAGAATAGGTTAACTCATCTGAGTTTTGTTTTTATTTCTCCATCAATTTTAATTACTTCAGAAGGTGGGCCTGTCAGGATAACATCATCATCAACACAATAGACATAATCTGGCATTTTGCCCAAAAGCTCTTTTCCATTTTCCACTGGGTTTTCTCCTGAAAGGTTGGCACTGGTGGTTATCAAAGGCACTTTGCATAGATCTAGTAGTTCAGAAATAAACGGGTGATCTATACATCTTAAACCTACAAAATTAGTACCCCCATGTACAAGGGGACTTAGGTTTTTAGCTCTTAGAACAAAAGTAGTTTTACCGGGCCAGTGTTTTTGTAATTCAGCTTCTATAGTGTTATCTATGTGAGCGTATTTTTTTGCCATATCAACATTGGATACCAAAATGCTAACAGGTTTTGTTGGCTGTCTTTTTTTTACCAAAAATAAATTCTTAACAGCCGTATTGTTTGTGATTATACATCCAATTCCCCACACAGTGTTAGTTGGATATATTAGTAGGTTTCCTGGTGTGTTTAAGACATTGAATGCCTGAGTAGGCGATTCTAAAATGTTTTTTGTTTGCATCAGAAGTTAAAGCCTATGAAGGCAATTATATTTATTAAATCTCCGTTAGGTCCAAATTCAGGATTCGTTAAGCGCCTTTCTTCTTCTTCTCCGCAGCTTTGCTCAGAAAGCCCGCATAGATTCATTTCTGGAGTATCATTTTCATCATTGAACATAACATATTGAAACCTAGCTTCTACACCAAAATAGGCTTTATTCCTCATCATAGGAAATTCAACTCCCAGCCCTGAATTAAAACTCCAGTGGCGATCCATAGGGTCGTCACCATCACTATCCTGCCACCAGTTAAACCTCTGTACCCTTTTTATCCAACCTAATCCCAGAGCAATGTAGGGGTTAATCGGAGCTAGACCTTTTGTAACATTCTGAGTGTTAAAATAATATTTGAAGTCTAAGTCAAATTCAGACAATGTTGTGTTTTCTATAGAATCATATTGACCAAATTTGTTTTCCAGCTTGTGTGCGGTTCTAAAATAACTTACCTGAAAAGCACTTCTTAGGTTAAAGAAAAAATTTAAAAATACTCCACCACCTAAACCAAACATTCCTTCTTGTTTACCTAACTCACCAGTAAACAACCTTGCGCCAAAAAGACCTCCAAAATTCAGTAGTCTTCCGTTTGTAAAAAAGTGTACATCTGCTTCTTCTTCTGAAGCTTCTTCAAACTCAGAATAGTCAGCAAATGGATCGTAGTGTTCTCCCACTTGTTCAAACTGGGCCAAAAGTCCAATATCACTAGCACATACATAGCTTGTTAGTGAAAAAACCAATGTTAAGGTTGTAATAAAAGTCCAAAGATTTAGTTTCATTTAAAACACTTCCTTTTATGCCTTTTCGGATTTGTTGCGAGATCAATTTAATAATTGAACCCTAAGGTTTAATTCTGATACATACATAAGTATAGGTACTATTAGAGGTTTGTTGTACGATAAGTGTTATATTTAGCTGTGGTAGTGCCTTTAAAGACGGTATCTTTCTTTCTGGGGCTGTTTTTAAATTTGTAATTATGATAGCTAAGATAGTAGGTGCAGTACAAAATGGAAAATAAATTTCCATTTTGTTACTCCGTTGGGGCTGTAGTTCAGTTGGTAGAACACTACGCTGGCAGCGTATAGGTCGTCGGTTCAAGTCCGATCAGCTCCACCAACTGAATCTCTGGCACCTAGTTTTTTAACATGTCTAAAAACAGTGCTTCTACCTAAACCTAGTTTGTTGGCTAAGACATCCACATTGCCATTCACAGCTTTCAATGCGTTGTTGTAGTATAGCCTTCTGGTTTGTATTAAAAACTTCCTATATCCATCTGGAGAAATATCAGAAATTGTTTTAGGAAAACCGTAAGCTTCACTTAAAAATTCTAGCTCCTCTAGCTCTATATCATCTGCATCTAGTACATTATTTTGTGTTAACTTACGCTTAACTAGAATTCTATCTACCACATTTTTTAGCTCTCTTGTGTTACCTTCCCAATCATACTGAGATAATTTTTTAAGAGCAGGTTTATTGAGTTCTATTTTACATTCACTTAACCCCAGTTCATTAAGTTGTAGTAATGAGAAAAACTTAAACAAGCAAGGTATATCACTGGTCTTATCTCTAAGAGGAGTAGTTCTTATTCTCACTACATTTATTCTGTAGTATAAATCTTTTCTGAATTTTCCCAAGCTTACCATCTGTTCCAAATTTTTATTTGTAGCAGAGATCAATCTAAAATTACTCTTGGTAGGCACGGCAGAGCCAAGTTTAAAAAATTCACCATCTTGTAAGACTCTAAGAACTTTTGCCTGCAAAGTAAGTGGTAGATCTCCTATTTCATCTAAAAATAAGTCACCACCATTAGCTTGCTCCACGAGTCCTTTTTTATCGTACAATGCCCCTGTAAACGCTCCTTTTTTATAACCAAACAACTCACTTTCAAACAAAGCTTCAGGTATACTGCTACAATTTATTGGTATGAAAGGTCTAGGATTGGTGCTAGCTTTGTGTAACATTCTAGCTACAAGCTCTTTTCCCGTGCCACTTTCTCCGGTGATCATGATATTGGAGTTTACGTCCCCTAGACCCAATATCATGCACTTAAGTTTTTTGATAGAACTAGAGATTCCGAGCATCTCATACTTACAAGCATCTTTTATAAGGGAATAAGCACTGTTATTATCAACCGTTTGTTTTAAGATAAGTGAAATTGTATTGATTAAAAGTTTGGAAGATAGCTTGTTATCCAAACGTAAATAACAATCTACAAAATTATATTTAGATAAGCTGTATGTATCACACAAAACTACTAGAAATGATTTATGTAAACCAAGTTTTAAGAATTTTAATACTTCATGTTCTAAAAGATGTATCTTGTTGACTACAAATACATCATAGCTATTTTGTTTAAAAAGTTTTTTTGCTTTAGTAAAACTATTAACGAAGTTAGATTCTTGGTGTATGTTTAATATGCTACTTTCCTGATGCTCTAATTCAGTTGCACCTAAGAATAAAAATTTGAAAGCCCCCTTGTTACCATAATTTGTTCTAATCTCCGTCATTAAAAACCAAGTAAATCTTACAGGAAGTAGCACTATTGCTGCGCCTGTATCATTTTATAGTTTGCCTTATTTAACAACAGTTTTATAAAGCAAGCCCTAACGAATAGCATAGTTTTGACAAAAGATGATCAGAAAACTTTACAGATTTAAGTTTTTACAATTAAGTGAAATTTTTTTCATCAAGGTCTTTCTAATGAGGCAAAAAATAAGGAGGCTTTACCTACTTTTTTTTGCCGAATGGTTGCCCAGCACTGGACACGATGCTGATCCCGTTACACAAGGTGAGGTCAATGAGGCTAGAAACAAGGTGACCTGTTTTTAGCCTCGTTAGGAAGACCTTGATGAACGGGATCAGCTGTGAGGAGGACGCAAAAACATGATATTATTTGTACCTCTGATTTATCGACAAGACATGAGGTTTACGGAGACCTGTTTTCGAAAGAGCCATTTGGCTAAAAGATGTTTTGGTTTCATTTGGACTTCGTCCTGCATTTCACCAATCCATCTTGTTAGCCTCATTAGGCTCACCTTTATTTTTAAATTCCGCAGCTTCTTGCAGACTGTTTAAATTTGCTAGACCAATTATATACTCTGTTTTGCCTTAGTTTTCCCACAGCATCTAGTATTTTTGAGTAAGCGGATTTATCGATCTCACATGCTTTGACATAGGCTTTTAGGGACTCTGAGTATTTGTTCATTTCCAACAACACTCTTCCTTTACCTAGGTAACATCGTTTTGAAAGTTTATCAGCTACAATGCATTGATTAAAATATTTTAAGGCAGCTTCCCAGTTGGATACATCTTCAGAAAGACTGGCAACAACAAACTGTGCAAATTCAGATTTGGGAAATTGTTTTGCTGCTCTGGTTAATATATTCATAGCAGCTTTTTGTTTTTCAGAATATTTATATGCAAGACCCAAATAAACATGGTTACTAGCATTTGATTTGTCTAAAAAAATTGCCTTTTGACAACTATTCAACGCAGGTTGAAAAAGATTTTCTTCAGTATCAATTTGACACAATTTAGACATGGCTTTTACATTTTTAGGATAAAATTTCACTATGTCGTTTAGTATCAATCTCATTTCATACATATTTTTTTGTATTTCATAGACATCGATTAAACCCCATAACGCTATCAAGTGTTTTGGGTACACACCAAGAGCTTCCCTATAACTTGAAATTGCGTTGTCATAGTCATGTAGCCTTATATATGTTGCTGCGATGTGAGTTTTAATCTCAGGAGATCTTGGTTTTAAGGTTGATAGTATTTTCAGGTTTCTTAAAACTTCCTTGTAATCCCCCTTTTTATTATAAGCGCCTATCGACCATTTAAGAGATTCCTCAGTTGGGCCTTCATTAGTTCTTCTCAAGTGGGATATTGCTTTATCCAACTTATTTTTTTTTAGGTAAATTATTCCTAGACGTAGGTGTAGGTCTAAATCATCTGGTCTTTTAGTTAGCATTTTTTTTAGAGCGCGCTCGCTATACTTTTTGGTGTTCTTACCCTCAGTATTACTGTTTGATTCTATGGTAATTAGAAAAATACAGGCTAGTAACAAGTAAAGGGCCATTTGTCTTAGACGAAACATACATATATTCTATATATATCATGAGAAGAATCAACACTAACACCAGAGAATCAGGACAGGCACTAGTTGAATATATCCTCATTTTGATGATTGTTGTTTTGATTTCTATAGGTTTGTTATATCAATTTAATAAGAGTGTCAGAGATTACACAAATGTGTTTTTTGGAGAATATATTGCTTGTTTAATTGCATCTGGACAATTGCCATCACTAGGTAGTGAAGATAATACAGGTTGTACAAAACCTAGTTTTAGCTTTAACAGTAATGACTTAGAAGATACCGGAGTAGGAGGAGGTGGGGATTCATCCTCTTCATCTGAATCTAATAGCTCTGTAAACAACAGAGCAGGGTTGATAAGTAGTAATGAGCAAGGAGGATCAAGAGGAGTAGGCGGAGCTTCAACTGGGAGTAATTCTGTTCCTATTTCAGACTCAGGCGAGTCTGAAAGTGGAGATGATCAAGGTGACACTACAGATTTTGCCCAAGGAAGAAGTAGTAGAGTTGCAATTTCTAATGATTCAACCGAAAGCAATGACGATTTAGTTCTAAGCTCTGGAAGAGTTAGAAATGTTCCAATTAGTTTGTCTGATGATGAAGCAGAAGAGGCAAAACAAGAAGGAAACAATCAATTAATTGCCCAAGATCAAATAGGTCAAACAAGGTTGGTGCCTATATCTCAATCAGAAGGTAGGAGAATTGATGAAGTAGATTCTGATGTAGGATTAAACATGGCCGGATTTATAAAGTGGTTATTTATTATTGGAATAATTATTGCGATAGTGGTGCTACTTTTTATGCAAGCATTACAGATCAAAAAAGGATTGGAAAAATAGTTTATCTACGTGTGTCAGTGAAAAATGTTTTATTGCCCAATGATATATGAGTTATGTAGGATGTTTTGGTGGCAAAAGTTTTGAAGCAGCAGTTTTTGGAATGTTCTTCTACAAGCATCCAAACTTTAAAAGGTAAATCAACTACTAGACTTTTCACTCTAGAAGAAGCAAATAACCTCATTCTTGCGAAGATACTAGGAGAGGCCTTATGGTTTACATCTCTGTATGACAGAACTGTTATTAACTTTTATAAAACTAAAAAAGACCTTGTTATTTTAGATGAGAAATTAAATCACATAAAGAAAATGTGGGATAATCGCATTGAAAGTTTTGGTGCTATACCAGAAGGGATTGGTGTAGTTGATTTTAATGCAGGAGATAACATGCGTTTTTGTTGGAAATATTACAACAAACGAGATCCTCGTTTTGAAAATTGTATTTTATATTGGCACAAGGTGGGAGAAGGTTTTTCTAAAAGGATTCCTATAAAATACTTCCCCAAAGAATCAAAAGATGAACTTAGTGCAATCCAACTTATCCACTAAACTTCAATAAATTGCCCTAACCTGTGGTATTATCTCCCAAATCTTGTTTGGTGTATGCGATCTTCTAGTAGTTCTACTACTTGCACGTTATATTTTAATTCGGCCCATCTTAGAGCGTCTAACCCATGCTTATCTTCATGAAATACATTTACATCTGGAGATGAAAGTATTGCTTCCATAAGGTTTTTTCTGTTTAAGGTCATTACTCCATTGTCACTTAATTTGGCGACATATATAACTGCACTTGCATTTGAAACACTGTCAGTTGCATTTATGTCTACTCTAGGTGAATTAATAAGTAACTTTAAGTTTTCCAAGTTTATGTGATTGTTTGGTGAACTGAGTGAAAAAATAGCCCATAGAAGTGGTGTTCTTTCACCGTAGGTATCCTTAGCATTTGTATTTACTTCTGGTATAGACAGAAGCTCTCGTGTAGCAGATGAATTGTTATTTATAGCAGCCCAATGAAGTGGGGAATGTCCTGTACCATCTGGCTCATTAACATCTACCCCATGAGCTATCAACAGTCTCATAAGATCAAGACAACCGTGTCTTATAGAACGAATCAGAGGAGTATTAGCACTTTTATCAACGAGTCCAGATGATGGTACATGTTCAAGTACAAGAGCAAACTCATCCTTATCGCATGCATATATAGACTGAAATATTCTTTTTGAAATCTCTGAGTTAATAACTACTATATTTTCTTCTTCCTCAATCACAGGGTATTCTTGCTGCTCGATGCTATCATCTATGATTATTGGTTCTTGTGGTGTGCTAGCCGTGTTAGTTGTGTCGTCTTTATCACAATCACAGTCACAATCACAATCTGATATACCAATAGTTTCAGAGTCATCTATAACTGAAGGCTGTTCTACATCCACAAAGGTTGCTTCTGTGTTGTCTTTTAAGGCAGTGTGTCTGACACCATCATTACAACCTATACAAAAAAGCGATAAACATATAAGGCTAGTAACTAATCTCATTTTTTACCCCCGACTGGTGCTCTTATCGGAAACTATCAAAATTACCCAAAGTTTTTAGCACTATTTTCTCTGAAAATAACAAAATTTTATTATGCTTCAGTAAAGTTATAGGCTTTTTACAATACCAAACTATGGTCCAAGGACACCGGACTCTTAAGAGGGTGGTCAAAACGCTTAATCAATGTACTCCGCATCTGTTTCAATGAGAAAAGTTTTGATAAAAAGTTTTTGGTTTTTTTGATGTTTCCTATGTGAGAAGAGAGTAAAAAAAGATCCTAAAGAGAGGCCGCTCTTCTACGTTTTCTCTCCATCTCCTTGGAGTTGAAGTCAGACAGTATTTCAGCTACCACTTCATGATTGTATACTGTCGCATAGTCAATAGCTCTAAGGCCACGGTTACAATCTATGGATACATCCACATCAGGACGGGTAAGTAAAATTCTGGTTATCTCAGGCCCCCTACCAAAGCTTGGCCCATTGTAGGCTTCTAATAAAAATACCTCTCTTACTATGGCTGCATGTATCAGTGCTGTTTTTCCAGTATTGTCCTGTACATTTATATCTACATTCCCATGTTCCAACAACCGTACCATAGGCTCTAAACTTCCTTTATGGCCATAGTTTTGGTAGACAGACCAAATCAAGGGAGTGTAACCGTTAAAATCACGAGCATTAGGATCTATTTCAGGATGTGCCATTAATGCTCGAATAGAAATTGGATCATGGTAAATAACTGCGAGGTGAAGGGCTGTATATCCAAGACCATGTCTTTCGTTTATATCCACACCATAGTCTAGCAATTGCTCAACCACTGTATCACGGCAGTTATAGCTTTGGTGCTTACTAGCTCTCATTACAGCCCTCATCAAAGGAGTGTAATGACTTTTATCTGAAACACCAGATCTGTCCAAAGCTCCTGTTTCTAATATTCTTTCCAAACCTTCGTAGTCACATGAATCGATAGCCTTAAACACCTGGCCTTTAACATCATTCAAAGAAGTTGGTGAAACTAGTTTTGAATCATCATATGTCTCTACAACTACCTCCTGCTCGTCGACTTCTTGTTTAACTTCTTGGGTAGATAAAGTTTCAACTGTTTCTTCAGCGTGCTTCTCTTCCAGTGTAACTGGCTTTTCTTCTGGCGTAGCCGGCTTTTCCTCAGATTCAACTACAATCTCTTCTGTTACACTTTCTGGTTTGCTCTCGTTGTCCACATCTTGTTCAACTTTTTTCTCTTCTACTTCTTGTTCTTGCAAAATTTCATCAGCTTTTCCCTCATCACTTTTGATAACTGTTTCTTGAACAGGGTCTTTGATGACATCGTTGGTAGCATCAGACGTAATCTTGGCCGGCGAAATAAGTAGTCGTAGAACAGTATTTTCCTCCCCAAAAGAATCATCTAAGACGGCTACATCATCTGGACTTGTCTCTGACTCTGGTTGAGCATTATCTAACTCTATTTGGTTTGTACCTGTTTCGGGTAAATTAACAACTGGAGGAATTCTTGGATCATAAAGTTTATAGAGACTGTCATCATCACTGCACCCAAAAGAAAGTGCAGCCAAAGACAGCAGCCCAAAATTTAAAACCGACTTCATATCGCCACCTCAACATGTGATTAAAAAAACTTCTTAACTAGTTCTTAACTAGAATGCAAAGAACAAGACGTCTATCAATGTGCTAGCCAAAAACTGCTCCACTGGAAATGTGTATATACATCTATCAGATTTAACCCTAATCGTCAAGTTGTTGAATTTTATGCAATTGTTTAGTCTGCTTTAGGGTAAATATAAAAGTGGTATGATCAAGAATCAGCTTCTTGTAGGTCGGAACATAATTCACATGATAAAAATCTAGTAAACCGACCTAAAGAGAGGTTCTTTCAATTGGAAAAACCGACTGCAAAGGAGGTTCATCTGATTGGAAAACATAAAGGTTTATCCCATAAGCCAATTGGATAATATAAAAATTTATCTCGTGAGCCAATTGAACCAAAGTAGGCGAAGCCTCCTTATTTTTTGCCTCGTTAGGAAGACCTTGTGTAGTGGGATCGGCATCCACTCAGTAAAAAAACCTTGGTTTTAAAGTTACTGTGTCAAAACGTAATTCACCTGGCAAAAGTCGGCGAAGCCAACTTGTTGCCAGGTTCAATCAATGCTGGGGAAGACCTTTGATTTAATTGGACATTAAGTTCGTTACATTATTACAATGGGCACATGCTAAAGCGAGCAGCAATAAAAATATTCGGTACCAAGCATGATCGGGAAATGAAAAAGATGCAACCCCTTGTTTCCCACATTAACTCTTTAGAAAACTCTGTAAGCAATCTCAATGAGGTGGAGCTCAAAAATAAAACAAATGAATTTATGGAAGCTCTAGAAAAGGGCAAATCTTTGGATGATATATTGCCAGAGGCATTTGCTGTTGTAAGAGAGGTTGCCAAGAGAACTTTAGATATGAGGCATTACGATGTTCAGTTAATAGGAGGATATTTTTTACACAAGGGTCAGATTACTGAAATGAAAACTGGTGAAGGTAAAACTCTGGTGGCAACTTTAGCAATTTATCTAAATGCGCTTACAAAAAAAGGTAGTCATCTCGTAACTGTAAATGACTACTTGGCATCTAGAGACGCAGAGTGGATGGGAAAACTATACAACTTTCTAAACCTATCAGTAGGAGTGATCACTCATAACAAATCAGATAAAGAAAGAAAAGAGGCGTATAACAAAGACGTAACCTATGCAACAAACAACGAACTAGGGTTTGATTATTTAAGGGATAATATGAAATATTCCCTAGATGACTATGTTCAACGTGCACATCACTTTGCAATAGTAGATGAATGTGACTCCATACTAGTTGATGAAGCTAGAACACCCTTGATTATTTCTGGTCCATCGGAGCAATCAACAGACAAGTACGTAAATATAAATAAAACAATTCCAAAACTAAAATTGGAAGAACATTTTACCATAGAAGAAAAATCCAAATCCGCTATGTTAACAGATGCAGGAAATGCAAAGGTGGAGGAGCTTTTAAATATAGAAAATCTATATGAAGCACAAAATATAGATCTACTCCATCACATATACCAGGCACTTAAAGCACACCATCTGTATAAAAGAGATGCCGACTATATGGTAAAAGATGATGAAGTTATGATAGTTGACGAATTTACAGGAAGACTACAGCCAGGTAGAAGATGGAGTGACGGATTACATCAGGCAATAGAAGCCAAAGAAGGTGTAAAAGTAAAAAATGAAAACCAAACACTAGCTTCAATTACCTATCAAAACTATTTTAGAATGTATGACAAATTATCTGGCATGACTGGTACAGCAGACACAGAGGCAGTTGAATTTAAGAAAATTTATAATTTAGATGTTACCGTCATACCAACCAACGAACCACTAGTGCGTGTTGATGTGGACGATGTGATCTATAAAACAGAAGATGCAAAATATAAAGCAATAGCTAACGACATAAAAGACAGAAACACCAAAGGTCAACCTGTATTGGTAGGGACGGTTAGTATAGAAAAATCTGAAAAACTTAGTAACTTCCTAAACAAACTAAATGTAAAGCACAACATATTGAATGCAAAATACCATGAAAGGGAAGCAGAAATTGTTGCTCAAGCTGGAAGAAAAGGTTCAGTTACCATAGCAACAAACATGGCGGGTAGGGGAACTGACATCGTATTAGGTGGTAATCCAGAAGCTTTAGCAAAGCACTTCGATAAAAGCCAAGACTCCGAAGCATTTAAAGCTTCACTAAATAAATTTACCTCAATATGTGATGTAGAAAAAAAAGAAGTAATAGAAGCTGGAGGACTACATATTATAGGTACAGAAAGACACGAGTCTAGAAGAATAGATAATCAGTTGAGAGGTAGATCAGGTAGACAAGGTGATCCTGGAAGCTCCTTGTTTTATCTATCCATGGAAGATAATTTAATGAGGATATTTGGTGGAGAGAAAATTAAACAAATTATGCACAGATTAAATGTACCAGATGATGATCCAATAACAGCTCCTATGGTGTCTAGAGCAATAGAAGGAGCGCAGAGAAAAGTAGAAGGTCACAACTTTGATATAAGAAAGCATCTAATAGACTATGACGATGTAATGAATCAGCAAAGAAATACTATTTACTCTCTTAGAAAACAGGTGTTGGATGGAAATAGCACAGAGGAGATAATAAAAGAATATTTAGGAGAGTCGACTTCAATTATACTAGACAGGTATGCACCAGTGGAGGAACCACCAGACAAATGGGACAAAACTGGGTTTGCCAATTCCATAGCTAAATTATTCGGGTTTGATATTGATATTGCTAATATCAATAACCCACAAGAACTAACAGACCTTACAAAAGAAAAAATAAAACAAGCATTTGAAAAACAAAAAGAAGCGTTAGGAGAAAATTACGAAAATATTAAAAAAATAATCTTGTTGCAGACAATAGATCATAAATGGAAAGATCACTTACAAATTGTGGATCATATTAGAGATAGTGTTTCATTGAGAGGGTATGCACAAAAAGATCCACTTATAGAATATAAAAAGGAAGCCTTTGTTGCATTTGAGTCTATGGACTATGCTATTAAAAAGGAAGTAATAGAAAAATTATTTAAAATTCAAATTGTAGCATCTGACGGGTTAGATGCTCTTGATAAAAGAGAAGTTCCTAAAAATATTAAAATGTCATCTGGGGAAGCGGAATCTGCATTTAAAAAGGGAATGCCATTTAAAAATGTAAATAATAGACGTGTAAAAGCAAAAGAACCGATTGTAAGGGGAGAAGCAAAAGTAGGAAGAAATGATCCTTGTCCTTGTGGCAGTGGAAAGAAGTACAAAAAATGTTGTGGAGCTTAGATGTCTGCATGTCCTAAATGTAAAAATGTAATAGAAGATGCTTTTGGGCTTACCACCTGTGATAAGTGTGGGGAGAATTTTTTTGCAGGAGCTGTAAGCGAAGATGATGCCAATGATAATAACGAACAAGTGGATAACAACAGTAATGAAGCAGTAGATAATGTGGAGCCAGCAGATAGTAGCGAATCCTTAGAAGATAATGACTTTAATGATTTAAACGATGAAGAACCACCAAATGAAGATCTAGGATTTCCTACTACAGAAGAGAGTACACCTGATTTTTCAAGTGATGAGTTTGCAAATGTTCAAGAAGAGCAACAGGAAGAAAATCTACAGGTAGAAGAAACAAAAAACCAGGAAGAGGTTTCATCAGAAAGTAAAGAAGAAGTGGTTAAAGAAGATGTTAATTTAGAAAATATGATAGAGGATGTAGAAAAAAATGAAAATCCATCTGATGATATCTACTATCATATAGAAATTGAAGGAATAGACTCCCCAATGATTAGGGAAAGAGTCTTAGAAGAGCTAGATGATCCAAGGTTAGGTTGGAAACTGGCAGATCTACAGATAAAAATGGGTAGACTTGTTTTGGAAAATGTAAGTTCTACTAAAGCTCATGTTGTTGTTTGCTCTATGCTCAGCTTACCTGTTAAAGTTGTATGGAAACAAAAACAGTAAAATCCTATTTATAAATTTTCTTTCCTTATTTTTTGCATATTCTTTGTTAACTCTTTTACAGAGTATCTGGAGAGAATATTAACAAAAATACTTCTAGTTATTGTGAGCTTTCTTCTTCAGTTGTGGCCGAGGCTTTAGCTTGGTGTGTTTCTAACAGAGTCGCTACTTCTGAATTGCTTGCCATTTTTGCAAAGTCAAGAGCTGTTAGATCATCAACATTTTTTAAAGAAACATCGACTCTAGGGTGTACTAGAAATAGCTCTACAATATCAGTACTGCTAATGTATTTTGATACATCTTCTTCTGGATCCATTGTTACTGGCTTAACCATTACAGCTTCCATTAGCGGTGTTTTTTTACTTGCATCTGGTAGATTTACATCAGTTTTTTCAAAATCTAACAAAAGTTTCAGAGTATCTAAGTTTGTAGAAGGACTATGGTTTCTAAAAACAGCCCAGCTTAGCGAAGTTTTTCCTTCATGGTCTTGAAGATTTGGATCAATATCATCCCTTTTGTTTAAAAGCTCTGTAACTACATCTTTTTTATCTCCGATTGCGGCCCAGTGAAGAGCTGTTTTTTGCAATCCATCGGTCTCATTTATGTCTACACCATGATCTATTAGTGCTTTCAACCATGGTATACATCCAGCTTTTGCTGCTCTGATCAATGGAGTGTAGCTAGATTTATCCATTAATCCTGATAGGGGAACATCTTGGATCATGGTACTTATGTCGCCTTCAGTACAAGAAGCTATGGAACTATATAACGCCCTTGTTTTATCAGTATCAGAAACTGCAGCCTCTGTCCCACTGTCAGAAACCGTAGCTTCTCCTACAATACCTAGTGGCTCACCTGTATATTTGACCGTGCTCCTATTCTGGTTTGGTTTGTAAGTTTTGCTGCCATCTTCTGTACAACCAACAAAAGCAAATATTGAAAAAGTTAAAACTAAAGACTTTGTAATTCTCATGGCAAACCTCTAAAAAAACTGTATCCCAGCAAGACTATCGGATTGAATGTTTTATTACTTTAAATATTACCTAAGTGCCAAAAATCTTAACAAGAATATGGCACTTATTAGTTGTTTTGTAGTTTTGTATAATGAGAAAAATGAGCGAGCGATACTATATGTCGCCAGCTACTCTTTTAGCTTGTTTTTTCTTCATTTCTTGATGGTTTAAAATTACATCAACTACCAAATCATTGTTGTACATCTTTGCAAAGTCAATGGCATCAAAACCGCTTGGGTCCTTTTGATCCGCATCTATGTCAGATCTTGTAAGCAGTAATCTTGCAATCTCAGGGCCTCTGCCTATGCTATACATGCTACCGTAAGATCCGGTAACAAAAACATCTCTTAATCGAGCAGCGTGCATAAGTGCTGTTTCTCCACTATCATCAGTTGCATTCATATCAACTTCTTTACTGGACATCAAAAGAAACATAGGTTCTAAACTTACGGAACCTCCATAATTCATAAAAACAGACCAAATAAGAGGTGTGAAACCACTAATTTTGTCTTGAATGTTAGGATCTATTCCAGGTTGTCTCAACAGAGTTTGTATTGCTACAGGACTATCATTTATGACCGCATGATGAAGAGCTGTATAACCTAGCCCGTCTGCCTCATTTATATCTACGCCATAATCTAATAATTGATCCACTATCTCATCACGACACCTATAGTTTCTGTAGAACCTTACTTCTTTTACAGCTCTCATCAGTGGAGTGTAGCTACTTTTATCCATAGCACCAGATCTGTCCAAAGCACCAATACTCAATATCTCTCCTAAGGCTGCGGGATCACATGAATCAATAGCTCTAAAAACCTGCCCTTCATAATCTACATCCATATTTATAGCTATTGGTAGGGAGAGTTCCACATCAGTTGCACTTTGGGCAAAGCTGTCTTTGGAATATCCAATTAAGACAAGAGCTATGCTTAATAAACTAAGATTTAATATCGATTTCATAACAACCTCACATGTTTTTAAGTTAAACTAATAAACAAAACACTTTCAATAAGACAGCTTCTGATGTTCAAAAAGTAATAGTGATGAAAGTACTAAGAATATAAAGCTCTAGTAACAGGATAAAACTGATAAAGCAAATAATTATCTCTTCTCTGAGCATGAATTATATTATTTATAGTATTGAACTGGCCCAAGCTGAAACAATTTAATTTTAGAAAGCAAAACCAAAAAACAACACTAAGAAGCTTTTATATGAATGATTTTTATATATAAAATTTTCAGTTCCTTAAGCTACTAGATCAATTTCAAGATCAACGCTAAGAGTTTTAGATATTTTTGCTAAAGTTTTAACTGTGGTGTACAGCTAAATTGATGTTAAGCGGCTTCCTTATATGGCTCATATAATTGTTCCAATTCCAGCTTTTTATCAGAAGGTATTATGATGCTGGATAAAATGTCTTTAACTGTTTTATGTTCAATAAAAATACCCTTATTTTTAAGGATTGCTATTGAGTCATATGCATTGTTCGATAATTCCCAAGCTACTATTAAACCTCTTTTTTTTTCTGCTTGTAGTATTGTCGATGCAAGTTCTTTTATTACTGTTTCTCCTACTGGCTTAGAATGGTTTTTTATTTGTATCGGTTCTCCGTTTTTATTCCAACCATCTATACCTCTATCATTACTTTTTTTTGGATTACATTTCCAGCCTAAGTACATACATATCTTTTCTGCAAATTCATGACCATCCAAATCTCTCCATTCTTGCTCTGTTCTTAATTCATTAGGGTATTCTGGATAGCTTTTCACCTTAGCCAATCTATCCATGATTACCCTGCATGCCACAGGGCTAACATCGCCTGTTATATAACGCCTGCCTAACTGGTTACTTACATATGCAGTAGTACCACCACCACCAAAACAATCTAACACTGTATCGCCCCTTTCTGTAGAACACAGTACTATCCTCTTCAATAGCTTTTTTGGTTTCTGAGTGTTATATCCAACTCGTTCTTTATCTCCGCTTTGTATAGAATTTATTTGTGTCCACCAGTCTTCCGGTACTTTTCCTTGATCTAGATAATACTTGTAATACCTAGTTTTGCCTTTTGAATCTTTGGTGCCATAAACTAATCTATATTCTCTACCATCCTCATCTTTACACAACCTACCACCAAAAGAGCTTTTTCCAGACTTCATGGGGATTTTTACATCGTCAAAAGAGTGCTTGTATTTATTTGTTTTTGAGTACCAAAAGATTGTATCATGTTTTCTAGCAAACCTTTTTCTAGATCTTCCTCCTACATCATAACACCATATAATTTCATTGATAAAGTTGTTTTCACCAAAAACTTTATTAAGAACATCTCTAAGCTTATAGTTAGCTCTATAATCACAATGAACAAATATAGAGCCAGTAGGTTTTAAACATTCCTTGATCTTCTCTATTCGTTCTTTCATCCACTCAGAGTAGTGGTTTACAGTTTTAAAACGATCTTCATAGCACCTTTTCTCCCAACCGTTGCCCCATATTATTTCGTAGTTTTTATTTGTAAAGAAAGGCGGATCAATGTAACATATATCCACGGACTTTTCAGGAATTTGGTCCAACCAATCTAAGCAATCACCAAAGATTACATAGTTTTTATCTTTTCTTATATTTAATTTCATCCAGATCTCCAGAAATACATATTTCCTTATCCAGAGATTGTTCGGAATAAATAAATACGAACTTTAAATGCCGTGGTATTTGGAGTTCGTATCATTAAAATTGAAATATGAAGTACGAGGCAAAGTACCTAAAGCTACTGAAAAGAGTTTCAAACAATTTAAGAAGGTACAGAAAAGAAGCAAGACTTACCCAGGAGCAACTTTCTGAACTTGTTGGTTTTAGCACAAGGTATTACCAAAGACTAGAAAGTGGGACGCAGTCGCCTAACCTTCTAACTCTCTATAAAGTTTCAAAGCATCTTAAAGTTGATGTATCAGATTTGCTAAAAAAATAAATTTCATAATTAAAAAAAACAAAACTTTTCTATAAATTTTATTTTTCTAATAATATTAATATTTAACAATTTTTTTTCAAGTGAATTCCTGCAAATACGTTTTGCAAAGAAATTTAAAAACTAAAAATTATTTTTTGATAAAGACTTGGTTGTTTTGAGAGTTTTTTTGTTTTCTGATTTCAACCTTCTTTCTATTTTTTTCACATCCTCATCAGCGATTAGACTCTCTGGTCTAATACCCCGCTTGACCAGTGTATCTCGTACACTTTGGTTGTTGGTGATGTGTTCAGATGAAATTTCTACTTCAGTTCCCATTTGTTTAATTTTTGCGTTGAAAATAGTAATCTCTGTAGCAAAATCTTTGGCTTTCAAAATAATCATTGGTGCGAAATCCGACAAAGCCCTTCCCTTTGGAACTTTCCATTTCTTTTTCATTTGTTCAGTCGTGTAGCCAAACAAGGCTTTATCTCCTTTGCTACGTATAATTCCAAAGTTTTTATCACTTCTAGTTTGCTCGTAAATAACACCTGAAAGTTCTTTTTCCGTATCAGCTAATTTCTTTCGTGCTAAGACTCTCTCTGATTCTAAGATTCTATTATGTATAATTTCAAACTTTCTGGTTTGAACAGCAAAATAAGTTTGAGCAAAAGCTATTTCTTCTTTCCTTGAGTCGCCATTTTGAGCAATTAAATAACATGCGTAACGAGTAAGCATAAAATCGTTTACAGTTTTTATTGCTCCCTTGGGCATTTTTATCGTTTTACCGACATCGGCAAAATGATCTGATATGTTATGTTCAGAGTTCTCACAGGCCGTTTTTGCTTTAGAAATAACACTTTGAAAATTAGCCCATTTTTCATATCCCAATAAATGCTGTAAGTCTCTAGCTAGCCAGAATTCCACACCTGTTTCTGTTTGTTTAGCAAAAGATTCAAAGTTACTAGTTAAGGATTTAACTATTTCAGTTTTCACAATCTTATTCCCATATGTAGGCAAGCGATTCTACACTTTCTTTGTTGCTTTGAGTAGAGTTACTCTCACTATCAACGCATTAAATAATTGTATTTGCAGTTGAAAAAGGACAATTTATAGCTTAAAAGCTTAAATATTAAGCAATAGATTAGTGATCGTGGTTCCAGTTCAATCTCAATGTTTATACCAGATAATGAGACTTCTAGGATCAACTACTTTGCAACATATCAATGACAGTTATTTGTTGGGTACACAAGATCACATGAAAAAAAAATATTAAGTGTAGTTTGAATTAAGGTAGGAAAATGAATGCAGAAGAAAAAATTGTAAAACACCTAGAAATGATACAACAGATTATAATTCGAATGGCAAATTGTTCTTTTTTGCTTAAGGGTTGGTCTATAACTCTAGCAACAGCTGGAATCTGGATAAGTACAAAAGCTAATAATTCTAGTTATATTTGTATTTTAGTGTTTCCAACAATTCTCTTTTGGATTTTAGATGGGTATTTTTTAAATCAAGAGAGATTGTTCAGGCAACTTTATAATTCTGTCAGGCAAGAGAAAGAAACGGATTTTTCCATGAAAATTTGTTGTAGTAAATCAAACTGGCTTGATGCTTTTCTTTCAAAAACAATTTGGATTTTCTATGTTGCAATTATTTTTATGTATTTAGTTTGTGGCTTTATCTTGAAAATAAATATTTGAAGGAAGATCTGGATGACAAGAAAAGTATTTTTTAGCTTCAAATATCGGCAGGATGTATCAAGAGCAATGGTTGTTAGACATAGTTGGGTAACTCAAGGAAAAGAAGCTGCTGGTTTTATTGATGCCGCTGGTTTTGAAAAAGTTAAGAAACAAGGAGATCATACCATAAAACGATGGATAGATAACCAACTTGAAGGTACGTCTGTCACAGTTGTTTTAGTTGGAGAGAAAACTTGTTCTAGTAGGTGGGTTGAATATGAAATTGAAGCGAGCAAAAGTAAAGGCAATGGCCTTCTTGGAATAGATATAAGCAAAATAAAAGATCTTAATGGTAAGACTTCTGAGCGCTGTGGTACAATACCGGAGGGTTACAATTTTTACCTATGGTTCAAAAATGACGGTTTTAACAACATGGGTAATTGGATTGAAAAAGCTGCCCAACAAGCTGGAAGGTAAAGATATTATAGCACTGCACTTTTAAATTTGACCTATACAGGAGAAAACAGGTGATATTGGATTTGTATTCAAAAAGAAAGAAAAGAAGTGAAATGGCAGGCAAAGTAACACCTTACAAGTACGATGCAATACCTAAGCGTTTCCGAATCCAAATTATATATATATGGCATGAAACCATTAATAAGATTTTTTCTACTATTATAAATGATCTAGAGCCTAGTCGACGGGGATCAGCTTCACTTAGTGAGTCAACGAGCAATTTCTGGCTGTATTTTCACAACTCACTGGCAAAGGAGTATGGGGTGTTTGAATTGTCAGGCAAACCGAATGATCCTCATGAGCAACTAAAGAGCTTCTTTCTATCCCCCATTGATGTTAAATATTTACTAGATACTATCGAATGTTCTTTTAACTGCCTGGAACTGATTTCAAAATCAACTGTTAGAGACAGTAATTATTGTTTTAGAAGTTATCGTGCAAATATTATTGAAGATGTTACCAATATCATTAACAATGCTGTTGAGGAAGTTAATGGGCGTTTTGAAGAACATAGACTTGGATATGAACTTAATAATAAATGTCAGATAATTAGAAAAGATTCAAAATTTTTACATGAAAAAACGGTAAAAAAATCTTTAGAACTTCTTGATGAAGTTGAATTTAGTGGAGTCTCAGATGAGTTTTCAAAAGGACATAATCAGTATAGAAAGGGCGAATACAAAGAAGCAATAAATAATGCTAACAACGCTTTTGAAAGCACCATGAAAACTATCTGTAAGAAAAAAAATTGGGATTACACAAAAGCTAACGGTGCAAAACAATTAATTGATATTATGTTTAAACACGAATTGATCCCAAGTCATAGGGAATCTCATTTTAATAACTTAGCACAAACTCTTGAAGATGGACTCCCTACAGTTAGAAATAAAGAGTCAGGTCATGGTCAGGGGGCAGAACCTATTAATGTACCCCGCCGTTTGGCCCAATACGCCTTAAATTTAGTAGCTACTAACATTGTACTTCTGGTAGAAAGCTATAAAGACTCTTTAAATTAGTGATTCAAACATGGCTTTGTGAGAACTTAGGCAATTATCTATTCAAAATTGTACAAGAAAATGTGTAGCAATGGCAAAGTAAAGTTTATTTATTCCAGTTTTGGCCAGAAAATACATCTACCTTAAGTGGCACTTTTAGCTTTATCACTTGCTCCATACAATCCTTGATAACCTTAATACTACCGTCCAACTCTTCATCCTTAATCTCAAACACCAATTCATCATGCACCTGCAAAAGCATCTTCAAAGCCTTTTTCTTTTCCGCTATTTTTATCATTGCCATTTTTACCACATCACTAGCAGATCCCTGGAGAGGTGTATTTATGGCTGCCCTCTCCGCCATTCTCTGTTTCATTTTATTGCTGGAATTTATCTCAGGTAATAACCTTCTTCTACCAAGTAGAGTTTCTACATACCCATTCTTTCTAACTTCTTCAACTATGCTTTTCATATAGTCTCCAACTTTGGGAAATTTAGAAAAATAACTATCTATGATTTTTTGTGCTTCTGGTTTTGAAACTTTAATTACATTAGAAAGTCCAAAAGCTGTTTGGCCATACGCCAACCCAAAATTCACACTCTTGGCAACTCTTCGTTGATCTTCTGAGACATCATCAATGTCTATGCCAAATAATTCGCCCGCTGTAGTAGCATGAATATCCTGATCCTCATAAAATGCATTTTTTAACCCTTCATCATCTGTTATATGAGCAAGCAAGCGAAGCTCTATTTGAGAGTAATCTGCTGAGACAAGCTTAGATCCACTAGGTGCTATAAAAGCCTTTCTTATATCTTTACCCCTCAAGGTCTTTATTGGAATATTTTGCAAATTAGGATTTACACTAGATAATCTTCCAGTAATAACACTGGCCTGCCTAAAGTGAGTGTGAATTCTGCCGGTAGATTTATCTACCAATGTAGGTAGTACATCTACATAAGTTGATTTTAGTTTCGATATCTCTCTATACTCCATTAAATGATTTATTATTGGGTGATAGTTAGATAATCTTTCCAATACCGATGAATCTGTAGAAGGACCTGATTTTTTTTTCTTAACTATCGGTAGTTCCAAGCCTTCAAACAAAACCTTAGCCAGTTGCTTAGGGCTAGATACATTAAAACTATAACCCGATAATTTGTAAATTTCTGTTTCTAAGGACTTAATTGCTTTTTCCAACTCCACAGATTGGTCTTTAAGACAATCTGCATCCAACAATATTCCATTTACTTCCATGTCAAATAACACAGGAACTAAAGGGAGCTCTATTTCTAAGTACACATTTTTTGTACTACTATTTTCTAGTTTCTCCTCCAAAAAGGAGGCTAGTTTAAGGTGTGCATCGTATAGATCTTCAATGCTAGGTAGGGTAGGTAGCTCTTCATTTATATATATTCTGTATAATTCGCCAAAACTACCCACATGCCCAGACTCCAATGAATATGCTGCTAAATTACTACTCCACACAACCTTTTGAGACTTTGTAAATCCCATATCTCTAAACAAAGATTTTGGATCAAACCCTCTCCAAAATAAATTTAAGTTTTCGAGATATGCCACATTGTCTTCGTCTTCTATTTGTAACTTATATAAAGACTTACCTTTTCCTATTACAATTAGATCCTGGTGCAAGAAACCCCAAACAGTATCACCAGTATTTAGATTTTCTTTATTAAAATCTAGAACTGTAAATTTTTGTTTTTTTGGAGTTCCAAATAGAGTTTTTTCAAAAAATTTAAATTCTAATTTTTTTAAGAGTTCCTCTAAGCTAGTTTGATCTACATCTCTTTGTTTCAGATCTACTGTAGTAACTTCAAAACCTTCTATGTTTGTTTTTATAGTGACTAATGTTTTAGATAAAAAAGCAGAGTCTTTGCCTTCAATAAGTTTTTGTTTTAATTTTTCATTTTTAATCTTATCCAAGTTATCATAAATATCTTCTAAAGATTTAAACTGATCTAACAGCTTAGCAGCTCCCTTTTGACCTATCCCATATACACCAGGAATATTATCTGAAGAATCACCACAAATTGCCAAGTAGTCTATCATTTGATCTGGGCTGACACCCCATTTTTCGATAACAGCATCCCTATCATACGTAATATCTCTCATGGTATCCCACATGCTTATGTTTGGACCTATCAACTGTGCAAAATCTTTATCTCCACTTATAATAACTACCTTCAAAGTTTCTTTTGTGCTGTTACTTATAACCCCAATAAGGTCGTCTGCTTCATAACCCAATTTATCAAAGCTTGGAATTCCCAAACTATCTGTGATTTGTCTTAAGTAAGGAACTTGCTTTTCTAGTTCAGGCGGCATAGCAGTTCGGTTTGCTTTATAGTCTGCAAAAATTTCTTTTCTAAAAGAAGGCTCTTTTCTATCAAATAGGTAGGCTATGTAATCTGGAGAATTTTCTTTCAAAAGTTTTATGGTCATTTGAAAAAAACCATACAATGCACCTGTTGGAAAACCTTCTTTAGTTTGTAGAGGTGTCTTGACAGCATAGTGTGCTCTAAAAAACATAGAGCTAGCATCAACTAGGTAAAGTAATTTCATTTTTAAAAATCTAAAGAACTTTTAAAAGTTCTAATTCAAAAATCAAAGTTGACCCAGGAGGTACTCCGGGAAGCTCTCTTTCTCCATATGCGAGTTCATTTGGAATATATAAAACAAGTTTAGAGCCTTCTTTTGCTAGTTTAAGGGCCTCTGCCATTCCTGGTATGGTGCCATTTACATCAAAAGTAGCAGGAGAATTTCTCTTATAAGAACTGTCAAATTCTGTGTTGTCTATTAACATTCCTTTGTAATGTAATTCTACTTTAGAGTCATCCTTTGGCTTTTTTCCCGCACCCTCTTCTACTATCTTATATTGTAGGCCAGATTCTGTTACCTTAATACCTTCCTTCTCTTTATTCTCTTCTAAAAATTTCTGGCCTGCTAGTTTGTTAACTTCAAATTGTTCTTTTCTCTGCGTCTCTAACTTTTCTCTTACGTTTCTTACTGCTAAAACCATTTCATTTTCAGGTAACCGAAGGGGCTTATCTGATAAAACATCTGATATTGCCATGTTTAGAATATTCTGGTCTATCTCTATATTTTGCATTTTTATAGACTGACCCACCTGTATTCCCACTGCATAACTGTATTTTTGGCTGTCTGTCTCTATCTTCTTTGAGCTACAAGATAGCAAAGAGATCGTACTTATCAAAAATATTAGCCTTATAATCATAGACCTTCTCTGTTTCTTGTTTGTTTACTTATACCTGTTTATTTATACTTCTTATATCGCTGGAGCAGAGTCAGGTATCCGTTTATGCATTAATATATTCTCTTAATTCTTTACCTGCTTTGAAGAAAGGGACTTTTTTTTGTTTTACATCTATGACTGCGCCTGTTCTGGGATTTCTACCTTCATACGCTCCATATTCACGATTTACGAACGATCCGAATCCTCTTATCTCAACTCTATCTCCTTTTACAAGAGCTTCAGATATTGAATCAAACAGGGTATTAACCACAACCTCGGCTTTGAGCCTCGTGATGTTTGCTTCTTCTGCTAGAATAGTTACTAGTTGGGACTTAGTCATATGTTTTTCCTTCTGCCAGTATTATTTAGGACCATTTGCATTTCAACATTTTTTTGCTCTTTTTGTCCATTATTTCCTATAGCTGATTATCTCCTTGAATAATAGATGTTTTATATTTTCGGTTCATATAAGCCAATATACATAGTATAAAAATGAATAACCTGCCTATTTGGTCATCTATGAAGGCTACATTTGTTAACCCACCTAAATGCACCACTACCTGGGCACCTATTGCTCCTAGCACAAAAGATCTATGATCTACATTATTCCTGGGTATTTCTAACAGAAGATCATAACTTATCAACATAAATGTCAGGATGAATAGTAAATAACTAATAGTGCCAACTACACCAACAGAAGACATCCACTCTATATAAGTGTTATGTGCATGACATCCGGTCAACTTCCTATTTTGCCAAGGCCCAACTCCTAAGATTGGATTTTTGTAAAACCCATCCATGTGCTTATTCCAGATCTCAATTCTTTCACTGTTATATTCCATATCAGCAATTGTATTAACTCTAGATTTTATATCAGGCATGACAAAATACAAAAGAGTACATCCTACGGAAACTACAATTAGGGTAGCAATAAAAACTCTTTTGTTTATAAAAAAGCTCATGGCAATCACTGCTGCTACAACAGACACCCACGCACCCCTGGAATAAGTCCATATTATGCTTAGTGCCATTAGTACTGAGCTTACACCGAGTAATATAGCAGTCTTATAGCTACTAAAGTTTCTTGTCATTAACTTGGCTAAGGCCAAGCACAAGATCATGGCAATGCAGTACCCATATTTAAGGTGGTGGGTCAAAAAACCTACTACTTGATACTGATCATTTAGTTTGTATACCCCATGGTACTTGCTAAATTTCAACAAATGTCTAAGGTCCACTCCCGTAAAATGTTGGATTATTCCATACACAGAAACTATGGCGCCAACCACAATCAAGATACCTATCAACCGGTTAATCCCAGGAAATAACATAAGTGCATAAGTAAAAAGATAAAGAGGTATGATCCAGCCTAGAGCATTAAAAATATATCTAAGAAATTCGTACCACACAAAATGCTTAAACCCCATTATGTCAATGAAGTCTTTGGTTCTCTCCATATTCTCTAAGAAATTTACAATAAGACTTATTATTCCTATTATAGCTAGTATTCCAATCCAAATATCGCCACCAATTTTAAATATTTTTATTTCTCTATTTAATGAAAATTTATCTGTTACCATGTAGCTGAAAATGAGAAAGCATATTAACCATTTCAGTGCTTCGGAAGCTGAATTGGCAGTAAGAAGGCTTACTGCATAGATCATTAGAAGATAAGGTACTAGCGAGCCAAAAATATTTTTTAATTTCACTAAGGCAATATGTTCTACCAGTGTATCTGTTTTGCTTATCTCAGGATTTTCAAGCTTTATTTTTGCCCGTTGGCTTGGTGTGGTGTTTTGCAACTGTTGCTCCTAAGTTTTTTTATATAATTTGGAGGACAAAAGCATCTGGTGATATGACTCTATAGTAGAATTCACCATATTTTTTGGATCAAAAAGAGGTGCTATTGTTTCTTTTGCTTTTTTTCCTAATCGTGCAATATCAATTTGTTCTGTAAATACCTTTAGCATCAAATTGGAAAGTGTGTGTGTATCAGAAGGTCCTATCAAAAACCCATTTTCTCCATTTTCAATTATAGATGATATAGCACCTATCTCAGAACCTATAATAACCTTCTCCTTAGCCATCGCTTCTAACATTGCAGGGTCAAAACCAGTGCTTCTAATGCTTATGTCGATAAAGACATCTGATCTATCCACATAGTTTATTACCTCACTATGTGGAATATCACCAGCAAGTATTACTTTACTCCCCAATGCTAGGTTATACATTTCTTTTTCAATTTGTCTTCTCTTACGTCCATCACCTACAATTATTAATCTCGAATTTGGTTGTTTGATAACAACAGCTTCAAAAGCTCTCAAAATATTTTTTAGAACGCTGGAATGATTCATATCAACTACTGTTAATGCCACTTTGGTGTCGTCCAAGATATCGTGCTTTGATGAACCCTTATATTTGGTATATACAGTGCCCAGCTCTATTCCAAAGGGAATTGTATATATTCGTCTGTCCGGATAGAAGTAATACCGTTCTAGTACTAACCTTTGCCTTGGCGAAGAAACAAAAACCCCGTTAGAATTTTTCAAAAGCTGTCTATCAGTGGAATAGTATGTACTTAAATACTTATATAGGACTGCCAAAGAGGTAGTTAGCATGTTTCTTAAAGTTTCCCTTGCTATGCCTACAATATAAAATAACTGTGATAAAGCCAATGTCCTAGCGTCTAGTGCAACAACTAGTTTATTTTGTTTTTTATTTTTGGCTACTAATATTCCAGATTGATCCACAATATGTACCAAATGAAAAGGTGTATTCTTGTGGCTCTGTAAAAACCTCTCATATATTTTTTCTTTTACTTCTTTGGGAAGCTTTGGCTTTTTAATCAAAATACATTTTATGTTATTTCTTGTAAGCTGAAAATCATCATTGGCAACCGCTATTATGGTAACCTGGTGTCCTATGCTTGTAAGTTCTTTGGATAATGTCCATAGGAAGCCAGGTTCAACCATAGTTTCTTCATCGTAGGTTATAAAGCTACGGGCTATAAAACAAATATTCAACTTGTCCGGGAGTTTCATAGCTTAAGATGGTAAAATTATAAAATACCAGTGTCAATAATATGACACTAGTATTTGTTGCTATATTTGTGGATTTAGTAAGACTGTTAGTTTTATTTATTTTCGTGTTCTTCTAGTATTGAAATAAGCTCTTTACTGTTAACTCTTCTTGCATAGTCCATCGGAGAAACACCTAAATAGTCTCTGATGCTAGAATCTATATTCTCATGAGTTAGTAGAATGTTAACTGCGGTTACATGACGTTTTATAACTGCTTGTAATAGAGCCGTTTCTTTTTCCAAAAACAAGGTGCTGTTTACATCCAACTCTGGTCTAACAATAAGTAGATATAGTATTTCTATGTAACCAGCACTAGCAGCTGCCATAAGAGGAGTTCTGCCTGTGTTATCCTTCGCATTTACATCGATATCTTCTCTTGTTAATAGAATTTTTACAATTTCATCATTTCCTTTTTTAGTAGCTATCAAAAGGGCTGTTTCACCAGTATTGTCTCTCGCATTGACATTTGTAGCACGGCTTTCTAGTAAATTTCTTACTAGGTCAACCTTTCCATCTTCTACAGCCCACATGAGCATTGTTCTACCAAAACTATCTTTTATATTTGCATCCATTGGAGAACCAAAAACTAATGGGTCAATTGCAACCTCTCCTCTTTCTTTCAAATATGCCCTTTCTGTATCTGGTACAAGATCAGATCCTGGTTCTCTTTCTGCTGCAGGAGGAATTCTTCTATCATCTCTAGGTTCTGTTACGGTTGTAAATCTAGGGTTTTCACTTGCTCTTTGTCTTCGATCTGCTTCCAATACTTCTAACTCAATTGGTGGTATTGGTGTAAAGCGTCCGGGTACAGGTATTAAGATAACTCCAGCTCCAGGCTCTCTTTCTACGCCAGGATCTCTCACAACACCAGTTGTAGTAGTATCAGGGACGGAAACAGTGGTATCAGGAACAGCTACTTCAGGTCTTGTAACACCTCTTGGAACAGCCATTGTGGTGTCTTGGTTTTCGGTTTTTTCAATTTCTACATTACCTTGTTCACCTGGTTGTGCTGGAATATTCTCTTCAGGCTTTGGTCTTTCTACTGGTACAAGATCAGCTCCAGGCTCTCGTATTATTATAGTGTAGTCTTCTCCCCTTGCTATTGTAGTATCTTGGTTTTCAGTTTTTTCAATTTCAACCGGTCTTTGAGGAGGTGCTTGTTCTATTACCGTAGGTATTGGTAGAACAGGCTCTCTTACTACACCAGCTCCTTGTCCAGTAGTATCGGCTGCAGGAGGAGGAATAATTCTCGGGTCACCTTGACCTGGTTGTCTTGGAGGAGGAATAATCCTTGGGTCACCTTGACCTGGTTGTCTTCTAACGCCACCATAGAAATGCTCAGGATCATCAAATTCCCCTTCACGATGATTTCTTAGTAACTCGAGTATCTCTAAGCAGCCTCTCCTTTCTGCTATCATGAAGGCATCTTCTCCTCTGTTGTTTCTTATGTGCAACTCTAGACCAGGAATTTCTAAAAGGCTTCTTACTAGTGCTATATTACATCTTCTAACTGACTCTATTAAGAATGTGTTACCGTTTTCATCTACAAAGTTTGGATAATCAATACGACCCAAACGATATATTACTCCATCTACTTGTCCATTTCTTATCCCATCCAATAGCTCCGCATGACCATAAGTGAGGGTATTGTCGTTAGTCTGAGTAAGAGAATCAGAACACCCAGTATTTAATATTGAAACTATAATAGCTAACAAAATTAGTTTGTATTTCATAACTTCTCCATAAAAACTTATGATACAGCTAATATCTCTTAAAAACTAAATGGTGTTAGCAAAAAGTCTTGGATATTAAACACACCAACAGAGTGTCAATTCGGAAATAATAGTAATAACTTAAGCGGGTACGTACTCTAAGAAAGATACTAAGGACTTTATATCAATTTTCTGGTCAAAAGTCAATTCAAAGCTTTGTATTTAACCTTCGTTTGCAGCCCTTTTATCTAGATCATATTTGGATATTTTCATCAATAATCCTGCTCTTGAGATTCCTAGCTCTCGGGCTAGTTTTGATTTGTTTCCTCCGGTTCTTTTTAATCCTTCAATGATCATGTGTCGCTCTATATTTTTAATAGATCCTTTTAAGGAGTCAGCGATAACCGGGACATTTGTTTCTACATTTTTAGTTATTCTAGAGGATAGTAAATTAACATCAATTACTCCCTCATCTGAAGATAGAATTACTAACCTTTCTATTTCGTTTTGAAGTTCACGAATATTTCCTGGCCATTTATATTCACAAAATTTTTCCATAGCAATTTTTGACAAAGTTTTTCTTTTTCCTGTTCTATCTTGTGCGCCACTCAAAAAATACTCTACTAAAAGTGGTATATCCTCTATTCTTTCCCTAAGAGGTGGGACATGAATATCCACAACATTTAATCTGTAATATAGATCTTCTCTGAACAACTTTTTTTCTACTAATTCCGCTAGTGGTTTGTTGGTGGCTGCAATTATTCTTACATCCACATGTTTTTGTTGCACACTTCCTACTGGGGTAAATGTTCCTTCTTGTAAAACTCTTAGTAACTTAACTTGCATTGCAGGTGATGTATCACCTATCTCATCTAAGAAAAATGTCCCCCTATGCGCTTCTTCAAATAGCCCCTTTTTTTCTCTAATGGCACCAGTAAATGCTCCCTTTGCATGACCAAATAGCTCAGACTCTAACAGATTGTCATTAAATGCAGAGCAGTTTTGGATCACGAATGACTTGTCTTTTCTAGGAGAGTTGTAGTGGACAGACCTTGCGATTAATTCTTTTCCAGTTCCATTTTCTCCTTGTATTAGCACCGTGCTTTCTGTTGATTTTATTTTATTTAGTAGCGCGTAGACTTTTCTGATTGATTTAGATTGTCCAATCATATCGTCATATTTATATTTGCTACCTAGCTGTTGATTTAACTCATTTATTCTTTCATCTCTATTGGCTATTTCTATTTGAAATACTACAACTTCTTTAGCAACTAGGGTTGATAAGTCCAAAAAATGTTGTATTTGATAATCATCAAATCGATAAATGTCATTTATATTGATTTCACCAAAAGACTCCAGTTTTGTTGAAACTCTGTTTTTGTCTTTAAAAAAGCCTAGAGTGATCACAGCACCCATAATATTGCCGTTCATTACTATGGGAAATATGGCACAGTCTAGACCACAATAGTCCCAATTAATGATCACATTATCTTCTTTAGAATTTGCTAGTTTAGCTATCTGATCTGCTATCAAGGCAGATAGATGTACTTTTGCTTCATCAGAATCAAGTATTTTTTTAACTATTTCATTACCGAGTTTGTCAAATTCAGGAGACTTTATGTTTCCAAATGTGTCGGCGAATAGCACGTCAATATTCCACCAAGAAGACAATATCTCCCTTAGTTTCTTTATCACATGCATGTGATCTAATTCATTCCATACAATCATAAGCCAAAACCCTTATCTGTTTATGATCGGAATAGTAGCCCAGTAAATTAAGTTAAAGGTCTTCCGAACGAGGCTAAAACAAGTGGACTTGTTCACTTTTTTAGCCGAGTGGTTGCCCAGCTTTGTAGGTATAAATACGACAAGAGTCACTTAAAGGTCTTCTAATCAGGCAGTCGGGTAATCTGATTTGGTTCCGCTAATGGACCTTTAGGTGTTCTTACATAATTTATATAGAAAAGCTTGATGGGAGGAAATTTTTTTGGCTAGAAAAATTAAGAATCAATTGCCAGATTCCATAAGTTATCTCCTTTTTTTAGACTGCCTGTCTGCCCGACTGCTTGTTTGCCCGATCTATACTAAGTATTCTTTTAAATAAGGAGCCGTGGCAGACTTAGGGTTTTTTAGAATATCCATTGTACTTCCCTGAAAAACCACACTTCCACCATATTTGCCCCCACCAGGACCTAACTCAATTATATAGTCAGATGCTGCAATCATGTCCAAATTATGTTCTATAACAACCACACTGGAGCCGAACTCAATTAAACTATCTATTATATCTAACAACATTGAAATTTCATTAGGGTGTAAACCAACTGTAGGCTCATCCAACAAATACATAATCTTTCCACGCTTAGATGTATTAAGCTCTTTGGATATTTTGAGCCTTTGAGATTCTCCACCACTTAAGTCCTTGGTAGATTGACCAATCTTCAAGTAGCCTAAACCAACTTTCTGTAAAATCTGTAATGTTCTTTTAATATTTTTGTTTTCTTTAAAAAAATCTAATGCTTCATTCACTGTTAAGTTTAAAATGTCATAAATATTTTTACCCCTGAGTCTTGCTCTTAAGATTCCCTTTTTAAACTTTTTTCCATTGCAGTCTTCACAAATGATCTTTATGTCATCCATAAATCCCATATCTTCAGTAACAAAACCAGTGCCCTCACATGTATCACACCTACCACCAACAAGATTTATACTAAAATAAGAGGCTGAATAACCATTCTTCTTAGAATACTCTAACTCTGACATCCCTTTTCTTATTTCATCATATATACCAACATAGGTTGCTGGCATACTTCTTAGTGTTCTACCTATTGTGTCTTGATCTATCAAAATCACATCATCTAAGCCAATGAAACCATCTAAACTTTCATACTCCAACTCACTTGAAAGTTGACCTGTCAGCTTATACTTCAATGCTGGATACAAAGTATGATTTATAAGAGACGACTTTCCAGAGCCACTAACACCAGTAACAGTTACAAAACTATTTACAGGTAACCTAACTGATATATTTTTTAAATTATGTCCCCTGCAATTACTAACAGAAATAAATTTTGTATCACTATTCACGGATTTTCTTCTAATAACTCTTTTAGGAATTTTGTTGTTTATAATTTTAGAAGTGATGGTAGGACAACTTTTTAAAAAATTGGAGATTTCGCCAGAGTACATAATCTCTCCACCAAAATTACCAGAATGAAGACCCATCTCCACAATATAATCAGAACTCTTAATCACATCTCGATCATGCTCCACAACAACCAAAGTATTTCCCAAATCCTTCAACCTTTTCAATACACCAATAAGCTTATGATTATCTCTAGGATGTAAACCAACCGTAGGCTCATCCAACACATACATAGTTTGAGAAAGCTGTAGTCCTAATTGACTTGCCAACCTGATCCTCTGATATTCTCCACCAGATAAAGTTTTGGTCATTCTATCTAAGGTTAAATAACTTACACCTACATCAATTAAGTATTTTAACCTAGACATTATTTGTTCTAAAGGCTCTTTGATTATAGCCATTTTCATTTTACTAAGCTTTAAATTTTGAAAAAAGTCATAAGCTTCTTCAACTGTCATACTACATATTTCATGTATACTTTTATTTTTGATTTTTACAAATGAAGTTTCTTTCTTTAATCTAGTACCATTACATTCAGGGCAAGTGATATATCCGTGGTACCTATGTAAATTATATTTTTTGTTTCCATAATTCCAATTGTTCAACTGTTCAAAATAACGATCTATTCCAACAAACTTGTCATTACCTTCAAATAGTTTTTTTCTTTCAGAGTCGTTCAATTTTTTCCAAGGCTTATCAATATTTATATTGTTTCTTTTACAAAAAGATAAAAGTTTTTTATGTTCACTTGGCTTTCTAAATGGATTTATAGCTCCTTCGTTAATGCTAATCTCTTGATCAGGTATTACTTTGAGTTCATCAACTGATAAAATTTGGCCAATTCCCTCACAATATTCACAAGAACCATTAGGGTTTGTAAAACTAAAGAATGGAATATTTATCTCAGGCATTACAAAGTCACATTTGTAACACTTGGGTGTATTGCTAAACTTTAGCTCTAAACCTTCAGGTGTCAGAATTCGAATGACACCTCCCTGAATTCCATTTAAGTCACTATATGTTCTATAGGCAGCGGTAATTGAATCGGTTAGTCTATATTCGTTTTCTTTTTCAATTAATAGTCTATCTATTACCAACTCAAAATCTTGGCTATCTTTAATGTCTAAGCTTTTTTGTAAAGGGACAATTTTTCCTTTATAAAAGCCTTTGGTGTAGCCAAGTGTATCTAATATTCCTATCAGGTGTCTTCTTGTACCTTTCGAAAGAATGTGGGATCTGTCTGATGAAATTGGTACCAAAATATAAGCTCTTTTACCTTCCAGCTTATCTAATGTAATCTTAGTTGCAGCCGAGGGGTCTTTTGCTTCAATTTTCACATTGTGTGTTGGACAAAAACTTTCGCCTATTTTTAAAAAACATACTCGTATATAATCCAAAAGCTCAGTTAGTGTTCCCACAGTTGATTTGCTGGTCTTTACTTTGTTAGCCTGATCTATTGCTATGGCAGGAGGAATGTTTTCGACACTAGATAATTGAGGTTTTGGAGCTTTGTCCAAAAATTGCCTTATATATATGGACATACTTTCTATATATCTTCTTTGGCCTTCGGCATATAGAGTGTCAAATGCAAGAGAGCTTTTGCCACTTCCACTAGGGCCGCATACACAGGTAAACTTACCAAGGGGTATTTTAACATCTATGTTTTTTAAATTGTTTTGTTTAACACCGTAGAGTTCTATATAATTCAATCGTATAAATCCTGCTTAAAAAAATCTGCACTGTCTTATAAATAAACTTGAAGTAAGTTACTTTACTGTTCACTTAGGGGTTGTAGTGCAGGGCTTATCAGTTACTATCATATATCTGCCTAACTTTACACATAAAAATATTTGAACAATTAGGTCAGTAACAAATTATTACTTGTGTTAAAGTGGCAGTTATGCGATTTTTTTGTCCTATGGAAATGGAACTTCATTCGAAACAATAAAATGGATAAGTACTTGAAGGAGTTATTTTTTTGAAAAACGGGGAAATAATTTTATATACCGATCCTAATGGTCAATTAGAGGTTCAATTAAGAGCATTCGAAGGAACAGTGTGGCTTACTCAAGCAGAAATGGCTGAACTCTTTGAATCCACAAAGCAAAATATAAGTCTACACCTAAAAAATATTTTTGAGGAAAAAGAATTGCCTAAAAATTCAGTTGTCAAGGAACTCTTGACAACTGCCCCAGATGGCAAGAATTACAGCACCTTATTCTATAATTTGGATGTAATCCTAGCCGTGGGGTATCGAGTTAAATCACATCGTGGCACACAGTTTCGCAAGTGGGCCACTACTACATTGAAGGAATATCTTGTCAAAGGCTTTGTGATGAATGACGAGCGTTTAAAGCAAGCTGATGACTGGGACTACTTTGATGAATGGTTAGAACGTATTCGTGATATAAGAGCATCTGAAAAACGTTTTTACCAAAAAGTAAAAGATCTTTATGTCACAGCAGTTGACTATGATAAGAATTCCAACCAGGCTAAATTGTTTTTCAAAAAAGTTCAAAACAAAATGTTATGGGCAGTAACAGGTCAAACAGCTGCAGAACTTATTGCAAGTCGTAGTAATCCAGGAGAAGTCAACATGGGGCTAAGTTCTTGGAAGGGTTTAGTTGTAAGAAAGAGAGATGTCGGAGTTTCAAAAAACTATCTTAAAAAAGATGAGGTAACAGAGTTGAATAGTATTGTTAGCATGTATTTAGACTATGCAGAGTCTCAGGCTAAGGGTAGAAAAACAATAAGCATGAAGCAGTGGGAGAAAAAGCTGGACGCATTTTTGAACTTTAATGAACAAGAGATATTAACTCATTCTGGGAAGGTTACAGCCTTGGTTGCCAAGAACCTAGCTGAAGAGAGGTATGAAGCTTTTGATTTAAAAAGAAGAGAAAGTGGAGCCTTAGAAGCAGATGAAAATGATATTAAAGAAATTGAGGAATTGAGTAAGAGACTGAGTAAAAAAGATTAAATTATTATGGAAAAGCTAACTTCATTTGGTTTTTTAGCGGAAAAAGTGCATTTGAAATTTGGAGACTATGAGATCAAGCCTCTAGATAATTTTGATGAAATTATTAACCGTGTAGAGCAGTCTTGCTTTATAGACGAGGGTTTTGTTTATCCTCCTATTTATGAGGAGACAACAAAAAAAGATGGCATTTTCTGCGAAAAAATCCAATACCAGGCTAGTTCTAGAAAAAATAATATTAAAGCAAGCAACATCTCTCCGCCCTTCATTCCAGATATATTCACGTTTAGTGACACTCATAATCTCTTTGGGAAAAAAACTACCAGCTACAAAATAAATGATCTAGAAAATTCTGAACTGTTCTTCATACTTCAGTTTGTCTCATATTTGTATGGAGTAAGAATTATGCCAGAGAATCTCTGGTATGATGGAAAACTCTCCTTCAAGTCAAGAAATCATATAAATCTTCGGAAGCAAAACGCTGAAAAAGCACTAGAAGTTGCCTTAGAAAATTGGAGAAAAATGACTAAACAAAATAGAGCTAAAATTATTGGTATGCTTATGATGCATTCAAAAATTCCTAGCTATCATTGGGCTTTTGAAAAACTTATTTGGGAGTACGGGCTTTTTCAGTGTTGCTATGATTGGCTATGCCCTAATAAAAAGAAAGAAGAATTTAGAGATATGAATAAACTTCTTGATTGTTACGAAATAGCCCATGATCAAAAAGATAAAGAGTGGGCAGATCGCATTAGAGAAACCAGAAATGATTTAGTACATGAGCAAAAATGGTATCATCAGATGTTGCAGGGAAAACTAGATAATTCAAACTATGAAGATACTCGCTCACTTCATCGACTGAATCATCGATTGCTCGGCCTATGCCTAAGGTTTTCTGGTGGTTATTTTAAATCTAATTGGGGTTCAATTGGACAAAAGGGTTTTGAATGTGATCAGACATAGTTGTTTTTATTTGAGAAATAGCTCTTATCTTATTTTAAAAACAATTCAAGAGAGTTCTATATAATTCAATCGTATAAATCCTGCTTGAAAAAATCTGTACTGTCTTCTGTTTCTTCTGTTCTAGTTTTAGGCTCACTTCCTTCAATAAAAGCTTGTCTTACAACTTCTTTAGAATCGCTGGAAGCCAAAAACCCAGTTTCATTATCTATACTGGCAAATACAATGTCTTCTGGGATCTGAAATTCTAGCTTAGGTAAGTCTTGGTGTACTTGTTTCATGTAATCAATCCAGATAGGTAGTGCAGCAGCTCCACCGGTTTCTGCAAAACCAATTGTTCTTTCATTGTCATAACCAACCCAAACACCCGTTATGATTTGAGGAGTGTACCCAATATACCAAGCATCAAAGTAACCACTAGTTGTACCAGTCTTTCCAGCAGATGTTCTCTCCAAGTTTAGAGCCCTTCTAGCTGTACCTCCAGGCTCTTCCACCGCAGCTTTAAGTAAACTGGTAGTCACATACGCAACCTGCTCTGAGATTAATTGCTCTGAATCTTCAAAAAAAATGTTGGGTTCATTGGTATTCTCACTTTCGCTAACAGAACTATTGTCGCTAGTATTCTCATTATCATTTTCTGAATCACTGCTAGGCTCTAATTGTTGTTCAAAAAAACTAAGTCTTCTTTGTTCGAACTCTTGATCAATTGGAAAAATTTTATCTTCAAATCTCAAGTCAACCATAACATTAGAACCTATTACCTCGTCCTTTTCTGATATTTCTCTAACCAATACGGGTGAAAATTTTTTCCCTAAGTTTGCAAAGTGTGAAAATGACTTTGTCATCTCATATAAAGTTAGGCTGCTGGAACCTAAGCCCATACTCAAATCCATATTTAAGGAGCTAAATACTCCCAGTCTTCTAGCATAATCTCTGATCCTAGATACTCCGATATTCTGCATAATTTTAATGGTTGGAATATTCTGAGATCGCTTTAAGGCATTTCTAAACAAAATATCCCCACTGAACTTAGAGGAGTAGTTCTTTGGTTTCCACGCTGTAGTTGTTGTAACCGCTACTGCATCTAAGTTTTCGCCTTGAATGTCCATATCAAGAGAATTGGCATAAGCTTCGGCTTTGTCTTGGGTAGTGTCCTGTTTATACACAACAGGTGCATCTAGTATTACAGAGCTTGGAGTGTATCCTTTGTCCAGTGCAGCTGAATATACAATGGGTTTAAAGGATGATCCAGGCTGCCTTAGTGCTTGAAGTGCTCTATTAAACTTTGACTTTTCAAAATCATAACCACCTATCATTGCAACCACATCCCCAGTTTTTAAATCAAATGAAATTAAAGAACCTTGCATAACGGGAGTTTGCTCTAGCAAAAGACCAACATAGTTTTTAAATTCAGGGAGAGTACTAGGCTTTCTTTTCTTTTCATCAATTCTAGGAGAGGAAAATGTACGTGATGCAATTTTTATCTCTATAACATCGCCCTCTTTTAAAGCGTTGGAAGGTTTAGTAATTTGTCTAAAGTCCCATCTAACCTTGTTATCAGGTGGACCTGCCCAATTCATTGTATCTATGTCTATTAAGCCTTGAGCTTCAGCAAATCTAACTTCAACCAATCCCAATTTATCATCTACATTTACAACAATTCCCTTAGTAATATCTCCAATGTTCAAGTAATCAGGTAGTTTGTACTCTAGCTCAGAGGGTGTTTTCATTGGAGGTTTTGGTTTTACACTTCCATCAGCCAATATCACCATTATGGGATTTGACTTGTCCATCAGTTCTTCTCTGGTGGTTTGTAAAAACTCTTCTCTGGCTTCTTGGTCTGCTATGTTGTCTAAACTTTCTCTGTAGCCGCTTCTTTTATCAACTTCTCTTAAGCCCTCTCTTAAACTTTTTTGAGCAGCCAGTTGTTTTTCCAAGTGCATTGATACTTGAATCTTTATACCTTCATCTAACATTTTGTTTTCGTCCACAACTTGAATCATGTATTGCCTAACTGCTTCTAAATAATAGGGAGCTATATCTTTATATTTGTTGTGGCTATAGACTATAAGCTCCTCATTTTTAATATCTTGAAGTTCTTCTGCTGATATATACTCTTCTGCAAGCATTCTACCTAGAACATATAGCTGTCTTGTTTTTGCATTAGAGGGATTTATTATAGGTGAGTATCTGCTAGGTGCTTTTGGCAGTCCTGCTATTAAAGCAATTTCTGCGGTTGTGAGTTCATCTAAATTTTTTCTAAAATAAGTTTCAGCAGCCATCTTAATACCATATGCTCCTGAACCAAAATATATTTGGTTAAGATAGAGATACAAAATATCGGATTTGGATAGAGTGTGTTCCATTCTTTTTGCTAAAAATAACTCTTGAATTTTTCTAGTATAAGTTTTTTCTGGAGTTAACAGTAATGACTTGGCAGCTTGCTGTGTGATGGTTGATCCGCCTTGAATTTTTCTACCAGCTTTTATATTAGCAATCATTGCTCTTATAATTGCCAGTTTATCCACACCAGAGTGATTGAAGAACTCGGCATCCTCAGTTGCAATAAATGCATCTATTAATTTTTTTGGAATATCTTCAAACTCTACAAGCTTTCTTTTTTCTCTAAAAAACTCCCCTATCTTTTCCCCATTAGCATCAAAAACCTCAGATACTAATCTGGGTTTAAAGTCCTCAACTGTTACAAGGTTAGGTAGAGTGTTATACAAGTATAGCAAGTACAACATAATGCCTATGGTTGTAGCAGAGCACATAGATAACGATGTAATAACAATTTGCTTAAATACTTTTTTGTTCATCAGCTCTAGTTTTGTCCATGAGTTTCTAGTCTAAATCCTATACGGATGTCTAATTAAATACATTAGTTTATTAAACGCTTCAATGGTTTGAGATCCATTTTTCCAAAATTTATAGGAGCAGGCGGAATATGGGATGTTATGAGTTTTGTGGTATAATAATTATTTTCTATGCAATGTTACAACTTATTCTAGACCATTTGGACTTGATGGTATAGGTGTTATTTGGTTTTCTTATGAAAAGGGATCAGCTTCATGTACAGTGCTGGGCAACCATTCGGCTAAAAAACCGACTGCAAAGGAGGTTCATCCAATTGGATAATATAAAGATTTATCCCGTGAGCCAATTGAACCAAAGTAGGCGTAGCCTCGCCTCGTTAGGAAGACCTTTATGAGAAGATATTTGGTTAAAGATAAGCCAGAAGGTGAGTTTTTTGTCATTAAAGGTGGCAAACTACACCACATTTTTAATGTATGTAAGCATTCTGTAGGGTCCAAATTTGAAATCATAAACCCTCAAATATCTTACCTGGTTCGGGCTGAAGAGGTGGATAAACGCAAAGCAATATGTAGGGTTCTCTCAAAGAAAATAAAACCAAAACTCAAAAAACCGTTTTTGCACCTGTATGTCAGTATGCCCAAACTTTCTACCTTCGAGTTTATTTTGGAAAAGTGTGTGGAGCTTGGGGTTAAGTCTGTTACACCTGTGTTTAGCCAGTTTTCTGATATAAAGAATCAAAAAAGAATTTCTTCGAAGGCTAATAGGTGGGAAAAGATAATAGAATCAGCTACTGAGCAATGTAATCGTGGCGACTTTATGGTAATAAACCAGGCAGGTTTTTTAGACCAGATGGTGAAAGGCCAAGGTGGGTTTTTTGCTGATATAAAATCCGGAGGATTTGATGTAATAGATGAGAAAAACCTACCAGAAGATATAAGTTTATTTGTGGGAAGTGAAGGGGGTTTCTCGGATAAGGAGAGAGAAGAATTTATAACATCAGGTATAAAGGGTGTAGGGTTTGGAGATAATATTTTAAGAGTTGAAACGGCTTGTATAGTGTTTATCAGTATTTGTAAATACAAGCTAAAAATATAGTGCTGGGGGAGACCTTTATGGAGATGAGTTTGATGACATGTGTAGAGCTGGGCAACCATTCGGCTAAGAAAAGTGAACAAGTCCACTTGTTTTTAGCCTCATTAGGAAGACCTTTATGAGCTTAAAAATTATAACAATAGACGGTCCTACTGCATCTGGAAAAACTACCGTAAGTCAAATTGTTGCAGATAACCTTGGTTATAGCTGGGTATCAACTGGAGTTTTTTACAGATCTTTGGCATATATTTCTCAAAAAATTGATCTGGAAGATAAATTACTGGAACAAAAATTGGTAGGCCTTGTGAATGACTCATGGCAAGTCATCATGAAAAAAGATAAGACCGCCTTAATCTTAAACGGTGAAGATGTAACTCACAATCTTAGTACAGAAGAAATAGGGACGAGGGCAAGCATTATTAGCGTACTACCGGGGGTAAGAGCAGCGCTACTTCCCAGACAAAGAGAACTTACAAAAAAAGCTGTAAATGGGTTAATTGCTGAGGGCAGAGACTGCGGAACTGTGGTATTTCCGGAGGCTTTGTTGAAGTTTTATCTAACAGCTAGAGATTCAGCCAGGCTCAATAGGCGTTTTTCTGAAAACGAAGGTTTTGCCAAATTTCAGCTTGAAAGAGATGAAAGAGATAGTAAAAGAAAACACTCACCTCTTAGTCAGGCACCAGGATCAATAATAATTGATACCACCAAAATTAGCCTAAATGAAGTTGTAGAATCTGTAATAGGCCATATAAAAAAGTATGTTCAGTAGGAAGTTTGTATTTTACCTTTGACAATAAGAGGTTAGTATCAGACAACCTAACCTCGTTTGGTAATACTAATAATCCAGAAGAATAGGAGTATACACAAATGGAAGTCAATTTAATGGGAGTAAAAATATATGCCAACTGTTCCTGATCAAGGCGAAGACGCAAATTCTAAGGCTAATACAGCCGACAACAAAATCAAACATCATAAAAGAAAACAACAAGAAAAATATCAAGTATTAAAAGCTTTGGATAAACACGATGCTGATATTGAAAAAAATCCAAGTGCTCTGGAAAATTACAATGGAGATGAATCCTTCGATAAACTCTTTAAAGAATCAACAGAAAAGTCCTTTAACCAAGGCGAAATAGTAAAGGGAACAATAGTCGATGTCCAAGATGACTTTGTGTTGGTTGATATCAACTATAAATCAGAAGGACTTATACCAATTGACGAATTCAAAACTTCGCAAAACAAAGAAGTAAAAGTTGGTGACGAGATAGAAGTATATATAGAAAGAAAAGAAAACGAAAACGGCATGGTCGTAATAAGCAAAGATAAAGCAGATATTTTAAGGTCTTGGAACGACATGTCAAAAGCTGCTAAAAACAGTGATATTGTTGAGGGTACGATTCTTTCTAGGGTTAAAGGTGGGTTGAGTGTTGATATAGGTGTTAAGGCATTTTTGCCGGGTAGTCAGATTGATCTTAGGCCTGTTAGAAATTTAGATGCCTATATTGGTAAGAAATTTAAGTTTAAGGTCATTAAGTTTAATGAGAAACGGGGTAACATTGTGGTTTCTAGAAGAGCTATTTTGGAGCAGGACAGGGAAAGTCTTAAGACTAATACTTTGGATAGTATAAAAAGTGGTGAGTCCGTTAAGGGTATTGTTAAAAATATAACAGATTATGGTGCATTTATTGATTTGGGCGGAATGGATGGTTTGTTGCATATCACTGATATTAGTTGGAAGAGAATTAAGCATCCATCTGAGGTGTTAAAGCTTGGTGATCAGATAGAGGTTAAGGTTTTAAAGTACAGTGAAAAGTCGGGTAGGGTGAGTTTAGGTTTAAAGCAGTTGGAACCGGATCCTTGGTCTGAAGTGGTATCTATCTTTAAGATAGGTGACAAAACAAGTGGTAATGTTGTGAGTGTGACTGACTATGGTGCTTTTGTTGAGCTAAAGAACGGGATTGAGGGTTTAATTCATGTAAGTGAGATGAGCTGGACTAAGAGGATCAAACATCCTTCTGAGCGAGTTTCTATTGGTGAAACTGTGGATGTAGTTGTTTTGGCCACTGATACTGAAAACAGGCGTATTAGCCTGGGTATGAAGCAGCTTGAGTTTAATCCTTGGGAAGAGTTGAGTAAAACTTATGAGGTTGGTTCAATAATTGAGGGAGAAGTTAAGTCTGTTACTGATTTTGGGATATTTGTAGGTGTAGAAGAAGGTGTTGATGGTTTAATTCACATCTCCGATTTGTCTTGGACTAAGAGAATTAAGCATCCATCTGAACTTTATAAAAAAGGTGATCTTATAAGGGCTGTTGTTTTGGGTGTAAATGCTTCTGAGGAGAGATTTAGCCTTGGTATAAAACAGCTTGAGGAGGATCCTTGGAGTTATGTTGATACTAAGTTTACCGCAGGAACTGTGCATGAAGTTGAGGTTGTTAAGCTTACAGACTTTGGTGTTTTTGTAAAACTTGATCCTAAAATAGAAGGACTTATACACATAAGTGAGCTTTCTAGGGGCAGGGTTGAAAAGGCAAGTGATGTGGTAAGTGTTGGAGATAAAATTAAGGCTGAAGTAGTTACTGTAGATAAAGATGCTAGAAAAATTGTTTTAAGTACTAGAAGTGTTGGCCTTAGGGATAAGCAGGAAAAACCTGCAAACTTTGGTGATCTGTTTGCTGATAAACTCCAGCAGGCTACTACCTCTGATACTTCTGGAGACGATGTATCTAACAAAGATACCACTGTTGAAGAGAATGTTGATTCTAAAACTGAAACTAAAACTGAAACTGAATCTGAAAGCGATTCTTAGTTATAAATTTTTAATGTTAAAAAATAAATTATAAGAAGACAAAATGAGAAATACGGATATAAAACCTTTAATTACGCCATCTAAGCTAATTCTTATCATGTTTGTATTGTTGCTGTTTTTGGCCCTTTTTACTGTAGGTAGCTGTGTGATGGGTGCATTTACCACTAGAGTGAGTTTACCTATGTCACCTTCTGTTTTGGTAATGGACATTGAGGGTATCATTTTAGATTCCAAGAAATTTCTGCGTGTTTTAAACAAGCATATAGCAGACACCAGTGTTAAAGCAGTTGTTGTGAGGATAAATTCTCCTGGTGGAGCCGTAGGACCTAGTCAGGATATGTACAGAGAGTTGGTTAATGTAAGGAAGAAGTATAACAAACCTATAGTGATGGCATTTAACTCTGTGGCTGCAAGTGGTGCTTATTATGTTTCACTTGGTGCTGATAAAATTGTAACCAATCCTGGGACAGTTGTGGGTTCCATCGGTGTTATAATGGATTTTGCTAACATGGAAGAGCTCTATGATTGGGCGATGATAGATAGATTTTCTATTAAAACTGGTAAGTATAAGGACACTGGCTCTTCTTATAGAACTATGACAACTGATGAAAGATACTATCTTCAGGGTATTTTGGATGAAATTTTAGATCAGTTTAAGACTGCTATAGCTGAAGGTAGAGATTTACCTGCTGATGTTATAGATCAGTATGCTGATGGAAGAATTTTTACTGGGGTTAAGGCTGTAGATCTTGGGTTTGCAGATGAGGTTGGTAATTTTTCTGATGCTGTTAAGTTAGCCTCGGAGTTATCTGGTTTTGATACGCTTGAAGTCTTTGAACCAATGCACTCCAAGTTGTCATTTCTGGGATTGTTGGGTGATCTGGATTCATCTGCATTGGATTCTATAAATCCAAAAGATCTTGTCAAACTGATGCACTTAAACTTATTAGGCAGGCCATTGTTTTTAATGCCTAGCTATAAATACTAAAGATCTTCCCCAGCTCTGGACACTGATGCTGATCCCGTTTCTCAAGGTCTTCCGAACGAAGCAAAAATAAGTGGACTTGTTCACTTATTTTGCCGAGTGGTTGCCCAGCTCTGGACACTGATGCTGATCCCGTTTCTCAAGGTCTTCCGATCAGGCCAAATAAATTCATTGAGCAGAGCGTAGCACTTTAGCGTAAGGGTAGTATTTTGAACTCTTATTGTATTTTGTATAGATTATGGTTAGCCTGGGGTGTGGACATTTTGTTTCGTCCAGATCGTATGAGTTATGTTAAGCAAGATATGGGTGCTAAGGATAGCTGTGTTTTTTGCAAGCAGAGGGACGAAGGTTTGAACTTCGAAACCCTTGTACTATATAAGGGTGAGCTTAGCATGACTTTGTTAAATAAATATCCTTACAATGGAGGGCATATGTTGGTTTTGCCTACCAGGCATGAGAGTAGCTTGCTAAACCTTTCTCCTGAGGAATATTCTAGTTTAAATGCACTGCTTAGAAGTTCACTCGCCATATTAAGAGATGTGCTTAATCCTAGTGCTGTAAATATTGGAGTTAATATGGGTGCTGATGCTGGAGCAGGTCTGCCCGGTCACTTACATTATCATATTGTTCCTAGATGGAAAGGGGATACCAACTTTTTTCCAATAACTGCGAACTCCAAGGTACTTCCTAGTGATCTAGAAACAGTTTACAACAAGTTAAGTCCTAGTTTTAAAGATTTGGAACAATGTTAGAAAAATCACATTTAGATCATGTAGGTGTAGCCGTCCATTCGATAGAAAGAGCACTTGAGTTTTATAAGTTACTTGGGTGTAAGGACTTTGTGATTAAAGAAGTTCCAAGTGAAATGGTTAGAGTTTGTTTGATAGAGCTTAGCAATACAAAGTTAGAATTAATAGAGCCCACCAGCCCTGATAGTCCTGTAAGTAAATTCCTTAGTAAAAGAGGTGAGGGTTTACATCAAATTTGTTTTAGGGTTTCTGATTTGAAAGAAGCAGTGGAGATGTTGAAAAAAAATAATGTTAAGTTTATAGGTGATGATTCAAAGGCGGGCGCTTATGGCAAGGTTTCTTTTATACATCCGAAATCAGCTCATGGTGTTTTAGTAGAGCTGGTGGAGCTTGAAGGATCAAGCTGATATGTTTTTGATTTGTTATATGGTATTTGGTGGTAACAATAATTTTTTCTTTTTTTAGAATTTTGTGATGATACATTATGGTTTGCCTTTTCGCGGTATTGTTAAAAGGCTTGTGATTATAAATGTTGTTATTTGGATTGTCTTGCAACTCATTGTAGGAGGTCTTTTTAAGATCCCTATTAATAGTTTCTTTGGCCTTTCTACTTACAATGTTTTTACAAATTTTTTAATTTTCGAGCCATTTACTTATATGTTTTTACATGGTTCTAGCCCTTTTCACATACTTTTTAATATGCTTATGCTCTGGTTTTTTGGCACAGAGCTAGAGCGAATTTGGGGCAGACCATTTTTTTTGCTGTATTACATTGTTTGTGGAGTTGGTTCCGGATTGGTTTATCTTTTGGTAAAAACGATTATTTTTTGGGTTATAGGCAGAGATCCTGTTGATATGATTACGGTTATTGGATCATCTGGTGCCATTTTTGGACTTATGTTGGCCTATGGAATTTTGTTTAGTGAAAGAACTGTATATTTTATGATGATGTTTCCTATGAAGGTAAAGTGGATGGTGACAATAATTGGTGGAATTTCTCTTATAGCACTGTTGCAATCTGGTATAGATGGTAGTGGGGTTTCTAACCTGTCTCACTTGGGGGGCATTATGGTAGGTTATTTATTCTTGGTCACTTGGACAAAAATTGCTAATAGAAGAAGTTAAGGTTTACATTCTTGGGGATTTTGTGTTAGGTTCCCTACAGTTTTTTGGAGGTTATTTTGTCATTTAATAAGAGTTTTTCTGAGTTAAAATTTGATAAACGGATGAAGGACTGGAACCTTAAGCAGGGTTTTGTAACAGAACAAGAGTATCAGGATCGCTTAAAATCTCTTGATGATGCTCAGGACAACAGTGTTTTGCTTTCAATAGAAGAGTCAGCAAAATCTGAGAGCGATAGCAGTTCTCCTAATCAGGAAGATACAGAACAAATAGAAGAATCTATAGATTCCAGTAATTGAAACTGGATCAACATCTTGTTCCAGAGCTGGGCAACCACTCGGATAAAAAACCTTGGTTTTAAAGTTACTGTGTCAAAACGTAATTCACCTGGCAAAAGTCGGCGAAGCCGACTTGTTGCCAGGTTCAATCAATGCTGGGGAAGACAAACCTTAGCTTATTTAAGTATTTGACTTGTATTAGCATGTCTAGGACACTTTATCGAAAATGTTACGCTTGTTATTATGTAGGGGAATTAGGTGTCTTGTTGTTTGAAACATGAGCTAAAAAACAATTACCAGTGGAGTATCCACTACCAGCGGAGTATCCGCAGTTTTTCTAAAAGTATTTGGCTTTTTAGTTTGTGTTTGTTTTTTTTCAGTGGGGCTCAGGTAGCCTATTCTGATGTAGATTCCCCTAGTATAAATTTAGATGTAGAAAAATATGTTTTAGATAACGGACTTACCGTAATTTTACACGAAGATCATTCGTCTGGTTTAGTTAGTTATCATACTTGGTTTAGGGTTGGTTCAAAGGACGAGAATCCTAATTTAACTGGCTTAGCTCATTTGTTTGAACACATGATGTTTAAGGGCGCAAAACGATACACCGGTAAAGAGTATGAGGAATTGTTGAGAAGAAATGGTGGCAGAAACAATGCCTTCACCTCCCATGACTATACAGGATATTATGTGAACATTGGCTCTAGTAAGTTGGAGCTTGTAATGGACTTAGAATCTGATCGTATGGAGTCTTTGGCCATTAGTGGGGCCAATTTAAATAGTGAGAGGGATGTTGTAAAAGAAGAAAGACGTTTTAGAGTTGATAACAGTATAGCTGGTTTTATGCAGGAAAAACTATTTTCTACAGTCTATAATGTTCATTCCTACAAATGGCCCATTATTGGATCAATGGAGCATTTGAGTAATGCTACTGTCGATCAGTGTAAGGATTTTTTTAAAAGATACTATGCTCCTAACAATGCAGTCTTGGTTGTTGTTGGTGACTTTAAAACAAGTAAGGTTAAGAAGTTGATAAATAAATACTATGCTCATATTAGGCCACAGGAAATCAAAAAGAATAAAATTTTATCAGAGCCAGTTCAACAGGCAGCAAGGCAAGTTACAGTATCTAAAGAAATTCAAAATCCTAGAATATCTGTTGGATACCCCATCTCCAAAGCTGGAGATATTGATTCCTATGTGATGGATGTATTGTCAAATATTTTGGGTGGTGGAGAATCCAGTAGGTTACATAGAAAGCTGGTAGTAGAGCAGGAGCTGGCTAGTATGGCTGGGACCTATTCTTATTCACCTGAGGATCCTGGGGTATTTAATATTGCAGTTGATGTTAGAAATGGTATTAATGTTGATTTGGTTTTAGAGCTTATTGAAAGTGAACTTTCTAAGTTACAAACTTCTAAAGTTAGTGCTGTTGAATTAGAGCAGTCTAAGAAATTTATTTTATTATCTCATATAGAAAGCCTAAAAACAGTAAGTGGAAAGGCTCAGAGTTTGGCTTTGAATGAAGTTGTGATGAAGGATTATAAATTTTTGTTTTCAGATCTAGAAAAATATCAATCTGTAACGGCTGAGGATATTGTAAGAGTATCAAAGAAATATTTTGATAAAACTAAGCGTAATTTGATAGTGGTAAGACCTAAAGGGTGAAGAGTTATATGACATATAAAGAGCTAGTAGACTCATCTTTAGTGCTAAAAAAAGTAGGCATAGCCTCCTTATTTTTGATTTCATGTACTACAACTCAAAAGATGGATAGTACAAAGGCCTTAAGACCTCATGCAACTTTAAAGTTGTCCAATGGCCTTGAGGTTTTGACAATAGAGGATCGCACATTACCTTATGTGGATGTGGCTCTATTGGTTGGAGTAGGGACTTCTACTGAGCGTGAAAAAACCAGGGGTATTACTAGTTTGACAGGTGACCTTTTAACTGGTGGTACTAAGAGTAAAACAAAAGAAGAAGTTATAAATGCTTTTGCTTTGTTAGGTACTGAGCTTAGTGTGGGTGTATCTAAAGATTATACTCTTTTAAGTGCGAGTAGTTTATCTGATGATCAGGTGAAACTATATACAATTTTATCTGAGGTTGTATCTGAATCTTCTTTTAAAAACTCTGAAGTTTTAAGGAGCAAAACAAGGCTCATATCTGAGATTGAAAAAATGCCTGATGAAACTAGGGTTTTTTCTAAAAAGCTGTATGATGAATTTTTATTTGGTCAGTCTTCTTATGCCTACGATGTGTTAGGTTCCAAGGACAGTTTAGAAAATATATTAAGTAAGCAAGTAGCAGACTATTACAAAAAATATTTTGTTCCTTCTAATGCTACTCTTATTGTAGTTGGTAATTTTAGTTCTGATCTAAAAGGTGACTTAGAAAAAACTTTTGGGTCTTGGCCTTCTGTTAACAAAGCAAAAGCCACACTTGTTCGTACATCTATGGATAATTTAGACGGGCATAAGGTAAGGCTTGTTGGTAAAGATGATTTGGTTCAGGCTCAAATCAAAATTGGATCTCTTGGCATTGATAGATCAAATGAGGATTATTTAAAACTGCAGGTTGCTGGAACTATATTGGGTGAGGGATTTTCGAGTAGATTGATGGAAAAAATAAGAAACCAACTTGGGCTTACATATTATATTTCAAGTTCTTTTGAGAGTTTTATGTATGCAGGGTCATTTATGGTTGAGACCTTTACAAAAAACAGTACGGTGAGAAAAACCATCGATGAAATTTTGCTAATACTAGATGATCTTTATACTAATGGTGTTACTGCTTCTGAGTTGCAAATGGCCAAGGATTATTTAGTTGGTTCGTTTCCTTCGAAATTGGATACTGCAATTAAACAAGCTTTGATTTTGGCAGACTTAAAATTTTATGGTGTGGATCAAAGTTATCTTACAGATTATGTTTCAAATGTAAAATCACTAACTTTGGAAGATGTGAATGGTGCTATAAAGAGAAATATCAATCCCAAAAAATTGAAAATATTAGTGTACGGTAATATTAAGAGTACAAAAGATCAGTTAAAGGGTATAGGAACTTTAGAGGTTAGGGCTCTTTAAATTTCACATTAAAAGTTTTGTTGTATTAAAGCCCGATTGATGGATCAGTTTTTAGCTGTCTTTTTGTCCAATTAAAACTTTTATGAATAGTTCGGTTGTGGGATCATTAGCTTTGGTTTTTGATCTATAGCAGGCTAATTGCATAGAGTATTCAAATCCTCTAATGTTTATTCTTTTTAGTCTATAGTTTTCTATATACTTTTGCACGGAGTGTAGTGGTAGGAATCCCCAACCTACACCTGTTTCTATCATTCTTTCTAGTGTGTCTACATTGGAAGATTCAAAAATTGGTTTTGCAATAATTCCTACTTTCTTTAGCTCTTTAGCGAGGAAGCTTTCAAATCCTGGGTACTGCCCCGATATCATTACCAGTGGTCTGTCGTTTATGTCTTTTAGGTCAATAGTAGTAGGTGTTACATCTTTACCCGAGGTTACAAATACAATTTCTGTTTTGGTTAGCAAAAATTTTTCTGTATCCCTGGGTTCAATCCCAAACTCTTCATTGGCATCTGGTAAAACCAATAAATCAATCTCATTTTTCTCTAGCATTTTTAGTAAACTTGCACCTGACTCATATTTTAACAGCAGTCTTACCTTGTTATTGCCCTTTAAAAATATACCAAACACAGGGCCTAATAGATGTAGGCCTATGGAATTTAAAGTTCCCACTCTTAATGGTCCACTTAAACCAATACCTACAGTTTGAATTGCCAGCTCTGCTTGACTGGATAACTTTAAGATACGTTGAGAATAGTTGTACAATATCTCACCCTGAGGGGTGGGTTTTACCCGCCTCACACCCCTAACCAAAAGCTCAACACCCATGTACTCCTCTAGAAGTTTAATTTGTTGACTGATAGCAGGTTGTGTCAAAAAAAGCTTCCTAGCGGCAGCTGTCATGCTGCTCTCACTTAGTACCGTACAAAATGTTTTAATATGCTGAAAATTCACGATCGACTAAGCTAGTATAAATTTTTCTTCTAGGCACTATAAAAATTTTGTGTTTGAAGTTTTTTCTATCGTGGCAAAGGGTACGGTTTGTTTTTGACATGCTCTGTTATGTATTAGCAGCTGTTATATCTTTAGTTTTGTATTTTTTGTTTATTTGGTCTTTCCACAAAGTCTTTGCATTGCTAAGTGGGGTAATTTTATACTTATATGCTGTGAGATATTTGCTTTTGTTGCCTCTTTTTGTAAGTAGTGTACAGGCTGACACTTTTAAGAACTCTTACATTAACTTTTCACTACCTGATAGGTGGAAGTGTGTAAGTAGTAAAACTGAGTGGATTTGTCAGGATACCGATGCTGGTAGGAGCAGAGAGGCTATTGTAATACTGACTGCCAAACAGGTTGGGCCTAAGGATTCTCTGGATGAGTATATCAATTATTTAAGTCAACCTAAGAGAGTACCAGGGGCTCCGGGACCTTCTGAGATTAGAGTAAGACCTAAAAGAGTGCAGATTGCTAATCATGGTTGGGTTGATTCTATTCATTTAGGTTCTGAGTTACCCAACTTTTTTACTAGATATTTGGCTACTACAAAAAAGAATTTGGCAGTGCTGGTAACCTTGAGTGCTCATAGAACTGCTTACCAAAAATATTCTTTGGGCTTTAGCAATTTGGTAAATAGTATAAGAGTTACATCTGACAACAATTTACTTACCAGCCCTCAAAATATACCTACTATTGGTAAATCTTCTGATACTGGTACTCTTGGTGGTTCAATGCAAAATGTTCTCTCCGATGATGATCTATTGTTGAATGAAAGTGCCGTGCCTCCGCCTGAATCTAAGGGGGATGATTCTAGTAGATATATTTTGATACTCATACTAGCGGTGGTTGGTATTGTTGGTTATTATGTGATTTCTAAGAAGAAAAAATAATTATTTATTCTTACCCATTAGTTTTGCATGTTGCGCATTTCTGCTATATCTTTCAAATAACTTACTCTCTGTTTAAATGTCAGTTTTTCATAAATCAGTTTTGCAATATCCCGTTGATCGTACAAATTTGCGAACATCATAGGAGTATACCTCTCTTCATTTCGAGGATTTAGATCAATTTCAGGAAGCTCAATGAGAAGCTTAGCAACATGTGTTCTTTTTTCATATACTGCATAATGTAGGACTGTATTTTCGAGCCTTCCAAATGTTAAATCTGGATCAAACTTGGGGTGCTTGATGATTGGTTCTACAATCAGTTTGTCTATGACATCCATGTACGATTCTATATCCCATGTTGCGGAACTTAACTCCTGTCCTGAATACCCAAGTTCTTGTAAAAGCCCCATAGTATGACAATCTGTTTTATTGGAATCAAAATATCTCAATAGATAGGATAATGCTGTATCTCCATCACCATTACGTATATTTATTCCATGAAATCCAGGATGCTCGATAATTTTCCTGGTTATGTCTATCCTCATTCGCAGTTCTTTTTCATCCCTAGCTTCATTAAGCTTTATAATTGAGTACGTCAACGACGTGTTTTCCTCACTAGGAGGAGCGTCTGCAACTTCATTTACATCTATTTCAGGATACTCAAGAAGCATGTGGGTCAACCTAGTATCATAAAAATCTATAAAATTCATAGACCAGGTTAATGGGTTTAACCAATACTCTTTTAAATTCACATCTGCTCCCGCCTGAATCAAAGCTTGTGCTTTATCCAATAAGCTTATTTTCGAACTCTCTTCGTTATGTGATCGATGTTTTGATTCCTCCTCGGAGAGCTTTTCCGGTGCTTCAAACTCATCATTATGTAACAAATTAAAACTTAGTCTTTCCAGTACTCTAAGTTCATCATGTAATAAATGGAACAATCGATGATCTAATTCCTCCTGACTGAGTTTTTTCAGTGCTTCAAGACATGAAGATTCTGAATGTGCCGTGTGTGGTAAACAAAATATGTTTAACAAAAAAATAAAAGTTATAATTTTTTTCGCTGAAATACTCATTGGCACCACGTAGTAACTGCTTGTTCTATACTTTTTTTATAAGGTTTGTACTTAATGTTTTGGCTTTCGTTTATGGCCTCTTTTATTCTTAATAGAGAGATTCTTATGTATTCTGTTTCTAATTCATTACCAATAAATTGTCTTTTGTTTCGAATTGCAGAAACTCCTGTAGTTGCACTTCCTGAAAATGGATCAAAAATTAAATCCCCTGGTTTTGTACTGGCTATGACTATGCGATCCAATAGCTCTATTGGTTTTTGAGTTGGGTGCTTTCCGTATTTCTTTTCCCATTTGTAGGGAGGTTTTATATTCCATACTGTTTTCATTTGCTTGCCCCCATTTTGTTTTCGCATTTCTGTGTAGTTGAAAACATGTTTGGATTTTTCATTTTTAGCTGCCCAAATTATAGTTTCAGTGGAGTGGGTAAAATAACGACACGATAGGTTTGGTGGAGGATTTGGTTTTTCCCAAGAAATATTGTTTAGTATTTTCATCTGGAGCTGTTGCATGGCAAAGCCAACAGAATGAATAACATGTTGTGTGCCTGACACCCAAATTGTTCCATTTGGTTTTAGTAGTTTTTGACATCCGGAAATCCAAGCCAAATTGAACTCATGGTTAATTTTTGCTCCCTTTGTTTTATCCCAATCACCTTTATTAACCTTAACCATTTTTCCTGCCTGGCAAGTTATTCCACCATTAGAAAGAAAGTATGGCGGATCCGCAAATATCATATCAAATTTTCCTTCAGGAAACTTATCAATTAGGGTATCCATAAATTCCAGACAATTGGTTTGATAAAGCTTTACGCCTATTTCATCGTTTGAGAAAACACATCTATGTACTTTTTGTTCCATCACATCTCTTTAATAACATAGGTTTCATCAAACAGAAGAAAAAAATCAAGGACAATATAATTTCTGATAAAAAGTTCTTCTGGCTTACTTGTTTATATTTAAAACTGTGTCTATTATTTTAAGCTCTGGGCTTGTGCTTGGTTTGGTTCAACCAAAACACCAGGTCCCATAGTGGGGGACAGGGATATTGTTCTAAAGTATGCCCCTTTACTACTTGAAGGTTTACCTTTATAGAGAGTGTTTAAAAAGCTAAGTAAGTTTTCTTCTAAAGCTTTTTCACCCATACTTTTTTTTCCAAAGGAACCATGTACTATGCTTGTTTTATCGGATCTGAAAGTGAGTTTCCCTTTCTTTTCAGCCTTTACCGCTTTTCCTACATCCAATGTAACTGTTCCAACTTTTGGGTTAGGCATAAGCCCTTTAGGACCTAGTATTTTTGCAACCTTTGATAAAGAGGCCATCATGTCAGGTGTTGCTATAATTTTGTCAAAATCAAGCCATGAGTTTTTTATTTTTTCAATCATGTCATCTGATCCGACATGATCAGCTCCAGCCTCCTTAGCTTCATTTACCTTTTCACCTTCTGCAATCACTAAGATTTTTACTTTTTTACCTAACCCATGTGGTAAAATGGCAGCCCCTCTGGCTTGATGGTCTGGGTTTTTTTTGTCTATTCCAAGTTCTACAGCTACCTCTATAGACTCATCAAACTTTGCATTAGATGAAGATATGACAAGCTTTAGGGCTTCTTTTATAGAGTAAGACTTGTCTTCTAGTTTTTCCTTTAAATTTCTTATTCGTTTTCCTTGTTTTTTCATTCTACTTCTACACCCATACTTTTCGCAGTACCTGTTACTTGTGACATAGCAGATTCTAAAGAGATGCAGTTTAAGTCAGATAGTTTTATTTCTGCTATTTTTTTTATTGTTTCTTTTGATATTTTGGCAACCTTATCCTTCTGAGGCATTTTTGATCCACTTTCTAACTTTAGTTCTTTTTTAATAAGCACAGAAACTGGTGGTGTTTTTGTTATGAAAGTAAATGATCTATCTTGATAAACGGTGATTACCACAGGAGTGATCATATCCATTTGTGATTTTGTTTTTTCATTAAAGGTTTTGCAAAAATCCATGATATTTACGCCATGTTGACCCAATGCCGGCCCAACAGGAGGTGCAGGGTTAGCTTTTCCTCCAGGAATTTGCAATTTTATAAACCCTTTTACTTTTTTTTCCGCCATCTCTACAACCTCTTAAGCCTTTTCTATTTGAATAAAATCTAATTCAACAGGCGTCGGTCTTCCAAATATGCTTACCAAAACCTTCACCTTACCTTTTTCAGGATTTACATCTTCCACGGTTCCATTAAAGTTGTTAAATGGTCCATCTATCACAACAACAGAGTCGCCTTCCTGGAAAATAATCTTTGGTCTTGGTTTTTCAGCACCTACTTCTATTTGTTTTGTTACTCTTTGTACTTCTTGGTCTGATATTGAAGTTGGTTTACTTACGCCACCAGATTTACCCACAAAACCTGTTACCTTGTTTGAGCCTCGGACCAGATGCCATGTTTCTTCATTAAGATCCATTTCAACAAAAATATAACCAGGGAAAAATTTTCTGGATCTGGTCTGCTTCTGCCCCTTAACAAGCTCCATCACATTTTCAGATGGTACAAGTATCTCTCCAAACTTATCTTCTAAACCATTTTGTTGGATTCTAAGTTCAATAGATGCTTTAGCCTTTGCTTCACAGCCAGACTGAGTATGCACAACATACCATTTTTTTGAGCTTTGTTCTTGCTTACTTTGTTTCATCATAATTCTATTACATATTTTACTAAGTAGTTGGATACCAAATCAAAAACCCCGAGCAGAACACCAGATATGATCAACATAATTGTTACAACGATACTGGTAGCCATTGTGTCTTTTCTAGACGGCCAGACAACCTTCTTGACTTCTACAATTACTTCATCAGCCCATTTAACAGTTTTACTATTAAACTGAAAAGCCAAAAATGTTATTAGGCCAAAGGTAACAGGTAGTCCATGTACCATTAAATCACCCTGAATATACCTAGCCGCTATACCCCAAGTGGAAGATAAGGCATCCAGAAGAATCTTAACAATGTAGGCCGCACACGCACCACCTAGCACAAAACATACGGTTATATATTTGCCATTACTATCAGTCATACCAAAGGCTCCGAGTTCCATACCTTGTAACAAGGTTCTGTCCCTTGTAACAAGGTTTTGTACCCTGTAACAAGGTTTTGTACCCTGTAACAAGATTCTGTACCTTGTAACACGAGGTGTAACAAAGTCAATTAGTTTTTATGAACTCAAGTATCTGGTCAGACTGATTTCTTCCGTCTTTGTAGCCTAGTTCAATTAATTTTTTACAAAATACAGGGTCAAAAAGTAGAAAGCTTACAATGGTTGAAATTTGTTTATCAGGTCCTAAGCCTTTTAGTAGATATCTTACAACTCTGGGCAGTTTTTTATAGTATGACAAAGCAATTTCTCCTATATCTTCTGAGGGGCCTACCCAAAGAGTGTCCACTTTTCTGTACTTTTCTGTGGTCCCAAGTTTTTTAATAATTTGATTTATTTTGTCCATTCTTACAACATCCATCTCTATGGAGTCTAATAGAACTGCATCTAGGATTACCCCAGCAATGTGTGCCACAGAGGGTACGGGGTTAAGCTCTAGGCCCTCATCTATAATACTTTTTTTTCTGACACCTATAGCGATAATTTTTTCTGAACCAAGATATATAGCAGGACTTAAAGGTGCTTGGTTTCTGATGCATCCATCTCCAAAGTGTTTTCCATCTATCTCTACACTTGGGAAAAAGATAGGGATAGCAGATGAAGCCATCAAGTGTTCTATTCCAATGTCCGAAAATTGACTTCTTCTTCTTGTACGTTCCCACATGGGGATTTCAGTTTTTGTCTGCACAAATGTTACGGCGGTTGAAGTGTAATAGTTAGTTGCTGTAACCGTTAATGCCTTTAGATGTTCTCCTTCTATATTTTGTTTTATTCTTTTAATTGGTATGGTTTTTTTTAAAAGTCTTTGCAAGGGTTCAGTGTTAAGAAGTGATTTGGGTGTAGCTCCTCCCGTGAGCCCCCCAAAAGAAAGATCTTTGAGCCACTTTATCGAAACACTGCTTATAGTTTTTATATCGGTTTTAAAAACACTGTCTGGATTAATGCTGGTCCAACTTTTCTCAAGAACATTTATTGCGGTTTCAAAGTTATCTGCATAGGCTGCCAGAGTAGCTGCATTTATGCTACCAGCACTTACTCCACATAGAACGGAAAAAGGAATCTGTTTTTTAGAAGAAATTTCTTGTATGGCTTTTAGGACACCAACTTGATAGGCACCCCTAGCTCCTCCTGCTGATAATACTAACGATATGCTCATCTATAAACTACTATGTCCTTCTCGATGCCTGGCTTATGTGTTTTGGAGTGTTAATTTTTATTCCCACATACTGCATTTAATACTACTTGAAATCAAGCATGGTTCAATCAAAAGAATCAATCCTATGTGATCGACTCAACTGTTCCAACCTTTAGGCTACTATCAAAAATTCTATCACACTTCTTTAGAAGTCTTGTCTCTTAATCCACTACTATGTCACTTATTACTGCACATATTTTAAAGTGTAAGCAGTTATCTGAGAACAGAGCAGCCAATAGAATGAGCATTAGGTATTGGTGTTTTTATAAAGCATAAAAAAAATTCATACTTGAAAACCTCTATTGGCGTTTTTGATGAAAAATAGGGACTTGAAATGTATTAGCAGGTTAAAATGTGTTATAGCACCATTGGTTGTTATCCACTTTTGGGTTGGGTTTCGGATTACTTTGTCAACATGTTCATTCGTCATGTTCGTTTAAAGCCAAAGGATGGGCTTACATGTTTTTGCATACCTTATTGCTAATATTTTCTCTTAAAATAGCAGATGCATCTGAACAATCTATTAACAGGCAGTTAGATGGTGCAAGTTCATTATGTCAAGCTGCACTTACGGGGAATGTGGAAGTAATAGAACCCGAAGTTTTTTTTAACGAAGATTATTTGGATCGCATCACAGAAGTCAATGATGTGGAAGCTATAGTTGATGAGTTTTATCGCATTAGAAACCCCTTTATGCTGCCCCATCAATATTCAAGTAGGGAAAGGTCCCTTGTTATCCAATTAGTGAAGGCACTAAAAGGAAATGTAACTAAAGCCGCGAAAGAACTAAATCTTTCGCCACCAACTTTGCATGAGTGGGTGCTTAAATACGAAGATTTGTACGATGAGCAAATTAGAAATGTTGGACCCCAACGAAACACCTACACAGATGAGGAAAAAGATCGTGCCATCAGAAGGGTAATGGAGCTTGGAGGAAATGTGGCTAAATCTGCAAGAGAACTAAACATTGCACCAAAAATTTTGCGTGTTTGGGTGATTGCATATGAAGAAACAAACAATGTTCAAATTAGAAATACCAAAGTTTATCCAGCCCGCGTTTCAGACGAAGAATTTCTTCGTGCCATTGAGTTGGTTACTGAGTATGGAGGACATATGTCTAAAGCTGCAAGAGAGTTAGGGATACCATCCACAACTTTGCATCGTTGGGTTATCCACTATGAAGATAAGCACGATGTCCAAGTTAGAAATACCAAAGTTTACCCAACCCACGTTTCAGACGAAGAATTTCTTCGTTCCATTGAGTTGGTTATTGAGTATGAAGGACGCGTGTCTAAAGCTGCAAAAGAGTTAGGGATACCATCCACAACTTTGCATCGTTGGGTTATCCACTATGAAGAAGAGCACAATGTTCAAATTAGAAATAGTAGAGCCCAAAGAAGAAATTTAAATTAGAAGAAGTTTACAAGCAGATAATACCGGCTGAATTCTTGTGGTTAACAAAATGGCGCGCCCGGCACGATTCGAACATGCGACCACCAGATTCGTAGTCTGGGACTCTATCCAACTGAGCTACGGGCGCAATAAAATGACCATGGCATAAAACACTATACATTAAAGTTTCACTACATGCCAAAGCTATTATATAACCTTATAACATGTCTTTTGACTAACTATACGAACTATACGAAACAAAAAAAATTCATGCTCTAAGCTGTCTATATGTATTTTTGATAAAACACAAAGTTCAAAATATATCAATGTGTTAAAGTGTGTTATATTTCTTTGTAGGCCGGTTTTCTAACTCTTAGCTGAATTTTCGAGTAATTTCTCTTGTTATATTTGCTTAATATAATTTATTTAAAATAGGATGCTTAGTGTTTTATGTTTTTACATATTCTATTATTTATTTTTTCTCTTAACATAACAGATGCGTCAGAGATCTCTTTTAGTATTCTATCAGTTGATACAAAGCAATCTTGTAAGTCTGCTCTTACAGCTGATCCATCGGATGAGCTTGGGAAGGAAGCTGAGGCCGAAGCTATAATTGCCAGATTTTATAATAGTAGAAGATATTATCGCATTATTCAGTATTCATATTTTGAGAAACTTCTTGCTATCAATTTGGTGAAGGTGCTGGATGGTGATGTAGGTTTAGCTGCTAAGAAATTAGGTATTGATTTTTCGATTTTGTATAATTGGGTAGTCTTCTATGAAGTTGAAAATGGTGTACGTATTAGAAAATTTGAAGCTACAGAAGAGGAAAAAGCATATGTTGTCTGGTTGGTGCAAGAGTATAATGGAGATATTAAGGTAGTATCTGCGGAATTACGTATTGACCCAAAAACTCTGAGACACTGGGTTAATGAACACCAAGAAAAGAAGAATGCACAAATTAGAGATACCAGAGTTAGCAAACCCCACACTTATGAAGTAAAGGCTTACGCAATTAGGAAGGTGATTGAGTACGGAGGCAATATTAGTAAAGTTGCTAGGGAATTAAATATTCCTGTGTCAACTTTGCGTAGCTGGATAATCAAACATGAAACAGAAAATGATGTTCAAATTAGAGGTACCAGAGTTAGAAAAACTTACACTGACGAGATAAAGGCTTACGCAATTAGGAAGGTGATTGAGTACGGAGGTAATATGAATGAAGTTGCTAGGGAATTAAATATTCCTAGAACAACTTTGCAACATTGGATAATCAGACATGAAACAGAAAATGATGTTTAAATTAGAGATACCAGAGTCGTAAAAACTTACACTGACGAGGAGAAGGATCATGCGATTAACAGGGTAAAGGAACTTGGAGGTAATATGAATGCAGTTGCTAGGGAATTAGATATTTTTGTAAGAACTTTGCGTAATTGGGTACTTTTGTATGAGAAAAAAAATAATGTACAAATTAGGAATACCAGAGGTAGAGTTAAAAAAACCTATACTGAAGAGGAAAAGGTTCATGCGATTAACAGGGTAGAGGAGCTTGGAGGTAATGTGAGTGTAGCCTCTAGGGAATTAAATGTTCTCCGAAAGACTTTGTACCGTTGGACAATCAAACGTGAGAGAGAAAATGGTGTGCAAATCAGGAATACTAAACCCCGTAAAAGAGCTTCAAATGAGTAGAAGTTAAAAATAGGAGGGGTGGGTGAGTGGCTTAAACCAGCAGTTTGCTAAATTGTCGTACGGATTACCTCCGTACCGAGAGTTCGAATCTCTCCCCCTCCGCCAATTTAAAAAAATCCATGGTAAAAAATAAAGTTCAGAAATTGAGAGATATTGAAAAGAAGTTGTGGATTGCGGCAGAGAAGCTTCGAATCAACATGGATGCTTCGGAATACAAACATGTTGTGTTAGGCCTTATCTTCTTAAAGTATACATCAGACAGTTTTGAAAATTTTAGAACTAAGCTTGTGGAGCAAAAAAAGACAAACAAAAAAAAGCTAGAGGCTCTACTAGAAGATCAAAAATACTACATATCCAATAATATTTTTTGGGTTCCTCCAAAGGCCAGGTGGCATAAAACCTATAAAAACTCAGGAATACAAAATAAAGCCAATGATCCTAATATTGGTAAAATAATTGACAGTGCCATGGAACAAATAGAAAAAGACAACCCAAAACTTAAAAATGTTCTGCCAAAAGGTTTTGCCAAAAGACAAACAAACATCAGGCTTGGTGAGCTTATAGAGCTAATATCTACAATAGGCTTTAACAACTTAGAGTACAATGCAAAGGATATCTTGGGGCATGTATATGAATATTTCCTAGGACAATTTGCCTCCCTGGAGGGAAGAAAAGGGGGGCAATTTTATACACCCAAGTCGGTAGTAAATTTAATAGTAGAATGCCTCGAACCATACAAGGGAAAAGTCTATGATCCAGCCATGGGCTCTGGAGGTTTTTTTGTTTCAAGTGAAAAGTTTATAGAAGCTCATATTAATGGAAACAATGTAAATCAGGCAAGAAGAAAAATTTCACTCTACGGTCAGGAATCAAACCCAACAACTTGGAAACTTTCAGCAATGAACATGGCAATAAGGGGTTTTGAATTTAACTTTGGAAAAAAACCAGCAGATACCTTTATAGATAATCAACACAAAAACCTCAAAGCCAATTTTGTAATGGCCAATCCACCTTTTAATGTAAGTGATTGGGGGGGTGATAAATTAACCAAGGATAAAAGATGGAAGTATGGTATGCCTCCAAAAAACAACGCTAACTTTGCTTGGATTCAACACATAATTCATCACCTATCACCACAAGGATTTGCTGGGGTAGTCTTAGCTAATGGATCTATGTCATCTAATACAAATAATGAAGGAGCTATTAGAACAAAACTTATCTGTGCTGATTTGGTAGACTGCATGATAGCTCTACCTGGACAATTATTTTCCAACACACAAATTCCCGCCTGTATTTGGATTTTAGCAAAAGATAAATCAGGAAAGGATAAAAAAAGACAAAGAAAAAATGAATTGCTTTTTTTAGATGCCAGAAATTTAGGTATTATGATCAGTAGGGTTCAGAAAATATTTGAAAATGATGATATTAAAAAGATAGCTACTACCTATCATAATTGGAGAAATACAGATGGAAACTATAAAGATATAGTTGGATTTTGTAAATCCTCCACACTAGAAGAAATTAAATCTAATGACTATGTGTTAAACCCAGGAAGATATGTTGGGATCGCTAGAAGCGAAGAAAAAGGACTTCCTTATCAAAAAAAGATGGATGAACTTGTACAGCAATTAAAAGTGGATTTTAATAAGTCAGACAAATTAAAAAAACAGATTCAAAAAAATCTATCAGATCTTGGATTTTCTATATAAGAATGATTAAAATTATACTTGAGTGTTTTACAATATATCTTAAGGAAGAAGCATTTTGTTAGATAAGAAAAATCTGTCCAGCTTGGTGAAATTTAATCCAACTCGTGTTTTAAAAAAGGATGAGCTATCTCCTTATGTGGATATGGCAGCTATTAAAAATGGACCAGATATAACTAAAATTACTTATAGAAAGTTCCAAGGCGGGGGAAGCCGGTTTGGTAATGGTGATATACTTTTAACCAGACTTACAACACACTCAAATCCCACAAATATTAAATCAGCTATTGTTAAGGGTTTACAAAAAAATGGATGGGGCTCCACAGAGTTTATTGTAATGTTGCCCAAAGAAATATCAGACACTAATTTTATATATTACCTAACTAAGTTTTCTATGTTTAGAAAATACATGGCAAAAAATATGAGCGGAACAACTAGACAAAGGGTATCGTGGCAAGTGTTATCAAAATTTAGTTTTAATTTCCCAAATTTTAGTTATCGTAAAAAAGCAGGTTATATACTAAATCAATATGACGATCTTATTAGTCAAAACATACTAATAATTGAAAAACTAGAGAAGCTAATAGGTATAATGTTTGAAGCGGTGTTTATAGATTCTGATCTTCACTATATCAAAAAATTGCTAAACATTGGTAAACAAATTGAACTTCAGCCAGGTAAGTCAGATAAAATTCCAACAGGTTGGAAGTACGAGAGTTTAGATAAAAATATAGATTTTTTAAATGGGCTAGCTTTGCAAAACTATCCACATAAAGGAGATGAATCAGACTTACCTATTTTAAAAATTGCACAACTCAAAAAAGGTTTCCTAGAAGGAGGAGGGTTTTCATCATGTGATATACCTGACAAGTACATCATAAAAGATGGGGACTTGATTTTTTCCTGGTCTGCTAGCTTAGTTGTAAAGATTTGGTGTGGTGGTAAGGCTGCTCTAAACCAACATTTATTCAAGATAACATCTAATTTGTATCCTAAGTGGTTTCAATGGTTGTGGTGTAAATTTTATCTTAGACAATTTCAATCTATTGCAGAGTCCAAAATCACCACCATGGGACATATTCAAAGAAAACATTTAACTGAGGCAGAAATACTTGTTCCAACAAAAACACATATGAGACAGTTAGATAAAATCTTTCAGCCAATCTTGGATCAAATTATAATGTGTAATCTGGAGATTCATAATTTAAGAAATATCCAAACTACACTGATACCAAAACTAATGAAGGGTGAGGTTAGGTTGTAGCGAAGACTTTTAGTACCTCTTGTCGTATTACACCTTGCAGTGCTGGGCAACTCTAATACTGAAAGTACCCTGGCTACACTGGGACTTTGTCCTGCGTTTCGCCTAGGCAACTTTCAGTTTTAGCGAAGACCTTCATATAAAAAAACACCGAATGATTAATTCGGTGTTTTTTAAATTTGTTTAATTTACTACCTATTAAAAAGTACCAGTAAGGTTAAGGACATAGTTTGTGTATCTAGGGTTATACAAAAAGTTTTGACCTTCTCTTTCATTCCCTGCAGAATCAGTATCAGCTGTATCACCAAGTGGTCTGTACTCAAGTAAGCCCACACCTGCGGAATATTTGCTGTTTCCTATTTTAGCAAGCAGAAGAGATTCGTTGTAAGCATGTAACTCACCGGAAAAACCAGTATCTTGTCTCTTTTTGAATCTTACACCATGCCACGTGTAGAAAGAAAACGGACCAACCGCTCCTGATATTGAACCGTAAAGGGTGGTTCTAAGCTGATCCCTTGTGTCTACGCCAGTAACGCTAGCATCACTGTGGTATGCGTAGTGTCTAAGCTCGGCACTTAAACCAAGTTTAATCCCGTCAATACCACTAGGAACACGACCGCTCAAGAGTCCTCTAAGATAAGAAGCCCGATCAGCTCCTCTAGAACCCATCGATACAGGAATGTAGTACCTAAGGTAACCACCTAAATCCATAGCACCTAATGTAGCAATTCTTCCTGAATACATTAGGTATGGATCGTCCATTTTAAAGGTTTGATGAGTTTGATCTATATTTGGAAGATCATTTGGGTTACCAGTTATAAATGTCATTGCTAGATGAAACTTGCCAGCTCCCAGCTTGCGATAAGGTCTCAATAATAGGTACGAGGTAGGTTCTACATCTAATTGATCACGACTCACAAGACCAGTAGGATCAGCCACAGGTGATTCAACCCAAAGATCTATAAGTGTTCCATCAAAAAAGCCAGACCCACTTTCTTCTGCCATTGCCATTGGCTCGGCAGTTTCCTCAACAGCTGGCATAGCAGTTTCTTCTGCTTGCTCTCCCGCCGCTGGTTCCTGGGCATTTACACCAAACGCCGCTAAAGACAATGCAACCATTGCTGTTAAAAATACTCTCATAACTTTTCCTCCTAACGTAAAAGCATAAATGCCTATCAAGCGGGACGAGGAATAACTAAAAAACTTACACATGTCTACATATTTTTGTGGTGTGTACTTTTTTATAAGAAAGGACAAGAACATCTTCTAAGCACTAGATTACCAAGAACAAATTAATGACAAGTAGCAACATTTTGTAGAAAACTCTGTTTTTATATTTTCTATAAATGTTAGTTTTATCTGTAGTTTTTGTAAAATGTGTTTGGCTTAGCTTTTGTTTGTCACAAAATTTGAGCTGTACTATATTGATTGTGATTTATGGATTTTGAGGATTTTAAGCTAGAACCTTTATCCGAGGGGCTGGGTTTTCATAAAAAGAAAGTGAATCTTGATTCCGAGGTCAAGAAGGCCGGATTTGTGGATGAAAAACTTACCTTAAATATTCCCGTGTCCTCATCTATACCAATTCAACCTAAAAAAACAAACATGATGGGTGGTACTTCGCAACCAGGTCAGCATAATAAACCACTATTTAAAAATCACGCTAGTACGCAAAAGCAACTATCCTCTCATGCTAACTCGTCTAGTAACACACTAGCTCCTTTTAAAGATCGTTCTGTAAAATTCTCTGAGTTAAGTAGTAAAGATAGGGAAGTTTCTAGTTTGTTGGATAATAAAGTTTCATCTAATGTTGGTGTTAAGTTTCATGAAGTTGAGTGTTCACATAGTTTTACTGCTTTGGTATTTGATTTCTTTGTAGTTTCTGGTTTGTTTTTGACTGCTTCTTTTATGTTATTTGTTGTTACTGATTTAAATATGGATGTATTTTTAACAGGGCTTGCTCGTGATCCTATTACTCAGGGTATGATGGCCACTTTGTTTTTTTCTATTTCAATATTTTATTTGGTTCTGTCTAGAAGTGTAACTTTTTGTACTTTGGGTGAGTGGGCATTGGATATGAAGCTGGGCAATGAAAAACACAGAAGTAGTGTATTTTATCCAATTAAAGTATTCCTCAGAAGTTTTATTATTTTGATAACAGGAGTGTTACCCATCACCTTGTTAAGCCTTGTTAGAAGAAAAGATTGTTTAAGAAGAATACTGCCTTTAGTTAAAACTGTACCATCAAACAATAAATCTTAAACCAACACTGGTTGGATCGGGCAGGCAGGCAATCCGGCAATCCGGCAGACAGGCAATCGGGCAATCAAGCAGACAGGCCATCCGGAATTTGGCAATTGTCTCCTTTTTTAAAAAAATATTTCCTCCTAGGTAAAAACTATAGAGCAAATATTTTTTCTAAAAAAAGGAGACAACTTATGAAAAAATTAAAAACATACCAACTAGCTATTAAATTCTATAAAAATTCTAGAGACCTTCACCTAAAGGAACCACTTAAGGATCAGTTCCAAAGAGCTACCCTAAGCATTGTACTAAATATTGCAGAAGGAAGTGCCAAACCGACCGCAGGGAGGTTATTTCAATTGGAAAATATAAAGATTTATCCCGTGAGCCAATTGAACCAACCCACAACAAAAGATAGAAGAAAGTATTATAGAACCAGCCTCGGCTCACTCAGAGAAACACAAGCAATACTAGAAATCATAAACCACAAAAACCTAATAGAAGAAGCAAATATACTCGGAGGATATCTATACAAACTGTGTAAGAATACATAGGATAGAGCAGGCAATCGGGCAATCGGGCAATCGGGCAATCGGGCAATCCGGCAGTCGGGCAGACAGTATCAGGTATCTAGCTTCTTTTAATTTTTCCAAAAAAATTAAGGATATTACGGGTGCCTGGTGGCGGATGTCAGATGCAGATAACAGATCCCGGAGTGCCAGATCCCAGAGCTGATTGGGTAAATCGGACAATCAGACAGGCGCAGATAAGTGAAGTAGTTAAGTTTGTTCTGGAGGCGGCGGAGTTTGTTCTGGCGGCTTATTTGCTTCCTTATGTTTTTCTAGTAGATCAGCTATAAATGATTGTGCTTCACTTGCAATTGTTCTTAGCTCACCTTCAGAAGACTGGGATATTTTTTCCAATTTTTCTGTCATCGTTTCATATTCGGAGGTGTCTATCTTAGTTTGCTCGTTTACACTAGAGATACTTCTTTGTTGTGTCTCTTCAGAACCTTCTTGTGTAGGCTGATCTTCTTCGTGAGAAGCTAGGTTTCTTTGTGCTAATTTTTTTCCAATTTTGATGGCTTCTATTTTTACAGAGAAGTCTTCGTCATCCAAAACTTGGTTTATTATGCTTGCGTGTTTATATGACGAAGTATACTGTTCTAATGATTCACTTGCCTTACTTACTACATAGTCAAATGGTGAGTTATTTTTTTGATAAGCTAATTCTTTAAAACTTCTTGGGCTTGGAGTTTGTGATAAAGCGAGAAGGCCATGCTGCCTTACCAAGGCATTTTCACTTTTTAATGTGTTAGATATTATAGAATAAAATGTTGCAGCGGATACTTCACCAGCGTGAAACGCGTCTATAAACCTTTTTGTTGTTTTCAGCGATGGAGAGCTTAGTAGTGATTTGGACCAGTGACCTGTGTTGTTGTCCACTTGGTTTGGGGTGTTAGTTTGATCATACATAGGGCTTACAGCTCCACCAGCTACATAGCCGGGGAATGCGTTGTTTGCTTGTGGAGATGAATCATCGAAATCTGCATCTTCCGTATCTCCTAACATAGCTGTTTGATCATGTGGGGCTATTGGCGCTCCACCTACTACTCTTACAGCAACAGTATTTTTTGCTTTTTGACTTCCTTTTTTCTTTTCAGCTTTCTTGTTGTCATCAGTTTTTTTCTTTTCAGCTTTTTTTGCACTTCTCTTTTTTTCTTTTTCTTCGTCCTCGTCTTCTTGTGGTTTTTCTACCAATGGAGGTTGTTCAGGCTCTTTTTTTTCTCTGGTTGTTTTTTTAAACGAAATGGATTTATTAAGCCATACCTTTTTCTCTAGGGTAGTTCTTTTTCCAAGAATACCCAGGTCTCTTTTTTCCTCGTGTATCTCTCTGGTATTGTTTGCAGAAAATATCATACCAATGGCTCCAACCATTACAGTTGTAACCACAATAAATGCTATCTTTTGCTTCTTGGAAAACATGCCAAAACCCACCCTCTAGACAAATACACCACTTTAGGATCATACAAAGTGGCAACTTTCTCAACAGGCCTTTAGCCCTGAATACTAATATCGGAGCTTTTTTATGGATCTATAGTTTAGTGTGCTAGGCATTTTGGAGATGTGGTTTTTAAATATGCTCTGTGATAGCATTTGTTAATGTTAGAGACTTTAGATTTGCTCTGTAAAAAAGCAGGTACTGATCAAAGATCATTTTCTGAATTGTTAACTTTTATTGAAAATGTAGGCCCTAAGGTTCTTGCTTCCTCCTATCTGCTAAGACCTAAGAGTATGGCATTTAGATTGGGTATTACAGGTCCTCCTGGAGCTGGAAAATCAAGTTTAATAGATTGTTTTTTGAACAATTTGACTGAAAAAAAAGTTGGAGTTCTAGCAATAGACCCAACCAGCCCATACTCAAATGGAGCTCTGTTAGGAGATAGAATCCGCTATCAAGGCCATAAAAATGTATTTGTTAGATCTATTGGAACCAGAGGAGATGTTGGTGGAATCTGTGCTGTAAGCTATTTAATGTTGAGGGCTTTTGACTGTGCTGGTTTTGACATAGTATTTGTTGAAACAGTTGGAGTGGGTCAAACTGAATGGGAAATCATGCATGCTGCAGATGAAGTAGGAGTGGTACTAGTCCCTGAAAGTGGGGATGGAATTCAAGCTATGAAGGCAGGGCTTATGGAAATAGCAGACTTTTTTATTGTAAATAAATCAGATAGAGGTGGTGCAAAATCCCTAAAAAATGAGCTTGTGAATATTTCTAAAAATGGAAAGCATCCTCCAGTATTTGAAACTTCAACTGTTTTAAATAAAGGGATAGATGAGGTTATGGAGCATATTTTAGGGCCCAAGGAGTTTAAAAGAGATACTCCTGACAGAATAAGAGCAGAAGCGCGCGCCCTTTTTAGATTAAATGTAACAAATGATCTTTTAGAAAAAACAAAAAATATTACAGATCTAAAATCGCTAAAAAACTTTTTTGTAAATACTTAGTGGAACGGGATCAGCATCGTGTTCCAGAGCTGGGGAAGACCTTAAATTTAGTTTTGTTCTCGATCTGGTTCGATAATTTCTATCATAACGAGACCATTTTCTCTTGATTTAGCAATCGCAAGTCCTACTTCCTCTGAGTCATCAAATAAAGTAAACTCTTCTGTTAATTCACCTTCATCAAAGTTTTCAGAAGCAAGTTCTATTGAATCAAACTCGACATGCCAAATTTTTCTGTGTTTTTTTATAAATTTTCCTCTGTCCTGTACTTCCATCATATCTGCATCTTGGCTTAAGTGTACCTGTGATATTTTATTAAGTTCTCTCTTTATGGTGTACTGTCCATATAGTACACCAAACTGAAATTGCTCAAGCTGATTGGCTCTTCTGCCAACAGAGTATAGAGTTTTGGAAGATTTTCTAGCAAGCCTCCTGAGCTGCTTTGTTCCCTCTTGTGACTCTTCAAAATTTGCAATTGCTCTTTTTTGATCAGGATCATCAGTTGTATTTAGGACGTTTAGCATTGGAACAGCAAACAAAGTAAATACAATAGCAAAACATGCTCCAACCTGCTTGGCTCTCAAATAGTTTCTTTTTGGTTTGTCCCTGACAACAGTTGGAAATTTAACTATGTTGTTATTACTTTTTTTCTTTTTCAATTAAAACCTCTAAATTTTCCTAATATTTAAGTTTACCAAATACTGGATTCCCCAAGCTTATCGGCAAAACTAGTGTAAGTAAGAGAGCCTAAAGTATACTAACCACCATCTTAACAGATTGACCAGAGTTTGCAAGACCAAGGTATTATTTTCAGGCAATCAGGCATTCTGGCAATCCGACATTCAGGGATCCGGTAATCAGTTATCGGTTAGCAGATAACAGATCTCAGATAACTGATTGCCGGATCAAGTGTTTTTCCATAATTGGTATAAGAATCCCCCTAATGTATCTATTTCCTTTACGAGGTTTTTGTTGTCTATGATATCTAATATGGCCTGTACTTCTCTAAGGGAGCCTAGGCTTATCGCATAGAATCTTTTTCTATCTTTTGGTGTTGGTTTAGCACTTCCTTCTGCAATATTAAGGACAATGCTTAGAGTAGCTCTTTGGAATTGATTTCTAAGAGGTTCTCTTAGACAAAGCTTTTTTGAGTTTTGATAAAACTCTTTAGCTAGTTGGTATGTTTTTAATTTTTTCATAAAAAATTTCCTCCTTACTATCTTTTGATGGGAGGAAATTTTTTTGAAAAAATTAAATCAGTTGCCTGGTTACCGATATCAGTTCCCAGATAACAGATCTAATCGATCATTCCGGATTAGAAGAGGGAAGGGGAATGAGATGTCTGTGGAGCAAATCCTCTTCTAGTGCTATTTTCGGTGATACATATTGGTTCCAAAAATTGTAACAAATAATCTTTACCACCAGTTTTACTACCAACACCAGATAATTTTATTCCACCAAATGGGTGTCTGTTTACCATTGCTCCAGTTATGTTCCTGTTTATATAAATATTACCAGCCTCCAAGTGTTCTGTAACATATTCTATATTCTTAGGGCTTCTGGAATATATTCCACCTGTGAGACCATAGATAGTGTGGTTGGCAATATCAACTGCATGAGAAATGTTATCTGCTTTTAGAACAGATAATACTGGTCCAAAAATTTCAATTTGTGCTACAAAACAGTCCTTTGATACATCCGTGAAAATAGTTGGAGGAACATAAAATCCACCTTCAATTTTTTCTCCCCGATAGCTTATAGTGTTTTTGGTTTTTTCAATAATAGAGTTGATTCTATCAAAAGCATCCTGACTTATTACAGGTCCTAAATGTACCCTGGGATCGGATGCATTTTCTTGAACCAAACTTTTTGTGGTGTTAATCAATCTATCCACAAATTTTTGGTAAATTTGGTCGAATACAATTACTCTGCTGCAAGCTGAACATTTTTGACCAGAAAATCCAAAAGCAGAAGTTACAACTCCATCCACTGCTTCATCCAGGTCTGCATTTGAATCGACAATTATAGAGTTTTTACCACCCATCTCTATTATACATTTCTTAACACCCCTCTGCCCCTCCTTAGTTTTAGAGGCAGCATCAGCCATTGCCAAACCAACTTCTTTAGAACCTGTAAAAGCGATTAAACTCACATCCTTATGTTCAACCAAGGCCTTACCTATTGTTTCACCTACTCCAGGTAAAAAGTTTATCACTCCTTTAGGTAACACTTCATTTGCAATGTCCATAAACATAGAGGCAATAACAGAACTTTCTTCAGCAGGCTTCATCACGACTGTATTACCCGAAACTACACTAGCAGCAGTCATACCAGAAAGTATAGCCAACGGAAAATTCCAAGGAGCTATAACAGCACAAACTCCCTTAGATAAATATTTATATTTTGTATACTCTCCCTTTATATCTCCAACAAAAATATCACCGTCCAAATGTCTCATGTGTTTAGCGTAATATCTTAAAAAATCTATGGCTTCAGTGATATCTGCATAGGCTTCTTCCCATGGTTTTCCAACCTCTAGTGTCTGTATGGTTGCAAAATCAAATCTACTTTCTAATATTTTGTCAGCTAGTTTATCTATAAGATCTGCTCTTGTAGATACACTCTCATTTTTCCACAATTTGTGTGCCTTTTTAGCTTCTTCCACGGCATGATCCACATCTTCTATTCTAGCTAAGTGGATTTTTCCTACAATCTCGTTAGTTTTTGATGGATTTATACTATCTAGAATTTGACCTGTCTTTATATGCTTGCCACCAATTACTAAGGGGCACTCTTTGATCTGCTTTTTGTTTCTTTCCAACGCTTCTAAGAATAACCGCCTGTTTTTTTCAATAGTAAAATCTAAGATTGGTTCATTTTCAAAAATTTTTGGTTTTGGATCAGGTTCTTCGGTGAAAGTAGGTTTATTTAATAGAAGATTATTATCCTGCTTTTGCTCAAACTTACTTAACAAAAATGACTCATTGGAAGTATTTTCTAAAAGCCTTCTTACTAGATAAGCCATTCCAGGAATAAGTTCTCCTATAGGGACATACTCTCTTATCCGTACTTGTTTTTCTACTAAAGCTCTTTTTATTTCATCAGCCATTCCGTATAGCATCTGAATTTCTATTTCTACCTTCTTTTGATTAGCATAAGCAATACCATGTGATATTGATCTCACATTGTGAGAACCAATCGCAAGATTCATATATTCGTGATTATCTATTATTAACTTTGTACACTCTTCAAAATTAAAATCAGAGTTTCCCTTAATAGTGTAAACAGGGATAGGCCAATTTCTCTGGTCAGCCATTATAATCTCATGATCCCAATAAGCTCCCTTTACCAACCTAACTGTTATAGGAGTTTTTCTTTCGTTAAGTATTTGGATTAACTTTTCTATATCTGAGAATGAAGATTTTAAATAAGCCTGTATCACTATTCCTAAGTGTGGATACGCTTTAAACTCATCTTCCATTATTATCTCTCTAAACACTTCTAAAGTAATGTCTTTTAGATCAAAATGTTCCATATCTATGTTTATAAAAACATCATTTTTAATTGCGTCTGCTAAAATTGGTCTTAAACTTTCTTTGATTCTATTTTTTGAATCTTCCCAAGCAGCTACTTTTATGTGATCACAGATGGAACTTAGTTTTACTGATAAATTGGTTTGTGGGATTTTTTCATTTTCCTGTTTGAACTCTTTTTGCTTTGAAAAATATTTAATTAAACTCAGGTATGCACTCTGATACATCAGAGCTTCTTCTTTATTTAATGTGGCTTCCCCCAATAAATCCAGGGTAAAATGCAAATTATTTTTTCTTCTCTTAAGCAAGGTTTTTAAGGCATCCTTTTCATCTTTACCTGCAATAAAAATTTTGCCCATTTGATTTACTTGCCTCTTTACACCAGCAGCTACGGCAGCGGGTAGTAACTTGCCCACACCTAAGCCAAGGCCAAACATTTTTGGTAAACCACCATCTTGGGCGAAGTATTCGTGTAAAGTATTATAGATCTCCTCACTAGTAGTTAAACTAGGAAGTACATCCACAAACCTAAACATGTTAGTCTTGATGGTTTCATTTTTTACACACATTCGCATCATTTGGCCATACCACCAGTCTTTATTAAAAAAAGACTTTGTGTCATCACCCATTAGCTTAAAAATTTCTAAGCCAGTTTGTTTTGTGTAGTACTCAGTATCCATTAATGTTTATGTCTCTAAAACAAAATTTCAGGATGTTGATTTACCACTTTGCTCTGTCAGTTGTCAATTTAAGCCTTAAGGCACAGGCTATGGTTTATGACCTTTTTTCTTGTAAAGTTAAATAGTTAAGTAGTTTTAGTTCTTAAAAAAGTTTCTTTAGCTTTTTCTATATCGCTTTCTATTTGAGCTATTAGATCTTTTGTTGAATTAAACTTTTTCTCTTCTCTTAGGTAATTATAGAAATCTAATTTAACTTCGGAGCCATAAATATCTTTATTGAAATTCATTAGGTGTGTTTCAACATGTTTTTTGTTTTCTTCCGAAAAAGTTGGTCTGTGACCAATATTAGTAACTGAATTATAGGAACGGTTCTCAACATATGTTTTTGTGACATAGACTCCGTTTTTAGGTAATAAACTTGTTGTGGTTTTTAGGTTCATGGTAGGAAAACCTAGCAATTTCCCTCGGTTTTCACCCCTGATGACCGTGCCTCTTATTGAATATGGTTCGCCTAAAAGATCGTTTGTAGATTCTATATTTTCCAGAATGGTTTTTCTTATCAAGGTACTTGAAACAATGTGATCATTTATTTTGAATGGTTCTATGAGCTTTAGTTCGAAGTTAAACTTTTTTGCAAAATTAGTGAGGCTGGAGGTATTACCTTCCCTTTTATGTCCAAACGCAAAATCATGACCTATCACCAAACACTTTGGGTTAAGTGATCCTACGATAAGTTTAACAAAATCTTCTGCACTAACTTGAGATAGCTCTTTATTAAATTTTAATACCACAAGATAATCTATGCTTTGGTTTTTGATTTTTTCTTTCTGTAATTTTAAATCAGTGATTCTTAAAATTTTTCTGTTAAAAAATTCACCAGGATGAGGATCAAATATTATAACTACACTAGGTACATTGTAATAAGCACTTTTAGTTTTTAATTTAGAAAAAATGTACTTATGACCTTTGTGAACTCCATCAAAAGAGCCAATAGTTACAACCGAAGAATGCAGTAGTTTGTCTTTAAGGCTGGTTATGATTTCCAATTTATGAATCCCAGTTAAAAAAGTTGTAAATTACTTTGTAAGCTTGGTAAAAACAAAACATTTTAAAGATGTAATCTTGATTGCTGTGTGTCAAGCTTGGTTTTTATCTATTCATCTTCAAGGCTTGGCGAATTTTGTTGCCAGATCCCAGACTGCCAGTTTGCCTGAGTGCCTATCTGGTGAAGACCTTTAGTAACTTAAGTCATATTATACCTACAGAGCTGGGCAACCCTGATACTGAAAGTACCTTAGCTACACTTGTGCTTCGCACTGCACTTCGCTAAGGCAACTTTCAGTTTCAGTGAAGACCTTTAGTGTCATATTTTTTATTTGCATTTTGAGTGGTGGTGAGCGAAGAGTTTTGTTTGTGTGGGACGGGATCAGCATGTGTCCAGTGTTGGATTAGGAAGACCTTTATGTTTGTAGCGTTTGATTTAGAAACTACCGGTTTTATGCCTGGGGTTGATCGTATAATTGAAATAGGAGCAGTTAAATTTGATGGGCTAAAGCCTATAGATGCTTTTGTAAGCCTCGTAAATCCTAGAATGGAAATACCACAATCATCAACCGACATAACCGGCATTACGAACGAAATGGTAAAAGATAATCCTCCTATAGAAAATTTGCTAGATGGGTTTGCCAAGTTTTGTAGCGGGCATCTGATGGTTGCACACAACGCCCCATTTGATTTTCAGTTTTTGGTAGAGGACATAAAAAGATATGAATCAAATTCACCCACCAACTATATATTTGATACCTGCTCTATTTCTAGAAAAGTTTTTCCAGGGCTTATTAACTATAAATTAGGAACACTCACACATTATCTAAAAATTAAATCCTCTGGATTTCATCGAGCAAAACAAGATGCAACCCTATGTGGGTATGTATTTGTAAATATCTTAAAAAAGATTAAAATGGAAGACTCAAGCATTGAGCTTTTTGATGCTTTAGCTAAACTTAGTAAAAATCCTCCACTAAAATTCCCTAAAATCCATAAAATTCATAAACAAGCCACATTATTTTGATATAAAGGTCTTCGCTAAAACTGAAAGTTGCCCAGGCGAAATGCAGTGCAAAGCACAAATGTAGCCAAGGTACTTTCAGTATTAGAGTTGCCCAGCTCTGGACACTGATGCCGATCCCGTTACATAAGGTCTTCCGAACGAGACAAAAATAAGGAGGCTACGCCTACTTTGGTTCAATTGGCTCACGGGATAAATCTTTATATTATCCAATTGAAATAACCTCCCTGTGGTCGGTTTTTTATCCGAGTGGTTGCCCGGCTCTGGAACAAGATGCTGATCCCGTCACACAAAGATTTTCCTATGTCCGTCTGACTGATTGTCACTGTTCCCAGCCTGCCTGTTTGCCAGATCCAGAGATCATTTATTTTTAGTTGATTATTTGGTTGGATTTGTGTATGGATTTGTTCTGGTTACATATTTTTGTAACTTTCCCTTGGCTTCCCTTGATTTTGTTATATTTGTTTTCGGTGGTCTGTGAGCCTCTGGGTTTTATTATTTTGGTGTTGTATATGGATTTAAGGCAACTAATAGAAGGTGTTTGTAAGGATGTGGGTGTACTATTGTATGATTTTCAATCTGTCTATTTGAAGGGTGGTACTAAGAAGTTGATGGTTTATTTGGATAAGGATGATCCTAAGGTTAGTGGTATTACAGTTGATGATTGTGCCACCGTCTCCAGACAAATAAGTTCAAAGCTGGGCGCCTTAAAAGAGCCTAGGGATAACTATTCTTTGGAGGTATCCAGCCCTGGGATCGATAGGATCCTCAGAGAATCTTGGCACTTTAAGAGAGTTATTGGTAGAAGTGTGACTGTTGAAACTTCTGCTAATATTGCGCTGGATGGTAGAAATTGTCGTAAGTTTAAAGGTAGGTTACTTCAGGCAGATGACAATGAAATAGTTGTCTCTAACGGAGGTGTGAAATTAACGATTCCGATTGTCGACATTAAGAAAGCTAGATTAAACGGGCAAGAGGAACTTAACAAGAAAGGATTATCTTATGTCAGCTGAATTTTCTGATTTAGCAAAAATGATCGATACAATAGGTAGGGAAAAGGGCATTGACCGCAACCTTATAGTAGATGCCATCTCTCAAGGTATGCTAATGGCAGCAAGGAAAAAGTATGGCACTTATAGAGAGATAGAAGCTTCTTATAACGAAGAGATGGGAGAAGTTGAACTATATGAGTTTAAGGAAGTTGTAAAGCCTGAGAATTTTGTAGACGAAGAAGTTGAGATAAAGTTAGAGGATGGAAGAGAACTGGATCCGGAGTGCCAGGTTGGAGATTATATAGGTGTTAAACTAGATTCATCTGATCTAGGTAGAATTGCAGTTCAAACTGCAAGACAAATTATTACTCAGAAAGTACGTGATGCTGAAAAGGATATAATCTTTCAAGAATTTGAAGAACGTCGAGGTGAAATAGCTTCCGGTACCGTTAGAAGAGTCGAAAGAAGGTATGGCTCTACCACAGGTGGAACTGTGATAATTGATTTTGGAAGAACCGAAGCTTATCTACCTCAAAGAGAACAAATTCCAGGGGAGATTTACAAGCAAGGAGACAGAGTTCAAGGGTATATTGCCGATGTTAGGCAGGCTACCAAAGGCCCTCAGATTATAATGTCCAGAGCTGATGAACAGTACATGGTAAAGCTTTTTGAAATAGAAGTCCCTGAGATACACGACGGAATAGTCGAAATAGTCTCTGCTGCTAGGGAACCTGGTGCTAGAGCAAAAATTGCGGTTATATCTAAGGACAGTGCAGTGGATCCTGTAGGTGCATGTGTTGGAATGAAAGGTATTAGAGTACAAAATATTGTTCAAGAGCTACAGGGTGAAAAGATAGACATCATCCCATATGATCAAGATGTCACTAAGTTTGTGTGTAATGCTCTTCAACCTTCTGAAGTATCTAAGGTTTTTATAGACGATGAAAATAAAGAGATGGAAGTTGTTGTTCCTGATGCTCAGCTAAGTTTAGCTATTGGAAAGAAAGGGCAGAATGTTAGGTTAGCCGCAAAACTTACAGGTTGGCATATAGATATAATTTCAGAATCTGATGTAGCCCTTAGACAAAAAGAAGCCATATTTAATTTGATGATGTTGCCTGATATGACAGAAACCATGGCTCAAAGTATATATCAATGTGGATTTAGTACATTTGAAATATTAGCCCATTCAAGTTTGGAAAATGTGCAGACCATACCCGGCTATAACGAAAAATCAGCTCAAAAATTAATTGAAGATGCCAAAGCTTTAATTAAAAAATTCGAAGATGAAGGTAAGGAAATTCCAACCCTTGTAAAAGAAAGTGCCCCTGACAAATCTGAGGAACAAACTAAAAAGGAAAAAGAAGCAAAAGCCACAAAAACCTCAGATTTAGGAAGTAAAAATGGTTCTAATAGCACAGCCAGTGCAGATGCCAAGGAACAAGCTGAAGAGCGATTGAGAGAAGATATCAAAAATACTGAAGAGAGTAATAAAATAAAAGAAGCTGAAGAGAGTAACAGCAATTAAGGTAGGAGACCTAGTGCAAGGTAAGAAAAAAGTTTATGAATTAGCCAAAGAACTTGGTATTGACAGTAAGAGTTTGATGCAAAAGCTTGCAAATATGAAACTTGCGGTAAAAAGTCACATGTCTTCTCTAGAACCTGATGTGGTAAAAAAGGTATCAGAGTCTTTAAAACAACAAGACAAACCAAAAGCAATCAAAACAAAAAAAGTAAAAACAAAACAACCCAAAAAAGTTGAAACCAAAAAAACCAAAAAAACTAAAAAAATTAAAAAAATTAAAAAAATTAAAAAAACTAAAGCAAAAACTACTAGTAAGGATGTAGTAGTAAAGCCAAAAACATCTTTTGAAAAAAAGAAGGTTTTTGAGCTAGCCAGAGAAATTGGCTTAGACACCATCACTTTAATGGGCAAGCTTAAAGCTTGGAAGTTAGCACCCAAAAGTCATATGTCTGTTTTGGATAGTGAAACCCTGGGAAAGGTATATGAGCTACTAGAGGATGAAAAAGATAAAAAGGTAGAAGTTAAAAGAGTCGTAAAGAAAGTTGTAAAGAAAATTTCCAAGAAGGTAATCAGAAGAACAGCTAGCAGTGTTCCATCAGTAAAACAGGCGGAAGAAAGAGCAAGAAAGCAAAAAGAAATAGAAGAGGCACAGAAAGAGGCAGAAGCAGAGCCAGATACTAAAACAGAAGATAGATCTAAAACTCGAACTACCAGAAAAAATATTGTAGGAAAAATTGATTTAAGTCGTGTAGCAAAACCAGCTAAAAAAGATTCTGAAAAAGTAAGGGCTGGTAAGCCTTATTCAAAAGCCAATGTCCCAGTTCATCCCTCTCCTAGCTCTGATAAAAGAGATACTAAAAAACGTACATCTAGCTTAGATAAGAATGTAGAGACCACTGTAAGTCAAAAACGAGAAGAAGAAGTCCCACAGTTTGTAGGCTCTGAGTTTAGAAAAAGAGAAGTTCTGTTTCAACCAAAAAAAAGAAAAATGGTTTTAAACAGAGAGTCTAAAAAAACCCTGATTACCACCCCTTCTGCTAAAAAAAGGGTTGTAAAAATTTATGGAAGTATAACAGTGGCAGAACTTGCAAAAAATATGTCTGTTAAAGTGCCTGAGTTAATTTCTGTTTTGGCTAAAAATGGAGTAGAAGCAAATATAAACTATGAGCTTGATTATGATACAGCAAGCTTAATTGCTCCAGAGTTTAAGCATGAAGTTGTGAATGTTAAAAGATCCCTTGAAGATATAACAGACATTGCTGCTTTTGGAGATTTAGATGCCAAAAAGGTAAAGAGATCTCCCATTGTGACAGTAATGGGACATGTTGATCATGGAAAAACAACCCTACTAGACACAATCAGAAAGACAAATGTAGCTTCGAAGGAAGCTGGTGGTATCACTCAGCACATAGGTGCTTATTCAGTTGATCTTGGTGACAATAAACAAATAACTTTTGTAGATACTCCTGGCCACGAAGCGTTTACTGCAATGAGAGTTCGTGGTGCAAATGTAACAGATATAGTTATAATTGTGGTAGCGGTCGACGACGGCTTTATGCCTCAAACTGTAGAAGCCATAAACCATGCAAAAGCTGCCAATGTTCCTATAATAATTGCTATCAATAAAATGGATAAACCAGGAGTAGATGTAGAAAAGATCAAACAAAAAGCTACGGAGTTTGAGTTGGTTCCTGAAGAGTGGGGTGGAACTACCATGTTCTCTCCTATAAGTGCCAAAACAGGTGATGGTGTAAGTGATCTATTAGAACATATTGTACTTGTAGCAGAGATGGCAGAGCTTCGCTGTAACCCTAAAAGATCTGGTGTGGGAGTGGTTTTGGAAGCCCAAGTTAAATCTGGTAGAGGTAATGTAGCTACCTTGTTGGTACAAGACGGCACTATTAGTGTGGGGCAATATATCTGTGCTGGGACCATTAAAGGTAAAGTTAGAGCTATAATAAGTGATAAGGGTAAAAATATTAAATCTGCAGGCCCTGGTAAGCCAGTGGAAATTTTAGGCCTTGATCAAACTCCAAGTGCTGGAGATAAATTTTATATCTGTAAAAGTGAAAAGGGCGCCAGTTTAATTGTGGATAAGATGAAGGAAGGTGTTAGTAAAGATGCTGTGCCTGACTCTAAAATGTCATTGGATGATTTATTTTCAAAGATAACTTCTTCTGACATGATCACCCTGCCCATTGTAGTAAAAACTGATGTTGCTGGTACCGGTGAAGCTATTAAACAAGTGCTAAATAAAATATCTAATCCAGAAGTGCAGGTTAAAGTTGTACACAGTGCGGTTGGTGGTATAAGTGAGTCTGATGTTTTGCTAGCTTCTAGTGTTAAAGGCATAGTAGTTGGTTTTAATGTTAGACCAGACTCGGCGGCCCTCAATATCTCAAGTGCTAAAGGTATTGAAATAAAAACATACAATGTAGTGTATGAACTATTAGATGATATTGAAAAAGCAATACAAGGACTACTGAAACCAGAAATAAAAGAAAATATCGTAGGACATCTGGAAGTAAGAAATGTGTTTTCAGTTCCAAAAACCGGCACAATAGCAGGATGTTTTGTGCTAGATGGTAAAGTAAATAGAACCTCCAAACTAAGACTAATTAGACAAGGAAGTTCTATCTACGAAGGAAATGTTGGAAGCTTAAAAAGATTTAAAGATGATGTGAAAGAAGTGCTCACAGGATTTGAATGTGGGGTAAAAATCGAAGGATATAACGATATTAAAGTAGAAGACACAATAGAAGCTTACGAAATGATAGAAACCCAACCTACGGGTGGAGGCATTTGATGGAAGTTAAAACAGACATTATATTTTGTATTCTACCAATTAAATACCTGCACCTGTAAGGTGCCAGTGAGTACAGGTTTGCGTTTTACGGATAAGAAAATATGTCAGAATGTAATTCATCAGTCCAAATCTGGAGAAGCTAGCATTTTGACTGATTCTATCAATGTTGGAGGTATCCTACTTTTTGATAAGCCTAGTGGAATGTTGAGTCATGATGTGGTTAAGCTTGTAAGGAGAGTATTTGGTATTAAGGCTGTGGGGCATTCTGGCACATTAGATCCGTTGGCTTCTGGTTTAATGGTTATTTTGTTAAATCGTGCAACAAAGCTTTCCGATTTTCTTTTGAATTCGGACAAAACTTATAGAGTAAAGGTTTTATTAGGTGTTAGTACTGACACCTACGATGCTGACGGTAGTATAATTAGCGAATCTAATGTGAGTGTCAGTGGAGATGATATTAAGCTTGCTATAAAAAAGTTTTCTGGGCCTGTAGATTTGTGTGTTCCTCCTTATTCTGCAACCAAGTATAAAGGTAAGAAGTTGTATGAATATGCAAGAGCAGGTCTTAAGGTACCCAAGATTATCAAGCCTATGAATTTTAAAGATGTTAACTTAACTGCTGTAGGGGAGAATTATTTTGAAGCAAGTTTAAGTGTTTCGAAGGGTACCTACATTCGGTCTTGGGCACATGAGATCGGAAAATGTTTAAAAACTGGTGGTATTGTGAAGGAACTTAGGAGGCTTGGATCATATCCTTATGATGTGAAGAATGCCATAACAACTCAAGAATTAAAAAATCATGACATAGATAAAGGGTTTATACCTATGAATGATGTTTTAGAGCATGTACCTGAGTACTATCTCAGGGGTGGATGGAAAGATTTGGTGATAAGAGGTAGTATGCCAGAAGGTGTGATTTGGGAGGTAAAAAACTTGATGCATAGTAAAAATTGCAATGTAGTTAGGTTTAAGAGTGCTAATGATAGAAGATTGATAGGACTTGTGGCTTTAAGAGATAATAATTTTGTGACTTGTATTTTTAGATGAACATTAGTAGGTTGTTCCCTAAAATCTGTGGAGGATTGATGTTAGCGAGAGATATTAAGCGTAAGTTGATAGATGAATATAAGGTAGCTGAGAATGACACTGGTAGTGTTGATGTTCAAGTTGCCATTTTAACAAAAAGAATAAACAGTTTGATAAGCCATTTTGATGCTCATAAAAAAGATAATCATTCTAGGCGTGGGCTTATAAATATGGTGAATAAGAGAAAAAGCCTTATCAGTTATTTGAAAGACAAAGATTCCAAGCGATACTCTGAATTAGTATCCAAACTTGGTCTTAGGAAGTAGAGGACAGCATGAAAAATACTAAATTAAATATATCCCTTGGTGGAAGGGAACTAAGTTTGGAAACAGGGGTATATGCAAAGCAAGCGCATGGTTCTGTTGTTACCAGGTGTGATGATAACATTGTTCTAACCACGGTTGTTTCTTCTAAGAATTCTTCCAATCTGGATTTTTTCCCAATGACAGTTGAGTTTCAAGAGCGATTTTATGCAACTGGCAAATTTCCTGGTGGTTACTTTAAAAGAGAGGGTGGACGACCTGGAGAATTTAATATATTAACCTGTAGGTTGACTGACAGATCACTTAGACCTCTATTCCCTGATGGTTATAATTTTGAAACTCAGATTGTATCTACTGTTTTAAGTTCTGATGGTTCATTTCCATGTGATATTTTGGCTTGTATAGGTGCAAGTTCTGCTCTTCACATTAGTGATATTCCTTTTGGAGGTCCCGTTTGCACTTTAAGGCTGGCTAAGATTAATGGCAAGTTTGTGATAAACCCTGGTCTTGATGAAGTTAATGATTCCAAAATGGACATGGTGGTTGCTGGTACTAGTAAGGGCTTATCGATGGTTGAAGGGGGTGCTAAATTTATATCTGAGGATGAAGTTTTAGAGGCCTTACAATTTGCTTACTCTTCATTTGCTCCTGTTTTAGAGGCTCAAGAAGAGTTAAGAAAAAAGGTGGGAGTTGATAAAAGGGAATTTGTTCCTAGCAAAGTGGATGATAGTTTTAGATCTAGTATTGAGAATGAAATTAGTAGCAAGGTATCAGAGGCTCTTAAGGTAAAAGTTAAAACAGACAGATACGCAGAGTTTTCTAAAATAAAAGATGAAGCGTTAGATAAGTTTGTAACATCAGAAGATTCCGATGAAGCTTCTGAACAAAAAAAGAATGTTTCAAAGGTATTTGAAGATCTTAAGTATAATTTATCTAGAGACATGATTTTATCTGGGCGTACTAGGATTGATTCTAGAAAGTGCGATGAGATTAGGCCCATTACTTGTGAAGCAGGCCTATTGCCAAGAGCTCATGGTTCTGGAGTATTTACCAGGGGTGAGACGCAGGTTTTGGCGGCCGTAACTTTGGGTACTTCTGACGATGCTCAAACAATAGATACTATAAATGGTTATGTGACTAAAGACTTCATGTTACATTATAACTTTCCACCTTTTTGTGTTGGAGAGACTGGGCGTTTAGGTGGTCAGAGCAGAAGAGAGATTGGTCATGGATTTTTGGCTGAAAGATCTCTTAGTGCAGTTTTACCTTCGGTAGAGAAGTTTCCTTATACCATTAGGTTGGTAAGCGAGGTATTGGAGTCTAATGGTTCCAGTTCTATGGGTACAGTTTGTTCTGGAATGTTATCTTTGTTGGATGCTGGTGTTCCTGTGAAGGGTAATGTAGCTGGAATTGCTATGGGTTTGATTAAAAAAGGTGATAAGGTTGAGGTGTTATCAGACATACTTGGTGACGAGGATCATCTTGGGGACATGGATTTTAAAGTAGCTGGTAGTAGGGATGGTATCACTGCTTTACAGATGGACATAAAAATTGATTCTGTTTCATTTGATATTTTAAAGACTGCATTGGCACAAGCTAAGGTGGGTAGATGTCATATATTAGATGAGATGGAAAAAGTTATTTCTACTACTAAAGCAAATTTATCTGAGTATGTTCCTAAAATTGAAACTGTGACAATAAAGCAGGACAAAGTTAGGGATGTAATAGGTCCTGGTGGTAAAGTGATAAAAGAAATTATAGCTACTACTGGTGTAAAGATGGATATAGGTGATGATGGTGTGATTAAAGTAGCATCAGCAGATCCAGATGCTAGAGCTAAAGCTCTTAAGATGATAAGTGATATTGTTGCAGAGGCTGAAGTAGGAAAGTCATATACAGGTAAGGTGGTAAAGATTTTAGACTTTGGAGCGTTTGTAGAGGTTTTGCCTAATACCACAGGTCTTTTACATATATCTGAAATTGATCATAAAAGAGTAAGACATGTTGAGGATTATATGAAAGAGGGTGATGAAGTTAATGTTAAGGTTTTGGATGTAGACAGAACCGGGAAAATAAAACTCTCCAGAAAAGCTCTCTTATAAAAATCTTTTATTATAGGTTTATAGTTTAGTTACTGTTTGTATTGGTTGACATTTACAAAACATTGATTATATAACCAGATTGTTATGGCTGAAATCTTTCAGATAACGGAGGTACTTAATGACAAATGACGCTGCTGCAAAGGCAGAAATAGGAAAAACATATACTGGTAAGGTGGTTAAAGTTGTAGCTTTTGGGGCATTTGTAGAGGTGTTGCCTAATACTACAGGTCTTTTACATATATCTGAAATTGATCATAAAAGAGTAAGACATGTTGAGGATTATATGAAAGAGGGTGATGAAGTTAATGTTAAGGTTTTAGATGTTGATAAAACTGGAAAAATAAAACTATCTAGAAAAGCCCTTTTGTAGCCTCGCAGTTATTTTATATTTTTACTACATTTGTTTATTCTTCAATTAGAACAGCTCTAACAACAACTTTCCTTCCTACTTTTTGAATCACAAAGTTGTCTGTTATTCCTGGATTCATAGTGCCTATATTACCTGGGTGGCCTAAACGACCTGGGTTTATAGAATTGTCCCTTACACGTACTTCTTTTGCTCTAATTGAGCTGTCAATGATAAGAGCATTTGCTCCACAACGACAAGCATATTTTTTAGTCCGATCAACAGCTTGTGCTAAAGAATCAGACGCACCAATTTCAGAGTCTATTAAACATACAGCTTTATATGGCTTGTTGATTTCTTTACCACTAGTGTAAACACTAATCCTACAGTTATCTTTTTTTGGAGGATAATAATGACCACCTAATCTTATTGATCCAGGTTCTGGAGTGATACATCCAGTAAGTAAAAACGCTATACTTATTGTAATGATATGGCTTTTGTTCATCTTTTACCTCCAAGGAAAAGAGGGAGAGGATGGGTCAATATTTTTAACTGCATGTTACACGCCCCCTATTGTGAACCTAGTTGTTTTGGTTAGCAGCATTAGCGGCATTATTGGTTTCATTTACAAACATCCTGATTAAATGGATTCTATCATTATTATCCAATTTAGGATCTAGGACATGATTTCCTAAATCAATAATGATTTCATTTTCGGGTCGGGCGGTTCCTCCCCGGAGCTTGAAGATGTCATATATGCTCTTTGCAACCAAAATTACTGACGCCCCCCAGAGTACCCTATTTGCCATAAGTAATCCCGTTCGCGTCCTCCCAACAAGCCGCTGAGATCCCATAATAGCTTTATCTATAAAGGTAAATAACCCGAGGCCTGCTAGACCCCCAACTAGTTGTTCTCTTGTTCCAAGAACCCCGTGTCTTCTTGCATCAATGAGTTGCCTAATATTGCCTTCAAGATTGAAATGAATCTCTATTTGTTGCTCGCGATTAAGCGAACCAAATATTTCAAGTGCACGTTCATTTTGAGCTACTATAAAAAGAATCTCACAAGCCGGAATTTCTCTTAAATCTTTATAACTCTGGCAGGTGGATTCATAAAGAGCCACAGCTCTATTTACACATTCTGGATTTTCTATTTTCATTCTCCCAGAAGTATCTTTTTCCATGAGTTTTTCCCAAATAGCTTTTTCATCTCTACTTTCAACTTCAAGGATGTCTGATACAACCTCACACTCAGCTACCAGTGCATCTGCGGCATTTTGTGTTCTTGCGACAGAGCTTAGTTCTCTTGTTCCTTGGGTAGTTGTACAGGAAATTGTAAACAGACTTGTAAGTAAAATTAAACTTTTCATTTTATCCCCCTTTGATCTGACTTTCAGTTTTACATGAGAGGGGGGGGGGTGCATCAACATTTTAATTACCAGTTTTTTTAAAAGCTAGACTGGCCACAACCCACACCCTGCTTATAGTGCAAGCATCTAAGCAAAATGTGGCTGTGTGGGCAGTTAATTTTTCATCAAAGCTTCATTAATAACGCTTTGGTATCCAACTTTTCTTTTCTTTGCTTCTTTTTTAGCCCATTTGATAATACTAGGGTGTAACCTGATAGAAATTGGAATGTATTTGTCCTGCTTCAAAGGACGTCCCCGTGAGGGGCGTTTTTTGCCAGTTACTTTTTCGATAGCTTTTCTGGCCGAGCTAACTTCTTTTTTTGTAATTCGTCTTGCTTTTTCAAATGAAAATTCTTTTATATTTTTCATACCTATCCCTCTCTTTTTTGTTTGCTTTTCTAGCACTGATGATGCGGTAAACACTTTTAAATCTGATAGTGAAAATCACTACAAGAATGCCATCATCAGATTCTCCTATAATCCATTCCCTTACTTCATCCTTGGCAGAATGTTTTATATCAGGAGCAACAAGTGCAAAAGGATCGTCGAAGACAGTTACTGCTAAAGAAAAATGTATTCCGTGCTTCTTGACATTTTGCTTTAACTTATTTTCGTCCCATTCAAATTGCAAAATTCACCCTACCGAAAACACCATACCAACATTTTCAGTATATACTAAAAATCTACAAAGTCAAATGCTTGAGAGAGAGATGGAACACCCTCTGGTTTTTCTATTGTGTTTTACCAATTAGCTGGATTAGCGAGACTCATCTTGATTTTGTTGGTTGGCATTATTAGCGGCATTGGTGTCATTTACAAACGATCTGATCAAGTAAAGCCTATCCTTAGTGTTTAATCCAGGATATAGAACAGGATCTCCTAAAGTAACATCGGTTCTATTTTCAGCTCGTCCAATTCCTGATCTGGACGCATCAAACAGGCCTTTTCCAAGTAACATCAATCCTGCTCCAACGATTACACGACTTGCAATTCTCTTCTTTAGGGTGTTTGCCCAACCAAGAAGATAGAATCCTCCCCCCGCACCACCTGTCAGACCTACAAAACTTTGTGTATATCCAGCACTCTCTAATCTTTCAGCATCTGCCGATTTTACACCGACTAACTGCCTAACTCTTTGTTCAATGTTGGGAACCCCTATTTTTTGCTCATCAGTAAGAGCATCAAACGTCTCAAGGGTATGGTCATACGGTCATTTCGATCAGTTACAAATAATACCTCACAAACCGAATTTGTTCTAAAATCCTCATAACTCTGACAGGTCTCTTCGTAAAGAGATATTGCTATATCTATACATTCTGGTTTCGCTATTTTCATTCTTCCAGAAGCATCTTTCTCTGTGATTTTTTCCCAAACAGCTTTTTGCCAAATAACGTAGTCATCCTCTTTTTGTATTTGAAGAATTTCTGATATAACCTCACACTCAGCTACCAGTGCATCTGCGGCATTTTGTGTTCTTGCGACAGAGCTTAGTTCTCTTGTTCCTTGGGTAGTTGTACAGGAAATTGTAAACAGACTTGTAAGTAAAATTAAACTTTTCATTTTATCCCCCTTTGATCTGACTTTCAGTTTTACATGAGAGGGGGGGGGGTAAATCAATATTTTAATTATGTATTGTGTGTTTCTATGGCATTTATATTCTGAACTAAAATCGAATTGCCTATAAAAGTATCTTTAAATGGTTGTGAAATTTAATACATTGATTGTATAATTGCCGGCACAGATGGCTAAAATCTTTCAGACAACAGAAGCACCCAAACCAATAGGTCCTTATTCTCAGGCAATAGAGTCCGGTAATCTGGTGTTTTTTTCTGGTCAAATTCCTATTGATCCAAAAACAGATAAGCTGGTGGATGAGGACATTGGAGTTCAAACTACTAGAGTAATGGAAAATATTAAAGCTTTGCTTAAGGCATGCAAGTTAGATCTATCAAGTATAGTTAAAACCACTGTTTATCTGACAACCATGGATCACTTTACTGAGATGAATACTGTTTATGCCAAGTATTTTAGTGAACACGAACCTGCAAGATCTTGTGTGGCTGTGGCTGGTTTACCTAAAAACTCTTTGGTAGAGATTGAAATCATAGCTTCTAGATAAGAGACCTCCCATGGAGCTGGGCAACCACTCGGCAAAAAGGAAAGCAAAGCTTCTCTTATTTGCCTCGTTAGGAAGACCTTTATGTTAAATCCTTTTAAGTATTTAAAATTAAATGAAATAAAAACATGGTTCTTCCTGGGTATTTTTTTAAGTGTATTTATACTCATAGTTTTTGGTTTGTTGTCTTATAGAGAGGTTAATAGAATTTTATCTACTAAGCCTACTTCTTGGACAAAGGATCACAGGGCTGATTGTGGTGTTGTTTTAACTGGTGGTTCTTATAGGGTGAGGGAAGGGTTGGATTTGTTAACCCAGAAGAATATCAGGAAGCTGATAATATCTGGAATTTACCAAACCACTACCTTGGATGATATTTTTCCAGAGATTCCTTTTTATGGTGATATTAGAGTTGAAGATATTGTCTTAGAGAACATGTCTGAGACTACTTATGGCAATGCAAAAAAAGTTTTTGTGTTAGCAGAGGAGTTGGACTGTAGTGATATTGTGTTGATAACCTCAAGACTTCACATGTACAGAGCTTATAGAACCTTTAGAGCTGTGTTTCCAAAAGATTATAAAATCCAACAGAGGGCAGTAATATCTGGAAACTTAAGACCTAATAAGTTAAATATTTTATATGAAGTTGCAAGCTCAATATTATATAGACCACTATGGCTACTTTAAATATAGTTATTTTAGATGTCTTTTAAGTTTTTTATTCGTTATTTATTTTCCAAGCAGACAGGAGTGTTAATACGTTCCATTTCATGGTTGTGTCTTTTAGGGGTTGCAACTGGTGTTATGGCTATGATTGTAGTTCTAAGTGTTATGACTGGTTTTGGAGATAATTTAAAGAGCAGGCTTTTGTCAATTGAACCTCATATATTGTTTTATGAGGATAAAAAAATTGATGAACTTATGAAAAAGTTTGAACAAGAAAAAGAAGCAGAGAGTTTTTACTTCGAACAACAGGATTTATTGTTAAAAACATCGGAGGGTATATATACTGGAGCAATCTCAAAGGGTTTGGATGAAGAAAAAATAATAGAACTTTTTAATGAATTGAATATTGTTGTCAATGAAGAACCTTTGGAGAGTTTAGGTGATTATGAAATACTCATGGGTTTTGATTTGGCTAGGAGTATGAATGTTATAGAAGGAGATAGTGTTGTTGCCATTGCCCCTGAGAGTATTTTACTGCCTCCTTCTGAATTGCCTAGATTTACGAAGGTCAGAGTAAAGAGACTTTTTAGGTCTAAGAATGCAAATTTTAACTCTAAATTTATTTTATATAAAAAAGGCAAAACATTTAGGGTTTTGGGAAAAACAAAATCTTTTGCAAGGGGAGTGCAGGTTACTTTAGATGATCCTGAACAGTATGACTTTTATTTACAAAAATATAGTGAGTATAGTGGTGAGAGTTGGGCTAGTAGAAACTCATCATTATTATACTCTTTAAAAATGGAAAAACTAATGATGACAATTTTTTTAGGCCTAACATTATTAATAGGTTCATTTTCCATAACCACAGTGCTTGTATTGTTGGGTGTGCAAAAGAAAGTTGATATGGGCATTTTGATGTCTATAGGACTGTCGCATAAGAAAACTCAGTTTCTCATAACAAAAATAGGTGTGTTGTTATCTTCATCTGGTATCCTGATTGGTTTATTACTTGGTTTAGGTATTAGTTTTTTGTTAGAACACAATATAGCCATATCACTACCTGATATTTATTATGATGATAAGATTCCTATTAAGCTAGAGTATCAGGGTATTTTGTTGGTATTATTTTTATCAGGTGTTGTCTCATTCTTAGCATCTTTCGTTCCCCCGTACATAAGTGCATCAAGTTCGCCATCGGATTGTCTCAAAAGTCAGTAATCCTTAGGTTTTTCTTGAAGAAGAGTATCCTACAAAATATTTTGCCCCCTCTTATAGTTACAGGGATATTGTGAATTTTTTATACTATGTTGGAGATAATTTTTAGCTTGACTTAATTGTTTTAATGTCTTATATATGAGACATTATTTCGGGTAAAGCGTTTTGTGGACATTGGTATAATAGATTCTTGCAAAAAGGAATTGAAGTACTTTCCAGAAGAAGTTTTAAAGGATTTCCTTGATGCAGTGGCAAAATTGAAAAATGGACTTACTTTAAGTATGCCTCTTTCAAGAAAAGTTGTTACATCAATATCTCATGTTTATGAACTTCGATTGAAGGACAGAACTAGGCAGTACAGAGTTATTTATTTTCTTAAAAAGAAACAGCGCATTTATATTGTTCATGCATTTGTTAAAAAATCTGCAAAAACGCCAAAGAAAAACTTGGGTTTAATAGAAAAAAGGATCAGGAGGTTAAAATGAAATCAACAAGATACAAAAAAGTAAGCGATTTAGCTAGGAGTTTAGGCATTGATTCTAAGTATGGTGAGTTAGCGGAATTGAAGGCAAAACTTACTAAGGAAATTATCAGGGCTATTAAAAAACAAGAGCTTACTCATCTTGAAGTTTCAGAATTATCAGATGTGCCTCGTTCTGCTATAACTGGAATTGTAAATGGCAGTTTACAGAGAGTTACTATAGATAGACTGATCAGAATATTGTCATCCCTTGGAAAAAGTATTTCTGTCAAAGTAAAAAATGTAGCTTAAAAATATTTTTCATGGTGTGGGAATGGCATCTAAAAGTGCATACATATATCTGGATTGCTCTGGGTTTTTATCAGGGTATTGTGGAAATAATATAACTCCATCTTGCGGTGCTAGTATGTCTTTTCCTTCTAGGCTTCCTATTATTTGATTTTTTTGAATTGGGTCAAAGTTTACAAACTTTTTTAAGTTAATATCTTTGTTGTATTTTTCTAAGTGTTTATATTCAAATATTGAAAGTGGAATTTTATCCAATGATTCTAAGTCATTGTCTTCAAGTTGGTTTGCTATTTTTAGTGTTTTAGTTAATACCTTGAATGTGTATTCATATGACATACTATTTTTTCCTTTAGGTCCTACATAGACTTCTAGGGATGGTATGTTGTATGTGGTTGTCAATTCATTCAAACTACCGTTTTCTTGTGTATCTAAAGTATTTGTAACAAGTGTGTTTAAGCAGGCTAGGCATTGAGATAGTAGGTGTGAGTTTGTGTTATATTTTGTGTGGTAGAATGGAATAAGGGTTCTTGTGTTGGTTTGTTTAAATTCTAGCATTAAGTTTGATTGTTTGATGATATTTGTGATATTGGAGAATTGATTTTTGTTTTTTAGTATTAGGGTCCATTTTCCTTTAAACGGTGTTCTTTTTGATACAAAGTGCTCGAAGAGTTCTAAATTTGCCAAAGTGGTTGTTAAATTGTTGTCATGGGGGCATATGGTGATTAGATGGAAGTTATCTCCATGTGAGTGTGTTAGGGAGTTTGGTATTGGACCTTTAAATGATTTTTCTAAAAGTTTGTATTTTTCATTATCCATAGTTTACTAAGTGTAAGTTTTTTGGTAACTATTTACAACACCTTGGAGCTTGCAGAATGCCTTATCCACATTTGGAGATAGAGCCTAAATGGCAAAAAACCTGGGAAGAGCTTAAGGCTTTTAAAGCTTGTGATGAGTCTGACAAGCCAAAGTATTATGTATTGGATATGTTTCCCTACCCATCTTCTCAGGGTTTGCATGTTGGTCACCCTGAGGGTTATACGGCAACTGATATTATTTCCAGGTATAAGAGGTCAAAGGGTTTTAATGTACTGCATCCTATAGGGTTTGATGCATTTGGCCTTCCGGCTGAGCAGCATGCAATTCAAACTGGTGTTCATCCTGCCGAGACCACTAAAAAGTCCATTGAAAATTTTAGAAGGCAGCTTAAGTCTCTTGGACTTAGTTTTGATTGGTCAAGGGAGGTATCTACTTGTGATCCTGGGTATTACAAGTGGACTCAGTATATTTTTACTATTTTGTATGAGAGAGGTTTAGCTTACCAAACAAGTGTTCCTGTGAACTGGTGTGAAGAGTTGAAGACAGTGTTAGCTAATGAAGAAGTAATAGATGGTAAGAGTGAGAGGGGTGATCATCCTGTTGTGCGAATTCCTATGAAACAGTGGATGTTAAAGATCACGGATTATGCTGAGAGGCTTATTGATGATTTATCTTTGGTAGATTGGCCTAGAAGGACTAAGGATGGACAGATAAATTGGATTGGCAAGAGTGTTGGTGCAATTATTGATTTTGAGTTTGAAGATAAGAGTAAGAGTGGTGACAAGATATCGGTTTTCACTACGAGACCTGATACTGTGTTTGGTGTGACATTTATGGTGTTACCTCCTGAGCATCCTAATCTTTTGAGTCTTTGTGCTGATGATAAAAAAAGCTTGGTAAAAAATTACATTAAGTCTGCTCAAACTAAAAGTGAAATAGAGAGAAAGGCAAACTTAGATAAGACGGGGATTTTTACTGGGAGTTATGTAATACATCCTTTTACTAAAGAAAGGGTACCTGTCTGGGTGTCTGATTATGTGATCATAAGTTATGGTACTGGTAATGTGATGGGTGTACCTGCACATGATGAGAGGGATTTGGAGTTTGCGCACAAGTTTGATTTGAAGGTTGCAAGTGTAATTGATGAAAATGGTATAATGATAGGTTCTGATTTTTTAAATGATCTGAACTATAAAAATGCAATTTCTAGGGTGATAGAAGAGTTGGAGAGGAGAGAAGTTGGTTATGGTCATACAACTTATAAATTAAGAGACTGGCTTTTTAGTAGGCAAAGATATTGGGGAGAACCTTTTCCTGTTATACATTATCCCGAGTCTATAAAAACTGTTCCTTTGGAGGAGCTTCCTGTTTTATTACCAGATGTTGCTGATTATAAGCCTAGGGGTTGTGGAATAAGTCCTTTAGCAAATAACCCAGAATGGTTAAATTATGCAGAAAGTGTAACTCGGGAAACAGATACCATGCCTGTTTCGGCTGGTTCTAGTTGGTATTTTTTAAGATATACAGATCCTCATAATGATAAAGAGCCTTTTTGCAAAAAAAAGGCTGGTTATTGGATGCCTGTTGATTTGTATATAGGTGGTCCTGAGCATACTGTTAGTCACTTGTTGTATTCCAGATTTTGGCACAAGGTTTTATATGATGTAGGTTTGGTTGATGCCCCCGAGCCATTTCAAAAGTTGGTACATCAGGGGATGATTTTGGGTCAGGATGGAGAAAAGATGTCCAAGTCCAGAGGTAATATAATTAACCCTGATTCAATAGTAGAAAAATATGGTGCTGATTCTTTGAGAATGTATGAGATGTTTATGGGTCCTCTTAGTAAGGATAAACCTTGGCAAGATAGAGGTATTGATGGAATTTATAGATTTTTATCTAGAGTTTGGGGTTTATGTGACAACTTAAAAGAAGATAAATTGTCTGATGATATTTCTGATTCTACCAAAAAGTTACTTCACAAGACCATTAAGAAGGTTACCTTGGACATAGAGAATATTAATTTTAACACTGCTATAAGTCAGATGATGATCTTTGTAAATGAGTTGTACAAGACAGGTGAGAGACCTGGTTTTGCATTGAAGATTTTGGTTAAGTTACTTGCTCCGTTTGCTCCTCATATATCAGAGGAGTTGTGGGAAAAGTTAGGTGAAAACAGTGATGGAAAAAACTTAGTGTGTCTTCAAGACTGGCCAAAGTTTGATGAAAAATTAGTTGTTGAAAGCAAGGTTACTATTGGAATTCAGGTTAATGGTAAGCTTAGGGCAACTGCTAAAGTAGCGGTTGATTTAGAAGAGGAAGAGGCAATTCAGTTGGCCAAAAAAATTAAAAATGTAAATCATTATATAGATGGTAAAGAGTTAAAGAAGATAATTTATATTCCCGGCAAAATCTTAAATATAATCGTCTAATTTTTTAAAAGTAAGTGCAACACAATACCTACTCAACCTGAGATTTAAAAATACGCTCTCCTAAACGATATGATTTCGGGTTTTTATACATTTCTAGTTGGTATTTATACGGAGAACCATTCAAAGTCTCAAGAACAATCTTATTAGACTCATCTATAATGACCGCCGCCTCCTAAAGTTTGCTTCAGCCCCAAGCTCCATTCTTGAAGCAAAGAAAACTTTAAGCTCTGCTAGTTTTTCCGGGGAAAGTTTGATAAACTCAGAGGAGTTTATTGCTTCCATTTCTTCTGGTGATAAAGAAGCTTTCCAACTTTCGTAGCGGTCTAAATATTGCTGTTTTCTTTCTTGATATTTCATATAAGGTTGTTTTATCAGTCCTTTTCTAAAAACATCTTCTAAACCCTCTGAGTGTTCGGGATCCCAAGCCATAATTTGTAACCACCTCCCAACCTCATAAACATCAACTGCACTTTGAAGCTTAACAATAATCTTATCAAACTCATCACCCTCATATCTGGTATTCACAAACTCCTTAGACTTCCTAGCCTGCTCTAAAGCACTCTTAGCTTTATCTAAAAGAGGGTCATACTCTTTGTTAATACGAGTAAGAAAGTATTGTTTTTGATAACTGCTTCTCGAGGAAAACATGCGCCAAATATTTGCTTCATCAAATGTATTTTTTCTACCCAGAAAAGCCTCTTCTAGACGTAAAGCCCAATCTGATAAAAACATGTCTGTGAAATGGAACTTAAGTGTAGTAGAAGGCTTAATTTCAATACCAAGTTTTAATAACCACTTACCAATATAATCCCGAAGAATAACAAAAGGACGAATATCGTATAATAACAGTCTAAGTACCAATGTTTGTGTTTGTGTACCTGTCAAAGCGTTTAAAGTAGATTCGCCACGAAGTGTATTAAAAGCAATGTTTTCGATGGAATTCATACCCTCCGCATTCTCCTTCATCTGTTTGGTCGACGTAGGCATGTTGTCCTCAATTAGATCATCCACAAGAGCTTGAAACGCTAAGGTTTCATCGAGAATCTCCTCCTTGCTTGTACCTCTAGATTCCTCTTCAAAAAAACTTATTACTAGTAACAGCAAGCCAGGAAGTAAAAATTTCTTCATTCATTCCTCCAATCTCATAAGCTTTTTCCACTTAAAGTTGAAATTCATTCACAAGACTTTTTATCGGTTCAGATGACGACTTCTTTGATATACTTTATTCAAAAAATCATACAAATTTATCCCAAAACTCCGATAGGAAACTCAGGCCACAGAAGGAGTTTTGAAATTTTTAGAACTGTATTTCTAGTATTATTAGCTGTATCAATTTGGTACCAAAATACATACGCTTTAGAGGGTACATGGAGAGGTTTAAAAATAGCAAAAGAAGATAGGTGTAGCGATTACAAAAGAGAAGTCGATTATCCTTATTCTCAGTCAGTTGAACAAAACATTGTAGAATCTCTTGGGAATAGAATTTACTCTCCCTATTCTGGTAAATTTTTTCAGTCAACCGAAGAAACAGATATTGAACACATTGTTTCTTTGTCTGAGGCACATGACAGTGGGCTTTGTTCCAGAGACTCTGCTACAAAAATAACATTTGCATCTGACATTAGAAATCTAACCTTAGCTTCGCCCCAAGTAAATAGATACGAAAAAAAGGGACACGATGCCCAAGGTTGGTTGCCAGAAAAAAATCAATGTTGGTTTGTAAAAACCGTTATAGATATTAAATCTGACTATGATCTAAGTGTAGATTCTGAGGAACTTGTTTCTTTAGAAAGAGTTATTTCAAATTGTGATTCTTTTGACATGATTGTTTTTAAACAAGAAGAACAATCACGTGATTTAGCATCAGTTAATAGTTTTGCCTCTGATAGTCCTGCTGTTAAGAAAAGTAGAACAGGTATATGCCACTTAAAACAATCAAGTCCATACTACTCAAGAACAATAAAATTTGTCTCTTTCGATAATTTACAGTCTTGTCTTAACTCAGGTGGTAGGTGTCCTAAAAGAGATCATAAATGCCTTAACTTAGCATCAAACAGGGAGTTAGTGACAGATGTTCAACAGCAAGAGTTGGTAGTAATTGAACAAAGTGATCAAGCTAGCAGAGGAATAAATGAAGATAAATCTTTTTTAGAAAACAAAGAAGCAAGCATAAAGAAAAGCAAATCGGGAATATGTCATATAAGAGGATCAAGTTCGCATTATAACAGGTTAAAGAACTTTACTATTTATTCAGATTTAGCAAGTTGTATTAATTCTGGTGGCAGGTGTCCGAAGAAAGATCAAAACTGTCATGCATTGACAAAAGAGGGATCTGAAAAAAGTACAGATGAATCTTCAAAAGATCTAGAGAAATCCAAAAGTGTAAGCGTAAAAAAGAGTCGGTCAGGAATTTGTCATTTAAAAGGATCAAGCTCAAGCTATAACAGACTGAAACACTTTACCCCATATGACTCCTTAAGCTCTTGCCTTAGTTCAGGTGGCAGGTGTCCTAAGAGAGATAAGTTATGTCAAAAAAGCATCGATTAAATAAACTCAAAGATTGGATAAGGAGGATAAAGAAAGGCAACAGAAAACTTTCTCAGGATTCTAGACAAAGATCGGAACTAAACCACGATTTAGCTTTAGTCTATTTGGTAGCTGGGCCCATCGACAGCACAGTTGAAAAAAAATTTGTTGAAGACTATTTGGGGTTGAATCGCATAATAGAAAGCACGGTTAAGTTGACACTAATCTATAAGTTCAAAGATTCAGAGAACTATAAGGACAAAAAAGGCAAAGCAAAAGAAGCCTTTGAATTTTAAAATGGGGAATGAAACACGGAGCTTGCTTAATCACAATAACGCGGTTTGGAACACACAGCACATAAAAAAGACTTTCCTTGCTTACCACAATAGTTTGCTACGCACTGTTTGTATTCCATTACACGAGCTAGTTCAAGCTCAATCCTGTCCATTCTACCAAAAGCAGGTCTGCTTCCTGTAGCATTCTGCGTCAATGCATCCCCTAATTTAGCTGCTGATACGTTCACTGGGTCTGATAACCTTCTTCTTTTTTCCCATCTCTCTTCCCTTTCAATAGCACAAAGCCCTTTTTTAATCTTTGTGGCAGATTTTTCATCGACTCCATCGAGAGCTTCACCTCTATCGAGAGCTTCTTCTGCTAACACTTCTTGAACCTTTAAGGGCAGTGAATCAGCAAAACTGCTAGACACAAAAGTAAACAACAGACAAAAAGCCAAAAACTTCATAGGTCCTCCTTCGGATCATTTCATAAAAACTGAGCTGTTTTCTAGGGGGTTGATCTGCCTTAAATTTAATACATATAATCAGGGGACCACTGAATAGTGTCGCTTATATGGATTAATTACAAACTAAGTTGTAGTTATAACTCATTGAATTTATTAAATTATTGTAATTTCAGAGATCTTCCTACAAGTTTTGGCATGTTTTCTTGTAGAAAATGTCACATAGTAGTATAAGAAATCGTAGAACATGGCTTCAAAAAAAGAGTTTGAATTTTTAAATAGTGATCTATGGCTGAAATACACCCAGGAAAGATATGTTCCTCTTGAAGACATAAGATATCGCTTAGAAAAACTTGGTATATCAGCAGGCGATTGGCCTAAAGTGAAAAAAAAAGTTCAAACATTCAGAAAAATGGGTGCTATACCATTTTTTTTTAATTCACTAGATAAAAAGTTTTGGTATTTTCCATCAGATTCAATTAACAGAAAACTTCATAAAGTTGAAAGCGTAGGCAATAGGCTTTATGATCTTATCGAAAATCACAATTCCTTTAAAAAAGAATTTTTTACCAATGCAACTATAGAAGAAGCAATTACATCTGCCATATACGAAGGTGCAAATACTACTCGAGCTAAAGCTAAAGCCTTAATAGCTTCCAACGAAAAACCTAAGAATAGAGATGAGTTCATGCTTATCAATAACTATGAGACTATGAAATGGATCAAAGAGAATACCAAGCATCCAATAACAAATGCATTAGTTTTAAAAATTCATGAAACAGTGTCTGCAAACACACTTGAAGGTGATGATGTAAGTTTTTGTGGAAAGTTCAGAAATGATAGTGTGTACATAGGGAATCATGAAGGTGTTTTACACACAAAAATAGAAGAATCTTTAAAAGAGGCGATTAATCTAACTACAAATAATCCTCGTTTTTTGCATGCTTTAATAAAAGGAATCTTGCTTCACTATTTTATTGCTTATATTCATCCTTTCTTCGATGGAAATGGACGTACGGCAAGAACATTTTTCTATGTCCAGGCAATAAAAAATAACCTTAAATTTGTTGAACTACTTTCTATCTCTGCAGATCTTAAAGAACACGGCAAGAGATATGAAAAATCGTTTGATCTCGTGAAAGAACACGAACACGATATGACTTTTTTCATAGATTTCTGTCTTGACTCACTCATTACGGCAATAGCAAAAGTAGAAAGAAAAATCGATTATCTAAGATCTATAGCTGACTTCATCGAAACTGAGGGGCTCAACAAAAATCAAGTTTCACTGCTTCAACGAATGGCTATTAATAAATTTAGCACCATTTCAATCGAAAAACATGCTGAGAACATCAGTAAGTCTAGAGAAATAGCTAGACAAGAATTAAAAGACTTAACAGAGAAAGGTTTTTTAAGAGAAATTAAACTGGGCAAGAAACATACTTACTACATTAAAAGTAAAAATATAAAGAAAAAGATTTTTTCCAACAGTTAAAATCTAGTTTTTGGTTTTTTCTAAAACTATCTTTTTTTGATATGCCTTTGTTGTTATAGCGTCCATTCTTTTTAAGATGACTATTTTTAAATGAAATGTTAAATAGTATAAGATGAAAGTAAAATTTTCTCCGAAATTCAAAATCACCAGATCTATTCTCAATCACTTGATGGAGATTGAACAGGCCAGAGGTTTTTTGAAAGCGGCAAACTTATCCAATCAATGGATAAAAAAAATTAGTCGCAATGCCTTCCTTTTAGAAACTCATCACACAACTCACATAGAAGGAACTCAACTCACACTTGAACAATCTAAACAGATTTTGGCAGGGCGAAAAGTATCAGGTGCGAACAAAGAGGATATAAAAGAAGTAATAAACTATAGAGATGCTTTCAATTTGGTATCTGATCACTTAAAAAAGAAAAAGGGCATAACAGAAACTTTGATTAAAGATATCCATAGGGAATTGGTTAAAGATGTTCGTGGAGGAAGTGCTAAGCCTGGAAATTACCGGAAAATACAAAATTATATTGGAAATGTTGTCACGGGAGAAATTATCTATACTCCTCCCAAACCTAAAGAAGTTCCAGCTCTCATGAATGATTTTGTAAGTTGGATTAACCAAAAGTCAGATATCCATCCTGTTTTAAAAAGTGGTATTATTCAATTTCAGTTTGTTCATATCCACCCATTCGTCGATGGAAATGGAAGAACCTCTCGCCTACTTTGTACTGCTTATCTCTATGGAGAAGACTATGATTTCAAAAAACTTTTTTCTATTAGTCAATACTATGACAAAGACAGAAGAGGTTTTTATGGTGCTATTCAGTCTGTGAGAAAGAATAATATGGATATGACAGGTTGGTTGGAATATTTTGTGAAAGGGTTTTTATTTCAGATGAATGAGATTATGGACATTGGAAAAAAAGTTATGTTGAAGGACGCTTTAATACAAAATCATAATTTATCTAAAAGGCAAGAGGTGATCATTGAGCATATTTTGGAGAACGGAAACCTTTTACCAAAAGATTTTGAAACACTTATCATTCAAATAGAAAAAATAGATAAAAGTAAAACCACAAGAAGAACATTACAAAGAGATTTAAAAGACATGATAGATAAAAAAATTATTAAAACAAAAGGATCAACCCACCAAATATTTTATTGTCTGGCAATCAAAACATAAGAAGTTTGCGACATGTTTACGACATATTTGCGACAAACTTGCGACATAGATAAGGGTAACTAATTAAAATTATAGGTTTTATTTCTTTGATATGTTTGAGTGGTCCCATATTCCTCCGCTTTATTAAGTCTGGTTTCAGGGCAAATTATTAACAAATAATGCCTATTTATCCTCCCAATAAAATCTTCTACTTTTGATTGGTATAATTTTTTGAAAAACCTACCCTATATTATTAGAATAATAGAATTTTTTGTAGATTTATGGGGTAAAATTAAATCTTAAGGCCCTGTTCATACTCGACAAAGACAGGTTTTATAAAAAACAGATAATAATACCTTGCAAATATTGACAAACTAAACTAAATAGTGTAATTTGTGTTAAGATTTGCAGGGTTGTTAAAAAAACGGTCAAATATTTTGTTACAGAAAAAGAAACTTCTCCGTTCGAAGATTGGTTTGAAAACCTAGATAAATTTGCAAAAGCTATTGTTATTCGTGCTATCCAAAAGGTTGCTCAAGGTGGTGCCAAAAAATCTGTCAAGTCTTTAAAAGATGGTATTTTTGAAATCAGAATACCGCATGGCCCAGGTTATAGAGTGTATTTTGCTGAAGGCGGGAATCAAACCATAACATTGTTAGTAGGCGGAACTAAGAGAACCCAAAACAGAGATATTGAAAAGGCAAAAAAAATTTGGAGGAATTATGGCAAATAGACATAAAGATTTTGACGAGCTAGTTGCTTCTCAATTCAGTGATATTGAGTTTGCACAGATTTATATTATGAACCTTATAAATGGTGAAGGCATGAGCCTAGAAGATGCTTTGAAAGAAACAATTATATCAATGGGGCTTCAAGCTTTTGCAAAAAAAGCTAATGTATCTGTTCAACATATATCTGACTTTATAAATGAACGTAAAAAACTCTCCACAGATTCAATAGAAAAATATCTGCAAAAAGTATTCGGACTTAAAGTAAGAATGCAAGTTGAAGTGGCGTAAAAAACAAGTATATTAGTTTTTAGTTTTTTCTAAAACTTCTTTAATTTTTTCTAAAAGTCTTTTTTCTATTTGTCTGGTTCTTTCTCTTGTGATGTTAAATTTATTTCCAATTTCTTGTAGAGTTTTAGGTGAGTCAGTTAGAAGTCTATTTTCTATAATATAAATTTCTTTTTCATTAAGCTTCTTTTTTAGCTTACCAATATTTTTTCTTACCATGGTTGTTTCTTCTTTAATGGCTATTTTTTCATCTAAGTTTTGATCTTCGCTGGTTTGTAGATCAACCAGTCGTGTAGAAGGGTCGTCATTTAAGGGCATATCTAGGCTTATATCTTTGTTTGTCAGTCTTTGTTTCATATCCGTTATTTCTTTTGGAGATGCTCCCAATTTTTGGCTCAATAGTTTTACATCCCCTTCCATTCCTTGGGATTCTAGTTTTTGTATTTCCGATTTTAACTTATAGAATAGTTTTCGTTGTGTAGTGGTAGTGCCTATTTTTATTTGGGAGTAATTTTTCATTAGATATTCTCTTATATATCCTCTGATCCACCAGACGGCGTATGTTATGAGCCTTGTCCCTTTGTGTGGGTCAAATGCTTTTACCGCATGCATTAAGCCTAAATTGCCTTCTTGAATTAAGTCGATAATTCTGGCCTCGAACTTGGAGTATTCAAGGGCTATCTTGACCACAAATCTTAGGTTTGAGGTGACAAGTTTTTTTGCTGCATTTAGGTCATTTTTCTCAAGGTATCTTATAGATAGCTCTCTTTCTTCTTTTTTGGTTAAGAGTGTATATTGACTAATCTCGCTTAGATACAGAGCAAGGGCATCATCTGTTGGTCTAATTGTTATGTCAGAAGATTTTTGTGGAAGATTGGTTACTACTTCTGCTTTTAGTTTTTTCTTTTTGCTCATGTTTGTATGCTCTTTAAAATTATATATGCTATCTATTTTGTCTAATAAAAGATTTATAAAATCTTTGTATATTAGATCTTTTGTTTATTATCTTTATTGGGATAGTATATATGTAACATGAGAGGCTTTTGTGGGCAATAATTTCATAAAATCTGTAAAGGGCATGAGGGATATTTTGCCCTGTGACAGTAGCTTGTTTAGATACATTGAATCTGTTGCAAGGGATTTAAGTAAGTCTTGTGGTTATTCAGAGGTTAGAACCCCTGTGTTAGAGCAGGCGGAACTTTTTACCAAGGGTGTGGGTGCAGACACTGACATTGTTAATAAGGAAGCTTATACATTCGTGGATAAAGGGAAGCAGGAACTTACTCTTAGGCCGGAAGGAACGGCAGGTGTTGTAAGAGCCGTAATTCAGCATGGTCTAATAGAACAACAGAGTATTTTAAAATTATTTTATATAGGTTCTATGTACAGAAGAGAGCGTCCTCAAAAAGGGCGTTATAGAGAGTTTTATCAATATGGTTTAGAGGTTTTTGGAATTAACAATCCTATGGCAGATGTTGAGGTTATATCGATGGGCTTTGATTTTTTAAAAGCTCTTGGTATTAGTGATGTGACAGTGAAGATATCTAGTTTAGGCAATTCAGCTTCCAGAAAACCTTACTTAGAAAAACTAAGTGGTATTTTGGAGCGCAACTTGGAGCTGATTCCAAAGGATTTTGTGCCTAGGATAAAAACGAATCCTCAGAGAATTTTTGATTATAAGGACGAAAAGCTTCAGGAATTTGTAAAAACCTTGCCTTGTTTGTTAGATAGTTTGGATAAGGACAGTCAGGATCACTTTGATAGGGTGAAGCAGGGCTTAACTGATGTGGGTACTCCATTTGTGGTTGATCCTTATATAGTGAGGGGTTTGGATTATTATTGTCATACTGCATTTGAATATGTACCTGAAAATTTGGATTGGGGTCAAAGTTCTTTAGGCGGTGGTGGTAGGTATGATGGTTTGGTAGAGAATTTGGGTGGAAAGCCTACAAGTGGTGTTGGTTTGGCTATGGGTCTAGATAGAATAGCTCTTTTGATGAATAAAAAACCTGGAGATTTGCCACTTATTTATGTGGCTTTTGAGAGTGAATCTTATGCTAGTAAAGCTTTGTGTTTGGCAGGTAAGTTAAGAAAGCCTGGGTTTGTGGTGGAGTGTGAGCTTGAGGGTCGATCACTAAAAGGTCAGATGAAAAGAGCAGGGAAGCTTAAGGCAAATTTTGTAATAATAGTTGGTGAAAAATATATTTTGAAGGATATGGATAAAGGTGTACAGAAGAGTGTGGATGAATCAGCTCTGCTAAAAAGTTCCACTTTTAAAAAATAAAGGGTTTAGTTGATGAAAGAGTTTATAAAGGATCTTCGAAGAACACATATGTGTGGCAAAGTTGATCTTACAAGTGTTTCCAAAGAGGTTGTATTGATGGGTTGGGTTGATACAGCTAGGGATCATGGTGGAAAGTTATTTGTTGATCTAAGAGATAGAACTGGGATTGTTCAAATTGTTATAGATGGTGATGTGGCTTGTGCTTCTGAAATAAGATCAGAATATGTGATAGCAGTATTAGGCAAAGTCTCGAAGAGGCCTTCTGGTATGAAAAATAGTGATTTAGATACAGGGGAAATTGAAGTTAAGGTTAGTAGGGTAGAGATTTTATCTAAATCAAAGGCTATGCCCATTCAGTTAAATGACAATAGGGTGGGGGAAGACATAAGGCTTAAGTATCGATACTTGGATTTAAGAAGCACAAAGATGCAGAAAAATTTATTAACGAGACATAAGTTTTATCAGGTAGTAAGACATGCGTTGTGTGAAGAGAATTTTTTAGAAATTGAGACACCTATTTTATTCAAGAGTACTCCCGAAGGAGCTAGAGACTTTTTGGTTCCATCCCATATTTCTAAACACAAATTTTATGCTCTACCCCAAAGCCCTCAGATGCTAAAGCAGCTTTTGATGATTTCTTCGTTTGATAGATATTTTCAGATAGCTAAGTGTTTTAGGGATGAGGATTTAAGGTCTGACCGGCAGCCTGAATTTACCCAAATAGATTTGGAAATGAGTTTTGTGGATGTGGATCAAGTGCTGGAGTTAAGTGAAAAACTTTTGAGAGCTATTTGGGATTCTTTGTTGGGTGTCAAAATAGGGGAGATCGAGAGATTAACTTATGAAGATGCGATGAATAGATTCGGTACTGATAAACCGGATACTAGGTATGATCTTGAGCTTTTAGATTTATCTAAGGACTTCGAAAGTTGTGGCTTTGGTATTTTTGAAAATATTTTGTCTAAAGGTGGTGTAATTAAAGGATTGAAGATTTCATGTTCTGTTTCTAGATCAGGGCTGGATAAGTTGACAGAGCTTGTAAAGTCTCATGGTGTTGGTGGGTTAATGTGGTGTAGAGATGTTGATGGAAAACATTCTGGTCCTCTTTGTAAGTTTATAAATGATAAGAAGTTAAATGGTGTATTAGACAAGGTTGGATTTGTGAAAGGTGATTTATTGTTGGTGGTTTCTTCTGACAATTGGCAAGTGGCTTGTAGTGCTATGGGAGCAGTTCGAAGTTTCTTTGCTTCACAAAGTAAAGAGAACAAGCGTGAGGAATATAAGTTTGTATGGGTTACTGATTTTCCTCTGTTTGAGTGTGATGATGGAAAATGGAGTGCAAGTCATCATCCATTTACAGCTCCAATTGATTCTGATTGGAAGTTGTTAGAAAAGGGTGATTTAGAAAGTTTGGGAAAGGTTAAGGCTAAGGCATATGATCTGGTTTGTAATGGAAATGAAATTGCTGGTGGTAGCATAAGGATACACAAGTTTTCTGATATGGAATTAGTGTTTAAGACACTTTCTAAGTTTTCTGGTGTGGATACTTCGAAATTTTCTTTTTTTACAGATGCATTAAAGTATGGAACACCTCCTCATGGTGGTATCGCATGGGGTGTGGATAGAATAATCATGTTACTGTGTAATGTTGGTTCCATTAGAGATGTGATAGCTTTTCCAAAAACTACCAGTGGTACATGTTTAATGTCTGATGCCCCAAGTACAGTGGAAGATGATCAGCTACTAGACCTGGGATTAAAGGTGGTCAGGTAGGCAGGCAATCGGGCAGTCAGGTAGGCAGGCAATCGGGCAGTCAGGTAGGCAGGCAATCGGGCAGTCAGGTAGGCAGGCAATCGGGCAGTCAGGTAGGCAGGCAATCGGGCAGTCAGGTAGGCAGGCAATCGGGCAATCGGGCAATCGGGCAATCGGGCAATCGGGCAATCGGGCAATCGGGCAATCGGGCAATCGGGCAATCGGGCAATCGGGCAATCGGGCAGTCAGGCAGTCAGGCAGTCAGGCAGTCAGGCAATTGCCTCCTTTTTTTAAAAAATATTTCCTCCCAGCTAAAAACTATGGAGCAAAAAAATAATCCGGCAGTCAGGCAAACAGGCAAACAGGCACACCGGCAATCCGGGATCTGGTGATTGATTAAATTTTCTAAAAAAATTTCCTCCCATCAAAGATGGTAAGGAGGAAATTTTTTATGAGAAAATTTAGAACTTATCAGTTAGCGGTTCAATTCTATAATAATTCTAAGAATTTATATTTAAAAGAACCGCTAAAGAATCAATTTCAGAGAGCTACCTTAAGCATTGTGCTCAATTTAGCAGAAGGAAGTGCCAAACCTACAACCAAAGACAGAAGAAAATTCTACAGAACCAGCCTAGGCTCACTTAGAGAAACACAAGCTATACTGGATCTCATAGATCATAAAAAGCTACTAAATGAAGCAAATAAACTAGGAGGATATCTTTACAAACTGTGTAAGAATACATAAATCGGGCAGTCGGGCAATCAGGTTTCCCTGCGGGGCTTTTTTGAAGTTAGCAGCTTCACCGCTTTATAACGAAAATTTTAACATGCTCATGGCAATACCTTTAGCCTCGGAGACGCTTCGCTTGGACTCCTCATTAAAGATATTGCCACTTGCCTGTGTTTTTATGTTTATAGACGGTGTAATTGATGGGAGAGGGTGGAGAAATTTTTTTGAAAAAATTAAATCAGTTGCCTGATTACCGATATCAGTTCCCAGATAACAGATACCAGATAACTGATATCAGATATCGGGTAGTATACTCTCCCTTGGTTTAGTTTATTTTATAAAAGTTATGGTCTTTGGGTGTTTGATTTATAATTTTGAAGATGCCAAGGTTCATCCTTTTATTAGTGTTATCTATCTCTTTTTCATATGTCAAAGTAGAGGCTTATCATCCAGGTGGTATATCCATGGGGAATATGGGTTGTCCCGTGTCCCAGAAAAAAAAGAGTAGGCTGGAGCATTTACAAGATGAGTTAGACGAGCTGGAAGAAGATTTAGATCATATGGAAGGCCGTTGTGAAGATCAAGAAGGTGACATAGAGGATTTATTAAGTCAGGTGATAGATGATATTAAGGAAGAAAATGATGATGCTAGCTCTAGTGATAAGATAGGCGACAATCAAATTAGACAAATAGAAAGACTGTTAGAAGACTATGTATTGAAAAATGGAGATGAAAATGTCAATGTTATAGGATGTGCTGACGGCACAGGAGGGGTGAGTTTTAGACCTCCTAGTGGTTACGATTTATTAGCAAAACAATTTTCTAGTAGCTATGTTTTAAGAATGTTGCAAGTAGCATTGGGCCCGCAGGCCTTTGCAATCGAATGTCCTGAAGGCAGAGATTGTTACGAACGAGAATGTTCAGGAGCTGTGTGCAATGAATTATATGCAAGAACTGGTAATTGTTGTGCCCATCAATCGTACGCAAATAGGTGCGCCAGCGTTTGTGGTGGTGGACCTACTCCTCCTCAACCCCCAGTTGTAACTGATCCAACCGCAGAGGACAGTTGTAGGCTTCTCATTGATTCGGGTGCTAACTGCGAAAGTTTAAAAGCAGGTGGTTGTTGTGGAACTACTGCTCTTGGAAGTCGTTGTTCGACTCAATGTTCAGGTTTGACGCCAGTAGGATCAGAATGTGATTTATTGTTTAGAGGATTTGTCTCACCTACTTGTCCACAAATTAAAGCAAAAAACTGTTGTAGTGACTCCAGGACCCCTAGCGAGTGTAAACAGCAGGGTCAACCCTGTGGTAATCCAGCACCTACACCTACACCAGTTGTACAACCCAGTCGATGTGAACAAGAACATGTGTGTGAGCAAATAGAGAATCAGGTGGAAAGCTTAGGCCGTGATCTTTTTGATGCTGATGATGACTGTGACGAATTAAGAGAAGAAGTACAAGAGTGTAGAAGTGATATGGAAAGATTAAGAGGAGAAATAAGAGAACTAAAAAGGTTAGTAAGGCGGGGAGAAAGAAGAGAGAGAAGATCTAGTAGAGACAGAGAAAATAGCGGCAGGGATGGTGGAACCTGGTGTGTCGATTGCTCCACTGGTTTTAACAAAACCAGCTTTTTCACAAAACTTGGTGCGTCTATGATAATGGATGGCCTTGGTATGTACCTAACCAAAGAAGCTCACGATAATGCAGGAGAAGCAGCTGAAGCTATTGGTCATACATACAAACCTCCCCCTACACTTGGTTATGGTTTTGGAATGACAGCCGGAGCACTATACGGCGGTATGTGGGGCGGCCGCGGAAGAGGTGGCTGGGGCTGTGCAGGTGGAATGTACCCAGGTGGTCCGTTTGGACGAATGGGTGGCGGACACGGTGGTATCTACGGACCTGCAGGTGGAATGTTCGGCTTTCCAGGAGGCGGTGGATATCCAACGGGCTTCCCTGGTGGAGGAGCCTTACTTCCAGGAGCATTTCTTCCTGGTATGGGCAGAGGAGGAATGGGAATAGGAATAGGTGGAATGGGTGGCCTCGGTATGGGCGGTCCATTTGGTGGAATGGGCGGTGGTCCATTCGGCGGAATGGGTTACCCTGGCTATATGACAGGTCCAGGATTTGGTATGGGCGGCAGGGGTAGTATAGGAATGGGTGCTGGTATGGGCGGTCCATTTGGTGGAATGGGCGGTGGTCCATTCGGCGGAATGGGTGGAATCGGAATAGGTGCTGGCATGGGCGGTCCATTTGGTGGAATGGGCGGTGGTCCATTCGGCGGAATGGGCGGAATGGGCGGAATGGGTGGAATCGGAATAGGTGCTGGTATGGGTGGTCCATTTGGTGGAATGGGCGGAGTAGGAATAGGCGGTGGTCCATTTGGTGGTGGTGCATTCGGTGGTATGGGTGGTCCATTTGGTGCTGGAGGAGCTGGTGGTGCGTATATAGCAGCTCAGCAAGCTCAAGCGCAGGCCAGACTTGAATATCAACAACGCATAATGCAAGCTTACCAACAACAGATGCAGGCGCAGGTCGCAAAGCAACGATCTGTGATGGCACTACAACAAGAAATTGGTACTCTATATCAGCGTATGTACAACGTTCAGTATGGTGGTAATATGTACGGGGGAACTGGTTTTGTAGGAGCTGCTACTATAGGAGTAGGTGGTGTAGTTGGTGGTGGAGCGTCAGTAGGCAGAGGCCCAATACGAGGAAACAGAGGTACTCCTAGACCTAGCGGAAGATAACGGCAGAGTTTCAAATTAATTGCCGATTGGTTTATAAAATGTCTGATTCTAAAAATGGTGTGGAGCTTGAAGTTGTATTAGATGGTGAGTCCCACAAAATTACCTTAAATGAAGGTGAAACAGTTTTAGAAGCTTCACTCAGAGTTGGGCTTGATGCACCTTATTCTTGTATGTCTGGAGTTTGCACAACTTGTCAGGTAACCGTTCAGTCAGGTGATCTGGAAATGGAAAATAACGATGCACTTTCTGATGAAGAAGTGGCTCAAGGTAACTACCTTGCCTGCCAAGCTACACATAAATCCAACAAACCCATCAAGGTGAAGTATATAAATGAGTGGTAGTTGTTTTATTTTCTAAGGTTGGTTGGCTTCATACTTCTTTGACTAGTATAATATTATCAATATGCTCAGCAGATATTACGAAATTATAGTGGTGCTTTTTTCAAAAGAGCTCAAGGTTAGCTACAAGCACAATATATTAGGATACCTTTGGTCTATTGCTAACCCTCTGGCCCATGCAATATTATTCTACTTTGTATTTGAGCTGGTTGCCAAAATACAAATGGAAAACTTTGCACTGTTTTTAGTAACAGGTCTATTCCCATGGCAGTCTATTAGTAATTCAATTGTCTCCGCACCTGGACTACTTGTTGGTAACAGAGAGTTAATAAAAAAAGTAGCCTTTCCAAGTGTTCTGATAAATATCTCATCAGTTCTTCAAATCATGTTTCACTATATCTTATCTCTGCCCATTATTTTTGTATTTGTTTTGTTGTTTAACCAACAACTGTCTTTCTGGTATATATTGGGGATACCTATACTGTGTGTTTTGCACTTTTTGTTGTGTTTATCTATCAATGTTATCTGTTCGTCCTTGAATGTATTTTTTAGAGATTTAGAAAGACTTGCGCAGGTAGCGGTGCTTTTTTTATTCTATTTCACTCCTGTTGTGTATAGCATGGATATGGTACCGGATAAATATGTGTATTTGATCAACCTAAACCCAATAAGCCCAATTATAACTAGCTGGAGAAAACTTTTTTTAGAACACGATATAAACAATCAGTATCTATACTTTTCTATTTTTTGGGTTTTAATTTTGTGTTCTTTTGCATATTTCATCTATAAAAAACTATCATGGAGATTTGCGGAGTCACTATGAAAGATGCTATCAGTTTTTCCAATGTGTATAAGTCTTATCCTCTATATGTCCATCTAACTGGTGGTATTAAGAGTGTATTATTCAATTTTTATAGATCACTTAAAATGTTTAGAGGTACCTCCTATAAGGTTTTGAACGGAATATCTTTTAATATAAAAAAAGGTGAGTGTGTTGGAATTGTAGGTGGTAATGGTGTGGGAAAAAGTACAATGCTTGGGCTTATCGCTAGAGTGTTAAGGCAAGATTCTGGTGTAATAGAAATAGATGGCAGAGTGACTCCCTTGCTGGAGTTAGGATCTGGTTTTCACCCTGACCTCACTGGTATTGAAAATATAAAACTAAACGGAGTATTGATAGGACATAGTAGAAAAAAAATACAACAACATCTAGAACAAATCATAGAGTTTTCCGAAATAGGTGATTATATAGACCAGCCAGTAAGAATGTATTCCTCTGGTATGATTGCCAGACTTGGGTTTTCCATAGCATCTTTTCTTGATCCACAGATTTTACTCGTAGATGAGACCATGACAGTAGGTGATATTGGTTTTCAAAAAAAATGTTATGACAAACTAGAAGAATTTAAACAAAAAGGTGTTACCGTTGTGGTAGTTTCACACTTAATAGAGGACATCACAAAAGTATGCAATAGAGCTATATGGCTAACAAATAAGGGCATAGCTATGGATGGTGAGGTTTCCCAAGTTATCTTGGAATATAAAAAACATTTTAAACATGAATAAAATAGTTGTTAAAGACTCAGATAAAGTTATAGAAATTCCTCAGCATGATATAAATCAAAAAGACATTGAACAAAAAACAGCCTTTTTTAGAGAACAAACTAAAACAAATAATACCACAGAACTTATTCCATACATTGACCTAACCAACCTAAATGAAACTGATACAAAAGATGATATTAAAAAACTTGTAAATAAGGCTTTGTCTTTAAAACATAAAAATTTACCATCTGTAGCAAGCATTTGTATCTATCCTTCCATGCTAAAGTTTGCAAAAGAAAGACTGGATGGAAACTCCACTTGTAGTGAAAACTCCGCTCGTAGTGGATACTCCACTGGTAGAAGTAGCAAAATCAATGTGGAAACTCCACTGGTAATTGCTACAGTTACGGGTGGTTTTCCCTCCGGAAAACTTAACTTAGAATCAAAGTTGATAGAAACTAAAGAAGCAATCCAAATGGGGGCAGATGAAATTGACTTTACTATTTGTAGAGACTACTGTAAGCCTTCCGAAGCCCAAAAATTATTTGATGAAATTTACAATATAAAAAAACTAGTGGGAAGAAGACCTCTAAAGGTAATTTTGGAGACAGAAGAGCTACATAGCTATGACAAAATAAAATTGGCATCCAACATAGCACTCTATGCAGGTGCTGACTTTATCAAAACCTCAACAGGAAAAATTAAAGGTCCACTTGATCACAAAATAGCCTCTTTTCTAGTTATTATGGATAGCATCCTAGATTTCTACAACCAAACAAAAAAGCAAGTTGGTATAAAGGTATCCGGAGGTATTAGTGGGGTGGATACAGCCATGCTCTTTTTTAATATGGTACAAACACAAATGGGGGAAAAATGGGTAAGCCCCAAATTTTTTAGAATAGGCTCAAGTAAACTTATGGATAATATTGTTTAGATCGGGCAATCGGGCAATCGGGCAATCAGTCAATCAGGCAATCGGGCAATCGGGCAATCGGGCAATCAGTCAATCAGTCAATCAGGCAATCGGGCAATCGGGCAATCGGGCAATCAGGCAAACTGGCTATGGTCTCCTTTTTTTAAAAATATTTCCTCCCAGATAAAAACCATGGAGCAAATATTTTTTTCAAAAAAAGGAGACTATATACATTATGAAAAATTTTAAAACATATCAATTAGCTGTTCAGTTCTACAATAATTCTAAAGGGATATACCTAAAAGAACCACTCAAAAATCAATTCCAAAGAGCTATATTAAGCATAGTATTAAATTTGGTTGAAGGTAGTGCAAAGTTCAGTAACAAAGAAAGACGAAAATACTACAGAACCAGTTTAGGCTCACTTAGAGAAACACAAGCTATACTAGATCTCATAGATCATAAAAAGCTAACAGAAGAAGCAAGTAGGTTAGGAGGGTATCTTTACAAACTTTGCAAGAATACATAATCGAGGAACCAGGCAACGGATCACAGATTCCAGATAACGGATCCCCGATCTAGTCGGGCAATTATGAGCGTCCAGATCGGATCTTAGATTGCATTCGAGCCATGAGACTTACAGCCATTCTTTCATGAGCCTCACACATTCTAAGCTCATCTTTTCTATAACTTTTTTGACTTGGTGTTAGAGCACCCATTTCTATTTCCATTTCATAATCCAGCTTGTTGGACCTGATGCTTTCCAACTCCTTTGATTGCTGCTTAAACAACTTCACAAGACCACTATTAGGAGCAATCTCAAGCCACTCCTGCTTGCTCTTATACCAGCTAACCATTCTTAGAAATCTTGCCTTGTTCTTGGCCAGAGTAAATTTAGGATAATCAGACTCATCTAGATGTAGTATGTTATCCTGTCTCCACCTCTCCTTGTTCTTATCATCACTCCAAGGATTCTGTTTGTCCCAAGGCTTTACCTTCTTTGACAGAGAATCCGTTACAGAAGGATCCCCTCTATCCGTTTCGATATTATCCACGCTCTCTCTCCCTTTTAAACACTACGGCTAACCTAAAACAAGGCCTGCCAAAGGGCCATAAAACATTATTCTCCTACCAAAAAGCAAGGTAACACTACCATAATGCCATTAACATATCAATCAACTGACAGTGAATAATTTACATTTGTTGGTCATTTATTAGGTATATAAAAATTACTATATATTTATTCTTTGCATTTTGTTACGAAGCACCATGGTTTTGAAATTATCTGGTGTTTTGGTTTTTATTTTTGTTGGTGTGGCCAGTTATATTTATGGCCAGAGTGGTTCTGATGTAGTGGGTAATTGGTATAGTGTGTTGCCCCCTGTATTTGCGGTTACTGTAGCTCTTATTACCAACAATGTTTTTATAAGTTTAATTGGTGCGGTTCTTCTTGGTGCTTTTTTAATCAAGATGCCTTCTGGTGAATTTCTTACGGGTGTACTTGATTCACTCTACAAGTTTTTTAGTATTCCTATTCTGGAGTTAACAGATACTTTTAATCTTCAGGTCATTGGTTTTGTTGTATGTGTTTTGGCTTTGATCTCTGTTGTTATAGTTTCTGGTGGTTTAAAGGCTGTGATTCGGTACATATCGGTTTATGCGAATGGCAGAAAGTCTACTAATTTTGTAACCTTTGTTTTGGGAATTTTGATGTTCATAGATGATTATGCCAATACTATGTTGGTTGGCTCTTCTATGAGAGGAGTCTATGATGCAAATAAAATTTCGAGGGAAAAGCTGGCATTCATAGTTGATTCAACAGCAGCTCCCATTGCTGGGCTTGTTTTTATAAGTACTTGGGTTGGGTATGAAGTTGGTCTTTTGGGTCAGGTAGCGGGTGATTTAACCCTAGGGGTAGGGGGTTTTTCTATGTTTTTTGATGCAGTAATTTTTAGATTTTACTGCATATTTACATTGGTGTTTGTGTTGGTGAACATATTTTTGGATAAAGATTTTGGACCAATGGCCTCTGCTGAGGCCAGTACCACACAGGTTCCTGTTAGTAAAGAAATTCAATCAGACAAAAATGCTGTGCCTAGTGTTATGGTTGCGCTAGTGCCAATGGTGTTTTTGGTTTTGTATGTATTTATGGGTCTGTGGATAGATGGTGGAGGAGGTAAGGTTATAAGTGAAAAGTCCGTTTTATCTCTTCTTAGTTTTTCTGATTGGAAAGATGTAGTATCCGCTTCAGAAAATAATATATTGATACTTTTTCATGCCTCTCTATACGGGCTTATTTTGGCTATGATTTTGGGAATATCTATCTCAAAGGTTCATGTAAGAAATATCTTTAAGGGCGCACTACGTGGTGTTAAAAAGAGTATGCTTCCTATTTCTATCCTAGTGCTGGCATGGTCTATTAAAACAGTTTGTAAAGAACTTGAGACAGGACCGTTTTTGGTATCAATCTTGGCAGACTCTATATCTCCAGTTTGGTTTCCTATAATACTTTTTGTTATCGCCGGATTAACAGCATTTACTACCGGTACTTCTTGGGGAACCATGGCTATTCTCATTCCATTTGCAATTCCATTGGCAAGTGCATTGGACGGAGGAGCTTACGGGCTGGTTACCATACTTTCCGTGGCTACTATTTTAGACGGTGCAATTTTTGGGGATCACTGCTCTCCGATTTCAGACACAACAATTATGAGTTCGATATCAAGTGGATGTGATCATATGTCACATGTAAAAACCCAAGCACCTTACTCAGTGGTTATAGCATCTGTAGCTTTGATTGGTTATTACTTATCTAGTATGGTCCATTTTGTAATAACATTTGCTTTAGGCATTGCTTTAATATTTCTGTTACATAAATATCTATGTAAGCTCTGGAACAAAAATAGTTGATCGGACAACCAAGTAGCAGTCAATCGGGTGTCTGATTAGATCTGTGATCTGGCACTCAGGGATCTGATATCTGCATCCGGGATCTGGCATCAAGCATCCGTAATATTCTTAATTTTTCCAAAAAAATTTCCTCCCATCAAATGATGGTAAGGAGGAAATTTTCTATGAAAAAATTAAAAACATACCAACTAGCTAAAAAGTTTTATCAAAACTCAAAAAAACTCTGCTTAAAAGAACCACTAAAAAATCAGTTCCAAAGAGCTACCTTAAGCATTGTACTAAATATCGCAGAGGGGAGTGCCAAACCAACAATAAAAGAAAGAAAAAGATTCTATGTAATAAGCCTAGGATCGCTTAGAGAAGTACAAGCCATACTAGATCTGATAGAACACAAAAACCTAATGGAAGAAGCAAATATACTCGGAGGATTTTTATACCAATTATGGAAAAATACATGATCCCAGGATGCCAGATCCCAGATCTGGTATTCTAGATAGCTTTTTTTAGTTTTTCTACTATGGTGTTTTTTAGTTTGTGGAAATCATCTTTCACCACCGCACCCGAAGAGTTAAAATGACCCCCTCCTCCAAGCTCTCTTGCAATGTTGAAGACATCAACATTACCCCTACTTCTTAGAGATACTTTATATTGGCTTGGAGCATCTTCTCTGAATAGAACAACGGCTTTCAAAACATCAACTTTCATAATGGAATCTATAATATCACCAGTATCATCAATGCTGATATTATGCTCCAGCATAGACTTGCTGCTTATATGTATAATACCAATTTTGTTGTCATGTAGGTATTCTAAGTTACTAATCGTCTTAGCTAAGAAATGCATTTTGCTAATACTGTAGTTGCCAAATATTTCTCTATGTACTTGCTCAGGATTTTTTTCATATTCTAAAATTTCAACTGCAATTTTGTGTGATTGAGAAGAGCCTCTTATATATTTAAACACCTGAGTGTCGAAGCAAACCGCAGTATAAACTGCTCTAGCTATGTCTTTATTCATTGGTATGCCCATTTTTTTTATTAAGTGATAAACTACCTCACCAGATGAAGCTGCATCTTTGTTTATTAAAAAGGACACGTTTTCGTAATGTTTGTCTTTTGAAATATGATGATCAACAAATATTATATGTTTACATTTTTCTTCAAATTCAGAAAATAAATCTCCAACATGGTCTGGATCGTTGGTATCAAATATTAAAGCCAAGTCTGTAGGCTCTAAGTTTTTGTGTTTTTGCTTTTTGTTTTCAATTTTATCTGAATGTTTTAAAAAACCATATCTAGGAGGAGTTGGATCCAGATTCAATATCCTTACCTTTTTCCCCAGGTGTTTAAGTGCATAGTACATGGCCATTTCTGATCCCAGACCATCCCCATCAGGTTCTCTATGCGTACTCAAAACAACACTATTTGCCTTAGTTATAATGTCAGAAACTGAGTCAAGTTCTAGCTTTAAACTACCCATTACCGTACAACTCCTATAAGCTTCTCCCGTCCTTATCGGATAAAATTCTAAAAAACACTAATATATATTAAAGTATTTCATTGCTATGGTGGCTATACCAAGGAATGATAGAAATCCAAAACAATCGGTTATTGTAGTCACTAAAACACCACTTCCTGAAGCTGGATCCCATTTTTGTTTTTTTAAAAACAAAGGGATAATAGCACCCATTACAGATGCTACAAATGAGTTTAAAATCATCGATATGCAGATAATTACACTTACTAACAAATGGCTTTTCCACAAATAGACAATCACTCCGGCACAAATACCGGTTATCAGTCCTAATGAAATGCCAACTTTTATTTCTTTTAAGATGGCTTTTGTATGGCTTATAAAATCAAAGTCACCTGTTGCCAGACCTCTGGTTACCACAGTAAGTGTTTGAATGCCCATGTTTCCACCTGTGCCAGAGACTATGTTGTTAAGTGTGGCTAGTATGATTAGTTTGCTCATGGTTTCTTCAAAAAAAGAAATCACCAGGCTGATTAGCCCAGCGAAGATCAGGTTGAGCATCATCCATGGTAATCTATTTTTTATACTCTCTATTGGTCTGGTATATACCTTATCATCTTCTTGAAGCCCTGCTTGTTTATATATATTTTTTGTAGCTCTATCTTCAATAATATCTATTATGTCATCTACAGCAATAACGCCCTTCAGTTGTCCCTCATTGTTTAAGACAGGTATGGCTAACAGATCACTTGTACCTACTAGCTCTGCAACCTCCAAAGTTTTGGTATCGGTAGATGCACTTATCACATCTGTTTTCATAATGTGTTTTATTAAAGTATCTTCACTAGCTGTTACCAGGTTTCTTAAAGAAATAACTCCTTTAAATTTATTGTCATTTGAAACACAGAATACATAGTATATAGGTTTTTCTTTTACATAGCTTCTGACCTGAGAAATAGTTTCTTTTACCGTTATGTCTTCGTTAACTGAGAAAGCATTAAGCTGCATGTCTCTTCCTGCTGTTTTTTCTTCGTAGCTAAGTATTTGCCTGAGCCTGGTTCTTGTTGCTATTGGAAGTTCATTTAAAATTTTGTTCTGATCATCCTTGTTAAGTGAGCTTATAAAATGTGATGCATGTTCCTCTGAACTGACACTACAGATTTTTACAAATGTGTGTAAATCTTTGCTAAAAAAATCTCTTATAGTAGGTTCTGGTAATTCCCAAAAAACCTTACCCACCTTACCTATTGAGATTAAACCTCTGGTCAGTGTGTCTATTTCTGATTTATTCAGAGCAAAATATAACTTACTAAGCTCCCTAGGCTCGGTTTTAGATAATATTCTCCTCAAAGGTTTCTGACCTTTGGAGTTTAAGAGCCTTTTAATAATAGACATATTGGTATTACTGTTATACATAGCCCCTTTACTAGCATGCCAGATTGTGTTTTACAAACTGAGGCAATTCGAGGGATAGGTAATTCTTCACTAATCTAAAATCTGGCCTATCAAATTTAAGAGGGTTTTATGGCAAATGATCAACTTCCTATAACAGAACGTGGTAAAAGGAAGCTAGAAGCCGAGCTGAAAACGTTGATACAAGTTGAAAGATCTAAGGTTGTCAAAGCAATTGAAGAGGCAAGAGAGCAAGGTGATCTAAGTGAAAATGTAGACTACGATGCTGCAAAAGAAAGACAGGGGTGGATAGAGGCTAGAATTTCAGAAATACAGGGCAGACTAGCAGGGGCAGAAGTTATAGATCCATCAAAACTTAAATCAGATAAAATTATATTTGGTGCCAAAGTAACCCTGTTAGACTGCGAAGAAGACAAAAAAGTCGTGTACCAAATCACAGGACCAGAAGAATCTGATGTAAAAGAGGGCAGGATTTCGATACTATCCCCACTGGCTAGGGTACTAATAGGAAAAAAAATTTCAGCTGTCGTGGAACTATCTACCGCCAATTTTACCAAAGAATATGAAGTATTAGACATAAAATTTGAGTAAAAACTACCAAATTTATAGTGTAAAAAATTCAATTTTTATAGCTATTTACTTAGGTTTTGGTATCTGTCGTCCTTAGTTGGTGCCATTTCTATGGCGGTTAGTGTAGTGTCTTTATCAGGTAAGATATGTTATTATGGTCTTTCCAGATATAGAGCTGTACAGAGTTTAGGCCAGGTAGCCAACATAGGTGGCTGGTGTGTGTAACCAGACTTCATAGCCTGCTATCTTGGGAGGTGAGTGTGAGGAAGGCAATTAAGTTCATTGGTTTTGAACCGGATAGTGAGCTTGCGGATTACGCTCTTTGTGTTGTAAAGGACTTGAAGATGATGTCTCCTTCTAGGTCTTTTGTGATGCTCAATTTGAGAATGGTGTCTTGTGGTACCTATGAAGGTTCTGTTGATATAAAATCATTCCAGAAGCATTTTTTTGGTAGTCTTTCTGCCGGAAGTCCCAATGAGGTCTTGGAGTTGCTTTTCAACAAGTTGAAAAAGCAGATAGATGAATGGAAGGAGATTAGGTTCGATTCTGAGGAACCTCCCAGCGTAAAAGAACTAGACAGCAGTTTGTACGGCAGTAACTTCTAGTTTAGTTACATCTTCTATTTCATATCATAGTTTTAAGAAAGTATTGTACTCATGTGTCTGTGTAGCCAGGGCCGCCACCTCCCTCAGGCGGGACCCAAGAAATATTATTGTGCGGGCATTTTATATCACATGCTTTGCAGTGAATACAGTTAGTATAATTCACCTGAAGGTTATGCTTGCCTGATTCTTCTACCATCTCATATACATTGGCTGGGCAAAAGAAATGGCAGGGTGAATTAAATGTTTCATAACAGCTATCACTACATATCTTAGTATTGTGTACCTTCAAGTGATTTGGTGAATTTTCATCGTGTTTTGTTTTGGTTAAATAGACACTTGAAAGTTTATCTAAAAATAACTTGCCATCAGGTTTAGGAAGAGAGTTTATTTCTTTTTCTTTTTTGTTACCCCAAACATCTAGAACAGGCAATGTGGTTTTGTAGTCTTTTTTGACATTTTTTCCACTTTTTAGTTTTTGAAAAAGTAATGATGGTATAGATGAAATAATATTGGGGGTTAGTGAGTGGTGAAAATTTCTAACTTCAAATAGTTCATCTCTTATGTAGCTGTTATTTACTTTATCTTGGTATTTTTCAAGTTGTTTAGAAAAGTCATTTTTTTTAAGACATTCTACTATTGTTTCAGAGGCTAGTATTCCTGCTTTCATACCCAGGTGAATTCCTTTTAGTTTCTTGTCATCCACCATTCCTGCAGAATCACCTATAACCAGCATGCCATCTGCAAAAAGCCTTGGCATGGAGTTATATCCTCCAGAGGGTATGCACCTTGCTGCATACGATACTACCTCTCCACCTTTGATCATCTTGTATATGAAAGGATGAGCCTTTAATTGTTGAAGATATCTGTGTGGATCAAATAAAGGGTCTGTTGTGTTTAAGTACCCAACCAAGCCTACTACTAAATCCTGTTTGGATATTGCGTATAGAAAAGTTCCTCCCACGGATTTTTTTAGTGGATAGCCTAGAGTATGGATTATGGTTCCTGGAATAAATCGGTCTTCGTTTACATGGATGATTTCTTTAACTCCTTCGGAGTAGGTATCAGGAGATTTTCCTTTTCTTAAATCAAGTTTTTGGCAAACTTCTTGAAAAAGCGAACCTCTAGGTCCTTCTGCAAAAACTGTAACTTTTGCTTTAAGTTCAATCCCAGGTTCAAAGTTAGATTTTGGTTTGGAGTGTTTATCTAAACCCATGTCACAGGTTTTCACACCCACAACTTTGTCACCATCATAGAGAGTTTCTATTGCTGAAAAACCAGTAAAAATATCCACACCTTTTTGAATGGCAATTTCAGAAAGCCACTTGTTAAACTTGGAAACTGATATTACATAGTTACCTTTATTTTTTAACGATGGTGGAACTGGTATTCTCAGGCTTTTGGACTCAGATAAAAAATAGAATCTTTCTTTTGATACGCCTATGTCCAATGGTGAGTTTAGATCTTTATGATTTGGAATTAATTCATTCAGAGCAATTGGATTTAACACAGCTCCGGATACGCTGTGTCCTCCAATAGCTTCTGCCTTTTCTAAAATAGCGACAGTTGGGTTTAAATTTTCCTTGGAAGCCACATTTTTTAAATGAATTGCCAAAGACAGTGCTGCTGAACCACCACCTACTATAAGTACATCAACACTGATAGGTTCTTGCTTTGTCACAATATTCACCTTTAGTTACTTGATTGGCATCAGTGTACAGAGCTGGGCAACCACGAGTCAAAAAAAAGTAAGCATAGCTTCCTTATTTTTTATCTCGTTCGGAAGACCTTTAGTGGAAACAGGCACTCGTCCAAAAAATGTTCTGTCTTCACTTGTACTTCGTATGCTCGTTACGCCAGTCCATTTATTTGGCCTCACGAGGCTCACCTTTATATTTCAAATGGTTTCGGGGAGATTAGTTTGGGTTTATTGAACTTAGAATAAGCAGCTATTCCTGACGGTAGAAGACCTAAATTCCTTGCTCTTTTAACTTCTAAAGACAACTTTTTTTGTTGCCTATAGCTAAGCTTACTTAACCTTGAGGGAATTATCTTAGCCCCTTCTGCTACAAACCTACGGAGGTCTATTGGATTTTTGTAGTCAAATACAAACCCTATAGGGTAATCCGATCTAAACTGTGTTTTGTTTTCATGCTTCACAAAAACCTCTCAAAGGGTCTATAGCACATGTGTAAGGTGCAGGTCAAATGTATTGACTTATATTGTGTTCCTTGGTAGCTTCCCCGCTTGTTCCTTTGGAGATTTAATATGCCGGTATGCGAGCTTAGTAAAAAAAAGCCTGTGGTTTGTAATTTGGTAAGTCATTCTAATATTAAGACCAAATCTAGAAGCAAACCTAATATTCAAAGAAAGAAGCTGTACAGTCAGGCTTTGGGGAGCTTTTATACACTCAATATAGCGACCAGTACCCTAAGGGATGTGGAGCATAAAGGTGGTTTGGATTCTTATATCTTAAAAAAACCAACCTCCTTTTTATCGAAAAGAGCACTTTTGATACAGAAGCGTATTAAAAAGAAATTAAACCACAAAGCGTAACACAAGCATTAAACAGGACATAAATTTGATGGCAGGAAAGTTTAAAATTACAAAAGGCGACGAGGTTAAGGTTATTTCTGGATCAGAAAAAGGGAAGAGAGGCACCGTTTTAGAAATAAATCAGATCCTCATGAGAGTGAAGGTACAAGGCGTAAAACTAGTAAAAAAACATGACAAAAAAGACGGAATACAAACCAAAGAAGCTTTTATAGATTACTCTAATGTAAAAAAAATATCCGATAAAAAACCAGTCAAAAAAACAGATAAGCAACCAGCTAAAAAAGCAAAAAAATAAAAAGCATTTTAAATGAGGTAACTAAGATCAATGTTTGGTTTTAAGTTACCGTGTCAAACCGACCGTAAGGGAGGTTCTTTCAATTGGAAAACATAAAGGTTTATCCCGTAAGCCAATTGGATAAAACGTAACTAATCAGTCAATTAATGTTAGGATTTTATGATAGCTAAAAAAGCTTGTTGGGGAACTTCGACATTACCTATGTTTTTCATTCGCTTCTTGCCCTTTTTCTGCTTTTCTAAAAGCTTTCTCTTTCTGGTAATGTCTCCACCATAGCATTTTGCAGTAACATCTTTTCTTAATGCGCTTATTGTTTCTCTAGCTATAATCTTGGATCCAATGGCTGCTTGAATAGCTATTTGAAATTGTTGTTTGGGTAGTAGTTCCTTTATTTTTTTAGTAAGTGCTCTTCCTCTGTAATATGCGTTGTCTTTGTGAATTATAACAGACAGTGCATCCACTTTTTCACCAGCAAGTAAAATATCAACCCTAACCAACTTTGCTTCTTCAAAACCCATAATTTCATAGTCCATTGAAGCATAACCTTTAGAAATAGATTTAATTTTGTCATAAAAATCTAAAACCATCTCACTCATGGGCAACTTGTACTCCAACATTGCTTTAGAATCACTTATGAACTCTAGCTTTTGTTGAGTCCCTCTTCTGTCTTGACAGAGGGCAAGTATTCCTCCTAAGTAATCAGATGGTGTGTGTATAGTTATTCTCAAAATAGGTTCTTCAATTTTAGCAATAGTACTAGTATCAGGAAGTTCAGATGGATTGTCCAAGACTACCAATTCACCACTTGTTTTGTGAACATGGTATACAACGCTTGGGGCTGTTGTTATAAGATCTAGATTAAATTCTCGCTCAAGCCTTTCTTGTACAATATCCATGTGTAGTAAACCTAAAAACCCACACCTAAAACCAAGCCCCAAGGCCCCAGAATTTTCCGGTTCAAAACTTAAACTAGAATCATTTAAACAAAGCTTACTTAGACTATCTTTTAATTTGGCGTAATCATTTGGATCAATAGGAAAAATTCCAGAGAAAACCAACGGTTTTACTACTTTAAAACCAGATAATGGTGTTGTACATGGTTGTTTAGCTAAGGTGATAGTTTCACCAACTTTTACATCTCTAATATTTTTTATTCCACAGATCACAAATCCAACCTCTCCAGCATTTAGAGTTTTTTGCTCTAATGGAAAAGGTGCATTTATACCCAACTTTAATACTTCATAGTCCACGCCAGACGCAGTAAACCTGACCTTATCTCCTACAGAAATCGAACCATCAAAAATACGGCACAACACAACTACACCCTGATAGGAATCAAACCAGGAATCAAACACTAAAGCTCTTAAGGATTGTGTGGAATCCTCCTTTGGAGGAGGAATATCATTGATTATTGACTCTAGTACGTCATCAATCCCTATATTATCTTTTGCACTAGTGTAGATAGCTTTTGTTGTGTCAATTCCAAGTGTATTCTGAATTTGTTCCGCTACAGCTTTTGGATTAGCAGAAGGTAGATCTATTTTGTTGATGATAGGAATCAAGTCTAAATTATTTTCGATTGCCAAGTACACATTAGCTAGTGTTTGAGCTTCTATTCCCTGCGCAGCATCTACTATAAGTAATGCTCCTTCACATGCTGCTAGTGATCGGGATACTTCATAAGAGAAGTCGACATGACCTGGTGTATCTATTAAATTTAGTTGATAAATTTTTTTGTTTTTGGCCTCATATTGTAATCTTACACTCTGGGCTTTTATGGTTATTCCCCGCTCCCTTTCCAAGTCCATGTTATCTAAAAACTGGTGCTTCTTTTCTCTATCAGACAGCGAACCTGTTTTTGACAAAAGAGAGTCTGCCAATGTGGATTTGCCATGATCTATGTGTGCTATTATGGAAAAATTGCGTATATAATCTATAGGTTTTTTAGCTCGTTTACCTTGTTCAATTTTTCCCATGTAAACTCTTCCTCATTTCTGCCAAAATGCCCATAAGACGCAGTTTTTAGATATATTGGCTTTAACAGTTCAAAGTCATTTATAATTGATTTCGGACTGAAGTTCCAAATTTCTCTAACAGCCTTTTCAATTTTTGAGACTTCCACTTTTGCAGTGTTATAGTCATTTATCATCAAACTTACTGGGTTTGATTTTCCTATGACATAGGATAACTGTACTAGGCACTTATCAGCAAGCTTAGCCCCAACAATATTTTTTGCTATATGACGAGCGAGGTAGGCAGCTGACCTATCAACCTTAGATGGATCTTTGCCACTAAATGCTCCACCGCCATGTGCTCCATGACCACCATATGTATCTACCACTATTTTTCTTCCAGTTAAACCGCAGTCTGCCTGAGGGCCTCCTATGGTAAACTTCCCTGTAGGATTAAATAAAAAATTAACATTACTATCGATCAAGTGTTCTGGTATAACCTGAAGCACAACCTCATTGTAAACCTCTTCTTTTAGTTTTTTAATCGACACACCTTCTTCATGATGCGCACTGATCACTATTGTATCAATTCTCCTAGGCTGGCCATCAATATAGTCAACAGTGACTTGCCCTTTACTGTCCGGAAACAGGCCTTTTATAATTCCCTTTTTTCTTACCTCAGAAATTCGTTTCATTAACATGTTTGAGTAGTAGATTGAAATGGGCATTAGGTTTGGTGTTTCGTTTACCGCGTATCCAAACATGATACCTTGATCCCCAGCTCCTTGTTCTTTTTTATCTGATGAATCAACACCCATCGCAATGTCTGCACTTTGTTTTTCGAAGGACAAAATTATAGGTGCTCTGTTAGAGTCAAAACCAGCAAGTTCATTGTCATAACCAATATCCTTTATTACTTTTCTTACAATGTTAGGATAGTTAATGTCTGCTGTTGTGGAAATTTCTCCTGCTAAAACTACTAGCTTGGAAGAGATAAGTGTTTCACACGCAACTCTACTGTTTGGATCTTTTTCTAACAAAGCATCCAGTATGGCATCACTTATTTGATCTGCTACTTTATCAGGGTGACCCCCAGATACCGATTCACTAGTAAACTTATAGTTCATGGGTACAGAGGCTTATCACATATGATGTGATAATCAAGATGCTTTTTTTGTTCTGTATCTAGAAACTTTCTTGCTCTTTATCTTAGAAAGTTGCCCCAGAGCTTTTTCAATAGCACCATCTACTGTTTTGTATAGGTTAGAGTTTTGGTTTCTAGAAGCCAGATTTATACCAGGACCTCTTACCACAACCGTAGCTTTATACTGGTGACGCTGTACGCCTAAAGATAACAATGCACGCACACGAAGGCTTTGCATCTTATTAATTCTATCAAGCTGACCCAAGATATAACTCTCAATGTTTGATCTATTTAAAACTATGCTTGGTTGGATATTAATATCACTCACATTATCCACAAGATTGGAAGTTTGATAACTCATAGAACCCCCTTTTTTGCCCGTTTGGCAGGCAAGACACAGCTCCCATTCTAACTCAAAAAAATATAATTTACATGATGAATATGATGATAATTTTAAGCTAGGAGGTTATATGTGATTAACATGAGGACATAAGCTAGTACCGTGTATGCTATAAACAATAGTATTGGTATTTTGTAGCTTCCTAACTCTTTTCTAATTATGGCCAGGGTTGATACACATTGCAGAGCTATGGCATAGAACACTAATAGGCTTAGTCCAGATGCCAGGCTTAAATCTGCTAGATGCTCCGATAGCCCTACCAAGTTATTGTTTATATTTTCTAGGCCGTAGAGTGTTGCCAGTGTTCCTACAAACACTTCTCTTGCCAAAAAAGATGATATTATTGCTACTCCAAATTTCCAGTCTAAACCTACTGGTGCAAATATTGGGCTAATTAGATGACTAATTTTTGCAAGCCACGATGAAGATAAGCTTCCAGCTCCGTTTGGAAAATATCCTAGTAACCACACCACAACAGTAACTGAAAATATTATAAATCCAGCTTTGAGCACAAATAGCCAAGATTGTTGTAGGCCGGTTAATGTTATTGATTTTAGGTTTGGCATTCTGTAGGGAGGAAGCTCAATAATAAATGGCATATCTGAGTATTTTTTTGCAAATGTGTTAGCTAAAAAATACGATATTAACAACGCTGCCACAATTCCTAGAGAATATAACCCGGTAAAGAAGGTACCCTGAAGCCCCACAACTCCAAAGAAACTTATATTTGGTATTAACACTGAAATTAGCAGTGCATATACTGGCAGCCTTGCAGAACATGCCATTAACGGAATCGTAAGCATCGTAAGCAACCTTCTTCTTGGAGAAGCTATTGTTCTAGCTGCAAAGATTGCAGGTATAGCACATGCATGTGCCGATAGAAATGGTATAAAACTTCTGCCAGATAACCCAAAAAAACTAAACACTCTATGGCAGAATATACTAGCACGAGCTAAGTACCCCGAATCTTCTAAAAATGATATTATAAAAGTTAGTATAAATATTTGCGGCACAAATACCAAAAATGATCCACAACCACCAAACAATGCATCTTTAACAAAGTCTTTTAATATTTGGTTTGAAATAAGGTTGGCCGTAGCTGTTCCAGTTTGTGAAATTAGGGTTTCAATTGCATTCATCAGAGGTGCTGACCAAGTAAAGATAGCTTGAAACAAAATTAACATTGAAGATACAAAGATTACTGTACCCCAAAGTCCCGATAGAAAAATTTTATCTAGCTTATTACCTCTTTTTATTAGAAGTCCTGGATTAGACAAAAATGTTCTAGCTACTTTTCTGCTTAAGTTATAAATATCATCTTTTGATTCTGGTACTTGTTCTTGTAGTATACCTACGGACTCATCTTTTATTGCTTGTTTTAATTTGTCTAAATTTTCTCCGGTCTTTGCAGAAATGGGTACTGTATGTGTTTTTAGATCCTTTTCTAATTCTTCAATGGTAATTTTGACATCATTTTTTTTGATTTCATCTATCATGTTAAGGGCAAAAATAAATCTTTTATTATGTTTTCTGGCTATCTCTTTTGCCTGTAACCCCACCACTAAACTTCTCTCCAACCTGGTGGCATCTAGTACACACACCACAACAGACTTTTGGGTTTTTACTCCGTCTATAAATTTGTTTATGGCTACTTCTTCATCACTAGTTATAGGGTCTAAGGAATAGACACCTGGGTAATCTATATACGTAATGTTGTTCGAACATCCTGATTTTACTTCTACCGTAACCCCTGGAAAGTTGGATACTTTTTGATTTGCCCCAGCTAGTTTATTAAAAAGAAGGCTTTTTCCCGTATTAGGTTTTCCAATAAAAAGAGCAGTTGTCACAGCTTATCCAAAAATATTTTTGTTGTAATAGAAAACTTAGATGCTTAACAGTGGATATAGTCGTTTTTGTTTATTACCTCTGAATAAGTACTTTTTGAGCAAGGTCTTTTGGTAGAGAAATTTGAAAACCTCCAACATTAAACACTTTAGACTTCCCAAAAGGTATAGTATGTTCACAAATTATCTCTGATTGTAAATCAAGGCCCATGCCCCTAAGCCTATCAACATGGCCATCTGCAAGACCAGAAAAACCATCAACATATCCAGTTTCTTTTTTCTTTAAATCCCAAAGGGATGTTTTTTTATCAACTGAAACTTCCGACATCATCGTACCTTAAACATCATCACATCTCATCATTACACTTCCAAACAGTATCGTTGTTAAGCCAGTATCGTATCTAACATCAGCTATATGATCATCAAATATTCGATAATTACTACCAGCAAAACCAGAAGAGACTAGAGTAAAATTACTTGAAATACAATTTTATTCTGGCTAAAACTTTATGCTATGAAGCGCAAAGGTAGTATAAAGGCCAGGTGCAGTGTTCCATTGCTAGATCTTCACGGAGTAACTTCGGATGAGGTTTTTGGTTTATTGGATAAATTTTTGTTAGATGCTATGGATGAAGTTGTGGTAAAGGTGATGCCTGGAAAGGGTACCGGTGTTGTAAAAAATAAAGTGGTGGAATACTTGGAAGGTGCTGGTTACAAATGGAGCTATGAGCTTAAAGGGGATGGCAACTATAACACTGGCGTTTTATTGGTTAGAATGGCATAGGATCTTTTATGGCAAAGAAATTAACTAAGGAAGATTTAAGCACCAAGGGAATATTGCACAATATTGCTCTAGGGTCTTTGGCATTTTATCAAAATCACAAAAAACTGGTTATATTTTTGCTAGGATTTTTGGTTCTTGGTGGCATTTTTTTTAAGGTAATGTATGACAAAAAAAAGGGGGCCCTTCTGGAAGGTTTTAAAGCCCTATATGTACCAATGAGTGAACAAGAAAAAATAACTAAGTTAGAACTTGAAAAGGTAGAAGTAAATAGCCAAGAGATTAATATAGAAGAAATAAAGTCTCAGGTGAAACTTGATTATGATAAGCTTCTTAGAGAGGAGCATCCAGATCAGGTTATGATTTTTGCTGCCTTGAATTTGGCAGATATTCACAGGAAAAATGGTGATATAGATGCCGCCATTTCTGCATTTTCAAATGTAAATTTAGATGGTAAATATTTTTTAAGTGGTCTAGGGGCTATGATGTTGGCATCCTTGTATGAAGAGTCTGCTAATTGTGATAGAGCTTTGGAGTTATGGGATGAAGTTATAAAAAAGTTTTCTTTTTTTAGAACTGAAGCTCTGTTGAAAAAAGCTCTTTGTTTAGAAGATAGTGATATGGAGCAAGCTTTGGATATCTACACTAGGTTGTCGGTCGATTCGCCAGATACTTCTGAAGGTGTTTTAGCAAAAAAGCTACTTATGATTAAGCGTGGGAAGTAATGAATATATTAAAAATTTTGTTATTAGGCTTACTTTTCGTCTCCTGTATTTCTGCTGGTGAAAAACCTATGGATGGTATGACAAGAAAGTGGATTAGAAGTACTATAAAACCCCCTTACTTAGGCCCCAAGTTATCTCATTTGATGAGTCCTGTTTTTTTGAATGAACTTGTAATTCAAGGTAATGGTCACGGCTCTTTGGTAGCTATAGACGCTGATAGTGGTAGGATTTCTTGGAAATTTAATGCTAAGCATGGGGTACATGGTGCCACTGTCTTGGGGGATAAGTTATTTTTTGGTACAGAAGCAGGTTGGGTTGTTTGCTTGGATAATAAGGGCAACCAACTTTGGGATTTAAAATTAGAAGCTGGTGTCTATTCAAAGCCTACAATACATGAAAACTTCCTTTATTTATTAACCGGCGATAATGCTGTCTATTCAATAAATCTAGATACTAAAAACATAACTTGGACTTACAGCCGAAACAGCAATGTTTCTATGAGTGTGTTAGGAAGTAGTTCCCCTATACCCTACAAAGATATTCTGTTGGTAGGCCTTAGTGATGGGTATCTGGTGACATTAAATCAAAAATCCGGTTTGTTAGTCTGGGAAAAAAAACTTAACACTTCAGATAAGTTTAAAGATATAGATGGGATGGCTTTGGACGGCGATATGTTGTATGTATCAAATTTTGATGCAGATTTACTTGGTCTTAATGCTAAAGATGGCAGCTTGGTATGGAAGAGCGAGAATTCGGGAGGAGGTAGTGATCCTACAGTAGCGGAAGATATTGTATTGATCTCATCATCTAACGGCGGCGTAGAGGCACTTAAAAAGGCTACGGGCGAAAAGCTCTGGACATTTAAACTAAAATCAGGATTTGCAACAAAACCCCTGGTATCAAGTAACACTGTATATTTTGGCCAGAACAATGGTCCTGTTGTTGGTTTAGATATTAGAGACGGCAAACAACTGTTTTCTTATGCTGTTTCAGGGACATTGGCAACACCTAGTATATCCGGCAATACTCTTTACCTTATCTCTAATGCAGGTAATTTGAACGCCATAAACACCAACACTGATTGATCCTGGTCCAACTAAAGCTAGGGAATTTTCATACTCCGCCAATTCACCTTGTTTCTAGCCTCATTAACCTCACCTTATCTGGTATATTTTTAATTTTTTCATAAGATATGTTGTCTCTCTTTTTTTAAAAAAAGGAGACAATTGCCAGATCCCGGACTGCCCGATCTCTATGTAGTAGGTACTTCTCCTTACGATAATGGATTGGCTGTGAGGGAGACGCAAAAACATGATATTATTTCTACCTCTGATTTGTCGAAAAAACGGAGGGTTTACGGGGGACCTTCCGTAACGTAATTCGTCCAGCAAAAATGGAATAAGTCCCATTGTTTGCTGAACGGGAATCAGTGTTGAGCTTTTATGACCGGGATTGGCATCTTGTTCCAGAGCTGGGCATCCACTCGGCTAAAAAATGACTTGGCTACACTTGGACTTCGTCTTGTTCGTTCCGCCAATCCATTTTATTAACCTCATTGGAAGACCTTTGTGTATCATTGTCGTACAAGGTGACTCTTTAGAATTTGCTTGAAGATGTTACCTGTTTTTTCCGAAAAGTCATAGTCAGGCTTTTATTTATGTTGGTTAGGTACAAACTGTATAGCCATAGTTTGTAGTTTTGTAGGTATACAAATAGGTTTATGGGATCAAGTGGAATAAATATAGTGGTGGTAGATCATCAAACTTTTGGTGAAACACTAGTAAAACATCTAAAGGAGGCAGGGTTTAATGCTGTTTTAACCCGTAAACCTAGTGATGCAATAAGAGAATTTGGTGTTAGATCAGTCCATGCATTTATAATTGAGTGTGTGTTACCTGGCTATTCTGGTATAGACCTTGCCAAGAGCCTAAAAGAAACTGGTGCTTCTTCCATACCATTCTACTTCATGTCTGGATTATTCAAAAGTCAGACCTTCATAAAGAAAACCCTTTCAGATACTGGAGGAGAGGGCTTTTTTGAAAAACCACTAAACTACGAACATATTATTACAACTTTAAAAGATAGGTTTAAAATACAACCTGAAGCCAAAGAAAATAATTCAATGGTTAGTTTAATGATGGATGACAATCTAACTGATAGATCTTGTCTTGAGGTATTGCAAAATACAGATAAAGTTTACGGTTATGATATACCTGCATTGATATCTATTATCTCTCGTACAAATATTATGGGAGTGGCCAGATTTAGTTCAAAAAGTGATATGGCTAAGGTATATATATCAAAAGGCAATGTTATATCTGTATTGTCAAACGATACAAACTCATACTGGGGTTCTTTGTTACTTGAAAAAAACCTGATTAACCCAGAAGACCTTCAATTTCACTTATCTAAAAATGATAAAGGTAAAATAGGTACAAGACTTATTGAAGCTAATTTAATTAGCCCACACACGGTAGATTTTATTTGTCTTGAACAGGCTCGTATTAGAATTGGTAGAATGATAAAAGATGTTCGTTATTCATTTAACTTTACAAATTTTAACTTATCTCAAACAGATAGCATGCAACGATGCAATTCTTCTTATATGTCAAATAGATTTATATCTGAATGGGTATACATAAAGACCCCTGTTGAGTTTTTGAGGCAGGTTTACATTCCGTTTTTGGAATACAAAGTTACAAAATCTTCTAATTATAAAAATAGAAACAACATTTTATCCGTACCATATGTCAGTCACGATACAGAACTTTTAGATTCTTTATCTGAAAAAGAATATTCTCTTTCAGAATTATTATCTTTCAAAAAGAATCAAGAAATCTACAGACTAGTGCACTTCTTGATTTTAACTGATGTGATTACTTTTAAACGAAATAACAACCATGAAAATTATCAATCTAGAATTGAAGTTTTAAATAAATTTAAGAAGGATATTGAGAAACAAAACTACTTTCAAATATTAGGTGTTAATGAGGGTAAAGAATTTGATGAATACTCTCTGAAAAGCTCTTATATTAGTCTTACTAAATCATTTCACCCTGACAAATTAATAGACGCTCCTTCAGATTTGAGGGCCATTTCTAATGAAATATTTAACATTATTTCGGAGGCATATAACACATTACTTGATCCTGATAAAAGAGCAAAATATGAGTCGGGTATAGAAAGTATTAAAGCTGATATAAAGCTAAGTTTAGATAATTTATTATCAGATGCAAAAGCTCATTTGAAAAACTATCAGGAAACTAAGGCCTATGACTTATTACAAAAAGCTGTGAAATTACAAAAGCCATCTAGTGAGCTTAGCCTTTATTTATTATGGGCAAGGATAACTAAAAATAAAGATGAGGAAATTGCACAAAATGATTTAATGGATATTTGGGATACACTAAACCATATTCCTGTGGAAGATAGAAACACCGCTTTGTATTATTTTGTTAAGGGGTTATTACAGAAAAAAATTGGAGACTACGATCTATCTGAGCTTAATTTTAAAAAGTCAATTTTATTTGACGGCAAATTTATTATTGCAAGAAGTGAGTTGAAAAAGACAGAGAAACTGAAAAAGTCTAAATCAATCTCTATGAGACTGGGTAGTGCAAAAAAGCAACTCAAAGATATGTTTTTCAACAAAGATAAACAAAAGAAAGCCAGTTAGTTGATCAATTAGTCGGGCAATCAGGCAGTCGGGCAATCAGGCAAACAGGCACACCGGCACACCGGCAATCCGGGATCTGGTGAATTGATTAAATTTTCTAAAAAAATTTCCTCCCATCAAAGATGGTAAGGAGGAAATTTTTTATGAGAAAATTTAGAACTTATCAGTTAGCGGTTCAATTCTATAATAATTCTAAGAATTTATACTTAAAAGAACCACTAAAGAATCAATTTCAAAGAGCTACCCTAAGCATTGTACTCAATTTAGCAGAGGGAAGTGCCAAACCTACAACAAAAGATAGAAGAAAGTTCTACAGAACCAGTTTGGGCTCGCTTAGAGAAACACAAGCTATACTGGATCTCATAGATCATAAAAAGCTAATAAATGAAGCCAATATACTAGGAGGATATCTTTACAAACTGTGTAAGAATACATAAATCGGGCAGTCGGGCAAAAGTTAGGAGCATACCTTTACAAACTATATAGGAATACCTGAATCTGGTGGCTGATGCAGATCCCAGAGTGCCGGATTGCCTGATAAACTAATCACATATTTGGAATGCTAATCTTGAGACCTGTGTTAACATTTCGTTTTCTAAATCAGGTGCAGCGGCATACACATATAACTCATGTACACCATCACTTAGGTCATTATATCTGTATTTTACGTAGTCGTAATACCCACTTTCTATCTGTTCCCTATAATCAGTTACTGTGGAGTGCTGCTCTAGTTTAAACAAATCACAGTCTTCATAAGGACCACTTATTGCAGCACTACAGTATAGAGCAACCTCTGAAATATCATATCCACTTAGGATCTGTGGCAAATAATCTATGTATATTCTGTCGCTTCTTATCCCTAGCTTAACATCAAGATTATCTCTGCATGGGTTGCTTACAATTTCTAAACCGTTATCGTCGCTTAAGGCCAGGTCTAAAACAGGGAGAGTTTCATATGATTGTGAGGATAAAAAACCAGCTCCTACTAAATCTTTGGTTTTAAATCCAGCACAGTTCTGGTACCCAACAACCAAAGTAAGGCATAAAGCTACAACCGTAGCGGCACCAACTTTTCTAGCACCACCAGAGCTAGAACCTTCATCTTCCTTCTCAGCTTCCAAGATTATAGTTTTTTCTTGATCGTACATAGCACCCCCTAGTCACATATCTGAAATTGGACTTTGGTAACTTCTGTGAGCATCGTATCGTCCATACCTGCAAAAACATCGAACTCATATACTGCGTTTTCTAGATTTGTGTACTTATACCTGATAAAGTTTGAGTCTTCTGACTCATCCCTCCCATACTGAATATAATTACTTACACTTGCTTGGTTTTGCAAATAAAAATCCTCACATCTTGCATATTCATCCATACTTTTGGCCAGCTTACAATAAAGCTCCACATCATTTAAGTTATCAACTTCTAAGTTATCAATGATATAATCAACATAGATTTCATCAGATTGAATACCTGGTACACTGTGACCGCTACTACAGTAATTTTTTTTGATTCTATTCATATCTCGATCGTCATCAAAGTATACTGTGGTAATTGCATAGTCTAGACTTGGCAGAGAAGATTTAGATGAAAAAGCCAGCTCACCCGTATCTTGTACTTTCATAGAAGCACAGTTTTGATAACTCATAACAACGGCTAGTCCCAAAGCACAAAAGATAATGATAGACTTTCGTTTTCTGGTATTCGTTGGTCTATACAGGGAATCAAGGTCTTGGTCTGATTGATTCATAATCCTCCCTTACTACAGAGAACTATTCGGTTGTATCATATACCAACTTTAGTTTACCAACTTTGGTAATACTTCCGATAGCTACCAGTCTTATTCTAAACTTAAGCCCTTATTAAGTACTATCATGTTTTGTCCGACTTGTCTTTATAGATGACACATGGGGGTTTAAATGAAGCTACCAAAAAATAGATTATTTAACCTTAAAAAGGCCAATTTGCTATGTTTAAGCTTAGCCGTTTCATTGTTAACTCTTGGGTGTTCTTCACCTAAAACGCCAGATAGAACTAGTACTGGTATGCCTGGGTTTCCAAATGCCGACTCTAATTTTAATGATTTAATACCTCCTATGTTTGATGATCCAACGGGTGATTTGGGCAATTATGAGGGGAGCGCATTGAATGTTGTTGTGTTGTATGCTGTAGAATCAAGGGACAGATATTATAGCCAAAGTAGCTCAGATTGTTTTAAAAGTGGTGATGTTGCTATCCGATTTCCCGAACAAACTATCGGAGGTCAAAAGGTAATCGATTGGGATTTAACCTGTAGCTCTGATGTGAATCCTTCTGAGGATTCCTTTGTTGACTGTTCTGAACTGGTTTTAGGTGGAAAAAGGCCTTCTGAAATTGGAATAGATAAAGCAAACGGTACTGTAACCTACATATACAAAAACCTGCCAGATGAAGTATATGGTTTTACTTCTCGTACCCGGGACCCTTTAGGTAGGATAACATCTGTTGAAGCACCTAAGACATTCGTAGTCTGTGCAGAGTCAACCTAGTTATCCTTTAAAACCTTAGAACTTAGTGTGGAGGGATCAGCATCGTGTCCAGAGCTGGGGGCAACCACTCGGCAAAAAAAAGTAGGCATAACCTCCTTATTTTTTGCCTAGCTTAGAAGACCTTTGAACTAGTTGTTTAATTCTTCAATTAAATTGCTAACAACTCTTGCTGTTCGTCTTCCTATTATTCTCTTTTTAGATTGTTCAAGAGCAAATGCTCGCATATCCTCTACACTGTCAAACTCATCTACAATTTCTACTCCAAGTAAAGTCTCGATGGCATCTTCCAAAGTAACCAAGCCTGTAGTTTGCCCTAATTTGTTTCTTGCAATAAAAATGTGTGATTGCTTTTTGATAAAAAGACTCATAATCGACCCAACAGACTGTTCATCAGGAACATAGTCAATTTTATTCGAAATATCTCTTAAATACTTTTTGTTTCCCTCGTCTTTTCCATAAATATCTAAAACTTCATATCTTAAAACCATGCCTGTAATGTTATTAAGATCTTTTTCATAAATCGGTATTCTAGAAAAAGGAATCTGTCCATATTTTTCAACCGTAGTGTCAATTGACAAATTTTGAGACAGAGCAATTATAACAGATCTAGGTGTCATTATGTCTTTTACATATATACGATTTAGCTTTAGTAGATTTTTTATAATATTTCTCTCTTCGTCCTTAATTGTACCCTCTTCCTGACTAATTTCAGCAGAGGCAATAAGCTCGTCTCTTGTAAATATAGGAGTATTCTTCTTACCAAGAGCTACCATATCAGAGAGACGTTCTAGTAACCATACCAATGGATACAATAATAAAATCAAGTATTTGATAATAAATGAGGCTGGTGTTGCTATCGTTTTCCAAAACATAGCACCTATTGTTTTAGGTATTATTTCAGCAAAAACTAAAATAAACATGGTTAACACACCAGATACAACCGCCACCATTTCACTACCATAGATATTAAGAACATGAGCACCTATTATCGATGCACCCAGTGTATTTGCAACTGTGTTTAAAGTAAGTATGGCAGCTAAAGGTTTATCTATTTCACTTTTCAGGTCGTAAAGTACCTTACCAGATCGCGCATTTCTACTCTGAAGATCTCTTATAAATGAGTCCTGCACAGAGAGCATGGTTGACTCCAAAAGCGAACATACAAATGAAATAGCAATTACCAGGAAAAAATATAAGATTAATAAGCTCAAAAGCTACTTGCTCTCCTTAAGTTTTTTTTCATACTCAGTTATCATGGTCTCCTGCATATTTTTTGGTACGGCTTCATACTCGGCAAACTCCATACTAAACTCTCCCTTACCCTGCGTAAGTGATCTTAAATCTGTCGCGTAACCAAACATCTCTGTCAAAGGTACTTTCGCCTCAATTGTTATGTAACCATCTACAGTATTTGTACCTGTTATCTTACCACGTCTTTGATTCAGACCACCAATAACTGGTCCTTGAAACTCCTCTAATGTGGATACCTCTACTTTCATTATAGGCTCTAGTATAGCAGGTTTTGCCTTTTTTATATTCTCTCTTATTGCAGCCATAGCACATATCTTAAATGCCATCTCGCTGGAGTCCACGGGGTGAAAACCACCATCATTAATCTCCACTCTAACCCTGATCAGTGGAAATCCTGTCAGAACACCTTTTTCTAACTGTGCGCTAAATCCTTTGTCACAGGCAGGTATAAACTCTTTTGGTATTACACCGCTTACAATTTTGTTTACAAATTCATAGTTTTGATACTCGCCACTTTCTGGATCAACCGAAATAGGTTCCATGTATCCACCAATTTTTGCAAACTGCCCAGCACCACCTGTCTGTTTTTTGTGAATCTGCGTAAAATCTACTTTTTGTCTTATGGTCTCTCTAAATGCCACCTGAGGCTTACCGGTTATACACTCAACTTTAAATTCTCTTTTCATACGCTCAACATAGACCTCTAAATGTAGCTCCCCCATACCTGATATGATAGTTTCTCCTGACTCCTCATCTCTATGAACTCTGAACGTTGGGTCTTCCTTCGTAAACTTATTTAGTGCCTTAGAAAAATTTGACGAAGCAGATTTATCTTTGGGAGCAAGAGCCAACGAAATAACGGGGTCAGCTACATGCATAGAGGTCATTGCAGCGTTGATTTTACCGTCAGTGAATGTATCGCCCGATGCACAGTCAATACCAAACATTGCAATGATATCCCCAGCTTTGGCCTCTGTCACATCCTCCATCTCATCTGAATGCATTCGCACAAGTCTTGGAACCTTTAATTTTTTTCTATTAGAGGTGTTTACTATGGTGTCACCTTTTTTTACCGTACCTTGATATAATCGCATATAGGTAAGTTGACCATAGCGGCCATCTTCTAGCTTGAAAGCCAACATAATAAGAGGCTTTTCGTGATCCACCTCAGTGCTAAACTTCTTTTCATTGTCGTCTAAATCTAGTGCTTCGTTTTTTATATCGTAGGGACTTGGCAAGTAATAGTTTACAGCATCTAAGAGAGCTTGAACTCCTTTGTTTTTAAATGCAGAACCCATAAATACAGGTACAAACTTAAGACCTATGACACCACTTCTGATTGCTTTTTTTAACTCATCTGCACTTACCTCTTCTTCCATCAAGTATTTTTCTTCTACCTGAGGGTCAAAGTCAGCAACTGCTGCCACCAAATCTGCTCTGTACCGTTTTGCCTCCTCTAACATCTCCTGTGGTACATCTGAAACTTCTATTTTTTCTCCATTATCACCAGAAAAAATGAGCTGTTTCATTTCTACTAAATCAATAACACCTTTATGAGCATCCTCTAAACCAACAGGCAGTTGAGTAAAATATGCATTCAATTTAAGCTTTTCTCTTAACTGATCCAAAACTCTCTTATGATTAGCCCCAGACCTATCCAACTTGTTTATGAAGGCCAGCCTAGGGACATTATACCGTCTCATCTGCCTGTCCACAGTAATGGACTGAGATTGTACACCCTCAACACCAGATAAAACCAATATAGCGCCGTCTAGTACCCTTAGGGCACGTTCCACCTCAACCGTGAAGTCTACATGTCCTGGAGTGTCAATTATGTTTATTGAAGTGTCCTTCCATTTACAAAAAGTTGCAGCAGATTGAATGGTGATTCCTTTTTCTCTTTCAAGTTCCATGGAATCCATCTTAGCCCCCACACCATCTTTACCCCTAACCTCGTGAATTGCGTGAATTCTACCTGTGTAGAATAAAATTCTCTCAGTCAAAGTGGTTTTACCTGAGTCTATGTGGGCAGATATGCCTATATTTCTTAAATTCTTTAAATCCATAAAGCCTTTGTGAGCTACAAAGTAGTTGTTTTTATACCATCTATTTTTTTAAACACCAAACATAAACAAAACGGTAGGCTATCGTCTAGTATTTTTTCTCTTTAAACACTTCATAAGACCACTATGGTTGAACAAAAAATCTATGATGGCTTAAAATGGTGTATCATGAGACTTTTTTTAGGACTTTTCTTAATTGCGGGTGGGATCTCTTATGCACAAGATCCAAATGATATGTCTGGTAATAGGCAAACGGAGGCTGGAAATCCAGCCGTAGAATGTACCAACTGCCCTCCCGGTGAAACAAGTCAATTGGCTCGGGATACACTTAGAATTTTAGATGAAGATCGCACTTGTCCGGAAAGTGTAAAACAAATCAGATTACTTATGGCCTCTACCTATGGCTCTTGTGATGCTATGAATGTTCGACTTACAGAAGATAAGATGCTTGAACGAGTAAGGGCAATACAGAATGGACAAGGAAATAGAATTGAAAATATAGAAAATAGGGCTTGTAAATACGGTGATGGTGACAACTGTACTGACATATCAAGTGAAGCAAGATACCAGAATGCAATTAGAAACCATCCTTACAACAGCATTGTTCCTAAATGTGAGCCTCAACCAAAATGTAACATAGCTGGAGAAGAAAGGCCTTGTCCTGGATTTTTTTTCCTGGGTAATGGTTACCCTGATCGAGGGCCCTATAGTGGAGGAAGAACTATAGATCCAGCAAGTAACAGTTTTTTAAATAGAGACATACAAGGAAATGAATTTATAGGTTGGAATTGTTCCGAGTATGTTGCTACAGCAATGAGATTTGCTGGGCTTAACATGAAAAGTTGTGGCGAGGACAAATGGAGTTGGTGGAATGTACAAAGAATGTCAGCTGTAGCTGACAAGGAGGAAAATTGTTCCTGTATGGATGTGGTAGATCTGTCAGATCCGGACGAACAAATTAAACCGGGAGATATATTACTCTATGGTGGACATGCTATGATGATAGAGGCAAGTGATCCTGAATTTATGGGTAAGCTTACTAACCCTACACTACAAACCACAGAATGTAGTAGAAACAAGGAGGCCTGTGAGAGAGAAATAAAAACTAAATGTTCTGAAGATAATATCAGACCCAACGATCTAAAATTTAGTATAAATCATGCATCTGATAGTTTTGGAGGAATTGGTCCATCTAGCATGAGTTATGGAGACTATGAAGGAGTTAGAGGGTACAGCGCGGGGAACTGGCGTGCAATGGAAACCTTTCAAGTGGTTAAAGGTAGAGTGAGAGACTTGTTTGACCAAACTGGTGAGTTTCAAGATATTTCATCAGATCAAAGAGCTGTGAGCCGTGTTAGATCTGCCTATTCAATGTGGCTAGAAGGCAAAATGGAAACCTCAGTATTTTTTGAACATTTCTTACAGCAACACACTCAAAGACTCGGGCTGTCTTACACAGACAGAGAAGCACTTGAAAATATAGATCATACAATAAGAGCTATGGCCATTGTTAGAAAACACAGCCCTTCTAGTGATGCAGAAAAGCAGAGTCAACAAAGAAAGCTTATTGCCTATTCAATGTGGTTGAGAGGTACAATGGAAGGTGATGTATTTAAATCAGCTTTTCTAGGTGAACAATATAGTAGAGTAGGAGCAACATGGGGTGGTGTGCGTAAACATCTAAGTTATTTGTGTAAATCCAGATTATGTAGAGAACACAATGTGAATACCAGGGATTGTGCAGAGGCAACTGATCTTGCAAATGTAGAACAGTCTGATGAGAATAATAGATTTTTTAAAGTAATAAGACATAACAGTGAAAAAGATGGTTGTGTAGACCCCAATCCACCTAAACTAAAAAATCCTTGTGGTGATACATGTAACGAAGATGCTACTAAGGGTTGCTTGTTTTCTAGTAGTTAATATATTAGGATTAATACAATGAAATTATTTTTATCAACATTAGCACTAATAGCAACAGGCGGGGTATCATATGCCCAGGAAAAGATAACTAGTGTGCCTGACCCAGAAAAACATTTAGTCGGGCCCAGTTGTCCAATAAACCCTAGTACAGAACTTGTAAAAGACCTAATAGAGAGCTTCATAGAGGCACAAAAATTAGGCCATACAATGCCGGAAGTAGCAAAGCAAAGTTGCTTAGATACAAAAACTCCATACAGAGTTTTTATCCCCGAAATAGAACATCACGACAACTCTCCTGATGAAGAGCCATTTTTTCTCAGAAAATACAAAATTAAATCTTTTAGAAAATTTGATAGCTCAAGTTTCTCCGATGATTACCTAACTGAAGTAGAACTAAAAGGGAGGGATCAAAGAGGAAGACGAGTATCAATTAAACAAACAGTATTATTTGTAATAAAAAAAGGAGTAGAGGCAGAGTTGCAAGGATGTGTTGGGCTTCATGGTGGATGGGAAAAACCTTTTATAGAAAGAAGATGTTATAAGTAGAATCCTAACCGGATCCTGACAGACAGGCAGTTTCCCTGCGGGGCTTTTTTGAAGCTTGGCAGCTTCACCGCTTTATAACGAAAACTTTAACATGCTCGTGGCAACACCTTTAGCCTCGGAGACGCTTCGCTTGGACTCCTCATTAAAGGTATTGCCACTTGCCTGCGTCTTTACGTTTATAGATGGTGTAATTGATGGGGTTTAGTAGGACAGTTAATTTTTTTGGAAAAGTTAAAGATATTATAGATGCCAGATCCCAGAGTGCCAGATCTCGGAGCTAATCGGGCAGTTGGGGATCAGGCAAACGGTTATCCGACAATTGATTTTTTAAAAAAGGAGACAATTACCAGATCACTTGGAGAAGACCTTTCTATAATGCTTCCATAGATAAATTGCAGCATAAGATCTAAAAGGACTTACATCATCTATATTTTTTAAACTCTTAAAAGTTTTGATCATCCTAGCTATAGCTAAGTCACTTGCAGGAAATGCATCCCTATCACCAACTCTAAGGCTTGCATAGTTAACAGTCCAAGGACCCACACCGGGGGCCAAAGCAAACCAAGAAGATAACTCTCTCACACCACCACCATTTTTTAAACCCTTTGCAACAGCTCTTATTGTCCGTTTTCTTTTCTCAGTGGTTCTGACCTTAGAAAGTGTAGATCTGGATAATACTTCAACTTTGGGAAATAATTTAATTTTCTTTCCACTAACAGGATGAATACCAGTTTCACCATAATTGTTTATAAGTTCACATATCAAAGACCTGGCCTGCTTGGCAGATACAAGCTGAGATAAAATGGTGCATATTAAAGCCTCTACCATATCCCAGCTTCTAGAAAGTCTTAAACCTGGATACCTATCTAATAAACCATATAAAAACTTGTTTTTCTTAAAAACCTTAGAAAGCTTGACAGGATCCATCTCTAAATCAAACATCCATCTAAGTCTTTTTCTAATAAAATCCAAATCTAAAATATCCCCAGTAAGCTTAACTCTAAGCCTCAAACTATTGGGGCAATCAGAAATACACATGTGAGCCAAGCTATCTTCGATGACAAACACTCTTTCAAAATAATTATCAATAACTACCTCCAAGCCAGGAGTGCTAAACACTTTATAAAAATCCAAATGCCCCCTCCAACTAAAAGGTTTTTTATAGGGTAAATATAATGTCTTCTCCATGACCTTTTCCCATGTGTTATTCAACAAGTCTTTTGTTTATAAAGTTTTAATCTGATACTACCAAGGTATAAACAATAATCCTTAAGTAACAATAATATATTTTGATGGAAAATTTTATGATACAAATCTATTAATGTATCTATCAAAATTTATTTTCTTGGTTGGGTTTTTTATGAGTCCTGTGGCTTTCTCCTACGATATGCTAATAATTGGAGCTTCTGTATCAAATAACTTTGCTGCCCCATCACCAGGTGACATGATTGCCAAGGCCAATGATATAACAGAAGACAAGATTTTAAAGATGGCAAGAAATGGTGCGGAATCTAGAACACACGATGATTATATCAGAAATAGACTACAGTCCTTTGATTACATAGTTGCATTAGATTTGTTTTACCATGACTTTAAAAGAGCTTTTGTTTTACAAGATAGAGAGTTTAAACATGTAGGTGAGTATATAGAAAAACTTGCGCAGCACGGAAAGATTGTGTTGCTAGGAACTACCCTAAATATTGCTGGGTTGCGTGGCACTGAAATAGCAAGAAGGCGAATTATAAAACTGGCTAAAAAATACGGCAATGTACATGTATTGGATGTAGATAGTTTGTACAAGGAATTAGAAAAGGGATTAAAATACGATGTAAATGGTGTAAAGAAAACATTTACTAAGAGCGAATTAATGGCAGATGAGATACACCCCAATGAAAAGGGCAATACAGTGTTGGCAAATCTGTTTATTGACCTACTTAAAGATGAAAAAGTTAAAGAGGCAGAAAGCCTGCCTTACATTCCACTACCATAATTAATTTCGGGTATTCTTATAACTATTTAGTATGCATAGGGAAATGATGTTTTATAAAATAAATGCTTGGCTATTGACACTTGATAGTAGAGTTAATATTTTAACACCTGGTACTTGGAGGGATTAAGCCTATGGCAATTGCTAGAAGATTTTTCTTATATTTTGTAGTCAACTTTATGGTTGTGACATCCCTGATACTACTTTATTTTGTGGTATCAGCTTTTTTACCACCTGAATACAAGGACAGCTTTTTAGAACCTATAATTTTATTTTCAGTGGTATTTGGTTTTGGTGGAGCCATAATATCTCTTCTTATATCGAAATTTGTGGCCAAGAAATTTATGGGTGTGAAGGTGATCCCGCCAAACACTACTGACCCTAGATTCAGGTGGGTGTTGGAGACCACTCATAGATGTGCCAAACGAGCGGGGCTTTTACAAATGCCAGAGGTTGGTTATTATCAAAGTAATGAGATCAACGCTTTTGCAACAGGCCCTAGTAAAAGTAATTCTCTAGTTGCGGTATCTACAGGCCTTATAGATAACATGAATAAAGATGGAGTAGAAGGGGTCATAGGGCATGAGGTTGCTCATATAGCCAATGGAGATATGGTAACCATGACTCTGGTTCAGGGTGTTGTGAATGCTGTGGTAATTTGCCTTTCTCAAATAATAGTACAGTTAATTGCTAGTGCCCTTAGAGGTAATAGAGGAAGAGGTGGTCTTGGATTTTTTGGAACTTTTTTTATATACCAATTAGTCTATAGCTTGTTAGCGTTTGCGGCCATGCCAATTGTGGCATTTGTATCTCGTATTAGAGAGTATAGGGCTGATGCCGGCGGTGCCAAGCTTGCAGGTAGAGACAAGATGATAGAAGGATTAAAGGAGCTTAAGCGATTTTATAATCATATAGATACCTCTCATAAATCATTAGCCACTTTAAAAATTGCAGGTAAGAGTAGTTTTCTTAGATTTTGGAGTACTCACCCTCCTTTAGATGACCGAATAAAGCGGCTTCAAACTGGTTTTTATTCTAGATAATATAAGTGTTTGATTTATTGCTCAAAGGTGCCGGGGTTTATTTCAATGATAAACTTCAAGATGTAAGCATTGGTATATTGCAAGATAAAATTGCCAAAATTAATCCTACCAATGCTAAAGCAAAAAAAACGTTAAATCTTAATGGCCTTGTGATATTGCCAGGGATTCTAGATACACAAGTACATTTTAGAGATCCTGGTATGGTTCATAAAGAAGATTTTTGTACTGGAACAAAATCTGCTTTAAAAGGTGGTATTACTGGGATATTTGATATGCCCAATACACTACCTGCAACAGCAAATGAAAAAGAGTACCTATCGAAACTAGAGAGAGCAAATAGCAACTCATTTGTAAATTTTGCTCTCTATATAGGAGCATTAAAAGATAATCTTGATAAGCTTAAAAATTTGGAAAACTCAAAGGCTTGTGTTGGGATTAAAATTTTTATGGGGAAGTCCACAGGTGGATTGGTTTTAAATGATCCTGACGACTTAAAATATGTTTTAGAAAATACTAAGAACAATATTTCACTTCACTGCGAGGATGAGGATTTGTTAAATGAAAGGTTTAAACAAATTCCAAGCAATGCCACAAGCCATCACCATCCAGTATGGAGAAATGAACAAGTGGCTTTGAATGCCACTCAGAGAGTTGTGAATTTAGCAAAAAAGGTGGGTAGAAAGGTACACATTCTACATGTTACAACAAAAGATGAGCTAGAGTTTTTAAAAAACAATAAAAACACAGCCACGGTTGAAATTTTACCTCAACACCTGTTGTTCTCTCATCCTGAGGATTACGATAGGTTAGGAAGTCTTGTACAAATGAATCCGCCTATTAGATCAAAGACACATAGGGAAGCTTTGTGGAAAGCCATAAATGATGGAACAGTTGATGTAGTAGCATCTGATCATGCTCCTCACACTTTGGAAGAAAAAAATAAACCCTATCCGGAGTGTCCATCAGGGCTTCCCGGAGTACAAACCATATTACCTTTAATGCTTAACTGGCATAGTCAAAAAAAGCTAACTCTTAAAAAAATAGTTGATCTGTTGTTCTATAACCCTGTTAGAATTTTTGGTTTAAAAGGACTTGGGATGAGTGAAGGATGTCAGGCTAATTTTACAATAGTTGATCTAGAAAAGGAGTTTGAAATTACAAATAAATGGATCGAAAGTAAGTGCGGTTACACTCCATATGATGGTATGAAGGTGCGTGGGTTTCCAGTCACAACCATATTAAACGGAGAAGTTGCTATGTTGGATGGAGAGATATTAGGTGAACATAAAGGCAAAGGACTAGAGTTTTTGGCATTATGTTAGTATTGATCATGGTCGTAACATCATACCAATAATCTATATTAAATTTAGGCTCGTGATTGCATTAAAAAACTACTAAAGAAATTTAGTAGGTATTAACATAGTTAAAAATCAAGAGTGGGACTATAATGTCTAATTCAGTTTCATATTATACATTTTTTATTATTTTTGTTTGTTTTTTTCAAGCTACTAATGCTATTGGTGATACTTGTTCTGAAGGACAATATCTTGTCAGAACGCATTACAGGTCAGGATATTTCAGATCTAATGGCACCTATGTTTCTCCAACTACTGTTAAGGCACATTGCAGGGATTATAGGAAGTTTGAACCCGCCACTGTACATTTTCCAGAAAAAAAAGCTGGTTTTGGAACAAAGGAAGGGTATAAAAAATTTTCTGATAGTGAAAAAGAAAAAATTAGAGAAATTTTTAAGTCATTGCCCAAAGTACTAACGGCCTTTGGTGATATAACGCTATATAGGAAAAAAGGAGGTAGAGTTAAAGATAACCCTGCATCAGTTTATCCTAAAAAGAAAGAAATAGTTTTGTATGATAATATCTCTAAGTATAATATGAAAAGAGTTATTGCCCATGAGCTAGCTCATATGCTGTATGTTAATTTATCGGATAAAGAAAAAGGTTCATATCATGAAATAGCACAATGGAAGCTTGATGAAGAAAAAGGAAAAGTTGTAATAGATAACAAACGCAAAGTTTTTACGGAGGCGGATGGTATCACTTCTCCTACGGAAGATTTCGCCAATAATATTGAGTATTATCTTTTTGACGAAAAGACTTTGCAGAAAAAGAATAAAAGAATACACGGTTGGATTAAGAAGTTCATGGAGAAAAAACAAAAATGAGAATTCTGGTTTTATTGTTAATTTTTATAGTGTCTTGCACCCATACCGAAAGAAGATCTGAAAAAGATCACGCTATCTACTTTATCGATACCTTTCTCAATAGGGGGATTTCATTTGAAGAGATTAAAAGTGTGCTTAAAGAGCCAGATGAAATAGAAGTATCCAAAGTTTCTGAAAAAATATATAGATACGAAGGAAAGAGTACTAAACTTTTAAAGTGGAATTTTGGTGTTAATGATGAGGGAATGGTAGAGTGGATTGGCTATCATCCTCGTTCTAACTCACTCTTAGATAGAGTTGAAATTTTACCTTTTACCTTAAAAAGGTATAACTGCAAAAAAAAGACTGAGCCAGATGAAAGAGTTCCTCATGTTATCGATGATTTTACTTTTTTTGAGTGTGCAGAAGGTAGGATAAGGGCCTATTACAACATACACGGAGAAGTTGAGGATATAGTAATAAGCAGACACATCAAATAAGGTTTACGATACTTCAATCTAATTTTGATATGAGTTAGTTTTTTGCTATTATTAGAAAAAATAGATATTAAACGGAGAAGTTGCTATGTTGGATGGAGAGATAATAACCAGGGCTGGCAGAGAGTTTAGCTTTCATTAAAAGACAAATATATGAACCCTTTATTGGAAAAATCTAAAAACTTTGATGGTGCACTTGATTTTGATAAAATCAAAAACTCCCACTTTATTCCAGCATTAAAGCAAGAAATTTTAGAATCAAAAAAGAATATTGATAAAATTATTGATAATGCTCCTAGCTTTAAAAACACTATTGAGGCGTTGGAATGTGCATGTTCTAAAGCCTCTAACATTGTAAGTACATTTTTTAATCTTCTAAGTGCTAATACAAATGATGAGCTGATTAAGATAACAGAAGAGTTTTCTAAAATACATACTGAGTTTATAAGTGGTATTTTTTTAGACGAAAAATTGTTTGAAAAAGTAGATCATGTTTTTAAAAACAAAGAAAACTTGAGGGGAGAAGAACTAAAACTACTACAAAAAACTCATAAATCTTTTGTTAGAAATGGTGCAAACCTTTCTTTTGAAAAAAAAGAAGAGTTAAGAAAGATAGATATAAAACTGGCATCTTTGAGTCCTAAGTTTTCTGACAATGTATTAAAGGCTATGAGTGAGTTTAAGCTCCATGTAACAAACCCCAAGAACGTGGAGGGAATACCAGAGTCCACATTGGCTCATGCACAAAAGCAGGCTTCAGGATTAGATAAAAAGGGATGGCTTTTTGGATTGGATATGCCAACCTATACCTCTTTTATGAAATATTGTAGCAGTAGAGATTTAAGGTTTAAGATGTACAGGGCGTTTGCTTCTTTGTGTGTGGATGGTAAATACAGTACTACTGAGATAATCAAAAAAACTATTTCTTTGAGACATAAAAGGACTAAGCTTTTGGGTTTTAATAGTCATGCAGAGTATGTCTTAGAGGATAGAATGGCCAAAACACCTGGAAGAGTAAACAAGTTTTTAGAAAACTTGTTATCGCACAGCAAAAAACCAGCAGAAGATGATCTACAAAAACTTCAAAAATTGTTTTCTAAAGATTGTCCGGGTGAAAATATAAAGCTATGGGATATTAGCTTTTACCAGGAAAAATTAAAACTAATAGAGTTTGATTTTAGTGATGAAGAGACTCGCAATTATTTTAAACTCGAAAGTATTATTGATGGAATGTTCGGGCTTACCAAGAAATTATATAACTTAGATTTTAGAAAAGTAATTGTACCTAAGTATCATGAAGAAGTTTTGACTTACGAGGTTTTTTTAGATGGGGAATATATGGCTTTGCTCTATTTAGATCTATTCCCGAGATCTAACAAAAAGACTGGTGCTTGGATGACTACCTATAGGGAACAGGGATTAGAAGAAGGTGAGGTAAAAAGGCCTCATGTGTCGATAGTATGTAATTTTACTAGGCCAACAGACACAAAACCATCACTGATTACTTTTAGGGAGTGTGAAATAATATTTCATGAGTTTGGTCATACACTTCACGCCATATTGTCTGAGTGTAAGTATAAAAGTTTATCTGGAGCAAATGTACATTGGGATTTTGTAGAGTTACCTAGTCAATTTATGGAAAACTGGCTTATGGAAAAACCAGTTTTGGATGAATTTGCAGTACACTACGAAAATGGTGAGAAACTTCCAACATCTCTTTTTGATAAAATGAAAAGAGCCAAAACATTTATGGCTGGGTTAAATAGTGTAAGGCAGATAAATTTTTCTATTCTAGATATGGCTTGGCATTCTGGTTATATTGATGAAAAAAAGTTAGATATAGAAAGTTTTGAGAAAAAGCATTCTGTATCGCTGCTTCCTCATGAAAAGGGAACTACTAGATCAAATTCTTTTGCACACATATTTGCAGGTGGATATTCTGCAGGATATTATTCTTATAAGTGGGCTGAGGTTTTGGATGCTGACGCTTTTGAGTATTTTAAGGAAAATGGACTTTTTGATCCCGAAGTTGCAGAGAGCTTTAAAAATAACATTCTCTCAAAAGGGGCTACAGATGAGCCAGAGGTACTTTACAGAAAATTTAGAGGTAGGGACGCCGATATAAAAGCTTTACTTAGAAGGGAAGGCATTGACAAAAACCACTAAATGGTCTTAGAATCTTGCACCAACACTGACCCCGCCTAGCAACAAACTGACTTTGTCAGTGTTTGATAGGCGAATTACGTTGGGCTTTAAGGTTTTTACATGCAACACTTAGTACATCAAAATAAGAAAAGAACAAATCAGAGGAAGTCTAGAGAGCTTGCCCTCCAAATGCTATTTAAGTTGGATTGTCTTGGTAGTAAAAAAGCACTGAAGGAAGTATCAAATAAAGAGATATCACACGATGATGAAAATACCAGTGGAGTTTCCACTAAAAAAGATGATTTAAACTTCTTAGTTTATAAAAATTTGTTAAGAGAGCTTATACAAGTTGATGGATCTTGTTGGGAGGAAGCAGATCATCTGGTAAAAGGTGTGTTGGGTAAAAAGGATTTGCTAGATCAAATGGTAGACCAAAACATGAATGATGCTGTTAGGCTTTCTTACGTGGATCGGAATATTTTAAGAATTGGTTTGTATGAAATGTCTATTGGTAAGAAGCCTAACATAGTAATAAATGAGGCCATAGAGGTAGCCAAGACCTACTCAACTACGGAATCTAGTAAGTTGGTAAACAGGGTGTTGGATCAAGCCAAAACTTTTGCAGGGGATAAATGACCATCGCCAGTAGAGTCTCCACTTCCATGAATGAAGGGTGTATTTTAAATCGTAGAAATGCATTGAGGGCTGGAGCACACCTTTGGGTTATCTCTGATTTAAAAACTTCTGGCTGGGCTAGGAAGATCAACTGGTATCTTAATTTTCAAATTTATAAATTTGAAAAAGTAAAAGAGTTAAGTAAAGATCAAATAGCTTCTTTAAAGGATGCAGGGTTTGAATTTACAAATATTAGAAGTAAAAGTAGTAGTCTTTTAATATCTTCTGAGAAACTTTTAACTAATAAAAAAACCTTGATGGTAGAGTTTAGTGATATAAATTCTTGGGTTGAATTGGCAAAAAAATACTGGGAAGGTTTAAACAAACCAACTTTGAGATTTTTTACTCCAGATGCGGTAAATGTGGATGAGTTACAGTCACACCTAAGTGATTTTAACAATCACGGGCAGAGTCTCTGCCACGGGCGGAGTCTCCGCGTTTCTGTGGTTGAGCCTTATAGAGTGTAGGTTTTTATGCAATTAGAGAGTTTAAACTATCTAAAAGAAGTTTTGGGGGTTAAGCATATTCCAAAACCAAAATCTGTAGCGAGCGTTAGAATTACTTTGTTAGCTTATTTTGATTGTGAAGATGTGGTGCAGGTTAGATATTTTGAAAAGTTGAAAAATCTTCTTGAGGAGTATGGTGTTTTGGGTTCTGTGTTTGTAAATAAAGATGATGTTAAAAAGAGTGGTTTGATTTTGTCTTTAGGAAGGCCAGCATCAAACGAAGTAAAGTTTGATGGATTACATGGTATATGGAAAAAGGTAGGAAATCAGATGATTATGTGGACACATCCGGTAAGTGAATTTGGGGATAAGAAGATAAAGTCTGTTGTGTGGAGGGATGTTAAGCGTGCTATTAGAATGTGTGGTGTTAGTGTTTAGCCTCATTAGGAAGACCTTGTGTAACGGGATCGGCATCGTGTCCAGAGCTGGGCAACCACTCGGCAAAATAAGTAGGCATAGCCTACTTATTTTTGCCTCATTGGAAGACCTTTAGTATGAAATTTTTCTTTTTAAGTTTGGTTGTGTGTTTTGGCTTGAGCAAGAATGCTTTTGCCAAAGACTGTACACTGCAGATGACTATAGGTGGTGATAGTATAGGTGTGGCCACTCTTGATTATTTGGAGCGCGGTCATAAAAGTGCTACACGAAAGTGTTCTTCAATTCTTTTACTGTTGAACACTCCAGGGGGAGATTTACATACTACTAGGTTAATTGTAGAAAAAATTTTAAACTCTAGAATTCCTTATCTTTGTTTAATCTATCCATCGGGAGGTCATGCTGGTAGCGCTGGAGCTATTATAATGCAGGCATGTCATGTTGCTGGTGGGATGGAGTCTACCAATATAGGTGCTGCTACTCCTATTTCAGGTGGCGGTGCAGATTTAAATGAAGATTTAAGAAAAAAAATAATAAATGACACTGTCAGTTGGGTTGAGAGCCTTGCAGAAAAAAGAAAGCGGAGTAAAAAATTTGGAAAAGAAATCATTACTGAGGCCAAGTCGGTAAGTAGTAAGGAAGCTGTAAGATTGGGTGGTATTGATTTTGAGGCAAAGTCAAAAGAGGATTTCTTAAAGTTTGCTGAAAAAAGACAAGTAGATCTTTTAAACAAAGAAGGTGTGGTGGAGGTTGGAAAGCTTAAGGAGTTTGAACCTGATTTTAGGTATAAAGTTTTGGATCTTTTTATGGATCCTCAGTTTGCCTATTTGATTTTCATGGGAAGTATTGGTCTTTTGTGGTTTGAGTTTACCCATCCTGGAACGATGATACCTGGGATTGTAGGTGCAATAGGTCTTTTGATTTCTCTGGTAAGCTTCCATAAACTTGCGGTTTCTTGGGCTGGTTTAGTTTTGATGGTTTTAGGGCTTGGGTTTATGATTGCTGAGACTTTTGTGGCAAGCTTTGGGACCTTGGCTATTGGTGGAATAATTTCTTTTGTTTTGGGAGGGATATTCTTATTTGAAAACAATGTGTTTGGATATGAACTACCCTTCTATAGTACAATACTTCCTGTTGCTGTCACTGTTGGTTTGTTCATGTTGATTCTGGCGGTAGTGCTTGCTAGATCGAGAAAAGTCAAAAAATCATATGGAGAAGATCAGCTTGTTGGTAAGACCGCTACTGTGATGAAGGTTTATAATAAAGGTAAGTATAGGGTTTCTTGTGAGGGGGCAATATGGAGTGCTACTTGTGATGACAAAATTTTTCCAGGTGATGAAGTTAAGGTTGTTGGTGTAGATGGACTGCTGTTAAAGGTGGCTTATAACAAAGAAGATGATTAGGAAAAAATATAAACATTGCATCAAGGTCTTCCGAACGAGGCAAAAATAAGGAGGCTATGCCTACTTATTTTGCCGAGTGGTTGCCCAGTTTTCTGTGTAATTTATTGATATATTGTAAGATTAGACTGTAACAACATACATTACATTTTGTACTCCACCAATTAAATACCCGTGCCGTAGGTAACTAACCCATGGCCTTGCTTGTCTGTAACAGTCAGGGGAAATAGTAAGGGTATAAAGCTTAGGGACTTAGGTACTGGTGAATAAAAAATAAACTGAAACTTCCGATACGGGAATATAATCTGAAAAACGGGATAGCTTTATATGAAACCTGGTGTATCGTTAGCAGTTTATTGTGTGGCTTTGGCTTTGAGTCTTGTTGCATATCAAAATTGTGCAGATGTGACTTTCAGTTCACTGCAGTTATCTTCGAAATCAGGCCTTGGGCTGGATATGAATCCTCGTTGTATCGGTGATGATAGCAGTGTTTCATTTACTGTTGATGCAGATAATGATTATGTATTTAGGTGTAAGCAAGCTACTGATATCTATTTTACAGATTGCAGCAACTATATTTTGGATAATGGTATTGCCACCATTGAAACTCATGGTAACACAGTTACCTTTAGTGAGTTACAGAACGATTCTTACGCTCTAATCATACAAGTCGAAGATCAGGAAGGCCAAATAGATACCTTCAGTGCAAGTATATCAAGGTGTCCTCCTGCTCCTGTGTGTTCTGCACCTCAAATTGAGTGTAATGGAAATTGTATAAATCCAGCTTGTACAACTGGTTCGTGTGGTACAGGTAAGACTTGTCAAAATCCAGGATCTTGTAATGCTAAGTGCGTAACCAAGACATGTCCTCAGGGTCAGACTTTGTGTAATGATGGAAGTTGTAAGACTCCAGCTTGTACAACTAGTTCTTGTGGTACAGGTAAGACTTGTCAGAACGCTGGTACCTGTTCTGCTAGATGTATAACTAAGACATGTTCAAGTGGCCAAGTTCTGTGTAACGGTGTTTGCAAGGCTCCAACTTGTGCAGAAAACAGTGCTACTTGTACGACATGTCCTGATGGTCAGTGTGGTCAACCAAGCACAGGTCAGACTTGCGGTGACAGGAAGAATTCTTGTCAAACTTGTACTAATGATAATAGCTGCAGTGAGAGGCCGAGGTCTAAAACTATTACCTGTGGTAGTGGAAGTATGTCTTCGTATCCTTACACAACCAGACAAAACCCTGACGGGGGAAGCAAAACGGAATGTGGGACCACATGCTACAGTAAAGGTGCTTGTGCGAACTCATGTTCTAGCAACGGTGATTGTGGGTGTGGTGGAACATGTAATAGTGGATGTTGTTCCAGCACAGGGCCTAGTTGTTCTGGAAATACTCCACACTGTTCAAATGGCACATGTGTAGAGTGTACAAGTTCTAATCAATGTTCTGGAACTTGTAGTAGTTGTATAAATGGAAGTTGTTCTAGTGGTCAAACTTGTGGTGAGAGGAAGAACTCTTGTCAAGTTTGTACTAATAATAATAGCTGTAGTGAAAGGCCAAGAACTAAGAATATTACCTGTGGTAGTGGAGGTATGTCTTCATATTCTTACACAAGTGTACAAACTCCCGATGGAGGAAGTAAGACGGAGTGTGGAGCCACATGTTATAAAAGGGGAGCTTGTGCAAATCAGTGTACAAGCGATACAAGTTGTGGATTTAGCAACACTGCTGCTTGTGGTGCTAGATGTACCACTGGTAGCAATGGCTGCAGAAGTTGTACTTCTGGTACTAGGTGTGATTCAACTTGCCAGAGTTGTAGTGGTGGAAGTTGTGTAACAGATAGTTGTGGTTCAGGCTATTTTGCTCTCTATCCCGATAGAAACGCTAGTTCTGGAAGTACCAGCAGAAGTTGTCGTGGTAGGACTTGTCATAAACCTCAGGCTTGTACAGATGAATGTTCAAGTAGTAGTAGCTGTACCAAGTGTGGGGCCTCATGTACCACCGGTTCTGATGGTTGTAAGGATTGTACTGGAGGTACTACATGTAATTCGACTTGCCAGAGTTGTAGTGGTGGAAGTTGTGTAACAGATAGTTGTGGTTCAGGCTATTTTGCTCTCTACCCTGATACGAATGCCAGTTCTGGAAGTACCAGCAAAAGTTGTGGTGGTAGGACTTGTCATAAACCTCCAACTTGTACAAATCAGTGTACAAACGATGCAAATTGTGGGTTTAACAACACCGCTACTTGTGGTGCTAGATGTACCACTGGTAGCAATGGCTGCAGAAGTTGTACTTCTGGTACTAGATGTAATTCGACTTGCCAGAGTTGTAGTAATGGAAGTTGTGTAACAGATAGCTGTGGTTCAGGCTATTTTGCTCTCTATCCTGATAGAAACGCTAGTTCTGGAAGTACCAGCAGAAGTTGTCGTGGTAGGACTTGTCATAAACCTCAGGCTTGTACAGATGAATGTTCAAGTAGTAGTAGCTGTACCAAGTGTGGGGCCTCATGTACCACCGGTTCTGATGGTTGTAAGGATTGTACTGGAGGTACTACATGTAATTCGACTTGCCAGAGTTGTAGCGGCACGAGTTGTGTAACGGATAGCTGTGGTTCAGGCTACTTCAGTGGTTATTCTCATAATAGTAGTCAGGGCGTTGGTTCTACCTCAAGAAGATGTTCTGGTAAAACTTGTTGGTCTGATAAAACATGTGAAAACACTTGTACAAGTCCTTCTCAATGTCCAAAATGTGGAGCGAGTTGCACAACTGGAAGTAATGGATGTAAATCTTGCACTGGTGGAACCACATGTTCAGGTTCTACACCATACTGTAGTGGTGGAAATTGTGTAGAGTGTACATCTTCTGGTCAATGTCCTGGGACATGTAACACTTGCAGTAGTGGTACTTGTAGTGGTGGCACGACTTGTAGTGCTAACTCTTGTCAGGTGTGTAGTAGTACTTGTGGTTCTCCGAGGTCTAAGACTTGTAGTGACTTTGGACATCAATCCTCTAGCAACGGTTTATCATGTCCTGAGACTGTGAGACCTGGTTGCAATTTGACATGTTATAGAGAGGGTACAACTTGTAGTGCTAATTCTTGTCAGGTGTGTAGTAGTACCTGTGGTTCTCCGAGGTCTAAGACTTGTAGTGACTTTGGACATCAATCCTCTAGCAACGGTTTATCATGTCCTGAGACTGTGAGACCTGGTTGTAATTTGACATGTTATAGAGAGGGTACAACTTGTAGTGCTAATTCTTGTCAGGTGTGTAGTAGTACTTGTGGTTCTCCGAGGTCTAAGACTTGTAGTGACTTTGGATATCAATCTTCTGGCAGTGGTTTATCATGTCCTGAGACAGTAAGGCCTGGTTGTAACTTGACATGTTATAGAGCAGGAGCAGGTCAGACTTGCGGTAATCGAATTAGTAGCAGCAGATGCGAATCATGCACCAACCCTAGTAGCTGCACTGAAACTCCAAAGAGTCGCTGTAATGCATTTGACGGCGAGTTATGCTGCAATGGAACATGCAAAACGCCTCTTTGCCAGGATGATGACGAGTGTTCTCCTGGATATAACTGTATAAATGATGGAATGTGTAACGCCTTTTGTGAAGCAAGTGGCTGTCCTCCGTACAGTGAGTGTACACAAAGGTCAGATTGCCTTAATAATAATAATCACTGTGGAGGTAATTGTTCGGGTTGTGCATGCACTGGCGGTCAACAATGTTCAGGTGGCCAACGATGTGTAAACGGAAGGTGTCAAACTATCACTCAAACTACCACGACCACTATCACAACAACTACAAGCGGGAGCGGTAGTCCTTGTACTAATCCTTGTAATTGGGATAGAGATTGTACTGGTGCCGGAGAACCAAAATGTCGTAACGGTTGTTGTGGGGCGGCTGATGATGGGCCAGGGACTCAATTTTAATAATTAAATACCCAGTTTGCTATGATTTAAGTTTGTTCGGTAAACCCTTCTCTTCATGGAAAGTGAGGTGGTCAAGCTAAGTAAAGAAATTAGCAGAGCATCAATAGTTTGATTAAAAGTTACTTTTTTACAGTACGGCCCCTCTGGTTGCCACTGTATATTGGCTTATTTATATTGATTCTTGTTGTAGTGTTTGCTAGATCGGAGAGAGCGAAAAGGCTCATGTGTAAAAGACCGACCTGTTGACAGGGCAGCCAATACGGTGGGATTGTGGCTGAGGACAGCTTATAATAAGAAAGACAACTAGAGAGGGATAGAGAAAATGACAACTTACATAATTATAGCAGTTTTTGTTTTATATTTAATAGCTTCTGGTATCCGTATTTTGGCTGAGTATGAAAGGGGTGTGGTTCTTAGGCTTGGTAGGATATTGGGGGTAAAAGAGCCCGGTGTTCGCTTTTTGATTCCCTTTGGTGTGGATCGTATGATTAAAGTTGGGATGAGGACCATAACCATGGATATTCCTACCCAAGATGTTATTACTAGCGATAACGTGTCAATGAAGGTTAATGCGGTTGTGTATTTTAAGGTTATGAACGCACAAAAAGCTATATTGGCTATAGAAGATTATCTTTTTGCCACAAGTCAGCTAAGTCAAACTACACTGCGGTCAGTAGTCGGTCAATTTCCTTTAGATGAGCTTTTGACCAAGAGGGATAGCATCAACATCAAGCTTCAGGAAATACTAGATAGCCAGACAAATCCTTGGGGTATCAAAGTTGAGATGGTTGAAGTAAAGCACATAGATTTACCTAAGGAAATGCAAAGAGCAATGGCTAAAGAAGCTGAGTCTGAAAGAGAAAGAAGAGCTAAGGTTATTAGTGCTGAGGGTGAGTTTCAAAGATCTGAAAAATTGGCTTTGGCCTCTAACAAGCTAGCCGAATCTCCTTCTGCCTTGCAACTTGCCTATCTTCAGACTTTAAACGAAATAGCTGGTGATAGAAGTAACACAATTGTCTTTCCACTGCCTTTAGACATGATAGATAAATTTATGGAATCCAAAGGGCCTCAGACTGGTAAGAGCGGTAGTGCCTAGCCAATTGCAAGCTCCTCCCCTTATTATTTGTTCAACTCACCTTTAGTAGCAGGATCAGCTGTGAAGTCCACCAGGAAGAAAGAGCCACTTGGCAAAAAAAAGTAGGCATAGCCTCCTTATTTTTTGCCTCGTTCGGAAGACCTCTGTGGGAATGGATCAACATCGTGTCCAGAGCTGGGCAACTCACTCAGCCAAAAAGCAAACAAGTTCGCTTTATTGGCCTCGTTAAGAAGACCTTTAGGGTTATTTCTTGCTAAACAATTAATTGTGTTCTATTTTCGTATTCTTTTGGGAGGTGGGTTGTGATGTCACTTGCCTATGCACAGAGCGGTCAAGCTTCAGGTCCTAGTGCCTTGGAGGCAATGGTTCCTTTTATTTTAATATTTGCAGTATTTTATTTTTTGATGATAAGGCCTCAATCGAAGCAAAGAAAACTTCACAATAAATTTTTATCAGAGCTAAAGCGTGGTGATGAGGTTGTAACTGTAAGTGGTGTACTCGGTAGAGTTGAAGGTATTACAGACAAAATTGTTGTATTAGAGGTATCTGATGATACCAAAATTAAGGTACTGAAATACAAAATAGCTGGGCCATTTAAAAAGGAGAGTACATAAATTGCCAGGTTCTTCATTTCGTTTTCGCTTTATCATAATTTTCCTTGTGGTTGGGTTTTGTATACACTCCCTGTTACCTAATTTTATTGAGGCTGAAAGCCCTCTTTTACCTAAAAAAAAGATAGTGTTAGGTTTGGATATTCAAGGTGGTTTACACCTGGTTATGGAAGCCAGGATTGAGGATGTTCTAAAAGAACAAAACACAAGAGATGCACTGAGTATGGGCGATTACTTTAAAAGACAAGGTATAGATGATGCCCTGGCTAGTCCAATAGAAGAAAATAACTCCTATGCAATAGAGATAACTAGCTTAGATACTACTAGAATTGGTGAGCTGCTCAATGAGGACTGGCCTTCTTATTTGATTGTAGAAAGTAGTTTGAATCGTCTGGTTATAAAGCAGAGCGAAGTTTCTATCAGGGATTTTAGAGATCGCATAGTAGGACAATCTATTGAAACTTTAAGAAATCGTATTGATGCATTTGGTGTGACAGAACCTAGTATAACCTCACAGGGACAGAATAGAATCTTGATCCAAATCCCCGGTTTGGAAGAGTCTGACTATAACAGGGCAAAGGATCTTATAAGTAAAACTGCCAGGCTGGACTTCATGTTGGTATCCGATGAAACTCAAGATCTATCCAGGTGGATTGAAGATGCCGAGACTGCTGGTGGGTATGACATTAATTCTATAGGGGGTTATACCAAATACATCGATAGGTTAAATGAGGATATTAGAGATAAGCTGACTCAAAATCAGGTTTTATTATTTCAAAAACCCGAAAATGTTACAGACATTGAAGTTGGTAGAATTCCCTACCTGTTAGAGCGAACAGATGTAGGTGGTGATGACTTAAGGGATGCATTTGTCTCAATAGGTGAAATGAATCAACCAGAAGTTAGCATTAACTTTAATCCTGATGGTGCCAGACAATTTGCTAAGTTAACAGGTGATAACATAAACAGGCAACTCGCTATAGTGCTGGATAACACTGTCTACTCCGCCCCTAATATTCAGTCTAGAATACCTAATGGCAGGGGTAGGATAACATTAGGAGGTGGTGGAACCTATGAGTCTATCATGTCTGAAGCTAGAACAATATCAATGGCTCTTAGGGCTGGAGCCTTACCAGCTAGACTCGAACAGCTGGAGGAGCGAACAGTAGGACCTACTTTGGGAAGAGATTCTATAGAAAAAAGTAAGAAAGCCATTTTAGTTGGTGGGTTGTTGGTGTTGCTATTTATGTTGTTTTACTACAAGGGATTTGGGTTCGTGTCCAATATTACACTAGGATTAAACATGGTTTTGATAATGGGAGTGTTGACTTCTTTGGAAGCTACTTTGACACTACCCGGAGTAGCTGGAATTGCATTAACAATTGGTATGGCGGTTGATGCAAATGTCATTATCTTTGAGAGAATTAAAGAAGAGTTGGCTAAGAAAGTTGGATTTGCTGCAAGTGTAGAGACAGGTTTTAGAAAAGGTCTATCTGCAATTTTTGACTCCAACATAACAACCGCTGCAACATCTGTTATACTAATGTACTTTGGTACCGGGCCTGTTAGAGGATTTGCGGTAACTTTGCTTATTGGAATTGCTACCAGCTTATTTACTGCAGTATTTGTAACAAAAGTAATTTTAGACTATCAAATTCACAAACGAGGAAAAACTATTCCTATTTGAAGGTAGATTTTTAAAAAGGACAATATCTTGAGAAACACACGGGTGGAGTATCCACTTGATTTTGTAGGAAAAAATACTCTGTTTGGGGTCATCTCCACGGTGCTGGTTTTACTTTCAGGGTTTTCTATATTTTACAATGGATTAAACTACGGGATTGACTTTGCAGGTGGAGTGGAAATGCAGGTTCGCTTTAACGAAGAAGTTCAACCTCAAGATATTAGAAACTTGCTCTCCAAACTAGAGATAGAGTCAAGTCAAGTGCAACAATTAGGATCAGGCACTGAGTATTTGATTAGATTTGAAGATCGTCAAACAGACGGAGCAAATTTGGCAGAAGAAACAAAAACTGAAGTTACTACCACCAGTGGAGTTTCCACTACGAGTGGAGTTTCCACTGACAAACTAACGGGTGAGGAAGCCATCAGTGGTGAAGTTACAGGTGATGAAGAAGAAGGTGTAGAAGTAAGTGGAACTGTAGCAGAGCTTAGAGCTGCTATTTTGAGTGAATTTTCAGGTCCGCCAGAGATACTTAGGGTTGATCAGGTAGGTCCTAGAATTGGTTCTCAATTAAAGAGAAATGGTATGCTTGCTATATTTTATAGTTTAATTTTGATTTTGATTTATGTTGGTCTGAGGTTTGATTACAACTTTGCACCAGGAGCTGCTATTTGCTTATTTCATGATTCTATTATCACTCTGGGTGTCTTTTCTTTTTTAGGTAAAGAGATCAATGTTCAAATTCTAGCTGCAGTCCTTACTATTATTGGTTATTCCTTAAACGACACAATAGTTATATTTGATAGAATCCGTGAAAACATCTCTTTGTATAAAAATAATAAACTGCCTTGGATAATCAACAGATCTATTAATGATGTAATCTCCAGAACCTTACTAACTTCTATTACCACCCTAGTGGCTGTGGTTTCTCTATATGTATTGGCTGGAGGTGTTATATCTGACTTTGCATTTGCTCTAGGTATTGGAGTTATTATTGGAACATACTCATCCATATACATTGCATCACCTCTTGTTATTCAATTTGAAAAGTTGAAATCTAAAAAAAGAGTCTGATAAATCACATAACCCACCAATACTATGGTCGTATCAAGTGGTTATTACAGAAAAGCTACCTGGTTTATTCTGATAACTGAAATTTTCATCTGGACAAAAGTTATAAATAAGTATTTTTAGTTTTTGTATTTAATATTTTCACAAAAATGCCCGATTGTAAGCCTGAGACTTTCATGTCTTTGGTTTAAACATTTGAGGGGTGTAATTATGAAAAGCATTAATATTTTAGTTTTTCTATTTGCAAGTTTTGTTTTGGGGGCTACGGAGGCAAACGTAGATTTGCCAGAGGCAAGTGCAAATGCTAACGTTGCGTTGCTGGAAGCTTCCGCTAGTGGTGATTCATCAGAAGTAGGTAGGCTTATTAGATCAGGTGCGGATGTTAATGCAAGAAATAACAAAGGTAGTACTCCTTTGCACTTAGCTGTAAGTAGAGGACACCTTGATGTAGTTAGGACTCTTATTCAATCTGGTGCTCACATAAATGCTACAAGTCACGGGGAGAATGGTTTTGCTCCTATACACTTTGCTACTTATTGGGATCAGTTCGGTATGCTTACTTTATTGGTAAGAGCAGGTGCTAGAGTTGATGTTATTACTCACAGAGGTAACACCGCTGTTCACTTAGCTGCTGGAAAAGGTAACAGAAAATTTATAGATTTCTTGGCAAATCATAAATCAAGTGTAGATGGTCAAAATAAATTTGGTAATACTCCTTTACACTTTGCTGCTGCATTTTCAGATGACAAAGATTTAGCTAGTCTATTGGTCAGAAAACATAGCGCTTATATTCATGCAAACAACAAATATGATCAAATGGCACTACACTTCGCCGCTCAAATGGGCAATGTATCTGTTTTAAGGGAGCTACTTGGATATGGTAGTTATGTTGATCCAAAAGATGTAAACGGAAGAACTCCACTTCACTATGCTGCTGAAAAAGGTAATGCTGAGGCTACTGCACTGTTGCTGTCATACAGAGCTAACCCTAATACAAGAGATCACGGTGGTTACATGCCATCTGACTTGGCTAGACAAGCTGGGTTTTCTAACGTAGTAAATGTATTAGCTGACACAGGGTTATAAGCAAAGTTTGCGAAGGAAGACCTTAGTAACTGGAGTTGTATTACACGCTACAAAGCTGGGCAGCTCTGATACTGAAAGTACCTTGGCTACACTTGTGCTTCGCACAGCATTTCACCTAGGCAACTTTCAGTTCTTGCTGGGACCTTTAGTCAGAGAATACAATCAACAGGTCATTGGGCTTTAGTAAACTTAGTCTATCAATGGCCTGATTCTCTATGTAATCTGGATCGTGTGCGGTCTTTATCTTTTCTGATAACAAAACATAATCTTTTTGTAGTTTATCTATATTTTGAACCAACTCTTTCTTTTTGTTAGATAGTTTTATCAGTGCTATCACTGTTGAGTCATACGCAATGTTTACCAAGACAAACCCAGTACACAACAAAAAAATATAGAACGGTCGATATACTATCCTCTTCACAAACTTCATCCCTTAATTCTAGCATATCAAAATAAAAAATCCTAGCTTCAAGGTCTTCCGAATGAGGCAAAAAATAAGGAGCCTTCGCCTATTTTTTTTTGCCGAGTGGTTGCCCAGTGCTGGAACAAGATTCTGATCCCGTTTCTTAAGGTCTTCTAAGCTAGGCCAATAAGGTGAACTTGTTTACCTTTTTTCAATTGGCTCACGGGATAAATCTTTATATTATCCAATTGAAATAACCTCCCTGCGGTCGGTTTTGGACTAGCGAGTTGTCCAGCTATTTGTGTGGTAAGTATCTTGCTCTATGTTAAGAGATTGGCTGTGAGGTCCACCAGGAAGGAGCCACTTGGCAAAAAGGAAAGCGAAGCTTCCCTTATTTGCCTCACTAATGGACCTTTGGCTTTACATCATGCCGCCCATGCCGCCCATGCCACCCATAGGAGGTGCACCAGATCCACTACCCCCATCTTTTTTAGGTGCATCTGCTATCATAGTTTCTGTTGTAAGCATCAATGAAGCTACACTAGCTGCATTTTGCAGAGCAGATCTTACAACTTTAACAGGGTCTATAACACCAGCTTTGATTAAATCTTCGTAGTTTTCTGTTAGAGCATTGAACCCATGACTGAAGTTATCATTTGAAATTACTCTGTCTAGTACAATAGCTCCATCTAGCCCTGCATTAGCAGCTATTTGTCTTAAAGGCTCTTCGCATGATCTAATTATGATGTTTGCCCCAACTTTGTCACTAGTATCAAGCTTTGCAGTGTTCAAGGCTTGAGACGCTCTTATCAGTGCAGAACCACCACCTGTTACAATTCCCTCTTCAACCGCAGCTCTAGTTGCATTTAATGCATCTTCAACACGAGCCTTTTTCTCTTTCATTTCAGTTTCTGTAGGAGCACCCACATTTATAACAGCAACACCACCTGTAAGTTTAGCCAGACGCTCTTTAAGTTTTTCAGAGTCATACTCACTTGTGGTTTCTTCTATTTGTGCTTTAATTTGGTTAGCTCTAAGTTCTATGTCTTGTTTTTTGCCAGTACCATCTACAATTGTGGTGTTGTCTTTATCCACCACAACTCTCTTTGCAACACCTAGATCACTCAAAGAAGTGTTTTCTAGTTTATGTCCAGTATCTTCACTGACAACCTGACCACCAGTAAGTACGGCAATATCCTCTAACATAGCTTTTCTTCTATCACCAAATCCAGGAGCTTTAACCGCAACCACATTTAGTGTACCTCTTAGTTTGTTTACAACTAGTGTGGCCAATGCTTCACCTTCTACATCTTCAGCTATAACCAAAAGTGGACGCCCTGATTTTGCAATTCCTTCTAATACGCCCACCAAATCTTTCATAGAAGAAATCTTCTTATCACATACAAGTATGTAGGCATTGTCTAGCGATGCTTCCATTCTTTCAGAATTGGTGATGAAGTAAGGAGATAAGTAACCTCTATCAAACTGCATACCTTCCACAACATCTAGGCTTGTGTCTGCTGTTTTACTTTCTTCAACAGTTATTACACCCTCTCTTCCAACTTTTTCCATAGCCTCTGCTATGATCTCACCAATAACCTTGTCATTGTTGGCTGAAATTGTACCCACCTGAGCAATTTCACTTTTGTTGTTTATAGGCTTACCTATTTTTTTAAGTTCATCTACTACCACGCCTACTGCTTTGTCGATACCTCTTTTTACCTGAATTGGGTTGTGCCCAGCGGCAACAACTTTTATTCCTTCTCTAAAAATTGCTTGAGCTAACAAAGTTGCAGTTGTTGTACCATCACCAGCATCGTCATTTGTTTTACTGGCAACTTCCTTAACCATCTGAGCACCCATGTTCTCAAACTTGTTTTCCAGCTCTATTTCTTTAGCTACGGATACACCATCTTTTGTGATAGTAGGTGATCCAAAAGATTTATCTATAACCACATTTCTTCCCTTAGGACCAAGGGTAACCTTTACAGCTCCAGCCAGAGTGTTTACACCTTTCAGTATGGACTTTCTGGCATCCTCATTAAAAATCAATTCTTTACTCATAACAATCCTCTCCTATTAAGTAATTTTTTAGTTGATGATTCCTAGAACATCATCTTCTCTTATCATTAGGTATTCCTGGCCATTTAGCTTCAGCTCAGTACCCGAATATTTGCTAAACAATACTTTGTCACCGCTTTTAACCTCTAACGGGATGTGCTTACCATCTTCATTTGTCTTCCCAGCTCCAACAGCCACAACTTCTCCTTTTTGAGGTTTTTCTTTTGCGGTTTCCGGTATGTAGATCCCTCCAACAGTTTTGTCCTCTTCACTCAGTCTTTGAATTAATAGCCTGTCGTGTAGAGGTCTTACATTAACATTAGTAGTTTCCATGTTTCCTTCTCTCCTATTGTTTGTATATTTTACAACTCTCCGTCGCCACCCGGCTTAGGCCAGGATGTCGAGCCACAATATGTTAATCTGGGTCACACATGTCAAGGGTAGTTTAGAAAAAATGGAGTTTTTTCAAGCAACCCACTAAAACTGACTTATGTTTATACACTCTAAAACTTACATATGATCTTGCAAAAACTTCATCATTTAAGGCAATTGCTTGGCATGGATGTTGCTCCGTAAAAGAGGGTGTCTGTTTGGAAGGAACAGGATCGGCCTCGTGGTAAGAAGCTGGGCAACCACTCGGTAAAAAAGTAGGCATAGCCTCCTTATTTTGCCTCGTTGGAAGACCTTAAAGTAAGTTAGTTTGAGGAGGTATGTATGAAGGGTCTTAGGAAGGGTTTGATTTGTATATTAGGGTTTTTATCTTGGACAGCTTGTGGTGGTAAGCCTGCTGTTGAAGATATATCTGATATTAAGTATCAGGTAAACAGAATTACATCTCCTTACGATGATGAAAAGTTATATCGTGTTGAAGATGAGTTCAACTTTCTAGATAAGTATAGCGGGAATGCCAAAATTATAAAAAGTGATATTGCGGGTGAATGTACAAGTAGTATTGATTCAAGGGACATTAAGACAATAAATGCTACTGTAAATTCCAATAAATTTAAGTTGGGTGTGGTGTTTTCACCTGAATTTTTGGTTTCTGCAAATACAGATGCTGAATCTTACAGGTGTCACCTAACGATTTCAGGTACAACTGATGTAGGTAGTCAAGTTGATGTACCTTTAGTTCTTGGATGGAATCAAGATGATTTTCTAGGGATAGATCTACATACCTCAATTCATGATATAGGTACACAGAGGATAGCATTAGATCTTAGGGATGTTGTGTTGGAAGTATTGGAGGAATACAAAAATGGATCAACAGATCCAAGTATAAGACTGATTTGTAGTGGTTACCAAGACTTTCCTAGCATTTTAACTGATAAATCTGTAATACATAGACTTATTGGTGATGAGGATGACAACAACATATTAGGACTAGTGTACTACCTTGCACTAGCGTTTGGCAAACTAGAAGAGGGTGATTGGTTTGAACAATTGGATGGGGCAAACTGTGTTTTGACGAACAACAAACTTAATACTCCAGAATATAGGTGGTCTCACGTGGTTAAACTTCATGACATATTAGATAAGGGATTTCAGTTGGTTTACTATCTACTTGATCACAAGGAGCTTGAAAGGCTTGAATTAGGTTGGCTAAGGAGTTGATCCTCTTGGAGAGTTATTTGAAGATGAGCCTAATGAGGTAAAAAACAAGATGGAGCTTTTAAAAAGGCAGTTTAAATATTGAACACATTTGTTTAATATTTAAACTGCCTTCTTTGGTTTTTATGAAGCTTAAGATTTGATCATGGCATCAAAAGTTCTTATATTTCAGTTAGTTATATTAAATATTAAAAATAACGCTTGATGCTTAGTACTTGTCTTTGGATTGTTGGCGTGTTAAGAATACAGGAAAAGAAAAAGGGAGTTTTTAGAGGGCTTCGTTTGTTTTTTGGGGATTTTCTATTAAAAAAGATTTAAAAAGATCTGTAAACGTGAATTTGGGCGGTCAGCAACTTAACCTCAAAACCACTTGTGGTGAGGATATGCTGGTCGATATATTGTCTTATGTGGAGGATAGGTTTAATCAAAGTTTAGATTCTGTCAAAAGTAAATCAGTGGAGAGGGCCGCCATTCTGACTGCTCTCAACATTGCTGAAGAAAATTTTTTGTTAAAAGAAGATTATGTTTCGGAATTAACATCCATAGAGAATAGAACAAAAAACATTTTAGCGACCTTAAAGTCATCTATAGAAACTTCCTAGAATTAAAGCACCAATGTTATGTTGGTGTTATGTAAATTTAGGTAAGTTAAAAGTGAGTGACAAGGCCAAAATCAGGGAGTTTTATCTAGCCAAGCGCCGCGAGATACAAAACGCATTAGATTTATCAGACAAAGTATCTGGTAACTGTGCAGATTTTTTGACAAGTCATAGTAATGGCAGAACCTGGGCTAGTTATAGATCATTTGGTCACGAAGTTGATTTGTCTCATTTCAATCTAAAGAATAATTTTGCTTATCCTAAGGTGGTCTCTTCTGGAGATTACATGGAATTTTATAGGACTTCGCTTGCACCTGATGAGTGGGTAAGGACTGAGTTTGGGTTTTTAGAGCCAAAGAACAGTGTAAACAGGATCGATGTGGAGAGCCTTGAAGGGATTTTTTTTCCAGGGGTTGCCTATGATTACTTCGGCAATCGTATAGGTTATGGCAAAGGTTATTATGACAAAACATTAAAAAGTTATACTGGTATTAAGGTCGGAGTTTGTTTTTCTATTCAAGTATCAAAAGAGTTATTTAAATGTACAACCAAAGATGATGTATGTGTGGATTATATCATGACTGAAAAAGGTTGTTTTGAAGCGAGGAAATCACCACATTAAACGAATAGTTATGAGGATATATTATGAACATTATTTATGTATTATCTGGGTCGTTGGCCACATTATTGGTTACGACTCTTTTGAAGAAGGTCAATCGTACAAAAAGGCGCAGGAGGCTTGGTAGGGAAGCTGATACAATTTTATCCAGGGCAAAACAAGAGGCCAGGGAAATTGAAAAAAGAGCTGCAAATTTTGAGCGAAACGTAAAGAAAAATGCTGAAAGAGATACTAATAGACAAAGATCCAAGCTATCAAATGAGTTCAAAAATCTAAAGCTAAAAGAAAATCGCTTAAATGAAGCTTTGAATAAGAACAAGCTCCACTTTCAACAAAAAGAACAATCTTTAAAAGCTGAAAGGGAGCAATTGGAAATACTTAAAAGCCAAATTTCTGCCAAGCAGGACGAGCTTAGAGAAAAAACTATTGAGCTTGCAGATAAGTTGGAAAACATCTCTGGTATTTCAAAAGAAGAGGCCAAACAAAGTGTCATAGAGGCTGGCAAAGAAGAAGCAAAAACCCGGGCTTCCAAGATTGCTGTGCAGATAGAAAATGAAGCCAAGGAAGATGCAGAAAAAAAAGCCAAAAAAATTATAAGCCTAGCACTTGCAAGATATGCTGGGGAGTATTCTGCTGAAAGAACTACATCTGTAATTGAGTTGGAAAGCGAAGAGATGAAGGGAAAAATTATAGGAAGAGAAGGCAGAAACATAAGAGCATTAGAAACGGTGTGTGGGGTTGACTTAGTCGTTGATGATACTCCCGAATTGGTTTTGATATCAGGTTTTGATCCAGTAAGAAGGGAGGTTGCCAAAAGAAGCTTAGAAAAGCTAATGGAAGATGGTAGAATTCACCCGGCTAGAATTGAAGAAATTGTAGGTAAAGTAAAAAGTGAATTATTTAAAAGCATAAAAAAAGACGGAGAAAAGTTAGCTCTCGAATTAGGTATATCGGGTTTAAACCCGGAACTTATAAAATTAGTAGGAAGTTTAAAGTATAGAAATTCCTATACTCAAAACAACTATGTACACACTAGAGAGGTTGCGTACTTTGCAGGTATTATGGCAGCAGAATTAGGGGTTCCAATCAAACCTGCTATTAGAGCAGCACTTTTACATGACATAGGAAAGGCATTGGATCACTCTATAGAGGGAAGTCATGCTGTGATAGGTGCTGACTTTGCTAAAAGGCATGGAGAGACAGAGGAAGTTTGTCATGCCATAAGGGCTCATCATGAGGATGAAAAACCAAGAACCGCAATTGCATTTATAGTAATAGCCTCTGATGCTTTATCTGGCGCAAGACCTGGTGCTAGAAGGCAGACAATGGAAAGTTATGTAAAAAGGCTAGAAGATCTAGAGTCTATTGGAAATAGTTTTGATGGGGTCATCAGAACATTTGCAATTCAGGCAGGCAGGGAGGTCAGGGTACTTGTAGAGGGCAGTCGTGTTACTGATGATCAGGCTTTGATGTTAAGTAGAGATATTGCAAGAAAAATTGAAAGAGAAATTAATTTTCCAGGTCAAATTAAAGTCACTGTTGTAAGAGAAACCAGGGCTGTTGAACATGCAAGATAAACAACAATTATTAGAGTTAAAGAAAGGGGTAGTAGATTTAATATCAGAGGAAGAATTGTTAGAAAAAATACAAACCAGTTTGAAAACAAAAAAGCCTCTTAGGATTAAGGCTGGGTTTGATCCTACTAGTAGCGATCTTCACCTGGGGCATTTGGTTTTACTAAACAAGCTAAGGCAATTTCAGTTGTTTGGACATACTGTTATTTTTCTCATAGGGGATTTTACTACTACTATAGGTGATCCTTCGGGAAGAAACAGCACCAGGCCTACTTTATCTAGAGATAAGATAGAGGAGAATTCGAAAACATACCATGATCAAGTGTTTAAGGTATTGGACAAAAACAAGACAGAGGTTCGTTATAACAAAGAATGGATGGATGGTTTTACACCGCCTGACTTTATAAATCTTATGAGCGGGTACACCGTATCTAGGATGGTTGAAAGAGATGACTTTAAAACCAGACTGGAAAAGGGTGTGGGGTTATTTATTCATGAGTTAGTATATCCATTGATTCAGGGTTACGATTCTGTTGCTCTAAAGTCTGATGTGGAGATAGGGGGTACAGATCAAAAATTTAATTTATTAGTTGGTAGAGATGTACAAAAAGCAAATGGTCAAAAACCTCAATGTGTTATGACACTACCTTTGTTAGAGGGAACTGATGGGGTTAGAAAAATGTCCAAAAGTTTCAATAACTACATTTCATTGAAGGACTCACCTACACAGATGTTTGGAAAAATTATGAGTATTCCTGATGATATGATTTTAAGATACTTTGAGCTTTTAACAGATCTAACAACTTCGGAGATCAACCAACTTAAAGTTGATTTAGATTCTGGTACAAGTGGAGTATCCACTACGAGTGGAGTATCTACTACGAGTGGAGTATCCACTAAAAATCCAAGGGATGTTAAGGTGATGTTGGCTGAAACTTTGGTTTCTATGTTTTATGCAAAATCGGATGCCACAAATGCCAAAGAGGAGTTTTTTAAGGTATTTAGCAAAAGGGAACTTCCTACTGATATACCTCAGGTTGATTTTGGTCAGGGTAATGTTTGGATATGTAAGCTGTTGTTTCAGATTGGGTTGAGTTCTTCTAGTAGTGATTCCAGAAGACTGATACAGGGTGGTGGTGTGAAATTAAATGAAAAAAAAATTAATGATTATAATTTAAAGCTAGATTTGAAAAAAGGAGATACACTGTTATTGTCTGTAGGTAGAAGAAAATTTGTTAAGGTAATGGTAAAGTAGAAGCTAGAATGATGTTGGAGGTTTAAGAAAGTGTATCACAACGTAATTCGCATAACAAAAACCGACCGTAGGGAGGTTATTTCAATTGGAAAATATAAAGATTTATCCCGTGAGCCAATTGAAAAAAAGCGAACAAGTTCACTTTGTTGGCCTCGTTGGAAGACCTTGTTAAACGTAATTCGCATAACAAGAATCTGGCGAAGCCAGATTGTTTGTCATGCTCAATCAGTGTTGGGGATATGAAAACAAAAGTAATTTTTATGCCACAAAATATAGAACTGGAGTTAAAGCCTAACCAGAGTGTTATGGATTTAGCGCATGATAACGATATTCACATAAAATCAATTTGTAAGGGCATACCATCTTGTGCGGAGTGCAAGATAAAAGTAGCGGAAGGTGAATATAATGTTATTCCTCCAAGTAGCAAAGAATTAAATTTGATAGGTAGCTTGTGTTTTTTGGACAATTCCAGGCTTTCATGTCAGATGAAATGTTTTGGAGATATAACAGTAGATTTAAGTGAGCAAGTTGAAAGAGCAAAAAAAGTGCTGACTCCTCCTAACGATAAAAAAAAGGGCAAGGACTCAAAGGCCGTAACAGGCAATGTTATATTAGAAGGTAAGGGTCATTATAATGATTTTCAAGAAAGAGCAGTTGAGGAAGCTATTATAAAAGAGCAAATTGATCTGGCAAAAAGTAGGCTTAAGAAAAAAAAGTAACAGGCTTGGGTTTTGCGTGTTGTTTAAGCTATCAAGGTTGATGGCTTGACTTGGGGTAAAAAATAATCAATAGGTATTAGAAAGCTAATACTTTCGATGGGGGACAAAACATCATGGTAAAGAGTGTGACAAAAATGAGCAGGGAGGAATTGGAACATAAGTCATTATTTGGGTATAAACTAGGTGTTTGGAAATCACACAAAGCCTTTTTGCCTGGAGTTGTTACATTTTGTACCGTCATGAGTTTTGTTGTTTTGTTTTTTCTTTCTCTAGATGCACATGCTCAAAGAGATAGGTATGAGTGGGAAGAAAGCTCTATGTACATAAAACCTCAGTTTGGAATGATAATGTTAGGAAGGGTGAGTGCTGAGCTTCGTCCAATAAGTCAAGACAGTGATAAGTTTGATTACAAGCAAGATGGATATGGCTATTTTCCTTCTATTATTGGTGTAGCTTTAGAGCAGAAAATAATAGAGGACTTGTTTATTGAGATAGAAGCTGGGTTTTTTAGAAATTATGATGCTGGAGAGTTATCTAGTGACAGAGAAAGTCATGCATTGATTGCAGTAGGTCCTATTTTTCGTTTTTCGAATGAATCGGGTCTTATAACGCCTTTTGTGTCGCTTAGCTTAGGTAGTTTGTACTCACAGTATAACTCCAGTAATATAATTCAAGAAGAAGTTGCTTCTGTTATTGATGATGTTGCTTCCTTTTTAGGGCAGGTTGGAGCCGGGGTTGATTTTGGATATTTTGAAAATATCGATTTTGGAATTGGCTATAAATTTATGTTTATTGGAAGCCAGGGTGATCTTGAAATATTTGGTTTAGATCACCAAACTCTACATTTTGGACCCAGAATAGGTCATAGATTTGAAGGTGCCATAAGAATAGGTACCAATGTATTTTGATTTTAATTGTTAGTCTTTTGTGCCTCTATATCTTTTTTGGTGGCTTCTCTTATGGTGTTAACCAGTTCTTGTGCTTGGTTTTGTGCTCCGGAAACTTCTTCCCTTGAAATAAGCTCGCCTTCCAAAATTGCAGCTAGAAGATCAAGTTGGAGGGTAAACTGTATATCTACATCTCTTTTAATTAGATAGTTTAGTGCATTTAATGGTATTAACCCTTCTTTGTGGTATTGGTTTAGAGCATCAATAAATTGGGTTGCATTTTCAATAAACGGATTATCTGTGCTATTGCTAATGAGTTCTATGTTATGTTTGAATTGATCTATTAACTCGTATGATTCATAGAGTGTGTGAGTTAGATCAAACGCTTCTTTTATATAGGTATCCCTTTGGGTTATTTGTTCTTCTTGCTCAGCTAAGCCACATGCTTTTTGAAACAGGTCGAGATTACAAAATTGAGATATGTTCTTTTCAACGCTTAGTTCTGTTATATCTTGTGTTTTGCTTTCGGCATACTCTTCATACTGTGATTCGAGGTAAAAGGTTTGCATTAGGGCATCGCTTGTTATGGAGTTATATGTGGTATAGTACTCATGCCCTATACTTCTTAAGTTTTCCATTGAGTTTATATCTACACCTTCCATAGATTGAAAGTCGTCATATAGGCTGACTGTCATTAGGTTCAGTTGCTGTTGTAGATACTTGTCTATACTTGCATATCTGTAGTCATTAGTTAGAATATTTTGGTAGTATTCTTTGTTGTTTTCGATATGTTCCGCATATTGATCCATCATATTTTGTTCCGCTTCATTGCTGATGATATTAAGTCCTGGTTCTAAAATGGTTAAAAGGAAGACCGTTTGAACTAATAGTGTGCTAAAGCGAGATAGTTCTTTTGATTTGTTGAGCACTTTTTTGCTTAGTTTTTCTATTATGTAGTTCAATGATGATGATATAGGCGAGAACTTGTAGTTTTGATTTTTTATGATTGTGCCAATCCAACGGAACGGATTTAAGAGAGTTAATGTGTTGCTAAGTTTAGCTAATAAGGTCTCATTTTCTTTGAATGGGGCATAGGTGACCAATCTGTTATGTTGGGTTTCTAAGGTTGGATCTACATCTGCTAGGAATAATCTTAGCCCCCTGGTTTTATATAGTTCGCTTGAGTATTCTTGTGTTTTATTTTTGGCTGAGTTTACTTTTTCTTTTAGAGTGTTGAATTTTGTTGTTCTAGAAAGTGCTTCAATACACTCTTTGGTTTTTGAAATTTTTGTGCTTTCTATACCATATGCACTTTGCGAGGCTAGCAGTGCTACAATTAATATGGCATTTTGCCATTTAGCTATTTTTGTACTATTTAAACTTTTCATATGTTGATTATATGTTTTTGTTAGCCGCGATTATGTTTTGTTAATTACAAACTCAACAACAAATTTTATCTCCATTTAATCGAACAGCCCATAGAAGGCTTTATGGAGAGATTTATGGGTTTTTCTCGTACTATAAGCGATAATGCCTCTAAAAGCTCTTGTTTTGTTACTTTTTTGAAATCTTGCCAATTATTGTCCAATCTGCCCCTGTATTGTAGCATGTGATTTTTATCATATACAAAGAAATCTGGGGTACAGACAGCTTCAAATTTTTTGGCTACGTCTTGGTTTTTGTCGTGTAGGTAGGGGAAATTATAATTTTTATCTGTCCATCTCTTTTTGAGATTTGAAAAAGAGTCTTCTGGGTAGGATTCTTCATCATTTGAGCAAATACCTATCATGTTTGCTGTTAGCTTTTTGGCACTTTTATTCAGCTCGATGAGTCTATTTTCTATTGCCTGTACATATGGACAATGATTGCAGATGAATGCCACTATGAGCGGTTTTCCCAGAAAATCAGATCGGGAATATTGCTTACCATCCACAGCTTTTAGCGAGAACTCGGGGCATTTTTGTTTTTTTTGTTGTTTGGGTGTATGTACGAGCGCCATGATGACCCACATGCTAGCATGTATTTAAATATCCATGAAGTGTTTCTTTTGACCTGTATTTAAAATTAGAGAACCATCCTCCAGGATATCTGTGTATTGATTATTTGGATTATTTTTTATTGAGTTTAGTAAGTTGTTTCTAAGTTGTGTGTTTAGTGTGGGAGATTTTGCATCTATTATGGCTTCTTTAAAGCCATTGAATTTTAGTGTTAGTAGATTTGTTATTTCTGATTTGGTTATTGTACCCACACATTCTTTTAACATGCCTGCTGTATTCAATTTTGGTTTTGAAAATATGTTAAGTCCCAATCCTATTATTATTTGATTTGAGTTTTTTGTGTTTAAGCTTTCTATTAAGATGCCTGCAATTTTTAGTTTATCAAAGTATATGTCATTGGGTGGTTTTAGATAAAAATGTTTTTTGTGTTTGGGCCAAACTTTGTATAGGGCTTCGTATAGTTTGAGTCCTATAAGACTCGATAGTATTGGATAGATAGTTTGTTTTGACAAGAATATATAACTTCCTTGAAAACTTGTGCCTTCTTTGGGTGATGTCCATGTTTTCCCACGCCCTTTTCCTTTTGTTTGATAGTCGGTGTATATTAGGGTTGGTTGATGATACCCTGTTTGTTTGGCGTATTCGTTGGTGCTGGTTATGGTTCTAAAATATTTGGTATTTAGTTTTATGCTGCAAGCCCATTTTTTAACAACTTCAGATATTAGAAAGTCCATTTGATTTACGATAACAAACCTAAAATGCCGCTTCAATCCCTAAAGGTCTTCTGAACGAGGATAAAACAAGTGGACTTGTTCACTTTTTTATCCAAGTGGTTGCCCAGCTCTGGACACGATGCTGATCCCGTTTCATAAGGTCTTCCGAACGAGGATAAAAACAAGTGGACTTGTTAAATAAAGGTGAGGTTAGTGAACAGCAAACAAATCTGGCTTTGCCAGTTTTTTGCTGTGAACGCCTGTTTCACTTTTTTTATCCGAGTGGTTGCCCAGCTTTGGACACGATGCTGATCCCGTTACTTAAAGGTCTTCCGAACTAAGTCAAAAATAAGTGGACTTGTTCACTTTGGTTCAATTGGCTTACGGGATAAACCTTTATATTATCCAATTGGATGAACCTCCTTTGCAGTCGGTTTTTCCAATTGAAATAACCTTCCTACGGTCGGTTTTTTATCCGAGTGCCTGTTTCCTGGCAATCATCTCTTTTGTGCTGTACTCGATAGTTATTTGATCATATTTTGTGCATTTCAAAGTACTAGACAAATAATGCTATAATGATATACAGTGCTGGAATTTAGTTGAGTAGCAGGGAAATATTTTTACGTTCACTGTAAAAATGACATAGAACGAAAGACCCCTTCGTCTAGTGGCCTAGGACATCACCCTTTCACGGTGAAGACACGGGTTCGACTCCCGTAGGGGTCGCCATGATTTTGCGACCGACAATTTAGTTCTCAGATCCGCTATGTGGCCCTTATGGTAGGTTACTTTAAAGGGTTTGACTTGTTATCTTTTGAAAATGTAGAATCTGTACTGGTTCGTAATCTGTTTGGGGGGTTTATGAAGAAGTTTCTTTTATGTTTGGTATTGGTTGTAGTGCCTTATTTGTCTGAAGCTCAGACAGTGGATGATTATTTGTATGATGATAGTGAACTGGAAGCTGCCAATTGTTGTAGTTTTCCATTTTTTTATATAAGGGGTGCTGTTGGTTATGACTATCCTTACCATGATCTAAAATTTATCATTCCTTCTTCTCCTTTAGACGTTTATTCAGCAGCTCAGTTTGGTATTGCTAGTAAAATTCCTAGTTATCAAGTGGGTTTTGGTTATGACTTTGGTAAAATTAGAGCTGAGTTAGAAGCGGATGGTGGTTTTTTTAACATAGAGGATTTTGCATTTACACATGCCAATATTCACAATGTAAGTTTGGATGAATTAAATACCATGACAACTATTGAAGGTTCCATAGCCCAGATTAAGGTAATGGCTAATGTTTTGTGGGATTTTTATGATGAATATACTTTGTTTCAGCCCTATGTAGGTTTAGGAGGTGGTTTTACTTGGTATGATGCAGATCTGGAAGTTTCTTCCGTTGAGCGTTTTGATATGGAGAGTACATTAAAGCCTTTTCCAGTAGGTCAGGCAGTAGTAGGTGTAAACATCAATACCTTTGATACTGTTTTCTTTGACCTGTCTTACAGATTTTATAGTTCATTTAATGAAACACATAATGATTCTGTTGAAATTTCTTCTCCTCACGACCCTAATGTTGAATATGAAAATGGTAGTGTTCAAAGTACACAACCTGTATTTATGAACCATGTGGTTGAAGTAGGCGTTAGAGTTCCAATTAGATACTAAGGCATTATTTTAAAATAATATGCTGGGATTAGTATTCAAGGTTACCAGCCATATTTTTGGAAAGATGGCCCGCTTAAAGTTGGGCCTTTTTTCTTTGGTTTGTAATTATCTTTTTGTTAAGTTTTTTAGATTGAATATGTCTGAGGCTGAAAAAAAGCTCAGTAGCTATAGATCTCTTGGAGAGTTGTTTGTTAGGAGATTAAGGCCGGGTGCTAGGG